>NZ_JBMIRT010000059.1:0-1148601 GCF_049195285.1 Ruegeria sp. MALMAid1280 | reverse complement strand
ATCCTGCACACCGCCGCCGAGGCCGGATCAGACCTCATCGTCATCGGCGCCCATAAACCAGACCTCAAAGACTACCTCCTAGGCCCAAACGCAGCCCGCGTCGTCAGACACTCAACCGTCTCGGTCTACGTGGTCAGGTAGGGTCAATACCCCGTCATCTCAAGGTATCCGCGCCCTTGGTGGCTGCCCGAGACGATGACGGGACCTTCCCAATACTCGAAGCTTGCGCCCATCCAGGCATTGCTGGTCATGGCCGAGACCTCGACGTCCAAATCGCGGTCGGGCAGTGTGACGTGCCATTGGATGGGCACGTCCCGGCCCGCCACGCGCGCAGTGTCCATTGGCGCGAACGAGACAGAGCCATCCGGCACCGGGGTCGCTGTTCCGTCCGGCGTGATCCATGTGGCAGCCGTAAAGTCTCCGCGCCCGCCGCGCAGGCGGAAGGCCATCAGCTTGTCTCCGTCGTCAAAGCTGAGCGAGAACCAGTCCCAGCCGCTTTGATCCGCCGCCAGAGGCTGCGAGGACCATTCGCGGTCCAGCCAGCCCTGACCGGTGACCGCAACCTCGCCCTCGGGCAGGTGCAACACACCTGAGACCGTGTAGAAGGGCTGAGAATAGTAATAGCTAGCTTGCCTATCCGCGGATTTGACCGAGTATCCGGCGTCTCCGTGGAACACCAGCGGGCCGTGGGCGTTCAGGGTCAGATCATAGGCAAACTCGGCGCCGCTGGCGGAAAGGGTCAGTGCGCCGAGGTCCGCTCCGCGCATGTGCCACTCGTCGATCCAGGCCTCGAAAGGGGCGACTGTCACCCCGGCCTGACCGATCCCGCCGCGCGACAGGCGTTCGGCGAAATAGTGCGTTTCAGGTGTTGTGACGGCGGCGTGACCCATCCAGAGCTGCGGGCTCTGCCAGCCTTCGGCGTCAAACGATTTTAGGGCGGATCGGAACAGCGTCCACTGAATGCCGTAATCACGCCCGTCCTCACCGGTCAGGTTTGCGGTCAGGTACCACCATTCGATCCGAAAGCCGGGATGCGGGCCGTGATCGCGGGGGAATTCGAACGTGTAGCCGGGTTGCGGGATGTCGAACCCCTCGGCCGAGCCACCCAACCCGGCATAACCCTGCGCGTGCAGGGCAGAGGGGAGCAGCAGGAACAGGACACAGAGCAGTGTTTTAACGTTCATTGGCAAACACCCTTAACAAATCGGCAGGTGGCAGGCGAAGCAAACGCAATGCAGGCAGGGCGGCGGCGATAAAGGCGGCCAGCAAGGTCAGAGCAAACAGATAGGCCCAGTCGGTCGGGAACAGATACATCGGCAATCGCCAGCCAAAGGCCTGCACGTTGATCACCGCCAGCAACGCCCATGCCAGAACCAGACCCAGCGGCAGGGCGAGCGCCGCCGTCAGCGCAGCCAGCAATACGCTGCGCAAAAGCTCCAGCCGCGCCAGCTTTGCCCGCGTCAACCCTAGCGCCCAGACCGGCGCAATCTGCGGCAGGCGCTGGGTCCACAGGGTCAGCAGGCTGGTCAGGATGGCGAACCCGGCGACGCCCAGCGTCAGGACGTTCAGCGCTGATGTCACCACAAAGGTCTTGTCAAAGATCGCCAGCGATTGTGCCTTCATTGCTGCTTGCTGAATGACCGCCTGACGTGGCAATTCGAACTGATCCCGCAGGGCTTGTGCCATCTCGTTGGCGCGCTCCGGGGCAATACGAATACCGAACCTGCGCGTGTCAGCCCCCGGCGCGATCCGGTCCAGTTGGGACATCGACACGATGGCCTGTCCGGTCGGGTTTCCGTAATCCGAATAGACGCCCGCAATGGTCAGGGTATGGCCTTCTTTGAGGGTCAGCGTATCGCCGGGCCACAAGTTCGCGCGCCGGGCGAGTTGTTCGTTGATCAGCACGGCCTCGCCTGATTGAACCCGATCCCACGTGCTGTCCGAGGATGCGATGATCGGCCAGTGATCGCGATAGGTTTGGTGATCAACGATCCCGTACAGGAACAGCGGCCCCGTTTCGTGTGCCAGTTCAATGCTGCGGATCGGCAGTACCGCGTCTACCTGCGGGTCCAGCCATTGTGCGATCTGCTGGCCTTGCAGGTTGTCGGTGGCGGTCACATACAGTTCGGAGGTCAGGCGTTGATCCAACCAGCCGGTGAAGGTCAGCCGAAAGCTGGACACCATGGTGCCGACACCGATATTCGCCGCCAGCGCCAGCAACAGCGCCATCAGGGCCAGCGACAGGCCGGGCAACTGTGCCTGCATATCGGCCCAGATCCATTGCACGACTGGCCCGTTTGCGCTGCGCTGGAAGGCCGACAAGGCAAGCGACAGCAGATAGGGAAGGATCAGGGCAGCTCCTGTCAGGATGCCGCCCACCATCGCAAACCCTGCGATCAGCCCTTCGACCGTAAACCCGATGGCAACGCCGCCCGCGATCAGGACCAGCCCGATCAGCCCGGCCGTGCGGCGCCCGGCTTGCGAGCTTCGCCAGGACTGCAGGCCAGCCCCTGTCAGCAAGGGCATACGCGACAGGCAAAACAGGGCCTGACCGCTGGCCAGCAGCGTACCTGCCAAGGCCATCGCCAGCCCAGCCAGAACCCATTGCGATTGCAAGGTGATCTGCCCGTCGATCGGCGCGCCGTATAGACCGCGCAGGGTGGCGGCGACGTCAGGCAGCAAGGCTCCGGCCAGAAAGAAGCCAAGGATTAGCCCGAACAGGCCGCCGATAAGGGCCAGCAGGGTCAGTTCAGCCATGATCATCCAGACCAGCCGTCGCATGGATACGCCCAGCGCGCGCAAAGTCCGGATCATCGCCCGTCGCTGGGCAAAGGCCAGCCCGACGGTACCGTGGACGATGAACAGCCCAACCGCAAAGGACAGTAGGCCAAAGGCTGTCAGGTTCAGGTGAAAACTGTCCGTCAACTGGGCTGTGTCCAGCCGGGAGGAGGCCTCAACGCGCTCCAGTTCAGGTGCGATCTCGGACAGCGAAGGAATGCCGCGCGGCTGATCTGGTAACACCAGCAAGCGGGAAATCTGGCCGGGTTTTTCCAACAGTGTCTCAGCCACGCCGATATCGGTTAGGATCAGGTCGGGCGGGACGGCTTCAGACAGCAGGATCGGAGGCAGACCGTCCTTCGCTCTTAGCACCTCGGCAAGTTCGGGGGATGACAGCAGACGGCCGGGCGCGGTCAGCATGTCAGCCGGATCGGGGGGCATTTGGGATCGCTCGATCTGCGTCACGGCGGGCAGGGCGGGGTAGGCCACCATATCGACGCCCATCACCTGCACCGTGCGTCCGTTCAGGCGCAGGGGGCCTTCCAGAACCGCCGCCACTTGCCACCCGGCCCGGCGCAGCGTGATATAGCGCGCAATCGGGATCGGACCGGTCGGGTAACGCAATTCGTCATGCAAACCCAGTGCGAGCTGATCACTGGCGCGCTGATAGCTGGCGCGGGCCTCGGCGTTGATCGCCTGTACGGCGGACCACAGACCCGTGGCCAGCGCAATTCCAACCAGCAGAGTCGCCAGCTGCAGCTTGTGACGCCGCCAATGCGACAGCAGGGCCTGTATGACCGCGCCGGTCATGTGATGTGACCACCGGCCAGATGCGCGTGCCGGTCCAGCCGCCCGGCGATGTCCTGCGAATGGGTGACCAACAACAGCGCGGCCCCGGTATCACCCACCAGCGCAAGCATCAGGTCCAGCACATTGGCGCTGGCGGTTTCGTCCAGATTGCCTGTGGGCTCATCCGCCAGCAGCAGTTTCGGCCGCGCCGCCATCGCGCGCCCAATGGCGACGCGCTGCTGCTGCCCGCCCGAAAGGCTCTCGGGGAAGCGGTTGAGCAAGCCGGACAGGCCCAGCCTTTCCGTCAGCTGTGCGGTCCAACCGACGTCCTCGCGACCAGACAGCCGGGCGTGAAACGATAGGTTCTGCGCGACAGTCAGCGAGGGGATCAGGTTGAACTGCTGAAACACCAGCGAAACGCTTTGACGACGCAGCGCGGCGCGCCCCGCGTCATCCAGCGGTGACAGGGCAGTGCCGTCCAGCGTGATCTCTCCGTCGTCGAAACTGTCCAATGCCGCCGCCAGATTGAGCAGCGTGCTCTTGCCGCTGCCGCTTTCTCCGGTCAGGGCCAGCGTCTGTCCCCGATCGAGGGTCAGCGACACGTCCCGCAAAACCGGTCGTCCACCCGGATAGGATTTCTGGACCTTGTCGATCGTCAGCAACATGCAAAAAACCTCGGACTGTGCCCGCAACAATGTGCGCCGCCGTGCGGCAGAGTCCAGCACCCAGCCGCATTCGTTTCCATTCGCCGCAGCCTTGTCCTTTTTCGGTTAAGTCGCCATTGTGGTGGAACTTCTTCAGGTCGGAACATGATAAGCGAATTGATGACGTTAACGCAGCAGATCCTTTGGGGCAGTATCTATCTGGGCATCTGCTTTCTGATCGAGATCATCCTTCTGACGTGGTGCACGCAGGTTGTACGGGGTGCGTCCCTGCGATTGGAAAACAGTAAAAGGTTCGTTTCGATCGCCGCCCCGATCTGTATCGCCCTTGTTTTTATCGTCATGATCCACACATTTCAGGTCTGGCTCTGGGCGATTGTCTGGATGCTGGGGGATGTGCTGCCTGACTGGAACTCGGCGCTGTATTTCTCGCTGGTGACCTTCACGACACTGGGCTACGGCGACATCGTTCTGGGGGAGCCGCTGCGTATTTTCGGCGCCTTTGCCTCGGTTACAGGACTGTTGGCTTTCGGGCTATCCACCGCCTTTATGGTCGCGCTGATGACGCAGGTCTTCAAAGAAGAGCTTATGTCCTAGAGGATTGGCGCGAACAGCCGTGCAAGCGGTGATCCAAACCGGATATAGGCCGGTTGGTCGGGCAGTTTTTTGGTCAGCTCATAGCATTTTTCGAAATCGGCCCGCAGCATCTTGTCCACGGCTTGCGTCGCTCTTGAATCAAAGAACAGGGCCATTGCTTCGAAATTCAGGCGGAAAGAGCGGTTGTCCAGATTGGTTGTACCCACGGCCGCCAGCGTGTCGTCGACCACAAACACCTTCTGGTGCATAAAGCCGTCAGTGTAGCGAAACACCCGCGCGCCGCAGTCCCTGACCTCGTCAAAATAGGCAAAGGCAGCCAGCCAGGGCAGACGGTGGTCGATCACGTCCGGCACCAGAATGCGCACATCCACGCCGCGCAGGGCGGCGTGCTGCAAGGCGGTCATGACATCGATGTCCGGCACAATATAGGGTGAGGCGATCCACAGCCTTTCTTTCGCTTCGGTAATGGCGGCAAAGAACATCATCGCGCCGGTTTCCGTGTCGTCGCCGGGGCCGGTGGCAACAATCAGGGCGTTCATGTCCTGCTCGGATTCCGACCCGGCCCAGTCCAGCTGTTCGATCAGGTCCTCTTCATGCGCCCAGTGCCAGTCTTCTGTGAAAATCAGCTGCAGCTGCCGGACGATATGACCGGTCATCCTGATATGCGTGTCGCGCCAATGGCCGAAATGCGCGTCTTGGCCCAGATATTCCACACCCACATTATGCCCACCGATAAAGCCCGTCTCACCGTCAATGATCACGGTCTTGCGGTGATTGCGGTAATTCAGCTGAAAGCGGTATTGCGGCCCGCGACGGTCGCGCGGATTGGCGATCTCGATCCCGGCGGCGCGCAGTTCGTCCAGATAGGCTGTCGGCAAGCCATAGCTGCCGACCGCATCGGTCATAAAGCGCACCGACACACCGCGTTTGGTGGCGGCGATCAGCTTTTCCTTGAGCTGTTTTCCCAGCGCATCATCCCGCACGATGTAAAACTGGATCAGGACATAATTCCGCGCCGCATCAATAGCCTGGAAAATGGCGTCGAAGGTCGCTTGCCCGTCGATCAGCAATTCCACTCCGTTCCCGCGTGAGACCGGCAGATGCGCCAGCGCCTCAAAAGGGCGCGGGTTAATGGGCATCGAATCCGGGTCAGGCTGTGAGAAATCCGCGAATGTCTTGATGCCCTCGACAACCCGCTCGCTGTGCTTGCGAGCGATGCGATAGCCCCGGAACCGGTGGTGCCCTAGAAACAGATACAGCGGCACACCCACAAACGGGACCGAGATCAAAAGGACCACCCACCCGACGGCCCCTTGCGGTGTGCGGGCAGTTTGGGCCGCCCGTATCGAAAACACCGCGGCCGTCACATACAGAAAGAAGACGAACGCGGAAACAAGCAGTGTCCACATGGGGTTATCGGTCTCTGAGTGCCTAATCGGCCCCAGTGTAGATGCGATCCCAGTCTTGCGCCATATCAACAATGACCCAGCCCATGTCGGGGCCTTTGTCCAACCCGTCGACCAGTTTTCCAATAGGGCTTTCGCGGTCATAGGCCCATTCGCGCTCGGCATCGGTGTGGTGGATCAGCACGCCCAGACGCGGGCCATCACCTGCGGTGGTCCATTCCAGCATGGCAAAATCCCCGTCCGAGTTGCCGCCGGCCAGAATGGGACGCCTGCCGATTGTGCGTTCGATGTTGATCGGCTTGCCCTCTTTGTCATCGACAAAGGCGATGCCAGGGGCCTTGGTGATCGTGGGTGTGCCCTCGACCGTTTCATAGGTCGTGTCGGCATAGGTGCCCAGAATTTGCTCGGGCGGAATGCCATAGGCATCTTCGGCAAAAACGCGCATGAAATGCAGACCACCGCCCGAAACGATATAGGTGCGGAACCCTTCATCCCTGAGATAGCGCAGCAGCTCCACCATCGGCTGATAGGTCATCTGATCGTAGGGCAGATCGGTATCGGGGTGACGTGCGGTGTCCAGCCAATCAGCAACTGATGCCTGGAATTCTTGAACGCTAATGCCGGAATGCGAGGCGTTCAGAACCTCGATCAAGGCATCGTGGCCGCCATCGACGACAGCCTGAAGATCACCCTGTGCCGCTGCTTCCAGCGTCGGGGTGGTCAGGACCGAGGGGTCGGCCTTGGCCAGTTCGGCAAGCCGGTCCATGGCGAAGGTCAGTTGAAAATAGACGGGCTTTTCGGCCCACAAAGTGCCGTCATTGTCGAACACCGCCACCCGAGCGGTCGGAGTGACGTAGTCGGCACCGTTCGGATCAGTGACGGCCTCGACAAATTCAATGATCCTGTGCTTGGACGCGGATGTGCCCCAACTGGGCAGAGGGTCGGCGAACACGGTCATCGGAGCGATGACAAGAGCGGCTGAAAGAACTGAATTCCTCATGATAAATTCCCTGTATTCAATTGGTAAAGGGCCGCCGTTTGATGGGCGGCCCTTCGCTATCTAAGGGGGGTTAGTTGTTGGTCGGCGAGGACAGCTTCTCCATCACCTGATCCAGGTTGAAGCTGGCAGCCTCTTGACGCGGGGGGAATTCCTGGAACGTTTCCAGGAAGCTGCCGACATATTGCTGCGCGGGCACCAGGAAATAGGCCCGGTCCAACAGCCAGTCGTAGTATGTGTTGGACGTCCGGTAGGCGCGCTCATAGGGATCGCGACGCAGGTTTACGATCAGCGGAATGCGCAGCTCAGTCCAGGGTTCGATCCAGGCCCGCAGGGTGGCCCATGCCTTCTGCTCGAGGAATATCAGCTTCCAGTCATCAAAACGCAATGCAGTCAGGTCACCGTCATCCGAGAAATAGAAAATTTCGCGACGCGGGCTTTCCGAGGCTTCACCGGTCAGCAGGGGCAGGATGTTGTAGCCGTCCAGATGTACCTTGTAGTCGCGCCCCATACCCGACGAGCTGTAACCTGCCTTCAGCTTTTCCTTGATGTCCGGGTCACCGGCAACAGCAAGGTAAGTCGGCAGCCAGTCCATGTGGTGCACGATCTCGTTGGTGACCGATCCGGCCTCGATCTGGCCGGGCCAGCGTACCATCGACGGAACGCGCCAGCCGCCTTCCCAGTTGGTGTTCTTTTCACCCCAGAACGGCGTTGCGGCAGCGTCCGGCCATGTGTTCATGTGCGGACCGTTGTCGGTGGAGTAGTGAACGATGGTGTTGTCGGCAATGCCCAGCTCATCCAGCAGGTCCAGCAACTGGCCCACATGCATGTCATGTTCGATCATGCCTGCGGTGTATTCGTCCGCACTGCCACCGAATATCTCGTTCGCCTGAGCGCGCATTTCATCCTTGACGTGGGTGCGGAAGTGCATCCGGGTGCCGTTCCACCAGACATAGAAGGGCTGGCCTTGTTCATGGGCACGCTTGATAAAGTCGATGGCCGCAGCGACGGTTTCTTCGTCCACCGTTTCCATGCGTTTGCGGGTCAGGGGACCGGTATCTTCGATGGTGCCATCGGCCTTGGACTTGATGACGCCGCGCGGACCATAGGCTTCGCGGAAAGTGCGACCGTCGGGCAGAACTGCATCTCCGGGATAGTCCTCGTTTTCGGGTTCTTCCTCGGCGTTCAGGTGATATAGGTTTCCAAAAAACTCATCAAAACCGTGGTTTGTCGGTAGATGTTCATCTTTATCGCCCAAGTGGTTCTTGCCGAATTGACCGGTGACATAGCCGTGGTCCTTCAGCAGACCGGCGATGGTCGGGTCTTCGACCTGCATCCCCAGATCAGCGCCGGGCAGGCCCACCTTGGACAGGCCGGTCCGGAACACCGATTGCCCCATGATGTAGGACGAACGGCCGGCGGTACAGGATTGCTCGCCATAATAATCGGTGAAAATCATGCCTTCCTTGGCGACGCGGTCGATATTTGGCGTCTGATAGCCCATCAGGCCCATCGTATAGGCCGAGATGTTGGACTGTCCGATATCGTCACCCCAGATGACCAGAATGTTGGGTTTCTGGTCTTGCGCCCAGGCGGGAAGTGCCAACGCAACGGCGACGGTGGCCACAGCAATACGACGCAACTCGGTGCGCCACCTGTATGCAATCGAACGTGGTGGTGACATTGTAAGCTCCTGATCTGTAAGGGTCTGTGGATCCGGCAGGTGTGTATTAGCTTGATAGCTGGAGAATTAAGCCAATGCGGTTCGTAAAAAATGTCGAAATCTGAACGCCCAAGCTCCACCCATCCGGGATTCGAATGCGCTCAGGTTAGGCGATCTGCGGGATTGAAAACTCATCATATGATGATATTGGAAAATTCTAATGTTTGACAAAGCACATAATATGAAACTCTTGCAGGAGACCGGGTGGTTCAGCAAACGCTCGGACGCGTTTCAGCGCGATTTGCTGGCTTGCGGGGCGGCAAAAACCTATGAGCCGTGGGAAGCGCTGTATCACCACGGAGACCCGGCAAACGGAATATTTGCTGTCGTCAGCGGCGGTGTTCAGATCACCGCACCGGCGGATGATGGGCAGGAATTTGTCATTCACCGCGAGGGCGCCGGGTTCTGGATCGGGGATCTGGCTCTTTTCGCAGACACCCCTCGGCTGATCAGCGTCGTCACCACGCAAGAGACACAAGCCTTGTTCTTTCCGCACTCGCGTATCGCCAAGCTGGTTCAGGCTAATCCCGCTTATATCCACGAGTTTTATGCACTGACGCAGGAAAATATGCAGACCGCGCTGCGAATAATGGCCAACCTCGCGGTGACCGGCAGTGAAAAACGGCTGGTTCTGCGACTGCTTCATCTGGATGAGGGGGCGTCAAAATCCGACGGTTGGATCGTGGTGTCGCAAGATGAACTGGCCGAGATGATCGCCGTGTCGCAACCCACATTACACCGCAGCCTGCACCGTCTTGCAGATCTGGACCTGATCGAACTCGGCTACGGGCGTGTGCGGTTGAAGGACCGGCAGGCCTTGATTGCCAGTTGCCAGACCTGAGGATCAGGGATTCAGCGGCGGAAGCGTATTTGGCCGTTTTCTTGGGGTGGCCATCAGAGTGTCCAGCGCGGAAACGGCATTGCGCCAATCTGTGATTTTATTTTCTTTATCAACTGCATATCGTGCGGAACCAATCTGAAGCAAACACGCTTCAAGTTCGCCGTACCCTTGCGGGGCTTCACAACGCCGCTTCCAGATTTCCAGCGCCGAGTACGCGGCGGACAGGTCCTGATCTTGCAGTGCCTTGTGCAATTGCACGAGGGCATATTCCGCCGAAGCGTGGTAGGCTTGGTCACGCACTTTCTTCCACCTTCGATATCGCGGCCTCGACCACCGCATTACGGCCCACACGGCCACAATGATCGCCGCAGCCCAAAACAGATACCTGATCAGGGTCTCCGCAGACGGAGGCCCGGATTTCGGCGCGGTGAGCCTCAGGTCCACGGCGTCGACACTCACGGTTTCTACGCTGTTCATCGTCAGGTTGAACCATTGTAACGAAATCGACGGTAGCTGAGTTTTACCTCCGCCTTGCGCAAGGTAAACTGTTTCATCAATACGTTTGCCGGAAAGGATACCCCGATCCTCGGTTTCTGAGAATCGTGGCTCTTTGGGATAAGGTCGCAGCAAAGGATCCTGATTTTCTGGGGTTAATTGCGGTATCAGGATTGGGCTTGTGCCTGAAATACGCGCCGTCAACCGCCGTGTGACGGCATCACCAGCCTGCATTTCGGTTGAGCCTTCGATTTCTTGTTCCAGGTCAAAACCTGTCGCGATGATCAGCGGATTCAAATCGCGCGCGCCATCGGGGATCACAGAATTCACCTTGATCGGTGGCAGCGGAACGGAAATCTGGGTCGGATTGTTCGTTTCCGGGTCTGCAAAAGTGACCGTCATGTCCTGGGCGGGAAACTCAATCACTCCCGGCACCAACGGGTAAATGCGATAGCTCCGCTGAACACCGGACCATGTCTCGCCGTTCACGGGCTCGCTGACAGGACCCGAGGCGCGCTCGGGCAGTCGCACCAGCAGATTTTCCTGTTCCAGCGCAGGAAAGACCGGAGGGGAAGGCATAAAGGTCGGCACCAGAACCTTGATACGAAGGATCGCCGATTGTCCGACAATCACGTCCTCACTTGGCGCTTCAATCGTGACCTGTGGTTCGGGCGTGGTCGGGGTTTGGGCGAACGCCAACCACGGGAGAAATATGAACATGAGGAGGGATAAATATCTCATTGTTCCTGCACCTGATTTTCCAGCAGGAACCGGTTTCTCAAGTAATCCTGCATGTCCGTGTCAATTGCACTGATCCACTGATCCGCTGACATGGGTTTGGCGTCGTCGGTCGAGGCCTGAAGGGTTGTGTTTTCTCCGCGACCAGCTTCGTTGTCGAACACTGTGTCATCCGCCCCGATCCCTGCTTCTTCTCCGGTATCGGATTGTTCCCGTGTGGTTTCGACATAGTCGAGAATGGCGTTGGCGACCTCAAGATTATGCTTTGCTTCCGGCCAGTTAGGGCGGCGTTCTAGGGCGGTTTCAAAGGCCAATATGGCGGGTCGGTATTCCCGGTTGCGAATACGAGCCATGCCCTCTGCAAAAGCGGCCTCTGCCGTGGCCAGTTCAGCGAAGATGGCTGCGGCCTCGGGATATTGGCCTGCTTTCAATCTCGCGTAGCCTTCGTAATAAGGGTCCTCAAACAACTCGGCGGCGTCCGCATAGCGTTTTTGGTTCATTGCAATTTGCCCCTGTTGATCCGGGGTCAGGAACCAATCGCGCCAACCATCTGCACGCGCGGGGCCTACGGGCTGTATCAGGAACAACCCCAACAATGCCCACCGGATCACCCAGCCGCGCCGGAACCAGAGCAGCGACAGCAGCGCCGCAGGCCATGCCAACATCCAGCCTTGATCCTGCCAATCCAGACGATCATCTTCATCCAACGCATCCACGTAAGCTGTTTGGATTTGCCGCCGCAACCGAGCGATATCCCTGTCATCAGTGGAAAACGGAACCACGACGGCGTTCTTCAGATTACGCAACTGCACAATCTCGCCACCGTCGGGGAGCATGGTCAGAAAGAAAACCCGCGTCTTTGCGGTCCGAAACTCTGCAAGCTGCGATGGGTCGAGATCGTCCAGCACAAACAGGACAGCCCCCGGAGTGTCACTTTCGCTTAAAATGCTATGCGCGAGCGTCAGCGCATCACTGGCGGCATCCCCTTGCTTGGGCATCACGGCCGGGGTCAGCCCCTCCAGCAGCGGGCGCAGGATATTTGCGTCTTCGGTCAGGGGGGCTACGCGATGCGGCGACCCGGCATAAGCAATCAGCGCCGTTCTTGCGCCGGACCGGGCGTTGATAAGGTCGGTGATCTTGAACTTTGCACGCTCCAGCCGTGACGGGGCCAAGTCTGGGTTCTCCATGCTCTTGGTGACCTTCAGGGCAATCACCAGAGGGGCAGTGTCCGCCACAAGCGGGTTCTGGGCCCGTGACCACGTTGGCCCGGCTGCGGCGACAGCGACCAAGGCCGAGGCGATCATGGCGACGTCAATGGGATAGATGCGCCGCTTTTCCTGAGCGTCCAATAGCAGAGCAGCAGCGAGGTGCGGAGCCACTCCGGATGGCAGATCGGAACGTCCCAAACGTTTTGGGCGCGCGACCCACCAGAGGCCTGCAATCGGTATCAGGAAAAGCAGATAAGTTACTCTCAATAAATGAAATTCCGCCAAGGCGCCGATCATGAATGCCCCCTCCGACGCCGCGCGATGTATAGACCGGAAGAGCTGCCCAACATCAGCAACAGGGCGGCCAACAATGGATAGTGCGCAAGGCTTTCTCGCGGCCGATAGCTTTGGGTCTCAACAATTCTGGGATTTTGCTCATCAATGCGCTGGTAGGTCTGGGCCAGCGCGGCCTCGTTGCTGGCAAAGAAATACTGCCCACCGGTACGTTCTGCGATGGCCTTTAAGGCGTCCAAATCCACGCGATCCTCGCCGGATGCATTGGGATCGCCGACCCCGATAGTGTAGATGGCGACACGTTTCTCAGCCGCGATGGCGGAGGCGTTGACGGGTGTCATGCGGCTGGAAGTATCGGCGCCGTCGCTGAGGACGATCATCAGGCGTTGATCCACTTCGCTGGACTCAAAGGTGCGGATACCAAGGCCGATTGCATCGCCCAGGGCGGTGTTCGGACCTGCCATTCCAACTTGAGTTTGATCCAGGAACCCATTTAAACTATTCAAGTCTTCGGTGAACGGCGCTTGGACAAAGGCGCGGGTGCCAAAGATGATCAATGCCATCCGGTCGCCCTGACGTTCAGCAATGAAGGTGCGCATCACGTCCTTGACCGCCGCCAACCGTTGTTTGGGTGCGCCGTCGGTGGATTGAAAATCGCGTTGATCCATCGACCCTGAGATATCGAGCGCCAACACCACATCTCGGGCGGATTTCTCGATCACGATCGGGTCTGCCAGTTTTTCCGGGCGGGCCAGCGCTGTCACCAGCACCAGCCAGATCAGAACAACCACAACGGTTTGCAACGTTGGTCGATGCGGGATGATCGAGCCGGATTTGGGTTCAATGCCTGCTGCCTTGGCGACATGCCGGAAGAAGGGAATGCGGATCGAGCTGGATTTTTCGCGATGCGGTGGTGCGAACCTGTAGACCAGTACTGGCAGCGGCAGAAGCAGAAAGGCCCAGGGTGCAGCAAAGGAGATCATATTTGCGCCCTCTGAGCTTTGTGGGTTCTGATCCAGTCGCTCGCGAAATTGGCAACATTTGGATTGCGGGGGCTAGATCTGTAGGGCGCCTCAAGCAAGGCTCGCGCGTCGACTGGAGAAATAGAAATGTTTTCAGCCGTTTGCTTGAGAAATATAATCCAATCCGTACCATGAAGACCAGCCACCTGATCACGTGGAAAAGCAGCCAGTGCAGTGCGTCGTAGGACTTCCGCGATCTTGGCGACATCATTGTCGGCGGCTTGCAGGTCAGCAAGCGCGCAACGGCGGTACGCATTCGCTTTGCGGTGACGTCGGTACAAATATACTCCGCAACAAACCGCTGTCGCCACCAGCAAAGCCAACACTGCCCATCCCCAAGTCTGCGGGGTCATAGGTATCGGCGCATGCGCTGGGGCGGGTTCGAGCATGTCCAGCAACTCGACAAGCGATTTCCTTTCGACATCGACGCTCATCTTCGCCCTCCGCGATGACCGAATTGCCGAAGTAGTTGATCCAGGGCCGGTTCCGCGGTGGTCAGCGGCACGATCGGAAAGCCATAGCGGTTTGACCATTGTCCGAGCTGCGCCAGCCTGTTTTCCAATGCCGCTTGAATGCGTTCCGACACACCAGGTTCGGTACTGTCGAGTTCGATCTGCGCGTCTCCATCCGAGAGGGTCATACGCAGCCCCGGGATCAGTTCGCGCGAGCTGGGGTCGGAAATGTTAAACAAAATCAGATCGTTTGACTGCGCAAGGCGTCTCAGCAGGTTTTCCGAGGTCTCATTCAGGCCGTCAAAGTCCGAGAACACGCATATAAGAGCGTTGGTATGCGCGATCTGGGCCGCCTGTTTCAGGACGTCGTTCAGTAAAACGGTCGGCTCGGGGCGTAGCGTGGCGTTCAGCTTGCAATTGAGCGTGGCGACCGAGGACAGGAACCGTTTCAGAGCGGCCGGGCGGCGTTGGGGGCGATGTTCGGCCAGATCGGTGTCGCCAAAGACAATCCCGCCAACACGGTCGCCTTGGCCCAGAACGCGATGGGCGGCGATTGCGGCCGCTTCGGCCGCGATGACCGATTTCATGTAAACCTCGGTGCCGAAAAACATCGAAACGCGCTGATCGACCAGCAGGAGGGCAGGGCGGTCCCGTTCTTCGGTATAGACCCTAACATGGGGTTTTCCGGTGCGTGCGGTCACTTTCCAGTCGATTGTCCGGATGTCATCACTGGGCAGATAGGTTCGTAGTTCCTCAAAGTTCAAACCGCGCCCACGCAGGCGCGAGGCGTGACGACCATTGAGGATCGAGCGCGCTGGTTGACGCGGCAACAGGCTGATTGTGCGCGACCGGGCGCCCAACCGCAGCAGATGGTCCGCATCTACATGGATGCGCGGGTCGCTGGGATATGTGGCGGTGTGGGCCACGGGGCTCTCTTTCCGAATACTCAGGGCAGCGCGACAAGGCGCAGGATTTCCGCAATCACATCATCCGCCGATTTGGCGCCGCCCTGTGCTTCGAAACTAAGCGTGATGCGGTGGCGAAAAACGTCATGGGCGATGGCGCGTACATCCGCCGGGTCAACGTAATCGCGCTCATTCATCCAGGCGTAGGTCCGCCCGCATTTGTCCAGCGCCAGCGATGCGCGCGGGCTGGCACCGATTTCAATCCAACTGGCAAGCTCTTTGCTGTATTTCCCGGGCGTTCTGGTGGCTTGCACGAGGTCTGCCATATATCGGTCCATAGCGTCGGAAACGTGGATCTGTCCGATCTCAGATCGGGCCTGAAACACAGCGTCCTGCGGGATTGGTGTCGGCATAACGCCCGCCGCGCCGGACCCTGCGGCGATGTCCTCGCCGCGCACCAGACGGATCACTTCAACCTCATCTTCGACCGGAGGGTAGGTGATCTGCACATGCATCAGAAACCGGTCCATCTGCGCCTCGGGCAAGGGGTAGGTGCCCTCTTGTTCGATCGGGTTCTGGGTAGCCATCACGATGAACAGCGGCTCCATCTTATGCGTTGTGCCTGAAACGGTGACCTGCCGTTCCTCCATCGCTTCCAGCAACGCAGCCTGAACCTTGGCCGGTGCGCGGTTGATCTCGTCGGCCAAAACGAGGTTGGCAAAGATCGGGCCGGGGTCAAACCGAAAGGTGCCGCCGTCGCCGGTTTGCTGGAATACTTCGGTTCCGGTGACGTCCGAGGGCAGCAGGTCGGGCGTGAATTGTATCCGGCTGAAGCTGGCGTCCAGATTGCGCGCCATGGCCTTGACGGCACGGGTTTTTGCCAGACCGGGCAGGCCCTCGATCAGCAGATTGCCGTTAGCCAACAATCCGATGAGCAGCCGGTCGATCACCTCGGTCTGGCCGATAATCGCCTGACCCATGCGAGCTTTAAGATCAAGTATCTGATTAAGTGCATTCATCTGTTTGGTCCAATCGTGGCCGGACGTCGGGAAGGACTTGGCGGGGTGCGCCGGGGCGAGATGAGATGGAATGTGCAGTAATGATCGGACGTTAACAGCCTTGCCGCGTCCGATCCACTATGAAATCCGTTCCGCGATATGGTGCAGATCGGCGCGCAGTTCTGGGCGAATCTCCCCGTGGTTCGGGGCATCGCGCAGCGTTACGAGCCAGTGACGGGGCGGTTGTTTTCCGGCCGCGCGGTTCCATGTCAGGTCCTCAAGCACCGATTGCGCCTTGTCATTCAACAGGTCGGGTATGGCGGTCTTGTTCAAAGTCGCCCAAACGCCGGTCCACAGCCGCGCGACGGACCAAGGGTTATAGCCGCCACCTCCCAGAACCAGCAGACGGGGGGCCATATCGCGCAGAGAGGCCACCGCACGCCAATGAGCGTTGTTGGACAGGGTCAGCCGGGACAGCGGGTCCTCGGCCACCGCATCCGCGCCGCATTGCAAAACAATGGCCTGCGGGTCAAAGGAGGCGGTCGCGGGCAGGATCAACTGGTCGAGGATGGCGATGAACTCATCATCATTGAGGTTGCGCGCAACAGGAAGGTTGAATGCCGCCCCGCCCGCATCGTCGTCCAGAGTGCCGCTGAACGGCCAGCGGGACCCTTCGTGCATCGAGATCATCCGCACCTTTGTTGACCCTCGGAAGGCGGCCTCGACGCCATCGCAGTGATGGGCGTCGATATCCACATAAACGATCCGGTCGAGGCCGGCATTCAGCAGGGTCAGGATCGCCAACACCGGATCGTTCAGATAGCAAAAGCCGTTTGCCCGGTTGGCAAGCCCATGATGCGTGCCACCTGCGGGGTTAAAGACAATTCCGCCATCCCGGATCAACTCTGCCCCCAGCATCGATCCACCGGCGGCCGTGGCCGGGCGGCGATACATCTCGGGGAATACGGGGTTCGACAGGGTGCCCAGCGCGTATTTCTCTCGTGTCTCGTCGGACACTGCCTGATCCCTCTCGGCCTGTTGCAGGGCCGCGATATAGTCCGGTGTGTGAAATGCCTCCAAAGCCGAGGGTTTCGCGCAGGGGCTGACGCGATAGTTCGTTGACGACAGCCACCCCTGGGCCCGGCACAGATCAATGACGGTAGAAACACGCGGAATGGCTAGAGGGTGTTTCGAGCCATAGGTCGAGTTGCGGTAGATTTCCGATCCGATGAACAGGGGGCGCTGCATCGTCTAGCGTACTGTGCGCGGGCTGTTTTCCTCGCCCAACCTGCCGTCCAGCGACATCAGGATCGCAACCGGGCGCAGGGCGGGAATATGGCTGAAGACGATCAGGATGCACACGGTCAGGGGGACGCTCAGGAAAGCTCCGATCAGGCCCCAGATTGTGGTCCAGAACATCAGCGCCAGAATGACCAGAAAGGTGGACATGTTCAGCGACCGGCCCAACAGGGCGGGGTCCAGGAAATTGCCGATCAGGAATTGGATGGTGCCGCAGCCCAGCACGATGATCAGGAACGGGCCGATGCTGTCGAACTGAACCAGCGCAATCATTGACGGGAAGATCACCGCGATGATCGACCCGATGGACGGAATGAAGTTCAGCGCAAAGGTCAGCACGGCCCAGGTTTCGGCAAACTCCAGCCCCAGCAGCTTGAACACCGAATAGCTGATGCCCGCCGTGATCAGGCTGATCAGGGTTTTCACCCCGACATAGCGTTGCAGGCTGAACGTGATCGCATCCAGGATCGAGGCGAACTCAATGCCAGTTTTCGGGTCACCGGCGGCCAGCTGGATCTTTTTGCGAAAGGCCAGACGCTCGGCCATCAGGAAGGCGACATAGAGGCTGATCAGAAAGAACTGGTTCAGCAATGACGTGGCGCTGCCCAGAAGGATACGTGCGACATAGGACATGTCGATATTGATCAGGTTATCGCGGATGAACTTGGTCACGTCATTGCCCACCAAACCGGTGACGCGATTGACTGCGGCATCGAACTGGCTTTCATAAGTGCCGATCGTGCGGGCAAACTGGGTCGCCTGACTGCCCAGAATATACATGATCACGAACAAGCCGGCCAAAACCACAGTGACCCCCGCAACATTGGCCAGCCACACCGGCATCCGGGTCAGGGCGATGATCCTGTCGCTAAGCGCGATGATCAGGACATTGATCAGCAGGGCCATCGTCAACGGGATCAGAAACGCGGCCCCGGCGTATAGGCCCAGAACAACAAGTGTCGTCACAATCGACACATCCCGAACAACGGACAGCTTGAGCTTTGTCGGCGTCACGGTATCGTTCTGGTCCGGTGTCATGCGTTGGCTCATCCTGAGAATTGCGCTTGTATCCGATCCTGCACAGCGGGGCCGGATTATGCAATGCGCCCAGATGTTTGTCAGAGATTATTTGCGCCGCAGACGGATTTGCCGGTTCTGTGGTTGGGACAGGCAGGTTAGGCTTTAGGGATGAATGCCCGCGTGATTCCCTTCTTTGGCCGGCCCGTTCAGGCGCTCTGGGTGGCGGTGACCCGTTTCGACGCCAAGAACGGCTTTGTCATGAGCAGCCACGTCGCCATGTCCCTGATGCTGGCGCTGTTTCCCTTTGCGCTGTTCACCGTGGCGCTGGCTGGGTCACTGTCGCAGGACTATGTTACCAACGAATTGATCGAGTTGATTTTTGGCGCATGGCCCAAGGATGTGGCCGGGCCGATCGTGGCCGAGCTGCGCTCGGTTCTGGCCGAGTCCGGCTCGGGCGTGATCACGTTGGGCGGTTTGCTGGCGGTGTTTTTTGCTTCGAACGGGGTATTGGCCGTGCGCAAGGCGATGAACCAGGCCTACCACGATCACGACAGCTGGCCGTTCTGGAAAACCCGGTTGCTTTGTCTGGGTTTGGTGGTCGTCGGGGGCATAACCATCATGATCATTGCCGCGGTCGAGGTCGTCCTGCCGGTCTACACCCGGTTGGTTTCGGAAAAGACCGATGTGAACGTGTCCGATTGGCTGTCGGTGGATCGGCTGCGCTGGACCTTCACAGTAGGTGTGCCGGTGGGTGTCGTGGTGCTGGCACATCTGATCCTGCCGACCGGCCGTCACAAACTGCGGCAGATTCTGCCCGGCGTACTGTTGACGCTGGCGTTGTGGGCAGCAGGAGGATGGGGTTTTTCTGTCTATATTGCGCAGTTTGCCTCGTACAGCGCCACCTATGCGGGTTTGGCCGGAGCGATGGCGGCTCTGATCTTTCTGTATCTCTGCGCGGCGATCCTGATCCTTGGGGCCGAATATAACGGGGCGCTGATGGACCTGCAGAACGATGCTGACGGGTTTGAAACGTGAGGGCTGCGTTTCTTTTCTGGATGTTTCTGCCAGCTGTCGCATTTGCCCAGGAGCCGGATTATGTCGGCTCGGGCCGATGCGTCGAATGCCACACCGTCGAGGCCGAAGCGTGGGCGGCTTCCCATCACGCGCTGGCCTGGACTGAGGTTGAGGCCAGGCATGTGGCGGCAGATTTTGACGGCGCCCGGTTTGACCACGACGGCATGGCGGTCGAATTCAGCACAAGCAGCGATGGATTGCGGGCCAACGTGACCGAAAAGGACGGCGTCACAACTGAATATGGCGTGCATTCGGTCGTGGGGATCGCGCCCTTGCAGCAATTCCTGTTCGAAACCGAACCCGGCCGGTTACAGAGTTTCGATGTCGTCTGGGATACTGGGCCCCGACAGTGGTTCCACCTCTATCCCGATCAGGACCTGCCGCCCGATGATGGGCTGCACTGGACTGGCCCCTATAAGAACTGGAACGCCCGGTGTGCCGAATGCCACGCAACGGGCTATGAAAAGAACTACGAGGTGCAGACCCGCAGCTATGATTCAACGCAGTCCGAGATCGGGGTCGGGTGCGAGGCCTGCCACGGTCCCGGATCGGCACATATCGACTGGACGCAGGGCCAGACTCTCGCCGGCGATCTGAATGAATTCGGTTTCACCATGAACTGGGGCAGGGGCCGGACCGAGGTTGAAATCCAACAATGCGCCGGATGCCATTCCCGGCGTGAGGCGCATGGCGACGGCAACCCGATCCCCGGAACGCCTTATCACGACGCCTATAATCTGGCGGTGCTGCGTCCCGGCCTTTATCATTCGGACGGCCAGATTTTGGACGAGGTTTATGTCTACGGTTCATTCCTGCAATCCAAGATGTACGCGCAGGGCGTCGGGTGCATGAACTGCCATGACCCGCACAGTGCCGAGTTGAAGGCCGACGGAAATAGCATCTGCACGCAATGCCACTCACCGGTGGGCAATCCTGAATTTCCAACGCTGACCACCAAAGAATACGACACGTCCGCGCATCATCATCACTCCGAGGACAGCGCAGGCGCTCAGTGCAAGTCCTGCCACATGATCGAGCGTGTCTATATGGGTGTCGACGGGCGGCGCGATCATAGCTTTCGCATCCCGCGCCCCGATCTTGGGTTGGGTCAAGATGCCTGCACCGATTGCCATCAGGCCGAGGATCAGGCCTGGGCCGCGCAGCAGATCGAGGAATGGTTTCCGGCATCCACCCACCGCGGGCCGCATTATGGGACCACGTTTCAGGCGGCTCTGGACGGGCGCGCCGATGCGCCGGGTGCGTTGCTGGGGATAGCGACTGACACTGCCCAGCCGGGCATTGTTCGCGCCACGGCGGCTTATCTGCTGCAATCCTTCGGCTCGGCAGATGTTGCGGAAAAGACGGCGTCTTTGTTATCTGACACCGACCCGCTGGTGCGCGCGAATGCGATGGTGCTGCAACGTCAGGCCGCCCTGCCGGATCAGGTTCAGCGGCTGGAACCCTTGCTGTCCGATCCATTGCGTAACGTACGCATCTCGGCCGCCAAAGAATTTCTGAACATACCCGGTCAAGCCCTGACCCCGGAACAGCAGGAGAAGGTGGCGCAGGGAATGGAGGAATGGCAGGGTGCGATCGCGAACCGTCTGGATTTTCCTGAAACCCACCTTGTTTTGGGGGGCATGGCCCTGACCTTCCGCAACGCCCCGGCCGCCGAGCGCGCCTTTCGAGAGGTCGTTACCCTGGACCCGCAACGGACCGAGGCCTGGCCCATGTTGGTGCAACTGGCACAGATCAACCGGGGCCCGGATGCCGCGAGGGGCGTGCTGCAAGAGGGGTTGAGGGTGCTGCCGGACGATCCGGGGCTGCTGCAACTCAGGACGCAGTTGGCCCCGTGAACCGGCACCGCTTGGCCCGGTTTAGGCCACGATCCCGGCAAATTTGGGCGTTAACCATGAGCAGTGCAGAAACCCTGCCATGCCCATAGGTGATCCATGCCGGATAAGCCGGTCCATACATCTCAGTTGCAAAACCCTGTGTCCCCGGACCAAAGGGTCGCTGATCTGCAGGCCAGAAAACCGGAATACATCGACCACGGTCAGGCGCTGTTGTTGCAAAAAACCGCTGCCGCGTCCCTGCGCGAACAGTTTCTGACCTGTGACCGATTCTGGATCAAGGATTAGGTCAGCCCCTGAACCCTGTGGCGACCACAAATTTCTCGGAACTGTCGGAGCGGGACGCAGGCGGTTTGACGTTGGCCACCTTGTCGAATTTCTGCTTCAACAGCTTTTGCAGATCGCCCTCGGCGCCTCCGGCCAGAACCTTGGCGACAAAGGTGCCGCCTACTTCCAGAACGTCAAAGGCGAAATAGGCCGCTGTTTCGCACAAGGCCATGATCCGCAAATGGTCGGTCTGTTTATGCCCCGATGAGGCCGCCGCCATGTCGGACATGACCACGTCGGCTTTACCGCCCAACCAGTCTTTGACCTTCACATCGGCGTCGTCTTCCATGAAGTCCAGCACATGCGCTTCGGCACCGGCGACGGGTTCCACCTCTTGCAGGTCCACACCCAGAACCGTGCCGACCCGTTTGCCCGACTTCTCACCCAGAGCATTGACGCGTTTGACGGCCACCTGCAGCCAGCCACCCGGCGCACAGCCCAGATCAACCACCCGCGCACCGGGAACGAGGAAGCGGAATTTATCGTCCAGTTCCAGTATCTTAAATGCCGCGCGCCCGCGGTACCCTTCGACCTGCGCACGTTTCACATAAGGGTCATTCAACTGCCGCTCAAGCCAGCGGGTCGAGCTGAGCTTGCGCCCGCGCGCTGTCTTGACCTTGACCTTCAGGTCGCGTTGTCCACGGCCTGAATTGTTTTTTCCACTCGGTGTCTTCGCCATCAGAACGGTCCGTCTTCCAATACCCCGTCCGCGCTCATCTGCGCATAAAGCAGACCTTCGCGCAGCCCCCGGTCCGCCACGGAGAGGCGGTCGGTGGGCCAGCAGCGGAGCAATGCCTGCAAAATGGCTGAGCCGGACATGATCAGGGCCTGCCGGTCATCGCCGATCCGCGGATCGCGCCGCCGCCCCAGTGGGCCGAGTTCTAAGTATCCTCGTATGACTTTGTCAATCTGATCGCTGGTCATACGCAGACCGTCCACTTTGGTCCGGTCATAGCGTTTCAGCCCCAGATGCGAGGCGGCAACGGTCGTCACGGTGCCGCTGGTGCCCACGATCTGAAATCCTTCGCGGGCCTGTTCGTCCTTGTAGGGGGCGAAATCAGCCAGGTTTTCTTCGAAAAACCAGCTCATCAGCGCAAACCGGGCCGAGTCGTCCTCGACATCGTGGAACTGATCGCGCAGCGTGGCGACGCCCAGCGGTACGCTGATCCAGTCCACCACCTTGGCTGCGGGAAAGGGGCTCTCGGCGGTGTGAAACCCGTTGTGCAGACGCATGATCGCGGCGGGGCGGTCACGGCGCGGCACCGATGAGATGTCGATCCACACCAACTCGGTCGAGCCACCGCCGATATCGACGACCAGCAATTGTTCGGTCTTGGTCGACACCAGCGGCGCGCAAGAGATCACGGCCAGACGCGCCTCTTCCTCGGGCTGGATGATCTCAAGCGTCAGTCCGGTTTCGCGCCTCACCTGCCGGATGAAATCGCGTGAGTTCTTCGCGCGCCGACAGGCCTCGGTTGCGACCAGCCGCATCCGTCTGACCTTGTTGCGTTTCAGCTTTTGCTGACAGATGCGCAGCGCCTGAATGGTACGCGCCATCGAGGACCGCGACAGCCGTCCGGTCCGTTCCAGACCCGCGCCCAACTGCACGGATTTGGAGAAGCTGTCCACCACATGAAACCCGCTGCCCTTGGGCTGGGCTATCAACATGCGGCAGCTATTTGTTCCCAGATCCAGCGCCGCATATAACGCATCTGGATCGGGTATTGCCGGCGCGGGGCTTTCGACCGCCTTCGGGAACGCGCCCGCACCTTTGGGACGCTTGGGCGCCATCTTAAACGCCCTCCGATTTTCGAGTTACCCTGACCATAGGTCGGGCAATTGTTTCGTGCAAGACGCTCATTAAAGTGATGAGTATTTTGATGTGCGCGTTTGCGTTAGAATTCAGTACAAGCCCTGTATCCCGTCGTGGGCAAAAAAGGTCGCTTGAAATACGCCTTGTGTCGAAAACCGACCGACCTGAGCCCGTATAGAAGTTTAGAAACTGCCCATCTGGTTAGGAGGAATCAAAGGCAATGCCTGACGTCACCATCGTATATTGGCGCGACATTCCCGCCCAAGTTATCGTCGGAAAAGGCCGTCGTGGCGCAAAGCGGCAGTTGGAGGAGCGGTTCGAACAAGCCATCGACCGTGCTGCCATGAAGGTGAACGCCAAGGACAGTGATGCCTACCTGGCCGAATGGCGCAAAGCTGACCCTTTCGTGGTTGAGGGCGACCCGTCCGAGATTGCAGAAGCCGAAGCCGTGCGTCTGGAAACTGAATACGATCAGGACCGCATCAAGGCGCTGATCGCAAATGACGGTTGGGCATGAGCCCGAAATCTTTATGGGAGGCCGCTATGGCTTTGCTGAACTTCAAGAAACGTGATGCGGCCGAAAAGGCCCCGGTGAACCCAACTGTCGAAGCCTTCCTGCAGGGTTATTCGATCGAGGTGATGCCGCGCACCGCCGAAAAGGTCGAGGATTTCCGGGCGCTGCTTCCCGAAGGCACTCGCGTCTACATCGCCCATATCGAGGGCACCCCGATCGAGGACATGGTCAACACCGCCAAGCGGATCGCGGCCGAGGGCTATCCGGTCATGCCGCACTTCCCGGCACGGATCATCAAGGATGCCGCCACCCTGGAGAACTGGATCTCGATGTATCAGGGCGAAGCAGGCGTTGATCAGGCACTGCTGCTGGCTGGTGGTGTTGCAAAGCCGCACGGTGATTTCGACAGCTCGATGCAGTTGCTGGAAAGCGGTCTGTTCGACAAGGCGGGCTTCAAGCGTCTGCACGTTGCCGGTCACCCCGAGGGGAACAAGGACATCGATCCGGACGGTTCGACCAAAAATGTTGACGACGCGCTGCGCTGGAAACAGAAATTCTCGGAAACCACCGATGCGGAAATGGCGCTGGCGACCCAGTTCGCGTTTGACGCCAAGCCGATCATCGCATGGGCAGACGGTCTGAAAGAAGCGGGCGTCGATCTGCCGATCCATATCGGTATCGCGGGCCCGGCCAAGCTGCAGACCCTGATCAAATTCGCTATCGCCTGTGGTGTTGGCCCGTCGCTGAAAGTTCTGCAGAAACGCGCCATGGACGTGTCCAAGCTGCTGCTGCCTTACGAGCCGACCGATGTTCTGACTGAACTGGCCAACCACAAGGCGGCCAACCCGGACTTCAACATCACCAACGTGCATTTCTTCCCTCTTGGCGGTATCAAGACCAACGCCAATTGGGCAATCAATAACGGCGGCGCCTCGGCAAAGCCTGTAAACTCCTAAGGAACGGACATGACCCGTACAGTCGTAGAATCAAAAACAAAAACAGCCGTTCTGGGCTTTGACGAACCGTTCTGCGTGATCGGTGAGCGGATTAACCCCACGGGCCGCAAGAAACTGGCCGCTGAACTGGAAGCAGGCGATTTCTCGACCGTCGAGAAAGACGCCATCGCGCAGGTCGCTGCAGGCGCGACCGTCCTGGATATCAACGCGGGCGTTGTCTACAACTCGAACCCCAACCCGAACGAGACCGAGCCGCCGCTGATGACCAAGATCGTCGAGCTGGTTCAGGGTCTGGTCGACGTGCCGCTGTGCATCGACAGCTCGGTTCCGGGTGCTCTGGAAGCCGGTCTTGAGGCGGCGGAAGGCCGTCCGCTGCTGAACTCGGTCACCGGTGAAGAAGAGCGTCTGGAACTGGTTCTGCCGCTGGTTAAAAAATACAACGTTCCTGTTGTGGCGATCTCGAACGACGACACCGGGATTTCCGAAGACCCCGATGTGCGGTTTGACGTGGCCAAGAAGATCGTGGAACGCGCCGCCGACTTCGGTATCCCCGCCCATGACATCGTGGTTGACCCGCTGGTGATGCCGATTGGTGCGATGGCAACGGCTGGCCAGCAAGTGTTTGCTCTGGTCCGTCGTCTGCGCGAGGAACTGGGCGTGAACACCACCTGTGGTGCGTCCAACATCTCGTTCGGTCTGCCAAACCGCCACGGCATCAACAACGCCTTCCTGCCGATGGCAATGGGCGCTGGCATGACTTCGGCGATTATGAACCCGGTGGCCCTGCCAGTTGGTCCCAAGAAACTGGCAGAAAAGAAGGCTGAAGTTGAAGCAAAAGGCATCGTTCTGCCTGCGGATATGGATGATGAAACCTTCTGCCAGCTGTTCGGTCTGGGCTCGACCCTGCCGCGCGCAGGCAAGGAAATGGAAGCCATCCGTGCGGCCAACCTGCTGACCAACAATGACCCGCATGGTGGTGCGTGGATCAAGTTCAACAAATCGCCGGAAGAGATCGCCGGTGCCGCAGGCGGTCGTCGCGGCGGTGGCCGTCGCCGTCGCGCTTGATTTCAGCAACAGTATGATCAAAGGCCGGGCATCGCGTCCGGCCTTTTTCGTTTGACCCTGATCAATGCCCGGTATCGACCGGCTTGCGACAATGGTACGACCCCCGCAACAAAATCAGGTGTTTTCATGAGCAAGCATTACCCACCGAAACTGGCGGATGTCGACCTGAGCAAGCGCCTGAGCAAGAGGGAATATTTCGAAGAACTCGTCAATCTTCAGGCGCAACTTGCGTTGATCCAACAGGCGTTCCTGTTTCATGGCGTGAAAGGCGTGCTTGTTTTTGAGGGCTGGGACGCAGCAGGCAAGGGCGGCACGATCCGCCGGATCAGTCAGGCGCTGGACCCGCGCAGTTTCAAGGTCTGGCCGATTGGCGCACCACGCAACTACTACCTGAATCGCCACTACCTGCTGCGGTTCTGGGAAAGACTGCCGCCCGAAGGTGCCATCTCGGCCTTCGACCGCAGCTGGTACGGCCGCGTTCTGGTCGAGCGGCTTGAAAAGCTCACACCGGAAGAGCGTTGGCGGGCCGGGTATCGCGAAATCAACGATTTCGAACGAATGCTGGCCGATGACGGCACCCGGATCGTAAAACTGTTTTTCCACATCTCTCCGGACGAACAGATGGCGCGTTTCACGGAGCGCCTGCGCAACCCGATGAAACGGTGGAAACTGACCTATGAGGATTTCCGTAACCGCGAACGCTGGGCAGAGGCAGAAGTGGCTGTGGAAGAGATGCTGGCGCGAACCTCGACCGAAATTGCGCCTTGGCATGTCATTCCAGCAAATAACAAGAAATACGCAAGAATAAGCGCGATGCGCGCGATTGTTGATGCATTCTCCAAGGACATCGACCTGAGCCCGCAGCATCTGGACAGGCGAACCCTTGATGCAGCTTGCGAAGCGCTGGACGTGGACCAGTCCCTGATCGACAGCCTGCGCGCCCGGACAGAGTAATTGCCGAACACCCGGGAAAGGCGCTTGAAGTCGCTCGGCGGGCGGTGCTATCCAGCGCTACGCGGCGGGTATGATGTAATGGTAGCCTGTCAGCTTCCCAAGCTGAACGCGCGGGTTCGATTCCCGCTACCCGCTCCAGTCACTCGGATCGACGGGCCTGAAACAGGTTGATGACCGCAGGAATGTGGGGTTTCGTTCCGTTTTGCAGGTGCTGAAACTCGGTCGTGACGTCTTTCTGAATGGCCTGCACGTCCCGCTCATCCCCGTCAAAATATGCAATGACCCGAGCAGCCGGTCCGACGCGTGTACACAGCGCGGCTGTACCCTCAACGCCGTTGACGCCTTGTAGTTTCACAGGGACTGCCTCGGCTTTTACATCTGACAACCCGGCCTGAACCATCATTCCTGTGACGTGGTCAAGGTCATGGAACGCAAGGGGGCCGGGCGCATAGCGGTCCACGCGCGGAGGATGCCCCAATCGTTTGACGGCGGCAATATGGGGAACCCGAAACCAGGGGTTCACGTCCAGAGGGGCCCAAGCTGCGAAAGTCATCTGTGCGCCGGGCTTTAACGCTTTGGCAATATTGGCAAAAGCGGCGACGGAATCGCTGAAGAACATTACGCCGAACCGTGAGATCGCGGCATCCATGAGATCGGGTTCAAACGCAAAGGTCTGTGCATCGGCATACTGGAACTGAATGTTGTCCAGCCCGTTTTCCAAAGCGCGCGCTGTGGCCCGATCCAGAAAGGGTTGAGAGATATCGGCGGCCAGTACCTGCCCATCCGGCCCGACACGGCGGGCCGCGGCAAGGGTGCTGACACCCGTGCCGCAACCGATATCCAAAACTTTCATTCCCGCAGACAACTCAGCCCGGTTCAGAACCAGATTCAGAACAGGCGCAAAGGCATGGTCCAGCTGATCTTCGTAGGTCAACCATTTGGTGCCGTTTTCAGATTGACCCCAGTATTCGGCCTGTTCTTCGTTTGCTGACGTCATTTTGCCCCCATGGTTGGGGTGATTATGACCTCCTGCGGCGACGGCGGCCAGACTTTTCCGCATCTCCGCCAGTGTTGAACGACGGCGCGGGAAGGGTGACTACCTGCGCCAGTTCCGGGAACGGATCGGTTTTGTGCGGAATCGCGTTGGCGGCGACGAAATGATCCTGGAACTTGGGCTCGATGGCGGTTTCAACCTTGGTGATCTCACGCACGACGCGTTCAATCTCGGTCCGGGCACCGATGTTGCACAGCGCGATCCGTGCACCGGTGCCGGCGGCGTTGCCGGCGCTGGAGACCTTATTCAGCGGTGCGTCCGGGATCATGCCCAGCACCATCGCGTGTTTGGTCGAGATATGGGCGCCGAACGCCCCGGCCAGAACGACGCGGTCGACCTTGTCGACCTCCATCACGTCCATCAGCAGGCGGGCACCGGCGTAAAGCGCGGATTTGGCCAACTGAATGGCGCGGATATCGCCTTGGGTTACGGTGATGCGCGGGCCGCCCTCGGCGCCGGCGTCGTGGATCAGATAGGCGTGGGTGCGGCCCTCGGGCACACAGCGCACGGTTCCGGTTTGCGCCGCCGAGCCGATCAGGCCGCTTTCATCCAACAGACCGGCAATGCGCATTTCGGCCACCGCCTCGATTATGCCCGAGCCACAAATGCCGGTGATGCCGGTGGTGGCGACGTCCTGATCGAACCCTTCCTCGTCGGACCATTTGTCGGACCCGATGACGCGGAAACGGGGTTCCTTGGTCACAGGATCAATCTCGATCCGCTCAATCGCACCGGGTGCCGCACGTTGACCGGAACTGATCTGAGCCCCCTCGAACGCGGGACCTGTGGGCGAGGAACATGCCAGGACGCGGATGGTGTTGCCCAGCAGAATCTCGGCGTTGGTGCCAACATCGACGATCAGCACAAGGTCTTCGGATTTTCCGGGCTCTTCGGACAGGGCCACGGCCGCGCAGTCGGCACCGACATGGCCCGCGATACAGGGCAGGATATAGACCTGCGCGCGTGGGTTCATATTCGTCAAGTCCATCTCGCGCGCGGGCAGGGACATGCTTTCGGACGTGGCCAGCGCAAACGGTGCCTGGCCCAGTTCAACCGGGTCCAGACCCAGCAGCAGATGGTGCATCACCGGGTTACAGACGAACACGGTTTCGACGATCAGGTCCGCATCAATCCCGGCCTCTTCCGCGATCGAGGTTGTCAGGTCATTAATCGCCTCACGCACGGCTTTCGTCATCTCCTGGTCACCACCGGGGTTCATCATCGAGTATGACACGCGGCTCATCAGGTCTTCTCCAAAGCGGATCTGCGGGTTCATCAGGCCCGAGGACGCCTTGACCTCGCCGGTTTCCAGGTCGGTCAGATGGGCCGCGATGGTGGTCGAGCCGAGGTCGATGGCCAGACCATACAGTCCACTTTCGTGCAGGCCGGGCCAGATTTCGACGATGCGGCCAACGGTGTCGTTGTGGCCCCGGTGGACGGCCACGGTGACCTCCCATTTACCTTTGCGTAAAACCGGCTGCAGCTTGGACATCAGCGACAGGTCGGCGGTGACGGCCTCGATGTTCCATTGCTGGCGCAGGGCGCGCTCCAGCCGCTCAAGATCACCCGTGGGCGAGTGCATGTCGGGCTCTTCCACCACGACAAAGTACAGCCGTGTCGCCGGGTCCATGATGATCGCACGCGCGCTTGCGGCCTTGCGAACGACCTGACGGTGCACCTGGCTTTCCGGTGGAACGTCGATCACGATGTCACCCTGTACGGTGGCCTGACACCCCAGGCGGCGGCCCGGTTTCAGCCCACGTTTGTCATCATAGCGCTGCTCGACTGCGTTCCAATCGCTCAGCGCGCCCTCGGATACAGTCACGCCGTGCTTGGGAAACTCGCCATAGCTGGGGGTGATCTGGCATTTCGAACAGATCCCGCGCCCGCCGCAAACCGAATCCAGATCGACGCCCAATTGCCGGGCGGCGGTCAGAACCGGAGTGCCAACGGGGAAATGCCCGCGTTTGCCCGAGGGAGTAAAGACAACAAGGGGTTCGGTGGTCATAGCTGGCCTGCCTTTTGTATTCGCGCGTATGCCGGGCAAGATATGGGTTTGTGCGCAAAGGGAAAGGGCATTCAGCGGCACGTTTTGTGCGGGTTGCGTCTTTTTTTATTGCGGTAACGGCCCGCAGGGGAAACTAGTTGAGCTCTGGGGCTTTTCCTTAGGTGAAATCCATGTAATAGGGTCACCGTCAAACGGGCTTTTGCATGGGGTTAGCAGATGCAGATTCGTGAGGCACTTACCTTTGACGATGTTCTTTTGGTTCCGGCGTCCTCGTCGGTGCTGCCGGCGACGGCGGATACAAGCACGCGCGTGACGCGGGCGATAACCATGAACATCCCGTTGCTGAGCTCGGCAATGGACACGGTGACTGAGGCGCGCATGGCCATCGCTATGGCCCAGGCCGGGGGCATCGGCGTCATCCACAAGAACCTGTCGGTGGAAGAACAGTCGCGTGAAGTACGGCGGGTGAAACGGTTCGAATCGGGCATCGTCTACAACCCGGTCACGCTGCGCGCGGATCAGACGCTGGCGGACGCCAAGGCTTTGGTCGATCGCTACAACTTCACCGGTTTCCCCGTGGTCGACGAGGCGGGCCGCGTGGTTGGTATCGTCACCAACCGGGACATGCGCTTTGCGACCTCGGACGATCAGCCGATCCGCGCGATGATGACCACTGACAATCTGGCCATGTTGCAGGAACCGGCCGATCTGGAAGAGGCCAAGAGCCTGATGAAAGCCCGCCGGATTGAAAAGCTGCTGGTGGTTGATGGTTCGGGCAAGCTGACCGGTCTGTTGACGCTAAAAGATACAGAACAGGCCGTATTGAACCCGACCGCCTGCAAGGACCCGCTGGGCCGTCTGCGTGTGGCGGCGGCGACCTCGGTCGGCGATGCCGGGTTTGAGCGGTCCGAGCAGTTGGTGGATTCCGGAGCCGATATCATTGTCGTTGATACCGCGCATGGTCACTCTCAGGGCGTTCTGGACGCAGTGAAGCGGGTTAAAACACTGTCGAATGAAGTACAGATCATCGCCGGGAACGTCGCAACAGGCGATGCCACCAAGGCGCTGATCGATGCAGGTGCTGATGCTATCAAGGTTGGCATTGGGCCGGGCTCGATCTGTACCACGCGGATGGTTGCCGGTGTCGGCGTACCTCAGCTGACCGCGATCATGGATTGCGCGTCGGCCGCCGGAGATGTGCCGGTGATCGCAGACGGCGGTATCAAGTTCTCGGGCGATTTCGCCAAGGCGATCGCGGCGGGAGCGTCCTGTGCGATGGTTGGCTCGATGATCGCGGGCACCGATGAAAGCCCGGGCGAGGTGATCCTGTACCAGGGCCGTTCCTTCAAATCCTATCGTGGCATGGGCAGCCTGGGCGCGATGGCGCGCGGCTCGGCTGATCGCTACTTCCAGAAGGACGCGGCCAATGACAAGCTGGTGCCCGAAGGGATCGAGGGGCAGGTGCCCTACAAGGGTTCGGCCAGCGCCGTAGTGCACCAGTTGGTCGGCGGTCTGCGCGCGGCGATGGGCTACACCGGCTGTGCAACGGTCGAAGAAATGCGCAGGAACTGCAACTTCGTCAAAATCACCGGCGCAGGCCTGAAGGAAAGCCACGTGCATGACGTGCAGATCACCCGTGAAAGCCCGAACTACCGGGTGATGTAACCTCGGTGTTCAACGTTCACGGCGCCCGCAGCAGGGCGCCGTTTTGTATTGGTGGCTTTGGCAGCAGTCACTTCAACAGCTTCGGAAGACAGTATGACACCGGCCGCGCGCATTCAGGCTTCGATTGAAATCCTTGATGAGATTCTTGCAGGCGCACCTGTCGAGAAATCTCTGACCAACTGGGCGCGTCGCAGCCGGTTTGCCGGGTCCAAGGATCGGGCTGCGGTCCGCGATCATGTGTTTGCAGCATTGCGGTGCAAGCGATCCTTCGCAGCGCTCGGAGGGGCCGAGACCGGGCGTGGTCTGATGATCGGCGCCGTGCGTAAAAACGGTGAGCCGTTGGAGGATCTGTTCTCGGGCGCCCGCCACGCGCCAGAGGTGTTGGCCGGCACTGAGGTCGGACGCGATTTCGCCTCTGAGGCTGAACAGTATGACATCCCCGATTGGCTCTGGCCCCGGTTCGAAACCTCGTTGGGGGATCAGACGGTTTCGGTCGCGCAGTCCCTGCGAAAACGGGCGCCGGTGCATTTGCGGGTCAATCTGATCAAGACGGATGTCCCCACCGCAATCGCTGCACTGGCCGCCGAGGGGATCAACGCCGCCGCGTCTTCGGCCTGCGAAACGGCGTTGGAAGTCACCAAGGGCGCGCGCAAGATTGCGCAAAGCCGGGCCTATGCGGACGGGTTGGTCGAGCTTCAGGACGCGGCCAGTCAGGCGGTTGTCGCGGCGTTGGACCTGCGTCCGGGAATGCGCGTGCTGGACTATTGCGCGGGCGGCGGGGGAAAGTCTCTGGCCCTGGCCGCGCAAAAAGGGGTTTCGGTGTTTGCCCATGATGTGAATTCGGCACGGATGCGGGATCTTCCGGTGCGGGCGGAACGGGCTGGCGTGCGGGTGAAGATTCTGAGTACGGATGACATCCCGCAACAGGCCCCGTTCGATGTCATCCTCGCGGACGCGCCGTGTTCGGGCAGCGGGTCGTGGCGGCGGGCTCCGGCGGGGAAATGGGCGCTGACCGAAAGCCGTTTGCAAGAGCTGACGGGTATTCAGGCCTCTATTCTGGAAAAGCTGGCGCCGATGATCGCGCCCGGTGGCGTTCTGGCCTATGCGACCTGTTCGATGCTGGACGCCGAGAACGGTGATGTTGTCGATGGCTTCCTTCGAAATCATCGGGATTGGTCCGAGGTATTTCGGAAAACGTGGCTTGTCTCCCACGATACGGACGGTTTCTTTACGTCACACTTGACGCGATAGCGCGCCAGATCATAGCAACCAAGAGGAGAGTTCCCGGTTTTTATTAAGCGGGCATTAACCTTATTTGGGCTGACTGCGTGAAAGCCCACCGACCTGAGTTGTTTATGACTGATACTACGGAAGTTTTCTCTGATCCGTCCTTTCAAAATGCCCCGACCGGTTTGCGACTTGCTCCTCTGGTTGTGATCGGCGCACTGCTGAGTCTTGCGCCAGTTGTTGGGCTCGTGCCGCGACTTTGGCACACCGGTTTTGTCGTGGCGGGCGTCTCACTGCTGGCGGCGAGTTTCCTCGTGGCGCTGCGGGGAAAGATCGTGGATCATCTGGCGCGGCAGGCGGTGAAGACCATGGCGATCTTTGCGGAACAGGACCTGTTTCCCTGCATGATTGCAAACGCTCAGGGTGACATTCTGACCGCCAATCCCGAAGCACGAAACAAGTTCCAGGCCTTTCCGGGTGCGCGGTTAGAACTTTGCCTGAAGTCGATATTTGCGAATCCGGCACCTGTTCTGCTGCGTCTTCAGTCGAAGGCTGAGATTCACGGCAAGGCACGCGAGGACATCATAACTGTCGGATCGACCGTCCCGGTATCGGTTTTCGATGTCGGCAACGGTCAGTTTTGCTGGCGGTTTCATCTGGATACCCCAGGGCAGTGGGATGAGGTTGCGGTTCCGGTCCTGACCGAAGGTCGCAACGGCACGTTGCTGCGGGTCAACGTCGCGGCGGCCCATTTTCTGGGGCACAGGCCAGATAAATTGCAGCAGGTCCTTTCCACTGATCCTGGGGCACAGGGCGATATCGTTCAGGTTCACACGGCAAATGGAACCGTCTCTGCCGCTGTGTGTGAGCTCAACCGCTCCGGCACGGTACGCGACCTGATTGTGTTGCCGACAGAGGTAGCGGGCCATGCCAGCAGCGGGGCGTCCTTTGCGGATTTGCCGGTGCCCATCGTGCGCCTTGCGCCGGATGGAAGGATTCTCGAGGCCAATCGGCTGGCGGTGAAACTGATTGGTGAAATCGAGCCCGGCGAAACCAATGCTGATCAGATCATGCACGGCCTCGGCTATCCGATTTTGGACTGGCTGGCGCGCACGGCGGCTCAGGAACCAGCAATGCGGTCCGAATTCCTGCGCCTGTCCCGGCAGGACAAAGAGGTGTTTGTTCAGGTCACGCTGAACCGCGTTGTGAATGACGGGCAGGTTCAGCTGATTGCAGTTCTGAACGATGCCACCGAGCTCAAGACCCTTGAGGCACAGTTCGTGCAAGGGCAAAAGATGCAGGCGGTCGGGCAACTGGCCGGTGGCGTTGCTCATGATTTCAACAACCTGCTGACTGCCATATCGGGGCATTGCGACCTGCTGTTGCTGCGGCATGACCAGAATGACCCGAACTATGGGGATCTCGTACAGATCAACCAAAACGCCAACCGGGCGGCCGCTCTGGTCAGTCAGCTGCTGGCGTTTTCGCGGAAACAGACACTGCAGCCCGAGGTGCTGGACCTTCGGGATACGATCTCGGATCTGATCCACTTGCTGAACCGGCTGGTGGGCGAGAAAGTCCGCCTGATCCTCAGCCATGATCCGGTGTTGAAACCTGTGCGGGCTGATAAACGGCAATTGGAACAGGTGCTTATGAACCTCGTCGTGAACGCCCGTGATGCCATGCCCGATGGCGGTGAGGTGCGGATTGAGACCGAGGTTGTGGTGCTGAGCGATCCCTTCACGCGTGATCGGGCCACGGTTCAGCCCGGCGAATATGTCACCGTCAAGGTGATCGACAGTGGTGTTGGCATCCCGGCGGACAAGCTGCAGAAGGTATTCGAACCCTTTTACACCACCAAACGCACCGGGGAAGGCACCGGTCTGGGATTGTCGACGGTGTATGGCATCGTCAAGCAGACGGGTGGTTTCATTTTTGTCGACAGCGTTCAGGGGCACGGGACGGAATTCATCGTCTATCTGCCGGTGTCCGTCGCCTCTCCGGAAGCGCAACCCGACGCGATACCCGCCGCCGACACGCAAACCGCCCGTCAGGGCGAAGGGGTTGTTCTGTTGGTCGAAGACGAAGCGCCGGTGCGCGCTTTCGCAACACGTGCGCTGCGGTTGAAGGGGTATACCGTGCTCGAGGCCGAGTCGGCGGAAGAGGCGCTGCGTCTGCTTGAGGACGGTGCCTTGACTGTCGATGTCTTTGTCACCGATGTGGTCATGCCCGGCATGGATGGGCCGACCTGGGTACGCAAGGCGATGGAAACCCGCCCAGATACAAGGGTGATTTTCATGTCCGGCTATACCGAGGGTGCCTTCGGCGATTCCGGGCCCGAGATCGCGAATTCCACCTTTCTGCCCAAGCCGTTCTCGCTGAACCAACTGACCGAAGCAGTATTTCAGCAGATCAACTAGAGCGCCGCGTCATGGCAGGCGAACTCGGCCGCGTGCCGTTTGCGGTATTTGCGTTCCGTCTCGGGCGTCAGGAACAACTCGCGGTGGGGTGAGACGTTTTCCTGTTTCAGGTCGATCTGCATGTTCAGCCGGTCTTGCAGGAAATCCAGGATCTTGTCCTGATTTTCATATTTGAAGATATGCTTGGCGCCAAAACCGTTGCTCCGGGTGCGGAAGAACTGGCTCTGGCTGCCGACATCGGCAAATTCGGAGCGGGGGCTTTGCATATAGGCTTGCACAAACTCATCAAAGCTCAGATCACGGGTGGAATGCGGATGCCCGATCCGGTCATCCCGGCTGCGGAACTTGTACCAACTGCCCAGCCAATCGACGGGTTCGCGCACGACCGCCATGATTTCCATCTCGGTGTCGTACATTTTCCGAAAGATGTTCTGAAAAAATCGGTCATAGCGCCGCACGGGGGCATGTTTCAGTTCTGGCGGGCCGGTCACGACAAAGTCGGCGCGGTCGCGCAGGGCGGTGTGATATGCCGTGCTGCCTGTTTTGGGAACGGCCAGAAACGCAAGGCGTTCCTTATAGAAAACAAGCATTTAGTCGCCCTTTGCCAACCTTTGTTACTGCCGCAGATTGGCGTAAACGACTCTTTAACACAATTGCTGAACAGTAAGTATTGTAAGTTTTAGTTGAAATGTTCTCTTTTTGGTCCCATAAGGAACAAGAGGCGAACAAAGCAGCGATTGCCGCCCGTTCAAGGGTGTGACAAAAGGGAAGGCGACAGGACAATGGCGGATCTTCTGACGATGAGCGACAAGAAAAACGCAGACAAGCAAAAGGCGCTCGACAGCGCGCTGGCTCAAATCGAACGGCAGTTCGGCAAGGGCTCGATCATGAAGCTGGGCGAAGATTCCAAGCAGGACATCGATGCCAGCTCGACCGGGTCACTGGGTCTGGATATCGCGCTGGGGATTGGCGGTCTGCCAATGGGCCGGATTGTTGAGATTTACGGGCCTGAAAGCTCGGGTAAGACAACGCTGACGCTGCACTGTATTGCAGAACAGCAGAAGCGTGGCGGTGTTTGTGCGTTCGTCGATGCGGAACACGCGCTGGATCCGCAATATGCCCGCAAGCTGGGTGTGGATCTGGATGAGCTGCTGATTTCTCAGCCCGACACCGGAGAACAGGCTTTGGAGATCACCGATACACTGGTGCGATCCGGGGCGGTGAACATGGTCGTGGTTGACTCGGTTGCGGCGCTGACGCCGAAGTCCGAGTTGGAGGGCGACATGGGCGACAGCAGCGTGGGCGTACAGGCCCGACTGATGAGTCAAGCGATGCGGAAACTGACCGGGTCGATCAGCCGTTCGAACTGCATGGTGATCTTCATCAACCAGATCAGGATGAAGATCGGCGTGATGTTTGGCAGCCCGGAAACCACGACTGGTGGTAACGCGCTGAAATTCTACAGCTCGGTCCGTCTGGACATCCGCCGGATCGGTGCGATCAAGGACCGGGACGAGGTGGTGGGTAACCAGACACGCGTCAAGGTCGTCAAGAACAAGGTGGCGCCACCGTTCAAGCAGGTGGAATTCGACATCATGTATGGCGAAGGCATCAGCAAGATGGGCGAACTGCTGGATCTGGGCGTCAAGGCCGGTGTGGTCGAGAAGTCGGGCTCGTGGTTCAGCTACGGTGACGAGCGGATCGGGCAGGGGCGTGAGAATGCCAAGCAATATCTGCGTGACAACAGCCGCGCCGCGCTGGAGATCGAAGACAAGATTCGCGCCGCGCACGGGCTGGAGTTCGACATGCCGCCGGGTGCTGCCGAGGATGACGATATCCTCGAAGCTTAAACAGTCGCTGACGGGAACAGCAGAAATCCCCCGGCACCCCAATGGTGCTGAGAATACCCGGAACAGGGCGGTCCGTCAGGGCCGCCTTGTTTCGTTTGCGCCGCCTCGCCTGTGGACTATCCCTAGGGACAGCGATAAACCCGTTTCAACACAATATGATTGCGCGCTGAGAGAGCCTTATGCCCACGCTGAACGATATCCGATCGACCTTTCTGAACTACTTTGCCAAACAGGGGCATGAGGTGGTGGCGTCCAGCCCTCTGGTCCCGCGCAACGACCCGACGTTGATGTTCGTGAATTCGGGCATGGTGCAGTTCAAGAACCTGTTCACCGGAGTTGAAACCCGCGATTACCAGCGTGCTACCACGGCGCAGAAATGTGTGCGCGCGGGCGGCAAGCACAACGATCTGGACAATGTGGGCTACACCGCGCGGCACCACACGTTCTTTGAGATGCTGGGAAATTTCTCGTTCGGCGACTACTTCAAGCCCGAGGCGATCCCCTTTGCCTGGGAGTTGATCACCAAGGAATTCGGCATCGACAAAAACCGCCTGTTGACAACGGTTTATCACACCGATGACGAGGCTTTCGAGATCTGGAAAAAGGTCGGCGTTCCCGAAGACCGGATCATCCGCATCGCCACCAATGACAATTTCTGGCAGATGGGACCGACTGGCCCCTGCGGGCCTTGCACCGAGATTTTCTATGATCATGGTGATCATATCTGGGGCGGCCCTCCGGGCTCGGCCGAGGAAGATGGCGACCGGTTCATCGAAATATGGAACATCGTTTTCATGCAGAACGAGCAGTTCGAGGACGGCTCGATGGTCGAACTCGACATGCAGTCGATCGACACCGGCATGGGGTTGGAGCGGATCGGCGCGCTGCTACAGGGCAGCCACGACAACTATGACACCGATCTGTTCAAGACGCTGATTGAGGCGTCGGCAGATGCGACCGGGGTGGATCCGTATGGGGACCAAAACGTCCACCATCGGGTGATCGCGGATCACCTGCGTTCGACTTCGTTCCTGATTGCGGATGGCGTTATGCCCAGCAATGACGGGCGCGGTTACGTACTGCGCCGGATCATGCGTCGAGCGATGCGGCACGCGCACTTGCTGGGGGCGAAAGATCCGGTCATGCACCGCCTGGTGCCGACTCTGGTGCAACTGATGGGCGCGCAATATTCCGAACTGGGGCAGGCGCAACCGTTGATCGAAGAGACGCTTTTGCTGGAAGAAACACGCTTCAAGCAGACCTTGGATCGAGGTCTGAAGCTGCTGGATGACGAGGTCGCGGACCTGTCCGAAGGTGCGGCTTTGTCTGGCGATGCGGCGTTCAAGCTGTACGACACATACGGTTTCCCGTTGGACCTGACGCAGGATGCACTGCGCGAAAAGGGCCTGACGGTGGATACGGATGGTTTCGATGCCGCCATGGCCGAACAAAAAGCCAAGGCCCGCGCCGCATGGGCCGGATCGGGCGAGGCCGCAGATCAGGCCATTTGGTTCGATGTTCTGGATCAGGCTGGGGCCACGGATTTCCTCGGTTACGATACTGAGAAAGCCGAAGGGCAAGTGGCTGCGTTGATCGTGGATGGCGCTCTGGTCGACAAGATCGAACAGGGTGGCACCGGTTGGGTTGTCGTCAATCAGACGCCCTTTTATGGCGAAGCCGGTGGTCAGGTCGGCGATACCGGTGAAATCCGACGTCTTGAGAACATGCAGGATGTGTCGCGGGTCGAAGACACCCGCAAGTTTGCCGAAGGCAAGGTCTATGCGCATCAGGTAACGGTCAGCCAGGGTGAGTTGTCGACGGGCGACTCGGTTGAGCTTGCGGTCGATCACGCGCGCCGGACCGCGATCCGGGCCAACCACTCGGCCACGCACCTGCTGCACGAGGCGCTGCGTGAAACGCTGGGCGATCACGTGGCACAGCGCGGGTCGCTGAATGCGTCGGACCGGTTGCGGTTCGACTTCAGCCATTCCAAAGCGCTAAGCCCCGAGGAAATCCAGAAGGTCGAACGAGAGGTGAACGAGTTCATCCGCCAGAACTCGACCGTTGAGACCCGGATCATGACGCCGGACGATGCGCGGGAACTGGGCGCTCAGGCGCTGTTCGGTGAGAAATACGGCGATGAGGTTCGCGTTGTCTCGATGGGTAAGGCCCCGACCGGCAAAGGGCATGACGGCGACACATGGTCGATCGAGCTTTGCGGTGGTACGCATGTGCGTCAGACCGGAGATATCGGCACGTTTGTCGTGCTGGGTGACAGCGCCAGCAGCGCCGGTGTGCGTCGGATCGAAGCGCTGACCGGGGATGAGGCTTTCCGCCATCTTTCGGTACAAGATCAACGGCTTGGCCAGATCGCATCAGAGTTGAAGGCGCAGCCGGACGATGTGGTCAGCCGGGTCAAGTCACTGCTGGATGAACGCAAAGCCCTGCAAAACGAAGTTGCCCAACTGCGCCGCGACTTGGCGATGGCGGGAAGCTCGGGGCAGGGCGGCGCCGAGGCGCGTGACGTGAATGGAGTACCTTTCCTGGCCCAGGCGCTGAGCGGGGTTTCGGGCAAAGACCTTCCGGCGCTGATCGACGAACACAAAAGCCGCATCGGCTCGGGCGCTGTGCTGTTGATCGCGGATGCGGGCGGCAAGGCGGCGGTTGCGGCCGGTGTTACCTCAGACCTGACCGATAAGGTCTCGGCCGTTGATCTGGTTCGGGCCGCAGTGGTCGAACTGGGTGGCAAAGGCGGTGGCGGACGCCCCGACATGGCGCAGGGCGGCGGTCGTGATGCGTCGAATTCGGACGCGGCAATCAAAGCCGCTGAACAAGTACTGGGAGGATAACATGCCCGCACTCTGGATTGCCCACGTTACTGTGACCGACGCCGAGGCTTATGGAAAATATGCCGAGCTGGCGGGTCCTGCGATTGCCAGGCACGGGGGGGAATTCATCGCCCGCGCCGCGCGCTACGTGCAGCTTGAAGGCAGAGAGCGGCCCCGCAATGTGGTGGCCCGGTTCCCCTCGGTTGAAGCCGCGGTGGAGTGTTACGAATCTCCTGAATACCAGCAGGCGCTGGATCACGCGCGCGGCGCCAGCGAGCGTGAATTGGTCGTTATTGAGATCACCGACTAGAATCACTCTGGCAAAGTTACGCCAGATTCCGACAAGCTGAGCGGAATTCAGCGCATGAATGTGTCAGGTGGCCCGAGCGGTCGCCTGACCTTTTTCTTTTCAGATTGCAGGTAAGTTTTTCAAACGCTTATCACGGATGCCGGGTGAAAAGATTACGTCGGGTCACCTTTAAATTGTGGCCAGATTCTCTCAATTCTTGCCAGAAATGGTCAAAATGCGGAACGAATTTCCGCCTCTTTTTGCTTGCAACGTCACTGCAGATTGCGCAAACGGCCCCGTCCACTGATAGTTAGCAAAACAATCTACGGTCCCGTTCTCTGCAATCGCGTGGATGAATTTGGATCGAGGAACAGGCATGAAACCGTTGAGCACTGAATTCAGAGCCGTATTTTCGCGGTTGACCTCAACTATGGGTCGACTTTTCGCCGCCGCCGCGCTGGCCGTGGGCGCTTTGGGTGTGGGCATCGCTGCAGAGGCAAGCGAAGGAAGTTATCTCCAAGTCGTATCGGCATCGCCGCCGCCTGCCGGCGCCCGTCAATTGTGCCGTCAATACAACTGGGCCTGTTCAACCAAGGCTTCGGCTTCCATGTCCAGTCAACAGGAAATGCAGATAATCCAGCGGGTCAATCAGCAGGTCAATGCAACGACGCGCTCGGTGACGGACCAATCGCAATACCGCATCGCGGAAAGATGGGCGCTGCCGACGTCCCGAGGCGGGGATTGTGAAGATTTCGCTCTGCTGAAGAAACGAGATCTCATTCGCGCCGGCGTCGATCCCAGCAAATTGCTGATCGCAACGGTTTTGGATACGCAGCGGAATGCACATGCTGTGCTGGTCTACCGCTCGGCAGCTGGTGATCTGGTTTTGGATAACCTGACCAACAAAATCAAACCGTGGTCGGCTACGCATTATCTTTTCCTGCGGATGCAGAACCCGCGGAAACCCAGTGGTTGGGTTGGGGTTTATAGTAGCAGTTGAGGTTTTCCTGCTGAACAACGATTGAATTGTTGATGAATGAGAAAGGGCGGCACAAAGGTCGCCCTTTCTGTATTCATGACTTTGGTTATCGTGCTTGGCTGCGCCACATTGGTTCTTGGCGCTAAACCACAGCCTTTCACTTAGAACGTACCGCCAGCTCCAGCGCCCCCGGCATTGCCGCCGCCGGCACCACCGCCAGCTCCGGCACCACCAGCGCTGCCACCTCCGCTGCCGCCGCCGGCTCCGGCGCCTCCGCCGTTACCGCCGTCGCTTCCGCCGCCACCGCTGCCGGCACCGCCGGAGTTGCCTCCGCTTCCGTCGCCATTGTTGCCGCCGTTACCGTCACCGGAGTTTCCGCTGCCGCCATTGTTGCCGCCGTTACCGTTGCCGGAATTGCCGCCGTCGCCATTGTTGCCGCCGTTGCCGTTTCCGGAATTGCCGCCGTCGCCGTTGTTGCCGCCGTTGCCGTTGCCGTCGTTGCCACCGCTGCCGTTATTGCCGCCGTTGCCGTTTCCGTCATTGCCACCGCCGCCGTTGTTGCCGCCGTTGCCATTGCCGTCATTGCCACCGCTGCCGTTGTTGCCGCCGTTGCCGTTACCGTTATTGCCACCGCCGCCGTTGTTGCCGCCGTTGCCGTTACCGTTATTGCCACCGCCGCCGTTATTGCCGCCGCCACCGTCGCCACCGTCGCCACCATTGTCGTCGTCGTTGCCACCGTCGTCGCCGTCGTTACCACCGTCGTCGCCGTCGTCACCACTGTCGTCGCCGTCGTTACCACCGTCGTCGCCATCACCACCAATGCTGCCCCCGGGGCCGCCAAAGCCAGAGTCGTTACCCTCGCCATCGCGCGCAGATGCGGCTGTGGTGGCTGTTGGCAGGTCGGTCAGAACAGCTGCGAATGCCGGGCAGCTTTCCAATGTCCGCGCCAGAATATCTTCGAAATCAGCCCGCCGCTGAATGTAGCGTAACATCCGGGTATCGACGACCGTGCACGCGCACAAAGTATCGGTCGACACCGATTGCCGAGCTGTTTTGGTGTTACATCTTTCTGCTAACGCCGCACTGGCTGTAATCAGTGGGAAAGTTGCTGAAACAAATACAATAGACAATAGTCGAGACTTCACGCACATGGCGCCACTCCTTCAAAACTCGTTACACACTTTGCCGCACTAACTGCGGAGACACATCATTTGGTAATACTATCGTGCCACACTTATTCCCCGATTACATCCGTTTTTGGACACAATTTCAAGAGGAGCGTGAGTGGAGCTGAATTCGGCGATACCCGCTAAAGTAGAAATTAAATAAAAAACAAAAAGTAAGCCCGCCAATTTGGCGGGCTATCGGGAACTTTATAGGTCCATCACGTATGCAAAACTGCCACTGTTGAAGCATTGTTTCACAATTGTGAACGATGGAATTGTCAACCTTAGGCAGACTTTGCCATGCGTTTGCGCTCATGCGGATCCAGAAAGCGCTTGCGCAGGCGCACGGCGTTCGGAGTGACTTCGACCAGCTCGTCATCGTCGATATACGCGATGGCTTCCTCCAGGGAAAACTGAACATGCGGTGTCAGCCGGACCGCGTCGTCCGAACCGCTGGCGCGCACGTTGGTCAGCTTTTTGCCCTTGAGCGGGTTCACTTCCAGATCGTTGTCGCGTGAATGCTCACCGATAACCATGCCCTGATAGACGTCGGTTTGAGGGGCGACGAACATGCGGCCGCGCTCTTCCAGGTTCCACAGGGCATAAGCGACGGCTTGACCTTTCTCCATCGAGATCAGAACGCCTGCGCGACGGCCCGGGATCGGGCCCTTATGCGCGGCCCAGCCGTGGAACACGCGGTTCAGAACTCCGGTGCCGCGCGTGTCGGTCAGGAACTCGCCATGATAGCCGATCAGTCCGCGTGACGGCACATGCGCAATGATCCGAGTCTTGCCAGCACCGGCGGGGCGCATCTCGACCAGTTCGCCTTTGCGCGCACCGGTGACTTTTTCGATCACCGCGCCCGAGAATTCGTCATCCACGTCGATGGTAACCTCTTCGATGGGTTCCATACGTTGCCCGTCCTCGTCCCGGAACAGAACCTGCGGGCGCGAGATGCTGAGTTCAAACCCTTCGCGGCGCATGTTCTCGATCAGAACGCCCATCTGCAATTCGCCACGGCCAGCGACCTCAAAGGCTTCACCGCCGGGGGTGTCGGTGATGCGGATGGCGACGTTGGATTCGGCCTCTTTCATCAGGCGGTCACGGATAACGCGCGACTGCACCTTCTTGCCGTCACGACCGGCCAGGGGCGAGTCGTTGATGCCAAAGGTTACGGTGATGGTAGGCGGGTCGATGGGCTGGGCGGGCAGAGCCTCTTCGACCTGCGGCGCCACCAGCGAGTCGGCCACAGTGGCTTTGCTCATGCCTGCGATGGTGACGATGTCACCGGCCTCGGCCACGTCGATGGGCTGTTGCGCCAGGCCGCGGAAGGCCAGAATCTTGGAGGCGCGGAAGTTTTCGATCAACGTACCGTCGCGCGACAGCGCTTTGAGGCTGTCACCCGCTTTCAGCGTACCGCTTTCCACGCGGCCAGTCAGAATGCGACCGATGAACGGGTCGCTGCCCAGTGTGGTTGCCAGCATGCGGAAAGGTTCGTCTTTTTTGTCGGCCTGTTTCGGCGCGGGGACGTGGTCGACGATCAGGTCGAACAGGGCGGTCAGGTCCTTGCGGGGGCCGTCCAATTCCATGTCGGCCCAACCCGAACGGCCCGAGGCATACATGGCCGGGAAGTCCAGCTGATCGTCGTCAGCGCCAAGGTTGGCGAACAGGTCAAAACATTCGTCCAGCGCGCGGTCGGGTTCTGCGTCGGGCTTGTCGACCTTGTTCAGCACCACAATTGGGCGCAGGCCCAGCGCCAGCGCCTTGGAGGTCACGAACTTGGTCTGCGGCATCGGGCCTTCGGCGGCGTCAACCAGCAGGACAACGCCGTCGACCATGCTGAGGATACGCTCGACCTCACCGCCGAAATCGGCGTGGCCGGGGGTGTCGACGATGTTGATACGGGTGCCTTTCCACTCGACCGAGGTGGCCTTGGCAAGGATGGTGATCCCGCGCTCGCGCTCAAGATCGTTGCTGTCCATGGCGCGTTCGGCCACAGCCTGATTTTCCCGGAACGCGCCGGATTGTTTGAGCAGCTCATCCACCAGGGTCGTCTTGCCGTGGTCCACGTGAGCGATGATTGCGATATTGCGCAGGTCCATGAGAGGTCAGCCTTTGAACGGGAAGTTGCCGCGCGCATAGCGCGGTTTGACCAAATAGGCCAGCCCTAACCGGTGATCAGTGGCCAGCAGTCTTGGAAAACAGGTGAATGACAAGGATTCCGATCAGAATCATCGAAAGGCCAAGGACCGCCGGCCAGTCCAGCCTCTGACCAAAGACGATAAAGCCGATGATTGCGATGAAAACGATGCCAAGACCGGACCAGATCGCGTAGACGATGCCGACTGGCATGAATTTCAGTGTCAGCCCCAGAAGATAGAAGGCAATACCATAGCTGACCACGACCAGAACGGACGGCCAGAGACGGCTGAATTGATGGCTGGCCTGCAGGGCCGTCGTACCGATGGTTTCGGCGATGACCGCCAGAAACAGGATCAGATAAGCATGGGGCACGGTGGGGTTCTCGACAGAAGTTTTGCGAGGTTGAGCACGAAATCAGCCGGGTGGGCAAGAGAAATCTCGGCCCGATTGCCCGACCCAAGACGCCGCGCCAACCCGATCAGCCTGTCGTAAGGTCAGGATAACCAGACTGTCTTTGCGTGAAACTCTGTGATAAAAAGCCACTGTTTTTAAAGGTTTTTGTTTTGTGAGTGTATATTCATGACGAAATTCGCATGTTGTATCGTCATTGTTTCGGCGTTGATTGTGGCGCTTGGGTGGCTTGCTGGCGGGGGGTCCGTCGACAAAAACGCGGCCAAGTTTGTTGAACGGTTAGATAGTGATCAGGTTTGAGCGCCTGCCGAAACACGGGGAAAAGAGGCCTTTGGGCCTCTTTTTCTTTTGCCTAGGAACTGGCCGTTGCGGCGAAAAAGGCGGTAAGCTGTGGCTGAAGCCATGTCCACAGACCCGGCGCACCGCGCTGAATCGGAGCTCCCACACGCTGTTCAATCTGAGCATAGGTGACATTGTAATCCGTCCATGATCCGCCACCTGTGGCCAAGTTGCCGACCGGCGCCTGAAAGCGATCTATGGCCTTGGCGAAGCGGGCGTCCGGGCTTTCGGCGGCTTCGAATTCGTACCACAAGGATGTAAAATCTGATTTCTGATCATCCGGCAGCAACCCGAACAGGCGTTCGGCGGCGGCCTGCTCCTCGGCCTCTTGTGCGGCGTGGTCGACCTGACCGTGGATGGGGTGGTCTCCGGCGTCGATCTCGACAATATCATGCAGCAGCAGCATTTTCAGCGCGCGGTCGATCGAAACGCCGGGGGCTGCGTGTTCGGCCAGAATCCACGCATACAGCATGATGTGCCAGGAATGTTCAGCCGAGTTTTCGAACCGTTCATCGCCGAGCAGGCGCGAGGCGCGGTAGACCGATTTCAACTGGTCGGTCTCGGCCAGAAAGGCAAGGCGGGTCGCGAAGCTGGTCTCAGTGGGTTGGTCGCCTTCCAGCAGGCCTTGGGCGGCGGCGTGGGCCTCGGGGAATTCTGTCCTTAAATAAGCGGCACGCCCCCCGTTCAGATTGTCCTGCACGATAGCCAGGTGTTCGGGCTGTGGGGCGGGTGCGCAAAGAACCTGGAACATCGGCTGGCACCGATCCAGATACTTGGCGAATTTTGCGTCCGGGCTCTGGTCGGCCTCGAATTCCTGCCACAAGGCAAGACAATCCGTGGCCTGATCTTCGGGCAAAAGTCCGAACAGCTCTGCTGCAGCGGCGTTTTCAAGCCGCTCAACGGCCTGCCAGTCGGTTTGCAGGTGAATTGGGTGGTCGCCGACGATGATCTCGACCAGATCATGCAGCAACAGCATTCGGATGACCCGATCGATATTGACGTCCGCACTGGCCATAGGCTGCATCACCAGTGCCCACAGCGCCAATTGCCAGCTATGCTCGGCGGCATTTTCCGGGCGGGACTGATCCAGAAGGAAATTGGCACGATCGACCGATTTCAGGCCGTCCGCGCGTTTCAGGAAATCGATCTGCGCGGTCAGTCTTTCAGTCATTGTTTCTCGATTGCTTTGGTCTTGGCGCGGTGATCCGTAAGCTTCTTGATCACAAATTGGCGGGCCTTTCGCTCGGCCAGCCGCACGCGGACTTCGGTCAGGAACGCTTCTTCCAAGGTCTGCGAGGACGCCCCCAGAAGATCGCCCACTTCGACAAAAAAGCGGTCGTCCCCGGTTTCGTCCATCACTTTCATCGTGTCCTCGGCCAATTTCGAGGCGAGGGTGGTGATGGTGTCAGACATCAGCGCGTGTTCTCAGTCAGGCGGCGTTTCACATAATCGCTGACATCGGTGATCAGCGTGTCCATGTGACGATCCTGGAAAAAGTGGTCGGCGCCTTCCACCTCGTTATGAGTGATGGTGATGCCCTTTTGTTCGTGCAGCTTGTTCACCAACGAGGTGGTGTCAGTCGGAGGCGCCACGCGGTCGGCCGAGCCATTGATGATCAGGCCGGACGAGGGGCAGGGCGCCAGGAAAGAAAAGTCATACATGTTCGCGGGCGGAGAGACGCTGATAAAGCCGGTGATTTCCGGGCGGCGCATCAGCAGTTGCATTCCGATCCACGCGCCAAACGAGAACCCCGCGACCCAGCAGTGTTTCGAGTTGTTGTTCATCGACTGCAAGTAATCGAGCGCCGAGGCCGCATCGCTCAGCTCACCCACGCCTTGGTCGTATTCGCCCTGGCTGCGGCCCACGCCGCGAAAGTTAAAGCGCAACACGGTGAAGCCCATGTTGTAGAACGCATAATGCAGGTTGTAGACGACCTTGTTGTTCATGGTCCCGCCGAATTGTGGGTGCGGGTGCAGCACGATGGCGATCGGTGCGTCTTTTTCCTTTTGCGGGTGGTAACGGCCTTCCAGGCGGCCTTCGGGTCCGGGAAAAATCACCTCGGGCATGTGTGCTTTGGTCCTGTCTTTTTCTTCTTGGTGCCCGGATATACTTGACGGTTATCGTCAGGCACCTTAGAACGGTTCTAATTATGTTGCTTTGCGCAAGTTGCTGCCTGTCGGAGATACGCACTGGCAGCGGCGGCGTCAATGTTTTCGCGTAGTACCTGCCAAGAGGAGTAGACAATGAAGCTTTCGACCAAGGGTCGTTACGCGATGGTTGCGTTAGCCGATATTGCCACTCAGCCCCAAGATACCCTTGTGACATTGGGGGAAATCTCGGAACGGCAGGATATCTCGTTGCCCTATCTGGAACAGCTTTTCGTCAAACTGCGCCGTGCTGATCTGGTATCTTCGGTTCGCGGGCCGGGTGGCGGCTATCGTCTGGCGCGCGCCGCGTCGGAAATCCGCGTGGTCGAGGTATTGGCCGCCGTGGATGAAACGGTTGATGCTTTGCAAAAAGGCGCGGGCGCGTCTGGTGCGTCGTCGGGAAGCCGGGCGCAATCGCTGACCAACCGTCTGTGGGAGGGTCTCAGCGCACATGTTTATGTCTTCCTGCATCAGACGCGGTTGTCGGACGTGATCAAAAACGATCTTGCCCCATGTCCCGCAGTGCCCAGCCTGTTTGCCGTTGTCGATGAGTGATGCGATGCGGCGTTTATCCGGCAACCGGAGGTTTCGCTTTTGGGAAAAGGTGAATCCATGAATCGTGTTTATCTGGATCACAATGCGACGACCCCTCTGCGCCCCGAGGCGCGTGAGGCGATGATCTCGGTAATGGATTTTTGCGGCAACCCATCCTCGGTCCATGCCGAGGGGCGCGCGGCCAAGGCCGTGATTGAACGCGCGCGGGCACAAATCGCGTCCGCTTTCGGGGCTGACGGTGCGGATATCGTGTTTACCTCTGGCTCGACCGAAGGCGCGTCGCTGGCGTTGGGTGGCCGGAATCTGCACGGTTCTGCAATGGAACATGATGCTGTAAGAGCTTGGATTAACGAGGATTTACCCGTCTCGATGTCCGGCCAGGTTCAGGTGCCCGAGCCCGAAGTTTCGACCCTGCAACTGGCCAATTCGGAAACGGGGATAATTCAGAACCTTCCCAAGGGCTTGGCCGTGACCGATGCGACTCAGGCATTTGGAAAACTGCCGGTCGCCTTCAACTGGCTGGATACCCAGATGGCGTTGATCTCGGCGCATAAGCTGGGCGGGCCAAAGGGCATCGGGGCTGTCGTGATGAAACGCGGCACGGATTTGCCTGCGCAGATCAAGGGGGGCGGTCAGGAGATGGGCCGCCGCTCGGGTACGGAAAATGTCATTGGAATCGCGGGGTTCGGGGCTGCAGCTGAAACGGCGGCCCGGGATCTGGCCGATGGCGTTTGGGAGCAGATCCGGGAATTTAGAAATATTCTAGAAAAGGCTCTTGAGGCTGGTTCTAAATCTACTATTTTTGTCGGGAAAGATCAGGATCGCCTGCCCAACACCTTGTGCTTCGCCACCCCTGGATGGAAGGGCGAAACGCAGGTGATGCAGATGGACCTGGCGGGGTTTGCGGTCAGCGCGGGCTCGGCTTGTTCCAGCGGCAAGGTCCGCGCCAGCGCGGTTCTAACGGCAATGGGATATGACGAGGTCACGGCAGCCAGCGCGATACGCGTGTCGCTTGGGCCGCTGACCACCGAAGAAGATGTGCTGCGTTTCGCCGAAGCGTGGCTTGAAAAAGAGAAAAAGCATCGCGCGCGTGCCGCGTGATCTGACGGAGTGAAGGATATGGCCGCTTTGGACCAGACCCAGGTAAAAGAAGGTGTCGATCAGGAAACCGTGGATGCGGTGCGCGAGGTCGGCACCTACAAATACGGCTGGGATACCGATATCGAGATGGAATATGCGCCCAAGGGCGTGAACCCGGATATCGTCCGCCTGATCTCAGAAAAAAACGAAGAACCCGAATGGATGACCGAATGGCGTCTGTCGGCTTTCGAGCGCTGGACAAAGATGGAAGAGCCGACATGGGCGATGGTGCATTACCCGCCAATCGACTTTCAGGACCAGTATTACTATGCCCGTCCGAAATCGATGGAGGAAAAGCCGAAGTCGCTGGATGAGGTCGATCCCAAGCTGCTGGCCACATACGAAAAGCTGGGTATCCCGCTGAAAGAACAGATGATTTTGGCAGGCGTCGAAGGAGCCGAAGACATGCCCGCAGAAGGCCGCAAGGTTGCTGTGGACGCGGTTTTCGACTCGGTATCCGTCGGTACGACCTTCAAGGACGAGCTGGCGAAACATGGCGTGATCTTCTGTTCGATCTCCGAGGCGATCAAGGATCACCCCGAGCTGGTGAAGAAATATCTGGGCACCGTGGTTCCGGTGTCGGACAACTTCTACGCCACGCTGAACTCGGCCGTGTTCTCGGACGGGTCCTTCGTCTACATCCCGCCGGGCGTCCGCTGCCCGATGGAACTGAGCACCTATTTCCGTATCAACGCGGAAAACACCGGCCAGTTCGAGCGCACGCTGATCATCGCCGACAAGGGCTCGTACGTGTCCTATCTGGAAGGCTGCACCGCGCCTCAGCGCGACACCGCGCAGCTGCACGCGGCTGTGGTTGAGATCATCGTCGAGGAAGACGCCGAGGTGAAATATTCGACCGTTCAGAACTGGTTCCCCGGGGATGAGAACGGCAAGGGCGGTATCTACAACTTTGTAACCAAGCGCGCCGATTGCCGGGGGGATCGTTCCAAGGTGATGTGGACACAGGTGGAAACCGGCTCGGCCGTGACCTGGAAATACCCGTCCTGCATCCTGCGCGGCGACGAGAGCCAGGGTGAGTTCTACTCGATCGCGATCACAAACAATATGCAGCAGGCCGACACCGGCACCAAGATGGTTCACCTGGGCAAGAACACCAAGTCGCGCATCGTGTCCAAGGGCATCAGCGCGGGCAAGGCGCAGAACACCTATCGCGGGTTGGTTTCGATGCACCCGAAGGCGAAAGACAGCCGCAACTATACCCAGTGCGACAGTTTGCTGATCGGCGACAAATGCGGGGCGCACACGGTTCCGTATATCGAGGTCAAGAACAACTCATCGCGTGTTGAACACGAGGCGACGACGTCCAAGGTGGATGACGATCAGCTGTTCTATTGCCGTCAGCGCGGCATGGACGAGGAAGAGGCCGTGGCGCTGGTCGTCAACGGGTTCTGCAAGGACGTCCTGCAGGCGCTGCCGATGGAGTTCGCCATGGAAGCGCAGCAACTGGTGGCAATCTCGCTGGAAGGCTCTGTCGGTTGATGGCGCGGACACCCCGAAAAAGCATCCAAAGGGATGATGTGCTGACCTGGCTGGGATATGCACTGCCGGTTTTGGGCGGCCTTCTTGGCATGGCCTACGTCAACATCTTCTATATGGCATTCATCAACCCGGTCTGGGCGGTGGGCATTGGGGCAATCCTGGGATGGGTTGCCGCGCGTCTGATCCGCAAAGTGCTGGGATAGGAATTTATCGGGGCCGGGGCGCCCCTTGCGATACGCAAAAGGAAAAAACATGCTGGAAATCAAGAACCTGCACGTACAACTTGAAGAAGAAGACAAGCAGATCCTGAAAGGTGTGGACCTGACAGTCGAGGCTGGCAAGGTGCACGCGATCATGGGGCCGAACGGCTCTGGCAAGTCGACGCTCAGCTATGTGCTTTCGGGCCGTGATGGCTATGAGGTCACCGAAGGTTCGGCCACTCTGGACGGCGAAGACCTGCTGGAGATGGAGCCGGAAGAGCGCGCCGCTGCGGGTGTGTTTCTGGCGTTCCAATACCCGGTCGAAATTCCGGGCGTCGGCAACATGACCTTCCTGCGGACCGCCGTGAACGCGCAACGCAAGGCCCGCGGTCAAGAGGAACTGTCCGCCGCCGAGTTCCTGAAAGTGGTGCGCGAAAAAGCCAAATCGCTGAAAATCGACGCGGACATGCTCAAGCGTCCGGTCAATGTAGGTTTCTCGGGCGGTGAGAAGAAGCGCAACGAAATCCTGCAGATGGCGATGCTTGAACCGAAGATGTGCATCCTGGACGAGACCGACTCGGGCCTCGACGTGGATGCGATGAAGTTGGTGTCCGAAGGCGTCAACGCGCTGCGCGACGAGGGTCGTGGGTTCCTGGTGATCACCCACTATCAGCGCCTGCTGGACCACATCAAACCCGACGTCGTCCACATCATGGCGGATGGTCGTATCGTGAAATCCGGCGGCCCCGAACTGGCGCTGGAAGTTGAACATAACGGTTACGCCGACATTCTGGCCGAGGTGAACTGATGGCTTTGCCGCAAGCAAAACAAACCGCAACCGAGGAACGGCTGGCGGCCATGACGTTGCCCGAGATGTGCGGATGCACCCGCGCTGCGCGCGACGATGCCTTGGCTCGTGTGCGTGAGATGGGTCTTCCCAGTCGCCGTGACGAATACTGGAAATACACACGTCCCGACACGCTGATTTCTCCGGAAGCGCCGCATGCCGCGTTGTTCTACTCGGATGAGGCGACGTTGTTCGGTGAAATCGACCGATTGAAAATCGTCTTCATAGACGGCGTGTTCAGCGCAGAAGAATCGGATGATCTTGAGCTGGAAGGCGTCAACATTGATCGGATCGAGGATATCTGCAGCAAAGATATTCACTGGGCCAAGGAACTGTACGGCGTTCTTGAGGCACGTGGACAATCGCCGGTGCAACGGCCTCTGGCAGCGCTGAACACGGCCTATGCAGAAGATGGCGTCGCGATTCACGTCACCGGCAAACCGTCAAAGCCGATCAGCCTGATCTATCGCCATGCGTCGGAAACGTCGGATGCCATGCTGCATCACATTGTCCGTGTCGAAAGCGGGGCCGAGGTGACGATTCTGGAAAACGGCCCGGCGGCGTCTCGGTTCAACAAGTGTATGGAGATCGACATCGCCGACAATGGTACGCTGCATCACGTGCGTGCGCAGGGTCGCGATCACGAACGCCGGGCGATGACGCATATGTTCACCCGTCTGGGCAGGGAATCGACCTACAAATCGTTCACCCTGACCGCAAATGGCGTTCTGACCCGCAATGAACAGGTCGTCGAACTGACCGGTGACGATGCGGTGGCCCATGTGGCCGGTGCCTGCGTTGGCGATGGGGATTTCCATCACGACGATACCGTCTTTATCACCCACGACGCGGTGAATTGTGAAAGCCGTCAGGTGTTCAAGAAGGTTCTGCGCAACGGCGCGACCGGCGTCTTCCAGGGCAAGATTCTTGTGAAGGAAGGCGCACAGAAAACCGATGGCTATCAGATCAGCCAGTCGCTGTTGCTGGACGATGACAGCCAGTTCCTCGCCAAACCCGAGCTTGAGATCTATGCCGATGACGTCGCGTGCTCGCACGGGTCGACCTCGGGCGCGATTGACGAGACGGCCCTGTTTTACCTTCGCTCGCGCGGAGTTCCGGTCAAGGATGCCACCAACATGCTGACGCTGGCCTTTCTGGCCGAGGCGGTGGACGAGATCGAAGATAGTGAACTGGCCGATGCGATCGTGACCCGTTTGGAAGGCTGGCTGGCGCGGCGCAGCTGATGCCTGTCACATCGGATATCGTGGCCACGTACCGGGGGCCAGGGCGCGTGGTGCGTCGGATTCTGGACTTGGGTGAACGTGAGGACAGGGCGCTGATCTTTGTCATGGGGTTCTGCGTGGTGGCTTTTATCGCACAACTTCCCAGCCTTGCCCGGCGGGCGCATTTGGAAGGGCTTGAGCTGAACATGCTGATGGGCGGGGCCTTGCTGGGCACCGTCATCATCCTGCCGCTGTTTTTCTACGCGCTGGCTTTTGTGTCCTATGGCGCGGCCCGTTTGGTTGGGGGGCGCGGAACGGCTTACGGTGCCCGTCTTGCATTGTTCTGGGCGCTGTTATCCTCAACGCCTCTGGTGCTGTTGAACGGTCTGGTCGCCGGGTTCATTGGGCCCGGCCCGGCATTGACCTTTGTCGGCCTGGCTTGGTTCGGGGTTTTTATCTGGTTCTGGCTGGCTGGTCTCAGACAAGCTCAAGGACGGCCGGAATGAGCGTGACGTCTCTTACCAACCTCGCGGTCCTGACGGTGAACAACCCGGCGCAGACCGCGCGTCTTCTGCTGGCTATGCGTCCCGGGCGCGAGGCTTTATGTCTGGGGTTTTCTCTGGCCATGGTGCTAAGCTGCCTGCTTCAGGTGGGGATGGCGCAAGCGCTGCCAATCCCACCCGACCAACCCGTTCCTGTGACCGAGCCGATTCTGCTGATCCTTGCCCGCTCGGCCGGGGCCATGATGCTGAGCATTTTGGCGTTTTTGATGTTTGGCCGTCTGCTTGGCGGTGTCGGGTCCTTTGACGATATCTTCCTGCTGACCGTCTGGTTGCAATACCTGCAGATCGGCGGGTTGGTGTTGTCGCTGCTGTCTTTGCTGGTGCTGCCGCTGCTGATCGTGATGGTTACGCTCGCGATGGCGGTGTTGAGCCTTTACGTCACGCTCCATTTCCTGAATGAAGCGCATAAATTCGGATCGCTCTGGAAATCCTTCGGGGTCATTTTGCTGTCTGCCCTTGTGGCGGTACCCTTTGTCCTCGCGTTAACGCCCAGCGGCCCGGTATAGGGATAACAAGACCATGTATGACGTAGAAAAAATCCGCGCAGACTTTCCGATCCTGTCGCGCGACGTGAACGGCAAGCCGCTGACCTATCTGGACAACGGGGCCTCGGCGCAAAAGCCTCAGGTTGTCATCGATGCGGTGACGCGGGCCTATGCCGAGGAATACTCGAACGTTCATCGCGGTCTGCATTTCCTGTCAAATCTGGCGACCGAGAAATACGAGGCCGTCCGCGGTACCATCGCCCGCTTTCTGGGCGCAGCGGATGAGGATGAGATCGTCCTGAACTCGGGCACGACCGAGGGGATCAATCTGGTTGCTTACGGCTGGGCGATGCCACGCCTGCAGGCAGGGGATGAGATCGTCCTCAGCGTCATGGAGCATCACGCCAACATCGTACCCTGGCATTTCCTGCGCGAACGTCAGGGCGTTGTCCTGAAATGGGTCGACGTGGATGCCGAAGGCGGTCTGGACCCGCAGGCGGTGATCGACGCGATTGGCCCAAAGACCAGGCTGGTCGCCGTGACCCAATGTTCCAACGTTCTGGGCACCGTGGTTGACGTCAAAGCCATCACCCAAGGTGCCCATGCCAAGGGTGTTCCCGTGCTGGTCGATGGCAGCCAGGGCGCTGTGCATATGCCGGTCAACGTGCAGGATATCGGCTGCGATTTCTACGCCATCACCGGGCACAAGCTGTATGGTCCGTCCGGCTCGGGTGCGATTTATATCAAGTCCGAACGTATGGCCGAGATGCGCCCCTTTATCGGTGGCGGCGACATGATCAAAGAGGTCAGCAAGGATCAGGTGATCTACAATGACCCGCCGATGAAGTTCGAGGCCGGAACCCCCGGTATCGTTCAGACCATCGGCTTGGGCGTGGCGCTGGAATACATGATGGATCTGGGGATGGAGAACATCGCCGCGCATGAAGCTGGGATTCGCGACTATACCATGCAGCGCCTGACCGGTCTGAACTGGGTGCAGGTTCAGGGCACCCGTGCGGACAAAGCTGCGATCTTCAGCTTTACGCTGGATGGGGCAGGGCACGCGCATGACGTGTCGACGATTCTGGACAAGAAAGGCGTCGCCGTGCGTGCAGGCCACCATTGCGCCGGACCGTTGATGGATTTCTACGGTGTGACCGCAACCTGCCGCGCCAGCTTTGGGCTGTACAACACTCAGGATGAGGTCGACACGCTGATTGACGCGCTGGAACTGGCGCATGATCTCTTTGCCTGAAACCTAACCGATCCGGGCAGATTTGCAGTTGCACCCGGATCGGAACAAGGTTAGCTAACGGCCAAGGCACCTGTAGCTCAGCTGGATAGAGCGCTGCCCTCCGAAGGCAGAGGCCAGAGGTTCGAATCCTCTCAGGTGCGCCATATTCCCATTTTTTAGGTTCTGCGCAGCGCCTGCCTTGAAGGCAGTTTTCGGCGATTCTCGCCATTTCCGGTGTCCTAAAAAACAAAGAGCGCCCAAGGGCGCTCGTCGTTTCGAAACTATGCCGGGGTATTTAGCCGCCCCAGCTGCGGACTTCACCGCAATCCATGTGCACGAAATTCGAGCGGGAGTATTTGCCCACGCCACCCGCGCGGCAGGACATGGCAGCCCTGGCCATCTGCGAGACCGAACGCGACGACAAGCGCAAGTCGGCGGCCTGGCCTTTCATATGCAGCGAGTTCTTGGCAACCCGGCGCGACCGCGACCGCAGCATCGCGTTGGTTTGCGGCGAGCGATAGCCCGAAAGCAGCATGTACGGTTCGTTCACATCCAGAAGATTGTGCGAGGCCGCCATGATGTCGATTGTGCGCAGGTCCATGTCCTTGACCTGATCGGTCCGCCAGTCGCGCATGAATTGGTTGATCTCTTTTACGGCGTCCTTGATGTACTTGCCATCGACCCAATAGATCATGTCTATACGCTCGCCGGTGCGACCGGAATACATGCGGATGCGACGGATGTCGCCACCACCGCGAAGAAACCCTGCTGCATTGGAATAAGTCGGTGCTGCCACAACTGCCGTAGCCGCGAATGCGCCCAGAAGGGCACGCCGGGTCAAGCCCGATGTACTGCTCATCGTCATTTCAGTTTCGTCCCGTACTGTTCCTGCCTGCACACGATGTTACGCGCGCGTTCTTAATTTTTTCCCATCCCAGATGCGGGATTTATGACACAGTCGCGAAAAACAGCCAAGAAGTCTTTCAAAATCACCTTTTCAAGGGGGAATTTTCGGCAGTTTTTTGCGCAGGTGGCACAATTATGTATAATCCAGAGGCATTTGGCAGCGCAATTCCGCCGGGCGATGCAAACACGCATCACGCCCTGAGAGATGCGCCGCGATGATACATTTGTGAATAGACAAGCTGCCCGGGGCGCAATCATAGTTGATCGGCACGCATCCCAGCGGCGCAAAATAAAGAATAATCAAGGCCATCCCATGTTCTCAGGTTTTCGGACGCGTACTAGTTTCATTTTAACGGCATGTTTTCTGGCTTCAGCATCGATCGCAGGCGCAGAAACCCGACCGGCAACGGCTTATCAGATGGCTGTGGCAGAATTTGCCCCCTCGGGGTCAGGGATTGCGGAATTCTATCGTGAAAACGGATTCGCACCGGTTTGGGTGGGGGAAACACCTGAACACATGACGCGGCGGGCGCGGTTGATGCGAGCCTTGTCGGGCACCGACATGCATGGACTGCCGCAGGGCTCTTTCAGCGCTCAGGCGCTTTTGGATCAGATGCAGAACGCCCGCACGACACGCGATCTTGGCGCGGTCGAAATCCAGTTGACCCTCGCTTTTGTAGAATACGCCCGGAACCTGCAATCGGGCGCACTGCGGCCTTCTGCGATCGACGATGGCCTGGTGCGCAAGGTCGAACGAACCCCAGCCAAAGAACACCTTCAGGCTCTGATCGCGGCGGAGAACGGCAGCTATTTCGATCAGCTCGCCCCGCAATCGACTCAATACCGGGCGTTGATGAAACAGAAACTCGTACTGGAGAACCTCGTCAACCAGGGGGGCTGGGGGCCTACGGTTCCGGTGTCCAAACTGGAATACGGTGACACGGGACCGAATGTAATAAAGCTGCGCAACCGTTTGGTTTCAATGGGTTATATGCGACCGACGGCCAGCCCGGAATTCGATGACGCCCTGTTGGGCGCGGTGCAGGCGTTCCAGACCGATCACGGCCTTGCGGCCGACGGCGTTGCCGGTCAGGGCACGATCACCGAGCTTAACCGCAGCGCCTCGGATCGACTCAAGGCCGTCTATGTCGCACTTGAGCGCGAACGCTGGTTGCCGCGTGAACGGGGCGGGCGCCATATTCTGGTCAATCAAACCGATTTCTCGGCCAAGATCGTGGATGACGGTTCGATTACTTTTGAGACCCGCGCCGTGATCGGCAAGAACACCCATGACCGCCGCAGCCCCGAATTCTCGGATGAGATGGAGCATATGGTCATCAACCCCAGCTGGTATGTTCCGCGCTCGATCATCACCAAGGAATACCTGCCCAAGCTCAAGTCCAATCCGCACGCGGTCGGGCACATCCAGATTACCGACCGCAGCGGCCGTCAGGTCAATCGCGGTGCGGTGGATTTCACCCAGTTCAATGCGCGCAACTTTCCGTTTGCGATGCGTCAGGCGCCCGGAACAAGCAATGCTCTGGGGTTGGTGAAGTTCATGTTCCCCAACAAGTACAACATCTATCTGCATGATACGCCTCAGAAAAGTCTGTTCGCGCGTGAGGTGCGGGCGTTCTCGCATGGCTGTATCCGTTTGGCGCAACCGTTTGAGTTCGCCTATGCGCTGCTGGCCAAACAGGAAGAGAATCCAAAGGCGTTTTTCCACCGGGTGCTGAACACCGGCAAGGAAACCACAGTGCGGCTTGAGGAACACGTTCCGGTCCATATCATCTATCGTACAGCCTTTATCGGACCAAAGGGCAAGGTCCAGTATCGTCGGGATGTCTATGAGCGCGACCGGAAAATCTGGGAGGCTCTGCAGAAGGCAGGGGTGGCCCTGCCGGACGTTCAGGGGTAATCAGCGGGTCAGGTCCTTAAACCGGGAAGCCCGACATGCACTACACGATCCAGCAAATCGCTGACGCCCTTGGGGCGGAAAGCCAGGGTGACACCAGCCTGATTATCGAACGCGCCGCCGAACCGGCGGATGCTGGGGCGTCCGATCTGGCGATGGCGATGTCTCCGAAATATGCCGAGGCGCTGAGCGGCGGGGCCGCGCAGGCTGCTGTCTTGTGGGAAGGGGCCGACTGGCAGGCGTTGGGTTTGGAAGCCGCGATTTTTGTGCCCCGGCCGCGTATGGCGATGGCTGGCGTGACTGCAATGCTGGATCGCGGGCAGGGGGTTGAGCCGGGGATTCACCCCTCGGCCGTGATCGACCCGACGGCTGAAATCGGCGAAGGTGCCTCGATCGGACCGCTTGCCGTCATCGGCGCACGGGTGAAGATCGGCAAGGGTGCGGTGATTGGGCCTCATTGTGTGATTGGGATGGATGCCGTTCTGGGCGACCTAGCGATGCTGCGCGAGATGGTCAGCATCGGGGCGCGGGCGCAGATCGGGGACCGTTTCATTGCCCAACCCGGCGCGCGGATTGGCGGTGACGGGTTCAGCTTTGTCACCCCCGAAGTCTCCGGCGCCGAAAATGCACGCAAGACGATGGGTGATCAGGGCGACGCACGGGCGCAAAGCTGGCTACGCATTCACTCTCTGGGCGCGGTCGAGGTTGGTGATGACGTCGAGGTTGGCGCCAATTGCACCGTCGACAACGGCACGATCCGGAATACCCGTATCGGCAACGGCTCAAAGTTGGATAACCTTGTGCATGTCGGCCACAACACCCGCGTGGGGCAGGATTGTCTGCTGTGCGGTCAAACCGGAGTGTCCGGTTCGGTCGAGATTGGTAACAACGTGGTTCTGGGCGGCCAGACCGGTGTCGTCGACAACATCTTTATCGGTGACGGCGTGATAGCGGGGGGCGGCACTAAGATTCTGTCAAATGTTCCTGCGGGCCGCGTGATCATGGGCTATCCGGGCATCAAGATGGACACCCACACCAACATCTACAAAGCACAACGTCGTCTGCCGCGGATTGCCCGTGACGTCGAGGCGTTGAAAAAGGCTGTTTTCAAACAGCCTCCGAGCGATTAAGTCATCCGCAACGGGATAATCAGAGGACCGACATGAGCATCACCGACCGCGTCATCGCAATCATTGCTGAGCAGGCCGTGCTGGAGCCTTCGGACGTCACACCCGAAAGCACGCTTGAGGATCTGGGAATCGACAGTCTGGGTCTGGTCGAGAGCATCTTTGCCATCGAAGAAGAGTTCGACATCTCGGTCCCGTTCAACGCCAACGAACCCGAGGCCAGCGATTTCGATATCTCGAACGTGGCAGCCATCATTGCCGGTATCGAAAAGCTCGTGTCGGAAAAGGTCTGACAAAGCTCCATGAAACGCGTTGTCATTTCCGGCGCCGGGACGATCAACTCGCTGGGCCATTCCGTGTCCGATACGCTTGAAGCCATGCGCGAAGGGCGTTGTGGCATTTCAGAACTTGAGTTCCGCGACGTCGAACGGCTTTCCATCAAGATCGGCGGTCAGGTCCGTGGGTTCGAGGCCGAAGGGCGTTTCAATCGCCAGCAGATGAGCCTGTATGACCGGTTCACTCAATTCACCCTTACGGCCGCGAAAGAGGCGATCGATCAGTCCGGGATCAAATTCAATGGTGAGCTTGCCGCCCGGTCCGGTGTTGTTCTGGGCACCGCTGGAGGTGGCGTTTCGACCTGGGATGACAATTACCGGTCGGTCTACGAAGACGGCAAGAATCGGGTTCACCCGTTTGTCGTGCCGAAGCTGATGAACAATGCCGCGGCTAGCCACGTGTCGATGGAGCACAACCTCAAAGGCCCGAGCTTTACCGTCTCGACGGCCTGTGCGTCGTCAAACCACGCGATGGCGCTGGCGTTCCAGATGGTGCGCAGCGGGGCGGCCCCTGCGATGATCACCGGCGGGTCGGAATCGATGCTGTGTTTTGGTGGTGTGAAGGCCTGGGAGGGGCTTCGGGTTATGTCCCGGGACGCCTGCCGCCCGTTCAGCGCCAACCGCAACGGCATGGTTCAAGGCGAAGGTGCCGGTATCTTTGTCTTTGAGGAATATGAACACGCCCGCGCTCGGGGTGCCGATATCCTGTGCGAGATCGTAGGATTTGCCATGTCCTCGGACGCGTCAGATATCGTGATGCCCAGCAAACAGGGCGCGGCACGGGCGATGGCGGGTGCTTTGGCGGATGCGCGTCTGAATGCGGATCAAGTCAGCTATATCAACGCGCATGGCACCGGCACGGCCGCGAATGACAAAACCGAATGCGCGGCGGTTGCGGATGTGTTCGGCCCGCACGCGGATGATCTGATGATCTCATCCACGAAATCCATGCATGGTCACCTGATCGGTGGAACCGGCGCGGTCGAGCTGCTGGCCTGTATCATGGCATTGCGCGATGGCGTTATCGCTCCGACCATCGGCTACGAAGAGCCCGACCCGGAATGCGCGCTGGACGTGGTGCCCAATACCGCCCGCGAAGCAAAGGTCGAGGTGGCGCTGAGCAATGCGTTTGCCTTTGGTGGGCTCAACGCGGTACTTGCATTGAAGAGGGCATAAGGCTGGAGCAAAGCAATAGAAACGCCGCCGTTCTGTTACGGCGGCGTTTTTTGTCTTGGCTTAGTTCTGGTTCGCGTTCAGCCCGTCAAACCCGGACGTGAAGCCCGATAGGGACATTTCCAGTTCCACCAGTTGATTGGGCGCATGGACCGAAACCATGGACAGCTTTGCCTTGCTGCCAGCTTTCATCGCATCCACGTCGCCTTGAGTGAAACCCAGTTGGGCGATACAGCCGACCGGGGTGCAGGTTTGATAGTCATAGCGTTTGCCCGGTGCCCCATCGATCGAGAAGGCCAGCTGTGCCTGCAATAGAATTTCCAGGGGCACGATAACAGTTGCGCCTGCAACGGCCGTGGTGCCCTCGGCAAGCTTTTCAATGGTGATTTCCGCGATGGGCTGACGCTGCGGACCCAGCAGAATCTGTCGCAACGCGCAGGGGTCATTGTCCGTGTCTGTGTTGATGCAGGTGACGGACCAGTCTCCGGCCTTTTCCTTGACGTATTGTTCGCCAACACGAGGACCGCTTTCACCGAGGTCCAGTTCGGTGCCCGCACCTGTCTGCGGCGTTTCGGCTGCGGGTTGGCTTTCCTGCGTCGTTTCCTGCGCGTAGACGCCCCCGCAGCACAGCACGGCGGCCATTACGTTGAAAGAGAGAAGTTTCTTGATCATGAATGCCTCGGCAGAGTGATTGAGCTTTTTGGGCGTCTTACCACCCTTGGATCATGGTGTCAGGCTCTAAGCTGTGTAAACGGTCGGATATGATCGGTTTTTCGCCATTCCGCGGCATTTCCGGTCAATGAAAAAGGGAGCCGGTGGAGCGGCTCCCTTTCACGAAATGTTCTCCCCGTCGGACTGGCCGACTTAGTTATGGGCAGACGTTACGAAAGGCGGGCGCAGCGGTCAACTGCAAACCTAAAAAATTAATGGCAGATCCAGTTTTCCGTAAAAAAACCGCGCCCGAAGGCGCGGTCAGTCGACAGGGAGGAAGTTTGCCGCCTTGCACCATTCGCGACGAAGGCAGCGAATTGACTATCGCAGTCAAAGGTTAACTTTGTATGCTGGGGGCAGATCGGTGGAAATTAAGGCCTTACATACATGGAAAAAAACATCTTTCTGGGCGGTGCAGGTGACGATTACAGCCTGCCTCAATCCCTGACGTTGAAATATGCCAACCGGCACGGGTTGATCGCCGGTGCGACGGGCACAGGCAAAACCGTAACGCTGCAAATTCTGGCCGAGGGGTTTTCCGCAGCGGGCGTTCCGGTGTTCCTTTCTGACGTCAAAGGGGATCTGTCCGGTCTGGCCAAGGCGGGAAGCGAAACCCATAAGTTGCATCAGGCGTTTCAGGATCGCGCCTCGCGCATCGGGTTTCTGGATTACGCCTATGCCGCGTGTCCGGTGACGTTCTGGGATTTGTTCGGTCAGCAAGGCCACCCGGTGCGCACGACCGTGACCGAGATGGGCCCGCTGCTGCTGTCGCGCCTCATGGACCTGAGCGAGGCGCAGGAAGGCATCCTGAACATCGCGTTCCGCGTGGCGGATGAAGAGGGAATGCCGCTGTTGGATCTCAAGGACCTGCAGGCCCTGCTGGTATGGATTGGTGAGAACCGGGCGAAATTGTCCCTGCGTTACGGCAATGTCTCAACCGCCTCGATCGGGGCCATTCAGCGCCGCTTGCTGGTGTTGGAAAACCAGGGTGGCACCAACCTGTTCGGCGAACCCGCGCTGGAGCTTGCCGATCTGATGCGCACGGATGAGAACGGGCAGGGGATGGTGAATATTCTGGCCTCGGACAAGCTGATGGGCTCTCCGCGCCTTTATGCGACCTTCCTACTTTGGCTGCTAAGCGAGCTGTTCGAAGAACTGCCCGAGGTCGGCGATCCGGACAAACCCAAGCTGGTCTTCTTTTTTGACGAGGCGCATCTGCTGTTCGAAGACGCGCCCAAGGTTCTGGTCGACAAGGTTGAACAAGTCGCGCGGCTGATCCGGTCCAAGGGGGTTGGGGTCTATTTCATCTCGCAGAATCCGGCGGACATCCCCGAGGATATTCTGGGGCAGCTTGGAAACCGTGTGCAGCACGCGTTGCGTGCGTTCACCGCCAGAGATCGCAAGAACCTGCGCCTGGCCGCCGAAACCTATCGGGAAAACCCGGCCTTCGACACCGAGGCTGCAATCCGCGAAGTCGGCGTGGGCGAGGCGGTGACCTCGATGCTGCAGAAAAAGGGGGTGCCGGGGATTGTTGAACGGACCCTGATCCGCCCACCCGGATCGCAGCTAGGGCCAATCACCGAGGCCGAGCGTCAGGCAGTTCTGGCGGCCTCTCCCATGCAGTCCAAATACGGCACGCTGAAGGATCGCAGGTCGGCGTTCGAAATCCTTCAGGGCCGCGCGGATGAGGCTGCCAAAGCTGCAGCAAAAGCGGAAGAGGAGGAAGAGACCCAGACAGTAGCAGAACGCGAATTCGCCACGGCCCGCCGATATTCCGGTGGCCGTGTGGGGCGGTCATCCTCCCGAGTGACGCGGAAAAAGGATACATTTGCCACCGCCATGAGCGAGGCTGTCATCAAGGAACTCAAAGGGACAACCGGGCGCCGTATCGTCCGCGGTATTCTGGGCGGGTTGTTTAGAGGCCGATAAGCACATGGCGCCGCGCGGTGAGTCTGCCGCCCGGCGCCGATCCCGTTACTTCAGGCGGCGCTGGCCTTCTTGTCGGCAATAGGCGTCCGCCTCGGGTACAGACATCTTGGTGGCCGGGTAATCAATGGCGCGATCCCAGGTGACCCGGTCATGACGGTACAGCTGACAGGTCACCACGCCCTTCGGAGTTTGAACCTTGACCGGCTCAGTCTCCAGATCTTCGGGTGACGGGATACATGCAGCCAGGCTGGCGACAACTGGTAGCATGAGGATTTTTGGAAAAATGGAAGTTTTCATTCGTCGTCTTCTTACTCTTGAGAGGTGGCCTGTAGTTTCAGCCTCGATTGACTAATTTAACGTGAAGGCGATCCGGCGCAGGCCCGGAACGTGCTCAACGATGATTTCGTCTATTCATGTTCGGTTCATGAATCAAGAAACCGCGCCGATTATGCGGCACGGTTTCGAATTTTCCCACTGGTGCGATCTATTTCTCGGGAATCAGGCCTCTTGGGCTGAATCTGAGAACAATCAGCAGGATCAGCCCCATGGTCAGCAGGCGCATATGCGCGGCGCTTTCGATCAGATGGGCCTTGAGCGCACTGCCATCGGGCAGACCCAATGTGATCAGGTTCATAAGCCACAGGCCAATTGGTTCGACCTGAACCCAAAGGAACCAGATGACGAAGGCGCCCAGAACCGCTCCGAAATTGTTGCCCGAACCGCCGACGATCACCATAACCCAGACAAGGAAGGTAAAACGCAGCGGCTGATACGCACTGGGGGTCAGCTGACCGTCCAGAGTGGTCATCATCGCCCCTGCGATGCCGCAGATGGCCGAGCCCAGAACGAATATCTGCAAATGGCGGCGGGTGACGTCCTTCCCCATCGCCTCGGCTGCGACCTCATTGTCACGAATGGCGCGCATCATACGGCCCCACGGGCTGTTCAGTGCTCTCTGCGCCATCCACAGCAACAGCAACAGCACGATCAGAAACAGCAATGAATAGCCCAGCTTGACCGAAAGGGTCGAGGCCGTGACCGGGTCCAGCCCCAGCCAATCGGCGCGGGCTACAAAGCCGGGATCGTTCTGCAGATCGACCTCATAGCCAACAACCGGTGCCGGGCGCGGGATGCCGTAGACGTTCTTGACGCCCCGGGCCAGCCAGTCCTCGTTCTTCAGGACCGCGATGATGATCTCGGCAATACCCAGCGTTGCGATCGCCAGATAGTCCGAGCGTAAACCCAGAGCGGTCTTACCGATCAGCCAGGCGGCACCCGCAGCCAGCAGACCTCCGGCGGGCCAGGCCAGTAGCACCGGCAGGTTCAGGCCGCCGAGGTTGCCTGCGACCGCAGGTTCAATTGCCTCGACCGCCGCGGTGTTGGGATCAAGCACGGCGCGGTAGATAAAGAACCCCGCTATCAGAATGGCGATGATCGACAGCGTTCGCACCCGGCCTTTCGGCATTTTCTGCGCCACCAGAACGGTGGCCACGACCGTCGCGGCCCCCAGCAGCAAGGCCAGAACGATACCGTACCCGCCAGCCGACCATGCTCCGGGCGTGGTCGGGGTCGAAACCAGCACAACCGCCAGCCCGCCCAGCGCGACAAAGCCCATGACGCCGACGTTGAACAGCCCGGCAAAGCCCCATTGCAGGTTTACCCCCAACGCCATGACGGCCGAGATCAGCCCCATGTTCAGGATCAGGATCGCGGCGTTCCAGCTTTGCGTGAACCCGGTCAGCAGGATCAGGCCGCCGACCACGGCGAAAAGCAGCGTGTTTTTGACGGGCTCGGTCATACCGCTTTCCCCTTAAACAGACCCGTAGGTTTGAACAGCAGCACGATCAGCAGGATGACAAAGCTGACCGCAAATTTGTAGTCGGTGGACAGGAATTGCACCAATCCCGATGGCTCCAGGCTTTCCGGTGCCAGATAGGTCAGCACCTTTTTCCAGGCATAGGTGATCGTCACCTCGGAAAAGGCGATGATAAAGCCGCCCGCGATGGCGCCCAGAGGGCTGCCGAGACCGCCCACGATGGCCGAGGCAAAGATCGGCAGCAGAAGCTGAAAATAGACGAAAGGCTTGAAGCTTTTGTCCAGCCCGTACAGCACGCCCGCCGTGGTCGCCAAAGCGGCGACAATGATCCATGTGATCATCACCACGCGTTCGGGGTTGATCCCCGACAACAGCGCCAGATCCTCGTTATCCGAATAGGCGCGCATCGACTTGCCGGTGCGGGTCTTGTTCAGGAACCAGAACAGCAGCGCCACGGCGACAACGGCCACAATCACGGTAATGCCCTGTGAGGTCTTGATCGCCAGCCCCTCACGCAGCCCGGTCATCTCGCGGAAATCCCGCGCCGAAACGATGAACCTTGCGCCGTCCGAGAACCTTTGGTCATCCGGCCCGATGATGAACCTTACGAGGCCGTTCATGATGAACATTACACCCATCGAAACGATCACAAGAATGACCGGCTTGGCCTTTTGTTCGCGGTAAAAGCGATAGACAAGTCGGTCGGTGATCAGCACCAGAACGATACAGCCCAGAATGGCAAAGGGCAGGGCCAGCAGGGCGGTCGGCAGCGGCCCGAAACTGACCCCGGCGGCTTGCAGCCCCCACGTGGCCAGAACGGCGATCATCGCGCCAAAGGCCATCGTGTCGCCATGGGCAAAGTTCGAGAACCGCAGGATGCCATAGATCAGCGTCACCCCCAACGCACCCAGCGCCAATTGGCTGCCATAGGCGATTGCGGGAACAAGAACGAAGTTGGAGAGCGCCACAAGGGCGTTGAGGAAGTCCATTACACGCCCTCTTGTTGAATTTCGCAGGCGCCCTTCGATGCGTACATCGAGTTTTGCGCGAATACGGCCTGTGAGTGAACCGAGACAAACGCGTCGCCGCCGCCTGTTGGGACTGTTACCATCCAAGATCCATGGATCTCGCCCGACGAAAAGAACACCCAAGAGATCTGTGGCAACGAATGTGTTTGCACGATAGCAGGCCACGGCATGTGTTGCGGGCTCCCTGGCGTCCAAAACTCTACTATTGGAACGTCGTCCTGCATACGAAACTTCAAATTTACAGTTTCACCTTCAAGCTTGTTTTCACAAGGCTCGAAAGCAGGGCAGAGCATCGGAAAAATGCAGGAGATCAGATGTATAGCCATTTACCCCCCCAGGAAACTCTTGCGCACTTCGGGATCGGCCAGCAGTTCCTTGCCCGTGCCGGTATAGGCATTCCGCCCCTGAACCAGCACATATCCCTTATCCGCGATCTCAAGCGCCTGACGGGCGTTCTGTTCGACCATCAGGATCGGCAGGCCGGTGCGTGAGACCTCGATGATCCGGTCGAACAGCTCATCCATCACGATGGGGGAAACACCGGCGGTCGGCTCGTCCAGCATCAGCACTTTGGGCTGGGTCATCAGCGCCCGGCCCACGGCAACCTGTTGGCGTTGTCCGCCCGACAGCTCTCCGGCCGCCTGATTGCGCTTGTCGCGCAGGATGGGGAACAGGTCATAGACCTGCTCCATCGTCTGGCTGATGTCGTCGCGGCGGATAAAGGCGCCCATCTCAAGGTTCTCTTCCACCGTCATCGAGGTGAAGATATTCGAGGTCTGCGGCACAAAGCCCATCCCCCTGATCACCCGGTCCTGCGGCGAGAGTTTGGTGATATCCTCGCCATCCAGCCGCACCGCCCCGGCACGGACGTCCAGCATTCCAAACACGGCCTTCATCGCAGTCGATTTACCCGCGCCGTTGGGGCCGACGATCACTGCAATTTCACCCTTGTCGACGGCGATGGTGCAATCATGGAGGATGTCCGGCCCTTTGCCATAGCCGCCGGTCATCGTGTCGCCGATCAGAAAAGGACCACCTTCGACACGGTGCGTTTCGCCGCTTTTCCGATGCGCTGGCGTCATGGTGCCGACACCATGCGGATTGGTGATCGAGGCGTCCTTGTTGCCCTTGTCGTCCTGGTAGGGGTTGTCGCTCATGCGCCCGCCTCCAGCTTGTCTTTGTTCTTCAGGCCGGTGCCCAGATAGGCCTCGATCACATGCTCATTGGCCTTGATCTCGTCCAGAGTGCCCTCGGCCAGAACCTTGCCCTCGGCCATGCAGATGACCGGGTCGCAAATCTTGCCGATGAAATCCATGTCGTGCTCGATGACCACGAAAGTATAGCCGCGTTCCTTGTTCAGGCGCAGGATTGTGTCGGCGATGGTCATCAGCAGGGTGCGGTTCACACCCGCGCCGACCTCGTCCAGAAACACGATCTTGGCGTCGACCATCATGGTGCGGCCCAGCTCCAGCAGTTTCTTTTGCCCGCCCGAGACTTGACCCGCCTTGTGATCGGCCAGATGTTCGATGGTCAGGAACTCAAGCACCTCGTCGGCCTTGGCGCGCAGGGCGCGTTCCTCATCAGCGATGCGCTTGCGGCCGAACCAGGTATTCCACAGCGATTCACCAGATTGGGCACCGGGCACCATCATCAGGTTCTCGCGGCAGGTCATCGAGGAAAACTCATGCGCGATCTGGAACGTGCGCAGCAAGCCCTTGTGAAACAACTCATGTGGGGGCAATCCGGTGATGTCCTCACCATCCATGAACACCTTGCCGCTGGTCGGAGGCAGAACGCCCGCGATCACGTTGAACAGCGTGGTTTTGCCTGCACCGTTTGGTCCGATAAGGCCGGTGATCGAACCCTTTCCAATCTTTAACGAAGCGCCATCCACCGCGTGGAAGCCGCTAAAATGCTTGTGCACGTCCTCAACGACGATCATGGATTTCCCTTGCCTTAACCCCGAAACCAGAGGTGCAGCCTTTTGTCATCGAAACAGCCCGGGCACAAGGCCCGAGCTGCTTGTTTTTAAGACGATTAGAGTGAGGTTACCGGAATTTAACGGTTTCGTTTTTACCGTCTTTTACCTCGATCTCGCGGTAGGAACCCGCGCTTTCGCCGGGGCCGATCAGCTCAACGCCGGATGCACCGACATAGTCGATGTCCTGACCTGCGGCCAGCAGCTCCAGACCCTTGGCCAATTCACCCGGATAGATTTTTTCACCAGGTTCGTTGGCAACTTCCATGATCTTTGCGCCGTACTCGGCTGGGTTGGTCGAACCAGCAGCCTGCATTGCCAGCATGAACAAAGCAGCGGCGTCGTAAGATTCCGGCGAATATGGGGACGAGCCATCAAAACCCGCAGCGTCGGCCATTGCAAAGTACTTTTCAGCACCTTCGCCGCCCGAGCCGGCGATCTGACCAAACGAACCATCAAGGTCGGGGCCAACATTCTGCGGCAGCGAGTCGCCAATCATGCCGCCGGGCAGGCCGAACGTGTCAAACGCACCGCTATCCAGCGAGGATTGGATGATGCCCAGACCGCCCTGATCCAAATAGCCTGCAACAACCAGAATATCGCCGCCTGCCGACGCCAGCGCGCCAACTTCGGCCGAATAGTCTGCTTTGCCGTCTTCGTGCGACGCCACGATGGTTACTTCACCGCCAGCAGCTTCGAACGAAGACTGAATTGCGTCCGCCAAACCTTTGCCGAAGTCGTTGTTGGTGTAGGTCAGCGCGATCGAGTTGATACCGCGATCTTTCAGGATATCAGCCATGATCTGACCTTCGCGCGCATCCGACGGAGCGGTGCGGAAGAACAGGCCGTTGTCCTCCATGGTCGACAGGCCGGGCGAGGTCGCCGAAGGCGAGATCATGACCATGCCGTTTGGAATAGCGACGTTCTGCAGGATCGCGCCAGTTACGCCCGAACAATCGCCGCCAATAATACCGGCAACGCCGTCAGCGATCATCCGTTCACCGTTCGAGGTCGCAAGACCGTTGTCAATGCACCCGGTGTCAGCGCGCGACGCTGTGACCGTCACACCATCCAGAAGCTTGCCGGATTCGGTAACTTCGGACATTGCCAGTTCAGCACCAGACCCCATTGATGGGGCCAGCGATTCAATCGGTCCGGTAAATCCGAACAGAACGCCCAGTTTAACGTCTTCGGCCATGGCGGTGCCGGCCAGCAATGCGGTTGCTGCGGTTGCAGTAAGCAGCTTTTTCATGTGGTTACTCCCAAGTTGGAACGTATTCGTTCTGGGCATGACCCTAGGCAAGCTGTCCGGAAAAGAAAAGTCCTCACGAAGATGTGTCATTGCCGCCTATACTTCTGCTAGTTTTTGTTGGGTGTGCCCCGTTGCCTGGCGGCAGTTAGTCCGAAGATGGAGAGTTGAATGTTAAGGGTATTTGCGATTCTGGCGCTGTTGCTTAAGGCCGGTTGGGTCAGTGCCGACATCCTCGAGACTTCATCTGGTCCCGTACAGGTCAGCCCGATGATTGAAGGCTTGGACACCCCGTGGGCGATAGGTGTTTTGCCGGGCGGCGGGTTTCTGGTGACCGAGCGTGAGGGAGAACTCCTCTATGTCACGGACGGACAGGCAAAACGCGTCAAGGGTGTGCCGAAAGTGTCGGCAAAGGGGCAGGGCGGGTTGCTGGATGTCACAATCGCGCGCGATTTCGCGCAAACCCGAGAGATTTTTCTGACCTATTCAAAACGGCAGTTTCGCAAGGCCGGAAACGCGGTTGCGGTCGCACGCCTTTCAGAAAATGGCGACCGGCTGACCAAAGTGCGCCTAATCTTTGAGGCAGTACCCGGTGGCAGCACCGGCAAGCACTTTGGGTCACGGGTGGTCGAGGCCGATGATGGGACACTGTTTATCACGATCGGAGACCGTGGAGACCGGCCAGCCGCTCAGGACACAAGCAATCACATGGGATCGGTTATCCGCATCAACCGCAATGGAACGGTGCCCGAGGATAATCCTTTTGTCGAAAACGACGATGTCCGACCCGAGATATGGTCGTTTGGTCATCGCAATCCGCAAGGGGCTGGTCTGGATGCACAAGGTCGTCTTTGGATTTCGGAACATGGGGCAAAGGGCGGAGACGAGGTCAATCTGGTGCAGCCAGGATTGAACTATGGCTGGCCCGTCATTTCCTATGGCGTTCACTATTCCGGTGAGAAAATCGGCGAAGGCACCGCAAAACCGGGCATGGAGCAGCCAGAGCATTACTGGGACCCGTCCATGGCACCGTCCGGGTTGATGGTCTATTCCGGCAAGCTGTGGCCGGACTGGAAAGGGAACATCTTTGTCGGCTCGCTGAAGTTTGACTATATCGCGCGATTGGCTGGATCGCCGCTGCACGAGGTTGAGCAGATCAAAGGCCCCGAGACTGAACGCGTGCGCGACATCGTCGAGGCCCCGGATGGCTCGATCTGGTTTATTTCGGTCGGTCAGGGTGCAGTTTATCGCATGACACCGGGTACTTAAGGTCGGATCATCCCGACAAGCGGTCACCCTGCGCGCCGCGTTCCCGATAGGGCGTGGTGTTGTAATGCGCCCGATAGCATTTCGAGAAATGGGACGGGCTGGCGAATCCGCAGGCCAGCGCCACGTTGATCACGCTCATATCCGTCTGCATAAGCAGGTTACGCGCTTTGTGCAGACGCAACTCCATATAGTAGCGCTTGGGCGAGCGGCTGAGGTAGCGGCGGAACAAGCGTTCAAGCTGCCGGGTGGACATGCCGACATCCTTGGCCAGAATCGAAGGCGAGATCGGCTCTTCGATGTTCTTTTCCATCATCAGGATGACTTGGCTCAGCTTGGGGTGGCGCACACCAATGCGCGTCGGAGTCGACAGGCGCTGCGTGTCCTGATCGGTGCGGATCGAGGAATAGATCATCTGATCCGCCACGGCATTGGCAAGATCTTCGCCATAGTCGTCGGCGATGATCTTCAGCATCAGATCGATGGACGAGGTGCCACCCGCCGTGGTCATCCGGTTCGCATCGAGGATAAAGACAGACTTGGTCAGTTCGACCTCGTCAAACTCCTCAACGAAACTGTCGGCGTTTTCCCAGTGGATCGTGGCGCGCTTGCCGTCCAGTAGCCCGGCCTTGGCCAGCGTGTAGGCTGCGGTGCACAGGCCGCCGATGCGCAGGCCTCGGCGTGCCTCGCGTCGCACCCAGTTCAACACCCTCTTGGTGGTCGCCGTCTGAACGTCCACGCCACCGCAGATCAACACGACATCATCGCGTTGAAGTTCGATAAGGTCCTGATCCAACTTGAATGTCGTACCAGCCGAACAATTGACCGTTTCGCCACCTTCGCCCATCAGGGTCCAGGTATACAGCGTCCTATCTGCCATACGGTTGGCAATCCGCAGGCTGTCCAACGCCGATGCGAATGACAGCAGCGAGAATTTGTCCAGCAGGACAAATACGAAATTGCGCGGGTTGGCCGCAGTGTCTTCCACCGTGACAACTTGGCGTTGCTCTTGCATGGCGAGGTGTCCTTGATTCGGCGCTTCGAGACGTTACGTCCGGCGACAGATTTGACAGCCACCATGATCAAAGCTTGTTTCCCGCGTCAAGAGGCCCAAATCGGATATGGTCAGTCTTCAATGCATTTTGTATAGAGACGACCTGACTACTTCAGCGGAGATCAAAGCTATGACCGAATGGCAAAAAGCGAACTGGCGCAACAAGCCCCGGGTTCAGATGCCAGACTATACCGACGAGGCCGCTTTGGCCAAGGTCGAGGCCCAGCTTTCACAGTATCCCCCGCTGGTCTTTGCCGGTGAGGCGCGGCGTCTCAAGCAACATCTGGGTGCCGCCGGTCGCGGCGAGGCTTTCCTGTTACAGGGTGGGGACTGTGCCGAGGCGTTCGACCAGTTCAGCGCGGATGCGATCCGCGACACCTTCAAGGTGATGCTGCAGATGGCAATGGTGCTGACCTACGGCGCCAAGGTGCCGGTGGTGAAAGTGGGCCGCATGGCCGGCCAATTTGCCAAGCCGCGCAGCGCACCGACCGAGGTTGTGGATGGTGTGGAACTGCCCAGCTACCGTGGTGACATCATCAACGAGCTGGCCTTTACGCCCGAGGCCCGCATCCCGAATCCCGACAAGATGCTGCAGGCCTACACTCAGGCCGCCGCGACGCTGAACCTGCTGCGCGCATTCTCGACAGGTGGTTTCGCGGATATGAGCATGGTGCATTCCTGGACGCTGGGCTTTACCGACGAACAGGATGTCAGCAAATACTCGGAAATCGCCGACCGTATTCAGGATACGATTGATTTCATGAACGCTGCCGGGATCACGGCGGACACCACGCATGAGTTCTCGACCGTTGAATTCTACACCAGCCACGAAAGCCTGCTGCTGGAATACGAAGAGGCGCTGACCCGTCTTGATTCGACATCCGGAAACTGGCTGGCCGGGTCCGGCCACATGATCTGGATCGGTGACCGTACGCGTCAGCCGGACGGCGCGCATGTGGAGTTCTGCCGCGGCGTGCTGAACCCGATTGGTCTGAAATGTGGTCCGACGACCACTGCCGAAGACCTCAAGGTTCTGATGTCCAAACTGAACCCCGAAAACGAAGAAGGCCGCCTGACCCTGATTGCACGGTTTGGTGCGGGCAAAGCGGGTGAGCACCTGCCGCGTCTGATTCAGGCAGTCAAGGAAGAGGGTGCCAACGTGACCTGGGTCTGTGACCCGATGCACGGCAACACGATCAAATCGGCCACCGGCTACAAAACCCGCCCGTTCGATTCCGTGCTGCGCGAGGTGCGCGACTTCTTTGGCGTACATCAGGCTGAGGGCACCATCCCCGGCGGTGTACATTTCGAGATGACCGGTCTGGACGTCACCGAGTGCACCGGCGGTGTGCGGGCTGTGACCGAAGAGGACCTCTCGGATCGTTACCACACGGCTTGCGATCCGCGTCTGAACGCGTCGCAATCGCTGGAACTGGCCTTCCTTGTCGCCGAGGAGCTGACGAACCTGCGCCGTAATGGCAGCAAGCGCGCAGTCAGCTAAGTTCTGGGCAAATTGCAAAATAAAAGGCGGGCCATTTGGTCCGCCTTTTTCGTTGGTGTCAGTCGTCGCGGGACGACACCAGCCGCAGATGTGATCCGGGGCGTTTGAACGCATCCTGATCCTCGGCGAAACCGGCAAGTACGCGTTCCACCTGCTGCTGTGGTGCCTGAACGTCGGCGACCGCCCGAACGCGGACATCCGGAATGGTGAACCGGCGTGGCGTTGCACCGATTGCACCGTCACAGACCATCACGCCCAACACGCGGCTGACATCGCCGAGATCACTTTTCAGCGGTAACAGGATCATGCGGGCCTGCAATTGGGTCCGCCCCAATTTGCCGGAAGAGACCAGTCCCAATTCGGCAATCGCAGGCCGGGCAAAGACCTGCTCCAACACGTCCGAGATTTGGCCACGGTCGCTGGGTTCAAAAAAGGCAGTCAGCGGCATACCGCGCACTTCCATACCCGCCAGTTTGTTCAGATGGCTGCCTGCCAGACGGAACCGCGCCAGTCCCGGCGCGATGCGTTCCAAAATGAACGTGTATTCCAGAACGTTCTCAAGACCACGCGGATCGACTTGCGATCGCTTGGGCACGCCGTTACCTGCCAGAAGCGCAGTCCAGTACGCTTCGACCTGTCGGATGGGCGAGAGGCTGCGCCCGCTGTCAAAACGATCCATTGCGACGATCTTTCCAAAACTTGACCCGGAACCGTTTCCGAAAAAGGTTTTCATTTCCATCACCCTAGCGTCGATCGACCGTCATTTTCCTAAAATGCCAGATACCGGGACCATTTGCGCCCGACCAGCCATTGACTCAGGTCAAATTGACATGGGTTGAGTCAATTTTGGAGGAATTCTTTAACGAATGGTTAACTTCTGGAGATCGCTTCAAAGTGAGCAAACTCTTGCTCTGCGCCTGCCGATGGCATTAGGTGCACCAAGCGAGCAGACAGGGGCAGCTAAAATGATCAAATCCATGACCGGTTTCGCCTCGGGCAAGGGGGCATATGGGCCCCATAGCTGGACGTGGGAGTTGCGCAGTGTGAACGGCAAGGGGTTGGACATGCGTTTGCGCGTGCCCGATTGGCTGACCGGGCTCGAAGCCGCTTTGCGCGCACAAATCTCGAAAGCTCTGAGCCGGGGCAGCGTCACCCTTTCGCTAAAGCTGAGCCGTGATGAAACGACGCCCGATCTTGCCCTGAACGAAACCGCCATGACCGCCGCGCTCGCCGCGCTGGCCAGTACGCAGGAAATGGCCGCCGCCAGCGGTGTTGCGCTGGCTCCGTCCACTGCGGCTGATCTGATCGGCATCAAGGGCATGTTGGAGACCGGCAGCGACGTCGATGACCCCGCGCCGCTGGTGGAACAACTGACCAAGGAATTCGCCCCGCTTTTGGCGGCGTTTGTTGATATGCGGCAGACCGAGGGCAAGGCACTTGCCGACGTTCTGGACGGGCAATTGGCGCAGGTGGCTCAACTAACCGAACAGGCTGCGGACCTTGCCGAACAACGCAAGGACAAGGCCGCCGAGGCGCTGCGGGATAATCTGGCGCGGGTCTTGGAAAATGCGCAGGGCGCCGATCCGGACCGGGTGGCGCAAGAATTGGCGCTGATCGCCGTCAAATCCGATATCACCGAGGAAATCGACCGCCTGAAAGCCCATGTCGCCGCCGCGCGGGATTTGCTGTCGCAGGACGCAGCCGTCGGGCGCAAACTGGACTTCCTGATGCAGGAGTTCAATCGTGAGGCCAACACGCTGTGTTCGAAAGCGCAGAGCGCTGATCTGACTTCGGTCGGGCTTGAGTTGAAGGCGGTAATAGACCAGATGCGCGAGCAAGTGCAGAACGTAGAATGACAATGGGAACGACTGACATGGCAGATCGCCGCGGCCTACTTATCATCCTCTCTTCGCCCTCGGGCGCGGGAAAATCCACTCTGGCCCGTCGGCTGATGGATTGGGACGAAGGCCTGGGATTTTCGATCTCGGCCACTACCCGCGCGCCGCGTCCGGGTGAGGAGCATGGGCGGGAGTATTACTTCCTGTCGGAGGACGAGTTCAGGCAGCAGGTTGCCGATGGGCAGATGCTGGAACATGCGCACGTCTTCGGGAACTTTTACGGCTCGCCCGCCGGTCCGGTGCGGGATTCGATCAACTCGGGCCGGGATGTGCTGTTCGACGTCGACTGGCAGGGCGAAGTGCAGATCCGCAACTCGGATCTGGGCAAGCATACGCTGTCGATCTTCATCCTGCCGCCCTCGATCCCCGAACTGCGCCGCCGTCTGGAAACCCGCGGGCAGGACAGCGAGGACGTGATCGCCAAACGAATGCTGAAAAGCTGGGATGAGATCAGCCACTGGGGTTACTATGACTATGTTCTGGTCAATGACGATCTGGATGCAACCGAGGACAAGCTGAAAACCATCGTCAGCGCCGAACGGATGCGCCGTATCCAGCAGCCCAAGCTACAAGACCACGTGCGTACCCTGCAGAACGAATTCGAGGGACTGTCATGACCATCTACACCTTGGGAGAACATACTCCGCAAATCCACGAGGATACATGGGTCGCGCCCGACGCCAACCTGATTGGCAAGGTGGTGTTGGAGCAGGGGGGCTCGGTCTGGTTCGGCTGCACCATCCGCGCCGATCACGAAGAGATTCGTGTGGGCGAAGGCAGCAACGTGCAGGAAGATTGCGTCATGCATATCGACGCCGGGTTCCCGCTGACCATCGGCAAGAACTGCACCATTGGGCACAAGGTGATGCTGCATGGCTGCACGATCGGGGAAAACACGCTGATCGGGATGGGGGCCATCGTTCTGAACGGGGCGAAGATCGGCAAGAACTGCCTGATCGGAGCAGGGGCGTTGATCACCGAAGGCAAGGAGATCCCTGACAATTCGCTGGTCATGGGGTCGCCTGGCAAGGTCGTGCGGCAACTGGATGAGGCCGCGGCGCAGAAAATCACCGCCAGCGCGTTGCACTATCAGCAGAACATGCGCCGGTTCCGCGATGAGATGAAGCCTGTGGTCTAGTCTGGAAAGATCGGGACAATGTCAGACGACCTGTTAGTCGAATTTGTTTCGGCTATTCCGATGCCCGCCTTGATGGTCGACCAGACAGAGCGGATCATCGCCGCGAATACGGATGCGAAAACCCTACTGGCGCAGAATATCGTCGGTCGGCATTTCGCAACGATCCTGCGGCAACCGCAGGTGATTGATGCGATTGAACAAGCCCTGCATACCAAAGGCCCGGCCAAAACGCGCCACCTGTCCAACGATGGCGCGCAGGACACCACGTTCGAGGTCGAATGCCGGTATCTGAACGGGGTCGGCGCGGTGTCTGGAGGGGCTTTGCTGGCGGTCTTTCAGGACGTCACGCATGTCGAGCAAGCCAGCCAGATGCGCCGCGATTTTGTCGCCAATGTCAGCCATGAGCTACGCACACCTCTGACCGCCGTGATGGGGTTCATCGAAACGCTGCGTGGACCGGCCCGTGACGATGCGGCCGCGCGCGAGCGCTTTCTTCACATAATGAACGATGAAGCCAACCGGATGAACCGGCTGGTAGGGGATCTGTTATCTTTGAACCGCGTCGAAAGCGAAGAGCGTGTGCGGCCGAAAGAACAGCTGGACCTGACGGGGCTTTTGCAATCGACGCTGAACTCTCTTCGGCCACTGGCCGAAGACGCCGAGGTGCAACTGACCCTGACGGCGCCGGAAGAACCTGTTTCGCTGGCCGGGGACAATGATCAGCTTCGGCAGGTGTTCACCAATCTGATCGAGAACGGCATCAAATACGGCGGCAGCGGCGGGAGTGTCGAGATTCGCGTGCTTCCGTCCGAGCGTGATTCCGCAATGCGGGGCCCGGGGGTTCGGGTGCAGGTGATCGACAAGGGGCCGGGTATCGATGCGGTGCATTTGCCACGTCTGACCGAACGATTCTATCGCGCCGACAGTCACAGGTCCCGGCAACTGGGCGGGACGGGGCTGGGTCTTGCCATCGTGAAACACATCATCAACCGCCATCGCGGGCGGCTGCGGGTAGAAAGCGATCTGGGCAAAGGCACGACGTTCACCGTTATTCTGCCGCGGTGACTCGCTAAACTCACCGCAATCAGAGCGGTTTCGTGTGGCTATGTGAACGCTGCATGTCTGCAATGCGTCACGTCGGTAAGAATTTCTGCCGACTGTCATAAAGCTGTTACATACCTGTCACAAAAGGCTTACGCGCGGGCCGTAGAGGTGCCGGCAAGATCATCATGGGGGTGATCACCAACTACATTCTCAAGGAGACTGAGATGTCCTTTGTTAAACTGTCGGCTTCGGCTCTTACCATTGCTGCTGTATCGGCCACCGCGGCCGCCGCACGTGATCAGGTTCAGGTTGCTGGTTCGTCGACCGTGCTGCCATACGCATCGATCGTTGCTGAAGCCTTCGGTGAGAACTTTGACTTCCCGACACCGGTTGTTGAATCGGGCGGTTCGTCTGCTGGTCTGAAGCGTTTCTGTGAAGGTGTCGGCGAAAACACCATCGACGTTGCCAACGCATCGCGCCAGATCCGTGAAAAAGAAATCAAAGCCTGTGCGGAAAATGGCGTAACCGACATTATCGAAGTTCAGATCGGTTATGACGGCATCGTTTTCGCGTCCGACATCAACGGCAACTCTTTCGAGTTCACTCCGGAAGACTGGTACAAAGCCCTGTCCGCTCAGATCGTCGTTGACGGTGAACTGGTCGACAACCCCAACAAGACCTGGGCCGACGTGAACCCTGCATTCCCGGCACAGCCGATCGCAGCCTTCATCCCGGGCACCAAGCACGGTACCCGCGAAGTCTTTGAAGACAAAGTGATCCTGGCCGGTTGTGAGCATCTGGGCGATTTCGACGTCTACAAAGCTGCCAACGGTGACGACAAGAAAGCGGCTGAAAAAGCCTGTATCGCTCTGCGCACCGACGGTGTTTCGGTCGACATCGACGGCGACTACACCGAGACCCTGGCTCGTATCGACAGCAACAAGGACGGCATCGGCGTCTTTGGTCTGGCCTTCTACGAGAACAACACCGACAAACTGCAAGTTGCGACCATGTCCGGTATCGTTCCCTCGACCGAGTCGATCGCATCCGGCGAGTACCCGGTTTCGCGCCCGCTGTTCTTCTACGTGAAGAAAGCTCATATCGGTGTGATCCCCGGCCTGAAAGAATATGCTGAGTTCTTCGTCGCAGACGAGATCGCAGGCCCCGACGGCCCGCTGGCCGAGTACGGTCTGGTTTCCGATCCGGAACTGGTCAAGGTACAGGAAACTGTTGCCAACGAAACCGTTCTGGGCGGCGGCTCCTAAGTACATTTGTGAATGGAACCGGGGCGTTTTATGCGCGCCCCGGTTCGTTTTGACTCCAACTCTGCCATCCCCACGGAGTTATCATGGCGTTATCCTGGCTGTTGCTTATCCTGCTTGCGCTGGCAGTGATCGGATATTTCACGGGTCGGTCCCGTGCCCTGGCAAGTGCGGGAGGTGACGCCCGCGAATTGCACTCTTTGCCGTCCTACTATGGCTACAACGTCGCCATGTCGGCGCTTGTTCCAGCTTTGGGCGTATTGATTGTCTGGCTTCTGGTACAGCCGATGATCGTGAACAGCACGGTATCCGGTCTCATCCCCGATCAGGCGATCCCCGAAGGGTCGGATCGCGGCCTGATCATGAGCGAAGTGCGCCGCGTGGCCGACGGTCTGGAAGGCGCCGTGGCAACAGGTGCCGTGACTGAGGCACAGGCACAGAACGCCAACGCGGATATTGACGCGCTGACGAAGGCTTTGAAAGACGCGGGGCAGGTTCTGACGCAGGACGTCACCCAACCCATTCTGGTTGCGGCGCAGAAGTACCGCAGCATGACCGGGACGGGGTCGGTGGCGATGCAGGTCGTCGTGCTGGCGCTGGCTCTGATGGGCGCAGCCTTCGCCTATGTGCGGACGCACAAGGAATTCCGCGCGCGCAACGTGGTCGAGCAGGGTATTCTGGCGCTGCTGCTGCTGGCCGCATCGATTGCGATTCTGACCACCGTTGGCATCGTGCTGTCGATGCTGTTCGAGACCATGAACTTCTTCCAGCTGCATTCATGGAAAGACTTTTTCTTCGGCAGCACCTGGGCCCCGAACTTCCGCGGAGGCAGTGAGCTATCGATCCTGCCGCTGCTGTGGGGCACGCTCTATATCTCGCTGATCGCGCTGCTGGTGGCAGTTCCGATCGGTCTGTTCGCCGCAATCTACCTGTCGGAATACGCCTCGGGTGCGACCCGTGCTCTTGCCAAACCGCTGCTTGAGATCCTCGCAGGTATACCGACTATTGTTTACGGTCTGTTTGCTCTGCTGACCGTGGGTCCGGCATTGGTGTCGATGTTCGGCGAGGGAGGTTCGCTGGGGCTGGGCTGGATGGCCAGTTCCAACGCGGTTCTGACGGCTGGTCTGGTCATGGGCATTATGCTGATCCCGTTCGTGTCGTCGCTGTCGGACGACATCATCAACGCGGTGCCGCAGTCGATGCGCGATGGCTCGCTGGGACTGGGCGCGACCAAATCCGAGACCGTGCGTCAGGTGGTTCTGCCGGCCGCGTTGCCGGGGATCGTGGGTGCGATCCTGCTGGCTGCCAGCCGCGCCATCGGTGAGACCATGATCGTTGTGATGGCCGCAGGTGCAATCGCCAAATTCTCGGGCAACCCGTTTGAGGCTATGACCACCATCACCACCCGGATCGTCAGCCAGTTGACCGGTGACACCGATTTTGCCAGCCCCGAAACGCTGGTGGCCTTTGCTCTGGGTCTGACCCTGTTCATCATTACGTTGGGGCTGAATATCTTTGCCCTCTACATCGTACGCAAATACCGGGAGCAGTACGAATGACCGATATTTCCCAAACCCCTGGAGCTGCTCCTGCTGGGAAACGCAAAGGCGGGTCGCTGTTCGAAAAGGACGCGCGCACCAAACGTCGGAATGCTGCCGAAGGCCGGTTCAAACTGTATGGCATCGCGGCCATTGGTATCGGCCTTCTGATGCTGATCGTTCTGGTGACCAACATCGTCACCGCCGGTACAGGCGCGTTCCAGCAGAGTTTTGTTGAGCTGAATGTCGAACTGAAGGAAGACAAGCTGGACAAGAAGGGCAACCGAAACATCGAAGATATCAAGAAGGTTTCTACCTTTGGATACGCGCCTCTGATTGCATCGGCGCTGGAAAGCGAAGTGCAAAAGCTGGGCATTCAGACGGACCTGAAGCCCAAAGAGCTGGGAAAAATCCTGTCCAAGGCAGCGCTGGCTGATCTGAGGAACTATGTCATCGCCAACCCCGATGAGATCGGCAAGACGGTCAGCTTCCGTTTTCTGACCAACAGCCGTGTTGATGGCTATATGAAAGGCCGCGTGACCCGGGAATCGATCGCCAATGACAAGAGCATCTCGGTTGCGCAATTGGATGTCGTGGATCAGCTGCGCGATGCGGGCGTGCTGTACAAGGCCTTCAACCCGGATTTCATTTTCGGTGCGGATGCCTCGGACCAACGACCCGAAGCTGCGGGGATCGGTGTGTCCATGCTGGGCTCGCTGTTCATGATGTTCGTGGTGCTGGCGCTGGCGCTGCCCATTGGTGTCGCCGCCTCGATTTATCTTGAGGAATTCGCTCCGCAAAACAGGCTGACCGATATCATCGAAGTCAACATCTCGAACCTGGCCGCCGTACCGTCCATCGTGTTTGGTATCCTTGGTCTGGCCGTGTTCATCAACTACATGCACCTGCCGACCTCGGCGCCGCTGGTGGGTGGTCTGGTGCTGACGCTGATGACTTTGCCGACGATCATCATCTCGACCCGGGCGTCGCTCAAGGCGGTTCCGCCGTCGATCCGCGATGCGGCGCTTGGGGTAGGGGCCTCGAAAATGCAGGCGGTGTTCCACCATGTTCTGCCGCTGGCCGCGCCCGGCATTCTGACCGGCACTATCATCGGTTTGGCGCAGGCGCTTGGTGAAACAGCGCCGTTGCTGCTGATCGGGATGGTGGGCTTTATCGCCTCGAACCCGCCGGACGGGCTGGTGGCGGGCTTTCTGTCGCCGAACTCGGCCATGCCGGCGCAAATCTACGAATGGTCCAAGCGCGCCGATCCGGCCTTTTACGAACGCGCATGGGGGGGCATCATCATCCTGTTGATCTTCCTCGTGACAATGAACACCATCGCGGTACTCCTGCGCCGCCGCTTTGAACGCCGCTGGTAAAGGGGCTTATTATGAACGACATGAAACGAGTGGAGAGAACCGTGGACTCCAAAGCCATCAAGATCGCCGCGAACAAGGTTCAGGTCTACTACGGTGACACACACGCCATCAAAGACGTGGATGTTCAGATCGAGGACAAGACCGTGACCGCCTTCATCGGCCCGTCGGGCTGCGGCAAATCCACGTTCCTGCGCTGCCTGAACCGGATGAACGACACGATCGATATCTGCCGGGTCGAAGGCGATATCCTGCTGGACGGTGAAGACATCTACGACAAGCGCGTCGATCCGGTGCAGCTACGCGCCAAGGTGGGAATGGTATTTCAGAAGCCGAACCCGTTCCCCAAGTCGATCTATGACAACGTGGCCTATGGCCCGCGTATCCACGGCCTGGCAAAGAACAAGGCGGAACTGGATGAAATCGTTGAAAAATCCCTGCGTCGTGGCGCGATCTGGGATGAGGTCAAGGATCGTCTGGACGCCCCCGGCACCGGCCTGTCCGGTGGTCAGCAGCAGCGCCTGTGCATCGCCCGTGCCATCGCCACTGCCCCCGAGGTCCTGCTGATGGACGAGCCGTGCTCGGCCCTGGACCCGATCGCAACCGCGCAGGTCGAGGAACTGATCGACGAGCTGCGCTCGCGCTATTCGGTGGTGATCGTGACGCACTCAATGCAGCAGGCCGCGCGTGTCAGCCAGAAAACCGCGTTCTTCCACCTCGGCAATCTCGTCGAATTTGGCGAGACGGGGCAGATCTTCACCAACCCCGAAGATCCCCGCACCGAAAGTTATATCACCGGCCGGATCGGCTGAGCACAGGATTATTGCGATGAGCGAACAACATATTGCATCCGCGTTCGACCGCGATCTCGAGGCCATTCAGGCCCACATCATGAAGATGGGCGGGCTGGTCGAAGCTGCCATCATGGGCGCGGCCCGGTCGCTGGAAAGCCGCGACGAAGAACTCGCGCAACAGGTCCGTCACGGCGACAAGGCCATCGACGCTTTGGAAGAGTTGATCGACGAAGAAACCGCACGTCTGATCGCGTTGCGGGCCCCGACGGCCAGTGATTTGCGTCTGGTTCTGTCGGTTCTCAAAGTATCCGGCAACCTTGAACGGATTGGCGATTACGCCAAAAACATTGCCAAGCGGACGACCGTTCTGGTGAATGCCGGCGAAATCAATAGCAGCACAGCCGCCCTGCGCCGTATGGCGCGTGAGGTTGAACGGATGCTGCGCGATGCGCTGGACGCCTATATACAACGCGATGCCGAACTGGCGACCGATGTCATCAACCGCGACGAGGAAGTGGACCAGATGTATAACGGCCTGTTCCGCGAGCTTCTGACCTTCATGGCCGAGGACCCGCGCAAAATCTCGTCCTGTATGCACCTGCATTTCATCGCGAAAAACATTGAACGCATGGGCGATCACGTGACCGCAATTGCCGAGCAGGTTGTCTACCTCGTGACCGGGGAACGCCCAACCGAGGCGCGCCCGAAAGCTGATGTAACCTCGCACACCCCTCAGGAGATCTGACCGATGTCTGCGGATCAGCCTACCGTTCTGGTCGTTGAAGACGAACCGGCACAGCGTGAAGTGCTGGCATACAACCTCGAAGCGGAAGGGTTCCGCGTATCCAGGGCCGGCAGTGGTGACGAAGCCATGCTGCTGGTCGACGAGGAGCACCCGGATATCATCGTGCTTGATTGGATGATGCCCAACCTCAGCGGCATCGAGGTCTGCCGTCGCCTGAAATCCCGCCCGGATACGCGATCGATCCCGATAATTATGCTCTCGGCCCGCACCGAAGAGGTCGACAAGGTGCGGGGCCTTGAAACGGGTGCCGATGACTATGTGGTCAAGCCATACTCGGTGGTCGAACTGATGGCGCGGGTCCGCACGCAGCTGCGCCGCGTGCGTCCGGCAACTGTTGGTCTGCGACTGGAGTTTGACGATATCGTTCTGGATTCGGAAACGCACAAGGTCAGCCGTGACAGCAAGCCTTTGAAACTGGGTCCGACCGAATTCCGCCTGTTGAGCACCTTCATGGAAAAACCGGGCCGCGTCTGGAGCCGCGAGCAATTGCTGGATAGGGTCTGGGGCCGCGATATCTATGTCGATACGCGCACGGTTGACGTCCATATCGGTCGTTTGCGCAAGGCACTGACGCAACATGGCGGCGATGACCCGGTGCGCACGGTTCGCGGTGCCGGATATGCGCTGGGGTAAAACCGGGGCAGGGGTATGAGTTTTGCTCATGGTCGGATGCGAAACTCTTACTGTCTTTTGGTCCGGGGGCGGGTTAGGTTGCGTCGAAGCTGACAAAGCGGAGAAGCACCATGAACGCCCCCGACACCAAGCCCGCATTGCGTGCCAAAGATGCGCCCGACATGGGCAAGTTTGCATGGGATGATCCGTTTCGTCTGTCCGACCAGTTGAACGAAGACGAACGCATGATCGCGGCCAGCGCGCAGGCTTACGCGCAGGAAAAGCTGCAGCCGCGCGTAACTGAGGCGTTCCAGAACGAAGAAACCGACCCCGAGATTTTCCGCGAGATGGGCGAAATGGGTCTGTTGGGCGTCACAATTCCCGAGGAATACGGCGGCCTAGGGGCAGGGTACGTCTCGTACGGTCTGGTCGCGCGCGAGGTCGAGCGTGTGGATTCCGGCTACCGCTCGATGATGTCGGTGCAAAGCTCTCTGGTGATGTATCCGATCTATGCCTATGGCAGCGAGGAACAGCGCCGGAAATACCTGCCAAAACTGGCCAGCGGTGAATGGATTGGCTGTTTCGGTCTGACCGAGGCGGATGCAGGTTCGGACCCGGCTGGCATGAAATCAAAGGCCGAAAAGATTGACGGTGGCTATCGTCTGACCGGCAGCAAGATGTGGATCTCGAACGCGCCGATTGCGGATGTGTTTGTGGTTTGGGCCAAGTCCGATGCCCATGATGGCAAAATCCGGGGCTTCGTTTTGGACAAGGGGCTGAAAGGTCTAAGCGCCCCGAAAATTCAGAACAAACTGAGCCTGCGCGCCTCGATCACCGGTGAAATCGTTCTGGATGGTGTTGAGGTCGATGAAAGCGCGCTGCTGCCGCATGTTCAGGGCCTCAAGGGACCATTCGGCTGTCTGAACCGCGCGCGGTATGGCATCAGTTGGGGGGTCCTGGGGGCTGCCGAATCCTGTTGGCACGCTGCACGTCAATACGGTCTGGATCGGAAACAGTTCAATCGACCGCTGGCGCAAACTCAGCTGTATCAACGCAAGTTGGCGGACATGCAAACCGAGATCGCCTTGGCGCTGCAAGCGAGCCTGCGCGTCGGTCGCCTGATGGATCAGGCCGAAGCCGCGCCTGAAATGATCTCGATCGTCAAACGCAACAACTGCGGCAAGGCGCTGGATATCGCGCGGATGGCGCGGGATATGCACGGGGGCAATGGCATCTCGTTGGAGTTCCAGGTCATCCGGCACATGGTCAACCTTGAGACGGTGAATACCTATGAAGGCACGCATGATGTGCATGCACTGATCCTTGGGCGGGCACAGACCGGGTTGCAGGCGTTCTATTGAGGTTATCGTGTAATTGGTATTATGGTTAAAAACTTTTGCTGCCAAATACCAGATTGCGCAGCAAATCAAACAAGTTACGGTTTAAATCCGAACCAACATTCGGGATTATGTCATGGAGCTGTGCGGAAAGACTGTGGTTGTCACCGGAGCCGCTCAGGGCATTGGCAAAGGTCTGGCTGAACGGTTCGCCCGCGAGGGTGCCAAGGTCATCTGCGCAGATATAGACGCGGATGGTGTGCAGCGCGTGGCCAAGGACATTGGCGGCCACGCGCTGGTTTGCGATGTTTCGAAAGAAGCTGACACTCAGACGTTGATCGAGACCGTCGAAAATACGATCGGTCCGATTGACCTGTTTTGTGCCAATGCCGGTATCCTCACGCTTGGCGGCCCAGAGGTCTCTGACGAAGATTGGAACCGGATCTGGAAGATCAATGTCATGTCCCATGTCTGGACCGCACGCCATTTGGTGCCGAGGATGATCAACCGTGGCAGCGGTTATATCATGATCACGGCTTCAGCTGCGGGATTGCTGAACCAGCCCGGCGCTGCGCCGTATGGCGTGACGAAACACGCGGCCGTTGGCTTTGCCGAGTGGTTGTCCTTGACCTACGGACACAAAGGTCTGCGCGTGTCTGTTCTGTGTCCGCAGGCCGTTCGATCCGAAATGACACGCGGACACGAGGTTTCAGTCGCGTCGATTGATGGCATGTTGGAGCCTGAGGACGTGGCGCAGGCCTGCGTTGACGCTATCCGTTCCGAGCAGTTTTTGGTGCTGCCACATCCTCAGGTCTTGGACTACATCCGCCACAAAGCCGGAGACTATGACCGTTGGCTTGGCGGGATGCGTAAGCTAAATCAGCAGTTTACCGAAGACAGCTAAGGCTTTTTGCGCGCTTTTCGCATCAGACCTTCCTGTGCGACCGACGCGACCAGAGTGCCGTCTTGTGCGTAAATCGAGCCGCGGTTGAAATTGCGCCCCTGCCCGCTCCATGGTGATTCCATCGCATAAAGATGCCAGTTTTCAAAGTGAACAGGCGCGTGGAACCACAACGCATGATCCAGGCTGGCAAAATTGACCTCACTACTGAACAAACTCAGCCCATGCGGCCGCAATCCTGATGTCATCAGGTACATGTCCGACGCGTAAGCCAAAAGAAGATGCTGAGTTACCGGATCAGCCCCCGCGGCAGCCCCCATGCGAAACCAGATCTGATTGTGATCGTCAGATTTTTCGGGGCTAAAGGGGTTCAGGTGGTTCACTTCACGCACCTGGATCGGCCGTTCACGCAACAGCTCTCCACGCAGTTTTTCAGGAACTTGATCCACGTAACGCTGCCGCAACTCGGATCGTTCCGGGTAGTTTTCTGGGGCCTCGGTCGGCGGCATGGCATGTTGATGGTCCCAGCCTTCGTCCTGAACATGGAAAGAGGCCGACATGTTGAGGATTTGCTTGCCGTGCTGAATCGCGACCACACGTCGTGTGGTCATTGAACCTCCGTCCCGCGCTCTATCGACTTGATAAATAACGGGAATGGACGGATCACCAGCGCGGATGAAATACGCGTGCAGAGAATGGCACAGGCGATCATCTACGGTTCGGTAAGCAGCAGCCAGAGCCTGCGCAATAACCTGCCCACCGAAAATACGGGTCGGAGTCTCGCCGCCGGAGCCGGTGCCGCGAAACAGGTCGACCTCAAGCCTTTCAATGTTCAAAAGGTCCAAGAGGATACGTTCCGCTTCGGTCATTCTAAGGTCTCCGGTTTGTCGTCTCGGGCTTGGGTATCAGTGCCGGAAAGGTCATTCAATCATTGCCCCGAGGACAAGCGCCTTTAACTCTGCCCGCGACGGATAGGAACTGGACGGTGACAACTGCGTAAAGAAGATAGTCGTCAGATCGTTAACCCGGTCGATCCAGAAAAAGGTCGACGCCATGCCGCCCCAGCTGAAATCACCAACCGAGCCCGGCACACGGGTTCTGCCGGGGTTCAGCACCACCGCGCCACCCAGGCCAAAACCGGTGCCTTCCATGGGTTGCTCGGCAAAACTCTGTGGTCCCATTGCGGCAATATCGCCCGGTAAATGATTGCGCAGCATAAAATCCACGGTCTTGAGCCCCAGCAGGCGGTGTCCGTTGCCCTGCCCCCGGTCGCGCAGCATTTCGACAAAGCCGGAATAGTCGTCGATTGTGCCAACCAGACCACCGCCACCCGAATACGTAGTGGTGTGTTCAAACGGAGAGTCTCCGACCTGATCGACAAGCCGCAGGGTCTCACCGCCGGTTTCAGCCGAATTCAGCGCCATCGCGTCCCCGGCCAGCGGAGTGTAGAGCGAAGCAAACCGATCCCCTGTTCCCGGCGACACTCGGAACCCGGTATCCTTCATCCCCAGCGGTTCAAAGATCTCCTGCGCAAAAAACTGGTCCAACGGCTGACCCGAAACCACTTCGATCACGCGCCCCAGAACGTCTATGCCGACAGAGTATTCCCACCGGGTGCCTGGCTGAAACGCCAGTGGAAAATCGGCCAGATCGGCCACACGATCCGCCAGAAGGCCTTGATCTGACTTGAACATCAGGTCCCGTTCATCCATTGCCCGAGGCAGCACTCCGGGGTTGAACGGATAGCTGAGGCCGCTTGTGTGGGTCAGCAACTGGTGCAATGTGGGCGTGGGGGCGTATTCTGTTTGGTCCAGCCGTTCGGCACCCGGAATCAAGGCCTGCATGTTGCGAAATTCCGGAAGGAAATCGGATAGTTGAGCGTCCAGATGAAACAACCCGCGCTCGGCCAGCATCATCAGTGCGACAGTGGTCACCGGCTTGGTCATAGAATAGATACGTACGATCGTGTCGCGCTGAAACGGCAGACCGTTTTCGACGCTTCTTTGACCGCAGGCGTTGAAAAACACCTCGGCCCCTTTGTGTTTTACCAGCAGAGAACTGCCCGCGTATTTCCGTTCATCGACATAGCGTTGCATCCAGTCGGTGATACGGGTCAGGCGCCTGGGATCGAACGCTGTCATCTGTAACCTGCCTTCTGTCTCATTGCCGCGATCTTGCGGCCTTACACGCTGAATTGACAGGGAAATCGACCAGAGCGGTACGTTTGACCCAGCGGGCTGCTACACTGAGTAGGTAGAGGATTCGCTGTTACGAGTTGGAGACATTTCACCACCTACCCTATCGGAGGAGAAATATGACACAAGATATTGAATTTGTGTACGATTTCTGCAGCCCGAATGCTTTTCTCGCCTACAAGGCCCTGCCCGCTCTGGCTGATAAACATCGCGTCAGGGTAAAGCATGTTCCTGTTCTGCTGACTGCGGTGTTCAAGGCCACCAACAACCAAAACCCGTTTAAGGCGTTCTCGGAAAACCGCCAGAAAACGGCATACCTGACCCATGATCTGCACCGGTTTGCGCGTGCCCGGGGCATAAGTTTTCACATGAGTCCGCACTTTCCGGTCAATACCAAATTCGCCATGCGTGGCGCGGTGTTTGCATCCGGTAAATCTTGGGAAAACAAATATAAAGACGCCATATTTGATGCCATCTGGGTGCATGGTCAAAAGGTCGACGAGATCGGCGTTCTCACCGAAATCCTGCACGAGAACGAATTGCCTGTACGCAAGCTCCGCGAGGCGATGACCAGCGTCGAGGTCAAGCAGCAGCTCAAGGAACAGACCAAGGCTGCCGTAAAACGTGGAGTATTCGGCGTGCCAAGCCTTTTTGCGGGTTCCGAGATGTTCTTTGGCAAGAACAGCCTGGGAAATCTGGAACTGGAGCTTTCAAAGGGGTCCTAGGCATTTAGTGCGGCCAGTCCATGCTGCGCGAACATCGGGACATACGAGCCCAGAACCACGGCGCGCTTCGGATCCGATGCGTTGCCGTCCTGCGCGCGTTTGTAGACACCCTGCAGAATTCCAGCCATGCGGAAGAAATTGAACGCCAGGTAGAAGCCGAAATTGTCGATGCCGGACAGGCCGCGACGTTGACAATACCGGTCGACAAAGGCCTGATCGGACGGCAGCCCCAGACTGTCGCGGTCGATACCTGCCAGCCCCCGGCCCTCGGTACCGGGCGGCATCCGCCATTGCATGATCACAGCCGCCAGATCCGCATAGGGGTGCCCGATGGTCGAAAGTTCCCAATCCAGCACACCGATGCACCGGGTACCGTGTTTCTCGAACATCAGGTTGTCGATGCGGTAGTCGCCATGCACCAGCGTCCTTTGCCCGTCATCCTTTGGAATGGCATTTTCCAGAGCTTCAATCAGGGCGTCCATTTCGGAAATTTCCGTGGTCTCCGAGGCCCGGTACTGTTTGGTCCAGCGCGCAATCTGCCGTTCGAAGTAATTTCCGGGCGGTCCGTAATCGGACAACCCGGCGGCTTGGATATCAACCATGTGCAGCGCGGCCAGAACCCGGTTCATCTCATCCAGAACGGCGCCGCGGGTATCGTTGCTTTCGCCGCTCATGGTGGGATCCAGAAATATGCGCCCGTCAAGATGTTCCATGACGTAGAAATCCGAGCCGATGACGCTGTCATCCTGACACAGCAGATACATCCGGGGGACCGGCACCACACTGTCGGCCAGAGCTGACTGCACGCAGAATTCCCGGTCCACCGCGTGCGCGGATTTTAACAATACGCCCGGAGGTTTCCGGCGTAAAACATACTTCTTCTCAGGGGTTTGCAGAAGAAAGGTCGGGTTGGACTGGCCGACCGCAAACTTGGTTGCCTCCAGCGGACCTCGATACCCCGGAAGATGGGCGTTGAGATAGGCGTCGACGGCTGCGATGTCCAGTTGCGTGCTACTCATCCTGCTCCTCCGGATCACAGCCTAAAAGGCTTCGGCAAAGATGTTTCCGGCCGTCACCACATTTATGCCGCCAGATACCGGGATAACTGCGCCGGTCACATAACTCCCGCCGCGACCGCACAGAAACAACATACAGCCAGCGATGTCCTCATCGCGCCCAACGCGCCCCAAAGGGACGGATTTGCCAACTTTTTCCCGTGTCTCTTCGTCGCCCGTGGCAAAGGCCGTCATGCGCGAAACAAAAGGCCCAGGCGCCAGCGCGTTGACCGTGATGTGGTAGGGTGAGAATTCCTTGGCCATGATCTTGGTCAGGTGCAGAACAGCGGCTTTTGACGCCGAATAGCTGTAGGCGCCGTCACCCATCGGCACCTCGCCCATGACCGAGCCAACGTTGATCACCCGTGCCGGATCGTCGGCAGAACCGGATGCCATCAACACAGGCAACAGCTTTTGAGTCAGGTCGAACAGGCCCGCGACATTGACCGACATGATTTTGCCCCAAGCCTCATAGGGGAACTGACCCATCGGCGCACCCCAGCTTATGCCTGCGTTATTCATAAGGATATCAAGGCGATCCGTGCGGTTCCTGACTTCGGAAGCAAGCGCTTCGACCCCTTCCTTGGTGGCAACGTCGCCGCCGAAGCCTTCGGCCTGACCGGGGGCGTCCAGCGCATTCAGCTCTGCCGCGACGGCTTCGCAGGCCTCGGCCTTGCGCGAAGCGATCAGGACGCGCGCGCCGGCCCGCACCAGCGCCTCGGCCGCCATTCGCCCAATCCCGGTGGCGCCACCGGTGACAAGCGCAGTCTTGCCCTGCAAAGAGAAAAGCGTTTCGGGGGTCATGGTCTGCTCCTGTTGTTCTGCGGCGGGCGCTTCCCCGAAATGGGGTCGGTCAGGCGTCAAGTCCGGTGGTTTCTTGACAAGCCCAGTTGCTGCGCCAAAGCTCGTCCTTACCGAATAACAAGGATAACAGGTCTGATATGCAAGCTTTACTCAGCGTCGCGCCGGGCGGGCCGGAAACACTGGAGCTGACCACCCTCCCCGATCCATCACCGACACGGGGCGAGTTGCTGATCGGAATCAGGGCGGCGGGCGTCAATTTCCCGGACACGCTGATCATTCAGGACCGTTACCAGATCAGACCGCCCCGCCCCTTTGCGCCGGGCGGTGAAATCGCAGGTGAAGTGCTGGCCATCGGTGAAGGCGTCAGCGGCTTTGAAATCGGCGACCGGGTACTGGCGCTGACCGGCCACGGTGGGTTCGCCACGCATCTGAGCATCCCGTCAGCCACCGCTGTCAAGTTCCCTGACACGATGCCGTTCGAGGACGCGGCCTGTTTCATTTTCACCTATGGCACCTCTTATCACGCGCTGAAGGATCGGGCAGACTTGCAGCCTGACGAGACGCTGCTGGTGCTTGGTGCCGCGGGCGGTGTCGGGTCTGCTGCGATCGAGCTGGGCAAGGCCATGGGCGCGCGGGTGATTGCCGCCGTATCCTCGCAAGACAAAGCGGATTTCTGCCGAAGTCTGGGCGCGGATGAGACGGTTTTGTATGCGCATGACATGGATCGGGACTCGCAGAAGAAGTTCACCAGTGAAATCAAGGATTTGTCCGCGCCTTTGGGGGTAAATGTCGTCTATGACGCGGTGGGTGGGGACTATGCTGAACCCGCACTGCGCAGTATGGCTTGGAACGGCCGCTTTCTGGTGGTTGGCTTCCCGGCGGGCATCCCCAAAATCCCACTGAACCTGCCGTTGCTCAAAGGCTGTCAGATCATGGGCGTGTTTTGGGGCGCCTCGGTGATGCGCGATCCCGTTGGGCATTCGGAAAATGTGAGGAATTTGTTCCAGTTATACAGCGAAGGAAAAATCAGACCAAAGATCAACGCACGGTATCCGCTGGACCGCGCATCCGAGGCACTGTCGCATATGACAAGCCGTTCTGCGTTGGGTAAGACCGTGGTGACAATGCCGGTTCACGCCGAAGGTGAGTGACGTCGCTTCCCCCACTCGCCCTATAGGCGCGCTGGCTGGTGGACATTGACACCCTTTAGCGTCTATGAATTTCCCATGGGAACAGTGAAGTAATGCACAAAGCTTTGATTTTGAACGGTCCGAACCTGAACCTTCTGGGCACAAGGCAGCCCGAGGTTTATGGCAGTACCACGTTGGAAATGGTTGAGGACTTGTGCCTGAGCCATGGGTCTTCCATCGGGGTCGAAGTGTCGTGTTTTCAGTCCAACCACGAAGGGGCACTGATCGACGCCATTCATGAGGCCAAAGGGGATCAGGACGGGATCATTCTGAACGCCGGTGCCTTCACCCACACCTCCATCGCCCTGATGGATGCGATCGTGTCGGTCGAGCTTCCGGTGATCGAGGTGCATCTGTCCAACATCCACGCGCGTGAGACGTTCCGGCACCTGTCGTATATCTCAAAGGTCGCGGTCGGCCAGATTTGCGGCTTTGGTGCACATGGCTACGTGCTGGCGCTGGACGCATTGGCTGCGCATCTGAAAAGCGGGTCTTCTGCATGACGCTGAGTGAATATCTGCATTTCCTCAGCTACACCAAAACTCTGGAAGAGCTTTGGGATGCCCACTGTCGCCAGATGGCAAGTTTCGGTTTTGACCGCCTGATTTATGGGTACACCCAATACCGAACGGCGACCTCACTTGGTGACCCCGAAGATTTCGTGATTCTGACCAATCATGAAAAATCCTATCTGGACGGGTTCCTGCGGGATGGGATGTATTTCCATGCTCCGATGCTGAAATGGGCGTTGCACAATGAAGGCGCAGCCAGTTGGAACATCGCGCAGGACATGGTGGCCAACGGCAAGCTGACGGCGCAAGAGCTGGACGTTCTGGAATTCAACCGGTCGCAAGGCGTGACCTTCGGATACACGATCAGCTTCACTTCGGTCTCGATGCGGTCGAAAGGGGCAATTTCCCTGTCGTCCGGAGGCGCGGCCAGTCAGGCCGAAGTCGATGCGATGTGGGCCGAGCACGGCGATGACATCCTGCTGATGAACAACGTCGCGCATCTGAAAATCCTCACCCTGCCCTACAACGCCCCCAACCGGGCTTTGACCAAACGCCAGCGCGAGGCGTTGCAATGGGTCGGAGACGGCAAGACCACGCAGGACATCGCGTTGCTGATGGGACTGACTTCGGCAACGGTTGAAAAGCACCTGCGCCTTGCGCGTGAAGCCCTTTCCGTCGAAACCACGGCACAGGCAGTTTTGAAGGCATCTCTGCAGAATCAGATGTTCGTGATGGAGGCTTAGGTCTCCGAAAGCTGACGCCAAATTGCGTCAATTTACCCTAGGTAAGGAAATCATGACTTTCCATTCCTGAGGCGGAGTTGCAAAGTGAAATGGTTCCGTGAGTGGTGGCTTTAGCCAGGGAACATTTGGTTGGATCTTTGCAATAACAGGGCTCTCCAGCCGCTCTGACAAGAAGGCGCCTATTTGTCTGCGTCCGATTGCCGGAATTTTGGGGGGCCTCGACCATCCCCATCTTGCGGGGCCCCTCAATTAATTCCACGAACATCAAGACGCTTCGGCGTCTTTTTTTATTCCCGCACAAAAAAACCGGTCACGTCTTGCGCAACCGGTTTCGACATTTGCGTGTCCGGACCTCTTGCGAGGCCCGGAGATCGTCCTTAGCCCTGAGCGGCCTTGGCAACTTCGGCTGCGAAGTCTTCTTTTTCGACCACGATGCCTTCGCCAACTTCAAGACGGATGAAGCCGGTGATGGTTGCGCCTGCTTCTTTGGCCGCTGCCTCAACGGTCAGGTCAGGGTTCACAACGAACTGCTGGTTCAGCAGGGTCGATTCGGCGACGAATTTCTTCATGCGGCCTTCGATCATCTTCTCGATCACCTGCTCCGGCTTGCCGGATTCGCGGGCGATGTCCATCTGAACCTGCTTTTCTTTCTCGACAACGGCCGGGTCCATGTCCGCTTCGGACAGGGCCGCCGGGTTCACTGCTGCGATGTGCATCGCAACCTGCTTGCCGATCGCTTCGTCGCCACCGGTCAGAGCAACCAGAACGCCGATTTTGCCCATGCCGTTGGTGGCCGCGTTGTGGACGTAAGACACAACAGTGTCGCCCGACAGTTTGGCCATGCGGCGCACGGACATGTTCTCGCCGATAGTGGCGATCTTGTCGGTCAGGGTGTCGGCCACGTTCTTGCCACCCAGGTCAGCCGCCAGCAGCGCGTCGACATCTGCAACGCCTTCGGCTGCGTAAGCGATCTTGCCAACCATTTCCTGGAATTCGGCGTTTTTCGCAACGAAGTCGGTTTCCGAGTTCACCTCGACAGCAACACCGTTGCCGCCGTTGACGTGAACAGCAACCAGACCTTCTGCTGCGGTACGGCCCGACTTCTTGGCCGCTTTGGCCAAGCCCTTGGTGCGCAGCCAGTCAACGGCTTCGTCCATGTTGCCGCCGGTTTCGGTCAGCGCTTTTTTCGCGTCCATCATGCCTGCGCCGGTCTGGTCGCGCAGTTCTTTAACCATTGCTGCTGTGATTGCCATCTTGGGCTCTCCTCAATTCAAACGGAATTGGGGCAGGTCATACCCTGCCCCATATGTCATTTACGTGACGGGCAGCTTACGCTTCGGCTTTGGCTTCCGGCGCGGCTTCTTCAGCAACAGGTGCTTCTTCCGCAACGACTTCTTCAACCGGTGCTTCTTCGAATGCACCCAGGTCAACACCTGCGGCACCCATCTGAGCGGTCATGCCGTCCAGAGCTGCACGAGCAACCAGATCGCAGTACAGAGCGATTGCACGCGCTGCGTCGTCGTTGCCGGGGATGATATAGTCAACGCCGTCGGGCGAGCAGTTGGTGTCAACCACGGCCACAACCGGGATACCCAGCTTGTTGGCTTCGGCGATTGCCAGTGCTTCTTTCTTGACGTCGATGACGAACAGCAGGTCAGGAACGCCGCCCATCTCGCGGATGCCGCCCAGCGAAGCCTGCAACTTGGCCTGGTCACGCTCCATGCCCAGACGCTCTTTCTTGGTCAGGCCTTCGGCGCCCGATTCCATGGCTTCGTCAATCTGGTTCAGACGGTTGATCGACTGGGAAACGGTTTTCCAGTTGGTCAGCGTGCCGCCCAGCCAGCGGTGGTTCATGAAGTACTGAGCCGACTTTTCAGCGGCGTCTGCGATCGGCTGAGCAGCCTGACGCTTGGTACCAACGAACAGAACGCGGCCACCTTTTGCAACGGTGTCACGAACCGCCTGCAGCGCCTGGTCCAGCATTGGAACGGTCTGGGTCAGGTCCATGATGTGGATGCCATTGCGCGAGCCGTAGATGAACGGGCCCATGCGGGGATTCCAACGCTGTGTCTGGTGACCAAAGTGAACGCCAGCTTCCAGCAGCTGACGCATGGTGAACTCGGGAAGAGCCATGCTATTTTCCTTTTCCGGTTTACGCCTGGGCGGGGGTGAAAGAAGCGGATGCTCCAACCGGCGGCATTGATGAGGATGTCTCCCTCAAAAAGGCCAAACCCCGCCTGCGGGTTTGAATGGCGCGCGTATACGGCAGGTTTGGATGCAGCGCAAGGGCCTACTGCCCTTATTTTTCGAGCCGGGCCAAGCTGTGCGCATGTCGCACGGCTTCTTCGCAATGCGCCGCCAGCGCCTTGCGGTTATCAAAGTCGCTGACCTTGGCCGGGGCATGAAAGATCAACTCCACAGCCCCTTGCCTGCGCGCACCGAGTGTCTTGAGCAGATGCGGCCCGAACTCCATTTCGCCCCACCAGCCATAGAACCGGTCCGGCTGGCCTTCGGGTGCGTGGAAGATCACCGAGACCGGCTGCACATACATGAATTCGCGTAATTCTTCCGCGAAGAACGCAGCAAAGAGCGTTGTTTTGAAAGGCAAAACCCGCAGACCATCGGTCGATGTACCTTCGGGGAAGAACAACAATTTATGGCCGGCTTTCAGGCGGGCTTCAAACACCTTGGTCTGTTCTTTGGCCTTCTTGCGGTCCCGCTCGATGAACACGGTGCCGGTCGCACGGGCCAGCCAGCCTATACCGGGCCATTTCGCAACTTCGGCCTTGGACACGAAAAAGACCCGCTTGCGCGCGTTCAACGCAAAGATGTCCAGCCAGGAGGAATGGTTCGCAACCACGGCCCCGCGCTGCTGCATCAACTGCCCCGAAGTTCGAAATCCCATTCCGAGAATTCGGAACGCATTGCGGCTGACGAACTGCGCGATGAACGGCGTGATCGGACGGCGCATGCCGAATAACGGGAGTTCGATCAGACGAATGGTCAGAAGGACGATCAGCCCGCCAAATACCAGTAGCGCCAGAGGCACCCCGCGCAGAAAGACGAGAACCCACCCAATCAGCCCAAGATTGATCGGGTCCGGCGCATCCTCACTGTTCCACAGCGCGTCGTTCACCGGGTTACGCTCCGCCATAGATTCGTTTCTGCCGTTCATTCATGCGGGCAGTGTCAAGGATCAGGCACACGTCCGTCGTGTTGAAGGCGTGATCGATAAAGGCGCCTTCGCCCACGAAACCGCCCAACCGCAGATAGGCTTTGATCAGCGCCGGAACTTGCACCATCGCCGCGCGGCGATCCAGGTCGTCCGGCGCCACGAGATCCATGGATTGAAACACGTCCGGCTGCGCCCGAACCCGCAGATCGGGCGGCGCCAGATGGTTGTGATGCAGCATCGACAAGGGCTGCGCCAGGTCCTGAACATTCGTGCCATGAAAACTGGCGACGCCGAACAGAACCTCGATCTCGCGCTCATTGACGTAAGCCGCCAAACCGTTCCACAGGTGATACATCGCCGTACCACCGCGGTAATCGGGATGCAGGCAGGACCGCCCCAATTCCAACAGCTTGCGGCCGCTTTGTTTGAGGACCTTCAGGTCGTATTCGTCTTCGGAATAGAACTGCCCCAGTTCTGCAGCACGTTCGCCCGGTAACAGCCTGTAAACGCCCACAGTTTCGCAGGTGACGTTGTCGATGGCCAGCATGTGGTCGAAATACGGGTCGAACCTGTCGCGCTCTAGCCCAGCCTCGTGATCGACCATCTCTCCGCCACCGCCCAGTTCGCGGACAAACACGTCATAGCGCAGCCGCTGGGCCGCGCGCAATTCGTCCTCGGTCTCGGCGAGTTTGACGGTAAAGGAAGGGCCTGCATCCGGCATCTGAGGTTCCGTTCTTGTTTGCGCGCTGATACCGCAGTTTTCGGGGGGATGGCAACAAGAGCGGATATGCGGGGCTGTTAACCTTTCCTAAACCAGTTTCACGGATCAAAGACTGGCATCAGGGCGATGCGTGTTCCGTCAATCACCACTTTCCCCTGCTCGCGAAAGTTGACGGTGATCTTGCCCCCGATGTTGGACTGCACCTGTCCAACGCCCCAATCGGGGAAATCGGGGTGGCGGACATACATGCCCGGTGCAAGAATGGCATTGAGGTCTGACATGTCTGGGCTCCAGGTCCGGCGGCAGATGCAGCAGGAGGTACGCATGAGCGACACCACAGTCAACATGGCCGAGCTTATCGGTTCCCGGATCTGTCACGATCTGATCAGCCCCATTGGCGCGATCACCAACGGGCTGGAGTTGCTTGAGATGGTTGGAGGCACCCAGGGTCCCGAAATGGAACTGATTTCGGGTAGCGTCGGCAGCGCCGGGGCGCGGATACGGTTCTTCCGCGTTGCGTTCGGATCGGCCAGTGACCAGCCTCTGGGACGGGCTGAGGTGTCTGAGCTGCTGAAGGATGTTGAACGGGCTGGCCGAGTGCGCGTCAACTGGCACCTGACCGAAGCGGTGCCGCGCAATCAGGTGAAACTGGCGTTTCTGGCATTGATGTGCTGCGAAAGCGCGATGCCCTTTGGCGGTGAGGTCACAATCGCCAATACTGGGGAAACTTGGACGGTGACGGGTTCGGCCGACAAGCTGAATCTGGATAATGATCTGTGGAAGAGCCTGCCTCTGGGCCGGTTTGCCAACAAGGTCACCCCCGCGCAGGTACAGTTTGCACTGCTGCCCGAGACCGCGGCGTCGATGGGGCGGCGGGTTGCGGCAGAAACCACCTCAACCCGCATTGTGATCCGGTTCTAGGACCGGGTCGTTCCGTTCCCACGCACCAGATATTTGAAACTGGTCAACTGCGCGGCGCCCACGGGTCCGCGCGCGTGCATCTTGCCGGTGGCGATACCGATCTCGGCGCCCATTCCAAACTCGCCCCCATCGGCAAACTGGGTCGAGGCATTGTGCATCAGGATCGCGCTGTCGAGCCGTTCAAAGAACCGCGCGGCAGCGTCCGCATCTTCGGTCATGATACAGTCGGTATGGTTCGAGCCATACTGACGGATATGCGTAATAGCCGCGTCGATATCTGCCACCGGTTTGGCGGCAATGATGCTGTCGAGGAATTCCTTGCCCCAATCGTCCGCTGTGGCCGCAATCGTGCCTTCCACAGCCAGCGCACCTTCGGCATGGACCTCAACACCTGCGGCCTGCAGCGCGGCAATTACGTCCCGGCCCAGCGTTTCGGCGATGTCCTGATGGATCAACAGACACTCGGCGGCGCCACAAATCCCGGTACGACGAGTCTTGGCGTTCAGCACCACATCCAGTGTTTTCTGCGGGTCGGCTGATTTGTCGATATAGATATGCACGATGCCTTCGAGATGCGCGAATACGGGCACACGGGCCTCGCGCTGGACCAGACCAACCAGACCTTTGCCGCCGCGCGGAACGATGACGTCCACGTAGTCGGTCAGGGTCAGCAATTCCTGCACAGCGGCCCGGTCGCGCGTCGGCACCAGCTGGATCGCGTCTTCGGGCAGGTTTGCGGCCTTCAACCCTTCGACCAGACAGGCATGGATCGCGCTAGAGGAATGGAAGCTTTCAGACCCGCCGCGCAGGATCACGGCATTGCCGGATTTCAGGCATAGTGCACCTGCATCCGCTGTCACGTTCGGACGGCTTTCGTAAATCACGCCGATCACGCCCAAAGGTGTGCGGACGCGTTGGATGTTCAGGCCCGAGGGCATATCCCATTCGGCCAGAACTTCGCCAACCGGGTCAGCCTGATCCGCCACGGTGCGCAAGCCGCCGACCATGCCCTGAATGCGGGATTCGTCCAGCATCAGGCGATCCATCATCGCCGGGCTCAGGCCCTTTTCGCGGCCAAACTCCAGGTCTTTCTTGTTTGCCGCGATGATGTCGGCTCGGTGTGCCCAAACCGCATCCGCTGCAGCAATCAGGGCGGCGTGCTTGCGTTCTGCGCTGGCACAGGCCAGATCGGCAGAGGCCGATTTGGCGCGTTTTCCAAGATCGGCCATCAGTGTGGGAATGCTGTCGAAATCCTTCATCTCATGTGCCTTTCGGTCGGTCTTCTGGTGTTTTAGCATTGCGCGCCTACAGCGCCAAATCGTCCCGGTGGATCAAAACGGCCCGCCCCGGATAACCCAAAGTTGCCTCGATCTCCGAGGACTTTCGCCCCTTGATCGCATCCGCCTCTTGCGCGGTATAGCGGCTGAGGCCTTGCGCCAGTCGGCGCGAGGTTGGGTCAAGGATTGCCACCGGATCGCCGCGGCCAAAATCTCCGGTCACTTCGACGATGCCCGCAGGCAGCAGGCTTTTGCCATTGCCGAGCGCACGCGCCGCGCCCGCATCCACCACAATCTCGCCCCGCGGTTTCATCGCCGAAATCCAGCGTTTCCGGGCAGCGTGCGGATCCAGAGTGGCCGTGAACCAGGTGCAATTTGCGCCATTCTCAAGCGTTTTCAGCGGGTTCAGGGGTGACCCTTCGGTGATCGCCATATCGCAACCCGCTGCTGTTGCCATCTTGGCGGCCAGCAGTTTGGTTTTCATACCGCCCTTAGACAGCCCCGACCCGGCATCGCCCGCCATCTCTTCGATTTCCGGGGTGATGTCGTCGATCGAATCATAACGCGTGGCCGAGGCATCTTCGTTCGGGTTGCCGGTGTAGAACCCATCCACGTCCGACAGCAGGATCAGTTGGTCGGCCCCGACGGTCACCGCGATCTGAGCGGCCAGTCGGTCATTGTCGCCGTAGCGGATCTCGTCCGTCGCAACGGTGTCGTTTTCGTTGACAATCGGAACCACGCCGAGGCTCAGCAACGTTTCGAGTGTTGCGCGAGAGTTCAGGTAACGGCGGCGGTCTGCACTGTCTTCTAGCGTCACCAGGACCTGCGCAGTGGTGATCTTGTGCGGAGTCAGTGCTTCTTCATAAGCGCGGGCCAGGCGGATTTGGCCCACGGCGGCGGCTGCCTGAGACTGTTCAAGGGGCAAGGCCTCCATCGGCAGGTCAAGCACCCCGCGACCCAGAGCGATTGACCCGGACGAGACCAGAATGACATCCGTCCCCTGCCCCTTGAGCCACGCCACATCCTGCGCCAGTGAATGCAGCCAGTCCGACCGCAACAACCCTGTATTCCGATCCACCAGCAATGCGGACCCGATCTTGACCACCAGACGTTTGGCCGAGGTCAGGGTTGCCACGACTTCGCCTCCTCAGCGGGCTTCTGCCGCAGGCGGTTTTCGTCGATCTGGGCGCGCAACGCCCGCAGAACCTCGGTCACGCCCAAATGGGCCACGCCCGACATGGTCATGACGGGGCCGCCAACGGCCTCTTCCAATTCGGCCTTGGCCAGATCGCGCTCTTCGTCATCCAGCGCGTCAACCTTGTTCAACACCGTGATGCGAGGCTTTTCGGCCAGCTCACCGCCATAAGCCTCAAGTTCGTGGATGATCGTGCGGTAATCATCGGCCACGGTCTCAGATGTGCCATCGACCAAATGCAGCAAGACGGCGCAACGTTCGACATGGCCCAGGAACCGGTCACCGATCCCGCGGCCCTCATGCGCGCCTTCGATCAGGCCGGGGATGTCGGCCACGACGAATTCGACGTTATCGACGCCAACAACGCCCAGATTGGGGTGCAGGGTCGTAAAGGGATAATCCGCGATCTTGGGGCGCGCGTTCGATGTCGCCGCCAGAAAGGTCGATTTGCCCGCGTTGGGCATCCCCAACAGCCCCACATCGGCGATCAGTTTCAGCCGCAGCCAGATGGTGCGGTCGATTCCCGCCTGCCCCGGATTGGCCCGGCGCGGCGCCTGGTTGGTGGCTGATTTGAAATGCAGGTTGCCGAAGCCGCCATTGCCGCCCTTGGCCAGCAAAACGCGTTGCCCAACCTCGGTCAGGTCGCAAATCACGGTCTCTTCGTCTTCGTCCAGAATTTCGGTGCCGACGGGCACACGCAAAACGATGTCATCGCCATCCTTGCCGGTGCGTTGTTGTCCGCGACCAGGCTGGCCGTTCTTGGCAAAGAAATGCTGCTGATAGCGGAAGTCGATCAGGGTGTTCAGCCCGTCCACGACCTCGGCCCAAACCGAGCCACCTTTACCGCCGTCCCCGCCATCGGGTCCGCCATATTCGATGTATTTTTCGCGCCGAAAGCTGACGCAGCCGCCACCTCCGGCCCCGGACCGGATGTAGACCTTTGCAAGATCGAGAAATTTCATGGCTGTCCCCTACTGCAAAGGCCCCATCGGCCACAAGTCAGAGTTTTTTGCTGTATGTCCAGGTGGGCACGTTTGCATCACGCGCCACCGAGTAGTTTTCGGCGTCACCAAGGTACTGGAACCCGCAATGAGTCAGCACCCGGGCCGAGGCCGGATTATCCTGAAACACGCTGGCGAACATCGTCGCGTTTTCCAACGGATTAGCATTGACCAGCGTTTCAACTGCCAGCGATGCGATGCCGGTGTTCCAATAGACTGGCGCGACCCAATAGCCGACTTCGGTCTGGTTGCGATCCAGCCGCGTCAATGAGATCAGACCGATCAGTTCGGGTCCGCCATCTTTGGTGGCATCCATTACCCAAACGTCCTCTTCGCGATCCTCGGCCATGGAACGGGTCACAAAGGCCTCGATCGAGCCGGGCGGCAAAGGGTGCGGGATCGACGTGGTCATGCGCGCCACGCGCTCATCGCCTGCGTAATGTTCAATGAGACCCATATCCGACCGACGCAGCGGGCGCAGGTCGAACCGCTCGGTTTCTATGACCGGCTGGTTTATTATTGTCTCAAGTTTCATGAGTTCGTTCCTCCTCCGAACAACACGTAAATCGCGGACGCAACGGTGAAACCAATTAACGTCCCAATCAGATATTTCCGCCCCATCCGATCTTCAACCGCAGGGGCAATCCGGCCCTGAACCAGTGACGGGATTATGCTTGCTGCGTGTGTCATCGGGGCCATTGATCAAAACTGCGTTAAAACGAGAAAGGGGACCGGCATTTTCTGCCGGTCCCCCATGAATTTTTCAAACCTTATGGGTTTCGGCTTACTCTGCGGCCTCCGCCACTGGCAGGACCGAAATAAAGGTGCGGTTCTTGAGTCCCTTGTGGAACTTCACGGCGCCATCAACAGTTGCAAAGATGGTGTGATCTTTGCCCATGCCTACGCCTTCGCCCGGCCAGAACTTGGTGCCGCGCTGACGCACGATGATGTTGCCTGCGATGGCTGCCTGGCCACCATACAGTTTCACGCCAAGGCGGCGACCAGCTGAGTCGCGACCGTTACGGGAGGAACCGCCAGCTTTTTTATGTGCCATTCTCTCTCTCCTTAGCCTTGAGCCAGCTCTTTGGCTTGCTCAACCCATTCGGGTTTCACTTTGATGGTGTCGATAGCAGCAATCTGCTCGTCCGACAAGGCGGCCAGAGCGGCAAAGCTCTCGATACCGGCTTCTGCCAGCTTCTTGGCAGCGGCGGGGCCGACACCGTTCAGCTTGGTCAGATCATCAGCGGCAACAGCGGCGGGTGCCTCTGCTTTGGCTTCTGCTTTCTTGGCAGGCTTTTTTGCCGCCGGAGCAGCTTCGCCAGCCGGAGCCGAACCGGTTGCAGCCTTGATGCCCGACTTGTCAGCGCCCGACGACAGGATGTCGGTGATTTTGACCAGGGTCAGTTTCTGACGGTGGCCAACGGTACGCTTCGAGCTGTGCTTACGACGGCGCTTGACGAACTTGATGACTTTGTCACCTTTGACCTGTTCGATCACTTCGGCCTGTACGCCTGCGCCTTCAACGAAAGGTGCGCCAACAACCGGAGCGTCACCGCCCAGCATCAGAACATCGTTGAATTGAATTTTTTCACCTGCGTCGGCAGCCAGCTTTTCAACGCGGAGCACGTCGCCCGCCTGAACCTTGTACTGCTTGCCGCCAGTCTTGAGGACCGCAAACATGCGTCTTTCCTTTTCTAACCCGCGTTCTGTGGTCCCCGTTTGGGAGTTGACGGCCTCAGCCACCTCGAACAGCGCGCCCTTTTCGGGCTGTGTGACGACCCGTGGGATATGCCCTTTGGGTCAACAATAACGAGACCCGGCGCGGAAAACCGGCCGGGATGCGCGCTTATCCATAGATTGCAGAGGAAAGTCAACATCAAATGCAGGCTTAAAGGTCGGAACCCTGCAGCACGTGCGCGACCGCCTGACCCAATTGAAAATAGATCACGTCGAACATCTGATCGAAGCTTTCAAACAGGGCGTTGTTGATCGCCCTGCCCGTTTCGGTTCGTGAAAACGCGATATTCTCGCGAATCTGCGCATCGCTCAGCGGTTGATAGGCCAGCAGAAAGAAAGAATACAGCCATGTCTGCGTCTCTTCTGTCATACTGTCCTTTTGCGTCAGAAGCTGTGCCAAAAGCTCGGCGTCATCCACTTCACCGCCCAGATCCATCCCGCGGAAGAAATTGTAGTCGGCGCTGATGGAGTTCTGAACGTTTTCTTCGATCAGGTTGTTGATCCGGATGTATTCATCGACCAGACGGTAAAGCTCGGAGTCCTTGTCGCCGTTCTCATACGCGTCCTGCGCCATTTCCTCGATGGCTTCATCGGCAAGGGCGATACGGGCCGTGATCTCAAGCGAAACGATAGTCTGACCCAGATCGCTTTCGTAAAACAGGATCGCGCGGTCCAGTTCCCTGTCGGTAAGGGATTGATCGAACACATCCACGACCTGGCGGCGCATTCTGTCGGCATCGTAAATCCGGTCGACCTGGTTTTGAAAAACCTGGCCGCCTTTATTGTCCAGAAAGCTATCCTGCAGGGTTTGCCCCATCGTGCCACCTTCATCCTGCAGGATTTCGATGACTTCATCCAGATGCAGGGCTTGCAGCAGACGTTCGACCTTTTCCTCGGCCTGCAGCGGCGTGGTCCACAAAAACAGGGCGGCAAACGCCAGAAACAGTCGCATCAGATGTCCTGTGCCGGGTGCAATTCCGCCATCCGTGAGGCCAGAATCTCGAACTTCATGGCCATGATTTCGTATTGAACCGCGTTGAGAAGCTCATAAACCTCCTGCATCAGCGGCTGTTCCAACGCCTGGGCATAGGCGATGACATCGGCATCCGAGAAATCCCGATAGGTATAGGCCGCCCCGGCAAGCGCGGACAATTGCAGCGCCTGTCTCATGCCGGTTTCGTTTTGCTTCATCATCTGCCGCAGCTCATCGGCGCTCAGTTCCAGGTCGATCACTCCGGATGCGCTGGCGGCCAGCAGAAAACGCAATTGAACCTCTTGCAGCGCCCGCAACGCCGTTCCGCTGGAATCAATGGCGGCGTTCATGCGCTTGAGGTTCTCGACACGCTTCGACCCGTCCTTGATCAGACCGGCCACGATCTCCTGACCCTGCTGCTGTTTGGCGTCGTCATCTTCGGCCATATGAGACGCATTTTCCGCCTCGACCAGCCGCTGCCCCAGATCCGAGGCATAGAATTCTACGGCATGGTTCAGGGCCTCATCGCTCAGCGTCTGTTCCAGAATGGCGACTGCGGTTTCGTGCATGTCTTCGGTATCGAACACCTCTTCGGTCAGGCGGGTCCAGTCCGAGCCGAACCCTTCGGGGTCGATTCCCAGCATCCGGGGCGCCGAGGCCGAGGCAAGCGCGATGCTATCCAGCGCCACGTCAAAACCGGTTGTGGTCAGAAAGGCCTCAATCCGGTCGCGCCCGGCGGCCCATGTGGGCGCGGGCAACATGGCAAACGCCAAAAGCAACGGAACAAAGGGCAAAGCGAGGCGGCGTAGGTGACAAGTCATATCCAGAAGCCTAGGTGTTTTGCGCCATCTGGCAATGGAAAATCCCGTCTTGGTGAATTTCGGGAATTTTCTGCTTGCACCCCCGCGCGTTCCTCACTAAATCCCCCCCTCACAGACCCCCGCGGAGAGGTGCCGGAGTGGTCGAACGGGGCGGTCTCGAAAACCGTTGTGGGTGCAAGCCCACCCAGGGTTCGAATCCCTGTCTCTCCGCCACTATCCCCCTGACAAGCAATAATATTTTTCGCCGACGCGGCGAATCATCAGGTGCCCATACCAGACCTCACAACCCCGAAATTTGACATACTATGTCACACTTCGAGTTCCGATTGCGCCGACTATGTCATCTCCCTGGTCCAAATTCCGCAGCAAACGCGTTGTTCTGACATCCATTGTTTGAGCGCTGATCGACAAAAGGAAACAGGCCCCGCAATCGCTGCGAGGCCTGATTTCATGTTCTGAGCCAGCTGAGATTCACCGGAAGCCGTTGTCCCCATCGGAGCGCGCGGCATCTTGCTCCTCCTGGGTCAGATACCGGAAGTAATAGCGTTCGGTCGTCCTCACCGACACATGGCCGATATACCGGCTGACCCGATAGATGCTCCAGCCCTCCTGCAGACGCTCAATCGCGAACTTGTGCCGGATATCATGCAGGCGTGAGCCAAATCCGGTTTCCTGCCCATATTCCCAGAACAGGTTTGAAGCGTCCTTGTAATAGCCATGATCGCTCCGATTCCAGAATAAATATGGAGACGAGTTGGACCGCGGAATGCGAAGGAGGATATCGATTGCGCCCTGTCGCAGTGTTATGACTCGGATCTTTCCGCCTTTAGTATTGCGATAGGTGACTTTTACTTTGCCTTCGACAGGTTTCTCCATCCCCTTGATATCAGACCATTTGATCATTGCGGTTTCTTTCACCCGCCCGCCTGTTTCATTCAGAAAGCCAGGAAATTCCGACAGGGTTCCAGGAGCTCTTGAAGCCAGTTCCTCAATGGCAGTGTCTGTGGGCATTACGATATCCGGCAGGACTTCTTTCATCCCCTGCCGCTCATAAGAAGCAACAGGGTTGTCCAGGATCCAGCCATCATTCTTCATCACAGACATCAGGTGCCAGAACGCGGTGAGATCACGGTTGATCGTGGCCACAGTAACGCCTTGGTCTTTGCGCCGCTCCACAAACTCGGAAACAACCGCCCTGTCGATCTCCATCGCCATGAGATCAGAAACGTCGTCGCCCTCATCTTCACAATATTCCTCGAGAACACCGAGGATACTACGGAGGCTCGTCCTGTAGCGCTTGATGGTTTCTGCCGACCAGGAAGAGTTCCCCTGATCCATCCCGTCATAGAACTTGACGAAACCGGCCTGAAACAACCAATCGTTTTCACCTTTGCGGGCTTTCTCTTGCAGTTCCTCTATGCGGCTTTTCGCCTTCTTTTCGGCGACGCGTTTCGAAGTTGTTCGAAGCGACTCTCTGTGGCGGACTCCGTCGATCGTGACACTGAGATGCCAGTTTTTGCTGCCCGATTGCTTGTAGATGTTGCTCGACATTTCTTGTTTCCTTCATTGAGCCAGATGTGGAATTCGTGCTGGTCAAAAAGCCAGAGACCTTCACGTTTTGTTGCGCCAGGGATTTCCTTCTTGGTTGCGAGATCGGTGATCTTCCTTCGGGAATATCCGCTGAGGTGCGCGACGACTGCTGTCTTGATGGGCGGCGGCCTGTCGGCCAGCCCATCAATCAGCTCAAGGTTTTCAAATGAAGCGGAGCTTCGAACTGCTCTGTTTGTCATGGGTCTATTTCCCTTTTTGTTTTGGCCGGTGCTTTCGCCTTGAGCTGGCGTAAGCGATCAGGAGATTTCATCTCGGTTGATGAAGAAAAGCTCGAAGCGAGGGCGAATGTCTCGAAAGCCACGTCCAGCCATTCCGGGAACGTTCCTTCCGGTTGCCGACATCTCGGGCCTGATTGGCTTTTTGGTTTCCATTGGGCGTGTTTTCATTTTCTCCTCGCGCCTTGTTTGCGTGTGAGGAGGAAGTAGGAATGGCCGCTCAGACCTTGGAGAGAGGTTTGAATCCCCTCTTGCAGACGCCAAAGTCGGAAAAATAAAGTCGCATCAGAGTTTTCTGCGATTTATTTTTACCGAGTTTGAAGTGCTCAGAATTACCTTTTTTCGCTCGGATTTTTTTGATTTTTCATCTGTGTTCGGATGGTGCTTCGAATGCGTAAAATTTATTGAAAACAGATATTTATAGGTTGTCCCCGGTGGCAAATTGCCAACTATAATCGCATGAAAAACACCAGAAACGTTAGTCGTATTTTTCCGAACTTGCATAGTATTTTTCTGGTGATGATGATCCGATCGGCAGAGGTGAGGCATCAGAATTTTTTGTAATAAAAAAGACAAATAATTTTTTTGCTGCTTTATTTCGCAGAAATTTTCTTGAAGATGAAATTGTAGTCGAATTTCCGAGTTTGTTTTTATGGTAAATACTCGCAGGTTCGGCAGCGCTGTCATATAAATGGTTATTTATCAATTGGTTGGTAATTTTATTTTAGACGGAAGATCTATTTTTCGGAGCAAACAAGGCCACGAAATTTACCGAGTTCTCCCATCCTGTTCGAACAGAAAGCATATCAAGAGCCAGAAAGAGTTTTTTTTGGATTTTTCTTTCATGCAGCTCTTGAATCTTGATGCGCGCAATACCTGCCGCCTTCATCTCACGTATTTCGGAAGCTCATCAGCACCCTTTTTGCCGTCATTCGGTCCACAACTTCTTGACGCAAACGGCGAAAAGCAAGATATTGCAGTAGAAGGTTCAGGACTTCTTGCGCCTCATCAGTTTCAATGACCTTCAGAACGCCAGCGCGGCTGTCCAATTCAAGGTAGCGACGTCCGGGCAGCGCCTCGAACCAAGCAACCAGTTGTTTCTCGACTTCATCGAGAGCGTCCTCATCATCAGAATTGAACACATCGTTTGATTTCAGCCGATCGACTGTTTGTAGTGTCTCTTGCGTTGAAGCAGCTTGATTGACCAGCTTTGGATAATCGCCCCACGCGGTACCAAACGCGCGACCAGCCTTCACGGCAGCGACGGTGATTTCGTCCAGATCATCCGGCAAGTTGTTTTGTCGCATAGATTACTACCTCTATGTTCCTGTCAGCACCCTCTGCAGAGCGGAAAATCTCAAACAAAGTTTCATTTTGCGGTATTTAAGTTTTTCGCAGAGCCCCGCCGTTTCCACATCGAGGCTCTGTCGACTTTTCGTGAGCTTTCTAAAGCTGCGTTAGTTGCCCATCTCTGCAGCGACTTTTGATGCTCTGCGACGATCGAGCACCCGCTGCCGGGCATCCCTGAAGCCTTTCCAGCTTTCCATCAGTCGACGAAACCGCTCCTGCTCGGCCAGAAAGATGTGATCGTAGCGGGTATCTTCGCGAACAGCGTAATCGCCGTAGCCGTCCTGACAGGCGTTCAACGCGTTGATGAGCACCTGTTCGATCGAAAGCCATGTATCGTCATCGTTGAACGAGAACAGTGTTCCCTCATCCAGGTGCTCGAGTGCAATTGACACCGAACGCTGCATTTCAGGGTCGACTTCGGGGCCGTGTCGCTGCCATTCTGCGTAAAAGCTTCGCGCGGCGAGAATGGCCCGGTATACGACGATTTCGAACGGCGGCAACTCTGGCAGATCTTTCGTCATGATGATCCCTCCTCACGCCGCCAGTTCGAGTTCGAACACCGGCAAGTCGGCCTCGGTGTCCACCGCTCGCATGTGATCGAGTAGAGCGTCGGACAGAAGGCAGAGCTCTTCGACGACAGGGTCGGCGGGATCGATATTAGCGAACAGCGCTGTCTCGATCCGCTCCGGATCGCCGACATTCTGCAGTGTCAGCAATTTGTGCATCGCCACGAGGTCGAGCTTGGCGCGCCGCGTTAGCGACCGCTGGGTCGCCAGGTGATCGATGAGGAATTGCACCCTCCTCAGGGCAAACTGCCCACCGAGCAAAAGTGACGCGTTCTGCAACGCCTCGTTGTAGTCCTGGATGAAGGTGAGAAGGGCCTTGGTGGCCGGAGTGCCTTGTATTTGCATTGAGATTTCCTCAGGGTTTGCTGCCGTCTCCTCGGACGACCAAGACGCTCTGCGGTTGTTGTTGGTATTCTCATGTCATAGTTTCTTTCCGTGTTTCGTTTCGGGTGCGCCGTTTGCTGCGCGGTCTCACCAAGAGGACCGCGCAGAAAATGGAGACAACCTGAAGCGAACTTTCAGATCAGTTCGAAGAGTTTGAGATATTCAATGTCTGGAATCTCAGCCAGAGATGCCTGCCCCTTAAGGCGCAGCGCTTTGGCGACAGTGTCATCCTGGTAATGCTTCTGTGTCTGTGAAGAGTTTTGGCCGCAGGTTGCCAGCGCCATATCAGTCCCGGCCGGACCGAGCTCGATACCCAGAAAAGTGTGCTGGATCGTGCGGGCGATATGCTCACCAGTTCCATAGACTCGACGCCAGCAATCGGAAACGTAATTGTACCCCACGCCCTCCCCATCTGATCGGATGAACAGCGGCCTGCTCGATCGAAGGCACTCTTCCCGCATGTGCTCGAGCCAGATCTTGTCACATCCGCGTAAGATCAGGGCATTGATGAAGACATTGAGGCGTGGGTCGAATTCCGCGCTCCAGGGTTCCTGGTTTTTCGAAATCTCTGCTTGAAGATGATATCGCCCCTCTTGCCACAGCACGTTTTTCCCGAAGACGAGGCGGGTATCGGCAAGCCGCAACGGTAAGTTCGAAAACAGCGCGAGCGCCGCTGCTGTGTTACGCTGGGCATGGCGCGATTTGGGACAGGTCAAAACCGATGCCTCGCTCAAGAGCTTCGAGGCTTGATTGACAATCGCGACCGGCGAATAGCCAGTATTCTGAAGCTTCTGGTACTTCTTCTTCGGCGCTTTGTTAGCTTTTTCTTCATAGATACGAAGGAGCTCGGCCAGGAAGTCGATTATTTCCTGATCGGCGGCAACATAGCGAGCACATTTCTGCACGGCTGAGAAAGAGGCCCGCAATGTTGCAGGAGATAGGTCTCGCGCGCGCATATCACGGCCATAAGCACGCAGCGCATGAGGAGAGAACGCCGCTTGGAGCCCAGCTTTTTGCGCGGAGAAAGCCAACTGACGCAGTTTCATGCGGTATGTCGGGATCATTCTCAAAGACGGCGCCATTACGCCGTTTCGGTCAAATCCGGCCTCCATATCCGTCAAGGCATCCTTCCAGATTTGCGGCAATTCATCCGCTGGAATGGACTTTTCAAGCCGACGATGCCTCGGCCCCGATGTTCTCGGCATGCGCGTCGCGGCTTCTTTCCGGCGGATCGCATCAGTCAGGACCAGGATCGCCGGCTGATCCGGGAAAACCGACTGCATTCCATGCTTTAGCCGGCGAAGTCGGTTGGCTGACTGGTAAGCCTCGTCGAAAGACAGAAAGTCAGAAACCCGGAGCGACCAGATCGAGGTGATCTGGCGCTTTTCTATGAAGGCGAGGAAGTCATCGAGAATTCGGAGATGGTCGACGGCCACCTTCGATATGTCGAGTGTAGCGATGATCGGATCCCACCGCGCATGTTGCAGGATTTCATTTTTTTTGCGGCGATCAGGTTTCTTCATGGTCACAGCTCCGACAGGTCGAGAATGAATTGCTGGACCTCGGCAATGGCACGGCGTTTGTCGACCCAAGCGTAGTTCCTGCGGATAGTGATAATCGTATCATCCAGCAGTCGCTCGATCAGATCCCAACGACCCGGGTTTCTTTGGATAAGCAGCGATGCCAAACCGTGACGGAAATTGTGTGGCGTCATTGGCAAACCTGCAGTTCGAGTTTGGCGTTTGAACCATCCGAGGAAAGTTTTGTAAGGAAGTGATCCTTCCACCTTGATACCCGGAAAGACAAACTCGTTTTTGTCAGCATCCGGATAAAGTGGTCGGATGACTTTGAAGTACCACTCGATGACCTCCAACCCACTGAGGTTGCCACGTTTGATGGGAGCCCAAATCTCCACATCATTTTTCGTGTGGTCCGGCGACAGGGTAATTGTCGCGTGATCCGTTGTCGTCGTCGGGAGGTGGAATGTGATACCACCTCCTCGGCATTTAAGAGCCAGAGCGCTACCGATGCGGATTGGAGCGCCACGAGTCTCGAGTGCACAAAATGCAGCAACGGTTCCGATTTCGCGGATCTTCTGAATCTCTCTCGTGGTCAATTGCTGCCGTTCAGCAGTGAGTTTCTCGATCATCTCGTGCGCTTGATTGCGCAGCTGCACATGCAACGATAGGAAGTCCATTGTGAGCTTTTGCGAGCCAAGCAAGGTTTCACAGAAATCGCGTGCCCTGGCGGACATTTCCTTGGCTTGCTTCTTTCCTGATTTCAGAAAGCTGTTTGCTGCGACATGCGATTTGATTGCAGCCGGACAGACATCGTTGCGTGCCATCAGCACATAGAGGCTCTTCATATAGTCATTGGCGGTTCGCGCCGTGATTTTTCCCTTTCCGTCCGAATTCCGCGTCCAGGCTCGAATGACAATTTCAAAATTGTCTGTGGTCATCAGATCGGAGAGCCTGGTGTCTGGCGAGATCTCGACTTCTTCGGAAACGGCAAGAGTGCTGACAAATTTTCTCAGCGCGCTGGTCTTTTGGCCGACATCACCCGTTGACGGTGGTTCGGTATACTCCCGCTCGATAGGATCGAACTCGCGCTTGGCGGCGTTCTCCACCCATGCCTGGATCTCCTCGCCGATACTATCCGGAATACCCGGCAGAATGTTGTCGCGGGATGGCTTCTCCACTGCATAAGGTTGATCCGGAAGAAACGGTTTGAGTGACGATAGACACCTCAGATCGTTCAACTGGCGAAGTGCCCGCTGCATGGTTTGCCATTCGTTGGAGTCAAGCGTCGGACGTTGTTCTGTCAGCCATTCCTGGCTCACCTGGTCCGGACGCTTTCCATATTGCCGCGCAAAATCCGCCAACTTCCGGATCGGGATCAGAATTTGATGCGGATACACTGCGTCCGGCGGCATTCCTGTCATCGGCTCGATAATCTTGATGACGCAAGCCCATTCATCACGCCGGGACCGTCGCTCTCGCTCTTTTTTAACCTGGCCCGTAGCTCCCTTGATCGCAGCAATCACTTTGCGCCGCCAAGCCTTGTAGGCCTTCTCAGTTTTGAAGTTTCTGGGATTAAATCCATGTAACGGAAAACGCCGTTTGAACTCCGTCAGGTTGACGGGGATTTCTATCAGCTGACGATTGTCCAGCAGCCCACTGCAACGGGCTACTGGCGAGGTGTAATCGTTCTTATCGTTTGCGATGGTCCAATCCAGAACATCTTGCATGGTCATCTGTGTGATAGGTGTGAAAAAACTCATAAAGGCCTCTTTTCTTGTCCGCTAAATGACAAATTGGCCGTTTTCCGAAAAACCGAAGTCGAAAATGACAATTACCTGGAGATTTAACACTCCCGAAAATCTGGGGGCGTTTGTCATTTTGTCCGACACCGGTGTCATTTGTCCGTTGGACGACCAATTTCCTGCCCAGTTGTCATTTTGTGCGGGTTGATGATGAAACTCGGGCAGTTTTGCGCCCTGCGAAATGACAAAAGAAAACCTCCTTTCCTGGCGCAGAAAGGAGGTGGGTCTGGGTTGGAATTTACGGAAAAAATGGTTTGTTTGGTGCCTACAGTTTCGGCGGAGGCCCCATGAACAGTGCCGCCGCAGTTTGGGGAGCACTCAGGGGATTAGTGTCTGCATCTGACTTCCGACAGTGTTTCGGCGCCCTGCCCTTCGGCTTCTGCTCGATGAAGGAAAGGTTCTTGCCACACCTCTCAAATTCAATTGGATCACCGTAAAGCCAGGATTGTATTTCCGCAGCAAAATAAATCCGCTTCCGTGGTCCAAGGTCGATATGTTTGGGAATGGACTGATCCCGGTGCATCCCATCCGCTCTTCGGCGCGTCGTTTTGGAACTTTCCCCGAGCAAGGCCGCCACCTCGTCAAGCTTCAACATCGGTTTGTATAAATCCGTGGTGTCCACAACGCTGGTCATGTCCACACCAAGGGCCAGCCAGATCCGTTGCCATGGGAATCCAATTCCACGCTTGGGAACACCCATGCGCGCCATGATACCCGGTATGTCGGCTCGGCTGGTTCTTAAGAATTTGACCAGATCTTCAACAGTGGCAAGGTTGCCGGTTGCGATGCCGGCCGTTTTTTTCGTTTCGGTCAAAGTCTATCTCCCTGCTGCTCAGCAGGGAGGTGGGTTCACAACGCAAAACAAGGAAATTTGGTTTGGATCATTAGGCCGCTCAGAGGCAAAGCCGGGGTCCAACCGAAACCAAGGCGACCCAACGGGCTTTTTTAATCGCCTTGCTCAGTCCCTTCCCTCAAAACCCGCAACATCGCCACTTTTTCGTGTGCGCTTGCCGGCTCTGGTCTTAGATATACAGAAAATGCGTCGCAACGCTCGTAGCGAACCGGCACTTCGATGCGATGGAGCGCGTCTTCTACAAATTTCCTGGCCGATTCAACCACGCTTTTGTCGCTGTGCAGGACCACAAAAAATGCGATCGTGTCGTTATCAAATCGGGAGCAATGCTGTTCGAAAGTGACATATGCACCGTCGAACCGATCTCTCACGATGTCATGCAAAATCCGCAGTTTTTTCGCACGTTCTTCGATTATCGGTCGGTTGCGCTCAATGGCTTCTGTATTCAATGTGATGCCTTCAATCATGGATTCCCCTATTCAGGATTCTCAGCATTGCCACTTTTTCGTCGGCGCTTGCTGACTCAGGTCGTAATTCAATGAATGTCGTTTCTCGCAACTCGGCACTGCGAACATGAATGCCGATTTTGGGGAGTGCGGCTTCCACAAAATCTCGTGCGGGATCAGTTTTTGAGACTATATACGCCTTGTCGAATTCCCCGCCGTATGCGGGCATGTAAAAGACATGAAAGGCCGAGATTTCGTAGTATTTTGAGTTGTGGTGCTGCTCGAACCAGACGGTGCTACCGAATTTGTCTTCGACGATGTCTGCAAGAACACGTAACTTTTCGGCCCGGCTTTCAGATGTTTGAGTGTCTCGACCGCGAACAAGATTTCCGTCTTCATCCAAGCCGACGCCGAGACCAAGCCAGCGGCGATTTTCATAAAAGGCCTTCGCTTCAGGCGTCAGGGTTGCAGTTTTCTCCATAAATGCATCAAGCCAGACTTCCTGTTCATCGGCGGTGAGATCATCTGGAGACAGCTCTGCGTGGAGAGCTGCTTGAATACGTTCTGGAATTTCTTGTTCGCTCATACGGGAATTATAGTGCGGTCGCGCCACAAAGCGCAAATCCGCACCGTCACTACACCGAATTTCAGCCAGCGCTACGCAGCTTTAGCAGGTGCTAATTTGGCAAGGCCTTCAAATACCTTCAGTGCCTTTTCCTGAGCCTGAACGGTGGCCAAAAGCTCACGTATTCGGATTTCTTGTTCCCGACTTTCATCTTGCAGCACATCTATCTTGGACCGAGCCCTGTCGAGATCATCTTGCACCGACGTCAACATCCCTTCTTTTTGGTCATGGCTGTGCTCGAGATTTCTGATGCGCGCTGACAAGGCGATGATCTCTGTGTCCTTCGAATGGACAATTGCGAAGGCATCAGCCCGGCTTTCATCATACGCGCGGGCTGCAATGAGGAGATATTTTTCCTCTTCCGCCGCCATTGCAGCTTTTACCTGATCCCCGATACTTTTGGGAAGATTGCGAAGCAGTTCCGTCTTTTTCCGCTTCTCCAAATCTCCGACCATGTCACCGATTTTCCGCTGCAGTGAATCCGGGCGCGGCGTACTTTCGATACCGAAAACGTCGGTGAAGTAACTTGCCACTGATTTCGCATCGGGCACCTGCCCCGCTGTCCACAGCGCTCCGACAGCAGTCTCAAGTTGCTTGTCCGTGTAACTCGCCTTTGCGCCACGGGTTTCTTTCTTTGTCATCTTTGGTTCCTTTGGGTGGTCGGCAATTGCCAAATCAATTGCCCAATGTTTTTTGACGAATTGTTTAAGCCGCCCGCTTCAGCTGGCGTTTCTTCGCAGGAATGAACCCGGGCACCTTTTCCCTTACCTTCCTGAAGATCTCCTCGGCCCCAAGCTGCCGCATTGCGCCGTTCTCATAGAGATAAACCCTTGAGTTCGGGGGGAACTTGTACAGCGCCCAACCAAACCAATTGGTATGCGAGGTCCGAGTTCGGATAGTGACATTGGTGACATCGCCCAGGTGTGAACGGGCGGTCCCAACGACAAACGAGGTGCCCTCATCACGCCCCCATTTGTCAAAAAAACGTTCAAGACGTGGGCGGAAACGCTTCCAGTCGATGTTGTTACCCCGCTTTGGAACAGCTTTAAGTGCATGGCAATCAAACTCGGGCGCCTTCATTTGACGGGTCCGGGTCAACTCCGAGACAAACTGATGTTCCAGCGATGTCCGGCAGGCGGCGATTTCCTCCAGGGAAAGAAGAACATACTTGTCTCGGTCAAGTTGTGCCTCGACAATTGCCCTGTCCAACGTCCACTTTATCGATCTGTTGCCGTGAACAAGTTCAATATCTGCAAACCAGCCGGTTCCCGACAGTTCTTCCACCGCCGACGCACATTGCTTTTTCCAATCACGGCCACTCAGGCCGACGATCTTGCGGAATTCTGAGAGTTCAGCCCATGACTCTGTCTGCTCCGGAAGATCGCAATAAATGTCGTGCCAATGTTCTTGGAATTCGTGTTGAAGTACGATCCCCAACATGACGCGATAGCTCGGCACAGATAGGTTCTGATGGATGAGCTTGTAGTAGAGCTGCCAGGATAGCTGGACCCTTGGGTTTTTGACAAACATGGATGTCCCTTTTCTTGTTGTAGTTGGGACATGAGAATTCATCGTTGAAAAAAATAGGGGCGGGTTTGACTCCCAAAGGCTGGAAAAATCCCTCCGAATTTTCAGCGCGTTTGCAGTTCAGATCCATGCAACACGCACGAGGCAAACCATCGAGTGATGGGCTTGAGACGTTGAAACACACTGCTATCTAATGCTTTTCTTTCCTGAGAATTAACAGAAACGGTAGAAATGAGAGAACCAAGAGAAACCTGAGAAAGACGGATTCAGCAAAACGCTTGGCGCACTTCTTGACACAGTGCACAAAACGACAAATCCGTTCTCGGGTTTCCTTCTCGGTATGTAGTCGAGAGACAGATCCACCGGAATTACCTCACTTAGGCGCTAAGCCCAAATGGCATTGGCTGACTGAACACTTCTCGCCAAAATCGTCATCTGTGCGAGTTGGATTCACTTGCAGTTGTCAACCTCTCCTGCTTTGTTGACCGAAAACAGTAACAATGTTCGCAGCTATGAGCTTTTCCGACCAACCCATTCTGAATTCATCATATTCCTATCCAAACAAGCACTGGAAACTCGATGATGATGTGCACCCAACCGATAGGGAAAATTTGACCAGAATAAAATTTACTCTCTGGACGGCATTGCCTGGCGCGTTGTGGGCAACCAAGGGTTTCCGCGGCCATGACGCCATGCTCAAAACGAAAGCCACATGCAACAAGTGGATCCCTGCCGAAAACAGGCCGGAGCACTTCGGGTGCCGGGGCTTTGTCGAAATGCGGTCCATCTGTGATTTCAACGAGAACCTCGACAACGCTATTGCCTCCCCCTTCTCAAACAGAAGAAGCTTGCATGACTGATATTAAGTTTGGATGTCTCGAAGACCTCCCCCTGCGTGATGCTTGGAAACACGAAGCGCACTCCTTCACCCCATGGCTCGCGGATAACATCGGTCATCTGTCTGAAACGATTGGCATTCCTCTCGAGCTCACAGGGACCGAAGTCGCTGTCGAGACTTTCTCCGCCGATATTCTGGCGCGCAATCCGATGGACAACACGGTCGTCCTGATCGAAAACCAGTTGGAGACCACGGACCACACCCACTTGGGTCAGATCATGACCTATCTTGCCGGTCTTGAAGCTCAAACCGTGGTTTGGATTGCTCCAACCTTTCGGGAACCTCACCTTTCCGCCATCCGCTGGCTGAATGAACACACCGCCGATGGGTTTTCTTTCTTCGCGGTACGGGCCCGTGTGGTTCGCATCGGCAACAGCCCTTATGCGCCCATCTTCGAGGTCGTTGAAAAACCCAATGATTGGGACCGCAAACTGATGCCAAAACGCCGCGAAGCCAAAGGAGACAGCGAGCTTGGGGACATGCGCCACGCCTATTGGTCGGCCTATGCCCAGCATTATCCAGAGGTCGAGGATGTGGTGTCTCGCCTCAGCTATTTCTACTGCAGCCCTGCTTCCATGCCCGAAGTCACGATCAGTGTCTGGATCGGCCAGAAATCGGGCGGCGTGTTTGTCCGAGGAAGATATGGAGAGGATATCTCTGTCCTGACCAATCAACTGACCCCGCATGCCGAGTGGCTGGAACAGAAATTGGACGCAACGTTCGGCTCAGGAAAGTCACTGTTGGGAAAAAAGCGTCCCGGCGGCATCTCGGAACATTCCACTTGGCAAGGGCTCATAGACTGGCAGGAAAAAACACGGCAGGCCTATCTCGCCGCCTTTGAGGAACTGGCTGCCAGAGAGGCCGCCGGATGACCACGGTAGAGCACTGCAATAGGCCGCATACCTGTTCCCGTCATCAGACATAGCCGCGCTGGAACTGGGGCAGCGCATGTAGCCATCGTCGATTTAGTCGATGATGAATGAAGAATTCATGCGAACAGCCCTTTGCTGAAAACCCCTAAACGATGATCGCTCAGAGGTGAATTCGCACGGAAGTTCAAACAGGATCATCCGGAAAGGCCATGACGGGCTGGCGGCGCTGGTGAAGAACGAGTTGCGCAAGGAGCCGTTCACAGGGACAGTGTTTGTGTTTCGCTCCAAGCGAGCTGACAGGTTGAAGCTGCTCTATTGGGACGGCACCGGGCTGGTGATGACCTACAAGCGGCTGGAGGAAACCACCTTCACCTGGCCTGCGATCAGGGACGGGCTGATGTCGCTCAATCACGCTCAGTTCGAGGCGCTGTTTGCCGGGCTCGACTGGCGCAAGGTGAAGGCTCTGGCGGCGCGCCCACCAACTGCGGCGGAGTGACTCGGACCCCGCTTTGCGAAGGCGCTCTGCGGGTGGAAATGGTAAGCCTTCCCCATGATTGATGCGGCTGATCTTCCCGACGATGTGGCGGCTCTGAAGGCGATGATCATCGCGTCAGACGGGCGTGAGCAGCGTCATCAGGACCGTATCGTCCGGTTGGAAAAGCTGGTGGCCGACTTCAGGCGCGTGCTCTTCGGATCAAAATCCGAACGGGTTGATCCTGACCAATTTGAGCTGGCGCTGGAAGACATCGAAGCGGCAACGGAGGCGATCCAGGCAGAAGAGGAAGTCGACGACCAGCAGGCAACGGGCAAACCCCGTCCGCGCAAAGCCAATCGTGGATCGCTGCCCAAGCACCTGCCGCGTATCGAAAAGGTGATCGAGCCAGAGAGCACGGTTTGCGGCTGCGGTGCAGAACGGCATGTGATTGGCGAAGATGTCAGCGAGCGGCTCGATGTCATTCCGGCCCAGTTCCGGGTGATCGTGACCCGCCGTCCGAAATATGCATGCCGGTCGTGCGAGGAAGGGATTACCCAGGCGCCCGCTCCGGCACACCTGATCCCCGGCGGTATGCCGACCGAGGCGACAATTGCCCATGTGATCGTCAGTAAATACGCCGATCACCTTCCCTTGTATCGCCAGGCACAAATCTACAGCCGTCAGGGCATCGATCTGGATCGCTCCACTTTGGCGGCCTGGGTGGGTCGCGCGGGCTTTGAACTGCGTCCCGTCTTTGACGCGCTAATGGCTGACCTGAAATGCTCGGGCAAGCTGTTCATGGATGAAACGGTTGCCCCGGTACTCGACCCCGGTCGCAAGAAGACCAAAACTGGCTACTTCTGGGCGCTTGCCCGTGATGACCGGCCATGGGGCGGGGAAGATCCTCCCGGCGTGGCCTTCACCTATGCGCCGGGGCGGTCCGGCCAATACGCGGAAGACATTTTGAAAGGCTTCACCGGCACCCTGCAAGTGGACGGATACGCGGGTTATAACCGCCTGCTCAAGCGTCAGGGAAATACGATCCGATTGGCCTACTGCCGGGCACACGCCCGGCGCAAACTCTTCGAGGTCGCCAAATCCGGCAAAGCAACCCCGATTGCTGACGATGGCCTGATCCAGATCCAGGTTCTCTACCGCATCGAAAAGGACATCCGGGGCCAATGTCCAGAGGATCGAAAATCGGCACGCCAGAAGCGCTCAAAACCGCTGATCGGTCAAATGGAGAACTGGCTCAAGGAAAGCCGCGCCCGCGTCTCCGCCAAATCCCCCATCGGCGAGGCCCTGAACTACATCTCCAAATACTGGGCAGGTCTGACCGAGTTCCTCGACGACGGCCGCGTGGAACTGGACTCAAACTCCGTCGAGCGGACAATCCGACCGATAGCTCTGAACAGAAAAAACGCACTGCTTGCCGGGCATGACGCCGGTGCCCAGAATTGGGCAATCCTCGCGTCCATGATTGAAACCTGCAAGATGAACGCCGTCGACCCTCATGCCTGGCTCACACAGACGCTGACCGCCGTCGCGCAAGGGCACAAACAGTCGGAAATCGAAAGCCTCTTGCCATGGAACTATTCCGCCAACGTGTGATGGGCGCCCCGCTTACGGAAAAGCTATGTCGGCCACCGCATAAGGAGTGACCAGAAAGGCACCCCGGCGGCCACCTTTATCGTCGCGCCACGCTATACGGCCCACGGATCAGAGTGTTGCTTGTTTGGGCACACATCCAGTATGGCTGACGATCAACACACGGGTCAAACGTCCTGCAACTGCCGAAGTTCCGGAGCCATCTCCGTAATGTCTGGGTAGGACGCGGCTTGAACTGCTTCCCACGTCGCTGACCGCTTTGCCACCTCCGAGAATTGTGCGCCTGCGCCTATTCGATTGAACACCGAGTTCACTACGCAAGCCCAGTCCCACAAGAGACGAGACAGCGGTCCTGACGTATCTTGGCGCTGCCAGATCTGCATCAGGTCGATCCTGCTGCCTAAACGTTGCCCCACAATCGCTACGGTATAACTCGCAATGTTGACGTAGCCCTGCTTGAATATCTGTTTGGCATCCCTCGTTTTGATCTGCTTCTCGATTGCCTTGAACAGGATCACCTTGGCGATCATTTCTTTATACCACGCAACATCGAGGGTCTCGGGAACGATCTCCGGCGTTTCGTCGAGGGCAGACATGAAAGCCGCAAAGTTCTTCTCCCCGCCTAAGGCCACTTGGTTCGGCAACCCACGCCAACTCTCGTGGTACTTGGCCAGATCGTTCTTTGTTAGCTTCCGCCTCGTCGGGATTATCGCCTGCAGACGTTTCTTCTGCGCCTTGGTGCGACCGTCCCGCAACATGGCCACAGCATATGCACCCGCTGCACGCTCGTAGAACCATCGCCCGGTACCATCTGGGCACCACGTGTCATTCGCCAGCTTTTCAAATTGGATGTGGAAAACACGGTTTGCAGAAAGGTCGGAAGTCTTAACTGCAGTTTGGCTGTTGGCGAATTGAGAAATCCGTGAGATTAGGGTCTCGCGTCCCTGATCCTCACCTTCCCGGAGGATCACGATCTTCGCTGGTATCATTACGCGCGATAGGTCGAGGCCCCTATTGTCGCGGCTTGCGAAATAGATCGATGAAGTAGTTTGGCCGCCGTTCACGATCTGAAGCCCCTTCAGTAACGAGATACCGACCTGCCCGTCTTGGGCTTGCGTCATGCTGGCCTCATCACAGACGATCACCAAGCCGTTATTGTAGGCGAGAAAATGCCCTGGCTCGTCTCTGAGGGTCTGCGCGATGCCAGCATTCACTTTCTTGCGGGTGCCAAGGAAGGATCTGACATTTGCCTCGAGAAGTGTAGTGTTGAACCGCTCGTAGAGTGCACGCAGAACTTCCGCCGGGATGGCAGTCAATGCGTAATCGTAATCGGCACAGGGATCCGCCACGTGGACGCATGGCAAAGGCCGCCCAATCGCCTGCTCAAAACTGATTGCAATCTCGTCACGAGGTTTACCCGTCGTATGGCGAAACAGGCGCTCCATATCCATGGCTTCCACCTGAATCAGGCGACCTTCCACCTCTCTTGGCGAGAAGTGTTTCGATTTCGTCTGCCCATCGGTCAGAACGATAACCCGCAGTTGATCCAGATCGTGCCAACGACGCTCCAAGGTCTCAACCAGTTCCAGTACTGGGCTCGTCGGATCCAGACGCCCGGAGAGCTTGCCCGCTCCGGCATTGGCCGCGAAGGTAACTGCTGCTTTTGCCACACCACCGACTTCGGAATCCCGTAGTTGGGTCAGGTGTTCGGTACCAAGGTAGTGTGTCAAGAACAGATCGATCCGCGTGTCATCTGCAGAGATGCTGAACCCGGAAATACGCAATTTCGCACTTCGGATCGTCCCTTCCCAATGGCAGACCTCGGGTGCTTCGGAAATGCCTGCCGCGCTCACGTCATCCATAGCGAGTTCTGCGAAGATTAGCTCTTCTTGGGGAAATACCTCATCCGGATTGTTGGCCCGCTCGGCCATGACACCCTGAACATGATTTCGGAATTCCGTGTGAAATTCAGACAGATTCATCGACCGTCTCTCCAAGCATCTGGATCATCATGTCCATGGATTGCAGCTCACTATCGAGGCTTTCTATGTCGAGATCGTATTTCGCATTCCTAATCTGGCACGGCAACGTCTCGCGGCGCAGACGCGGGAAACCGTCCTCCACCCGAAAACACTGCACTTCTCCCGGCAGAAGACTACGCGTGTAGCGGTCCGCATGTTCATCCATGTAGCGCGACAGAAGGAGTAGCGCCTCAAACTGCTTGCGCACGCCTGCCCCTTCCATGACCTCGCGCAGGCGGTTTACGAATTGGGTCAGGGTTTCGCCTGCCTCGTCCTCGGAAAACCGGATAGCACAAAGGTACAGGGGCCAGCGTTCTGAATCCAGCTGGTCAATGGAATTAATCAGTGCGACAAAGCCTTGCGCCTTAGCTGTGCTCTTCACCTCGATTGCACCGCTGTTGACATGGAAATCCTGCGCGGCCTTCAACGGTCCTTGCCAAGTGTCAAGTGCCACCAGTGCAGATCCCATGTGTTCGACCAATGCCTCCAGCACGATGAGTTCACCCATCAACCCAGCTTGTTTTTCCGTCGACAGAGGCTTGCGGCGTTGGTTCGACATAAACTCCTGCCATTCGCGAACCCGGACGAAGAAAGCGTCGAGCGTCGCTCGCGGCGTGACGCCACCGAGGTGCTCGAGGTGACGCAGTACGTTTACCGCCATGAGCGCGAAAAGCTCGTGCGAACCGTCGATCAGACGCACAAGTGCAATAGCCTCTCTCCCTTCCGAACCATCGTGGGGCGGCACCCGTAGTACGTCAAACCCACCGCCACCAGGGAGCCGATCGGTAGGCCTAATCGTCCCGACTGGGAAATCCACGACGATGGCTTCACGGCTGCCCGGAAAACTGCGACCAGCATGAAAGATTACAGCACTATTTCGGTGAAGTGGTGATAGCGCCCACTCCTCGCCCTCGACATCCTTCAGCGCCCGCCATGTTCGAGCCAAGCCCTCTTCACTCCACGTCATCACGCATTGCCTCCCAGAGCACAGAGTTCGCCATGTAGTCCGCATCCCGTATTCGCAGTTTCGATGAACTCCCCGGGAACGAGAGCGACCATGCGAGAACCGGGTTTCTCCCCTGCAGTGCTGGACAGGACGATTTTTCCGGGTCCAGCAGATACATAAGCAACAGACCCCGTTTTCGGTCAGCTTGGAGACCCAGACCCTCGTGGCCGAAACCCAGAACATGCCGGATGGCTGATCCGCTGGGTTCCTCTGGCGGGCCTTTACTCTCATTTCGTTCGGCATCACCGCGCCATATCTCACGGGTTCGCGCAAGCGCAGCCTCATACTGCACTCGGGTCAGATCGATGGCCTGATCACGCGGGGAGATTAGAGTTTTGATGGAGTATCGGTCCGAATGTTCTCCGATTGCCGCGCGCTCTAACATGCCAGCTTCTATGCCAGCAATTTTTTCCATCTTGCCCTTCGAAGAGCCGACCAGCGCAACCGTCCACTCCGTGAGTTCTCCCGTGGAGCTCATCCTTTCGATGAAGTCTGCAAGCATAGGTGGAACTACACGATAAGACTTGGGGTGCGGCTGATAGCTTCGGAGAAACTCGACGACAGCGATCGCAGGTACCTTGCGCCAGAGAGCACCATTCCAATTTTGATTGTCTTGAGGATATTGCTGATCTTGCAATGGATGCGCCTTGCCTGCGGCGGCAAGGAACCTCGTGCCGACCTTGAAATTTCGCTCATGATTCTCATCGATCGGGAAAGCCACGGTTTGCATCAGGCTACCCGAATAGGTCAAATGCACAGGTTTCGCGGACCGCATTTTTGCCTTGGATGTCACGGTTAGCGTGTGATGCGACAGCACCCGCAGGCCGAATTCCCTCGGCGTTGCCTTGACTGCGGCCATGTTGTCGAATTCTTCACGAAGCTCTTCTGCAGCGTCGGCAATGTGGCCGAACCACTCAATCAGATCGCTTGACGTATAAAGTCGGCAGACGTCGAGATACTTGTCTCGATACCCGAACCATCGCCCCATTTGCATGAGCGTATCGTACATCTTGGTAGTGCGCATGAAGTAGCTCGTGCAGAGTCCTTCCAAGGTCAGTCCGCGCGCGAGTTTGTCGCCGCCAATGGCAATAACTTTCAGCCCCTTATTTTCGTTCTCGGCATAGTCCAGAGCATCCTTGGCAGACCCGTTGATTTCCCGAACTTCGATATCCCCGAGTACAGATGGAAGAACGGCACGGACTTGGGGCCAAGTCACATCTTCGCCCTGAGGCACTTCCGTAAAGGCATTGCGCACGCGTGCCATGTCCGGATGAAAGCGAAGCTCAAAATCCGTCTGCATTTGAGCATCGAGTTCTGTCAAATCTATGTTTCGTTCATACCGCCTTTTCATATGGCGGACGAACTCCTCTACCTGCGACACGATCTCGTTCTGAACCGAAGTGAATCTCGAAACATGGATTAACATGGAGCTGTGTTTGCTACCTTGGCCACGCACCTTGCGCACGGCACAGGCAAATATGAAAGAGCGGATGGCCTCTTGCAACCCGTTGGGAAGAATGCGTTCCCCACCGATCCGAGGACGCCATCCATTCTTGTGGGTCGGAGGCATCCACTCCAAATAGTCGTCATCGTCAAGCGTACGCGCCAGAGGCAAATCATCCGGAATGGACGAGGCAGAACCGAAAACCCGGCCTGGACCGATGTAATTCGTCGGCGCTCCGAGGCTGGTTATGAATGCCGATGGGAACAGGTCCGGTCCGTGCTCAGCAGTGGCATTACGTTCGTGGATGAAGATGTTCGCGAAGGGCGTGGCCGTATAACCGACGTAGGCCTTGCGTGAGAAGGTGTGAAGCACGCGTCGAATGAGACCGTTTAAGGCTGTAGGCGAGTGTTCGAGATCGGGCTTTCCATCGTCCCCGACGGGCACTTCACCCGTGTCCACCGAGCCGTGATCAGATTCGTCGTCGATGACAAGCGCCGGCAAGGCAGTTACAACCTTTCTCCCTGTTTCAGGGTCAACTGCATCGGCACAATGATTTTCCAACCAGTAGACCAGCCGTTCAAGAACATTCTTCTGCTTCTTCACCACGAAAAGCCACGGGCGTTCTTCGGGTTTCACATTCAACTTACGGGACGTCGCTGTGTCGAAATCCCCCTTGTCCGAACGGTTCGTCGCACAGTTCGGCTGTGAGTACTTGTCCTTGTCGATTTGGCCGACGCCGACCAAAGGAAGGTGATCCACATTAACCAGAGTCGCGTACCCGAGGAACCCTTCATCGAGGCGAATCTGCGTTTGCGCCCGCAGGTTGTTGTGCAAACCTGCCAGCACAATAATGATCTTGTATCCCGCATCCGCCGCCTTGCAGATCAACCCGGTGTAGCTTCCTGTCTTGCCTGATTGCACATGACCCACGACGAGACCGCGACGATCCCAGCTGCCAGTACGCAGTGGATCTTCGAGGTTTCCCAGAATCTCGTCCGTCGACTTATCCAGCGCATCCAGTGCTTTCCAGGGGAGTTTTTCCTCCATGTATTCTGAATATCGGCGCCAATAACGCCAACCCTGCTTCCGATCCGCGTCCAACCAAGGTTCATGCCCCTCGGTACCAACCAGGGACGCGTCTTTGCCGATCCCGTGACTGGAACGTCGGATCATCTCGTCGATCACGGCTTCACGGTCTACATTCTCAAACAAATCTGGATCGATCATCTCGACCTTCCGTAGAACGCCGTCGATTAGGTCTGCCGTGACGAGTTCTCCAGTCTTTTCTATCTGGCGACGAACGAATGGTTCACTGGCTTTCAGAATGTCTGCAAAATCTCTACTCTCCGACATGGTCGGCTGCCTTTCCTTATTTCTTACCCAGACCTGCGATCAAGTCCGCTCGTTTATCGAATGGCCGGGTTCGCGAGAGTCTCTCCCGGGCTTCTGCCTCGCTCAAGCCACGCGAATAAACCAACGCATCAAACATGGCCTCCATCATTTCGATTAGCGCAGGGTCGGCCTCTTCATCCAAGATGCTCACTGGCGGTTCGTCATGGTCTGAAGTGTCCAACCAAATTCGCTGAACCGGCACGGTTCCCTCGACAAGCCGCAGGAGTGCTTCGATATCCTTGGCCAGTGGTCCGGCACGATCCATTAAGGAGCGGTACAGGTCGTGCTGCCTTGACAGTCGGTAAGCAGTAGCGCCAGAGGGTCGCTTGATTGCCTCCCAGATGTCGGGCATTCCCTCGTTACCCTGTGTGCCATCCGCAACCAGTCGACCTCGGTAAACATAGACATTCCGAGCGATCTCACGAACTTCCTTCGCAAGACGCAGCAGCTGCGGTCGCAAACGAACAGGTGGGCTCGCGGTGGATTTCAGAACATTTATGTTCCATTCGCTGTCCATCGTGTTCGGAATATCCAAGCGGATTCGAGCCAACCGATGTGCTTCATCGCGAGGCCAATGACGCCCCCGTTCGCCCAAGCGAAGCCATCCGGACACGGCGAGCAGCCGCTTGTTGCGGTAAATGTAAAAGCCCTGTTGTGACGCCCATCCGTCCGGTCCGGCTGCCGCTTCGAAATCTGTAGCCTTCTCGAACTTGTCCTTATGTGGCAGAACGTTGAGTTGCACCCGTACTTCTGGCGCACCGATCAGAGAGTACTCCAAGCTCTCCAGACGCTTCGAAGGGTTGCCCATCAAGAACGGGTCCCATGGCTTAACGCGCTTGCCGTTCAACTTCAGGTCGATCTGGTCGAAAGCAGTGCCGATCAGGCGATGAAACACCATTGCCAGATGCCCTTCGAGGGTTTCCAAAACCTCAAAAAGATCGTCGCTGGTAAACCCTGGAGTCACGATCCGATCCAGGTCCTCCCACAAGACAACGGTTCCCGAATGGCCAAGGTTAACGACACCCAACCGTTCTTCTGAACCCGGGCGAGGACCCTCAATCATCGGCCAGTCGCCCCCCGAGATATCTTCAAGAACGTCAAGATCCCACCGCAGGCAAGCTGCCTCGCTGTCGGCACGGAGGGAATGAACCGTCAATGCCCGTGCCTGTGAGAAGCTCGCCGTTTTTAGCCCCATCCCGAACCGACCGAGATCATCCAACCGCCTCTCATGGCGCGGATCGCTGGCGCCAAGTTGCATGGCTTTTTCCAGCTCCATATCATTCATTCCGCAACCATCGTCAGTGATCCGGATCCAGCTATCCGGCCCGGCCCATTCGAAGTGAACATCCACGGAACGAGCCCCGGCGGAAATCGAGTTATCGATGATATCGGCGACAGCCGTCGCAGTGGTGTAACCGAGTCCTCGCAGGGACTCGATCAACATTCCAGCGCGCGGTGGTGCATTACGTGTCTTCATGGTTATCATTCAGAGCAGGCTCCGAAGCAGCCGTTGGTTAGCTGGGTGGCCCAAATCGGCCAGACGCTTTGCTTCGATCTGACGGATGCGCTCTCGCGTTACACCGTAGATGGCCCCCAGCTCTTCAAGGGTCATCTCATCCTCTTCGCGCAATCCGAAGCGGCGAACGAGTACATCCGCGGCACGTTCCGGCATGCGCGTTAGGAAATCCTCGATGACTTCCCTACGTTGAAGTGAAAGGTAGTCGCGGAATTGAGGGGAATCCACGTCCAGTTGATCTTCAGCAGTTTCTTCGAACGGCACGAGCCTTCTCGGGACGCGTCGCAACTTTCGAATAATCTCTGCCGGGATTCCCATCTTTTTTGAGATCAGCGAGATGACAGCCTCCGCCGGTAACTCTTCTGAGAAACCTCCCTCAAGTTGATCCACTTTCCTCAAAACAACAGCTTGATGTGCCGGAACGCGAACCAACGAGCCAGTGTCATCCAACGCTCGACTGATCGATTGCCGGACTCCGAACTGACAGTAGGTCATGAAACGGTGGCCGCGATCGGTCTCAAAAAGGTCTATCGACCGCATCAGTCCAAAAACACCATCATGCACCAAGTCTTCGATATCATCGATGTGTGCTTCGCGCCGGCTGGCCATTCGACGGACGAGCGGCAGGTGTCCCAGTAGTATCTCCTGACGATAACGCTCTCGAACCGCGAGCGAAGCCACGATCTGTTCGCGAGCGTCGTCGAGTTCGGTGTTGACCCGCACACTTTCTTCGATCAATTCAACGGCGAGCCGTGAAAGCTTCATCGCCAAAACCGCTTCCATTGCTTTCGCGCGATCCTCGGAGGTGATGTCACCGTCTTCCAGAAGAGTCTGGTACCCGACGAGATAGGAAAGTGCTCCTGAGAGCACTTCGGCGTCCTGCGTCTGTCGTCCACGCTGAATATCAAGATCGGTAAGCAAGCCGGGTTCGACAGTACCTGCTTCTATCCGCTCCCCAAGCATGACAACCGCCGAAACAAGCTTGGCATCGGCAACGAGCGCGCGGCAAATCTTTTTCTGGCTTTCCGACAGTTCCCGAAAGAGTCGCGCCTCCATTCGCGCCGACAGCGGCCTGAATTCCAGCCCGGGGCGCATGTTCGATCCATTGCAGATACACGAGAGCAGATCGACAATATCTTGGGGATCAGGCATTTCACCTGCAACAATTGCGGCACCATGACTATGGTCATCGACTTGCATCAATCCGATATTGGTAAACTCGTGAACCAAATTGGCCCTGACTGCTTCAGAGTTGAAACTCCCTCGAATCCTTCCAATTAGAACATCGACGTCCTCTTCCGTGCAGGAACCTTCGGCTACTACATTCTCTACCCACTGCACTACGGCGCTGTCCGCAATTGCATAATACCGCGTCGTCGGGGCGGTCGCTTGAAACGCTGACTTACGACCCATGCGAACATCGAGGAACGATCTGTACGTGGCCGCGTCAGCGAACTCCGCCGTCTGCGGCAAGGGGCCCACGATGTCCTCAGCATCGATCCAAAACCCACCCTCGCCAAGGTCATCGAATTCAATATCCGTTCCGTCATCACTTCCGAGACGCGCAACCCGGCCTTCGACGACTTCAAACTCGGCTACGTAATCGTCGCGCTCGATGTCTCGATGGAATTGTTCAGCTTCTTCCTCTCCGTAAAAATCCATATCCAAATCATCGAAATCGAAGGAATCCTCCGAAGATTCCGAAATCGAACTCGACGTGATCGACTCGGTCTTCACATTTGATTGTTTCGGATAAGGATTGACGGCGCTCACTGGCTCAACTTCCGGTAACAAGCTTCGCAAAAGCCCCGCCAACATGGTGTGCCCATTCTCGGCAGCACGCTCGTGGGGCTTCCGGCGCTCGAAGTTTGACACAGCAGGATCGGCGCCCGCCTTGATCAGTTGATCGCAAAACTGCAAACGCCCTTGCGCTGCGCAGATATGCAGGGGCGTGTCACCCTTTCCATCAACAGCTTGTATACGCCCGGCAGCAATCAGCGCAGCTACGGCTTCAGATTTGCCTTGAACGAGGTTGATCAACTCTCTGGTGGACAGCCTTTCCACCTCAGAGCGTATCGACGATACCGGCGGATGTTCAGCCTCGCGGCCCTTCAATTCATCGGCAAGCGCTAAATGTCCCTCCTCTCGTGCCCTGTCAGAAGCCCGGAGACCCTCGCCATCCAAAGTCAATACGCTGTGACCGCGTTCCAAAAGTAGATACACAACATCCCGGCGGCCTTCGCGGGCTGCATCATGGAGAGGAAAGGAAGCTTTTTTCTCTCTGGGAGGGTTACTGCCTTCGCAGCCAGTCCGTAAATTAACCTTACTCGCCAAGTTCATCAATTACTCTGTCAATCCAAAATTCTGGCATCCGAATCTTCGGCAATGTTAAGCTGAATTCAGGCCAAACGAGAACCACCACAAGGCGATTTTGAGTCATAATTATTGTTTAAGTGTCCAACTATTCATCCGGCCCAAATCATATCTATCGAAACATGGGTTTACCCATCGACCAAACCAGTCAGACGGCTCCGATCTCATGCAGTCGAACTCCAGTTTGCATGCCGTCGGTGACAAAATCTGTCACCTCGTCGACTACGTTTTTCTGAAGAATCCGGCCGATCGCACACTCCCACACGATCAGGACCCGCCAGCCACTCGCCAGCAAGGCATCAGCATTCATCCTGTCGCGTGCGATGTTCGAAAGGAATTTCTCCCGCCAGAAGGCGGCGTTCGTGGCCGGTGTGTTTGCTTTGGGACAGCCTTCGTGGCGGTGCCAGAAACAGCCTCGCACCTCAATCACGACACGCCACTTCGGCAGCACGATATCCGGCCTGCCCGGGAGCTTCCTGTCGTGGATTTTGTACCGAAATCCGCGTGCGTGCAGGGCGCGGCGCAGCAGCAGCTCCGGCTTTGTGTTTGCACCCTTGATCCCTGACATCATTCGGGACCGGGTCTGCTTGTCCACGATATCCACCATCCCTTAAATCTATATGGCTAACTGCTGTTTTCCATATGGCGCCCCACCCAAAACCTGGTAGAAGTTGCCGCCGGAGGGATGCACCTATGCCAAAGACCTTTGCCATCATCGATCTTTTTGCGGGTCCCGGAGGACTTGGGGAGGGTTTTTCTCGTGCGGGGCGGGAATCTGACGACAGGATGAAAATCCATCTTTCCGTCGAAATGGATGACCAAGCAGTTCAGACCCTGCGACTTCGTGCATTCCTTCGATCTTTCGAAGAAATGCCGAATGAATACTACGCCGCGTTGAGATCCGGATTGGGTCTGCCTGATTGGCGGTCTCTATATCCCGCGCAATGGCAAAGCGCAGAGGAAGAAGTGCGCCAACAAGTTCTCGGAGAGGAAGGGGTCTTCGACGAACTCGCAACCGAGCTCGACAACTACCGCGAAAGCTATCACGGTGACACCATATTAATTGGAGGTCCGCCCTGCCAAGCCTATTCTCTCGCCGGACGATCCCGAAATATGGGGAAGGCAGGTTACATCCTTGAAAACGACACTCGCCACTACCTCTATCGCGAATATGTAAAAATACTGAATCGGTTACGACCTGCAGCCTTTATCATGGAGAACGTGAAGGGCATGCTCTCCAGTAAGGTTGACGGCGGCGGCATTTTTCAACGGGTTCTCGACGACCTCGAAAGCGCAGCAGACGGATATCGCCTTTTGCCTCTTGGAAAACCGATCCCGTTGGACGCGAAACGTGCGAATGCCAAGGACTTCCTAATCCGCGCGGAAGAGCACGGGATTCCACAGGCCCGACACAGGGTGATAATTCTCGGAGTTCGATCTGACCTCGCGGGTAATCTGCCGACAGGTCTGGCCCCCTTGGGCGCTACGCAGAAAATGGTCTCGGTCGATGAAGCTATCTGCGGTCTGTGGTCGCTAAGAAGCGGCCTCAGCAGAAATGACAACAACGCCGTATGGAAGGATACGGTGCGAGAACAAGCTGCCCGTATCGCCATTGCCGAAGAAATCCCTGACGAGCTTCGCGCTATCGCTCAATCAATCGAGATGGCAAACGATCTTCCGCAACTCCGACAAAGTAAATGGCGTGGTGAAACCATCGGGATGCCGGACCATCTTCGCGTATGGTTTGATGACCCGCGACTGACGACCACGCTGCACCACGAAACTCGGGGGCACATTCCCGGTGATCTCGGACGCTACATGTTCTCTGCGGCTTGGACCCGAGTATTCGGACGCGCGCCGAAGCTGGAGCAGTTCCCTGCTTTCCTGCAACCCGAACACCGGAACAGATCGACAGGCGCCTTTGCTGATCGTTTCCGGACCCAAGCATCTAATCGCCCTTCGAGCACTGTGACCAGCCATATTTCCAAGGATGGGCATTACTTCATTCATCCAGACCCCAAACAGTGCCGCTCTTTGACGGTACGAGAAGCCGCTCGCTTGCAGACGTTCCCTGACAATTACTTCTTCTGCGGGCCTCGCACGAAGCAATACCACCAAGTCGGAAATGCAGTTCCACCCTATCTGGCTTATCAGATCGGACATGCGTTACTTAGGCTCGTTGGCTGACGTCAGACACCACAGAAGATCACATCCATTGGCCGCAAGTAGACGCCGCAGTTATCTGTGAAGTTCGATAGAAACTCAAACAGGCGAAACGTTGAGGGTAATTTTCCACATCGAAGTTTTCTTTCTCCACAATTGATGCAATTGGGACCTGTTCAAACCAATTTTCAATTTGGGGAGGCAGTGGTTTTGCGTGCCCACCTGTGCTGCGGAGAAACTGCAACCAGAAGGACTTCACGCTGTGTCTGTGCGGTGAAGTTACGTGCGCTACTCAAGAGTTTCTGCATTCTCCTCGAGCCAAACTCGCATGCGATCTTCTTTGGTCTCGACAAGTTCCAAAATACGCTTATCCAAGGCATCGGCGTCCACATCGATCAACGCCGCCGACACCGAGCGAGAGAAAGGCACCTACTTCGAACGTCTCTGAGCGTTTAGTGTTTGGCGGCGCTGTCGGACCTACCATTTTTCCCAACTTTTCTGATTTTGAGGACCCCAATGGCAGAACTACAACAGGCAATCCAAAGTGCAACTCAAACCGTGGCGTTACTTAGCAAAGCACGGTGTGTGAGGTTCTACGATCAAAAGCCGGACAGCAAATTTAAGACATTGTACCCTTGGCCAAACGAACAGGGTCGAAATATAGAGCTATCATCGTTTGCAGCCTCAAGAGGGTTGCCGGTAAATACGTCTTTGCGAGTTAAATCGCTTTTCGTTTCCTATAACGCCTACCAAAAACTTAAGAAAATCCACTTACCAGAGGTGGATCGCATGCGCGTTAGCCGTGCGTTGCTTGATGTAATGCAGATCGTGGAAGGTAGCAAAAAGATCTCGGGTGTTACCGCAGTCTGGGATATGGCCGAATACCCAGAGCGTGCTGTCCCTCAGTCGCTATTAGACACAGCTGGACTGGAAGAGTTCAGTAAACACTCAGACAGTATGTTTATGTTTGACAGGTACGACGCAAACGAGAGCGTTAAATTGCGGCCTGTTGCCTTGCCTGCTTTACTCAAAGCCATGCCTGAAATCAAAGAACTGGTAGTAGCCCAAGCCGACCGACGTGAGTTTTCGGGTGAGGCTGTCGACAAGAAAAGCCGAAGCGGCCGGAGGGTCGTTCATCAAGGAAACAAAGACTACTTGCAAAAAGTCTTGAAGCATACGAACGATGCTGTTCGAAGACTTGTCGGCGACTGCGAGTGGTCACATGATCTCAGAAGGGCGATGTCGGATCTCTAATTGTGGCCAGTTGTCGTGCCAAACAGGTTCAGCCTAAAATTTAGCCTGCCGCCAAAAAGAAAGGGGGTAGGCCCCGCTGACGTATTCCGTGCGGTGGGAGATAAGCTTAACCGCAAGATACGAAGGAGACATTCGAATCGGGTCGATCTTCAGGCACTTCAAAAGTCGCTGTCTTCCGGAGAACCGTAAGCGGTGCGCCGATCACACGTGCGCGGCATAGTTCCAGGGCATGAGGTTGTTGATATCGGATTGCTTATGACCGGTTGCAATGGCGGACATGGTTTAAGTGAGCCAGGCGTGGGGATCAATGGCGTTGAGTTTACAGGTCTCGATCATCGGCGCAAGGATTGCCCAATATTGGGCACCAGCCTCGTGGCCAGCGAAGAGTGCATTCTTTCGGTTCAGAGCAATCGGACGGATTGTCCGCTCGACACTGTTGGAATCCAGTTCCACACGGCCATCTTCAAGGAACACAGTCAGGCCGTCCCAGTGTTTGGCAATGTAGCTCAGGGCCTCTCCGATAGGTGATTTTGCGGAGATGCGGGAGCGCGTTTCCCGGAGCCAGATTGCTGACGGGCCAGGCGTCGGAGTAGCGGTCGTAGTTTTCGTCGAGCTGATCGGTGATGGCGATGGCATGATCTACAACATGCGCCTGCGAATGCGATACCGCGGATTGTACGACTGACGGTCGAAATTCGCTCTCCACTGGACGGAAACCGCCTGCAAGCAGGTCAGGACTTGCATCAATTCACTCAATCCATAGCTGCGAGTATGGGTTTGGCCATCGAGTGCTCCGTAACATATTCCCAGCAAGCCCAGCCCTGCGATGCCAGATTGTCATGTGTCTTGACTAATGCAGTCAGATCCAAGGGCGCCAAGGGGTTGTCATTGCCCTCGGGCGCTACGCATGATGCTTCGGCAATGGCGGATCTGTGCCCGGTCGCAATGCTGTTCGTTCGCTGTCGTGATGGTGTGAGCCACAGGCCCGAGGAATTCGCATCTTCGGAAGATCTGGGAGTCGCCATCGACGTTCTTGCGGAGTTTCTCAGGTCTGTTCGCTAACAGCAGTTAGCGAGCTGCGACCACTATGAACTCCACCAGATACTCGGGGGTTGCCAGCTTAGCCTCGCCGCAAGCACGGGCCGGTGCGTGACCCTCTGGCACCCATGCATCCCAGACAGCATTCATTTCGGCAAAATCCTTCATATCGGCCAACCAGATGGTCGTTTGAAGAATGCGTGTCTTGTCGCTTCCAACCTCGGCGAGCAACGCATCGATCTTGTCCAGACAATCCTGCGTCTGCCGCGCGACCGGTGCACCAGAGGTGCCAACCTGGCCTGCGAGATAAATCGTATCACCATGCTCAACGATCTGGCTCATTCGCTTGGCGGTATGATGGCGGGTGATTTCTGTCATATTTTTCCTCATGGTCAGGGATTGAAACGACCCGGATCAAGCGCCTGAACGATGTCAGGTTGCAAGCCGGGATTTGAATTGCAGATCAAAGCAGCAGTTAAGCGCGCACCAGGAACGCGCGGCTGTGTGACAGTTTGATATGCGCGACCTGAAGTTTGACCCGCTCACCGCCGACGTTGGCCCAGTCCTCGCTCCAATCGAATTGGAACGCTTCGCCGGGTTGGAATACCAAAGGCACATAGGTGCCGCGCCCCGTCGTCTGTTCCGCTCGATGCCGATCATCACGCCACGCCCGGGCGAAAGCCGCCACGCGTTCATAGGAGCCGTCATATCCCAGCTTCACCAGATCAGCATGCATTTGCTTCACTGTCCGCCGCTCTTTGCGTGACTTCCGCGTCTGGATCAAAAGCCAAGCGGACAACCGATCCGCATATGGGTCCAATTTGCTTGGACGCTTGGGCGTCTTGAACTTCGGCTCAACCGCGCCTTCGCGCAGATACTTCTTGATAGTATTCCGAGACAAACCCGTCCGCCGGGCGATCTCGCGTATCGGCATTTTGTCACGCAATGCCCAGCGTCTGATGACACTCAAAAATCCCATGTCGATCACTCCAAATCCCCCCAACAAAAACCGTCGGGGAAGTGTGTTCACATGGGTCAATTCTCAGTGACAATTTATGGGCATACCGGGTCAGTTCTCAGTGACAATCAACACTGTGAAACGCTGCCGAGTTGCTTGGCCAATTCCAGCAGCCCCAGCTTCGGCTTGATGATCTTTTCCTGAATGCTTGTCATTGATCGACACTCCTTGCTTGCGCTCCATAAGAGCAGAAATGTCAGATCAAGTCGTGTGTTTTACACATCACCAACTTTCAGCTATTTCTCTCCCGGTGATCGAACCCGGCACTGCCGTGATCCTCGACAACCTGGCCACCCATCGCAACAAGGAGGCCGAAGCGCTCCTGCGCGAACACGGTTGCTGGTTCCTGTTCCTGCCACCCTACAGCCCGGACCTGAACCCGATCGCGATGGCGTACTCAAAATTCAAAGCCCACCTGAGGCGCATTGGAGCGCGATCATTCACGGAGCTGTTCGACGCCCTCAGCGAAATCTGCGATCTCTACACCCCGCAAGAATGCTGGAGCTACTTTTGCGAGGCCGGATATGCTTCTATGTAAACTGGAAACACTTTAATCCGCCTCAACTGTTGTGTTCTGAGCTGATTTGCCCACAACGGGTGAATTGGGGGCACGTCCTACAAGCCCCTCTACTTTCACCGAGAATGCCACCAAATCCGGCGCATCAACCCCCTTCCGAACTAACAGCCCCAACAACTTTATCGGCTCTAATGCAAGATCTGGATATCCTTCAAACGGGCCTAATTGTTCAACAGTCTACACAACAACGCTCGTTGCTAATGTGAACCCTCTGGGAACAACGCTGCCTGCAACCTCCCGAGACCTTGTACAATCTTGATTTGGTGGAGCCTTGTTATCAGGGTCACCTCCGAAAAGCACCTCTATAATTAATAGTGCGACGCACGTTCCGAAAGTTTAAGGATTTTCTTCACCAGTGTGTTATTCTGCCAAGAGCAATATCATGGGCAAATTTGCCCTACCTTTCAGGAAGGCAACCACGAAGAACAGCAATTGACAAGCGAGCCTTCGTTAGGTCAATTCGTCTTGTGGTCGTATAAACCTCTCGCAATATTTCAATAATTGTTCGCTTAGATAACCGTGACAGAAATTTACACTGACACCCCAGATCTTTACAAATTTCTCAAACTAATTCGCTTCGGCGTTTTTCAAGCAATGCCGGGCGCCGACGCTCCTCTGTTCACCTTATCAATGGGGCTGCCAAATTGATGTTCCGGTGCTCGACGCTCTCCGGTTATTGGTGGCCAAACTTCGTTGCGCGGATTTCCCGACCAAGCCTGTACCACAACATCTATCTACACACTACCGCGCCATCGTGAGCCAACGACCGCTTATGTTTCGAAAAGGTATGCAATGCGCATCGATCCCCTGATGACCCGCTCCCCGACAACAGGCGCGCTGCGCTACGTGACGGACGATCTACTGGCTGAAATCTACCTGGAACCTCAGATATCAAATGCTAACATCGCCGAGCATCTCGGCACCGGTGCACCTTGGTCCGAGAGCTTCGCCGCTGCACCTGAGGAGACCGCGCGAGCGGTCAAGGCTGGGCTGATCGCGCTTGCACATGCCACTCCGCGAATTGATCCATCTGACGTACGGCCAGAGAATCTTCCCGAGGGACGTGCCCGCTCCCATTTAACCGCGCTACGTAATCTGTGGTATGACATCGGCTCCCTGCCCGGCCCTATGAACACTTGGCGGCACGTCTTGAGCAGCACTGTCGCGGACGCGCTGGAACCGCTGCCGTTGGTGGGCGAAGATTGCACCTTTGCATCCCCGGCAGAGGCGGCGCTGGCCAACGCTCTTCGCACGCATCATGGCTGCGTGGATGGTATCCAAGCCGCGCCCTTGGCCGACGACGGAAGCGCGTTGCGCCATCTTCAGGATAACCTCGGGCTCCGCTCCGAGACTACCACACCGGACGCGTCCGTCATCTGCCACGGGCTGCGCGACCCGCATGAAGAAGCCGAGTGCGCCGCTGCTTTGGCGCAAACCCATCTGGACGATGGCCGAGCGGATCACCCTGGCGAGATCGGCCTACTTGTCCCGGACAGCCCCACCTACGAACTGGCGCTGCAAGAGGCCTTCGACCGGGTCGGACTGCCGCTCTCCGGGCTGCCCGCCCAACCAGTAATCCGTGACAGGCCGGGCGAAGTACTGTCGCTTTTGCTGGTCCTGCTTAGCGGCCCCACACCTCGTACAGCGCTTGCCTCCCTGTGTATCGCACCCGGAATGCCTTGGCCGGCAGAGACGGGCCGCAAGATGGCATGCGACGTGATCGATCGGGGGTGGTCGCGCACTGCGTCAAGCCTTAGCGGACCGGCGCGCGAATTGCTCGACGCCTTGCGTCCCTGCAGCAACCCCGAACAACTTTTTGCTCGGCTCGGCGTCATCGCTCAGGCCGCGCCCGAGGCCAAGCTGCACCCTCGTATTGCAGCGCTAAAATCCGTCACGCGCGATTCCATCGACTGGCCGCTTCTGCGCCGCATTGCAGCGCCAAACCTTGTTGCCTCGGAAGGATATGACCGGTTTGTCGAGGGCGTATCTCTTTTCACGGAAAACGCCCTCCCTTGGCGTTCGGCACGCCAGTTGATTGTGCTGGGAATGGCCGGGCGAAACTGGCCCCGTCCGCCAGGATCGAATCCATTTTTCACCGAGGGCGAGATCGCTATGATCCGCGAACGTGGCCTTCAGCTGGAGGGGCGCCAGCAGAAGCTTGCCCGTGGGTTGGAACTCTTCCGCCGCCAGCTGAGTGCCGCGACCGAAGGTTTGACGTTGCTTGCCCCTGCACTGGATTTACGAGGCGACCGATTAATCCCTTCGACTGGTTTGGCGCTGATCGCGCAAATGCTGGGCGCCGAGGAACCCTCCGATCTTGTCCAGGAAATGCGTTCGACCCAGCCGGAGGAATTACCGGTGACAACCATCAAACCCAACCCTGTCCCGATTGGCGGCGCGCCTGCCTTGCCGGAAAGCGGCATGCTCCATATCCAGCGCGGACTTGGCACCACAGAACAGCCCGGCTTCGACCTGCTACGACTACGAGACGCATCGGATGGCACACCGCTACCGCATTCTCCCTCACGGTTGGAGACACTGCTGGTCAGCCCCCTTGGCTGGTTGTTGGATGAACTTGGCGCAAAGGACCTCAGCTGGGCGCCTGATACACTGGATGCAATGACACTTGGAACGCTGATGCACCAGGTTCTGGAAGATGTCTTTGCGGAAGGTAAACCAGTGCCGGATGAACACACTATTGCCGACGTTCTACCCGGCGTGCTGGACGCAGCGATCGGCCGTCATGCCGACTGGCTTGCCAATGCAGCCTGGACTACGGAACGCAGTAGTCTGCTACGCGAGGCCAGGGATATTTGCAGCGCCTGGGCGGGGTTCCTGCGTGAGACTGGCGCCGAGGTCCTGCATAACGAGATCCTTCTTGCGGGTGAACACGGGGGCCTGCTGCTGCATGGCAAGGCAGATTGCCTGCTGAAGTTGCCCGACGGGCGCATCTTGGTGGTTGATCACAAACGGTCCAGCGCAGGTGGTCGGCGCGACCGTATGGCCAAGGGCTGGGACCTTCAGGTCGCACTTTATCGCGCTATGCTCGAACGCCCCACGCAAGATACCGCACTCACCCGGCTTGTCGCCGAAGGATCTCAGGTTATAACCGCCTACCATATGTTGCGTGACGGGACCGTCCTGTCTGATGCCGCTGGCGGCAACGTGCCTCGGGTTGAAACAACGAGTGAGGATGCTTCGGTGAACGCGATGGAGCACCTTTCTGAAGTCTTGGCCGAAGTCGGCGCAGGTACGATCCGCCTAAATCACCTGAACGACGCAAAGTCTTTCGACAAGGAGCGCGGGATAAAGGCCTATGCCCTCGACATCCCACTCGTTGCAGCCTTCAGCCTGCCTGATGACGCCACTGAGGGGGACGCGCAATGACACAACTGTCTCTCGTTCCGGCCGGAGCCGGTGCTGGAAAGACCTATCACATCCAGAAGACGTTGGGGGCTTGGGTCGAAAGCGGCGAGGTCGCGCCGGGGCGGATCCTTGCTGTGACTTTCACCGAAGCGGCCGCCGCCGAAATGCGAAATCGTGTACGCAGTGAGCTGATGGGACGCGGTCGGTTGCACGACGCGCTGGAAATCGACCGCGCCTACATGGGCACGATCCACGCGTTGGGACAAAGGTTGCTCACGGAGCATGCCTTCGCCGCTGGACGTTCCCCTGAAAGTCGTTTGTTGAGCGAGCCTGAACGCGATTTGCTGATCCGCTTGGAAATGCACCGATGCGAGGCTCTGGAACCACTGATGGCAGACCTCGAACGGTTCGGCTACGCGTGGTCTCACGCAACGCAGACCACCGCCGAGGATGAATTTCGTGCCGATGTTCTTCGTACTGTCGACCTGATCCGTGGGCTCGGTGCGCGCGGGCAGTCGCTGGACATCCTGGTGCCGGCTCTGGATGCGCTGGCCGAGGGTTACGGCCCGGTTGAGGCGGATGGCGATGCCCTGACCGCGGCATTGCGCCGAGCGTTACATGATTTGTTGGAGGTCTTTCCGGATAGCCTCGCTCCACATTTTGCTGCAAAGAAGTCTGTCCGCGATGAGTTCGCAAGAAACCACCAGATCCTGCGCAAGGCCAACCGACCTGGTGTCCTCGAAAAAGATTGGATGGTATGGCAGAAACTGCGCAGCCTCAGATTAACGAAACGCGGCACCCCAACTCCAGAAGGCTATGACGCCCTCGCCCAGTCCGTCATTGATGCCGCCAGCGCACTGCCTCGCCATCCTGGCCCCTTGGCCGACGCCTGCGCGCATCTGACCGCGTTGGTCACTGGCGCTCAGCAGGTGCTGGAGGCCTACCAGACTGCCAAACGCCAGTCCGGGCTAATCGATTATGCTGACATGATCGCGGAGACCGAAACCCTTCTTCGCAACCGCCCCGAGATTCTGTATGCCGTTCTGGGCGAAATCGACTGCGTTGTGATCGACGAATTCCAGGACACCAACCCGGTGCAGTTCGCGCTGCTCTGGCAGCTTGCGCAGGGGGCAAAACGAGCGCTGATCGTGGGCGACACCAAACAATCCATCATGGGTTTTCAAGGTGCTGACCCACGGCTGTCAGAGGCCTTGCAAGCTGCGCATCCGGATGCGGTCACGCCGCTTGACCGAAACTGGCGCTCCGAAGCGCGGATCATGGAGATGGTCAATGCACTTGGCCCGACGCTCTTCGACCAGTACGACCAGCTAAGCCCGCAACGCGAGGCGACAGAAGAGCCCGCGCTCGAGCTACTGAACTTGCCTGGTGGACGCAAGGACACCACGGTTGCCTGCATCGCCAATCGGGTGGCTGACATCCTGGATGCAGGAACGCCGGTCTATGACAAGGCAAGCAAGGAGATGCGCCCAGCCAAGCCAAGCGACATCGCCGTTCTGACCTATACCCACGCCAAGGCCAGCGCGGCTGCTGCCGCCCTCGAAGCCCATGACCTGCCCGTACGCATCCAGCAGAACGGTTGGCTGACAGCGCCCGCGATGCGTGCCGCCCGCGCTGCGCTGGCGTTGGCAGCGGATCCGGACGACATCCACGCAGCGCTGACATGGCTGACCCTTGGTCCACCGCGCGTACCACTGGAAGACGCGTTGCGCAACGCCGTTGACGGGGTGCTGAACACACATGTCTCGCTCGTTTCTCTGAACGCCCTAAATGAGGGCGTAGTTGCCCGCACCGTGGCCGACACCCTGGCTGCCATCCTGCGTACGACCAAACTACGCGACTGGGCCGCCGGGTTGGCACAACCGGCACAAGCGCTGGCTGACCTGGCACGCCTTGAGGCCGAAGCACAGGAGTTTGACACCATGGCACAGGACCTGCGCGCCGCCGCAGGCTTCCACGGTGCCGGGATACAGGTCTTCCTCGGATGGATTGCGCATCAATCTGCCAAGGAATGGGATCGCCATCCCGACCCGGATGGCTGGTCTGCTTCAGGGATCGAGATCTGCACCTGGCACGCCGCAAAGGGGCGCGAATGGCCAATCACTCTTGTCGCCGGATTGGATCAGAAGATCGCCGAGCGCCCGGGCACCTTGCGGGCCGATTTCGATACCTTCCACGATCTCGACAATGTTCTCGATCATGCTGGGTTGGGCTACCTGCCCGATTTCGCAGCGCCGGAATCGCAAGCCCCATTCACCGAGGCCCGCCGCCCCGAGGGCGAACGCGACGCGGCCCGCAAACTCTATGTCGCGCTGACACGTGCGCGGGATCGGCTGATCCTCGCAATGCCTCGGGAACGGTCCAAACCACGCGAGCAAGCAGAGCGCATGGTCGATCTGCTCCGAGATCGCGCCGGATTTGAAACTGGCGATGACACATTGACTGTCGCCGGACAGTCCTTTGCCGCACTGATCAGAGAGGGCCTGCCGGAAGAGCCCCCGGAAGCTGAACAATCGGGAAGCGAAGCGCACCTACGCTTGGGCCTACCGCGCACCATGCCTGACAGTGTACGAACGCCGTGGCGCCGCAGCCCCTCAACCCTCGAAGCCCCCGGACAGGAACCTGACGTGCTCCTCGAAACTGTGCAGTTGGCAGAGGGCGTCGCCGAGACCCGCACGAGCAGCGCAGCCAAGCGCGGCACTGCCTGGCACTTGGCTTTCCGAGCTCTGGCCGAGCGCCCCGATCAGGTCGACCGGATTGCCGCCGCGACCGGCTTGCCCGAAAAAGCCATCGCGCAGATCGCCGCCCAAGCGGAGGCCCTGACCCAATGGCTAATCGAACAGGGCTATGGCAGGCTCCACTTCGAACTACCCTTGCAGGAAAAAGCAGCCGACGGATCGGAAACCAACGCCATTCTCGACTGCCTCGCCGAGGGACCACACGGGCTGTTGATTATCGATCACAAATCTGGCCCTTGTCCCGATCCCGTCGCGCGCTTTGCCAGTTACCAGCCGCAAATCGAGGCCTATGCCACCATGGTACGCAAAAAGTGGCCCGACAAACCTCTGAACGGCGTCGCGATCCACTGGATGAGTGAAGGAACGTTGAGCATCGGCAACACGTCGATCGTGGAGCCAGCCTGATGTCATTTTTCGCATGGATCGATTTCGGCTACTACATGCGTTGTTTGAGGCTCCTGATTCCAAACACTGCTCCCAGTCGAAAAACGCTGCGCATTGCATCAAATTCATTCTTGATGAAAAGCACTCCTGCGTTTCGCTGACGATGGGGATCGAAGGACGGGTTCTGAAACAATACCGAAGCGGTATTTTCCTGGATTGACGTCACAGACAACTCATTTAGGGTTGATGAAAGTTCATTACCTTCAACCCTAAAGGAACTCAATAATGGGCAGCAGTGGCTCTGGTAGATTTTCGGATTATTCAGGATCGCCTTCAAGTTCAAACGGAAGTGGTGGATCAGGAGGCAGCAGCGGAACCGATCAATGTGCGATGGCCTTTTCGACAGAATTAGAAGAGGTCGGACAGTGTGACTACTTCACGACCACCGGAACCGTTCCGCCACCGGGAACCGAGCTAACGATTACCGTTGCACAACGGATCGTGGCGTTGGACGCAAACGGTGTAGTTGTTGGGGCATTACCGACTCGATTTAACTATCTCGCAGCATGCTTGAACGAAGGCTTCAATTACGTTGGCATTGTTCAAAGCTCATCCACTTTCCCCAACCCCCAAACGACCGTAGATTTTACAATTGCCTAACGTCACTGACCCAAACCCGATTTTGGTCGTGGGCGAAGTCTATGTTGACTTCTTTCAGTTAGGAAAAGGTCTCGCACCCAAAATGCGCCTTGGCGGTATTATTCATGCTGCTCGAGGTCTGTGGGCTTGCGGCATTCCATTTGCAGTCGCTGCTATTTGCCCAAGTTATCTTATCCAAGAAGCGACAGATTATCTTCATGCGCACGGTTGCACTGAGTTTATCTGGCTTGGCGAAATCTCCAACTCTCCCAATGTTGTTTTTATTTCCGATGTCACTGAAGTTGGCCACCAAGGATATGAAGAACTCCTGCGTGAGCGAAAATCTGTTTCCATGCTGGAAGTTGGAAACCAATTAGAAAAATTTGAACAGGTCGTTGTTTTCCCAGGCAAGTTCTCACTATCCACATTAAGTGAACTCCTAAGATCCAATGCGGATGTCACTATGGATATTGCCTACGGAGTTGAGTCTTTTCTTGAGCTGGAGTGCTTCAAGGATCGCATTCAGACTATAGTGATTTCGACCTCGTCCGACCTTTTTGGTGCGTTGGGTGGCAAGTCCTTAGACCCACTGATGGAAGCAGCAAGATCCGCAAATGCATCCTACCTTCTGCTGAAGGAAAACCGAGGGGGAAGCAGGCTCATCAATCTAATCGAGGGTGGTGTGGAAGAGATTCAAGCTACACTTGGAGCAACAGTAAACTCGGTTGGTGTCGGTGACGTATACGCTGCTGTGGTGGCCGCGTTGGCACCCATTGGTGTTAACGAAGCAACCTGGCGCGGTGCACAGGCTGCTACACGATACGCTCAAACGACATACCCTGACGACCTACGTCGAGACGTTCAACGAGATTTGAAACTGCCAATGGAATTGGTGCGATCGCTGGGTGGAGTATCATTGCCCTGGCACGAAAGAACTGCGTTCAACATTTATCTTGCTGCACCCGATTTTTCTTACATCGACAAGCATGAATTGGATGAAGCCGTGTCCGCTCTGGAATATCATAATTTCAACGTGCGACGCCCTGTTCAAGAAAACGGTGAAGTTGCTCGCCCAGCCGACATCCATACGCTGCGTGAGGTTTACAATAAGGACTTAGCCCTGCTTGAAAAGTGTGACGTTGTCTTTGCAGTACCATTGGAGAAGGACCCAGGCACATTGGTCGAAATCGGCTATGCCCTGAAATCCAGAACGCCAGTGATCACCTACGACCCACGATGTGAAAACAAGAACACCATGGTTATGGCGGGTAGTGAAGTTTTTTCGGATTCATTGGGGGAGTGCCTTAACGGCTTGTTCTCTTGTCTATCGAAGTTGCGGAGCACCAAGAAATGACACGAACGCTGTTGTTAGCGTCCGGTGGTCTGGATTCAACCACTGTTGCATACCGACTTGTATCAGAAGGAAAATCTGTAGTTCCTGTGTTCTTTGACTACGGTCAGCACTGCGTAGAAATCGAATGGAACCGACTGAATGAGGTCATGCCTCAAGGGGTTATGCCTCCTGAACGAAACAAAATTTCTGACCTGTTCAGGGGCTCCACTTCACGATTGATCGACGAACCCAACTTGTGGTCAGATGAAGTTCAAGACGACGATCTTTATGTTCCCTATAGAACCATGTTGTTTTTTTCCGCTGCTGCAGCCAGAGCTCAAACCCTGGGCATCCGTGAAGTCTACACAGGTTTCATAAATAGCAACCACGCTAAGGAAATTGATTGCACTGCTGAGTTTCTGAACAAACTTGATGGCTTAACAGAAGCGGTCGGACCCGTCCGCTTTTTTTCACCCTATAGATTTGCTTCCAAGGCAGATGTAGTTCGTGACGCTAAAAAACTGGGCGTTCCGATAGGTCGAACATTCTCTTGTCAAGCCTCGAGCAAACTACCCTGCGGGGCTTGCCCAAATTGCGTAGAACGTTTAGCAGCACTCCGGCAAACGGGGCTACTTTGATGACGCGTTCATGTGAACATGATCCCATAGCAGTGCTAACGGCTGCGAGGAAGGTTGCTGACTTTGCCAGCAACCAAGGCTTAACGGAAGCCCGCCTGACGAAGCGCATGGTTTGCAACCATATGGGGGCAGTATTGGCGGACACCGCTCTTCAGGCGGGATTACGCTACTCTACGGTTGTTCGGCCCAGAGTAACAAACATTCTGAACCAGCATCCGCAAGCTGATACAATTTCCGCGCTTATCGGGATTATTAACGATGGTGAAACAGGTGCCTTCCTTCAGTGGAGCCATCACCAAAAAATCGCTCGCTTCGAACGGATCGTTGCCTTTCTGTATTACGAAGACGTTCAGGACGTCGAAGACCTCAAACAAAAATATAAGACCGACGAGTTTGGAGCGGCCTTTCAAAAGGTGAATGGCGTAGGTCCAAAGACGGTTGATTACTTGGCATGCCTTATTGGCATCGAGTCGATTGCGGTAGACCGTCACATCCGCACATTCGCTAAGCGCGTGGGCGTTGATGCTGATGACTATGGTTTCTTGAAGCACGTGTTTTGTTATGCAGCCGACTTATTGTCTGTTTCTCGGCGCGAATTTGATGGGTGGATTTGGCAGGTTGAATCCCTGAAAGGGTCTCGCCAGTTATCTTTTGCGATTTGAACATTACCCGGCGATGCAAAACGAGTCTCACGAAGCCTCGAAGCAGCGCTACTAACCTTCCACTATCCGAGCGCGCGGCAATCTCGGCGATAGACAAGTTATTTCGCCATAAAATCAATTACTACAAGGATGAGCAATTAGCATGACTTGGTTAGATCGAAGAGAGCCGTGGGATGCTCAACAAGAGGATGCGCGAGATGAGGGCGACATTGATTATGCCCGGGTAATTCACTCTGCATCATTTCGTAGGTTGCAAGGGAAGACACAGATTCTGAACCTGGGAGACAGTGACTTTTACCGAACCAGATTGACCCATTCTCTTGAAGTCGCACAAATCGGCTCAGGTCTGGTCAAGCAATTGGCTAAGTCGAGTCCTAAACATGACGCTACAAAGTACTTACCTGACCGAAGCACTATTCAAGCGATAGGATGTTCCCATGATTTGGGGCATCCCCCTTTCGGCCATGGCGGTGAAATCGCACTGAACTACTGCATGCGAACTGCTGACAAAGAAAGGGTTGGGGGGTTCGAGGGAAACGGGCAGACTCTCCGGATCCTATCTCGCCTTGAGAATTTCTCCGCAGATGCAGGCGCAAACCTGTCAAGGCGTTCGCTTCTCGGAATACTGAAGTATCCCGTCAGCTTCTCAGAAGCCGAAAACTCCACGCTTCAACCAAGACTGCAAGAATCTCCTTCGACGCTCAAGATAATTGATGACAGGGCTTCCACGCCCCCTAAGTGTTACCTGAATACCGAGAATGATGTAGTAGCTTGGATCCTCGAGCCGCTTTCTGGCTCAGACCGTGACCATTTCCAGTCACTTGAGAAAGAAGATGGTAAGCATAATGCTTCAATGCATAAGTCCCTGGATTGTAGCATCATGGACGTCGCGGACGACATTGCTTATGGAGTGCACGATTTTGAAGATGCCGTTGCTCTGAAATTGATCTCTGCAACGCAGTTTCAGGAATATATCCCAGAAGATAAGTGTTCATCCTTCCTCAACGCTCTGAAAGAAAAGTATCCAGGGGAAAGCGAGAACGATGTCTATGGCCGGATGCTTGATGGCCTATTCGGCGCCACCAACACCCGAAAACGCTATATAAGTCGCTTGGTTCACCACTTCATCACGGCAATCGAATATGATGAGTACAGCCAATTTGACGAGCCACTCCTTAAATTCCGTGCAAAGTTGGCCTCACCCCAAGCTCAATTCTTGAAATCTCTGAAAAAACTGGTCTTTTCTGAGGTTATCAAAAACCCAAGCGTCCAGCATTTGGAGTTCAAGGGGCAAAGCATGGTCGTTTCCGTTTTTGAAGCCCTTCAATCCGACCCAAAGCGCTTGCTACCGACAGACACGTTCAAAAAGTATGAAGCAGAAGGCGATGGCCTGAGGGTGATATGTGACTTTGTAGCAGGCATGACCGACGCCTACTTGCTAAAAACATATGAGCGATTGTTCGCTCCTCGGTTTGGATCGGTGTTTGATAAACTCTGAAGCAAAGCTTCAGCCCTGGCTCGAATTCTATAGTTGCAGATATTATGCGGCGAAAATTGTTAATCGTAAGTGATGCCAGATACATGGGGTCCCTAATGCGGCAGCGGCATTGTCCGCTGGCGTCAACTCAATTTTGTTAAGTGTATGTGTTAGCAACGTCTTTTCGGAGATTACTATGGTGTTGCAGAAAGCCATCCGGAATTCAATTAACCAATGCAATCACTGAATCCTTTGCGACCGCGCTGAAACCCTAATGCGCGCGTGGCGCTTGAAAAATGGATTTCTAAGGCTCGCGAAAACATCTCACCGATTGGTTACGGTTTTAATTTTGTTTTGATAGACCCAGTTCAGAAACGCGTCCACATCCGACAGGTCTTCTCCTCCGGTGCGTCGGCGCACCGCTTCTATTACTTCGCAAACCCGACCATATGCATCCGGTGAGAAAAGACTTATCGACCTTGGTGGGTTGGCACCAATTGCGCGCAATGCAGCCGCAGTATTGCCGTTAAACACGGCAAATTGCTTTGGCGCAAACGTGCATAGCATCTCTGAAACCATATTGATCCCCACACCCTGTGTAGTGGAGGCAGGTTCCCGCATTTTTGCATACCCTTCTTTGACCGGGAGTTTCGCGGCCTTCTCCGCCATCGCAAACAATTTTATGGCTTTTGACGGCTGGGTAAGCACGGCCTGCCCGCGTCTATGAATGTCACCAGAATGCCAGAGGTGACTATGCCCATCGCCAGAAGTTACAAGATTCCGGAAGAGCGATCGAAATTTCTTTCTATCAAATTGTGATAGTTTTCGTTGCGCGGCCATACTTGCGATTTCTTGCTGAACCAGCAGTGCGCGTTGCCGGTCGAGCCTCCTCTTCTCGAGCGCTTCCATCTCCAGACGGTCTTGGCGAAATTCCTTGAAGAGAGAAGACAGCGTCGTTAAGTCGAACATAGAGGCGTTAGCACTATCAATCTCTTTCTCGACCCGGCGCTGGGTGTCCAGCGCGATTTTATACCTGGAACGGTACTGTTCAAGCACGATTGCATCAAGTTCTTCGGATATGTCGTCGGATCGATACGAGGTGAATACATCGTTTATCTGTGTGAGCAACGGATCGTTCAGCTCGAGTTTCCAACACAATGACATCTCTTCATTCTTAGTCAAAGCTCCTCCTGTGAGGTTCGCCGAGCCAAGCAAAATCCGTGCGTCTGCCGCTCCTGTGCCCACATAGACTTTGGGATGAAAAGTCGATCCTTTAGTGTTTTTGACCAAGTATACTTTGAGCGCAGAGTATTGCTGGGAAAGGTAGAGGAGTTCTTTAAGCGCCTCAGGTTCGGTTAACCAAAAGTCACGGCCTATGAACATCTCGAGTTTCGCACCAGCAGCGAGGCGTTCCCGGAACGCACGAATAACCTTCTTGAGCCCCTTTCCCTTGAGAAAAGCCACGGCGATCGAAATCTCAGTTGCATTCTCGACGACAAACCTAAGTGCCTCAAGATGACTCCCCAGAAAGCTCCCACTTGTGTTACGCACCAGACAGGGCTCTTTTAGTTCGATCGCTTCACCTGTCGTAATTGTCTGCGACCCGCTTTCTTCGATAGTCTTCATAGAGTGAATCCTTTGGCGCTATTAGATCCGCGTTTCCACATAGGCGCCCACTCGCTTTTTAGGCCCAAAACCCGAGAGCGTAGCTTGTCCTCATTCCCGTCTTACGTGTATTCCAAACTGGGCTCAAGTCACCAAAAAAATCGCGAACAACTGAACAAACGCAGAATGTTGCCTTACTTAGGATTAAACATCCAAGACACCCAAACCGAAAGCAGCTGGGTTGACCAAAGCAGTTTTGCCAAGACTACGTTATAGCGAATAAAAAAACTTGCGTTGGTCGTGACGGACCAATGCGCCTTGGCACACGCCAGCTTTGTGGGGAGCGCGTGCGCCAAGGCGCTGAACCGCGAAACTTCCCGGATTCATTGAATTTGCCACTGCCTCAAAAACAGTGGCAAATTTTTGATGGTCAAAATTGCAGATCGGGCTGGTTAAATTGCAAACTGATGCTGGCTTTCACGACAAGTCCTACCCGCAGAGAAGTTCATGAGGTCATTAGTGCTGGTCATAGTGTTCCGAACTTTGGAGCCGATGAAATGACATGACTGCAAGTAAGCTTTTAGGGATCGGGCTTGGTCTGATCGCTGCCTCTGTTCCGCCGCCTCAAGTAACTGCCATTGCAGCAATCGGGATCTTCCCCGCACACCTCAGGCTCCAGCAAAGCCAATTTCAGCGGCCAATTACTGTTACGAGTATCTATGTCAGCCCAAGCCGCGCTCTATGTCGATATTGCTGTTGATTTCCGCTGAGAAGTGACCCGGTAGGCTGCTAAATTTTCACTGAGAATTGACCCATGTGAACACATTGCCCTGACGGATTCGGTCGGGGAGATATGGAGTGATCGACATGAGATTTTTGAGTGCTATCCGACGCTGGGAATTGCGTGACAAAATGCCAATCCGCGAGATTTCAAGGCGCACCGGCCTGTCTCGCAACACCATCAGAAAGTACCTGCGCGAGGGCGCGGTGGAGCCGAAGTTCAAGACGCCATCGCGGCCTGCAATCTGCAAGGCCAAGAGCCAAACTCGGGTGTCTCGGAGACTTCATTGATGCCGGCAAATCGGCCGATACCCGGGATGACGCGGCAGTTCTGCACAAGGTTCGGGATCGCTTCGCGCTTCCAGCCGCTGATCATGTTTGGGTGACCCGTCCTTTGGCAATGCAATTGAAGTCATGCCAGTCGAGTTTTCTTCGCTTGGCCTTAACCAGCACAGCGATGTATCATAGCTGTATGGACAACAAGTTAATGGCACTAAACCGGTCTGATCTGATCGCTCTTATAAATGAATTTGTTCCAGCCAAAGTGCTTGAGCATCGCATCGAAATATTGCTCCAAGAAAAAGCTAATAGATCTGCTTCCTGGTGCCGTGAGAGTGCGGAGGCCATAGCTGACGAGAAGCACAGGTCAGAGGCAACCGGTGGCTCAAAGGAAGCAAAAGCTTAGTTAAAACCTAAAAATTGAACCGGGACCATATCCGTTAACCACACGCCATTGTCTGCTCGATAGAATAGATGGCCAGCTCGATGCATGTCACCGGATCCGACCCGCAGAACAGTGGGTTTCCCGTGCCTTTGCCCCACTCTTTTCGCTGCATCATAGTCTGGAGATAGATGAACCTGTTGCCGGCGACCTGAGTTCAAACCCTCACTGAAAATACTCTCCAGGTTCGACCGAGCTGTGCCATGGTATAAGGCTTCAGGCGGCTCAATAGCCTCGAGACCCAGATCCACATCAACGGAATGTCCCTGCGCCGCCCGAATGAGAGTTCCATCACTGGAAATCGAAAACCGTCGTTTGTCGTTTTCTTCGACCAGTTGGTGCAACTCTTGCACGCTCAAACAATGTCCGGCGTGTTTCATTCCCTGCAGCAGATCCTCAATGCGCACCCACCCCCCAGGCAGTAAAGAAAGTCCGGCAGCCTCCGGCTCATGGCGCAATACCCTGGAGATAAACTTGCTTTGCTTTGACATACCTGTTCCCATTCAGCATCGCAGAATGCCATGTTTGTGTCACTCTCAGTTGGCCTCCGGGCGTCTGGCCGAAAGGCGTTAAAACGACGACGTTACCCTGCCAATTTACTATGACATGTTACTATGCCAACCCATGCCGCGAACTATGCCGATTTTGCTTTTGAGAAAGTCGCCCTGCCCCTTATTTTATTGGAGTCAAACTCGCCGAACCACCTATAGAAACGGTCTCGAAAACCGTTGTGGGTGCAAGCCCACCCAGGGTTCGAATCCCTGTCTCTCCGCCACTAACCATCAGAAAAAAAGCGATATTCCCCGGCGTGCCGCTCCCGCGAGGGGCGCCGTTAACACGCTTTGCGCCGCCGAAACACCTCATACCATTACAACATTTCGGGTTTCGATTGCACCAACTATGCCATCTCCTAGGTCCAAATCTTGTCGCGAGAGCGTCAGTTTCTGCGCTGAGGTTTCCCCCCATCGACAAAAAAGAAACGGCCCCTGCGCAAGCGCAAAGCCCGATTTCTCGATTTGAGAAACGATAAGATTACCAGAACCCGTTGTCCCCATCAGAGGATGGCGATAGCTGGCTCTTCTTGCGTTGAATAGGCTCGTTACGAAGGTTCGGAAATAGAAACCAGAATCTTGTCAAGCTCGCTGTGGACTGGTTCCCATCCCGTGGCATGTTTGAATGCGCTGATGTCTGCACAGATCTTTGCGATGTCACCATTACGTCTGGGCGCGTAGACCGGTGTGATCGACGGCGCATGCCTGTCGCGAAACCGGTGCACAATCTGTTTCACTGACCGGCTCGTCCCACTGCCGCAGTTGACGACGAGGTTCTTACCGGTCTCAGCGATGTGCAGGAGGCTGCGCCAGAACGCCTCGGTCACGTCGTCAATATGTATAAGGTCGCGCTCGCAGGTGCCATCTTCGGTGTCATAATCATTGCCCAGAATCTGGAATTCGATCTTGTCGGTATTTCCCGCCCGCACCCGACACGCGGCCAACGCGTCCAGAAGGCTGGGCTCACTTCCAGCAATGTCTTCGTGGGCCATGAACGCGCCGCGGCCAGCCACATTGAACAGGCGCAAAATGGCGTAAGTCATCCCGTAATGTTCGACCGAAGACTGCAGCACGTCTTCGAACATCTTCTTGGATATTCCATAGGGAGATTTCGGCAGAGGGTTGGCGTCCTCTGTCACGATCCCTCCGGGCACGTCGCCATAGACGGCAGCCGAAGACGCAAACAGGAACTGCCGAATATCTGCCGCCGTGCAGGCCTCCAACAGCGCAACACTGTTCGACAGGTTGTTTCGATAATGAACCAGAGGATCGCGCACCGATTCTGCGACGGATTTCGATGCCGCCAGATGCACCACAGTGCGGCAGCGATGCTTGCGAAGAATCCGTGTGATCTCGTCTACCCGGCCAATGCAGGTTTCATAGACCGGCACGTCATCAGGCAGGCGTGGGCGCCGACCGTTGGACAGGTCGTCCACCACCACAACGTCACAGTTTCGGGACCGAAGATGCCGGACCAGATGGGCCCCAACATAGCCCGCCCCTCCGGTCACCAGGATCGGTGAGAGTGCATCTTGCATGAGTTCCGATCAGACCTTCTTGAAAATAAGGGACGTGTTGATCCCGCCAAAGGCAAAGTTGTTTGACATCACATATTGGGGTCGGATCTCACGCGCCGCGCCAATCAGAAAATCGGGGGTCGCGGCGCTGACCGCCAGGCATCTTGGATCAGGATCTGAGAGATTTGCCGTCGCCGGGAACCAGCTATCATTCATCATTTCAATTGACAGCCATGCTTCGATGGCTCCACAGGCCCCAAGCGAGTGTCCGAAATGCCCCTTGAGCGAGTGCATGGGGACAGCACGGTCAAAAACGGCTGAGGTCGCATGAATTTCAGCAATGTCACCGGCATCCGTGGCGGTTCCGTGGCCACTTACGAAACCGATGCTTTCCGGTTCCAGTCCTGCATCTTGCAAGGCCAATCGCAGGGCGGTCTGCATCGTTTCGGATTGCGGTCGCGTCGCATGGCTGCCGTCCGAATTGGTGCCAAAACCAACGATTTCTGCAAAAATGGGCGCACCGCGCGCGGTGGCGTGTTCAAGCTCTTCGAGGACCAAAGTTCCAGCTCCCTCACCGATCACCAGACCGTCACGGGCGCTATCGTAAGGTCGTGGCGTCTGACCCGGATGATCGTTCATGGCGCTGGTGGAGAACAGCGTATCAAAGACGGCACTCATGCCGACGCTCATTTCCTCGGCCCCACCGGCAAGCATGATGTCCTGCTGCCCATCCCGGATCGCCTCATAGGCAAACCCGATCCCCATACTGCCCGAGGTGCACGCCGATGATGTCGGCAGCACCCGACCAGTCAGCCCCAGATGGATGCCGATATTGACAGCTGAAGTGTGGCTCATCATGCGTACATAGCTTGCCGCGTTCAAGTTGCGCGCTGTGCGATCTGTCAGCAGGCGGGCAAAATCGATGATCGGATCAACGTTGCCGAAGGATGAGCCATAGGCAACCCCGGCGCGCCCCGTGTGCAGGCGCTCTGGGTCGTCCTTCAGACCTGCCACCTCAAGTGCTTTCTCAGAGGCATACATCGACAGCGCGGCCACCCTTCCGGCTGTTCTGAGCGCCTTGCGGTTATAGTGGTCCCGCGGTTCGAACGTGTCGATCGGCCCACCCAACCGGGTGTTCAAATCCTGACAGTCATCCCATTCCTGCATGTAGCGGATGCCGGTCTGCCCCTGTTCTATCCGATTCCGAATATCGCCCCATGTCTCGCCCAGAGATGTGACGCCGGACATGCCTGTTACGACGACCCTGCGCGTCATTGCAGCCCTCCGTCCACGGCGATCACCTGCCGGGTGATGTAGGAGGCACCGTCAGAACACAGGAAAGACACCAGATTTGCCACCTCGTCCGGCAGACCGGCGCGCTGCATCGGAACCAGGGTTTTGACCATGTCGCTTGGCAGTTCCGAGGTCATGGCGGTCTCGATGACACCCGGTGCCACGCAGTTCACAGTGATTTTGCGCTTGGCCAGTTCAATGGCCAGAGACTTTGACGCCCCAATCAATCCGGCCTTCGATGCTGCATAGTTGGTCTGCCCCCGGTTGCCAATAATCCCCGAGACCGACGTCATCGTGACAATTCGCCCGGGCTTACGGCGCTGGATCATCGGCATCAACAAAGGATGAAGAACGTTGTAAAACCCGTTCAGGTTGGTATCGACGACACCGTCCCAGTCCTCACCGGTCAGGGCGGGAAAAGCGCCGTCTCTCGTCACTCCAGCATTCAGAACTGCCCCGTAATAGGCCCCGTTCTGCACGATATCCTGTTCGATGACGTCCCGGCATTGCTCGCGATTGGAGACGTCGAAAGAGACTAAGCTGCACGTGCCACTCTGGCCACGGATCGCCTCGGCCTGAGCTTCTGCGCCCGCGCGGTCGCGCCCGTAGTGCAACGCGATCTCGAACCCGTCGCCCGCCAGCTTTTGGGCTATCGCAGCCCCCAGACCTTTGCTCGCGCCTGTGACCAGAATACGTTCAGGCATCTTCGGACTCCTTCGTCACTTCGGACCCGTCCGGGCTGAAAACATTAAGTGTGGCAGAGGCGACAGTCTCGGATCCACTGTCCACACGTCCATCGAACGACGCCATGTTCCCGTCGTTGAATCGTTCTTCCACGGTCACGGTCAGCACTTCTCCGACATCAAAAAAGGGCCGGGACAAGGGCATTGCGCGGGTCCCCAGCAAAAAGCCGATGGACGGCGCACTGCCGCGTTGCGCTTTCCAAAAACCATCCAATGCCGCAACCGCTTGGGCCATGTATTCCAGCGACAGATAGCTCGGCACGCCTTCGTCTGGCCGATAGAACATTGAATCCGACTCAATCCGAACCTCAGCCTTGAGACGCCCGTTTTGGGCCTCGACCAGCCGATCCAACAGCGCCATCGGCCGGTCGTGCGGCATGAACTGAACGATATCCTCGTGTAAATCAGGTGTCGGATTGGTCATGGCTGTTAGCTCCTGCCCAGAACAAGGCTGCAATTGTTGCCTCCGAAAGCGAATGAGTTACTGAGCATCGCTGAGGCGACATGTTTAGTGGGACCAGTTTCGCCAAATGTGGCGAAGTTCAACGGTTCGCAATCCATTCCCAACTGTCCATCCCAAAGGTGCGGCGGCAGCTCTGTATCCGACAGAGAGCGAGACAACAACAACCATAAAAATCCGGCCTCAATAGCGCCAGCGGCCCCAAGCGTGTGACCGGTCATTGGCTTCGTCGAACTTACCGGGACGTCATGCCCGAGCGCCTGAGCGACAGCCAGCGACTCCATCGCGTCGTTTGCTCTCGTTCCGGTTCCGTGCAGATTGGCATAAGCGATATCACCTGCATCGCACCCGGCCATATCCATCGCCTTTTTCATGGCGTCTAACGCCCCCCGCCCTGACGGGTCCGGAGCGTTCATGTGATACCCGTCCGAGGTCTCGCCCCACCCCAAAAGCGCTACGTCAGAATGCTGGCGCGTCATTAAAAAAACTGCGGCACCTTCTCCGATATTGATGCCGTTGCGATTGACCGAGAACGGGTTGGACAGCCCAGGCGCAATCGACGACAACGCATCAAACCCGTTCAGAGTCAGACTGGTCAACGCGTCGACCCCACCAACGATAACCGCATCACACTGCCCGGTCGCCAGAAAGCGCGCGCCGCTGGCCAGCGCGTTGCCCCCTGATGAACAAGCGTTGGACACCGTAAAAGACAGACCCTGAAGCTGGAAAAGCGTGGAAACGAAGTCCGCCGGATTGCCCAGTTCCTGCATTTCCAAACGAAAATCGGACGCAAACGCACCATCAGCATGGGCAGTAGCCAGAGCCAACCGGCCTTCTTCAATGCCGCTTGTCGTGGCACCGATCACCACGCCGATACGCTCTGGACCATAGCGTTGGGCCGCACAGGCAACCGAGTCCTCGATTTGCACCAACGCACTATACAGGATGCGGTTGCTGCGCGTCGCGAACTTGTCCGATCTCGGCAACGAGGGCAAGTTCGGCACAATGCCGACAACCGTCTCTCCACGCTGCAAGTAACCTGGATCTGTTTGCATCCCGGATCGATCCCCGGCCAATAGCGCCGACACCACGACTTGCTTCCCCTGCCCCAATGCGCAGGTGATTCCCAGATCGTTTAGGAAGTACGGTTGTGCGGTCATGACAATTCTACAGAAGAGATTTTTAGGGTGTAGCCGTGTTGTTGGTCATTGATCGTCAGCTCAGTCGAGTCAGGCGGTTCGCTATAGGTGACAGTAACCAGTGGCTGCAACCCTTCACTGACCATGCGGTCATGGCTGTCCACCTTCAAATCCAGATCTCGCCGCATCAAGGGCAGTAGAGCATCCGACGGCCAAAAGGCCAGAACAATGTCATCCAGGATATGACGGTCCGATATCTGTGCGGGCAGGAATTTAGCGCTGTTCGGCGCAGCCTGACCATTCACCCATTTCAACGACCCCATTGGCAATCCAAGTGGGTCAAACAGCTGCATTTCGATCACCTCGCCCGAAAGGCTAAGAAACGCCGTCGCCTGCCGCGTCCGCCCATCGACCTCAAGCGTCAGCTTTTGCTGAAGCTTCAGCGGCGGCTTTGGCCATACCAACTTGTTCGGCGTAATCACCGGTGCACTCTCAGACTGCGCCCGCTCTGATGCAACCGGAGGTTCGTTCGGTAGAACGGACACTGGAGCTTCCTGCGGCGCTTCAGGCTCCGGACCCGCACAGGCTGCCAGAACCGATGCAAAAAAAACTGCCAAAAACCGGCGCATCAGGCGACCATCTTTCTGATCGCAGCCAAACCGCTTGCCGGTTTTTTGACCAGAGGATTATCGCGATTCCAGGCGTATCCAGCCAAAATCGACGTAACCATCCGGGTGACATTGTTGATCTCGCTCGGGTGATTGAAGATCACCTCTTGCAGGCTTTGATCGTACCAACTGGTCACAAAGGTTCGGAAAACATCCACACCGGATTTCAAGGGGATCGCGAAATCGCGATCCCAATCCACTTCAGTACCCTCGAGCTGCCGCAGCAGAACCTCGCAGGCCAGGTCGGCCGAATGCAGCGCAATTGTTACACCGCTTGAGAAAACCGGGTCCAGAAACTCGGCCGCATTGCCAAGCAAGGCGAATCGCGGGCCATGCAAGGATTTGACATTCTTGGAATATCCCCGAATACACCCCGTCGGTCGAACCGCGCGTGCATCCTTTAGCAAGCGTCCCAAATCGGTATCGTTGACCCATTTCCACAGCAGGTCCGTATGGTCATCACCGCCCTCCCCCAAGTCGTGCGCTGCCCCAAGCACGACGCCAACCGAACTGGTCCCGTCAGAGAAACAGATCAGCCAGTACCAGACTTCGGGGTGCTGCGGATGCACGGTGATCACGATCTTGCTGCGGTCGAAATCCGGATCGGTGATGCCATCCTCGATATGAGTGAACAACGCCCCCCTGAACGGCAAGTCTGACGGGGTCTCAAGCCCCAAAAGTCGGGGCAAAACCCGCCCGAACCCGCTACCGTCCAGTACAAAATCGGCATTGAGGCACGTTGTTCGACCATCCTCATTGCGCAGCGTCAGCGACGCATTCTGTGCTGAGATATCGGCGTCCACCACTTGCGTGTCATAGAACATCTCCGCGCCCGCACGCTCCGCCGCATCTGCCAGAATTTGGTCAAACCGGGCGCGCTGTACCTGAAATGTAGTCCCCCAGCCGGGTTCGAATTTCTGACGGAAGTCAATGTCAGTTGTCTGAGCGCCCCGCACGAACCGTGCCCCGGTCTTGATCTGAAATCCTGCCTCTTCAATCTCGGGCAGCAGTCCTGCGCGTTCCAGTGGGATCATTGAAAAGGGCAGAAGACTCTCACCAATTGAAAACCGCGGGTGACGAGCGGATTCGACCACCGTTACCCGGTGCCCGGCGTCAACCAACCGCTTGGCCGCCAGCGAACCCGCAGGTCCCGCTCCGATGATCGCAACGCCGGTGGTTGTCGAATTTTGCGTCATTTATCTGTTCCTATGACATGTGTTGAAAATGGTGAAATAAGCCACGCAACGGTCAGGCCCGCGCATAAAACGGTGCCGATCTGGTGGATGGCGGGTAGGTTGCTGGTCCCAAGGATCGCGAAAGCACCAACCGAACTCAGCGCGGACAGGGTCACGGCGCGATAGGTCTCGGGATGCGGCCCAAGGTCTGAATCGCCAAGAAAGATCGCATAATCCGCACCGATGGCCAGCACCAGAAACAAAGACATCACGGTCAGTAAGTTCAATGGCACACCGACCAGCGCGGCCAAAACCGGGGCAGCCACAACCGCCACTGCAGGAACCAGCGCCAACCTTGTGCCGCGCGCCACCCCATTGCGCATACAAAACAGCGCCCAAAGCAGAGCCAGCGCGACCAACAAAGCGAATTGAGCACCCTTGCGGGACTTTTCAAAAGCCCGGTTCGCGCCCTCGACCGGATCTATCAAATACACGTCGTCAAATCCCTGCGCCAATTCAGCAACTGCTGCGGCTGTGCCGCCGACAATTGGGATGGCCACCCAGACACGCCCGTCCGGCGTCTGGTGCACAACCTGCAGGGCGCGATGCTGCGGCACGATCGACTGAACGGTTTCAATCGTAAGCGGCACCGGCTTGGATACAACAAACGGCAGGCCTGTAACTTTCGCCCAGCGTGGCGCCAATCCATTCTGCACCAGCACAGCGGTCTCGGACTGCTGAGCCAGGCTGGGAATTAGATCCGAGATCAGAAACGCCGAGGTAATCTGACCTTGCTGCTGAAGACGGCGTAAGGTCGGTGCGACGTCTTCAAGCCGTTCAAGCAATCTTTGGCTGTCATCAGCCTTAACCACAAGAAAGCGGCTGATTTGAGCCGAGGGGAACAGTTCGGCCCCCAGTTCGGCATCACGCAGCAACGCCCCAGGCGCATGACCCAGCGTTCGGACATCATCGGATGGTGGCTTGAGAACCAGAAAAGCACTGGCCAGCAGCGCCAAACCGACGACCGGTTGCGCCAGAAAACCGGCCACTCGGATGTGCTGCCGCCGTAACTTTGTGCTGAACAACGCCTGTTGCTGATTTGTCGGGACCGGAAACAAGCCAATTGCAGGAAGCAGGATCAGGATCGTCGTCAGTGACGCAGCGATGCCAGCACAGGCAATCACGGCGATCTGTGCCAACAGATCGAACGAGGTAAAAAACAAACTGGCGAACCCTACAATAGAACTGAGGGCACCGAACAGTAAGCCTTTGCGCGTAGCGCACGCCACACGTTTGTTGCTACCAGGTCGCGCCAGAAAATAGTGAAAGACATAATCTGCCACCACGCCCAGCAAACCCCCGGCAAAGCCAAGTGCGACGGAGTTCACACTGCCCCAGATCAGCGCGGCAGCGGCACCGCCCCAAAGTAACCCGACGCCAAGAACCAAAGCCGTTGCAATCAGGGATCGAATCGAGCGCATAGATACGACAACCACGACCAGCACCCACAAGGCGGACAGCAGCGTCAGGCGTTCGGCCTCGGCCCGCGAGGCTTTGGCGATATCGGCGGAGAAGAAAACGCCCCCCAGAAAATGGGCTTGGATCAGTGGCCGATCCTGCAGCGTTTCAGCCACGACCGCTCGAACTGCTGCGGCCAGATCGCTTTGACTTGCCAGATCGTTGACACCATCAGCCTGAAACGGAACCCGCACGTGGTAGACGTCGTCCGCAGATCGAAAAACCGGCACGCCACCAATCAATTGGTCCGGAATTGCTGGATCAAAAGCCGAGATCAACGCCTGCCCGGTCAGGTTGAACGGGTCGCGCGCTGGGTCTGTAAAAGACAAGGCCATGCCCGGTATCGTCAATCCAGCTAACGCGCGGGCCAGAATTCCCTCGCCTTCCGACTGCTCAAGATCCTGACGGTCCTTGTGGCTCACAACGCTTGGGAAAGACTGTAACAACAGCTCGGAAAATTGTTGATCCTCGGGGCTCTGTTCCTCTAACCCAGCCGAGGACAGACCGGGATGAGCGGACAAGGCAGCCTGTAGCGCAACCGCCGCTTCCACGGCGCGATCGGGCTCCTGATGCGAAAGCAAAACGCTTCCCTGCCCTGTTTGCCGCCCGCGCAGCTCGGTCCAAACTGCGTCAAGGTCCGGATTTTTACTGTTGCTGTGATCAAAGGCCGAGATGTCACCTCGGATGTTAAATCGCCCGTCGGCAATGCCCGTAAACAGGACAACGGCACACACCGCCTGCGCAAGAATCCACAGTAGTACCCGGCGATTAGGAACCACAGTTAGTGCGCCCCCTGAAACTGTTGCCACAGGGGCAAAAGCTCGGCCCGGTCAGAACTGTCCATGTCCAGACGCACTGCGCTGGCCTCATAGGTCCGACCTTGCGCATCTTTCGCCCAGAACACGATTTCCCGAAGTACGGGATCTGCCCCACCGGACACGCGCAGTGTGACCGGCTCGGATTTTCCGGATGGTGTTTTCATGACGCCGCGTATCTGCGTATCACCGTCAGGCATTTGCGTTTCACCGCTGAGCGTAAAAATCCCGGTTTTGACCAGAGCCTGCGGATCGCCGGAAAGCATCCGGTCAAGTATGGTCAGCTCAAGCGCCCCGCGCCCTTCGTCCAGCCCGGAAAAATCACCGGCGGGGTTCAACTGATACAACCCGTCCCGTGCTACGATAAGTGTTGTTGCAAACGGAGTTCGGGTCGCCCAGATCAACCCCTCACCGGGCAACAGGGCAAACGAACCAGTTGTTTCAAGCGTAACATCGTGCTCGGGCAAGTAACGCGACTGGTGGAATGTCCCACCCAAAGGTGCAGCAGCCGCGAGATCGGCGACGAGACACGTCAAGAAGACCAGAACAACGCGCACTGTCATGCGGCCCGATCGCTTTGGTTTTCGACTTTAGCGCGGAAGGTGGCCGGTGTTTCGAACTGCATGACACCTGTATCTGCTGCGACGCAAACCATCGTGGTCTGGCCTTTGGTTAAGCGCGCATCGGTCTCAATATCAACAACCTGATAATCAATGACCATGCGATTGAGATATTCTCGAAGGGTCGCCGTGACGCGGATGCGCATCCCAAACCGCGCAGGTGCAACATATTTCACGCGCAGATCAACTACCGGCCAGCCGAAACCATCCTCGCGCATCTGCGGAAAGTTGTATTCCAGCTTATCCAGCAGGGCGCAGCGAGCCTCTTCGAACAGTTTAACATAGTTGCCGTGCCACATGATCTCCATCGGATCGAGATCATAGAACTGCACGCGGGTCTCAATGCTGGACGAGATCATCGTCAAATCTCCCACACGCGGTTGTGGATGTCGTCGGTTAACTTGCGCAAGACAGCGTCCAGTGGGCGGTCTTCATCAATCCGAGGAATCGTTTCGCCCAGTTGATCAAGGAAGGTCCGGGTTTCCGGCGTCAACTGATCCGTTCGCAATTCGTCTCGTTCCAAACGCAACAAGATGGCTTGATGGACGGAAATCAGCAAGGCAGCCGCCACCTGCTCGGTCAGCGTACAGACCCGCAGCGCATCCCGCGAGGCGATAGTTCCCATGCTGACCTTGTCCTGATTGTGACACTCGGTCGAACGCGAGAACACGCTGGCGGGCATCGTGTTCTTCAACGCCTCTGCCGTCCAGGCCGAAGCTCCGATCTGCAAGGCTTTCAGCCCGTGGTTGATCGATGCGCGCGTCAGTTCAGCGCCAGACAGATTCGAGGGCAGACCGTGATTAAACTTGGTGTCCACCAGCAACGCCATCTGGCGGTCCATCAGGTCGGCCAGATTGGCCAAGAGGTTCTTAAGCGAGTCGGCAACAAACGCCATGTGACCGCCATAGAAGTGTCCCCCATGCAAGATACGGTGGTCTTCCGGGTCGATCAGCGGATTGTCGTTGGCGCTGTTGATCTCGGTCTCTACCATCTGCGTAAATTGCGGCAGCATATCGAACAGCACACCGATAACATGTGGCGCGCAGCGGATTGAGTACCGGTCCTGCAGGCGTGCAGGTTCATAATCGGCGCCCAGATTGGCCAGATCCGCACGAATACGGGCCGCTGCTTCGGCCTGACCGGGATGGGGTTTTGCCTCGAACAAGCGGGAGTCGAAATGGGCGGGATTACCGGTCAGGGCGATGGCCGCCAGCGACGTGATCCGTGTTGCCAATCGACCCAGATAAGCTGCCCTCTCCAGCGCCAGCGTGGTCAGCGCGGTCATCACCGCAGTCCCGTTCATGATCGCCAATGCTTCTTTCGGACGCAGGGTGATCGGTTGCAAGCCTGCTTTGTCCAAAGCCTGCGCCGCAGGCATCACTTCGCCTTGATAGGTAACGTCCCGCTCGCCGATCAGGGCCGCAGCAACATAGGACAAGGGCGTCAGGTCACCGCTGGCCCCCACAGACCCTTCAGAGGGAATACAGGGCAGAATGTCGTGGTTGAGCAACCCGGCCAGTAAATCCACAAGTTCTTCGCTGACACCGGAAAACCCGTACGTCAACGAGCTGAGCCGCACGGCAAGTACGGCGCGCGTCTGTTCCGGCGTCAACATCTCGCCCAGACCGCAGCCATGGAACCGGCTCAGATGCAAAGGAAGTTCGGGGACCAGCGCGGGAGGAACGGCCCGGACAACACTGTCTCCGTACCCGGTTGTCACACCGTAGATCTCGCCGTCTTCTTCCAGTAAGCGATCAAGGTAGGCTGTGCTGCCCCGTAGCTTGCCGCGATAGGATGGGCAGGTGTTGATCACCGCTGTCACGGCAGGTTGGCGCGCAATGCGAACGATGTCCGAACAAGAGATGTCCCGGTCGCCGAAAGTGATGCTCGCTAATGGAAAATTCATCTTGTTTTCTGCTCCGAAGCCCAGAAGTTGAAAAAGTTGAACCACTGATAGGGTGCTTTGTGGATCTGTGCCTCAAGGAAGGCTGCGTAGCGGGCAGCAAAATCCCTAAGCCCCTGCCCCCGGTTGGCCCGTGGTAACTGTACCCGGTCGGCCAGCTTTTCCCAGCTGACTTGGAACCGCCCGTCATGCCGGTGGCACCCCATCATGTAGACCGGGCATTCCAGCAAATGTGATATCAGAAACGGCCCGGTGGGAAAGGCAGCCTCGTCGCCCAGAAATGGAATGCGCACCACATTTTCGCGCGCCTCGACAGGCGTCCTGTCCGCCGCGATGACCAGCCATTCCCCCCGCTGTACACGATCATAAAGCTCACCCGCGACCACCGGGTTCAGCGCCGTTACCTCGATCAACCGGGCTTGCGAACCGGGGTCCAGCTTTCTGAGAACGCTGTTGAAATTTTCGGCGTGTTTGGTGTGGGCAAAGATATTGACCACAAAGGATTTTTGCTTCGACGCCACCGCCCGCAAGACCTCGGGATTGCCCTGATGCGACACCAGAACGACAATGCCCTGCCCGGCCCCGACCTGATCGCGCAACGACGCAACGCCATCGCCCAGCCACACGTCCTCAGCCCCAATATCGCCATTCCAGGCGCTGGCCTTATCCAGAGCCGCGCGGCCGAAATTCAGAAACTGCCAGAAGCTGTGATACCACGCGCTGCCACAGCAAACCCCCGCCTGCCGTGCCCGGGTCAAGTACTGACCCGACGCCCGGCGCGCGTCGCCCGAGCACAGGAATGCCACCGCCACAATCGGCGCGATCAGCACCATCGCCGCCCGCGCGCCCAACAAGCGATAAATGGACGCCACGCAGCGAATGCCCCAATAGGTTCCGCGTTCTCTCTGATCTGCCCAATGTGTCGATCTGACCGGACGCACCCACCCGAACAGTCGTCTGCGCAGCATCGAGAACACAAGCCGTGTGTGCATCTTCGAGATCGCGATATTGTCGCGCAACGCATCAAAATTCGAATGGTTCTCGACTGGATAATTAACTTTCACCGGAATTTGGCGCACCGGCGTTCCGTTCCAGAACATGCGCACCATCACCTCGATGTCGAAATCCATTCGGCGACCCTGAACCTCGGACTCGCAAACCTCAAGCGTGCGCGCAACCGGATAGATACGCAAGCCACACATCGTATCCTTGATCTGAAAGGATAGCGTTTCCACCCAGACCCAAAAGTGAGTGACATAGCGCCCGATACGGCGGCCCCAAGGCGCGTCGCTTTCATAAACCGGACGACCGCTCCATAACGTGTCAGGAGCGCCGTGAGCATTGCCCAGCAACTCTTCGACCGCATCCAGATCATGCTGCCCATCAGCATCCACCTGAACGGCATGTGTGAACCCGAGGGCTTGAGCCTCTTGCAATCCACGAATGACCGCAGCCCCCTTGCCACCGTTTTGCGGGCAACGAAAAACGCGCACCGAACCGTCGGGTTGCGCCACCTGCGCTATCGCCGAGGCCGCCGGTTCTGCTGACCCGTCATCCACAACGATCACTGACAGACCAAGCTGTTTCAGGCACTCCACTATCGCCGGTAGACCTTTGTAATGATTGAAGCTGGGGACCAGCGCGCAGGGTTTGAATTCGGAAATTGCACCGGTCATGATCGCACCAGTTCGACAATACCGCTGGCATGTTCACCAAACGCCGAAGCAATGGTGAATTTAACGCGGTCCCGTTCAGGCTGGTGTTCCAATGTCAGCTCAAGATGCGCCTGCGGTTCAACCACCTTTTTAAATTTAAGGTTCCGCACACCGCCAACCGCACGCCCACAGCCAAAAACCTGATCGGCCAGCTGAACTGCCCAATCAAGCAAGGCAATGCCCGGAACGATCGGTTTTTCCGGAAAGTGCCCCTGTAGGCATGTCAACTCTGGCACTACGTTCAGCGACAAAATCGCGTGCGGGCCTTCCAATGTGGCAATCCTGTAGGGCGGCAAAACAGTGGCGCGAGGGTCTTGCATACACCCCCCCGTCACGTACGTATCTTTGTGATTGAGCACTGCCATCGTCACCCCGAAAATAGTGCAGCCAAGGCTGCAGCCTGTCTTTTTCCGCGCTCATTGGTCGGAATTTCGCGGACAAACCGCCATAGCTTTGGCGCGGATGCTGCGTTTTCCGCCGTCCTGATCGCGGTTGAAAGGACGCGTTCGAGGCGGAACTTGCCCTTGCTTTGCAGCAATTGCTCACCCTCGGGCGTGAGGGTTGCCACCATTGCCAACTTTTGGCCCTTATCCGTATCCACACCAAGCGCCGCGGCTTCCAGAACACATGAATTTGCCTGCGCAAGCGCCTCGATCCGAGGCAATGACACGCGAACGCCTTCAATTTTGAGGACACGATCATTTCGCCCGCCCAGCTGGAACCTGAGCCCATCTGGCGACAAGGTGCATAAATCCGACGTCTCGAACCAATCAGCACCGGGTGTCACCGCCGAGCGGACGGCCAGACACCCTGAAGATGCGTACCTGACATCGACCCCCGGAAACACCGTCCACTTCTGATCCGAAACCGCCTGGGTTCGAAAACCAATGCCGCCGGTTTCCGTGCTGCCATAGACTTCAACCGGAAAGGAACCGGATATCTGGGCCATAGCCCGGGCACTGTCCGCCATCAGCGGCGCGCCAGAGGAAAACACCATTACCGGTGCCCGTTCTGATACCGGTCTGGACCCAAGGCGCATCATATGCGCCGGGCACGAGACGATGACGGTCGGGCATTGCTCGGCATGGTCCAGTGCCGCGTCGACGGATATCTGGCGCGGTACAAACAGCGCTCGTCCGGTGGCCAAGGGCCAGACGAGGTTAAACAGGATGCCATAAATATGGTGATGTGGAACTGTGGCCACGACCCGAGCTCCGGCGACGTCAGATCCGAACTGCTGCTGCAGAGTTTCAGCCTCAGCCTCAATCTGCCGCCAGGATTTCGGAATTGGCTGCGGTGCGGCAGTTGAGCCGCTTGTGAAGAATACAAGATTACACTCGGCCGCCTCTGGCAGGTCTACGGCGCCATCTGAAATTTGAGCGGCAGAAAACAGACGCGCAATCTCGGTATCTGTAATCAGATGATCGAACTGATCTGCGCGGTTCGTCAGGCCACCGGGCGACGTCACTCCGGGCAGAATCGTGGTAACCCGACACGCGAAACACGCCAGCAAGGACGCCAAAAAGGCAGACGGGTCTTCGCAGGCAATCGCAATCCTGCGCACGTCCCCGCGACGTTTGCGCTCAGCGAGTTCCACGACCAGCGCGCGTGTCAACCCCAGGACGTCAGCCACGGTCGTGGCAACGGCGGAACCCTGAAATAGAACCTCGTCTTTTGGCCAGTTCGGCAAATCGCACAGTGATCGAAATGAGTTCAACGTATTCCTGCTCGTTCAAATCCGATAAGGCGGCCGCTTCAGTGACGTCTGCGCCTCAAAAAGAGTTCAAATACTCTGTACTGACAAACTGGCCTGAGAGCCTGCTCCCCCAGCCTCAAACCGGACGCTGCACTACAGCACGCACCGTTTGAGCGTCAACACAAAAGGCATACATGAGCCCACCGGCAATCCCCTCAACCCAGTCCGATGTGGCGGTTTGAGCACAATTATCCGCTGTTTTGCCCGCTATTTCAGCAAACCGGTCTTCAGCGCCGCATTTCACGCACGCCTCCCACAGGGTCCATAACAAATAAAACCCGGTCTGATCCTTGGGCTGCGCCCCTTCTGGCCAGGCCACCTGCGCAAGCTCGGCCCAATTTGGTCGATCCTGCAAAATTTCCAGATCCACGCCGACCGGTCCAATTTCGGACAACCCGGCTCCTACAAACCCACCGCGATGTGTTATAGACGCCCAAAGCCGCCTGTTTTCAGAGGTATAGGTCATTGGGCCGTCGCGAGGATCGCTCAGCACCGCATGGCGCAAATCGTCCCTATCCTGAACCGCCCCCGCCAATAGCGCCCGTGCAGCCTGGGATTGCACGGCCCGGCGTGGTGCCTGGTTCAAGGGCTCTCCCTTCAGCTTCGCAGTCAGAACGGTGCAACTCTGCCTGAACAGCAGTTGTGGTTTCATGGGACAAAAAGAGGCCATCCGGGAAGCAGCTACGCCCTGCGCCCGGAAACGTCATTGCGACTAAACGTCATCCTTGAATGTTCCAGGCCACACTGACATTGCTGCGTCTATTCGAGCACATTTCCGAAACAGAACATCATTGGTCCAATAGTCGCATGGCAACCAACGTAAGACATTCAGCCGCTCTATTCCTGACACTTTTGATCGCTGGCTGCACGACTGACGTGCAAAGCCTGGACGCCAACCAGACAACATCTTCGAGTCAGTCCTACACGCCTCCGCTCATCGAACGTGTGGTTCCGGCTTTCACACCGGTTATCAACGTTCCGCAAAGTTCAACGCGCTTGTCGTCATGGGATGTGGAACAAGCTATCTTGCGCGGAGCAGGTGCCCGCGACCAATGGATTGTGACCAACAAGCAACCCGGCCAAGTGAACCTGACCGTCGTTGTCCGGTCGCATCAGGCGCGGGTCAAGGTTATCTACAACAGCAAGACAGTCAGTATTGCTCTGGTCGACAGCACGAACCTGATGCAGTCCGGAAACAAGATTCACCGGAACTACAACAAATGGGTCATCCTGCTGCAGCGTGAAATCGAAACTGAGTTGCTAAAAATGGCCGGGGGGAGCAACAGCTGACCGATACAGAACTGACTTTTTTTGCTGGACCCTGCCGGTATTGGACTAAACAGGGCGGTGAAGGTCCAGGTTTCGTGGACGCGCCGCACAAGAACATACCGCCGAAATTCCGCAGACGTCTGAGCGACTTTGCCCGGACCGCCTTGGGCACCTATTTGGCCGCCGAGGACCCCGAGGATTCGGAGCTGATCTTCGCGTCCAGGTATTCGGACATGCAAGAAACGCTCAAACTGCTGACCGAACTCAACCAGCAAGAGCTTTTGTCGCCGACGGCCTTTTCAACATCGGTACACAATGCAGTACCCGGGTTTGCCACCTTGATCCGGACTTTGCGGTCGGCCCACTCTGGTATCTCCGCCGGTGTTGACAGTTTCACTATGGGCCTGACCGAGGCGTTGACCCGTATTTCCTATAACCCGGCGCGCGCAGTGACGTACTTGTTTCACGAGGCTGCCCTGCCCGACGAATACCGCCCACTCGCGCCCGAAGGTTCGGATGGTTTCACCCTTTGTGTTTCGCTCTCTTCCCGCCCAACCGCCCTTCATGATCGCGCGCTTGCACTGTCTCGTGTGAAACCTGAAAAGACCCACGAACAACCCAACGGCCTGAACAATGCTCGTGCGTTTGTACGGCTTCTGGGCAATGAAACGACCGAAGTCCGATTGACCGAAACCCGGCGCAATCTATTGGTGAGACGCGCCGATGCGTAAACTGAACTACTATTGGCGCGTTCTGGCCACCGGCATTTCTTTTTCAACCTTCGGGCTGGGCAGCCTCGTATTGGGTGCCATTTGGTTTCGCCTGCTTGCATATATCGAACACGACCCTGCGGAACTTGAACGGCGAACCCAACGCGGCGTCAGCCTTACCTTCAACGCCTTTCTACGGTTGATGACGGTGTTGGGCGTGGCCCGGTTTCACTATCGCGACATGCAGAACCTGACGATGGCCCCCTCGGTAGATGGCAAGGGCCGTCTTATCATCGCCAACCATCCGACTTTGATAGACGTCATCGCTTTGATTTCCCGCATGCCGAACGTGCAATGCATTGTGAAGCACGAGCTTTTTTCGAACTTTTTCATCTCACCTGCGGTTTCCGGAGCGAATTACATCCGGAACGATGAAGATCCGGAAAAATTGGCTCAGGACTGCATCGATGCGATCAATTCGGGTAAATCAATTGTTGTTTTCCCCGAAGGCACACGAACACCTGCCAGCAATGTAATGAAGTTTCACCGTGGGTTTGCCGCCGTCGCCTGTGCTACGCAATGCGAGATCGTCCCGATCACAATCACCGTCAACCACCGGACGTTGATGAAGGGCGTGCCGTGGTACCGTGTGCCGCCCGAGCGTCTATCGATGACTCTGACCGCGTTGCCCATTGTATCAACCAGAGATCTGTGTGATACGACCCTGCCCGTGCCTACGCGCAAGCGGCACATTTCAAGAAATGCACAGAAGATTTTGGAGGTATCCCTTGGATATCCAAACGCTTGAACAACGACTTAAGACACTGATTATTGATGCTCTTGCCCTCGAAGACGTGTCTGAAGCTGACATTTCATCCTCGGAGCCGCTTTTTGATGGTGGGCTTGAGTTGGATTCGATCGATGCTCTGGAAGTCGGCGTTGCCGTTCAAAAGACGTATGGTGTCAAGCTGGACGCAAACTCGGATGACGTGAAACAGGCGTTTTACTCGGTTGCCACGCTGGCGCAGAAAATCTTGTCCGAACGCGGAGGCGCCAATGTCTAAGCCGGCCAATTTTGATGAGGTTCTGGACCTGCTGAAGCAGTATCTGGAAGAAGACTTCGAGGTGCCACCGCAGGACGTGCAACCTGACGCCCGCCTGTATGAGGATCTGGACCTCGACAGTATTGATGCCGTCGATCTGATTGTCCGCTTTCAGCGGGATATCGGAAAGCGCTTCTCAGCAGAAGAGTTCAAATCGGCGCGAACCGTTAAGGACGTGGTCGACGTGGTAGTGGCGAACCTCTGAGGTCGTCCGCAGCACGCAAGTCGATGACCATCTTCCGCGCCTCGCTTACTTTTCTTCTGGCTGTTTGCCTTGTCGCTTTCCCGTTCGCGGCATTCTGGTTTTCGTCCTTCGCGCATCCGTATTGGTTGTTTGTTGTCGCGATCGCGCTGAGCATTCTTCGGTTTGCCCTGGCCGAACGAAGGATGACCGACCTACTTGTCCCGCAGCTGATCTTTTATCTTGTTGTCATGGCCTTGGCTCTTCTGGCGGTTAAAGATCAGGCCTATCTGATACATCCATTTGCTATGAGCGGGTCATTTGCGTTGATTTTCGGTATCAGTCTTACAAAAGAGCAGCCACTAATCGAAATTCTGGCGCGGATGCGACAGCCGGAGCTGCAACCTTCTGGTGTTGTTTACACACGCAAGTTAACACTCATTTGGCTGGTGTTTCTGGTTGTTAACTCTGTTGTCGCGGCATTAACCGCCTTCTTTGCACCAATTGAAATCTGGGCCATTTATAACGGTTTTCTGTTTTATTGTTTGTCTGGTGTTCTGTTGGCGTCTGATTTTTTGTACCGCCATTTCTTCGTGGCCTAAGCAAAAGAACCTAACCATCCATCTCAGTCCATGGACGAAGTCGCTCCCTCGGCATTGAGCGCCCATGAGAGGCGTTTCTTATTGAATCACCTTCGGACAATTGAAAAGTGGACGCATCGGTCTGATGATTGAAGCCTTCTCAACCATCAACAGAAGGCTCCCATAATAGAGGAGAGATTGACCCCATTTCGAGAGTGGCTAAGCCAAGACGATGCCGCTCCTGAGTTGTTTGTAGAGAACATCCGTGATCCCGAAGGGTTCGTCCGCGATTTACGCAACAACATGGATTCCGCCCGAGAGAGAATGGGTTGCAAGGAATTGTTAACCGCCTGATAACGCGTCACAAATAGGATATTGATCGCTACCCACCTCATTGACGGACAATTTTTCGTACACCCCTGTTCATAGGTCGATTTATGACCGCATTTTCTGGGGAAACGAACTTCGACAAGTATCACTGTGAACTAATTGAACAGAATTTTTCCGCGTTCGCGTTGCTTCTGGCAGTACCGGGTGCAGGATCCGCATTTGAGTCGAGCAATTACATAAATCTAAGCGGGTGTTCTCCGTTCGAAGCGGATTGCCGTGAACATGCCGTATCGCTGTTCCAGGGGTCTTCTGCACCTGCTTTTCGATAATGCCGGCATCAAGGGCGAAGGCGAATGGCATACTCGCAAGCACGGCGGGTCCAAACGGCGGATTTGGAGCAAGATCCACCTCGGGATCGACAAGCAGACATTGGAGATTCGGGCCGTCGAGATCACCGGGAGCCACACAGGCGATGCCCGGTCTTGCCAGATCTGCTCGGCCAGATCCCGGCGGATGAGGAGATCGGCCGCGTCACCGCCGACGGCGCATACGATACCCGTAAGCGCGACGATGCCATTGCGGGTCGTGGTGCCCATGCGGTCATGCCGCCGCGAAAGAACGCTAAGCCGTGGAAGGCCGCTACTGCCGGCGCGGTCGCAAGAAACAATGCGCTGGGCACCTCGAAATACTTCGGCCGGGCACTCTGGCGACGATGAAGCGGATACCACCGCCGAAGCTGTGGGATAGGTCTCTCCGGGGAAAGGGAAACCTCGGCCATCAGTGGATTTGCGCAACAGAGCCGTTTGGCCCCGAAACTGGTAGTCATCAACGCCAGTCGCGAATTCCCGGGCATCAAGCTATAGTGGGTGCTTGAGGCGGTAAATCAATCACCGCCTCGCACAGAAGGTCAAGCTTAGCTGGCGGTTTCATGTGCCAGCGCGTCCAGCAGCGTGCCGAGGTTGTGCTGGAACATCGTAAGATAGCTGGTCGCAGGACCGCCGCGTTCGGACAGGGCATCCGAGAACAGACGCCCGCCGATCACAATGCCGGTCTCCTCCGAGATTTGCTGCACCAAGGCCGGGCTGGTGATATTCTCGACAAACAGGGCCGCCGCGCCTTCTGCCTTCAACTGATCGATCAGGACAGCGAGATCCTTGGCCGACGGCTCGGCCTCGGTGGCGATGCCGACCGGAGCCAGAAAGGTCAGGCCGTATGCGTCCGCCAGATAGCCGAACGCATCATGCGCGGTCACAACGGTGCGACGGTTCGCGGGCAGGTCGGCCAGTTTTGACTTGGTTTCGGCATCCAGCGCTTCCAGTTCGGCAATGTAAGCGTCGGCGTTGGCGGTGATCTCGCCCGCGTGCTCGGGCATGGCCTCTTTCATCGCGGCGGCCACGTTGGTCACGTAGATCACGCCGTTTGACAAAGAGTTCCACGCGTGAGGGTCGGTCATTCCGTCAACTTTGACCGGCGTGATACCGGCGGTGGCCACGTGGACGGTTGCTTCGGTTCCGGATTCCGAAATCAAAGTGTCGGACCACGTCTCGAAACCCAGGCCATTGACGAAAATGATGTCGGCCTGAGCCACGGCGCGCGCATCCGCGACCGAGGGCTGATAGACATGCGCGTCCGCGTCAGGACCCACGATGGTCGTCACAGTGGCCAGATCGCCCACAACCTCTTCGACCATGTCGCCCAGGATCGAAAAGCTGGCAACGATCTTGACGTCGTCTTCAGCAGCGGCTGGCAGTGCGGCCAGAACAAAGGATGCCGTAGCAATACCGGCATAGAGGGATTTCACAAGAGTCATTTGGCTCTCTCTTCTTGATGGATTTGCGCAACGGCGAGGTCTTTTGAAACAGACGGATTGCGCAGCCGTCTGCCAAAGCCTAACGGACCAAAAATGGCCGAAACGAAGAAGAACACACCTGCAACCAGTACAATTGCCGGTCCGGAAGGCGTGTCCGGGAACAGGTACGACAGGGTCAGGCCGATCCAGCAACTGGACAGGGCAAAAAGGAAGCCCAGAACAAGCTGCCCCGTGATCGTGCTGGCCCAGTAGCGTGCCGCCGTTGCGGGCAGGATCATCAGGCCAACCGCCATCAGCGTGCCCAGCGTCTTGAAGGCCGCCAGCAGGTTCAGCACCAGCAGCAGCATAAAGCCCTGATCAATCAGCCATGGACGGCGCGTCTGGGTTTCAAAGAAAACGGGGTCACAAGTGCTGACGATCAGGGGCCGTAGCAAGAAAGCGAACGCCACCAGCGTGACTGTGGCGACCCCTCCCACCAGCAGCATCGAAGCATCGTCTATGCCGAGGATCGATCCGAACAGGAAGCTTTTCAACGGAACTGCAGACCCTGCGGCCGACAGGATGAAGATACCGACGGCAAGTGCGATCAGGTAAAGCGAGGCCAGGCTGGCATCGCTGCGCAGGATCGTCCGGCGCGCCAGAAAGGCCGTCAGAATGGCAACCCCCACGCCTGCGATCAGACCGCCAACCAGCAGCGACATGACCGACAGGCCCGCCGTGACAAACCCGATGACGATGCCGGGCGTGATGGCATGGGCCATGGCTTCGCCCGCCAGCGACAGGCGACGCAGGACAAGGAACGCGCCCACCGGCGCCACCGAGGCCGACAGGACCGTGGTCGCCACAAAGGCACGCCGCATGAAGGCAAAGCTCCACATTTCGCTGAGGAGGTCAAACATGTGCGTGCTCCGATGTTGAACGGTTGCCCCGGAACATCCAGGAGGCCTGGCTTTCCGAAAGATATCCCTGGACCACCAGCCGGTCGGGCGTCAGCACGTCGCTGACTTTGCCATAGGTTGCCTCTTGCCCGCCCAAAAGCAGGGCGTGGCTGCAATGATCCAGCACGGACGACAGATCATGTACCACCAGCACAACGGCGCGACCTTCGCCGCGCCAGCGCTCGATGATCGACAGCAGATGCGCCTCGGTGTGTTGATCGACGGCCGCAAAGGGTTCATCCAGCAGGACAAGTGGAGCGTCCTGCATGATTACCCGGGCAAACAAGGCGCGCTGCAATTGCCCGCCGGACAGCATGTGCAGGGGTCGGTCCGCGATGTCCAGAACGCCGGCCTCATCCAGCGCAGCAGTCATCCGGTCACGCGCGGCATTGTCCAGCCCGGAACGGAGGCCAAAGCCGCGCCAAGCACCCATTGCAGCCAGATCCCGCACGCGGATGGGGAAACGCCGGTCAAACTCGGTCATCTGGGCCAGATAGCCGATTTCACGGGGGCGGCCTTGCGGCCAGTCAACGCTGCCCGACAGCGGGTCGATCAGGCCCAGCAACATCTTCACGAATGTGCTCTTGCCCGACCCGTTGGCCCCCAATACGGCCAAAGTCGTGCCGGCTTCGACATCCATGGACAAGCGGCGAAACAGGGTCAGGTCGCGGTAGCCAAGGGTCAGATCGCGGATTTGCAGAACATTTGACATCAGATCACCGCGTAAATCGCAAGCCACAGAAGCGCCGACAGGGCCAGCGCGCCCGCAACCAGAACCGGTATGCTGTATTCAGTCAGGCAGCGGCCGCGGTGCGCAACGTCAAAGTCGGTCGAACGCAGTGTCATCGGGCTGTCTCGCGGGATACAGAAATGCCGGACTGGGCCGAGGTGACATTCACCCCAAGCGTTTTGCAGGGTCGGGATTCAGAATTCCGCAATGACAATGACTTCGCCTCCTCAGCTTGGACGAGGGCAAAGCGAGTGCAAGGTTCTGAACGGCAATGGCCGTGTGAAACATTGTCATCTCCCTCTGGGACACCCCGCCCAGGTTAGTAATAATTCGGATGGCAGGTCTCCTGACTTGCGGGTCAACGCTATCCCGATCCTTCCCAGGCGCTTGCCCAGTGGCCGATCTCGGGTCGCTCACCGCCTACAGTTGCGGGGGCAGTCACGGAGTTGGCCTTTTCAGGGCCGCACCGTATTCCCTTTTATCCCAAACCACAGAACACGGTCGGGAACCATCCCGAACACAAAACACAAATCGAATTGATTCGACAATAGAGCGCGCTATCCACAGTGATTGATAGCCTGAACTTCACAGGAGATTGGAATGCTTTTACAGCCGCCACCATACGACCGTCGGCAATGCCAGCCCTGCGCTATGCAGAGTTCTGAAGGCATTCGAAACCGCGCAACCATGCTTTAGCCAACCGCGCCGCATCCGGCCCCGCCCGGTGCGGTGGCGGCCCTGCACTTTCCAACGCGTGATAGACGCATTCAATCGCTGCCTGCTCTGTCAGGCTCATCCGGACATAACTGTCAAAATCGAGAAGCTGGACTTTGGGAAATGGCATGTCCGTCTCCAGCAACCGTATCAGCCACCGCCGCTCAAACTCTGGATTGTCCGTCACGGCAATTCCGGTGTTTTCTGCCTTGAACCATTGTGCGACTGCTTTGGGATCTTCGCCTTCTGCTTCTAGATATGCGCGGCTTAACCCGTGGATTTCGGCACTGACATCCGACCAGCCCGCCGCATCCCAGTCAGGATGTGGTTTGATAAGGCGTGATGCGGTGTTCACCTTGCTCTGGACCACGCGCGAAATCCCAATCTCGATCGGCCAACTGATCGCGCTGAGGGAACTGGCTTCGAAATCGAGGAAATAGGCAGGCTGGGTTCGGACCAGATTCTGTGTTCGTTCAGTCAAAACGGGCTATCCAATCTTGTTGCGATAGGCTCAACGGGTAGGTGCCACGCATCAAATGTTACTTCGATTGTATGGTGGCATGTTATTGCCATTGCGTTTCAGCGGATAGGCGTAGCATGGCTCAATCCTCGGATTTGAAAAGAACTTCCGGGTTTTCCCCTTTGCATCCGGTTAGATTTGACCCATCTCGGCGACACATTTTCCAAAGGAGAGACACATGTCGCGCACTATCGTATTAGCTGTAGCCATCGCCGCCATCGGCGCCGGCGCGTATTATTACCTTACTCAACCCGAACCCACGCCCGCCGAACAATTGCAATCGGCGGCGGAAGATGCCGGCGACGCGGTCAGCGAGGCAGCCCAGGACGCAACCGATGCAGTCAGCGAGGCTGCAAGCTCGGTTGCTGATCAGGCAACCGAAGGCGCCTCGTCCATTGCGGCACAGGCCACCGATGCGGCCGAGCAGGCCGGAGAAGCGGCCACGGACCTAGCCAACCAGGCCGGTGAGGAAGTTGCCGCATTGGCGAACCAGGGTCAGGACCTGCTGAACTCGTGGGTCGAGAACGGCGCGCTGAGCCTTGAGAATTTCGACTATGACACGATGGTCGCCTCGGTTCAGGAAAGCAATCTGGCGCAGGAGCTGAAAACACAGGCCATTCAGATTCTGGATGACATCAAGGCTTCACCAGAAACGATCGCGGTTAAGTTCCAGGAACTCCGCGACCTGCTGTCCGGACAGTGAAGCAAGCGGGTCGCCCGGTTTGGGCGGCCCCCTATTGGGCATGGCGCAGGTTCCATCCACGTCAGGGCGTCGGTCGATTGACGCGCACAGGCGCATTTGTTTGGCTGTGATCGAGTTGGAAATAAACCCAAATTCGTCTGTTACACGGGGCGTCCTTATGGTGCCGCCGTGACTGGGTTTTGGCAACGAAACGCGCGGTTCAGAAACAAGGAACGACCATGACCACCCTGCCCCAGACCATGTATGCAACCGTTCTTTTGCACGACGGTTATTCCGGTGAAGCCACCGGTCCATATATCGAGAACGCCGGAGATTGGTTGACCGAAGCCGAACTGCCGGTTCCTGAACCCGGCCCCGGGCAGGTTCTGGTCAAGTTGCGCGCAGCCTCGGTGAATCCATCCGATATCCATTTCATCAAGGGCGAATACGGACAGCCCCGCGTCAAAGGGGCGGCCGCCGGGTTTGAGGGCTGTGGCGACGTCGTTACAACCGGTCAGGGTGCCGAGGCGCTAATGGGTCAGCGCGTCGCCTTCATCACCGCCGGTTCCGGTTCTTGGGCCGAATACGTGCTGGCTCCGGCGATGATGTGCATCCCTCTGCGCCCCGAGATTTCCGACGAAGACGGCGCGGCGCAGATCGTGAACCCTCTGACCGCCATGGCGATGGTTGATATCGCCCGAGGCGCCGGCGACGCGTTCGTGGTTTCGGCGGCCACCAGCCAGTTGGGTAAACTGATGTGCGGCCTCGGGCGCGACCTTGGCCTGAAACCGATCGCTCTGGTCCGGCGCGGCGAAACCGTCGAAACGTTGAAAGACCATGGAGCGGCAGAGGTTCTGGTGACCACCGATCCCGACATCGTCCAGAAATTTGCCAAAGTCAGTCAGGCTCTGAAGCCCCGCGTGTTCCTGGACGCTGTGGCCGATCAACTGTCCGAGCAGGTGTTCTGCGCCATGCCCAATCAGGCGCGCTGGGTTTGCTATGGCAAGCTCAGCGCCGAACTGCCGAAATTGACGCAAATGGGCCAGCTGATCTTTATGGGCAAGCGGATCGAGGGTTTTTGGCTGACCAATTGGGTGACCACCACCCCGCCGCAGAATCAGGCACGTGTCGTGACCGAAGTTCAGGCCCGATTCGCCGATGGTCGCTGGAAAACCGATATTTCCGAACAGCTTGCACTGAGGGAGTTGGTGCCAAATCTGGCCGAAGCCCTGAAAAAGAGTGACGGAAAGGTGATTATCACGCCATAGTAGAACAAAGCCCCGGGTGACGGAGGACACCCGGGGCGGTCAAAACGCCGGGCCTACCGGCTGGGAGGGTGAAATTGGACAATGCGCAGCTGCTGATCAGCGGGCTGGCAAACGGCTGTGTCTATGGCCTGATCGCGCTTGGTTTTGTGTTGATCTATAAAGCGACCGAGGCGGTGAATTTCGCACAGGGCGATTTCATGATGCTGGGCGCTTTTGTCACCATCGGGCTTACCAATACCGAATATATGGGGCTGCCTTTCTGGCTGGCGCTTCCGATCTCGCTGGGGATCATGGGGGCGCTTGGGTATCTGCTGGACCGGCTGATCATCCGCCGCCTGTTTGGGGAAAGCCAGACCGCAGTGGTGATCCTGACGATCGCTCTGGGCTTTGTGATCCGTTTTTTGGCCGGGCTGATCTGGGGGCACGAGCCGCAAACCTTGCAGAACCCTCTGGCCGGAAAGGAATTCAGGTTTGGGGGCATTGTCCTGGGGATGGAGGACGTGGCCGTTATCGTTGTCACCGTTTTGCTAACTTGGGGGATGTATGTATTCTTCAATCGGACGAAACTTGGGCTGGCGATGCAGGGGGCGTCGCAGAACCAGTTGGCGGCCTATTACATGGGCATTCCGGTCAAGCGCGTTCAGGGGTTCATCTGGGCCTTGGCCGGTGTGGTCGCCGGTATTGCGGGCGTGTTGTTCGCCGCCAAAGGCGCGGTGGATCCAACAACCGGACTGCTTGGGATCAAGGCCTTTGCCGCTGCGGTGATTGGCGGACTGGGCAGCCTGCCGGGTGCACTGGCCGGAGGGCTGATCGTCGGCGTCATCGAACCCTTTGCCAGCCGTTACATCGCCGCGGGCTACAGCCAGATCGCGCCTTACGCGCTGTTGCTGGCGGTGCTGATCTTCCGCCCCAACGGTCTGTTCAGTCAGGTCCGGGTCAAGAAGGTCTAGACCATGCGGATCGTGTTCAAAACCGACTATCTGCAGGATATCCGCCCCTGGAAGGATAGCTATCAGCTCAGCCTCTACCTGATCCTTCTTGTCGTCGTTGCCGCCGCGCCGTGGTGGCTGGATGATTTCTATCTGGGAGAGCTGACGAACGTCCTGATCTGGGCCATCGCCGGGTTGGGCCTGATGGTGCTGACCGGCCATACCGGACAGGTCAGCCTCGGCCATGCCGCCTTTCTGGCCTTTGGGTGCTATGCCAACGTCATCCTGATCGAGGCTGGCGTGCCGTTTCTGGTCGCCTTCCCGCTGGCCGGTGTCCTGACGGGGATTGCCGGGGTGACGGTCGCCATCCCTGCCCTGCGACTGCACGGTATCTATCTGGCGATCTTTACCATGGCGCTGTCGATCCTGATGGATGACGTGATCGTTCTGGCCGAACCGATCACCGGTGGCGTGGCGGGCAAGTATCTGGGCGGGGTCGTGGTTTTTGGCCATCTGGTTGATCGCTGGGCCACCCCTGATCAGTTCTTCTGGCTGGTTCTTGGTGTGGCCGTTCTGGTCACCCTCGGCTATATCAACCTGCTGCGCGCACCATTGGGGCGCGCCTTCATCGCGGTGCGCGATTCCGAGATTTCGGCGCAGGCGATGGGGATCGACATTGCGCGCACCAAGATGATCTCGTTCGCCCTGTCCTGCGCCGTGACGGGCTGGGCCGGAGCCCTGATGGGCATGTACGCAGGCGCCTTCAACAACGAGACCTTCAGCGTTCTGATTTCTATCCAACTGCTGATGATGATCGTGATCGGCGGGCTGGGCTCGATCCACGGTGCGTTTCTTGGCGCCATCGTGATCGGGTTTCTGCCCCAGTTTCTGTCGATCTCAAAGGAATACGTGGGTGCGCTGTTCGGTGGCAACACGGTCGCCATTCCGGGGCTGGAGTTCGGTATCTTCGGAATGATCCTGATTGCCTTCATCCTGTTCGAGCCGATGGGCCTCTATGGTCGCTGGCTGAAAATCCGCACCTGGTTCGAGCTGTTCCCGTTTTACCGAAAGGACATGTTCAAGCGGCAGAAATCCTACCTCAAGACGGAACGCCTGCGATGAGCTTTCTGGAGTTCGAAAACGTCACCCTGAAGTTCGGCGGCCTGATTGCGGTCAACGACCTGTCCTTCTCGGTCGAACAAGGTGAGGTCTTTGCCATCGTCGGCCCGAACGGCGCGGGTAAATCCACCGTCTTCAACCTGATATCGCGGTTCTATGACCCGTTTGCTGGGTCGATCCGTTTCGACGGTCACGATCTGCTGCAGGTAAAACCCTCGGGCGTGGCGGCCTATGGCGTGGCGCGCACGTTCCAGAATATCGAGCTGTTCGAGCACGCCACCGTTCTGCAGAACCTTTTGGTCGGACGTCACCGGCATCGCCGCACCAACCTGTTGTCCGAGGTGCTGTTCCTGCCCTCTGCCCGCCGGCAGGAGGTCGAAAACCGCGAAAAGGTCGAAGAGATTATCGACTTTCTCGACCTGCAGGCCTATCGCGACAAGATGATCTCGGGCCTGCCTTATGGTGTGCGCAAGGTGGTCGAGGTCGCCCGCGCACTGGCCACCGATCCCAAGCTGCTGCTGCTGGACGAGCCGGCCTCGGGGCTGTCGGTCGAAGAGACTACGGACATGCGCTGGTGGATCGACGATATCCGGCGGCAGATGGGCATCACGGTGTTGATGGTTGAACATGACATGGGGCTGGTTTCCGGCGTGTCAGACAGGGTTCTGGCTATGGCCGACGGTGCGAAACTGGCGCTTGGCGCGCCCGCTGAGGTGCAATCCCACCCCGCCGTGGTCGAAGCCTATCTGGGGAAAGCCTCATGAGCGATCCGGTCCTGACCATCCGCAATGTTGAAAGCTTCTATGGCCCCATCATGGCCATCCGCGGCGTATCTCTGGACGTGCATCGCGGTCAGATCGTCTCGATCCTCGGGGCGAATGGCGCGGGAAAGACGACTTTGATGAAGACCATTTCGGGCGTGATGGACCCGGAAAAGGGTAAAATCACTTTTGACGGCGCCGAAATACAGGGGTCCGAGCCGCATAAGGTTGTCGAGATGGGCATCGTCCACGTCCCCGAAGGGCGTGAGGTCTTTCCCCTGATGACGGTCGATGAAAACCTCAACCTCGGCGCATATACATTGGCCGACAAATCCCGGATCGATCACAACCGGGAACTGGTGTTTACCTACTTTCCCATCCTGAAGGAACGGCGCACCCAAGAAGCAGGAACCCTGTCGGGCGGCCAGCAACAGATGCTGGCCATCGGCCGCGGCCTGATGGCGAACCCGAAGATCATGCTGCTGGATGAGCCGTCTCTGGGCCTGTCCCCCCTGCTGGTGCAAGAAATCTTTGGCATCCTGAAGCGCCTGAACGATGAGCAGAACATGACCATGGTACTGGTCGAACAGAACGCCAAGGCCGCATTGGAACTGGCCCAGCACGGATATGTGATGGAGGTCGGCCGCATCGTCATGGACGGCGCGGCGGATGTGTTGATGCAATCCGAGGACATCCAGAACTTCTATCTTGGCATGCAAGAGGAAGGCGTGCGGGAAACCCGCCGCTGGAAACGCAGAAAGACGTGGAGGTGAGCGGTTGAATATCAGCACCCTGCCCCCTCAGACCAATATCAACGGCGTCTGGTTCAACGCTGCCGCCGGTCAGCGGCCGGTGCGTGTGGACGAATGTACCACCGTCACCCAGCTGTTTCAGAAACGCTGTGCCGCGCTGGGGGATCGCACTGCGCATCGTGAAAAGGACCTTGGGATCTGGCGGTCCTATTCATGGACTGACTACTGGCAGCACGCCAAGTGGATCGGGCTGGCCTTGCGCAAGCTGGGCTTGAAACGGGGCGAGGTCGTCTCGATCCTGTCCGAAGACCGCAAGGAATGGGCCTGGTTCGACATGGGCATTCAGGCCGTCGGCGGTATCGCGTCGGGCGTCTACACAACGGACTCGGCCCACCAGTTGAGCTATCTGATCAATGACAGCGACAGCCGGTTCCTGATCGTCGAAAACGAAGAGCAGCTGGACAAGTATCTTGAGGTTGAGGCCGAGGTGCCAAATCTGCTGAACGTCATCATTCTTGTGGATGAGGGTCTGCACGACTTGGCCCACCCCCGCTGCATGATGATCGACGACCTGTATAAGCTGGGCCAACAGGCCGAGGCGGAAGATCCGTCGCGGTTCGAGGCCGAACTGGCGCTGGCATCCCCTCAGGACACGGCGCTGCTGATCTACACTTCGGGCACCACCGGAAAGCCCAAGGGTGCTATGCTGAGCCACGAGAACATTCTGGCCGCCATCGAAAGCGGCGCCCGCGCCCTGCCCGTCTTTGAAACCGACGAACAGCTTTGTTTCCTGCCGCTGTGCCATATCCTGGAACGCGCGGTTTCAATCTATTTCCCGCTGGCCGCCAAGTGCGTCGTCAATTTCGCCGAAAGCCCCGAGACCGTATTCGCCAATCTGCAGGAGGTCTCGCCCACCACCTTCATCGCCGTGCCGCGCGTGTGGGAGAAGATCTATTCCCAAGTGCAGGTCATGGCACAAGACGCCACCCCGACAGGTCGGGCGGCGTACCGGATGGCGCTGAAGGTCGGGCTTGCCCGTGCCGAATATCTGTGCGCAGGTCAGCCCGTACCGACCAGCATTTCGGCGCGCTACTGGCTGTGGGATCGGCTGGTGCTGCGCAACCTGCGGCGGATGTTGGGAATGGACAAATTGCGCCGGGGCGGCAGCGGTGCGGCGCCGATTTCACCCGATCTGCTGAAATGGTATTGGGCCATCGGTGTGCCGCTGGTCGAAGGGTTCGGGATGACCGAAACCTCGGGTATTGCCACGATAAACAGCGTTGAGACAAACAAGATCGGCACCGTTGGTCAGGCCATTGCCAGCAATGACATTCGTATCTCGGACGAAGGTGAAATCCAGCTGAAAGGCCTGAATATCTTTCAAGGCTATTGGCGCAACAACGCCAAAACCGCCGAGACCTTCACCGCCGATGGATGGCTTCGGACCGGCGATCTTGGGCATATCGACGATCAGGGCTTTGTCACCATCACCGGACGGCTGAAAGACATCATCATTACCGCAGGCGGCAAAAACATCACCCCGGCCGAGATCGAAAGCCGGTTGAAGTTCAGCCCCTATATCTCGGACGCGGTGATCATCGGGGATGCCCGGAAATACCTGACCGCGCTGATCATGATCGATCAGGAAAACGTCGAGAAATACGCACAGGATCAGAAAATCCCGTTCTCGAACTTCGCCTCGCTCTGCGCGGCGCCTGAGGTCAGGGAACAGATCGGGGTCGAAGTCGCTGCGGTCAACAAGGAATTCGCCCGTGTGGAGCAGATCAAGGATTTCCGCCTGATCGACGTACTGCTGACCGCAGATGACGACGAACTGACCGCGACGATGAAGCTGAAACGCAGCTTCGTGGAACAGAAACACGCCCATCTTATTGAAGACATGTATAAATAAGGGAATTCACAGAGAGGAGAAATCATGACCAAAGGGATCAAAGGCTTGGCCGCTGCGGCCGTTTTGGCGGTGTCCGCGACCTTGGCCTCGGCGCAGACGCAGGGCGTTACAGATGATGAGATCGTCATCGGCTCGGTCAACGATCTGAGCGGTATTTTCGCCGCTGTTGGCGTTCCGGCGACAATGGGCGCAAACGTGGTGTTTGACCGGGTCAACGCCGCGGGCGGCGTGCATGGCCGTGCCATCCGCTATGTGGTCGAAGACAACGGCTACCAGATGCCGCGCGCGATGCAGGGCTATAACAAGCTGCTGAACCGCGACCAGGTGTTTGCCATGCTGCAATCGCTGGGCACCCCGATGAACCTGGCCGGGTTCAAGCTGCTTGATCCCAAGGGCATTCCGAACGTTGCACCTCTGACGGCATCAAGCCAGATGCTGCAGGAGCCGATGAAGAACAAGTTTACCTCGTTTTCCACCTATTTTGACCAAAGCCGCATCGGCGTGAAATATCTGGCCGGTCAGTTCGGGGCGCAAAACGTCTGCACCATGTACCTGCCGACGGATTTCGGAGAGGAGATTCTGGAAGGCAGCAAGGCCGGTGCCGAAGAAGCCGGTGTCGCCTTCGTCGCCGAGACGACGCACAAACCGGATGAGACTGACTTTGTCGGCTCGCTGAGCAAGCTCAAGGAAGAAGGCTGTGATATCGTCACGATAGCGCTGGGTGTGCGTCAGGCGATTACGGTTGTGGGCACAGCCAAAAAGATGGGCCTGACAGATATGAAGTTCCTGGGCACCGCAGCAAGCTTTCTTACCGTCGTCGCACAGGTTCCCGGCGGAGTGACGGATGGATTCTATGCCGCCGCCTCATGGCAGGATCTGTGGGCGCGCGCCGACGACCCCGCCCCCGCCGCGTTTATCGAGGAATACAAGGCCGCAACCGGCGAAGACCCCGTCGGATTTTCAATGCTGGGCTATTCCGCCGCTGAAATGATGGTCAAGGCGCTGGAGGCCGCAGGACCCGATCTGACTCATGAAAGCTTTATCGCCGCCATGGAAAGTCTGGACTATGACGACGAACTGGTTGGAAACCGCCTGACCTATGGCCCGGAGGATCATCAGGGGGCCGACACCGTCTTTGTCAACGTGGTAGAGAACGGGGCTTGGAAACTGGTCTACGAAGAATAGCAACAGACGGAATTGCCCGCGCGTAGTAGGGTCTTGGATCGGCTCCAGCATGTTTTGTCGCGTCACAAAACTGTTATATTTGGTGACATGACTATCGCTCGAATCGAAAACGTACTGAAGCTGACCAACTGCGAGGTGATTGCGCAGGGCAATCGGCAATTTGTTTACCAACACCCTGACGCGCCGGATACGCTTCTGAAAATACCTCAGCCTGACACAATGGATGGGCAGGCCAACCTTTTGTCGGACACGTGGTTTGATCGAACTTTCCGCCGATCCACAGTTTTTAAAGGGTTCCTGCGCGAGTTTCACGAATCCTTTGATCTGATGGTTCGATACCAGAATAGCGATGACCCTATTCCGGTTTGCGAGGTTCGAGGCGTCGTTCAAACGGATATGGGCCTTGCGCTTATGTATGAACGGATTTCCGAACCGGATGGGCAGTTGTCACCCAGCCTGAAAGAACTGGCCAACAGCGGGCGCCTAACCCGTGAACATCTGACCGCATTGAACAAGCACTTTGACCAGTTGATCGAACAGCAGGTCCTGATCAGCAACAAGAACACCGGGAACATCGTGTACCAGACGTTTTCCGACGGATCAGCACGATGGGTTTGGATCGACAGTTTCGGCTGCAAGCAGCTCATTCCCGTCCGTCGCTGGTTCGGGTTTCTGAACAGACGCAAGATCGATCAGATCAGAGACAGATTCACCAAAGTCGCCGAGACGGCTTTGCGTCAATAGTCAGCCTTTAAAACAAGCTTTGCTGGTTGTTCTATGACCCTGCAAAGTAAAACGGCCGCAATTTCTTGCGACCGTTTGAAACATGCATTCCGCAGCGATTAACGCTTCGAGAACTGGAACGAACGACGCGCTTTGCGCTTACCGTATTTCTTACGTTCCACAACGCGGCTGTCGCGGGTCAGGAAGCCAGCAGCTTTCAGGGCACCACGCAGGCTGGGATCGTACAGCTGCAGCGCTTTCGAGATGCCGTGCTTGACCGCACCGGCCTGACCGGTCAGGCCACCGCCCTTGACGGTTGCAACAACGTCGAATTCACCTTCGACACCAGCAACCTGGAACGGCTGGCGCAGGATCAGCTGCAGAACGGGACGGGCAAAGTACTTGTCCTGATCCTTGCCGTTCACGGTGACCTTGCCGGAACCCGGCTTGATCCAAACGCGGGCAACAGCGTCTTTACGCTTGCCGGTGGCGTAGGAACGGCCCAGCTCGTCACGTACGGGTTCACGTACGATGACTTCTTCGGCCACAACCTCAACGCCTGCAACGGCGCTCAGCTCTTCGAGAGTATTGATCTGATCAGCCATCGTCATTAGCTCCGGGTGTTTTTCTTGTTCATGGATTTAACGTCCAGAACTTCGGGCGCTTGCGCCTCATGGGGATGCTCGGCACCGGCATAAACGCGCAGGTTGGTCATAACCTGACGCGACAGGCGGTTGCCCGGCAACATGCGCTTGACCGCTTGGGTCACGACGCGCTCGGGGTGTGCACCGTCCAGAATCTGCTGCTTGGTGCGCGACTTGATGCCGCCCGGGTGGCCAGTGTGCCAGTAGAAGTTCTCTTCGCGCTTCTTGCCGGTCATCTGAATTTTGTCAGCGTTGATCACGATGACGTTGTCGCCCATGTCCATATTCGGGGTGAACGACGCTTTGTGCTTGCCACGCAGGCGCATGGCGACGATCGAGGCAAGACGGCCCAGAACAACGCCTTCGGCGTCGATCAGGATCCATTTCTTGTCGATGTCTGCAGGTGTTGCAGAAAAGGTTTTCATGGCAGGATAGTCCTGTTTGATGTGAAAGACCGCCCCAAGACAGAGCGGCCCGAATTCGATGGAGCGTATTTAGAGGTGTGTGTTGCGCAGGTCAACAACAGTAAGTGCTTTTAAATTGTGTGATTTCAATGAGTTAAAAAATAGGTATTATTTTACCCCAAATTCAGACGCTGATTTGCTCGGGCGGATTGTCCAGCAACCTGCGCAACCGCTGCATTGCGTCCTCAAACCGTTCCAGCGACACGTGCCCGTTCATCGCAATACGCACGGCATTTGGGGCCCGTCCGTCACGCAGAGCAAACTCATCAGCGGACCGCAACTGTATCCCTTCCCGCTCGGCCGCACGTGTGAACGAACCGGCACGCCAGCCGGATGGAAGGTTAAGCCAGACAAAGGGCACATCCGGCGCCCAGTTGAGGTCGAACCCACCCAACGCATTCACCGCCACACGGACGTAATCGCCCATCCGAACGCGCACATCCCTGGCGATCTGACGGGTCCGGGGATCGGACAGCAATAACCGGGTCAGTTCTGCCAGAGGCTGAGCCAGCCCGAAATACCCGTATTCCGCGGACCGTCGCAGATCCCCGCTTCGCTCTCGGGGGGCGATGGCAAACCCAACCCGCAGCGATGGCGTCAGGATTTTTGAGATCGAGGATACATGCCACCCCCGTTCGGGCGCCAACGCCCGATAGCTGGGCTCGCGCGCGTCACCCATGCGATAACAGTCGTCCTCGATGATCTGCAGGTCAAAACGCCGGGCGACCGAAACGATCTCTTTCCGGCGTTCCAATGGCGTGTGCAAGCCGGTCGGGTTCTGCACTTCGGGTGAAACACAAACGGCCTGCGCTGCTGTTTGGCGCAGCACATGCTCCATTGCCATGGGGTCGATCCCCCACTTATCCATCTTCACGCCGACCACATCGGCGCGCATCAATTCCCCGGCGCGGCGGAACCCGGCGTATGAGAGGTCTTCGACCAGAACCACAGGCTTGGCTCCGCGCAGAATGGTCTGAAAGACCAGACACAACCCGTTCTGTCCGCCATGTGTCAGTACAATGTCGTCATGGGACACTGCACCCAGCGGCAGATCCGACAGCCACTCAACCACCGCTTGCCGCATGGGTTGATAGGCGTCGCGGGTCGGATAGTTCAGAAACAACCCCGGATCAGCTTGCGACACCTTTTGCAGGCATTCGCGGATCAGAGACACCTGCCCCATATCCGCCAACCGTGGGCTGAACAGGCTGACATTGGCGTTGTATTTGTCATCACGCAGATGCAGTTGCCTGGCCCAAACATCATCCAGAATGGGCGATTTCGGAGGGGCCACAAATGTACCACGCCCGACCTCAGCTTGTAGCAATCCCTCATCGGTCAGAATCGTATAAGCCCGCGCAACCGTGCCCGGTGTGATTTGTAAACGATACGCCAGTTCACGCACCGGAGGCAGCTTCGCACCAACCTCGAGAAGCTTGTTTTCAATGGCTTTTCGGATCGTATCAGCAACCAGAGAGTATTTCGGCCCTTTGGATTTCGGCAGCGCCTCTGGCCAAATTGTATCCATTACAATTCTTCCTTTGATTTTGACACAATCCTGAATGTATCAATCGATTATACCGAACAAGCATACTTTGTGTCAATACAATTTGAAAGGATATCCACTATGACACGCGCAATGCACAACCCCGCCCTCATGCTGCTGAACGACAGTCCCCGGCTGCCGCTGATCGCCGCGCTGGCCGTGCGGTTTGCGGCGGCAGTGACAAAGTGGGAACGCCAACGCCGCAGCCGGGTCAATTTGTCCAATCTGGATGACAGGCTTCTGAAAGATGTCGGCCTGACCAGATATCAGGCCCGCAGTGAATACACCCGCTATTTCTGGCAGGATTAAAGATTCCCCAGTCCCTTGACGGGACCTCTTCCTGGCCGGGCTCTGCCCGGCCTTCTTTATCCGAAAGCAGCGGCTGCAGACCCCTCGGGCGGCAGCGAATACGTCATCGTGGCCCGCGCAACGGGCTTATCAGAGCCTTCCGAGAACATCAGAACATCGCCAACCGCCAGGCTGCGGCCCAGTTTCAGCAGGCGACAATGGGCGATCATGTCCTTGCCGCCCTCGGGTTTGCGTAGAAAATCCAATGAGCTGTTGGTGGTTACCGCCAAAGATTGGCGCCCCTTGCGGGCCAGAACCAAAGCATAGACACAAACATCCGCCAGCCCGAACATGGACGGCCCCGACACGGTTCCGCCGGGACGCAGATGCCTGTCTTCGACAATCAGCCGCATGACAATCGAGTCCTCTGTCAGGTCCTCGACCACAAAATCCCGGTGCACCTGAGGAAAGATCTGCCCCATGTACTCCATCAGGTCTTCCCGGCCCATTGCCAACGCCATACTTCCCCTCCTCGACTTGCCGACCTAGAGTTGGCCCGACATCAGATCGGAGGGCAAGATGGCAATTCTGGAACGTAACGACACTGGCGCGGTCGCGACCCTTAAAATGAACGCGCCCGAGCGCCTGAATGCCCTCAGCGACGAGATGCTGGCCGCGCTGCAAACCGAGTTCGACGCGCTGCGGGATGACAGCTCGATTCGCGCGGTGATCCTGTCGGGTGAAGGTAAGGCGTTTTGTGCGGGTCATGATCTGAAGCAGATGACGGCCGGGCGTCAGTCCGAGGATGGCGGCAAGGCCTATTTCCAGGACCTGTTCTCCAGATGCGCGCAGATGATGCTGTCGATTCAGTCCCTGCCCCAACCCGTCATCGCGCAGGTTCACGGAATTGCCACGGCGGCAGGGTGCCAACTGGTCGCCACCTGCGATCTGGCGGTTGCGGCCGAGGGCACCCGGTTTGGCGTCAACGGGGTGAATATCGGGCTGTTCTGCTCGACGCCGATGGTTGCGCTCAGTCGGAACATCCCGCGCAAGCGCGCGTTCGAGATGTTGACGACCGGCGATTTCATTTCGGCGGAAAAAGCGGTTGAACTGGGGCTGGTCAACCGTGTGGTGCCTGACTTGTTGCTGGAACATGAAACGGCGACCCTTACAGATCAGCTTGCGGACAAGCTGGGATCAGCCGTGAAGATCGGCAAACAGGCGTTCTACGCGCAGTTGGATATGTCGATTGAAGAGGCCTACGCCTATACCGGAGAGGTAATGGCGCAGAATATGCTGCACCGGGATACCGAAGAAGGGATATCCGCATTTATCGAAAAAAGACCGCCAAATTGGCATCAATAAGGCGATTGTTGTCAACATTTTTAAAGACTGTCGTCATTTTTGCACTTTTCAAAAAGGCGACACTGTGGCAAAGCTGGGTCAGAGCGTATGCTCTGGAGACACTTTTGGGTCGCCGTGGGCGGAAGGTCCCTCCAAGCTGGTTTCTCTCACCAGCGTCGACATTCCCGCAGCGGTGACCCCAAAATCCCCTTAAATCATAAACGATGCGCCTCGTGTTGCGTTGAGCGGTGCTGTGCCCTATGTGGCAGCGCATGACACAGAAATTGCATATCGTGGGCGGCGGCATGGCCGGGTCCGAGGCCGCGTGGCAGGCGGCGGAAATGGGCGTGGATGTTGTGATCCACGAAATGCGACCCAAAGTGGGCACCTTTGCGCACCAGACCGGCAACCTGGCCGAGATGGTGTGTTCGAACTCGTTCCGGTCGGATGATGACGAACAGAACGCGGTTGGTCTGCTGCATTGGGAAATGCGCCAGGCCAACGGGCTGATCATGACAACTGCCGATGCGCACCGCCTGCCCGCCGGTGGCGCGCTGGCCGTGGACCGCGATCCCTTTGCCGAAGCGGTTACCGAAAAGTTGCGCTCACATCCCCGGATTGAGGTTACAGGCGAAGAGGTGACCTCCCTGCCCGATGACGGCCACTGGATCTTTGCCACTGGCCCCCTGACCTCGGCCACGCTGGGTGAGGCAATTCGGATCGAGACCGGCGCCGAGTCGCTGGCTTTCTTCGACGCCATTGCGCCCATTGTGTACGCCGACAGCATCGACATGAGCAAAGCCTGGATGCAATCGCGCTATGACAAGGGCGAGACCGAGGAAGAACGCACCGCCTATCTGAACTGTCCGATGGACCGCGATCAGTATGAGGCGTTCATCGATGCCCTGCTGGGCGCTGACAAAACCGAGTTCCACGAGGGTGAATCCGCCGGCTATTTCGACGGCTGCCTGCCGATCGAGGTGATGTCGGAGCGCGGACGCGAAACCTTGCGCCACGGGCCGATGAAACCGGTTGGCCTGACCAACCCGCATCAGCCGGACGTGAAACCTCATGCGGTGGTGCAGTTGCGCCGGGACAATGCCCTTGGAACACTGTTCAACATCGTGGGCTTTCAGACCAAGATGAAATACGGCGCACAGACCGACGTGTTCCGTATGATCCCTGGTTTGGAAAACGCCAGCTTCGCACGTTTGGGCGGCATTCATCGCAACACGTTCATCAACTCGCCCACCCTGCTGGATTCGCAGATGCGTCTGAAATCCAAACCGAATATCCGGTTCGCCGGACAGATTACCGGGGTTGAAGGCTATGTCGAAAGCGCTGCCATGGGGCTTCTGGCCGGTCGTCTGGCCGCGGCTGAAATACTGGGCCGATCGCTGCCCGAAGTCCCGCAGGACAGTGCCATGGGAGCCCTGATCCACCACATCACCGGCGGGGCCGAGGCCAAGACCTTTCAGCCCATGAACGTCAATTTCGGCCTTTTCCGCCCCGTTGACGGATTAAAAGGCGGACGCCGGGGCCGCAAGGACCGTTACAAGGCCTATACCGATCGGGCCAAGGCCGAATGGACAAACTGGCTGGTGCATTGCTGACTGGACGCACCCCGGCCTGACGTCCTAACATCCGTGTATGAGCGACAATAAAATCAAAGAAAGCTATGGTTTAGAAACGCCCGAGGCCTCACGCGCGCATTATCAGAAATGGGCCTCTTCCTATGATGCCGAAGTCGGTGCGCACGGTTACGCGACCCCCGCTCGCGTGGCCGAGGCGCTCTGGTCCAAAATGCCCGAACCCCAGACGCCCGTTCTGGACTATGGATGCGGAACCGGCCTGTCAGGCGAAGCCCTGCACGCCGCCGGTTTTCAGGTGATAGACGGTGTCGATCCGACCCCCCAAATGTTGGAGGGGGCCGAGGCCAAGGGTATCTATCGCAAGCTCTCTACGTTCGAGATCACGGACCCGAACCCGTTGGAGGAAGGGGCCTACAAGGCTATCGCCGCCATCGGCGTGATCAGTGTCGGCACGGCACCGCCCGAGGTGTTTGACATGCTGATGCGCGCCCTGCCCCAAAATGGATTGCTGGCTTTTTCCTTTAACGATCATACGCTTGCGGATAAGTCCTATACCGTTCGGCTGAATGACTGGCTGGATATGGGGGCCGCGCGGCTTCTGTTCCGGGAATATGGTCCCCACTTGCCGGGCATGGACCTGAAATCTGACGTATATGTAGTTGAAAAAGCGTGACATTTAAAACCCGTTTCGCGCCATCGCCCACTGGCCCTCTTCACTTGGGTCATGCCTATTCGGCGATGCTGGCCCATGATCTAGCCAAGGTTGAGAGCGGACAGTTCCTGCTGAGGATCGAGGATATCGACCGCTCGCGGTCGCGGTCCCATTGGGAAGATCAAATCTATGAGGATTTGCGGTGGCTGGGCCTTTTCTGGCCAGAACCCGTGATGCGGCAATCCGACCGCCTGGCCGCGTACGGAACGGCGTTGGACAATCTGTGGTCGCGCGGGTTGCTGTACCCCTGCACCTGTAACCGCAAGGATATCGCCGCTGCCGCCAGTGCGCCGCAGGAAGGCACGCCGCTGCACGGGCCAGACGGGATTATCTATCCCGGTAGGTGCCGGGCGAAATGGCTGCCGAGCTTGGCACAAGACCCGCGCCCCAAGGACGTACCGCTGCGCCTGGATGTGGCTGCGGCTGGCCAACTGCTTCTGACCTGCGGGCAATCCGACACCGTCGTGGGATCGTTTCAGGAAGATGGCGCTGGACCCAATGGCGAGGCCGGCGCCATCACGTTTACTCTGGATGAACTGACGAAAACCATTGGCGATGTGGTGTTGTCCCGGCGCGATATGGGGACGTCCTATCATCTGTCGGTGGTTTTGGACGATGCCGCGCAAGGCATCACCCATGTGATACGCGGTCAGGACCTGTTCGAGGCAACACGCATTCACGTCGTCTTGCAAGCCCTGCTTGGTCTTCAGACACCACATTACCTGCATCACCGGCTGATCCGGGATGACGCAGGTAAACGCCTGGCAAAACGAGACGACGCGCGGGCGATCTCGAAATATCGGGCCGAGGGGGCCTCACCTGCCGACATTCGGTCAATGGTTGGCCTGTGACCGGGTCACTCCATCGGTGACATCAGCTCAACCTCGTTCCCGTCACGAACGGCCGTGTAAAAGCAGGTGCGTCGGTTGGTGTGGCACGCGGCACCGGTCTGGCGCACCAGAACCAGCAGGCAATCGCGGTCGCAATCAAGGCGGAAATCAACCAATTCCTGCACATGGCCCGAGGTCTCACCCTTGATCCAGAACGACTGGCGAGACCGCGACCAATAAGTGACACGTCCGGTTTCCAGCGTTTTCTCAATGGCTTGGACATTCATCCAGGCCATCATCAACACCTCGCCCGAGCTTTCATCCTGAGCGATGGCCGGGATCAGACCGGCCTCGTTGAACTTCAGTGCAGAGGGGTCAAACGTGACAGTAGCGGACATAAGAAAAACCTTTTGCATCCCGGTGGATGCTCACTATGTATGGGGAACAGACAACGAGGGAAAGCCATGTCCGGCGAGAACGATCTGATAAAGCTCTATTCCGGCCGCATTCTGGCGCTGGCCGCGGACATTCCGCATCTGGACCGGCTTGACGCCCCCGACGCCACCGTTAAAAAGCGGTCGCCCTTGTGCGGCTCGACGGTGACCGTGGATGTGAAAATGCAGGACGGCAAGGTCACGGAATACGGGCAGGACGTGAAAGCATGCGCGCTGGGTCAGGCCTCGGCCTCGGTTGTCGGCAATGCCATTGTCGGGGCGACACGGGCGCAGGTGGAAACCGCACGCGACCAGTTGTCGGCCATGCTGAAGAAAGATGGCCCGACGCCCGTTGCACCCTTTGACGGTCTCGAAGTGCTGATGCCTGCGCGGGACTATAAGAACCGCCATGCCTCGATCCTGCTGGCGCTGGAAGCCGCGGCCGAGGCTATGGAGCAAGCCGAACAGGCCAATTGCGCCTGAACGTAGCTTTCTGCCGCAAACCCGTCTAACCTAAGCAGAAATTTGGGGGAGAGACTGGTTTGAACAATCTGCTTGAGCATTTCGTTACCCTTTGGGTCGTTATCGATCCAATTGGCACCATCCCCGTTTTCATCGCGGTCACGGCCACCCTGACCGCGTCTGCGCGCCGCAAAACCGCTCTGTTGGCCGCTCTGGTCAGCGCCGGCGTTCTCCTGTTCTTTCTGATTTTTGGTCAATTGCTAATCGAGGCACTGGATATCGGCCTGAACTCGTTTCAGGTCGCGGGCGGTATCATTCTGTTTCTCTTCGCGCTGACGATGATCTTTGGCGAAAGCAAGCAGGTCGTCGAACAACACGAAGCCGAGGAAGAGCTGGAAAGGCCGTCGCAACGACCCAACCCGGCCATCTTTCCTCTGGCAGTTCCCTCCCTTGCCTCCCCGGGAGCGATGTTGGCCATTGTCATCCTGACCGACAACAATCGGTACAGTGCCGCAGATCAGGGCATTACGGCCTTGGTGATGCTGTCTGTGGTGCTGATCGCCTTTGTTTTGATGCTGCTGGCAGACCCGATTATTCGCCTTATTCGGTATTCGGGTGCCGCCATCATCAGCCGTGTCATGGGGATGATCCTGGCTTCGGTCGCGGTCAATTCCGTGCTGTCGGCAATGATTGAGATCATCAAAACGGGTGAACTTTAAAAAAAACCGCCGCGCCTTCCGGGCGGAAAGGGCGGCGGCAGGTTGTGCGTGTCTCGTGTGGGGTCCGGATAGCCGCGCAGGGCCGAGGCAGGCCCTTCAAGGGAATTGGGACAGGCAGGTCACCCTTGACTGAAATGGGGATGACAGCGCGGTATGAGCGGCACGAGATCGCAGGCAGAAAGGGTCAGAATGTGCCCGGCAGGTGAAGAGCGACCATCAGCATAACGACCAAAGACACGGCCCCCACAGCATCCTGCACCAATGTCGATTGCGAGCGGCTAATGGCGGTCTTGATCTGGGTCAGCATGGTCTCACCTCCGGTCAGAGCTTTAATCCTTTGTTGACCTTTTGTTCTCATATTTTACCGAGTCGGTAAAGAACTTTTTGAGAACATTTGTGAACTTACGGGAACAAAGACCCTAACCCACTGAAATCAAACGGATTGCCTGATCCTGTTTCATCAACCATAAAAGAACACGTGCCGCCTGACCCCGGTCCGATTTCAATTGCGGGTCAGCCGACAGCAGCGCGCGGGCGTCGGTTTGAGCAATGGCCATCAATCCGGCCTGCCGTTCAAGATCCGCGATCCGGAATTTCGGCAGCCCGGACTGCGCCGTGCCGATCAGGTCACCCGCACCGCGCATTTGCAGGTCGGTTTCCGAGATTCTAAACCCGTCTTCGGTTTCGCGCAGCACCTCTAGCCGTTTCCGCCCGCCTTCGCTGAGCGGCGGTTGGTACATCAGCAGACAGGTGGAATCCGCCTCGCCCCGTCCAACACGGCCGCGAAGTTGGTGCAGTTGCGCCAGGCCGAATATCTCGGCCCGTTCGATCACCATGATCGAGGCATTGGGAACGTTGACTCCGACCTCAATCACCGTCGTGGCAACCAGAACCTTAGTCTGCCCCTCCTGAAACGCTTTCATCGCGGAATCTTTGTCAGCCGAAGGCATTTGGCCATGCACCAACCCGACCGTGCCTTCGCCCAGTATTGCGCGCAGGCGTTTGAACCGCTCCTCAGCCGCCGTCAAATCCGACACCTCGGACTCATCGACCAGAGGACAGACCCAATAGCACTGACGCCCTTCGTCGATGGCACGGCGCAGATGAGAAACGACCTCTTCCATACGTTCGGTGCTGACAATGGCCGTCTTGATCGGTTTCCGACCCGGCGGTTTTTCATCAAGCACGGAGACATCCATATCGCCGTACTGCGCCAGCGCCAGGCTGCGGGGGATCGGCGTGGCCGTCATGACCAAAACATCCGCCCCCTGCCCTTTATCGGACAACTCCATTCGCTGCCTGACACCGAACCGGTGTTGTTCATCAACGATGGCAAGGCGCAGTGCGCGGAACTCCACATCGCTTTGGAACACGGCGTGGGTGCCGACCAGAATGTGAATATCGCCGTTCTTCAGTGCCGCCAGCTTGGCGCGGCGCTCAGCCCCTTTGTCGCGGCCGGTGAGAATATCCAGAACAACGCCGGCTTCTTCTGCCAAAGACCGCAGCCCTTCCAGATGTTGCCGGGCCAAAATCTCGGTCGGGGCCATCATGACACCCTGCCCGCCCGCTTCGACCGCGACAAGCAGCGCCATGAACGCCACCAGTGTTTTTCCCGCGCCGACGTCACCCTGCAGCAACCGGTTCATCCGCGCATCCGAGGCCATGTCGCCAGCAATGTCGTCAATCGCCCGCAACTGCGCGCCGGTGGGCTGATACGGAAGGTTGGCCAGTACCTTGGCCTGCAACGTTCCGGTTCCGACACTGACAATGCCGCGGGCCTTCCGTTCTCGCTGCCGCGCCAGAGCCAATGTCAGTTGATGCGCAAAAAGCTCATCATAAGCCAGACGCTCGCGCGCGGGCGCATGAGCGGCAACATCGTCCGCCCCTTGTGGACTATGCGCCGCCGCAATTGCAGCAGACCAATCTGACCACCCCTGTTTCGACACCAGAGCTGGATCGATCCATTCCTTCAAGCCCGGCGCACGTGCCAAGGCACTGCGCGCGGCCTTGTAGGCCGTCTTTTGCGTGATCCCCTGTGTCAGATGATACACAGGTTCAAAGTCGAGAATGTCTTGCGCCTCTTCCACCGGCAGTATGTGATCTGGGTGAACCATCTGCGCCATGCCATCGAACAGCTCAAGCTTGCCCGAGATCACACGACGAGAACCCTGCGGCAGAACCCGTTTCAAATAGTCGCCGCGCGCATGGAAGAACACCAGTTGGAAATCTGCTTGGCTATCCTCGACATGAATCCGGTACGCGCCGCCCTTGTTGCGGGGTGGCCGGTGTGCGCCAACGGTCACCTCGACCGTCAGGGTTGTGGGCAGATCGGCGCCCTGAATGGTGTCACGTCGCCTGCGGTCAATGACGGCATACGGCAGGCCGAACAAAACGTCACGCGGTGAGTCCGTGCCCGCCTGCGTCAGAACCTGCGCCGTTTTCGGGCCCACGCCGTCCAGCGTTTCAAGACCCGCGAACAACGGGAATAACTGTTCGGGACGTCCGCTCATACGGTGCCGATCAGCTGCAGCCAGCCATCCTCATCCAGCGTTTCAATCCCTAAATCAGCGGCCTTTTGCGCTTTGGACCCTGCCCCCGGACCAGCCACCAGAATATCGGTCTTTTTGCTGACCGAGCCCGAGACTTTGGCGCCCAAGGCCTCGGCGCGGGCCTTGGCTTCGGCACGGGTCATCTTTTCCAGCGTGCCCGTGAAGACGACGGTCTTGCCCGCAACCGGACTGCCGGTGGTGTCCGGGCGTTTCGCCTCCTGAACCTCCAATTGGGCAACAAGCGCGTCGATACTGGCGCGTTCAGCCTCTTGGGCGAAAGCAGACACGAGGGCGCGGGCCATGATTTCACCAACGCCATCAACACTAAGCAGATCTTCCCACTCCGGCCCTTCGAAACCAGCCGCGGCGGTCACTGCGCCTTCAAAGTCGGGCCAAGTGCCGTAATGGGTGGCAATCAGATTCGAAGCCGCCTCGCCCATATGCCGGATGCCCAACGCAAACAGCAACCGACCAAACGGTATCTTGCGCTTTTCATCAATCGCGGCCCACAGGTTGCCGACACTTTGTGCACCCCACCCTTTGCGGTTGGCCAGCTTGTTCAAGTTCGCTGCGTCACGCGTCTGCAAAGTGAAAATATCGACCGGAGTTCTGACCGGCAGGTCAGGGTCGTCATAGAACATCTCGATCTGTTTTGCGCCCAGGCCTTCGATGTCGAAAGCCTTGCGCGAGACAAAATGCCTGAGCTTTTCGACCGCCTGCGCCGGACAGATCATGCCTCCGGTACAGCGCCGGACGGCGTCACCTTCTTCGCGCACCGCATCGCTGCTGCATTCGGGGCAGGTTGTGGGAAAGTCGAAAGGCGCGGCGCCATCGGGGCGCTTTGAAATGTCCACATCCGCCAGTTTGGGGATCACGTCACCGGCGCGGTAGACCTGCACCCAATCGCCGACGCGGATGTCCTTGCCGTCGCGAATCGTACCGCCCTTTGCATCGCGGCCAGCGATGTAATCCTCGTTATGCAGCGTGGCGTTCGACACGACCACTCCGCCGACGGTCACCGGGTGCAGACGGGCTACCGGGCTAAGCGCGCCGGTCCGGCCAACCTGAATGTCAATCGCTTCCAGCCGGGTCCAGGCCAGTTCAGCCGGAAACTTATGCGCGATCGCCCAGCGAGGGGTCGTGGACCGGAACCCCAGCCGCGCTTGCAAGGACAGGTCATTCACTTTGTAAACAACACCGTCGATGTCATAGCCAAGCGTTGACCGCTGAACCTCGATATCCCGATAGTGGTCCAACATCTGCCCGGTGTCTTCACAGAGCCGGGTCAACGGGTTGGTGGCAAACCCAAAGGCGCGCAACCGATCAATTGCACCAATTTGGGTGTCCGACAGCGGTTCGGAGACTTCGCCCCACGCGTAGGCGAAGAACTTCAGCGGACGCGAACGCGTGACTTTCGAATCCAGCTGCCGCAAAGACCCCGCCGCCGCGTTTCGCGGGTTGGCAAAGGGCTTTTCACCGGCCTCTTCCTGCCGCGCGTTCAGCTTATCAAAGTCTTCATGCGACATGTAGACCTCCCCACGCACTTCCAAAACCTCAGGTGCATCCGCGATGGACTGAGGAATGTCCGAAATTGTCCGGGCATTGGCGGTGACGTTTTCTCCGACCTCGCCATCGCCGCGGGTGGCGGCCTGAACCAACGTTCCGTTTTCATACCGCAATGACAGCGACAAGCCGTCAATCTTGGGCTCAGCGGTGAAGGACAACGGCTCTGTCTCTTTCAACCCAAGGTACTTCCGGATCGAACGATCAAAGTCCTGAACATCGTCGTTATCAAACGCATTGCCCAGCGACATCATGCGCACGGCGTGGGTGACTTTGGTGAATCCGTCAGCCGGGCGCGCACCTACTTGATCCGAGGGACTGTCGGCCCGTTTCAACTGCGGGAAACGCGCTTCAATCTCGGCGTTTCGACGTTTGAGCGTATCATAGTCTGCGTCGGAAATATCGGGCGCGTCTTGGGTGTGATACTGCGTGTTTGCCCGAGACAATTGCTCGGCCAAATGCGCCAGTTCCGCCCGCGCGGCCTCTTCAGTCAGGTCAGATACCGGAATCACTTTGCTCATGGCCTCGCCCTGTCACGTATTCTTGGACCTCAGTGATAGGGCGAGGTCATGGTCAGGTCCAGATGTGCTGTTCAGTGAGTGAGGGAGGCTGCCCCGGACCGCAGGCGACCGTTTTCAGTTCAAGCGCCGACGGCCATCCGTGTTTCGTCAACGCTGTTGCTTTGCGGATCGCGCAGGACATAGCCCCTGCCCCAAACGGTATCGATATAATTATCGCCGCCGGTCGCATTGCTGAGCTTTTTGCGCAGTTTGCAGATGAATACGTCGATGATCTTCAGCTCGGGTTCATCCATGCCGCCATAGAGGTGGTTCAGAAACATCTCTTTGGTCAGCGTCGTGCCCTTGCGCAGGCTCAGCAGTTCCAGCATCTGGTATTCCTTGCCGGTCAGATGCACCGCCTTGCCTTCGACCTCAACCGTTTTGGCGTCCAGGTTCACGGCCACACGTCCGGTGTGGATGATCGATTGCGAATGCCCTTTCGAGCGGCGGATGATGGCGTGGATACGGGCCACCAGTTCCTCGCGGTGGAACGGTTTGGTCATGTAGTCATCGGCACCGAAACCGAAACCCTTGATCTTGCTTTCCGTATCATCCGCGCCCGACAGGATCAGAATCGGCGTTTCCACCCGCGCAATGCGCAACTGGCGCAACACTTCATGTCCGTTCATGTCCGGCAGGTTCAGGTCCAGCAGGATCAGATCGTAATCGTAAAGTTTCGCCAGATCGATGCCTTCCTCGCCGAGGTCCGTTGCATAGACGTTGAGGTTGGCGTGCGTCAGCATCAGCTCGATGCTTTTCGACGTGGTCGGATCATCCTCGACAAGAAGTATACGCATTTACTGCTCCAATTCGGTCAATTTACCAATTTCAAATTGAGCCTGCTCAAAAATGGTTAATCTGACGTTACCGTTGAATCGTTTATTCACTTTCATCTTTAGGTTGTCGATATTTTTTTAGCGCTGTGACCTTCAGAGCGTCCGTTCCGTGCTCTGCAACCGCCGAAACCCATGCGTTGAACTCCTCATCACTCAGCCCATAGCGCTTTTTGGCGTCCGACAGCGTGATCAACCCGTAAATCACGCCCCGAACGACAATCGCCTTGCGCGAGGCCACCCATCGCGTCGTATCCTCTGGCGGCAGATCGGCGCGCGATAAAACCGTTCCATCCGGCAGGGTTACGGACCTTGGTCCTTCTACTTTGTGCAAATACATCTCTCGGTCCTCTTCGTGCTGCGACAAAGCTGACACCAGCCTACTTAATGCAGGGTGAAACCGCCCCTTGAGAGTGTGTAGAATTTTCCTATATTCTGCCGGTCTTTCTTAACCCGCACTGGAATCGTCATGGCCCTCGATACCGAGACACCGCTGAACTCGCTTGGCTTTGCCAAACCCCCGTCGGAAACGCGGGTGGTTGTGGCCATGTCCGGCGGCGTGGACAGTTCCGTTGTTGCCGCCCATTTGGCTGATGAGGGCTATGACGTGGTGGGCGTGACGCTTCAACTGTACGACCACGGGGCTGCCTTGGCCAAGAAAGGCGCCTGTTGCGCGGGGATCGATATCCATGACGCGCGCCGCGTGGCCGAAGAACGTGGATTCCCGCACTACGTTCTGGATTACGAAAATATCTTCAAGGATGCGGTGATCGACGAGTTTGCCGACAGCTATCTGGCTGGCGCAACTCCTGTCCCTTGCATCCGCTGCAACGAACGGGTGAAATTCAAGGACCTGCTGGAAACCGCCAAAGACCTTGAGGCCGACTGCATGGCTACCGGTCACTACATTCAGCGCAAGATGGGCCCCAAAGGCCCGGAACTGCACAGCGCCGAGGATGCGAACCGGGATCAGTCCTATTTCCTGTTCTCGACCACGCCCGAGCAGTTGGACTTTCTGCGGTTCCCTCTGGGTCACCTGCCCTCAAAAGACGCCACCCGCGAGATGGCGGCGCAATATGGGCTGGCCGTGGCCGATAAGCCCGACAGTCAGGACATCTGCTTCGTTCCCGATGGCAACTATGCCAGCGTGATCGAGAAACTGCGCCCTGGTGCTGCGGAACCCGGTGAGATCGTGCACGCCGATGGCCGTGTCTTGGCGCATCACAACGGCGTCATCCATTACACGATCGGGCAGCGCCGCGGTCTGGGCATCGGTGGCCTCAGCGAGCCGCTTTATGTGGTCAAGCTGGACGTCGACAAGAAACAGGTCGTCGTTGGGCCCAAAGACATGCTGGCCACACGCACCATTCCGGTGCGTGAGATCAACTGGCTGGGCGACGAGCCGTTCACCTCGCGCGATGAGTGGCATGTGACGGTCAAGGTCCGCTCGACCCGTCCCCCGCGTGAGGCAATCATCCGGCCCCTGTCCGACACCACGGCCGAGGTTGAACTGCTGACGCCCGAGGAAGGTGTTTCGCCCGGTCAGGCCTGCGTTTTCTATGCCTCGGAAGGCAGCCGCATCTTTGGCGGCGGCTGGATCTGGCGCGGTTACTAAACCGCGTCCGTCCACGAATTGCTGAGGATATAAAGCCCGGCGCAGATCATGACATAGGGCACCAGACGCTCCAACCGCCGGGCCAAAGCACCGCTCATGAACGGGGCTTTTGATCCAAGCAAAGCAACCGTGGCCAGACTGGCCGCAGCAAACACTGCACCGATCACGCCCGCAGTCCGAAAGCTGGGGGCTGAATCCGCCAACAGCGGCGCCAGAACCGCAAAGGTGTCCATTGACAGGCTGATAAACAGCAACGTGACCATGATCACCGACGCTCCGGTATCCAGGTTGGGGTTTGGCGCGGTTTCTTTCCCGCTTTTCCTCCGGATCAGAGCCAGAATGCCAAGGCCCAGCGGGATCACCCCCAGATACCCGGCCCAATGCGGCACCACATCTTCGACCCCCATCGCCAGCAAAAGCGCCGCACCGATCACGATCATCTGTGCCATCAGGAACCCAAAGATCGACCGCTTTGCCCCCGAGACCACCGTCAGCGCCAGAAGCGCCGCCAGATTGTCCAGATTGGTCATGATCTGAGCCATAAAGGCCGACAGACCAAAAAGCGCAAAGTCCAGCATCACGCGCTCATCCGGGACAGAACCGCTTTGGCCGCCCGCAGTCCGGGCGCTTCGCCGCCGCGTCCCAGACGCTCCATCGTTGTCACCATGGCCTCGCGCTGCGCATTCGGGTGCACAGCTACTTGTGAGAGGGCATCGGCGATCTTGTCCGGCTGGCAGTCGTCCAGCAGACATTCGGGAACGGTACGGGTCTCGGACACCAGATTGACCAGCGTCACCGTATCCAGCTTGACCATGCGCTTGGCGATCCGGGTCGTAAGCCAGTTGAGGTTATAGGCAATCACCATCGGCGTTGCCTGCGCGGCCAATTCCAGCGAAACGGTCCCCGACGCCGCCAGCGCCAGATCAGCCGTTGCAAAGGCAGCCCGCTTTTGCGCAACCGCTTGGTCCGAGGGGATGTTGCGCGGATCGACCACCACCGGTTTGCCCGGCCAGCTTTGCACATGTTGAGCAACGGTATCGACCATATGCGCCACCGCTGGCACCACGACTCGCACGTCCGGCCGGTCTTGCAGGTAACGCCGCAACGCCGCGCCAAAGATCGGGGCCAGACGCTCGACCTCGCCCCTGCGCGAACCGGGCAGCGTCAATAAAATCGGTGCGTCGCCAAGATCATGGGTGGCGCGGAACGTGCGGATATCGTCTTTGGTCGCGACCGGCTCAGTGGCAACCGGGTGGCCGACGAAATCGCATTCCATGCCGGCGCGTTCCATATAGGGTGGCTCGAATGGCAGCAGCGCCAGAACGTGATCGATCACCTTGGCCATCTTGTCGGCCCGACCCGGACGCCACGCCCAAACACTGGGGGCGACGTAATGCACGGTTCGAATATCGCTCTGTGCCTTGACGATCTTGGCCACACGCAGTGAGAAATCGGGGCTGTCTATGGTGATCAGTACATCCGGTTGCGTGTCCAGAACCGCATTCGCGGTCTCGGCAATCCGGCGTTTGAGGTGAAAGAACTTGGGCAGAACCTCGACCAGCCCCATCACCGAAAGTTCGGACATTGGAAAGCGGCTTTCCAAGCCCTGTGCCTGCATCAACGGCCCGCCAACGCCGTCAAACTGCACATCGGGAACGAGGGTTCGAAGCCCCTCCATCAGCGCGCCGCCCAAACGGTCGCCCGACGGTTCTCCGGCGACCAGAAACACCCGCATCAGCTGGCCCGCTCGCGCACGTAGAGGAACAGGCCAAGGCGGTTGCACTCATCAATGACCCGATCCTGCTGCAAGACGATCACGCCGCCTTTTTCGATCACTATACCCGCGAGGCCAGCGGCTACGGCACCTGAAACGGTACCCGGCCCGATGGTCGGCAAGTCCGCCCGACGATCCTGATCGGGTTTCGGGGCTTTGAACAGAACCCCGCCACCGGCATCGGGCCGCTGGGTCAGAGATTGCAGCATCCAGTCGGTGCCAAAGATGCTTTCGACCGCCAGTGCCTGCCCTTTGGACACGGCGCAGGCCTGCCCGATATCCGCGGCCCCCATGGCCCGCATGATACCGGCGGCCCGATCCACATCTGCCAGATCAGCCTCAGACGGTTGCGCTTCGGTCAGGCATCCAAGCTGCGGCAGCAACGTGGGTGCAATCTCATGGGCCGCGCGAACGGTCAGGCCGGATTCTTCGAAAATGCCGATCACGGCACGCAGGGCGCCGTCATCGCCGGACATGAGCGCCTGTTGCAGCACCGGCACCAGCGGCATCGTCGCCGCGTCAATGCGCGACGGATCAATCACCGGTCGCCGGACCGCGCCTGCCAGGCAGATCCCGGTCACTCCACGGGCTTTCAGATCACCAATGAAACTGCCCAGCTGTTCCAGCGGAAACACGATATCTGCCGTCAGAGTGTCGGGCGTGAACCCCTCCATCGCGCAGATCACCGGACGATCGGCAAGGTGTTGCACCACTTCGCCCGGCAAGGCACCTGTTCCAGCAATCAGCGCCAGCATCGGTTTACTTCCTCGGTGTCAGGAAAGAGCGATCCGACTCTCCGGTCACGAAATCCACGATCTGCTGCACGTATTCGCTTTCGTTTTCGGCCCCCACCCGATGAGCGCGCTCCATGAACGTCCCCTCGCCCGAAGACAATTCGCGGAACGCGGCCCGCAGGGCCGCGATATCCTCGCGCGAAACACCGCGCCGCTTGAGACCCACCAGATTCAGACCGTCCAACTCACCCCGAGGGGCCTGAACCAGACCGTAAGGGATCACATCATTGGCCACCATCGTCAGCGCGCCGATGATCGCACCACGACCCACGCGCACCCATTGATGCAGCCCCGAGATGCCGCCGACGATCACGTCGTCCTCGATGACACAATGACCGGCCGCACCGGCATGGTTCACCATGATCACCCGGTTGCCGATCTGTACATCATGCGCCACGTGCACACCGGCCATCAGCAGGCAATCATCGCCGATCCGGGTCACACCACCACCACCTTCGGTGCCGGTGTTCACCGTCACATGCTCGCGGATGCGGTTGCGCTTGCCGATCTCCAGCCGCGTGTCTTCGCCGCCGAACTTCAGATCCTGCGGAATCTCTCCGATCACCGAGAAGTTGAAGATCACGGTTTCATCACCAACCGAGGTATCCCCGGTCACGACAACATGCGATTTCAGCTCAACCCGCTCGCCCAGCTTGACCTGCGCACCCACATAGCAGAATGGCCCGATGATGCAGCCTTCACCGACCTGCGCACCGTCTTCGATAATTGCGCTTGGGTGGATGCCGCTCATGTTGTTTTTTCCATGTCCCAGTCGACATAGGCCGAGAATTCGGCCTCGGCCGCGATCTCGCCTTCAACGGTCGCTTTGCCGCTGAACTTGAAAATCTTGCCGCCCTTCTTGCCGCGCACGGTTTCGACATGCATCTCAAGCACGTCGCCCGGAATCACCTTGCGGCGGAATTTGCACTTGTCGATATTCATGAAATAGATCAGCAGTTCGCTGTCGATCACGTCCATGCCGACGCCCAGCATCACGCCTGCGGTTTGCGCCATCGCCTCGACAATGGTGACGCCCGGCATGATCGGAGTGCCCGGAAAATGGCCTTGGAAATGCGGCTCGTTCATGGTGACGTTCTTGATGCCAACCGCCGACTGATAGCCCGAGATATCAACCACCTTGTCGACCAGCAGAAACGGATAGCGATGCGGCAAGATCCGCTGGATCAGCTGAATATCGGCGCTTTTGGTTTCCGTGCTCATAGTGTCGTCGTCCCGTAATGGATTTCTGTTTGCGGCGTGGTAGCAATACCGCGCCGTAAGGGCAAGCAAACCTATTCGCTGGCCTCGCTTTCGACAGAGCTGCCATCGCCGATCACCGCGTCGATCCGGCTGATGGCCGCATCGGTGATGTCGGTACGGTCCGAGCTGAGAAAGACGCTGGATCGTTCAATGATAATCGAAGCGCCGGATTCGCGCAGTAGATCAATCAAAACCGGCTGCACCAGTTCAAAGAACATTTGACGTGCCTCTTCACTGCGTCGCGCCAAAGCGTCCAGTTTGGCGCGCTGCCCTTCACGGTGGGATTGGACCTTTTCGTCAAACGCATCGGCCAGCGGGCGGAAATCATCCGCTGTCATGGTGGCGCGGCGTTCAGTCAAAAGCTTTTCTTCCCGGCTCAGCTCGGCCACGATCCGTTCGTTTTCCTCACCCAGCAGGATACCCTCGGCCTCGATCTCGCTCAGGATACGCCGACCAAAGGCCGAGTCAGAAAACAACCGCTCGCTGGACAGGGTCACAACGCTGCTTTTCGGTGCGCCCAGTTGCTGCGCCACGGTCGGGGCTGCACAGGCAAAGGCCAGAAAAGCACACAGGGCCCAAAAAGGGCCCTGCAGTTTCATGAACATACGTTTCACCATTCAGGATCAGAACCGGGCCTGAACCGTCAGGTCAAAGTTCTGCTCCTTGTCGAAGTCCTCTTTTTTCAACGCTTTCGAGAAGTTGAAACGCAGCGGACCGAACGGTGTTTCCCACAGAACCGATACACCGATCACGTGACGGATCGAGCCGTCTTCGCCAACGATGTCCGCGCCTGCGGTGTTCACGTCATTGAGATTGTAGAGGTTACCGAAGTCATAGAACACGCCACCGCGCAGACCCAGCTCTTCGGGCAGGCCCAGCGGGAAGTCCGATTCAAGACGTCCAACCCAATAGTAGTTGCCCCCGATCGCGTCATCCTGACCGTTCGACAAATCGCGCGGGCCGATACCCGCAGGCTCGAACCCGCGGAAGACGTTCGGTCCCAGAACAAAGCGGTCGATAGTGCGGCTGAAGTCATCGCCGCGCCAGTGCAACGCACCCACTTCGAGGGATGCACGCAGCACAACCTCCTCGTTCCAAACGCGGGTCTGGGCGATACCGCGGGCGGTGGTCTTGTAGAACTCATTGTCTCCACCCAGACCGGCCGCATCGATACCGGCTTCGAACAGTACACCTGCGTTCGGGTTCAGACCGCCGAGACGGCTGTCATATACGTAGGACACGCCCAAGGAACTGGTCGAACGCTCCCCCTGGTCGATTTCCGAAGAAATGACAGCGCCGTTGACCTCATCATCCTGCTGGGTCATTTCGCTGTTTTCCCAACCGTAACGCAACCGCAGCGACGACAACTCGCCAATGGCGTAGCTCAGCTGGGGCCGAAAGAACAGTGTCTCGGTGTCATAGCTGGCAAAGCTCGAGTTGGTCGACGACAGGCCAAGCCCCAGATCAAAGCGCAGTTTGCGCCCCAAAAGATAGGGTTCGGTGAAGTTCAGCGTGTACTGCTCGGCATCCTGCGCAGTCGACAGGGTCAGTCCAACCGTCTGACCGCGCCCAAGGAAGTTGGTTTCCCGCAGCCCGATCGCGATCCCGAAACCGTCGGAAACCGAGTAGCTACCACCTAGGCTCAGCGAGCCGGTCGGTTGCTCTTCGACGTCAACGTCCACAATCACCTGGCTGGGCGTAGACCCTTCACGCGGCTCGACATCCGCCACCGCAAAGAACCCCAGCGCACGAATACGTTCGGCAGCCTGACGGATTTCGCGCGGGTTGAAGGGGTCGCCTTCGACCGTGTCGAACTGACGGCGGATCACGCGGTCCAGCGTCGTTGTGTTGCCTTCGATATCGATCCGCTCGACAAAGATACGCGGTCCGCGGGTCAGGACAAACTGAACATTCAGCGTCAGATCACGCGCATTGCGGGTGACGCGCGGTTCGACCCGCAGAAAATCAACTCCTTGCTTGATTCCCAATCGCTCCATCCGGGCAATCGAGTTTTCCACCAGAGACGGCGAATAGATCACGCCCGGCCGGATTTTCAGCGCAGCCTGGTACGGAGCCGGGTCTACGCCCGGAATTTCGCTGACCGTGCTGATTTGACCGAACGAGAACTTCTGCCCTTCGGTGATGTTCATCACCAGGAAAAAGGCGTCCCGTTCGCGGGTGAACTCGACGTTCGCGCTATTGATTCGGAAGTCCACATAGCCGCGGGACAGATAGAAATCCCGAATGACCTGCTTGTCGAATTCGATCCGGTCGGCAATGAAAGTATCACCGCGCAGGAAAGTTCGCAGAACGTTGGCTTGCTTGGTTTCCAGAACCCGGCGCAGGCGGCGGTCTGAATAAGCGCGGTTGCCGACAAAGCTGACGCGCTCAACCTCGATCGTGGTGCCTTCGGCGACTTCGAAAACCAGATCGACCCGGTTGTCGCTGCGGCGGATGATGCGCGGGATGACCGTAGCAGACACCCGCCCTTGCGACGAGTAGATTTCGGCGATCAGATCCGCGTCCGTTTCCGCAACCTGGGGCGTGAAAACACGCCGCGGCTGCGAGGTGATCGCCTCGAGCAGCACGTCATCCTTGACCCGCTGGTTCCCCTCGATGCTGATCTGGTTGATGGTCGGATATTCCTCGACCTCGATCAGCAGCGTATTGCCGCGCGGGGTCAGTTCGACTGTCTCAAAAACACCACTGTCAAGCAAACGCTGATAGGCATCGTTCAACTGACCGGCGGTTACCGACTGGCCCGGTTCGATACCGGTTCGTGCGATAATGGTCGAAGTTTCGATGCGTCGGTTGCCTTCGACGTCAAAGGAATTGATGACAAAGGTCTGCGCCCATGCTGCCTGCGGTGCAGGCAGGAAACTTACCAATGTCAGAAGGAAAATAAACGTTAGTGACCGCCACAAAATCTTGTTTTCCGGCTTTTGTCCCCCGCAGGATGTGCCCGCGCCTCGCCTATGAGTCATACTTTTCACTACCCAATTTTTTTTGGACTTTATAGCTGAGTAGCGAGATTATTAATTCTTGTCAAAAGACCAAAAAAGAAAGCGGCCGCTTGGGCCGCCTCGTGTGGTTTTCACAACAGGTGATGAGAATCACATGGTGATCAGGTAGGCCCAACCGCCCATCGCGACTGCGGTCGCGCCAAAAAACAGCAGCATGTCCCAGTTCAACACGAACAAGTATCGAACACTTTCGGCTGATTTACGCAGGGCTTTAGACATCACAACCTCTGACACGGTTAACATTCCGGCCAGAAACCTACGCCCGAATTGAGGCGGAATTGCGGCTTTTCCATGCGCGCTGCGCCACAATCAGCAGAACAGGTCATTCGTCAGCGAAAAGATCATCAACCCCAGGATCAGTGATACGCCGACCCCCATCAGCACCCCCAGAACCTTGTCGCTGGGCGGTTTGCCCGTGACGGCTTCATAGGCGTAGAAAACCAGATGGCCGCCATCCAGCGCCGGAATCGGAAACAGGTTCAGCAGCCCAACAGCGGTCGACAGAACCGCGATGAAGAAGATAAAGCTCTGCGCTCCCTGACTGGCCATTGCGCCCGAAGTTTCGGCGATACCGATAGGACCGGACATGTTGCAGGTACTGATCGCGCCGGTGATCATGTGCCAGACGCCTGACAGCGACCCGTCAATGATACGCCAGGTCTGCTGTACGCCGCCGGACAGCGAGTCCACAAGGCCCGCCGGTTCCGTTGCCGGCTCCAGAGCCATGCCACCGACGATTCCGATACGCCAATGGGTCACGAATCCGCCTTCGGGTTGCGGCTCGTCGGTGCGGCGGGGAGCCAGCGCGAATTCAAGCTCGGCCCCGTCGCGCCAGACATCCAGCAGCAGGACCTTACCGTCCGAGCCTTCCACATGTTCCTTGAGCTGTCCGAAGGCAAAAACCGGCTCACCGTTGATCGCCGTGATGACATCGCCGGATTTGAGGTCTATATCCATTGCGGCGCTACGCGGAGCAACCTGCTGGATCAGCGGTGGAAACAGCCAGGGGCCGGACACATCCATCGTCTGCCCGTCGCGGATTACCGTGTAATCCAGCGCGGCCTCAACCGGCAGCGCGTCGGTGAAATCGGACCAGGCCCCCTGCTGACCAAAATCAGGCACCGTGATGCCCGCGATGGCCACGATCTCATCACCGTCCTGCAATTGCTGTGCCGTCCCGGGCAAAGGATACAGCTTGCCAACAGTCAAAGGTTCCCGGGTCACGCCCTGAGAAAAGAAAATCAGGCCGAACACCAGGATGGACATCACAAAGTTGAACGCCGGGCCTGCGGCAACCGTGGCTGCCCGCGCCCACAGGGGCGCGCCATGCATGGTACGGCGCAGCTCTTCGGGGCTTTGCTTGGTGATTTCCTGCATCGCCTCTTCGTCCTTGCCGGACGCGGCGTTTGAATCGCCCAGAAACTTGACATAGCCGCCAAATGGCAGCGCGGCGATCTGCCAGCGGGTGCCGCGCTTGTCGACCCGGCTCCACAGCACCGGACCAAACCCGATAGAGAAAACCTCGGCATGGATGCCGGACCACCGACCCACGATATAGTGGCCGTATTCATGCACCGCGACAATAACGGACAGCGCAATCACAAAGGCAAAGATGGTATACAGCAGGTTGCCGAATTGAGGGATCAGAGAGATTAAGTCCAAGTTTTTATCCTGCTGACTGGATGGCGGCCTCGTCGGCCCACTTACGTGCCAAATGGTCCGTTTGCAGCACGTTATCAAGGTCTAATGCGGCATCAAGAAGGCCGTCTGCAACCTCGAATCTGTTCAGAACGGTTTCAACAATATCAGCCATCTCAAGAAAGCCGACACGACGCGCGATAAAGTGATCCAGGGCGCGCTCCTTGGCGGCGTTGAAGACGGCACCAAACAGGCCGCCCCGCTGCATCACATTGCGGGCCAGACGCAAGGCCGGATAGCGTGCTTCGTCCGGTTCCTGAAACCGCAACTGGCCCAGTTTGGCAAGGTTCAGGCGTTCGACCGGCAGGTCGCGCCGTTCGGGCCAGTGCAAAGCATAGCCGATCGCGTGACGCATGTCCGGCGCGCCCATATGCGCCATGACCGCCCCGTCATTGAACCCGACCAGCGAATGCACGATGGATTCGGGATGGACAAGTACTTCAATCTGATCTGGTGAGACGCCAAAGAACTCTTTGGTTTCAATCAGCTCCAGCGCCTTGTTGAACATCGAAGCGCTGTCGATTGTGATCCGCTGTCCCATGTTCCAGTTCGGATGGTTCGAGGCCTGCTCGACCGTGGCACTGGCCAGATCGCTCAGCGGCCAGTCGCGGAAGGCGCCACCGCTGGCGGTGATGATGATCCGCTCGACAGCGTCCATATCCTCACCGACCAGAGCCTGAAACACCGCCGAATGTTCGCTGTCGACCGGCAGGAGACGTGCGTTATGCTTCCGCGCGGTTTCCAACACCAAAGCCCCGGCGCAGACCAGCGTTTCCTTGTTGGCCAGCGCCAACGTCGCGCCTTGTTTCAAGGCCTCAAGCCCCGGCGGCAGGCCAGCCGCCCCAACGATTGCAGACATGACCCAATCAACTGGCCGCGCCGCGGCCTCGGTCAAGGCCGTCTGCCCCGCCACGGCCTCGACGCCGCTGCCGGACAATGCGGCGCGCAGATCCTCAAGCCGATCCTCATGCGCGGTCACGGCTACATCAGCATTCAGGCGGCGCGCATCTTCGGCCAGTTTTTTGATATTCGCCCCACCGGTCAGCGCTACAACGTCGTAAGCTGACGGATTCCGGTCGATCAGATCAATGGTGTTCTGCCCGATCGAGCCGGTTGCACCAAAAATCGAGACTTTGCGCATCACATGCCCCCGGGGGAATAGATCAGGCCCGCGATCAGAACAAACAGGGCTGCGCCCATCATGCCATCGAACCGGTCCAGAAAGCCCCCATGGCCCGGGATCAGGTTCGAGCTGTCCTTCACGCCAAACTTCCGCTTGGTTGCGCTTTCTACGATGTCACCGGCTTGGCTGGCCATCGACGCCAGCACCGAGATCACGACAAACATGAAACCGAACCCGGCATGGATGGCGAACATGCCACCAACGATGGCCGCGGCAGCCCATCCGCCGGCGGTGCCGGACCATGTCTTCTTGGGGCTGACCCTGGGCCAGAATTTCGGACCACCAAGGGTTTTTCCAACGAAATATCCAGCCACATCCGTCGCGACCACCACAGAGATCAGCCAGACCATCCAGCCAAAGCCCATATTCTCGCGGATCGAGATGAACCCCAACCCAGCCGCTGCAATCCAGATCGCAAACAGCGCATAGGTCGTCTTGGATCGGCTGATCTGCCCTGCCCCGACCAAAGCCGGAGCAATCAGAACCGGCAATTTGTAAAGCGGCGGCAGATGATAGCTGAGCAGAACCGCGACCCCGGTCAGAATACCAAGCTGCACGGCCGCCCCGGCTTTGTCCGGATCAATCATCCGCACCAGTTCCCAGGTCATCAGACCACAGGCGATCCCGATGAAGGCTTCGAACCACAAGCCGCCCAGCCAGACTTCGACAGAGCCGACAAGGACCAGCACAGCCGCAGAAAGAACTCTTGCGGTCAGGTCAGACCATCGGCCGTCACTCATGCCGGAACTGCTCCGAAGCGGCGTTCACGGGACCCGAAGTTGCGGCACAGCCGCTCCAGCTCGGCCGCGGTGAAGTCGGGCCACAACGTGTCGATGAATTCATATTCAGAATAGGCTGATTGCCACAGAAGGAAATTCGAAATCCGAGCCTCACCACTGGTTCGAATGACCAGATCAGGATCGGGAAGAACGTGCGTGTCCAAATACTTGGGTAGGGTTTCTTCATCCACGTCTTCGGGACGCAAATGCCCTTCGGCCACGTCACGGGCCAGACGTTTGGTGGCGCGCGCGACCTCATCCCGCCCGCCATAATTCAAGGCAACCGTCAGATGAACCAAGTCGTTATCCTTGGTTTCCTCTTCCAGCGTATCCATCAACTCGGTCAGCTTCTTATCAAGCCGCACCCGATCCCCGATAAAGCGCACCCGAATCCCGTTTTTCTTCAGGGTCCGGGTCTCCTTAATGATGTAGCGCCGAAACAGGCTCATCAGCCCTGCGACCTCGGCCTGGGTCCGTTTCCAGTTCTCGGTCGAGAAGGCAAAAACCGTCAGGTACTTGATCCCAAGCCCCGGGCAGGCCTCGACCACTTCGCGCACCCGCCGCGCCCCGGCGTGGTGCCCGAACAGCCTTGGCCGGCCGCGTGCCTGCGCCCAGCGACCGTTCCCGTCCATGATAATAGCGACATGGCGCGGCCCGTTCGCGGGCTCAGTATGTGGGGCGTTGAGCATATCCCGATCTCAGACCTGCATGATCTCGGCCTGCTTGGTCTCAAGCGCGGTGTCAACGGATTTGATCATCTCGTCGGTCAGGTCCTGAACTTCGGTTTCCCAGAACTTCTGATCGTCCTCGGACATGCCGTCGGCCTTGGCCTTCTTAATTTGATCCATCCCGTCGCGGCGAACATTGCGGATCGAAACGCGGGCGTGTTCGGCATATTGGCCGGCAACCTTGCCCAGCTCACGGCGGCGCTCTTCGTTCAATTCGGGAATCGGCAGCATGATGATGGTGCCGTTCAGCTGCGGGTTGATCCCAAGACCGCTTTCACGGATGGCCTTTTCGACCTTGCCGACCAGGCCTTTGTCCCAGACATTGACCGTGACCATACGCGGCTCGGGCACATTGACCGTTCCTACCTGATTGATCGGCGTCATCGATCCATACGCATCGACCATGACCGGCTCCAGCATCGAGGCCGACGCCCGCCCGGTTCGAAGCGAGGCAAATTCGGTTCTGAGATTGGACATGGCGCCTTCCATGCGCCGTTTCAAATCATCGGTATCCAGTTCGAAATCGTCAGACATGCTGCTCACTCCCCGTCTTCAGGTGCTGTTTGCATGGCTCATAAGCCATCGCAGGTGGGATGTATAGCAATCATGATGCGGAAATGCGCCAATGGCCAGAGGTGTTTCCGGCATTTTCCGGGCGTTTCAGAGACAAAAAGACCGATCGGCACGTGGACCGACCGGTCTTGATGTTCGTCTTACCGATCAGGCGTTTACGTCAACAACGACGCGGCCCTTGACCTGACCTTTCAGGATATCGGCACCCAATTGCGGCAGATCACCCAGGGTTGCGGGGTGAACCATCGCTTCAAGCTTGCCCATGGGCAGGTCCGTTGCAATGCGCTGCCAGGCGCGCACCCGGTTTTCATAGGGCTGCATGACGCTGTCGATACCCAGCAGATTGACCCCACGCAGCAGGAACGGAATCACCGTTGCAGGCAGGCCCGCACCGCCGGCCAGACCAACCGCGGCGACCGAAGCGCCGTATTTCATCTGACCCAGCACGCGCGCCAGCATCTCGCCCCCCACCGCGTCGATACAACCCGCCCAGGTCTCGCTTTCCAGCGGGCGTTTGGTGGTCTCGTTCAGTTCCTCGCGCGGAACGATTGTGGTCGCACCCAGAGATTTCAGGTAGTCACCCGTTTCCGGGCGCCCAGTGACGGCCGCAACCTCATAGCCCAGATTGGCCAGAATGGCTGTTGCCACCGAGCCCACACCACCCGCGGCCCCAGTCACCAGAACCGGGCCATGGCCGGGCTGCATATCGTGATCTTCCAGCGCCATCACCGCCAGCATCGCCGTGAAACCGGCCGTACCCACCGCCATCGCCTGCCGCGCATCCAGCCCCTCGGGCAGAGGCACCAGCCAATCGGCCCGAGCGTTTGCCTTTTGCGAGTAACCGCCCCAATGGGCCTCACCCACACGCCAGCCGGTCAGAACCACCTTGTCGCCGGGCTTATAACGATCGTCCGAGGACGCCTCGACCGTACCGGCATAGTCGATCCCAGGAACATGCGGGTACGAGCGCACCAGACCACCCCCGTTGGGAGAGGTGCACAAACCGTCTTTGTAATTCACGGTCGAGTACTCGACGGCCACCGTGACCTCACCCTGAGGCAGTTCATCCAACGAAAGCTGTTTCACCACCGGGCTGGCCAGCCCGCTTTCCTCGTCCTTTTCCATGACCAATGCGTTGAACATCTTATTTCCTTTCGTTTTCTCTAAAACCAGGTCCCAATTTTCACCTGGCCAAAAATATCCCGGGGGAGTCGCGCAGCGACGGGGGCAGCGCCCCCTGCCGCGTTCAAATCCAGAACCGCTCCTGAACCTTTGCGCGGCGCATACCGTCCGGCGTGTCGACCTCGACGACCGTTCCGGCATCCCAATGGCTCAGCCGTAACATTCCAATAGACACATTTGTCGAAAAGTCCGGAGACCACGCCGCCGACGTTACCTGCCCCACACGTTTACCATCCGCAAAAACCGACCACGGGCGGTCACAGGGAGGTACGGCATCGCCCTCGATGGCAATCGGGCGGATCTGTTGCACGGGGCCTTCCTTGGCCACACGCAACAAGGCATCGCGGCCAATACAGCCGATGGCCGTGTGCGTGTTGCAGAACTTGCCCAGACCACATTCATGCGGCGTGTTGTCATCGGTCATGTCATTGCCATAGGACAGCAAGCCGCCCTCGATCCGTTCGATCAGATTGGGGCAGCCTGCACGCACCTCCAGGTCCTCCCCCGCGGCGAACAGAGCATTCCACAGCGGCATCCCGATGTCAGAGCCTTCAACGTAAATCTCGAACCCGCCCTGTTTGGAATAACCCGACCGCGCCACCGCCAGATCGCGGCCCTGAAATTCGAACATGTCGAACTTGAAGAACCGGATATCGCGTACGCGGTCGCCAAAGACCCGGGACATTAGTTCGTCCGCTTTGGGTCCCTGTACGGCCAGCGGAGACACGTCGGGCTCATCTACCAAAACGTCCAGACGATACCCGTTCGCGATGCCCTTGACCCACAGCAACAGGTCACTGTCCGCGATGGAAATCCACCAGCGATCATCGGCCAATTTCACCGCCACCGGATCGTTCAGCATCCCGCCGGTTTCATCGACGATGGGCACATAAAAACACTGCCCCGGTAACATCCCCCGCAGGTCGCGCGGGGTCAGCATCTGCATCAGCCGCGCCGCATCCGGGCCGCGCAACTCTACCTGCCGCTCGCATGAGACGTCCCACACCTGAACGTGGGACTTCAGATGGCGATAGTCGGCCTCGACGCTTTCAAAAACCGTCGGCAACAACATACGGTTATAAACGGTGTACCCTTTGACCCCGGCGGTCTCGACCCCGTCGGAAAACGGAGTCCGGCGCAACCGGCGAGACATGGAAATCTGCGGCATTCAAGCCTCCTTGGGCATAAAGACCAGATCACTGACAGGCGCGGCCGATCCGGTTTCGGTCAGCATCTGGTGTAACTGTCCCCGATGATGGGTCTGGTGGTTGAACATGTGGATCACACATTGCGCGTAAGGCAATGTAACATCAGTCTCTTTTGCCGCTGAAAACCAAGTGAATTCACCGGTCAGCGGCGCGTCTTCCAGTGAGCCGGCCCAATCCGAAATACGGGCATCGACGGTTTCACACAGGGGTAGCCAAGCGGTCATATCGGTACACAGCGAGACGCTTTCGGGGATACCTCCGCCCGGACCTTCGCCCCTGTCAAAGCGGGAGACCCAGATCCAGTTGCCCCACAACAGATGGTTCGCCGTCCCCATGATCGAGCCAAAGAACGCACCGCGCTCCTTGGTCAGGTTCTCAACCGACAACGCTTGCAGAAACCCCGATAACTGCTTGTTTTGCCACCGGTTATACCGCGCCATTTCCTGTGCATAGGCGCCGGTGATCATCATTTCGGACCGTGCCAGTCAATCGGGCAGATTTCCGCAGACTTGCCGCCGAAATCCCAAACACGACCATAATCGCGCACCTTGGACTTGGTGCCGCGTGCCACAATAATGTCGGGACCCATCCAGTATTTCGAGTTCGAGACCATCACCGGGTGCTCAGGGTCCTTGCCAGCCAACATTTCGATCTCACCCTGAATCTTGCGGCCAATCACGATCCGACGCTTGTTGCCGTCACGCTCGATCTGGACCGGAGCCCGCTCGGCCCCGATGATCTCACTCACTAGCATGGTGAACAGGCCCGTAGTGCCACCCGCTTGGCCGCTGAAGATTTGCAGCAGCCCGTTATAGGCCTTGCCGCTGGCGCGCTCGTCTACGTAGGCCGCGACTTTCCACTGGCCCTCTCCCATACGGCCCGGAATATCTACCAGCAAACCCACGTTCAGGCCGGACAGGTCCTCGCCCTCATAATGGCCTTCGTCGATAATGACGCCCATCCATGCGTGGCAATGCCCCTCGGTCGGAGGGTGCGCGCCCAGCGATACAACGCACGGGCAGAACACATCGCATGAACAGTTCAGGATCAGTTCACCCTTGACGGCCCAGTCTGTCGGACTCATTTCGCGCCGTTTGGGATTGGGCATACGGCTGTCAATGCGTTGGCTGATCGGTAGCCTGTCTGCCTCGGGTTTTCGGTTTTTAGCCATATACTTATCCTCCGTAAGCAAAGGGATAGATCAGCAGGGCAATCCCCCCTGCGATCAGTGCAAACCCCATTGGCCGCGTGACTGCGTGACCGATTTGAGGCAGTTTTTCCAAAACCATGAACAGTGTCGCCAGGCCCATCCACAACAGGCTCATGACACCGCCAACAAACCCAAGCGCCATGAAGCCCCAGCAGCATCCGACGCAAAACGCGCCCAGCCCCAGCCCCATGCGCAGACCGCCAGCGAACCCGGTTTTCCAATGGCCCAGGAAATAGGTCATCGGGGCGTGACAGACGCCGTGGCAAACCTCTTTCGCGCGGGTGAACTGAAAGGCTCCGACCGCGATCATCAGCCCGCCCGCGAACCAGCCGGACTTGGCGATGCCCAGCATATCGACGACACCGCCAAAGAGCAGGCCAAGCTGCACACCGGTGATCAAGGCGGCAAATCCGACCCAAACGATGAAATACCCGGTCAAAACGCCGATCCATCCCGCGCGCGTACCATTGGCGCTGCGGATCAGGTCTTCGTAGCTGTGCAGGGTCGGCACAAGCGTCGGCAGCATCATGGCCGCCATCATGATCGCCCACATCCAGAACAGTGGGCCGAATTCGGCCATGGGCATATACATGTCCATGCGCGGGTCCATCGCGGCCATCGCCTGCCCCATCGGGCCGGGTCGGCCGATCCAGTCCAGATCCATGTCGCGGCTCATGGTGAACATCATCCACCACGCCCACAGGATCAGAATGAAGAATCCCAGCCACAATCCGCTGCGTAGAACTGCGCGACTCACGCTTCCCTCCCGACTCAGTCCTTGCTTTTCAAATGTCAGACTTTTAAATGTCAGACAAATAAAAATTTCACCAACGGTCCCCGGAATATGAAAATCGACCCCCAGAAACCTGCGGATTTATCGGCCCAGATCGCTCAGGCCATACGCGATGCTATCATATCGGGCGAGCTGATCGTGGACGAAAGATTACCGTCCGAGGCTGAGCTGTCCGACCAGTTTCAGGTGTCGCGCCCAACGGTGCGCGAGGCCCTTAAGCGTCTTGCCGCACAATCGCTGATCCGCACGCAACGCGGCGCCAGCGGTGGGGCCTTCGTGAACCGGATCAGCTTTGAAGACGCCTATTCGCAGCAAATTACCACCTCGACCCTGCTGCTGTCGATGAACGCGATCAGCTTTGACACCGCCTGCGAAGCCCGGTTTGCGCTGGAACGTGCCTGTGCCCCTTTGTCGGCGCAGCGTCGAACCGCTGATCAACTGGCCACCATGCGGGCCGAGATTTTCCGGCAGGCACAACCCGGCCTGACGGATGAGGCATTCTGTTCTTCGGACGTCGCCTTCCACCGTGCTCTGGTTGATGGAGCCGGCAACCCGGTTCTGTCCTATCAACTGGCCGGGGCTGTTGAAGCGATGCAACCCTTGATGAACATGATCACCTTCACTGCCCGGTCCCGCGAAGAGATCACCGGCCTGCACAATCGCATTGCGGACGCGTTGGAGGCACGCAACGCCGCAAACGTTGACGCGGCATTGGTTGAACTTGAAAACTATACGCGAAAACTGGCGCAGGATGTGGCCCAGCAACATAGCAAGCCAGTAGTGACGGAGGAATGATGGTAACAGCGCTGAATGTAATCGCCGCTTTGTTGACGATTGGCTTTGGCCTGTTCGGGTTCCTGGCCCCCGCTTTCACCGCCGCATCCTTGGATCTGGCGCCGACCGACAGCAACATGGGTCTCAGCGAGATGCGCGCCTCGGTTGGCGGTCTGTTCGTGGTAACCGGAGTAGCGGTGCTGTGGCTGAACAACCCGATGGCCTATGCCATGCTTGGGGTTGTGTACGCGGGCGCAGCGCTGGGTCGGTTTGTCTCGGTCGTTCTGGACAATCCCCCCATGGTCAAGGCGGTGACATTCGGAGGAATCGAGCTGGCCCTGGCGCTGTGGCTAATCTTGGCGAACTTCAATAGAACCGCCTAAAGGTTTGTTTTTTAACAGAACCGAGCTTCATAAATCCCGGTTTGCATCCGCGCGTCTGCTCACCTATATAGGATATGTCCTTCGGGACTATGGACATAAACGCGCTCGTAATAAGCGGATCGGACCCGGGGGCGGTACCCGGCGGCTCCACCAACCATCCTTCGTTTGAGGATTCTGGGGCCGAAACAGGATCGACGAACGTCTAAAGGGGTTAGCTTTGTCTCGGCTGTCTGCCACCGTTATCGGCGAAACTAGTACAATTGCAAACGACAATCGTGCTCCGGTTGCAGTTGCTGCGTAAGCAGTAGCAAGACCGAAACTTAAGCCCTTGCGCCTAGCCGCGTAAGGCGGGGTTCGCAGGTACCTGGCAACAGAAACCTGCATTTTCCCCTTAATGTCTGCGGTTTAACTCTGATCTTGTTCACGTTCAGAGTTTCTTCACCCTTTCGTTTCATTCTCGGCCCAATAGGAAAAGGAGAGCTGGGATGTCACACGCAGATATACTCAGAAACTGGTATGCCGAGGTTTGGGAAAACGGGAACACCGATGCCATCGACCAGTTCTTTGCCCCCGACACCATGGCCGAGGGGCTGATCCCCGAAATGCAGGTTGGCGCGGATGATTTCCGTGATCTGGTCATGGCCTTCCGGCATGTACTGGGGGATATCAAGGTCGATCTGCCGAAGATCGTCGAAGACGGCGACTGGGTGTCCGGGATTCTGCATCTCAGCACCACTCGGGCGGATAACGGGGCGCCGTTGCAGGCCACCGGCAGCGTCATCGCGCGCATCAAAGACGGCCGTATGGTCGAGGCGTATAACCAGTTCGACTTTATCTCGCTGTTCGAACAACTCGGGCAATTTCCGCAAGACACCCTGCCCGTCTGCATGACCGGGCAGAGGCTGGATTGGGCCTGACGCAGGCAACGCAATCTTGACCCCTTTGGCGCTTGATCGTAAGCAAAGGTCATGGGGTAAGATTGCGAACGCCCCGTGAGGCGCCAGCCCAAGTTTCGCATGTATCCGTTTGCATCAGGAGACATGCCATGCCCGCGCCTAATTCAATCACACCGAAACAGTTGCTGCGCCTGATCGGAACTCCGCAGGCGCCGGTCTTGATCGACATTTGCCTGGATCCGGATTTTGAAGCCGATCCCTTTCTGATCCCCGGTTCCGTTCGCCATCCTGCCATGGATATCGACGGCATTGCCCGCAAAGTTGGTGAACGGAACGCCGTCATCATTTGCCAGAAAGGCAAAAAGCTCAGCCAAGGGGTCGTATCCTGGCTGCGCAGCAATGGGTGTAAGGCCGAATTTCTGGAAGGTGGAATGTATGGTTGGCGTGACACGGCGGATGCGCCGCGGATACCCGCCTCGGCCTTGCCGAAGCGTGCCGATGAGCGAACTGTTTGGGTCACGCGCCACCGGCCCAAGATCGACCGGATCGCATGTCCATGGCTGATCCGCCGCTTCGTTGACCCCGATGCGCAATTCCTGTTCGTGGCCCCGTCCGAGGTCGACGCCACCGCTCAGGCCTTCGATGCGACCCCATTTGATATCGAGGATACGTTCTGGTCCCACCGAAACGACCGCTGCACCTTCGACACCATGCTGGACGAGTTTCAGTTGCACAGCCCTGCCCTCGACCGGCTTGCCACGGTGATCCGCGCCGCCGATACCAATCGTCATGACCTTGCACCCGAGGCGGCCGGTTTGCTGGCGGTTTCAGTGGGCCTCTCGCGCCAATACCGGGACGACCACCAGAACCTTGAGGCAGGCCTGCGCCTTTATGACGCTTTGTTTCGCTGGGCGCGGGACGGTTTCGAGGAACACCACGATTGGCCGACGGATCGCAGATCATGACCCCGTCAATCGCGGAACTCGTCCGCGTGTTCGGCCGCATCGGCCTGCTTTCCTTCGGCGGCCCGGCGGCGCAGATTTCGCTGATGCATCAGGAACTGGTCGAGAGACGCCCCTGGCTGGATGAGCAGACCTATCTGCGGGCGTTGTCGCTGTGCATGTTGCTGCCCGGCCCCGAGGCAATGCAGTTGGCGACCTATGCGGGCTGGCGTTTGCGCGGGGTGACCGGCGGTTTGATCGCCGGGACCCTGTTTGTGCTTCCCGGAGCCTGCATCATCGCGATTCTGGTGGGGCTTTACGCCGCCTACGGTGACCTGCCTGTGGTTCAGGCCGGGTTTCTGGGGGTCAAGGCCACAGTTATCGTGATCGTCCTGCAGGCACTTCGAAACCTGTCGCACAAGGCGCTAACCGATACTCAGCATCGCGCCATCGCTGGGCTCGGGTTTCTAGCCATCTTCGCGCTGAACCTGCCCTTTCCGCTGATCATTCTGGCCGCAGCGATTTGGGGCTACGTAACTTTTGACGGCCAGACCTCATCCGCAGGGATTCCCTCCGCCCCCAAAGTCTCCGGCACGTTCCGAACCGCTGGGTTCTGGCTGGTTATGTGGCTGGGGCCGCTATTGACGCTGACCCTTACTGGGCAAAAACTGCTGAGCGATCTGGGATGGTTCTTTGCCCGTCTCGCTGTCGTTACGTTTGGCGGAGCCTATGCCGTGCTGGCCTACATGACCCAGACCGTCGTGGACAAAAACCATTGGGTCAGCACGGACCAGATGATCGACGCGCTGGGTTTGGCTGAAACAACTCCGGGGCCGTTGATTTTGGTGACACAGTTCGTCGCCATGCTGACCGGCCAGATCAATGGCGGCGCGCCACTGGCCATTGCCGCCGGAGCCGTTGCCTTATGGGCGACCTTTGTCCCCTGTTTTCTTTGGATTTTTCTTGCGGCGCCGTATCTGGATCAACTGGCCGCCCGTCCCAGATTGTCCGCCGCTCTGCACGGGATTACCGCCGCTGTCGTGGGTGTGATTCTCAATCTGTCGGTATGGTTCAGTCTGAACGTTCTGTTCCAGAAAATCCCCGAAGCATCATGGGGACCAGTGACATTACCCTGGCCCGACCTGACAAGCCTAAACCTGGCAGCTCTGGCCCTGACATTGCTTGCTGGCCTATTGATTTTTAAGTTTAAATTTGGAATGGCAACCACATTGGCGATCATGGCCGCAATAGGAACAGGACTGTATTTCGTTTAAACAATCCTCACACGGGCGGTCTTTCGTTTCCGATGAAATCCCCTATGCTGAGGGTAACCACTTTTGAGGATGACACATGTCGCAAGACATCGATTATGGGAACCTGATGCACACCGCCATGCGCGGTCTCATCAAGACCGTTCTGACCAGCGTTTCCGACAATGGCCTGCCCGGGGCGCACCATTTTTTTATCACTTTCGACACCCGCCAGGACGGCGTCGAACTGGCCGACTGGCTGCGTGAGCGGTACCCCGAGGAAATGACCATAGTCATGCAGCACTGGTTCGAAAACCTCGAGGTTGGCGATGACGGGTTTGCGATAACGCTGAACTTTGGCGATGCGCCGGAACCGCTGTATATCCCCTATGCGTCGATCAAGACCTTCGTCGACCCCTCGGTCGAATTCGGTCTGCGGTTCGAAAGCCCCGAGGACGAGGATGAGATTGAATCGATCGTCGAGGAATCGATTGAGGTTGAAGAGGAACCCATTCACCACGACGCCGAGGTGGTCTCGCTGGACAGTTTCCGAAAGTAACCGCCCGGCGCTACTGCTTTTTCAGAAACGTCTCGACCGAGCGTGATTTCACCCCATTGCGGAACCGCGAAAATGACAGGTCCAGTCCGCCCTCTGCGAGGGTGCGGTCGAATTGCTGCAGCTCATAGTCCCCGGTCTCGCCGATAAACAGCGAGAACACGGTCAAAGTATCACCTTCGATCCGTCCCCAGACAAACGGCTCGCCCTGCATCGGGTCCAGCGGGACTTCATGCCCGAACACGTTGCGCTTCATGGCTGCCGAGAAGACGTCACTCCGGTCTGACTGCTTGAAATCTATCGAGAATTTCTGATCCTTGACCCGTCCGTCCGCCTTGTAGGTTGTGGTCGTCCAGCTGACGTTGAAGCCATTTTTCAACTCTTTAATCGACACGCTCATGTCACGTGGCGTCTCGCTTCCGTCTTCATCCACAACGTTGGCAGACCCGACGTAGCTGCCCACAAAAGGCGCAATATCCGCAGCGTGGGCTTTAAACCCCGTCAGGGCGAACGAAAACAATATGCCCAATGAAAAGGCAATGATTTTCAGGGGATAAGCTCGAACCAATGTGCCCACCTTAGCCTCCATCAAGTTGATCCACCTATTGTAGCTGACCCGATAGCGCACACAATGCGTTTCGGACCGAATTTACCAATCCCTTCCGGCTATACCTCTGGCGCCCTTGAGTTTATGGTGCGCGCAACTGGCCGATTGCACGATGACACTGTTACGGGTAAACGGCATACGACTGCATACACACCGGAGTGACAGATGTCTCAGACCCGCACCGAATCCGACAGCTTTGGCCCGTTGGAAGTCCCTGCCGACAAGTATTGGGGCGCCCAGACGCAGCGTTCGATCATGAACTTCCCCATTGGCTGGGAAAAGCAGCCCGTCGCCATCGTGCGCGCGCTGGGCGTGATCAAGAAGGCCTGCGCGATGGAGAACAAGGCCATTGGCAAGTTGGATGCGAAAATCGCGGACGCCGTCATTCAGGCCGCGGAAGAGGTCATCGAAGGCAAGTTTGACGACAACTTCCCGCTGGTCGTCTGGCAGACCGGTTCGGGCACACAGTCGAACATGAACTCGAACGAGGTGATTGCCAACCGCGCGATTGAGATTCTGGGTGGCGTGATCGGTTCGAAAGACCCGGTACACCCGAATGATCACTGCAACATGGGTCAGTCCTCGAACGACACCTTTCCCACGGCCATGCACATCGCCACGGCGATGAGCGTGCGCGACGTGCTGCTGCCGGGTCTTGAGAAATTCGCCGCAGCGCTGGAGGCCAAGGCGAAAGAGTTCACAGGCATCATCAAGATCGGCCGCACGCACACTCAGGACGCAACGCCACTGACGCTGGAGCAGGAATTTGGCGGCTATGCGCATCAGATTCGCCAGGGTATTGCCCGCGTCCACGCCTCGATGCCCGGGATTTACGAGCTAGCCCAAGGCGGTACAGCTGTTGGCACTGGCCTGAACACCCACAACGGCTGGGATGAGGCCGTGGCCAAGAACATGGCAGACATCACCGGCCTGCCCTTCGTCACCGCACCGAACAAGTTCGAAGCGCTGGCGGCCCACGACGCCATGGTCTTCCTGTCGGGTGCTTTGGCGACCATCGCGGGCTCTTGCTACAAGATCGCCAACGACATCCGCCTGCTGGGCTCTGGCCCCCGCTCGGGTTTGGGTGAACTGATACTGCCGGAAAACGAGCCTGGTTCTTCGATCATGCCAGGCAAGGTGAACCCGACCCAGGCCGAGGCACTAACGCAAGTCGCCGCCCATGTGATGGGCAACGACGCGGCAATGAAATTCGCCGGCTCGCAGGGGCACTTCCAGCTGAACGTCTATAACCCGATGATGTCCTACAACCTGCTGCAGTCGATCCAACTGCTGGGTGACGCAACCGACAGCTTTACCGAACGGATGCTGCTGGGCATCAAGGCAAATGAGCCGCGCATCGACAAGTTGATGAAGGAATCGCTGATGCTGGTGACCGCTCTGGCGCCGACCATCGGCTATGACAACGCCACCACCGTCGCCAAGACGGCGCACAAGAATGGCACGACCCTCAAGGAAGAGGCCATCGCGCTGGGTTTTGTCGATGAAGAAACCTTTGACGCCGTTGTCCGCCCCGAACATATGATCGGCCCGAAAGACAAATGAGCAAACCGGTCAATCTGAACCGGTATCGTAAAGAAAAAGCGCGGGCCGAGAAAAAGGCCCGCGCGGACCAGAACGCTGTCAAATTCGGCCGCAACAAGGCTGAAAAGATAGAAGACAAATTCCACCAAGACAAACAGCGCCGCGACATTGACCATCACGAGTTGGACGAATGAGCGGCCGCCCGGTCAAGCGATCTCTGACCCTGAAGGGGCATCGTACTTCGGTGTCTCTGGAGGATGAGTTCTGGCAGGCCTTTCGCGACATTGCCAAAGAGAAAGGCTTGCCAATCAACGCCTTGGCGGCTGAGATTGATGTAAATCGCGACCCCGAGATTGGTCTGGCCTCTGCCATCCGTGTTTTTATCCTGCACTGGTATCGCGCCTAACCCTTGCGTCCATTACGGCGATGCGCCTAGAGTGAATGGGAACAAAAATGGTACACCCATGAACCAGACTGTCCTCGGCCCGGATGGCCAGCCACGCTGCGCTTGGTGTCGGGCGGCGCCAGAGTTCTTTGAATACCACGACAATGAATGGGGTTACCCGGTGGCTGACGATCGGCGCCTGTTCGAGAAACTGTGTCTGGAAAGCTTTCAGTCGGGCCTCAGTTGGCGCACAATTCTCGCCAAGCGCGAGAATTTCCGTAAAGCATTTTATCAATTCGATTTCAACGCGGTAGCCGAGTTTGATGAATCGGATGTTGAACGCCTGTTGCAGGACGCTGGCATCATCCGCCATCGTGGCAAGATCGAAGCCGTCATCAACAACGCCCGCCGCGCGCAAGAGCTTGTGTCGGCCGAAGAGTCCATCGCCGCTTATGTCTGGCAATACGAGGCAGAAAACCCACCCGCGCCGCAAACCGCATCAACGTCACCCGAATCCATCGCAATGTCGAAGGATTTGAAGAAACGCGGCTGGAAATTCGTCGGGCCGACCACGGTATTTGCCTTCATGCAGGCGATGGGCTTGGTAAACGACCACGCCATTGGATGTTCCAAGCGCGAAAAAGCGGCGCAAATGCGCCGCGAATTCACCAAGCCGGTTTAGCGCCCCTTAGACCGAGGCGCGGAAGATCTTTTCGATATTGCCACCCAGCGCGGCATTGAACTCAGCATCCGATTGCTGCTTTGACAGCCCCTCGGTCAGTGCGCGCGAGAACGAGGCGATCATCTTGCCGTTCTGATCCAACAGATCGCAGGCCTGTTCGGTCGAATAGCCGCCCGACAGCGCCACGACGCGCACAACGCGCGGGTGGTCGGCCAGTTCGTCATACAGGTTCGCCTGGCTGGGGATGGTCAGTTTCAGCATGATGTCTTGACCCTCGGCCAGTTGGTCGAGGTTTTTCAGGATTTCCGCCTTCAGGATATTTTCGGCCTCGGCTTTGGTGGCCGAATTGATGTTTACCTCGGGCTCGACAATCGGGACCATGCCGGCAGCGACAACTTCGCGGGCCACGTCGAACTGCTGAGCCACAACAGCGGCGATGCCCTCGGCGTTGGCTTCGTGGATCACCGAACGCTCTTTGGTGCCGAAGACGCCATTCGCCTTGGCCAGAGTGTCCGCCAGACCCGGGATCGGTTTCATCATCTGAACGCCGTTGGTCTGATCCTCCAGCCCTTTGTCGATCTTCAGGAACGGCACGATGCCCTTCTGCGACCACAGGTAATCGGCAACCTTGCGGCCTTCGATCACTTCGCCCAGCGTGCGTTCGAACAGGATCGCGCCGATCACTTTTTCATTGGTAAAGTCGTCGGCCAGAATGATGCGGGCGCGCATTTTCTGGATCTCGCCGAACATCTCCTCGTCCGAGCTGTATTCCGAGGCCTCAACCCCGTAAAGCGCCAGCGCCTTGGGCGTTGAGCCGCCACTTTGATCCAGGGCTGCAATGAAACCCGCGCCGTTGGACATCTGCTCGCGCTGTTCTGCTTTGGACATAAGACTTTCCCGTTCAATGATGATTCCGCGTTGCCCATCGCATACAGCAAGGCGCGGGGTGATGGTAGGTTGTTAGCGCTCAACCACGCGCAACCAAATGCCGTCTTTCGACCGCACCGTCAGATGTGCCACCGGGACGGGCGTGCGGCCCTCTACCAGCTCAAACCGGAAGTGCCGCAGCAACATCGACAACAGCAGAGGCCCCTCGACCATGGCGAACCCGGCCCCGGTACAGACGCGCGGGCCTGCCGAGAACGGGATATAGGCCTGCCGCTGGCATGTCTTGCCGTTTTCGGTATTCCAGCGGGTGGGATCAAAATCGTCCGGGCGGTCCCAGAGGCGTTCCTGCCGGTGCAAGTGCCAAGGGCTGATGACGATCTGCGACCCTTTGGCGACCTCCCTGCCCCGGAATTGTTCCGGACAGGTCGCCTCGCGCACCATCATCGGCACGGGCGGGTACAGGCGCAACGCTTCTCGGAACACATCCCGGCTGAGGCGCAGTTTGGACATTGTGGCAAAGCTGGGATTATCCAGACCGCGCGCCTCGACGCTCAGTTTCTCCTGCCATTCCGGGTAAAGCGCCATCAGGTACAGGGTCCACGCCAGCGCCGATGCGCTGGTTTCGTGGCCGGCCAGAAAGAAGATGGCGACCTGATCGACCATCTCCTGCGTATCAAAGCACTGCCCGGTTTCCGGGTCGGGCGTGGTCATGATCTTGGTTGCCAGATCGTCGGGCGCCTGACCCACGGCGATCAGTTTGACCCGCTCTGCTGTCAGGCGCGTGATCAAAGCGCGGATGTCCCTGGCGTTCCGGCGCGTATTCCGCGCGTGCAAGCGCGGCATCCAGCGCGGCACCGGGACAAACGCCGCCAGATTCAGCAAAGGTTGTTGCCGCTGGTAGGCTCGAAACTTTTCGAACACCTGAGCGGCCACCTCATGTTCTATCGGGACCGAAAACAGGGTGCGGAAAATGACATCCGCAGCGGCGTGGCTGGTAAGTTCTTCGCACTCGATCACTGCGCCCGCTTGCCCTCGTAACCGCGCGACGCAGGCTTCTGCAGCCTGCAGCATCGCCGGAAAGGTGTCCTTCAGCCGCCCGCCCTCAAAGGCCGGGTCGATGATCCGGCGTTGCCTCTTCCACGTCTCTCCGTTGGTCAGAAAGACCGAGTCCCCCAGCAGCGGGCGCAACCCCTCGCTGATGCGGCCGGATTTGGGAAAATCGCCGGGGCGTTTCTTGAGAACCGTTTCCACCAGTTCGGGCTGGTTGATCATGTAGGACCGGAAGAACGGCGTGCGAAACTCTGCCATCCACGCGCGGTAGAGCCGTTGCGGCTGCGCCGACAGCAGATCCTTTCGGAACAGTTTCAGGTAGCGCCACAACGAGACCTTGTCCGGGCGGGGTGTTGGCTTTGGTGGCTTCATGTTCGCACCGAGTTGTATTTTGAGATTGGTTGTTCGATCCGTGATTTCGAAGGCGCGCGCCCGTCGAACCGTTGGCCCAAGGTCAAAGGGCCAGCGGTGATACGGAAATAGTCATAGTCTCTGGGGCGATTAAACGCGCAGAGATACTGGAAATGCAGCCGAAAAAAGCGCCAGCGCAACTCATGCCAGCGCTCCGGGGACAGGGTTTGCGTGAAGGCGGCCGAAAGGACCAGCGGCCAGCGTTTCTGGTCGGTCGCAACACCGCTGACACCCACCGGATCACATAGGGCAAACGCGCAGCCATCACCCGGCGCCGACACGTCCACCCAGGTGATGTCAGATTGCTCGGATAGGAATTGCAGATCGGTGCGCAGGTCCTCGGCCTCGGGCAGAAACGAAACCATCGGCACCACCTGCCCCAAAGTCAGAAAAGACAGCGCCGGGCGGGCATCAGCCAGCCCGCCTTCGCGGATCAGGTCGGCAAGAACCGTCACCCCGAGATGCGCGCCCGAGGAATGGCCGACAACCAGAACCTCGTCCACATCGGCCACAAGCGCGTTTCGAATATGAGAGGTGAACGCCTGCAACCGGGTCTTCAGTTCCTTCGGAACAGCGCCCTTCTGCGCGGCGGAATAGGCGTAATCGTGCATCAGGTAATAGACAAACAGACGGTTGTCGATTTTTCGGAACCAATGCAGCAGGGTAAAAGCGGCGGCAATCGCCGGCACCACGGCCAGCCACCCCGCTATAGACCAAAGCAACGCGGCCACGGTCCAGGCTGCCAAAAGCGCCACCGCCAATTGCATAATGAGCATTCCAACGGGATAGAGCGCGGCAATCACCGGCCCTTTGCGCAACCGCATCAGCCGCCATAACGCACCTGACCCTATGTAAATCCACGCTGTCTTCAAAAGTTGCAGGTAGGTCGCGGGGATCGAATTTGACATGCTGTCCCGCACGATATCCGACCAGACCAAAACGTCGACATCCGCCTCAACCTCTGCACCATCCTGATGCGAACGGACGTGCCAGCCATAAGGCCCATCAACCGATTTTCGTGAAATCGAGACCTCATACCCGGAAACACCGGCCTGCGCCCGGCTTTCCTTGCGATACAGCTCGCGATACCGCCGAGGGTGAATCGGATCATAGCCGGGGATGTAAAACACCCGGCGCCGGCGCACCCGAGGCTGATTTGTGTGACTGCTCATGCCCTTACCTTCTGCGGCGCAGGTTAGCGCAGCCTTACCGCCAAGGTAAGCCGGATCAGCACATCATCCGAAATTGGCAAGCGCCGGGAAGGTTTCTAGCAGCCACCAGCTGAACTCGGTGAACAGGCCGGTGATCAGCATGATGCCAACGAACAACAGCAGCCCCCCCATGACCTTTTCGATCGTGCCCATGTGGGGCTTGATCCGGTTCATCACCGACATCGACCGGTTCAGGAACATGGCCGCCAGCAGGAACGGAATACCCAGACCTGCGGCGTACACACCCAGCAGCAAGGTTCCGCGCGCGACCGAGGCTTCAGACGCGGCCAGTGACAGGATCGCCCCAAGCTGCGGGCCGATGCAGGGAGTCCAGCCAAATGCGAAGGCCAGACCCAGAATATAGGCACCAAAGACCGAGCCACCGGAATCGCCCGCGTCGATCCGCGCTTCACGATCCAGGAAAGGAATGCGGAACACGTTCAGGAAATGCAGACCAAAGACAATAACAACCGCGCCGGAGAGTTTGGCAAACAATACCTGGTTCTGCAGCACAAACGCCCCGAAGGCCGAGGCCGTGAAGCCCAGCAGCAGGAACACCGTCGACAAGCCCAGCACAAAGAACAACGCGGACAGGGTCGCCTTGCGCCGCGCCGCGGCCTCATCCTGCATCTCGTTGATCGTAACGCCGCTCATATACGCCAGGTAGGGTGGCACGATGGGCAGTACGCAGGGCGACAGAAAGCTGATCAGCCCGCCCAGCATCGCGATGAACATGGCAGGCAGCAAGCCCGCGTCGATGATATCAATTCCGAACATGGATCAGCACATAGGGTATCAAACCGGCCGCGTCACGGGGCCATTCGGTCACATCCCCGTGCGTAGGCGCTGGACAGTCAGGCAAAGTGGAAATATCTCATCCTCATGTCAAATCCCACCGAAACGCTCGACGCGCTGGGTCTGTTGTGTCCTTTGCCCGTCCTGAAAGCCAGAAAACGCCTTAAATCCATGCCCTCAGGGGCGGTTTTGCGTGTTTTGGCCGACGATCCCGCTGCCGTTATCGACGTTCCGCATTTCTGCGCCGAAAGTGGGCACCAGTTGTTGTCGCAACAGGACGCGGACGGGCATCAGATCTACCTCATCCAAAAAACAGGCTGAGGCGAAAAAGCATCCGTATCAAAAAAGGCGGGTCCGAAGCCCGCCTTTTCCATTTATTGTCCCAATGACCACCAGCCACGCCGTTTCGGCTTGTCGGGTTCGCTGGGCTGTTCGGGCTCTTCCGCCACAACCTCGAGCACCGGTTCAGGGGTCTCCTGGACCACCTCTTCCACGGTGGTTTCAACCTCGACCGTTTCCACGACCTCAACCGCGTCCGCAGTTTCAGCAACGGGCTCAACCACCTCTTCGGGCGCTGGTTCGTAGGTCTCTTGCGCTTCAGACTCAGAGGTCTCTGCCGCAGCCTCAACAGGTTCGGGCTGTTCGCCTACCTGCTCTGCCTCGGACTCCGCGTCCGGCGCGGCAGTTTCCTCAGTCGCCTCAGCCACGGCCTCAACCGGGCTTTCTTCGGCCGCTTCGACAGGTTCCACGTCTTTCTTCTTGCGGCGTGGGGCCCGGCGACGCTTGGGCTTTTCGGTCCTCTCTTCCGAAGCGGCCTCTTCCGCCTCGGGCTCTGACGCGGGTTCGTCATCCGTCTCAGCGGATTCCTCTTCCTCGGTCGAGGCCTCAGGCGCATCACCACCAGCACCGCCCTTCTTGCGGCGGCGGCGGCGACGCTTGCGCTTGGGTTTGGTCTCTTCTTCGGCCTGTACGGCCTCTTCGACGATGGTCTCTTCTTCGTCAGCGTCCACCAGATCCATCAGCGAGGCATCCACCGACACGACCGGCGCGCTGGCCTCGGGCACGGCACGGCTGGCGGTCTTGAACTTCTCCATCGAGAAATCAGGGCTGACCAGATGCACATCACCCTCAACCCGAACCGACAGGCCATAGCGGGCTTCGATCTGCGCGATATGCTCGCGTTTCTGGTTCATCAGGAAGTTGGCAATGCTGACCGGGCAGCGCACCAAAACCTCGCGCGAGCGGCGGCGGGTGCCTTCTTCTTCGATCTGACGCAGGATGGTCAGCGCCATATTGTCGTCCGAACGGATCAGTCCGGTGCCGTGACAGGACGGGCAAGGCTGCGTCGTCGCCTCCAGCATACCAGGGCGCAAACGTTGACGGCTCATCTCCATCAGGCCAAAGCCGGAAATGCGGCCCACCTGAATGCGCGCGCGGTCGGTTTTCAGCTTGTCCTTCAGGCGTTTTTCCACGGCCGCGTTGTTTTTGCGCTCGTCCATATCGATAAAGTCGATGACGATCAGGCCAGCCAGGTCACGCAGGCGCAGCTGGCGCGCCACTTCCTCGGCGGCCTCAAGGTTGGTCTTGAGCGCAGTTTCCTCAATCGAGCCTTCCTTGGTCGCCCGGCCCGAGTTTACGTCGATCGCCACCAACGCTTCGGTCACACCAATCACGATGTACCCGCCGGACTTCAGCTGCACCGTCGGGTTGAACATGCCGGTCAGGTAGCTTTCCACCTGATAGCGCGCGAACAGCGGCAGCGCGTCCTCATACCGCTTCACGTTCTTGGCGTGGGACGGCATGATCATCTTCATGAAGTCCTTGGCGATGCGGTAACCACCCTCGCCTTCGACCAGAACCTCGTCGATATCGCGATTGTACAGGTCGCGGATCGAGCGCTTGATCAGGTCGCCTTCTTCATAGATTTTCGCAGGCGCGATGGATTGCAGCGTCAGTTCGCGGATCTGCTCCCACATGCGCTGCAAGTATTCATAGTCGCGCTTGATCTCGGATTTCGTGCGCTTTGCACCCGCGGTCCGGATGATCAGGCCCGCCCCGGTCGGAACGTCGATTTCCGAGGCGATTTCTTTCAGTTTCTTACGGTCCGGCGCGTTGGTGATCTTGCGGCTGATCCCGCCGCCACGCGCGGTGTTGGGCATCAGAACGCAGTAGCGACCAGCCAGCGACAGGTAAGTGGTCAGCGCTGCACCCTTATTGCCGCGCTCTTCCTTGACAACCTGCACCAGCAGGACCTGACGGACCTTGATGACTTCCTGAATCTTGTAGCGACGCGGGCGCGGTTTGCGCGGCGGACGAATGTCTTCGCTGTCATCCTCATCGGCCACCGACTCGATGCTGTCATCCTTGGCGGTCGCATCCGGGCGGGATTCTTCTTCCGCCTCGTCGTCGGCCTCAGTTTTCATTTCTTCAGCTGCAGACTCTTCCGCCGGTGCTTTATTGGCGACCGCATCCTCCGCGGCGCTTTCGTCAACAGCCTCGGCGGGTGCCTCAACCGTTTCACCCTCGGGTTCATCGGTTTTCGCAGTCGCCGCTTCCGACGTGTCAGTCACGCCTTCCTCGACCTCAGCAGCGGGTTCTTCCGCAACTGCAGCTTCCTCGGCAGGGGCATCAGCCTCTTCCGGGGCTTCATCAGAGGGCTCTTCGACCGGCGTCTCAGCGACGTGGTCCATCGGAGAGGTGCCTTCGGGAACCGACAGATCAGCCCCCTCTTCCCCTTCATCCAAGTCGATCGTTTCCATACCCGTAGGCTCGGTGGAAACTTCGATCGTTTCGACCGGATCGTCCGATTTCACATCCGCCGCTTTGGTGCGCGACCGTGAACGGCGCTTCTTGGGCTTGGCCTCTTCGGCCTCATCCCGGGCTTTCATCGCCTCGGCATAGGCACGCTCTTCTTCCATGAGCGCTTCGCGGTCGGCGACCGGGATCTGGTAATAATCCGGGTGAATTTCCGAGAACGCAAGGAAACCATGCCGGTTCCCGCCATAATCCACAAAGGCCGCCTGAAGCGACGGTTCGACCCGTGTTACCTTTGCCAGATAGATGTTGCCAGCAAGCTGGCGTTTGTTTTCGGATTCAAAGTCGAACTCCTCAACCTTGTTTCCGTCGACCACCACAACGCGGGTTTCCTCCGCGTGGGTGGCATCGATAAGCATTTTCTTAGCCATTTGTCCTTGGTGCACCGCGCCAAACGCGTTGTCCTGACCCGTCCGGGCGGACAGGCGCTTTTGGGGTGGTGTCTTGTCAGGGCGATATCGGACGGCGCGCGGCAGGGTCTGGCGCTGTGGCCCCCTGCCCGTACTCTCGATCGTTGCGCGCGCGTCATCGCGGTTCTTCTCCGACAGGCGCGGTTCGCCGCGTCCTGCCCATTTATTCCTTTCGCCCGCATAAACGGACTCAGGCGTTCATCTGCCCCAATCTGGGGCACAATCGGTCTGCTTTGCCTCGTGGGATTGTCACCATCCGCGGCAGAGCAGCGAAACTCAAAGATTCGGGGCTTAGGGGCACAAAAAGGCCCAACCCGTTCGGACACAATAAAAGCAGTCCTGTGGAAAAGACAATGGGCAAACTGCATCACGGGCCCTGAACACCGCTCAGGATCCCTTCATCTGGCCAAAAATACCACGGGGGAGTCGCCTGAAAGGCGGTGGGGACAGAGCCCCCCCTGCCCAATTACAGGTAATCCGAACGCTGCAGGCCGTATTTTGCCATCTTCTCGTTCAGTGTCCGCCGCGGCAGACACAGCTCTTCCATGACCGACGCAATCGAGCCCTTGTGACGGCGCATCGTGTTGTCGATCAGCATCCGTTCGAACGCCTCGACATATTCCTTGAGCGGCTTGCCCTCGGTCGTCATCACCGGCTGCATTTCCTCGTGATCCGACATCAGCAGCGACGCAATCGTGCCCGATCCGCGGCGAGACTGCAGCACGGCACGCTCGGCAATGTTGATCAGCTGCCGCACATTGCCCGGCCACGGGGCCTGCAGCAGCTGCGCCGCTTCCTGAGCGCTGACCTGCGGTGCATCACAACCGTATTCCTCGGCAAATTGCTCGCTGAGGCGGGTAAACAGCGTCAGGATATCCTCGCCCCGCTGGCGCAGCGGCGGCATGGTGATCCGCAGCGCGGCCAAGCGATAGAACAGGTCCGGGCGCAGCACATCCTCGCTGGTCTTTCCGGCCTCTTGCAGGTTGGAAATCGCCACGATCCGGGTTTCCGCCGGTGTGCCCTGATCATTCATGACACTCAGCAGGCGGGCCTGAAGCGTATCGCTCAGCGCTTCGACGTCCTCCAGAACCAAAGTTCCCCCGCGTGCCTCTTCTATGGCAGGCAGTTGAGTATCCTCGGGCATCATCGGGCCAAAGAGACGTTTTGACAGAACGTCTTCCTCAAGCGCCGCGCAGGACACCAGAACGAATTTCTTTCCGGCCCGGCTGCCCACCGCGTGCAGCGCGTGCGCCACCAGGGTCTTCCCCGTACCGGTTTCGCCGTCGATCAGGACATGGCCATCTGCCTGCCCCAGATCCAGAATGTCCTCGCGCAGGCGTTCCATCACCGGGCTGGCACCGATCAATTTGTTCATAATCTGGGTGCCACCCGACAGCTCGCGCCGCAGCGCCCGGTTGTCCAGTGTCAGACGGCGGGCATTGCTGGCCCGCTTGGCCAGTTCCGACATCCGGTCCGGATTGAACGGCTTTTCAAGGAAATCGAACGCACCCACGCGCATCGCCTCAACCGCCATCGGCACGTCACCGTGACCGGTGATCATGATGACCGGCAGAGTGCTGTCGGCACCCATCAGCTTTTTCAGCAGCTGAATGCCGTCCATACCGGGCATCTTGATGTCCGAGATGACAATGCCCGGATAGTCCGGCCCCAATACCTTCAACGCGTCCTCGGCGCTCGAGAAGGTTTCGGTGTCATAGCCCGACAGTGCCAGCCACTGGCTGATCGACTGGCGCATGTCCTGTTCGTCATCCACAATGGCGATTTTCATGGCCTGTGCCATAGTACTTCCTTTGTTATTCAGCGGCCTCGAGGCCGTCGCTTCCCAGTATCGGCAGCTGCATCTCAAACACCGCGCCACCGTGCTGGCTGTTGCGGGCGGTCAAACGCCCCCCATGGTCGTTTACGATACCCGAAGAGATGGCAAGTCCCAAACCGACGCCGTCTCCGGGCTGCTTGGTGGTGTAGAACGGTTCAAACAGGTTCTCGATATCCTCGATCCCATAGCCGTTGTCACGGACGGTCAGCACCGCCATATCGCCTGCGGCCAGAATGATTTCCACGTCCGGCTCTGATACAGATTTGGTGGCGTCCAGCGCATTGCGCAAGAGGTTCACCATCACCTGTTCGATCCGCATCCGGTCCCCCATCACAATAACAGGTTCTTCGGGCAAAATCTGAGTGATCTTCACATGCCGCTGGCGCAGCTGCGGTTCCATCATCGACAGGGATGAGGCCAGCGCTTCGCCAAGATTTACAGGCGAAAACGCATCCGCGCCCTTGCGTGCGTAAGACTTGAGCTGTCGGGTGATCGCGCCCATCCTCTCAATCAGCCCATCGATGCGGCCAAAACTGGCCAGCGCCTCTTCGGGGCGGTTTCGGCGCAGCAGCAGACGCGCGCCAGCCAAATAGGTCTTCATTGCAGCCAGCGGTTGATTCAGCTCATGACTGACAGCGGCGGACATCTCGCCCAAGGCGGCCAGTTTCGAGCTTTGAGCAAGCGTCTGCTCGGCAACTTCCAGCGTCTTTTCAACCCTTTCCCGCTCAGCAATTTCCCGCTGCAACCTTGCATTCAATGCGCGAAGCTCTGCCGACTCGCGCTGGAACAGGGCCATCCGCAACGTCGCCCTCCGGCTGAGCGCGTAGAAGGCCAGCGCCAGCAGAATCGCGAAGCCCATAATCTCAAGCGCAAGAACGCTGTTCACCTTTTCCCGGATCGAGGCATAAGTCGTGAAGGACGTCATCTGCCAACCGCGGAATGGAATGCGCGTCTCCATCCGCATCACGGCCTCGCCCTGCAGATAGGCATCTGGCGGCAGCGCTGTCCAATCGGCCGTGGCCCGGATTGCACGTTGGATCGCGCCTTCCGGGGGCTGCCGCAGCATGGCTGCGTTTTCGTCGAGCCCCCGCCATTGCGGTTCGGTCGACAGGATGATCGTACCGGTGCTGTCGGTGACCATCACCGCATCGGAAATACCAGCCCAGGCGAGTTCGAACTTGTGCAGATCGACCTCGACAACAATCACACCAAGGATATCTGCGTTGGCATCGATGCGGCGAGAATAGACAAAGCTGTAACCACCGGATTCTTTCGGGATCACGGTGAAGATCGTGGCATTCGAGCGGACAGCGTCAATAAAATAAGGCGAACTGCGATGCGCCTCACCCAATCGGTTGCGATCGGTTGACGCTACCAGACGCCCGTCGCCATCCAGCAACATCAAGGACGCGGCCCCAATCTCTTCGACGAATGAGATCAGGCGCTGGGTGGACAGCGAAAAGTCATGGGATTGCAGCGCCGAGATCAACGTGGGGTCGCGGGACAGAAGCTGCGGCACAATTGCATTTCTGCGCAGCTCGCTCAGCAGGTTGCCAGAATACAGCGCCAGGCGCACCTCGGCCCGGTTTCGGGTCGACTCGGTGAACCTGTCGGTCAGCAGACGGTTCGTGATCCAGATCGTCGCAACGGCAGCGACCAGCAATGCGATCACAGCAAACCGCAGGCGCCACCCAAGGGGCGCACCGCGGAAAGGTTTTGTCAGATTGGACCAGCCGAAACTCATCCCGGGAAATTACGCGGGCTTCGTTGCAACCTCAAGTCACGCAGGCGCGAGGACACCCGACAATGCGCGGAACAATGCCGTACCGTCGGTGCCTCCATGCCCATCATCCGCAGCGCGCTCAGGGTGCGGCATCATCCCAAGAACCCTGCGGTTTTCCGACAGGATACCGGCGATGTCCCCGACCGAGCCGTTCGGATTCTCGGTATAGGTGAATGCGATCCGGTCCTGATCCTGAAGCGCGGACAATGTGGCGTCATCGGCGAAATAGTTTCCATCATGGTGCGCAATCGGAATTCCGATCACATCGCCTGCGTTGTAGCCTTGGGTAAAGGCGCTGTCGCTGGTGGCCACCTTCAGACCCACGGTCTTGCAGATGTATTTCAAACCCGCGTTACGCAGCAGCGCGCCGGGCAGGATGCCGGTCTCGGTCAGGATCTGGAACCCGTTGCACACCCCCACGGCGTAACCGCCACGATTTGTGTGGTCGACGACAGCCTTGCAGATCGGCGATTGTGCGGCGATGGCACCGCAGCGCAGGTAGTCTCCATACGAAAACCCGCCGGGCACGCCTACGATGTCGATCCCTTCGGGCAGCGCGGCATCCTTGTGCCAGACCATATCGACCTGAAACCCGGCCTGTTCAAAGGCCACTGCAAGGTCCCGGTCACAGTTCGAACCGGGGAAAACGATGACGGCTGCGCGCATTGCGGACCCTCCTAACAGACAAAATCGGTGACCACGGCAACACCTGGTGGCGTTGGATGGTCAAAGGCGGCAAGTTCCTCACTTACCTGGTTCAGAGATATTTTTCGCGTCACCAGCGGGCTGAGATCAACGCTGCCCCCGGAAATCAGCGACAACAGCGACGGATAGCGCCAGCTTGGCATCCCGCGGGTTCCGTAAACGGCCAGTTGGCCTGAATACAGCACGTCCATCGGCAAAGACATTGTCGAGTGCTTTCCGGCCGGCATTCCGATCTGCACCATGCGGCCCAGCTTACGCAGGGATTTCACGGCAGCAACGGTGGTGGTTTCGATTCCCAGCGCCTCAATCGCGACATGCGCACCGCCGCCGGTGATTTCTTTCACGACCTCCGATGCATCACTGGTGGCCGCATTGACGACGGCGTCAGCGCCAAGGCTTGTGGCATAGGCCAGCTTGTCGTCAACGATATCGACCACGACGACACGCGCCCCAAGCGCCTTACCCAGCAAGAGTGTTGAGACGCCCACGCCGCCGCCGCCAAAGATGGCAAGCCACTCGCCGCCCTGTATCTGCGCCCGCCCCACCAGAGCCTGCCAGGCGGTCGTCACCCGACAGCCCAGGGCAGCCGCGATTTCAGGCGCGAGCGTGTCCGGCAAAGCCGTCAGGTTGGCGTCGGCGTGCGCCACGGCAATGTGCTCGGCAAAGGCCCCGTCACAGGTGAAACCAGGCACCACCTGATCCGAGCAGATCGTTTGGTGGCCCTGCGCACAATCCGAACAATGGCCGCAGGCCAGAATGAACGGCGCAATCACCCGATCCCCAGCTTTCCAACGGGTCACCCGCGCCCCAACGGCAACGACTTCGCCGCAATATTCGTGCCCGGGTGTTATCGGCAAGACCACATCCGGATCAGACCCCGACCACGCGTGCCAATCCGACCGGCAAACACCGCAAGCCAGCACTCGGACGACAACGCCGTCCTCGGCCGGCTCTGGGTCGGGAATGGTCGTCAGCTCCAACGACTGACGATAGGTGATCAGACGGGCGGCCCGCATCAAGTCAGACCAGTTCGATCTCGTAACGTTCGATGACGGTGTTGGCCAACAGCTTTTCGCACATCTCGGTGATGTCGGCCTCGGTCGCACCTTCGGCCAGTTCAAGGTCGATCACCTTGCCCTGACGCACGCCTTCGACCTGATCAAAGCCCATAGCGCCCAAAGCGTGCCGGACGGCCTCACCCTGCGGGTCGAGGACCCCGTTTTTCAGCATCACATGCACCCGTGCTTTCATTCCTGCAACTCCAGCTGAGGGCCGTGGTTCCGGGCCCGTTCCGTTGCGCGGGGGATAGCGTGTGAAGCGGCGCTCGACAACCCTTGTCCGCATACAGTTTGACGCAGGTTGGTTGATCAGCTTCCGCCGATCAGTCCCGGGTACCGCGCATCTATGGCGTTGAATGTGCCGGTCAGCACCATCTCGACCGCGACGGCGACAAGAATGATCGCCATGACGCGGGTGATGACATTGATCATGGTCGGCCCGAAAAACCGCGATATCGGGTCCGCGAACAGCAACCCCAGCCCCACGATCGCGCAGGCAATCAGCACCGCGGACCCCAGTGTGACAATCTCGGCCCCGTCCGACAGCGTGTGGGCAAAAACAATTGTGGTCGCAATGGTTCCTGGACCAATGGTCAGAGGAATCGCCAGTGGCACAACGGCGATGTTGCTTTTCTTCTTGCCCCCCTCTTCCACCGCCTGCTGATCGCCCTGCGGCCGGTCAGACGCGTTCAGCATCGACATACCAACCCCCAGAATGATCAATCCACCCGCAATGCGGAACGAGGGGATGTCGATGCCAAAGATAGCCAGCACCTCTTCGCCCACCAGCACGGCGATCAGGGCGACGACCACAACAGTACCCGTCACGATTAACGCCACGCGCTTGCGCTCGGACGTCGAATAGCCCTCGGTCATGCTCAGAAAGATCGGGATGCCGTAAAGCGGGTTGAAGATCGCCAGCAGCGCCGCGAGGAACTTCAGAAAGACAGCCTGATCAAACAATTCGGCCATATTGGGACCACCCTGATTGCACCTGCCCGACAATGCGAAGGACCGGGCGCGCTGTCAAACCACCAGAGCAAAAAGAAAAAAGCGCCGTCTTGGCGGACGGCGCTTTCACTCATTTTCCCACCAAAAGGCCGCTTAGTTGATCAGCGTCGGTTTGGTCACGTTGCTTTTCGGCAGGACGCCCAGACGGCGAGCAACTTCAGAATACGCATCGGTCAGATTGCCCAGATCGCGGCGGAACACGTCCTTGTCCAGTTTCTGACCGGTCTCGATATCCCACAGACGGCAGCTGTCGGGGCTGATCTCATCCGCGATGATCAGACGCTGATAGTCGCCGTCATAAACGCGCCCGATCTCGATCTTGAAGTCGACCAGACGGATGCCCACCGCCAACATCACACCGCTCATGAAGTCATTCACCCGCAGTGCCAGGCTGAGGATGTCTTCCATGTCCTGCTGGCTGGCCCAGCCAAAGGCGGCGATATGTTCTTCGGTGACCAGAGGATCACCCAGCGCGTCGTCCTTGTAGCAGTATTCCACGATCGGACGCGGCAGTTGCGTGCCCTCGGCAATGCCCAGACGTTTCGACATCGACCCGGCGGCATAGTTGCGCACGATCACTTCCAGCGGCACGATCTCGCAGCTGCGTACCAGCTGTTCGCGCATGTTCAGACGGCGGATGAAATGGGTCGGCACGCCGATCTGCGCCAGACCGTTCATGAAGAACTCGCTCAGGCGGTTGTTCAGCACGCCCTTGCCGTCGATCACGTCCTTCTTCTCGGCGTTGAACGCGGTGGCGTCGTCCTTGAAATACTGCACGATTGTACCCGGCTCGGGTCCTTCGTACAGAATCTTGGCTTTACCTTCATAGATTTTCTTGCGACGCGCCATAAGCGACCTTTCCACTCTGCACAGAGGGAATGAGTCCCCTCACGTTGGCGTTCTCATAGTGCAAGCCCCCCTTTCCCGCAAGTTTACTGACCCGAGGGGCTTTGACGCAGCGCAAATCCCTTGCGAACGGGCGCACGTATAGTCATATCATCAGGAAAGAAGTTGTTATCCAAGAGGTCCCCAACCAATGACCACGTTTGACGAACGCGAATACGCCTTTGAAGCCAAGTTTGCGCATGACGAGGAAATGCAGTTCAAAGCACAAGCCCGCTGCAACAAGCTGCTTGGCCTGTGGGCTGCAGAAAAACTGGGCAAAACCGGCGAAGAGGCCGAAGACTACGCCAAAACCGTCGTCACTGCCGATCTGGAAGAAGCCGGACACGAAGACGTTGTGCGCAAGATCTCGGGCGATCTGGGTTCGCTGTCGTCGGACGACGAAATCCGCGCCAAGATGGCCGAGCTTCTGCCCGAAGCCAAAGCGCAGGTTCTTAGCGAGACAGACTAAGGCGTTAGCGCCTGCCTCATGATCTTCATGAGATTTATGAATTTGATTTAACGCCCCGGTCATGAGACACGGGGCGTCTCCAATAGATGCCAGGCCTTTTGCGCCTTTTTTCGGAACACCCCAATGACAAATGCACTGAGCAAGCTTCTTGAATCCAACGATGCCATTCTGGCAGATGGGGCAACTGGTACCAATCTGTTTAACATGGGCCTTCAGTCCGGCGACGCGCCCGAGCTATGGAACGTGGATGCACCGGACAAGATCCGCGCGCTGTATCAGGGCTCGGTCGATGCGGGCAGCGATCTGTTTCTGACCAACACGTTCGGCGGCACCTCGGCGCGTCTGAAACTGCATGATGCGCAGAACCGAGTGGGTGAGTTGAACCGCATTGGCGCAGAATTGGGCCGCGAAGTTGCTGACAAGGCCGGGCGTCCTGTCGTGGTGGCTGGTTCGGTCGGTCCGACGGGCGAAATCATGCAACCCGTAGGCAGCCTGTCCCACGCCGCTGCGGTTGAGATGTTCCATGAACAGGCCGAAGCGCTCAAGGCTGGTGGTGTGGACGTTCTGTGGGTCGAGACGATCAGCGCACCCGAAGAGTTCCGCGCGGCAGCCGAGGCCTTTGCTATGGCCGACATGCCCTGGTGCGGCACCATGAGCTTTGACACTGCCGGGCGCACAATGATGGGCGTGACCTCGGCCGATTTGGTGCAGCTGGTCGAAACCCTGCCCAACCCGCCGATTGCCTTCGGCGCCAATTGCGGCACCGGTGCCTCGGACATTCTGCGCACTGTGCTGGGCTTTGCCGCACAAGGAACCGAGCGTCCCGTGATTTCGAAAGGCAATGCAGGCATTCCGAAATACGTCGACGGCCACATCCACTATGACGGAACGCCGGATCTGATGGGGGACTATGCGGCCATGGCGCGCGATGCCGGGGCAACTATCATTGGCGGTTGCTGCGGCACCATGCCCGACCATCTGCGTAAAATGCGCGAGGCTCTGGATACCAGACAGCGCAGCTCGCGCCCGACGCTGGATCAGATAACCGATGCTCTTGGGCCGTTCTCTTCGGCATCGGATGGAACTGGCGACGATGCCGCGCCCGAGCGGCGCACACGCCGCCGCCGCCGCGCCTAATCTTCAACGCCCCTCGAATTTCGGGGGGCGTTTTTCCATGAAGGCCACAACGCCTTCGGCAAAATCGCGGCTACGACCGCAATCGCCCTGCAAGTGCGCCTCAATCGCCAGCTGCTGCGGCAGCGTTTTCTCATAAGTTCCGCGGATCGCCTTTTTGATCGCACCGAATCCGGCTGTAGGGCCGTTGGCCAGATACGCAGCGCGCTTGCGCCAATGGGCGTCAAACGCGTCGTCGGGCACAGCCTCCCAGATCAGGCCCCAGTCATCCGCCTGCCGCGCGCTGATCTTGTCGGCGAACAACGCGGCCCCCATGGCCTTGGCGAACCCCATCTGGCGCGGCATGAACCACGTACCGCCCGCATCGGGCAACAAGCCAATCCGGGCAAAAGCCTGCAGGAAATACGCACTTTCGGTTGCGATCACCACATCGGCACTCAGCGCAAGGTTCGCCCCTGCCCCGGCGGCCGGGCCGTTGACGGCCGCAATGGTTGGAACCGGGCAATCATAGATCATCTCAAGCATCGGCTCGTATTCATCGCGCAGCGTCCGTTCCAGATCAATCTTGCCGGTGCTGGACGCGTCCCCGAGATCCTGACCCGAGCAAAACGCACCGCCGGACCCGGTCAGAACAATTGCCCGCGCGTGCCGGGCGGCGTGTTTCATCGCGTGCGTGACCTCGGCCCGCATCTGAGCCGTCATCGCATTCATCTTGTCGGGACGGTTCAGGGTCACAACCGCCAAATCGTCCGTGATATCCAACAGGATCGTTTCGTATTCCATGAACCCCTCCCCAAATTTCCGGTCTTTCCGGAACCCTGACCGAAATGCAGGGGAAGGAAAAGCGGAACCCTGGGTCAGTCTTCAAGAATTTGGCGCAAACGCTCTTTTTCGGCGTCGGTCAGTTTGTCCTTTTCACCACTGACCTGAACTTGGGATCGCTTGCGCAGAAAGTTCCATCCCATCGCTGCGGCGATCAGCAACATGATCGGACCGGCCAGCCATAGCATCAGGTTCGAGCCCGAGGTGGTCGGTTTCAGCAACACATACTCGCCGTAACGATCCACGATGAAGGCAATCGCCTCTTGGTCCGTATCTCCGGCGACCAGTCGTTCCCGCAGCAGCAGGCGCAGGTCGCGCGCCAGTTCGGCGTTACTTTCATCGATGCTTTCGTTGCGGCAGACAAGACAGCGCAGCCCGGTGCTGAGGTCCCGGGCCCGTTGCTCCAGCACCGGATCGTCCAGCACTTCGTCGGGCTGCACGGCGAACAGGGGCGACGCAATCAGCGTCAGGATCAGGATCAGACGTTTCATTCCGCAGGTACCCCGCCCGTTGGCGCCTTGCGCGCACCGGCTGCAACCCGGAACCGGCGGTCCGACAGGCTGAGCAAACCGCCCAGAGCCATCAGGATACACCCGCCCCAAATCCAGTTCGCCAGCGGTTTGATATAGGTCCGCATGACCCAGCCGCCATCGGCCTGCTGGTCACCTATCACCACATAAAGGTCACCAAGGAACCGATAGTCGATCGCCGCCTCGGTGGTGGGCATCCGTGCAACCGGATAGTCGCGTTTTTCAGGATGAAGCGTGCCCATGGGCCGCCCATTCTTTTCAACCCGAACATCTGCCATGGTCGAGAAATAGTTCGGCCCCTGCACTCGCTGCACATCTGTCAGGGTCAGGGTGAACTGCCCAACCTCAAACGGCTGACCGGGTTGTGCGACGCGGATGTCTTCGACCTCCCACGCCGTCAGGCCGGCAATGGCGAACATGGTTACGCCCAGACCCGTATGCGCCACGGCCTTGCCCCAGTCTGCACCCGGCAGGCGGAACAGGCGTTTGAGGCTGCCTTTGCGGCCCGTGCGGCTCCATAAATCGACGGCGGCGCCGAAGGTGATCCATGCGCCCAGGAACAGGCCAACCGGTCCCAGTGCGCTGCGTCCTGTCTGCATCGCCCAGACCAGCAAGGCCAGAGCCAACGCCAGCAGGAATGCATAGCGCAAGGAATTGGCGGTTTTGCCAAGCTTGCCGCGCTTCCACGGCAGCATCGCCCCTACTGGCAATGCAATACCCAAAGCAACCATGAAAGGCGTGAAGGCTGCGTTGAAGAACGGCGCACCGACCGAGAGTTTACGGTCAAAAGCCATCTCGGCCACCATCGGCCACATCGTCCCGACGAACACGACGAAACAGCTGACGGCCAGCAGGATATTGTTCAGAATCAGCGCGCTTTCGCGGCTGACCATGCCAAAGACGCCCTTGGCCTCCATCGCCTGCGCGCGTGCGGCAAACAGAGTTAGTGAGCCGCCGATGAAGATCACCAGAATAAACAGGATGAACACGCCGCGCTCGGGGTCATTGGCGAAGGCGTGAACCGACGTCAGCAGCCCCGACCGCACGATGAACGTACCGATCAGCGAGAAGCCAAAGGCGATGATCGCCAGTAGAATAGTCCAGCTTTTCAACGCCTCGCGCTTTTCCACCACAATGGCCGAATGCAGCAGCGCGGCAGCCAGCAGCCACGGCATAAACGAGGCATTTTCGACCGGGTCCCAGAACCAGAAACCACCCCAACCAAGCTCGTAGTAAGCCCACCAGGACCCCAGCGCGATGCCGATGGTCAGGAACACCCACGCAGCCAACGTCCAGGGACGCACCCAGCGGCCCCATGCGGCATCCACACGCCCCTCAATCAGGGCGGCGACGGCAAAGCTGAAGGCCATGCTCAGGCCCACGTAGCCCAGATACAGGAACGGCGGGTGGAAGGCCAAACCGGGGTCCTGCAACAGCGGGTTCAGATCGCGCCCGTCAAACGGAGCAACGATCAGCCGGTCAAACGGGTTCGAGGTGAACAGGATGAAGGCAAAGAACGCCACCGCAATCGCAGCCTGAACCGCGAGAACCCGCGCTTTCAGCGTGGGCGGCAGGCCGCCTCCGAAAAACGCAGCCATGGCGCCGAACAGCGACACGATCAGCACCCACAACAGCATTGAGCCCTCGTGGTTCCCCCATGTACCGCTGATCTTGTATAGCATCGGCTTGGCGGAATGGCTGTTTTCAACCACCACCCGCAACGAGAAATCCGAGGCCACAAACGCCCAGACCAGCGCCAAGAACGAGAATCCCACCAGCAGGAACTGCAATATGGCTGCAGGTTCAGCAAAGGACATCCAACCGGGCCACCGTTTGGCGGCACCTATCAGCGGAACAACTGACTGCACGATGGCAACCAGAAAAGCGAGGATCAGGGCAAAATGGCCAAGTTCTGTAATCATGGCCCCGGATATAATCCTGTTGCCCGGCAAGCACCAATCACTTTCGCCCCTTTGGGGCGAGCATAGTGTCGCGGGTCAGGTCGCGCGTTTGCGCCGCCAGTCCTCCAAAGCAGGGTTATCACCGGTATGGCTCGCGTTTTCGGCCAGAGCAACATCCGTCCCCGGATCGGCAGCTCCGATTCCATCGCTGCGCAGGGCCTTCAACGCCCGCAGGTTTTCCAGCACCTGTGGGGTGCGCTTCATCGTGGCCGTGATCTCTCGCTGCATATCCTGAACCTTGGCCTGATGCCGCGCACCGAAATAGAACGACACGATCACCCCTAGCAGCCACCACAACGGTTCAGGAACCAGCGCGATCCCCTGCATCCGCGCCGCAAACCACAAAGGATCGACCATAGCGGCTATGAACAGACCCAACGTCCCCAGCGCCATCGCCGGGCGCGGCAACCGGTTGAGCCCGTCCATGAACCGATCAAACGCCCCCTTTGTCGGTGCCTGAAATTCCTGACCAAACTGAACCATCGCCTGTTGCTGCAACACCAGGCCGCGCTCGGCCCCATTTTCGGCATTTTCACGAAAAATTTCAGCAGTTTCGCGAACAACATTCCGCCCGCCTCCAAACAGAAACGTCAAGACGTTCGAGATCATTCCCATCCCGCAACCCTCCTTTGAAAATCTGAATCGCTCAGGTGATAGGTCGACGAGACGAACTCCTCGGCCCGCCTAATCCATCCGCCTTTGCCACCCGCTCGATTCCGAGCGTATTTGCGAGAGGCTGGTCGGTGGTCGGCCAGACGGAAATAAAAATTGCGCCGCGCAACCCCATAGGCATCGCGCAAGGTAACCGGATCAGGGTCTGCCGCGTTCTGGCAGGCCCGCGCGGTTTTCGGCCCGACGACACCGTCTACCACGACCCCGAACCCCATTTCGCGCAGCAGCCGTTGAAGGATCTTGACGGCATGACCGCCCGCATTGACGTACATGTCAAAAACCGATGGGTGCAAAACCTGCGGCAGCAGGCTCAACCGGGGCAACTCAAAGTAATGCTCCACAAAAATATCGACGGCCTGCGATCTACTGAGCAACCGCACATCGGCGCCGTTGATCACCCCATCGTCTGACAGGTCCAACCCGAGGCGGCGTATGGTGTGAATGGTCACACCGTATTTGGTCGCCCCGCCGGGATCGTCCGGATCATCCACAAACCCGCCTTCACGCGCCACGATCTCAGTTGCAATCTGTCGTACCGTCTGCATTGCACCCTCCGCATTTGGTGCGACACACGGTTTCCCAACCCGGTTAAATTCCAACAACGAAACAGGGCGCTGCCCGCCTGTTGCGCGCAACGCCCTTTTTCATCTTTTCCGAAATACTCCCGCCGGAGGCCCGCAGCGCAGCTGCGTTCAGCTTTCGTCAGCCTCCTGATAAACGCCTTGCTCTTTCAGCGCGTCCACAACCTCTTTCGGCATATAGGTTTCGTCGTGTTTGGCAAGGATTTCAGTGGCTTCAAATACACCATTCACATAAGAACCCGTGCCCACCATCCCCTGATTTTCGGCAAACAGATCAGGCAAAACGCCGGTAAACGCCACTGGCACACTCTCGCCACCGTCTGTCACGACAAAATGCACCGTCTCGCCCTGCCCGCGAATGATCGAGCCCTCCTCGACCAGACCACCGATGCGGAACACTTCGGTTGGTTTCGGAGGTTCTGCGATCACCTGGCTGGGTGAGCGAAAAAAGTTGATGCCATCCTGCAACGCATACCCAATCAACCCCGTGGCCACAAAAAGGGCCACGACGGCCAGCAGAATGACTTGGACTCGACGGCGTTTCTTGAGCGTTTTCATTTCGTCCTCACGGGAACAACGGGGCCATCATCAGGCCCGCGGTTTCATCCTCACCTAACATCAGGTTGGCGTTCTGCAAGGCTTGGCCACTGCTACCTTTTGTCAGGTTATCCAATGCGCCAATCACGATGGCGCGACGTTCAATCCGGTCACCAACCACACCGATATGGCAAAAGTTCGAGCCCCGCACATGGTGGGTCGAGGGCGTCTCGCCAAACGGCAGCATCCGGATAAACGGTTCATTTTCATAGGCTTTAGCCAGAGCCTCATACACGCTGGCCGGATCACCCTTTACATAAGTGGTCGCCAGAATACCCCGGTTGGCCGGGATCAGGTGCGGCGTGAACTGCACATGCACGGTGCGACCGGCCAAGGCCGAGAACTCCTGATCGAACTCGCCCAGATGCCGGTGCGTGCCACCCACAGCATAGGCATTGTAGCCCTCGCTGAGTTCTGCATGAAGCAGGTTTTCTTTCAGCGACCGGCCTGCCCCCGACACGGCGCATTTCAGGTCCAGTACGATATCATCCAGATCAATCACACCGGCCGTGATCAGCGGCCGCAACACATACTGACCCGTCGCCGCGTTGCAACCCGTGCCGGCCACCAGCCGCGCGTTGCGGATATCATCGCGGTAGAACTCGGTCAGGCCGTAAACCGCCTCTTCCTGCTGCTCCAAAGCCACGTGCGGATTGCCGTACCACTTTTCGTACTCTTCCGCGTCCCGCAGACGGAAATCCGCGGACAGGTCGATGATCTTCAGGTCTTTCGGAAGGTCGCGAATGACCTCCTGGCTGGTTTTATGCGGCAAGGCGCAGAAACACAGATCGACTTGCGAGAAATCAATCTCGGAGATTTTGCACAGGTCCGGCAGGTCCATGTGGCGCAAATGCGGGAAGACCTGCGCCATCGGCATCCCTGCCTTGCGCTCGGCAGCCAAAGCCGTGATTTCCATGTGCGGATGCTCGGCGATCAACCGCACCAGTTCAGCGCCGGTATAACCCGAGGCACCCAGAATTGCGATTTTATGGGTCATGTCAGACCTCTTGTTCCATTGTGTCACAGATCACGACCGCCGATGCGACGGCCTTCAAATAAAGGAGATTGCGCTGAGCCGTCCTTGACCTAAGTCACGCGGCGTCGAACGTGATTTGTCGTCGGAGGAACTGCGTGGCCCGGTCGCTGACAGTGCCGGGCCTGCCAGTGGTCAGAAACCCACCTTTGCCCTCACCCTGCATCTTCGGGTGTCTCTGCAGATAATCCGCAAGGCTTTCGGCCACCAAAGCACCCTGGCTGAACACTTGCACTTCCGACCCCAGGGCGGCCTGAAAGGTCTCGGCCATCAGCGGATAGTGGGTGCAGCCCAGAATCGCGGCCTGCGGTTCCGGCATTTTCCGTTTCAACGCATCCACATGGCTGCGCACCAGAGCCTCGGCCAATATCATGTCACCATCTTCGATGGCATCGACCACACCGCCACAGGCCTGCGCCTCGACGTCCACACCAATCGCGCGGAACGCCAGTTCACGCTGAAAGGCGCGGCTGGAGACCGTCGCTGGCGTGGCAAACAGCGCCACATGTTTCACAGCAACCTCACGCGGAGGGCTGTTGTCGCCCCATTGACGCTCGGTAAGGGCTTCGATCAGCGGCACAAAGACGCCGAGAACGCGCTTTCCCTCGGGCACGCCTTCTTCCTGCATCCGGCGCAACGCGGCCGCGCTGGCGGTGTTGCAGGCCAGAATCACCAGATCACAGCCGCGATTCCACAGGTCGTAAACAGCGCGTCGCGTCAGGTCATAGATATTCTCGGCATCGCGCACGCCATAAGGCGCATGGGCGCTGTCCGCAAAATACAACAAATCCACGTCCGGCAGACGTTTCTGCACGGCGTCCAGAACGGTCAGACCGCCCAATCCAGAATCAAAAATGCCTACTGCCATTTGCCCCTTTAGGCGCGATGCCGTTCCTCAAACTCATAGCCATAGTCGTAAGACTTCAGCGGCTTTGGGGAAAGCTCATACGTGGCTTTGCGCAAGAAATCCATCATCTTGCGTGTGTCCTTGGCCAAAGGGTCCAGAACGTCGCGCCCGATGGGGTTTCCAATAACAACCTTGACCGGAGTATCTACCCGCTTTTTGAACTCTTTGATCAACAGACCCATGCGCAGAGTGTTGTGCAAATGGCTGGCGATCTGGAACAGGCGCGAGGTATGGCCATCGAAGAAAACCGGAACGACCGTAGCGTTCGACTTAGCCACCATCCGCGCCGTAAAACCGCGCCAACCCGGGTCCATCGGGTATGAGAACGGTTTGACCCCGGTGCTGACCGTGCCGCCCGGGAAAATCCCGATTGCGCCGCCCTCACCCAGATAGTTCAGCGCCGTTTTTCGGGTTTCAAGGTTCAGCTTCATCGCCTCTTTGGTCTGGTCAAACGAGATCGGCAGAATGATGCGATTTATGTCCTCGGCCTTGCGGAAAACGCGGTGGGCCAGAATACGAAAATCCCCTCGCGTCTCGGACAGCATATGACCCATCATGAGTCCATCCAAGATCCCGTACGGATGGTTGGCGATCAGGATGAGCGGGCCGTCCTTTGGAATGTTCGACAGCGCCCCGCCGACTATATCCAGCGACAGACCATAGCGACCCACCATCACAGACCAGAAATCACGCCCATCGGTCACTTCTTTCTCATACCCATCTGCGCGCTTAATCAGACGCAAGCGACCTGTGGTGTTCTCCATCAGCTTGATCACCATCTTCCCGCCCCTGGTTTCGGCGGAATGGGCATAGGAAATGTCACGAGCGACGTGCCGACGCGAGGGCATTCGAGTCTCCGAGGTTTGCTACCTGCAAGATAGGTTTATGCAACAACTTTGCCTAGGCTTCGTGACAAGCCCGTGACGATTTACTCGGCGGCTGCGCGCAGTTCGGGCCCTCCGTCACGGATCACGGCCAACAGTTCCTCGCGCCGTTTGGCGGCTTTGGCCTCGTTGGCGCGCAACACTGGCCCGAACCCTCGAATGTCCAGCGGCAATTGCGCAAGAGCAATAACGGCATCCCGCGTTTGCGGTGTAACAAGCGGCGTTATCTCTTTGATATCACGCTCATATTGCTTGATCAACTTTCGCTCCATCCGGCGTTCGGCATTATAGCCGAAAATGTCCAGCGGCGTCCCGCGCAGGGCTTTAAGCCTGGTCAAAAGCTTCATCGGCTTCAGCAACCATTCCCCATAGGCCCGTTTCTTCGCTCGACCATCCGACCCGGTGCCACCCAAAATGGGCGGGGCCAGATAGAAGGTCATTTTGAAATCCCCATCGAACTCGGCGGCCGCTTTTTCGCGGCTGTCCAGCATCAATCGGGCAACCTCGTATTCATCCTTGTAAGACAACAGTTTATGATAACCTTTTGCCACTGCTTTTCGGATGCCTTCATCCTCAAACGCATTGACCAGCTTGAGATACCGGTTGGCCAGACGACCACTTTGATAGGCGGTCAGGTGCTGCACGCGGAACTCAATCATCTGGTCCAGAGTTTTCGGCAATTCAGCTGTATTAGGCTCGAGAATCCCGGCAACATCCTGCGGGTGCAGGACCGCCCAGCGACCGATATCGAAGGCGCGTTTGTTGCGTTCAACCGCCGTGCCGTTCAATTCAATGGCCGACAAGATTGCGTCATGACTGACCGGCAACAAGCCACGTTGCCACGCCGCGCCAAAGATCATCATGTTGGAATAGATCGAGTCCCCCATCACCGCACGCGCCAGTTCGGTGGCGTCGAACAGGGAAACATCTTCCTTCAACCGCGCCTGTAGCGACAGTTTGAGCCGATCGCCTGGAATTCGGAACTCGGTATCGCGGGTGAAATCACCGGTGATGGTTTCATGAGAGTTGACGACAGCCCCGGTTTGACCCGCCCGCGTCAGGCCCAAGGTCTTGGCCCCGGCGGACACTACCAGATCGCCACCGATCAACGCGTGCGCTTCGCCTGTGGCCACGCGAATGGCGCTGATATCCTCGGGACGGTTGGCCAGACGGCAGTTGATATGCACGGCTCCGCCCTTTTGGGCGAGGCCTGCCATCTCCATCATTCCGGCACCTTTGCCGTCGATCTGCGCGGCCTGGGCCAGAATGGCACCCAAGGTCACGACACCTGTGCCCCCGACCCCCGTGATCACCACGTTATGCGTGCCCTTGATTTCCGGCAGTACGGGTTCGGACAGATCCGGCAGGTCGATCTCGGTGGTGGCTTCCTTGCGGATTTGCGCGCCTTCCAACGTTACGAACGACGGGCAAAACCCGTTGATACAAGAGAAATCCTTGTTGCAGCTGGATTGATCGATGGCCCGCTTCCGGCCCAGTTCGGTCTCTTTCGGAACGATCGAGACGCAGTTCGACTGCACGCCGCAATCGCCACAGCCTTCGCAGATATCGGCATTGATAAAGACCCGTTTGTCCGGATCCGGGAACGCACCCTTTTTGCGCCGGCGTCGTTTCTCGGCCGCGCAGGTCTGGACGTAGACGATGACCGAGACGCCCTCGATCTCGCGGAACCGTTCCTGAACCTGCATCAGTCCGGCGCGTTCAAATGTTTCAACTCCGGCAGGCAAAACCTTGAAGTTCAAGTCTTCTTTTTCATCATAGACCACAGCGACATGCTGAACGCCCATGGCCTTGACCTCGGCCACGATCCGTTCGGCGGTCAGGTCACCCTCATTCTCCTGCCCGCCGGTCATGGCGACGGCGTCGTTGTAAAGGATCTTGAAGGTGATATTCGTACCCGCCGCCAAAGCCGCCCGGATCGCTTGCACGCCCGAGTGGTTGTAGGTCCCGTCACCAAGGTTCTGGAACACGTGTTTGGTGGTCGAGAATGGAGCCTCACCAATCCAGTTCACGCCCTCACCCCCCATTTGGGTAAAGCCTGTAGTGTCTCGGTCCATCCACTGCACCATGTAGTGACAGCCGATGCCCGCATAAGCGCGACTGCCATCGGGCAGCCGGGTCGAGCTGTTATGCGGACAGCCTGAACAGAAATATGGCAGACGCGTCGCAATTTCCTCGGCATTATCGGCGCGGCGGGCTTCGGACAAGCTGTTCAGACCGGCGCGGACACCGTCTGTCTCACGGCCCTCTTCGATCAGAATCTCACCCAGTTTCTCGGCGATCATGATCGGATCCAGCGCGCCCCGAGTCGGGAACAGTTCCTCGCGGTGCAGAGTCCCGGCCCCGCCCTTGTACCAGCCATATACGCGGCGGCCCCGGCGGTCGTCAAAGATGGCCTCTTTGACCTGCACCTCGATCAGCTTTCGTTTTTCTTCAACGATAACAATCAGGTCCAACCCTTCAGCCCAGTCGTGGAACCCGGCCATGTCCAACGGAAAGGTCTGTCCGATCTTGTAGGTGGTGATGCCCAAACGTTCGACTTCATCCTCGTCGAGATTCAACAGAGACATCGCATGGGTCAGGTCCAGCCAGTTCTTCCCTGCAGCGACAAAGCCGATCTTAGCTCCGGGCTTGCCCCAGACCCTGCGGTCCATCTTGTTGGCGTGCGAAAACGTTTCAGCGGCAAAGCGCTTGAAATCGATGATCCGCCCTTCCTGCAAGTGCGGCGTATCGCCCAGACGGATGTTCAGCCCGCCCTCGGGCATGTCGAACTTAGGCAACATCAGGTTCATCCGGTCGACGCTGCCATCCACAACCGAAGTCACCTCGATCGTATCCTTCATCGTCTTCAGGCCGACCCAGAGCCCCGAGAACCGGCTAAGCGCAAACCCGTAAATACCATAGTCCAGAATTTCCTGTACCCCGGCCGGGCTGACGATCGGCATATACATATCGACCAGAGACCACTCCGACTGGTGCAGAACGGTCGAGCTTTCGCCAGTGTGGTCATCCCCCATCGCCATCAGTACACCGCCATGTTTGGCCGTGCCCGCCATGTTGGCGTGGCGCATCACGTCGCCGGACCGGTCTACTCCGGGTCCTTTGCCGTACCACAGACCGAAGACACCATCGAACCGCCCGTCCCCGCGCAGCCCAGCCTGCTGGCTGCCCCACAGCGCTGTGGCGGCCAAATCTTCGTTCAAGCCGTATTGAAAAGTAACGTCGCTTTCGGACAGTTGCTTTTGGGCCCGCGTCATCTGCTGGTCCACGGCACCAAGCGGCGATCCGCGATAGCCGGTTACCAGACCGGCGGTATTCAGCCCCGCCTGCATGTCCCGCGCCTTTTGGATCAGCATCAGGCGCACCAGCGCTTGCGTGCCATTCAAAAGGATCGGGTTCTTTTTCAGATCGAAGCGGTCATTCAGTGATATTTGTGGCTGACTCATCAGACGCCTCCCCTCGTCAGATCAGTGTGCTACTTTTTCACCCATTTTAGGTCATAATTTCTGACCTGCATAGGGTTTATCCTCTGAAACCTAAGGATTTCAGCCTTTGATTGTGGAAGTTGTTACCTATTTCATATAGGCGTTCCGAAAGATAACGAAAGTTGCGGCGATGGATTGGGACAAGCTTAGGATATTTCACGCGGTGGCGGATGCAGGCAGCCTGACTCATGCGGGTGACAAGCTGAACCTGTCGCAATCGGCCGTCAGCCGACAGATAAGGGCGCTGGAGGAGTCGCTTGATTCGACTCTGTTTCACCGCCACGCACGCGGGCTGATTCTGACCGAACAAGGAGAGTTGCTGTTCGATGCGACCTCGGCCATGTCCAAACGTCTGGACGCCGCCGCCGCCCGTATCCGCGACAGCGAAGAAGAAGTCTTTGGTGTACTGCGAGTCACCACCACGTTCGGCTTTGGAACGCTTTGGCTCGCCCCGCGCCTTCCGAAGCTGTATGAACAATACCCCGATCTCAACATCGACCTGATGCTGGAGGAACGCGTGCTCGACCTGCCAATGCGCGAGGCCGACGTCGCCATCCGCATGAAAGAACCCAGCCAAGCCGATCTGGTCCGCAAACGGCTGATGACCGTGCAGATGACCCTCTATGCAACACAGGAATACATCGAAACCCATGGTGGGATGCTGAAATCCCTGGACGAGATTAAAGACCACCGGCTGATCTGCCAGACACCCTCGGCCCCGCAGGTTGGCGCAAGCGCGTCGATGGTGCGGCACCTGATGACCTACAATCCCGGCTCGCTGCTGACGGTGAACAACTATTTCGGCGTTCTGCAGGGCGTGTTGCACAATCTGGGAATCGGCGTGCTGCCGGACTACGTCACGCAGGATTTCCCGCATCTTGTGCCGGTTCTGTCGGATATCGAAACCGCAGACGTTCCCGTCTACCTCGCCTACCCCGAGGAATTGCGCCATTCCAAGCGCGTCGCCGCCTTCCGCGACTTTGTTCAGGATGAGATCATCGCGCAACGCAAACAGTTGAAGCAAATGGGAAAACTCTAGCTATGCATATGTAGCATAGCGGGCATGATCAGCAATCAGTCTGATAAATCTTGATCGTTCACAAACTGATCCCTAAATGAGCACTCGAAGACGGTGATGCTGCAACGCTCATCATCTTCATACCTCCCTGTTGGACTACGGCCGAGCTTAGTGCTCGGCCTTTTTTTTGCTTTCAGGCAACGCACGCAGGTTCGAATGGTGAAACATCTGTGAAATTCGGGCACTTAGACCTATGATCACAAAAAAAATCACGAAGACTTGCGTTCGAGGACAGATTCTATGTTTCACCCTTTTCGCCTATTGTTGGCGATAATCTCCGTCATCTGCTTGACCGGGCCCGTATTGGCCCAGAACAGCGGCACCACAGGTTCCGCAGCCTCTGTCAGCATTCCCGAAGACCTGACGCCCGAGCAGGTGGACGATCTGGTCGCGCGGATGTCAGACGATCAGGTTCGCGCCATTCTTCTGGAACGTCTGGACGCGGTCGCCGAGCAAAAGGCCGCGGAAGCCGCGGAACGCGAAGACCCGATCACGGAATTAAACGAAATCTGGGCGGAAATGGTGGCGTCGTGGACGCATGTCGCCGTCACCGTGCCTAACCTTTTCAGCGCGCAGGTACATGCTGTCGACAATTTCGTCGGCACGTTCGGGACCAACGGCGTGTTTGTCCTTATGGGGTTGTTGCTGAGCGTACTGATCGTTGGCTTCATCGCGGAAAAGCTGTTCGGATTTTTGACCCGAAAGTGGCAAAGCCAGGCCGAACCCGCCGATGAGAATGATCTGTGGGGGGCCGTCAGCTATCTGTTCCGCCGCTTCTGCCACGAGATAGCGGGTTTGGTGGTTTTCTATGTCGTCATCCGCGCCCTTGGACGCGGTCTTCTGACGCCGGAACAAGTGACCTATGCCGCGCCTTTCGTGTTCTACCTGATCTGGATCCCACGACTGGGCGCAGCCGTCTCGCGTTTTGTTCTGGCGCCGAACAAACCTCATTTCCGCCTTGTGAACATAGATGATCACTGGGCGAAATACCTGCACCGAAATCTGATCGGTCTGTTGCTGCTGATCGGGTTCACACTGTTCATCATCCATTTCAATGAACTGAACGGGGTCACCGCTGGCGAAACGCGCATCGGGTTCTGGCTGAATGCGGCAATCCACATCTATATCGGCGTCATTGCCTGGAAGGCCCGCGAAGGCTTGTCGCAGATGATGCTGGGCACTGACCCCGATCACACCAAGTTCGACGAGGAAGTGGCGCATTACTATCCATACTTCGCCATTGTTGTTTCTGCCGCGATATGGCTGCTGGTCGAGTTTCTGGTGGCGCAACGTAATCCCTCATCCCTTGCATTGCTGGTTCAGGGGGCGCATTTCACGACGATGTTCTGGCTGCTGATCGCACCTGCACTGGACACGTTAATCCGCGGTCTGGTGCGCCATCTTCAGCCACCTATGATGGGCGAAGGTCCGGTGGCGGAGAAAGCCTATAGATCCACCAAGCGCAGCTATATTCGCATCGGTCGGGTTTTGGCCGGAATTCTGGTCATTCTGATGATTGCCAGGGCCTGGGACCTCGACCTTCGGGAAATCGCAGGCGGTGGTGCCGAATCCGGCAGCAAGCTGATCCAGTTCTTCATCATCATCGCCGTCGGTTACATTCTGAACGAGGTCGTCTCGCTCTGGATCAACCGTCGTCTGGCCAAGGAACAAACCGCTGCCGAACAAAGCCCGGATGAAGAGGCCGGCGAAGGCGGTGGCTCTGGTGGGTCGCGTCTGGCGACGGTTCTGCCCCTGCTGCGCGTGACCGCTCAGGCCGCCATTGCGGTGATCTTTGTCCTGCTCGCCCTCGGGGCGCTGGGGATCAACATCACGCCGTTGCTGGCCGGTGCCGGTGTTCTGGGCCTGGCCATCGGCTTCGGCGCCCAGAAGCTGGTAGCCGATATCGTCGGCGGGATCTTCTTTCTGGTGGATGATGCCTTTCGCGTGGGTGAATACGTCGATGTGGGCGGCACCACCGGCACGGTCGAGAAAATCTCGATCCGGTCGATGCAGTTGCGCCATCATCGCGGACCGGTTCACACCATTCCCTATGGCGAAATTCAGAAGCTGACCAATTACAGCCGCGACTGGGTCATCATGAAGCTGAAATTCACCGTGCCATTCGACACCGACCCCAACAAGGTAAAGAAGATCTTCAAGAAGATCGGTGCCGAGATGATGGAGGACGAGACCCACAAGGACGGTTTCCTGCAGCCCTTCAAGTCTCAGGGCGTGTTCGACTTTGACGATGTGGGTATGATTATCCGGGGCAAGTTCATGGCCAAACCGGGCAAGCAGTTCACGCTGCGCAAAGAAATCTTCAACCGGGTCAAAGCCGCGTTCAAGGAAAACGGCATCGACTTTGCCCGCCGCGAGGTGCGCGTTGCGATCCCCGGCCTGGACGATGCTGATCACCTGTCCGAGGAACAAAAGGCCGCCGTCGGGGCCGCGGCCGGTGAAGCAGCCAACCAGAAAGCCGAACAACAGGCGCAGAAACCCGGCTCGGCACACGGCGCGCCGGAATAATCCGGAAACCTTTGAAATCCAGAATGGCCGCCCTGCTGACCCAGCCGGGCGGCCATTTTTTAACGCGCAGCCCGCGTCAAACTATGCGTTGCGGGTCTTAACCCTTTCCACGGGCGCGCCCTTGCCCTAAAAGGCGCGCAATCTCGGCCCAATTGGACACAGGACAGAAGATGCAAGAGCCCGCAATCACACCCGATCTGATCGCCGCACACGGGCTCAAGCCCGACGAATACGACATGATCCTCGAGATCATCGGGCGCGAGCCGACCTTCACCGAACTCGGCATCTTTTCGGCCATGTGGAACGAACACTGTTCCTATAAGTCGTCCAAGAAATGGCTGCGTACCCTGCCCACCTCGGGCCCTCAGGTGATCTGCGGACCGGGTGAGAACGCGGGCGTGGTCGATATCGGCGACGGTCAGGCCGTGGTGTTCAAAATGGAAAGCCACAACCACCCGTCCTACATCGAACCCTATCAGGGTGCGGCAACTGGTGTCGGCGGCATTCTGCGCGACGTCTTCACCATGGGTGCACGCCCTATTGCCTCAATGAATGCGCTGTCCTTTGGCGAACCCGGCCACCACAAGACCCGTCGGCTGGTCAACGGCGTGGTCGAAGGCATCGGCGGCTATGGCAACTGCTTCGGCGTTCCCTGCGTGGGTGGCGAGGTCCGATTTCACCCGGCCTATAACGGCAACTGCCTTGTGAACGCCTTTGCCGCGGGGCTGGCCGACAGTGACAAGATTTTCTATTCGGCAGCGTCGGGCGTCGGAATGCCCGTGGTCTATCTGGGCGCGAAAACCGGCCGCGACGGCGTTGGCGGTGCAACCATGGCCTCGGCCGAATTCGACGACACGATCGAAGAAAAGCGCCCCACTGTTCAGGTCGGCGATCCGTTCACCGAAAAGCGCCTGATGGAAGCCACGCTGGAGCTGATGCAGACCGGCGCAGTCATCTCGATCCAGGACATGGGTGCTGCTGGCCTGACCTGTTCCGCCGTTGAGATGGGCGACAAGGGTGGTCTGGGCGTGCGTCTGGATCTTGAAAACGTGCCCCAGCGCGAAGAGAACATGACTGCATACGAAATGATGCTGTCCGAGTCTCAGGAACGGATGCTGATGGTTCTCAAGCCCGAACTTGAGGCCGAAGCCCGCGCCGTATTCGAGAAATGGGATCTGGACTTTGCCATCGTCGGTGAAACCATCGCTGAGGACCGTTTCCTCATCGTCCACAACGGAGAGGTCAAAGCTGATCTGGTGCTGTCGAAACTGTCCTCGACCGCGCCCGAATATGACCGCCCGTGGGTGGCAACGCCCGAGGCCGAAGAACCGGCCGAGGTCCCGCAGATCGACCCGATTGATGGTCTGCGCGCCCTGCTCGCCTCGCCCAACTACGCGGGCAAGCAGTGGGTATACGAGCAATATGACACCATGGTCATGGCCGACACCGCCCGCACACCGGGTCTGGGTGCTGGCATGATCCGCGTACATGGTACAGACAAGGCGCTGGCCTTCACCAGTGACGTGACCCCGCGCTATGTGCGTGCCAACCCGGTCGAGGGCGGCAAGCAGGCGGTGGCCGAGGCTTATCGCAACCTGACCGCCGTGGGTGCGAAACCGCTGGCCACCACCGACAACCTGAACTTCGGCAACCCCGAAAAGCCCGAGATCATGGGCCAGTTCGTGGGCGCGATTCAAGGTATTGGCGAAGCCGTCGCCGCGCTGGACATGCCCATCGTGTCGGGCAACGTCTCGCTGTATAACGAAACCGACGGTCAGGCGATCCTGCCAACGCCCACCATTGGCGCGGTCGGCCTGCTGTCCCATACCGATGAGATCATCGGAAACGAAGTGCGCGAAGGTCACGTTGTGCTGGTCATCGGCGAAACCAACGGCCATCTGGGTCAATCCGCCCTGCTGGCCGAAGTCTTCAACCGCGAAGACGGCGACGCGCCGCATGTCGATCTGGACGCCGAAAAACGCAACGGTGAGTTCATCCGCGCCAATCGTGAGATGATCAAGGCCTGCACCGATCTGGGCGATGGTGGCCTTGCTCTGGCCGCGTTCGAACTGGCCGAGGCCGCGGGCGTGGGCGTCTGCCTCGACGACGCCTCGACCGAGTTCCTGTTCGGCGAGGATCAGGCCCGCTATCTGGTCGCCTGTAACTTCGATCAGGCCGAGGCTCTGATGATCTCGGCCGGTCAGGCCGGTGTTCCGCTGGTTTCCGTTGGCCGTTTCACCGGCGACAGCGTGCGCATCGGCAACTCCGAGGCCGCGCTTGAGGAACTGACCGCCACCTTCCGCAGCAGCTTTGCCGAGGCCGTGGCCTGATCATCGATCAGTTTTGATTGCAAAACCTGCGTCACGATGGGCGCAGGTTTTGTCGTTTTCCGCCCCCTTTCACACCCTTGCGCGCCCCGCCCTGGCGCTCTACATCTTGGGAAAGACCTTCAGGAGTTACCTACATGCCGATGAGCGCCCACGAAATCGAACACTTGCTGCGCGAAGCCTTTCCGGATGCGGAAATTCAGGTTGGCGGGCATGACGGCATGCACATGTCGGCCATGGTCGTGGACGAAAGCTTTCGCGGGAAGAACCGAGTCCAGCAGCAGCGGGCCGTTTATGCTGCGTTGAAAGGCAAAATGGACGGCCCGGACGGAGAACTACACGCGCTGGCGTTGACAACGAAAGTGCCTGAATAATGGATGAACCGATCGGATGGGTTCTGCTGAGGCTAACCTTCCTGATCATTGACATTATCTACTCACTATCGATCTTGTTTTGTGATCTGCCAAAACTACTGAAATACGGGCCCAGATATTGGCGTGTCACAAGGAAAATGAGATGGCGTCAATACGAACGACGCTTGGGTTGAGGTTTAAAAATGAACGGCTGGCTATTCTGGATAGGCATAATCGCAGCGTTGGTAGTTGCCGCCGCGCTGATCGAAGCCTATGTGAAGCGCAACAAAAAGCGCAAGCTTGTCGACATGCGTCCAGACCCCGACGAATTGAAGCGTCGACCTTGGCAACCCGATGGCGTGACCAAAGTCAATGACATCGACAAGGTTCATGAGAAGAACCAAGAACAAGAAGAACGGAACTGGCGGGAAGGCCTACGTTACTTCAGACGAAAATGACCGCCCATTCAAACGGGCAAGACTAAGGAAACGCGAAATGACCGACGTTAAGACCCAAATCGACGAAACCGTCAAAGCCAATGATGTGGTGCTGTACATGAAAGGCACCAAGGAAATGCCGCAATGTGGGTTTTCGTCCCGCGTGGCCGGTGTTCTGAACTACATGGGCGTGGATTACACCGACGTGAACGTTCTGGCCGATGAAGAGGTGCGTCAGGGCATCAAGGATTATTCCGACTGGCCGACCGTGCCGCAGCTTTTCGTCAAAGGCGAATTCGTCGGCGGTTGCGACATCATCACCGAGATGACCCTGTCGGGTGAGTTGGATACGCTGTTTGACGACAACGGCGTCGGCTACAACAAAGAAGCCGCAGACAAAATCCGCGAAGCGAACGCCTGATCAGCGGCTGCTGCAGTTTTGTAGAATAACTTGCTCACTGGCGGCATCTGAGCCTGCCGCCAGAAAGCCCACATTGGCATCCCAGCCTTTGGACCGCAGGACATAGGTTCCTGCTCCGCCCTCGGATTCATAGCGAATGCCCGACCCGCTTACGACTTGCCGCAACGTGACCAGTTGATCGTCCACCATCATCGCCGCCGCACTCGATCCGTCGGGCGCATTGAAATAGGCGACTTGCAGGGGGACCCCACCCTCGCAGGTGAATGTGACCGGCAGGATGTCGATCTCAGCCCAGGCCAAACCACCCGGCAGCGCCAAAACTGCGGCGCATACGAGGGTTCGGGCCGAATTCATTCCCCAGACCTTTCTTCGACCACCGAGGCCAGGGCCTCGGCCCGCGCTGCCAGTTCCGCCAGCGTGTCCGTCACCGAGGGCGGTACCACGGCAACCTCGATCCGTTCGGGTTCCGGCTGCGGCATGTTTCTGAGCGCGTGCATCTCTGCCTCGACCGCAGCCAGCTTCACTTCGAGCGCATGTATCTTTTCTTCCGTCCCGGCTGTCTTGTCCGCCAGCATCAGGCCAGCCATCAACAACATCCGCGATTCCGGCATCCGGCCGATCTGATCGGACAGAACTTGCGCCTCATCATCCAGCATCTTGGCGGCGGAATGCAGAAACGCCTCTTCGCCTTCCTGGCACGAGACTTCAAAGCCGCGCCCACCGATTTGAATGGTCACTTCGGGCATTATTCAACCTCTCCTTCCGCCAGTTTTGCCTGCGACAGCAGCGGTTCCAGCCGGGCCAGAACCGCTTGCGCCTCGGCCGCGTCTGTCGCCTGCGCGGCACGCGTGGCCTCAAGCTCGGCCACCGTGGCGCGGTTGAGCAGATCGGCATCGGGCAAGCCGTCTTCGGCCGCGGCCCGCAATTCATCGACCGATTGGCGAAGTTGCTCGTTAGCTTTGCGCATTCGTTGAAGATCGTCATCCAACCGCGACATTGCCGCCCCATGGCTGGCGCGTTCCGCGCGCAACATGTCCAACTCGGCGCTTAACTCGGCCACCCGTTCGCTGTCGGCCAGTTCCGACCGAAGGCGTGCATTTTCGGCCTCGACCTCTTGCGCAGCGCTGACAGCCGAAGCCAGTTGTGCGTTTTCAGCCTTGAGCGCCTCAAGTTCATCCTGGTTTTCCAGCGCCGCCTTGGCCGCTGCCAGTTCGGCGCGCGCGGCCTCGACCGAGGCCAGCTTTGCCGTCGCCGCGGCCAACTGTTCCCGCAGCGCGCCGTTTTCAGGATCTTCCACCGGTGCCGTCCGCAGACTTTCCATATCGGCGCGCATGGCGTCGACTTCCTGTTCGTGGCGATCCTTCAGTGTTTTCAGACGCTCTTCCAACTGCGCATTTGCAACGCGTTCATCATCCAGTGCCACGCGCAGGGCGTCATCGGCACCGCCGTCGGCCGGCGCGGCATCCCGCAGCGCGTCAACGCCGGTTCCGATCCGATCCATTGCGGCAATGATACGGCGCTGTAATTCTTCGATCTGGCTCATGCCCCTGCCACCTCTTTATCAAGGTTCCTTGTGTCGCGGCTGTATCCGAATCAACATCCACCGCGTCTTGCCCTAGTCTAACCTAACGGGACGGAAAATACCCACTGTTTGCTTTCAACAACTTGGGCCGCTTTCTTGAACCACACCTTGGTCAGAACGCCCGGTTCTGCTTGCACTTTGGAGGGCGGATGGTATTGAGCGCCCATCTGCCTGTAATCCAAAGGAACAACGCCCGTGGACCTGACTGCGTTGCGCAATGCAAACCCCGAACACTGGGACAAAGCTGCGGCCATCCGCACCCTGACCCTTGATGCTGTCGCCGCCGCCAATTCCGGCCATTCCGGCATGCCGATGGGCATGGCCGATGTTGCGACCGTGCTGTTCGAAAAGCACCTGAAATTCGACGCTTCGGCCCCGAACTGGCCTGATCGCGACCGGTTCATCCTGTCGGCGGGTCACGGCTCGATGCTGATCTATTCGCTGTTGTACCTGACGGGTCATGCCGACGTCACGCTGGATGAGATCAAGAACTTCCGCCAGTTGGGCGCGAAAACCGCCGGCCACCCCGAAAACTTCCTGGTCGACGGGATCGAGACCACAACCGGCCCGCTGGGTCAGGGCATCTCGAACGCGGTTGGCTTTGCCATGGCCGAGGAAATCCAGCGCGCGCATTACGGCAAGAAGGTCGTTGACCACTATACCTATGTGATCGCGGGCGACGGCTGCCTGATGGAAGGCGTCAGCCAGGAGGCGATTACGCTCGCGGGCCGTCATGAGCTGAGCAAGCTGATCGTTTTCTGGGACAACAACAACATCACCATCGACGGCACGGTCGACATTGCCGACCGCACCGATCAGGTGCGCCGTTTTGCGGCCTCGGGCTGGCATGTGATTGAAATCGACGGCCATGACCCCAAGGCCATCGATGCTGCCATCATCGACGCCAAAAAGTCGAATAAGCCGACCATGATCGCGTGTGAAAGCCATATCGCGCTTGGTCACGCCGCGCAGGACACCTCGAAAGGGCATGGTGCGCTGACCGATCAGGACCAGCTGAAAGCGGCCAAGGAAGGTTACGGCTGGCCGCATAACGCGTTCGAAATTCCGGCAGACGTGAAATCCGCATGGGAAGCCATCGGCGCCCGTGGCGCCGCCGAGCACGCCGCATGGCAAGAGCGTTTCGCGCAACTGTCCGAGCGCAAGCAGGCCGAGTTCAACCGCGCCTATGCGTTTGAAGCACCCAAGAAACTGGCGGGTGCGATCCGCGCCTTCAAGAAACAGGCCGCGGAAGACCAGCCAAAACTGGCCACCCGCGCCTCGTCGGAAAAGGTTCTGAACGTCGTCAACCCGATCATGACCGAGACCGTTGGCGGTTCGGCCGACCTGACCGGTTCGAACAACACCAAATCAGCCGATATGGGCGTGTTCCTGCCGGAAAACCGCAAGGGCCGTTACATCCACTACGGTATCCGTGAACACGGCATGGCCGCCGCGATGAACGGCATGGCACTGCATGGTGGCATCCGCCCCTATGGCGGCACGTTCATGGCCTTCACCGACTATGCCCGCCCGTCCATGCGTCTGGCCGCACTGATGAAAGTACCGTCGGTCTTCGTGATGACCCACGACTCGATCGGTCTGGGCGAAGACGGTCCGACCCACCAGCCGGTCGAGCATCTGGCGATCTCGCGCGCAACGCCGAACACCTATGTGTTCCGCCCCGCCGACACGGTTGAAACCGCCGAGGCGTGGGAACTGGCGCTGACATTCAAGGACAGCCCCTCGGTCCTGTCGCTGACCCGTCAGGGCGTGCCGACCGTACGGACCCAGCACAAGGCCAAGAACCTTGTTGCACAAGGCGCTTATGTTCTGGCCGAAGCCGAGGGCAAGCGTCAGGCCATCCTGATTGCGACCGGTTCGGAAGTTTCGCTGGCGATGGAAGCCAAGGCGATGCTCGAGGGCGAAGGCATTGGTACCCGCGTCGTCTCCATGCCCTGCATGGAACTGTTCGCCGAGCAGGACGAAGCCTACCGCAAGCGCGTTCTGCCCGCAGGCGCCGTGCGCGTCGGCATCGAGGCCGCTGTCCGCGCCGGCGGCTGGGACCGCTGGCTGCTGGGTGAGCGTGGTCGCGAAGCCAAGGCCGGTTTCATCGGCATGTCGAGCTTCGGCGCTTCCGCTCCGGCAGGTAAGCTTTACAAGCATTTCGGCATCACCGCTGAGGCAACGGTTGCCAAGGTCAAGGAACTGCTGGGGCTGTAAGCCAATACCGAAGAATAAAGCAAAGGGCGGCTTAGGCCGCCCTTTTCATTTGGCTTCGGCTTCAACCTTCAACTTTAACGCGTCATAGGCTTTCAGAGCGTAATCCAATCGCAACTCATACCGTCCCTGCACCACCACTTTCTCGGGTGGTTGCAAGCCAATACAAGACAAAGCTTGACGAAGATGGGTGCCTGATAGGGGAACGTAGGTTGCCGATTGCCCGGTCAAAATGTTGTAGACTCGTCCGCCCGACCAATGACTACGCTTCTGCGCCTTAAGGGCCGTATCAATACGAAAATGCAAAAAAACGTAGAGTTCGCCTTCGTCAAACGGCACTTCGTCAGCTGCAACGCTCAGCGCCGAGAGAAGCGAAGATGCACCGCTCCGAGACGACCCGCGTGATCCGATTTCTCGGATGATAGGCCCATCTATTAAGGTTTCTAAGCGGAAATGCTTCATTTTAGTGGTCAGCTTTCCTGTTGAACAACGGCCCGATGACCTTGGTTGCAACCGGGATCAATACAAACCCCCAGGCCAGACCAAACACGCCGTCCATCGCGGCTTTGGAAATCCATTCCACAGCACCCACCCACTGCTCGGAAACTGAATGCCCGATCGCATAGGCCCAATCGTGGATGTGATGGCCCAGCCAGCCAAACCCCAGTACTTCCATCCCGTGAATGACAATCGACCCGCCGACCCACAGCATTGCGGCTGTCCCGACGATCGACAGGGTCTTCATCACGCCCGGCATCGCCTTGACCAGGCCACGTCCCAACCCGCGCCCGATAGGCGTCGGCGCGTTCTGTGCCAAGTACAGGCCCACGTCATCCATCTTCACGATTAGCGCGACCGAACCATAAACGGCCACAGTCACACCTATACCCACAACCGCCAGCGTCGCCGCCTGCATCCACAGATTCGGAGCCTCGATTGCGGCCAGTGCAATGGTCATGATCTCAGCCGAAAGAATGAAATCGGTCTTGATTGCCCCCCTGACCTTCTGTTCTTCCAGATGCCCCGGGTCGCGCACGTTCATGTCTTCGTCGATGGCGTGGCTGCCATGCGGGAACAGAACGTGGAATATCTTCTCAGCCCCCTCAAAACACAAATACGACCCACCCAGCATCAGCAACGGCGTGATCAGCCACGGTGCAAAATTGGCCAGCAACAAAGCGACCGGCAGCAACAGCACGATCTTGTTGAAAATCGACCCACGCGCAATCCGCCAGATAATCGGCAACTCGCGCGCCGGAGCAAAGCCCTGAACATATTTCGGAGTGACCGCCGCATCGTCGATGATCACACCCGCCGTCTTGGCCCCGGCCTTGCCCGCTGCCGCCACCACGTCGTCCACCGAGGACGCCGCGACCTTGGCGATCCCCGCCACATCATCCAAAAGGGCCAACAGACCGCTCATCGCGCATCCTTTCCTGTCTCCTGCCGCAAACGGACCCTACCCGATCCCTCAGCTAGCGCAAGCGTTAGCGCAATCTGGCGGGGTTTGCGCTAACACCTTAAAAATATGCCGCTTTTACTCTTTTGAGATTCAGAAATCGCCGCTATATGGCCTGCAACGCAAGCGCATTTTGGAGACGTCACATGACCATCAAGGTCGGTATCAATGGTTTTGGCCGCATCGGCCGCTGCACCCTGTCGCACATCGCCGCGTCGGGCCGTAACGACATCGAAGTGATCAAGGTCAACGCGACCGGCCCGCTGGAAACAACTGCGCATCTGCTGAAATATGACAGCATTCATGGCCGTTTCCCCCGCGACATCGCGATCAATGGCAACACCATGGATCTGGGCCGCGGCCCAATGGAAATGTTCTCGACCTACGACATGAACGAGCTGGACTGGGAAGGTTGCGACGTCGTTCTGGAATGCACCGGCAAGTTCAATGACGGACTGAAGGCCAAAACTCATCTGGAGCGTGGCGCTGCCAAGGTTCTGCTGTCCGCGCCGGGCAAGAATGTCGACAAGACCATCGTGTTCGGAGTGAACCACAACACTCTGACCGCAAACGATAATATGGTTTCGAATGGGTCCTGCACCACGAACTGCCTTGCTCCGCTTGCCAAGGTTCTGGACGAAGGTCTGGGCATCGAAACCGGTATCATGACCACGATCCACGCCTATACTGGCGACCAGCCGACGCTGGACCGTCGTCACAGCGATCTGTACCGCGCCCGCGCCGCCGCCATGTCGATGATCCCGACCTCGACCGGTGCCGCAGCAGCGCTAGGTGAGGTTCTGCCGAACCTGAAAGGCCGCCTTGACGGTTCCGCAATCCGCGTTCCAACACCAAACGTTTCAGCCGTTGACCTGACATTCCGCGCCTCGCGCGAAGTCAATGTCGAAGAGGTGAACGAGATCGTCCGCGAAGCCGCACAAGGCCCAATGCAGCGTGTTCTGGGTTATGAGCCCGCACCGCTTGTCTCCACCGATTTTAACCACACCGAGGAAAGCTCGATCTTCGCACCGGATCAGACCCGCGTTGTTGATGGCCGACTGGTTCGCGTTCTGGCCTGGTATGACAACGAATGGGGCTTCTCGGTGCGTATGGCCGACGTCGCCGTTGCCATGGGTCACCTTAACTAAAACCGGTTTGAAATCTTGAACCTTTTTGCCCGCTCAGGTTATCTGGGCGGGCATTTTCGTTCGGGGCCGCAATGACCAACCAAATCGCTATCTGGCTCGGCCTCTTGATCCTTGGTGCCGTCATAATCGACTACGCGCTCGTTGGCCCGGAACATCTGATCTTCCTCGGCAAAAAGCTGTACGCCTTTCTGGACTGGGTCGCCTTCTGGCGCTAACTGAGGTTTTGCTTGACATTTCTGCTTACCTGGCGATGTTAGCGCTAACCCAAATTGGCCGATACTCGTACGGAGCAGAAAATGACACTCAAGCTGGCAATCAACGGATTCGGGCGGATCGGACGCGGCGTTCTGCGCGCGGTGATGGAAACCGGGCGCACCGATGTGGAGATCGTCGCGATCAACGATCTGGCAAAGCCCGAAATGAACGCGCATCTGTTCGAATTTGACAGCGTGCATGGCCGCTATCCCAACAAAGTCACGCTGACCGACGCTGGCCTGGATGTCGGCACCGGCCCCATCCGCCTGACCAGCGAGCGTGATCCCGAAGCGTTGAACTGGTCTGATGTGGATGTGGTTCTGGAATGCACTGGCGTGTTCCGAACGCGCGAAGCTGCCGAACGTCACCTGAAAAACGGTTCGAAAAAAGTGTTGATCTCGGCGCCAGCGCGCGGCGATGGCGCAGTTAAGACAGTCGTTTTCGGCGTGAATGAACACGAACTGACCGCCGAGGACACCGTGGTCTCGAATGCTTCCTGCACCACGAACTGCCTGTCTCCGGTGGCTGCCGCGCTGGATGCCGGGCTGGGCATCGTGCATGGCAACATGACCACCGTTCACGCCTACACCGCCAGCCAACCGGTTCACGATACTGCGGGCAAGGACCCTTACCTGTCGCGGGCCGCCGCGTTGTCGATGATCCCGACCACGACCGGCGCAGCTGCTGCGGTGGGCCTGGTTCTGCCGCAACTGTCCGGAAAGCTGACCGGCCAGGCGATCCGTGTCCCCACGCCGAACGTATCGGTTGTTGATCTGGTGGCCGAGGTCTCGCGCCCCACCACCGAGGAAGAGGTCAACGCGCTGTTCATTGATGCCGCCGCCAAGATCCCCGGCGTTCTGGCAGCGGAAAGCCGTCCGCTGGTATCGATGGATTTCAACCACGACGCCCACAGCTCGACCGTGTCTCTGGCGGAAACCAAAGTCACCGACGGCACGCTAGTGCGCGTGTTGGCATGGTATGACAACGAATGGGGGTTCTCGAACCGGATGCTGGACACAGCCGCCGCTATGGGCGCCCTAGCCTAACCTTTCGCGCAAGGCATCATTGACCCGGGGCGTGACGAATTTCGACACGTCCCCGTTCAGCCGCGCGATCTCTTTCACCAGTTTCGAGGCGATCGCCTGATGCCGGGCCTCGGCCATCAGGAACACGGTCTCGATCGAGTTGTCCAGCACGCGATTCATGCCAACCATCTGGAATTCATACTCGAAATCCGCCACAGCCCGCAGACCACGCACGATGATCTGAGCGCCCACATCGCGGGCACAGTCAATCAGCAGGTTTTCGAAAGGATGGGCAACGATCTCGGTCCCGGTTTGCTCGGACAGATGCGCGCATTCCGCCTCGATCATGGCGACACGCTCTTCCAGGGAGAACATCGGGCCCTTGTCCCGATTGATAGCAACGCCGATCACCAACTTGTCCACCAACGCCGAGGCGCGGCGGATAATATCGATATGACCCAAGGTGATCGGATCAAAGGTTCCAGGATATAACCCCACCCGCATCACGCCCTCCTGCGCAATAAAATTTCTGCGCAAGCAAACATAAACAAGTTGCAGGTGCAAGCGAACTGTTCAGAGGTCCGTGCCGTCAATGGCCCATAATCATGCCTTGCAGCGCGTCTTTTTCCATCGCCAGTTCCGCCAGCTGGGCCTTGACCACGTCGCCAAGCGTTACAATTCCAACCAGCTTGCCTTCTTCGACCACCGGCATGTGGCGAAAGCGGCCTTCGGTCATACTGGCCATGATATCCTGAACGGTGGCCTGCCGCGTCGTCGTGATCAGATCTTGCGTCATATAAGCGCTGACGGGCTGGTTCAAACACTCGCTGCCGCTGGCGGCCAGTTCACGGACGATATCCCGTTCGGACAAGATACCGGATGCCGTCTGCCCACCATCTTTGGACACGACAACAGTACCGATGCGCTTTTCCGCCAGTATCTTCGAAGCTTCCGAGACCGTCGCCGAAGGCTCGACCGTCACCACGCCTTCTGTTGTCTTGGATTTCAGAATGGCCTGAACGAGCATGAAGAACACCTCCGAAATAACAATCTTATTCCAAAGCGTTGCGCGATTGGGCCGACCTGTCAAGCGTCGGCATCGGCTTCTAGCCGCGCAACTTCGTCACGGATACCTTGACTCAGGGCGTCGGCAAAGCGGTTCAACCGTTCGTTGCGCTGGTCGCCCTGATGCCGGACAAGATAGAAACTGCGGGTCAAACTCACTTGATCCGTCAGGATTTTCCGTAGGTTCCGGTGGAACGGCAGCGTAAAGTCATGGGCTACACACACCCCGGTGCCAAGCGTCACCTGACGCAGTTGAACCGAGACGGAATTCGATGCAAGCGCGACACGGTCAATGCCGATATCGTTGAGATAGTCCAATTCGCGGTCGAAGATCATGTCCGGGATGTAACCAATCAACCGGTGCCCATTCAGGTCAGCGGTGGTGCGAATGGGGTCGTGGTTTTCCAGATAATCATGGGTCGCCACCAGATGCAGTTTGTAATCACTGACCCTTTTGACCAGCAGCTTTCCTGCAGTTGGCGCACTGACGGTCAACGCCATATCCGCTTCGCGTCGGGACAGGTTGATGATCCGCGGCAAGGCCAGAATCTGAATATCCAGGTCGGGGTTGGCATCGCTGATTTTCGCACAGACCTGCGGCAGCAGGTAATTCGCGCTGCCATCCGGAGCCCCGATCCGAATCTGACCGCTAAGAGATTTGGTCGAGCCCACTACAACTCCGGCCGCGGCACGCATCGCTTCTTCGGCCTGCAGGCCGTGATCCAACAGGCGCTCCCCCGCCGCCGTCAGCAGGTAACCCTGCTGGGACTTCGTGAAAAGGGTCGCATCCAATGCCGCCTCAAGCCGGGCAATGCGCCGCCCGACCGTGGCAGGGTCAATCTTAAGTATGCGCCCGGCCGAAGACAGGCTTTCCTCGCGCGCCACGGCCAGAAAAACCCGCATGTCATCCCAGTTCGGGTTCATGTGTTACCTTTTGCATTTTTGCAAAGCTCTTTTGAGATATTGCCTCTGTTCGCACAATTTCTGCAAGCCTATTGTGCGCTCAAATCTATCGGAGGAGTTTTCGATGCAAGACCTGACCCACTTCCTGAATGGCGAAATGAGCCCGGGAACATCCGGCCGTTTTGACGACGTGTTCAACCCCGCCACCGGCGAAGTTCAGTATCGCTGCCCGATGGCCAGTTCCGCAGAAACTACTGCCGCCATCGAGGCCGCCGCTGCCGCGCAACCTGCATGGGGCGCAACCAACCCGCAGAAACGTGCGCGCGTGATGATGGCCATGGTCGGTCTGATGAACCGCGACATGGACAAGCTGGCCGAGGCGCTAAGCCGCGAGCACGGCAAGACCATTCCCGACGCCAAAGGCGACCTGCAGCGCGGTCTGGAAGTGATCGAATACTGCATCGGCGCGCCGCAGATGCTGAAGGGTGAATTCACCGACAGCGCAGGCCCCGGTATCGACATGTATTCCATGCGCCAGCCGCTGGGTGTTGTAGGTTCGATCATGCCGTTCAACTTCCCCGCCATGATGCCGCTGTGGCACGTTGGTCCGGCTCTGGCCTGCGGCAACGCCGTGGTTCTGAAACCGTCCGAGCGTGACCCGTCGGTACCGCTGATGCTGGCCGAACTGTTTGTCGAGGCGGGTCTGCCCAAGGGCGTCTTCCAGGTTGTAAACGGTGACAAAGAGGCCGTGGACACCATCCTCGACAGCGAGATTATCCAGGGCGTCAGCTTTGTGGGTTCGACCCCGATCGCGCAATACATCTACAGCCGCGCGACCGCCAATGGCAAACGCGCGCAGTGTTTCGGTGGCGCCAAGAACCATATGATCGTCATGCCCGACGCTGATCTGGATCAGGCGGCTGACGCGCTGGTCGGTGCAGGCTTTGGCGCGGCGGGCGAACGCTGCATGGCCGTGTCGGTCGCTGTTCCGGTCGGGGAAGAGACCGCTGACGCGCTGATCGAAAAGCTGATCCCGCGCATCGAGAAACTGAAAGTCGGCCCCTACACCGCAGGCGACGATGTGGACATGGGTCCCGTTGTGACCGGCGCCGCCAAAGAGCGTATCCTCGGCCTGATCAACTCGGGTGTTGAGCAAGGCGCCAAACTGGTTGTCGACAACCGCGACTTCAGCCTGCAGGGCTATGAGGATGGCTTCTTTGTCGGCCCGCACCTGTTCGACAACGTCACGCCCGAGATGGACATCTACAAGCAGGAAATCTTCGGCCCTGTTCTGTCGACCGTCCGCGCAGGTTCGTACGAAGAGGCGATTGGCCTGGCGATGGATCACGAATACGGTAACGGCACCGCGATCTTCACCCGCGATGGCGACACCGCGCGTGACTTTGCCAGCCGGATCAACATCGGCATGGTCGGTATCAACGTTCCGATCCCGGTTCCGCTGGCCTACCACACCTTTGGCGGCTGGAAGAAATCCATGTTCGGCGACCTGAACCAGCATGGTCCCGACAGCTTCAAGTTCTACACCCGCACCAAGACCGTCACCGCACGCTGGCCCTCGGGCATCAAGGAAGGTGGCGAGTTCAACTTCAAGGCAATGGACTGATCCACTGCTGAACTCGGAAACAACCAAACCCGGCCTTTCGCAGGCCGGGTTTTTCGGCAAAGCCCCGCCAAAACAGTCAATTTCACGATAAATTCAGCTTGCGCACCCTAGAAAATCGGGGCGGCGGCCAATACTTTACGGCTAATTATTGCTCGAGCAGTTCCTAAACCGGAGGCCAATTTGTCAAATCCCCGCATGACTCGCCGCTCTGCGTTGCTGGGCGCAGCGTCTCTTTTGGCGACGCCAGCCATCGTGCGCGCGCAAAGCATCGATGCTTTCCCACCCGATGAAGAAGCCATCAGCACGCAGTTGCCGGTACGCCGAAACGTGTCCTCGTTCTCGCAGCAGAACTGGCAGGATCATTTCGACGAGCTGGGCGCTGGCTGTCTGCTGGCCGACATCACCAGCCGCGCGGTGCATTACTGGGGGCCGGACGGCACCTATAAACTGTACCCAAGCTCGGTCCCGATGAGCGAAGAGCTGACCAAGCGCGGCTACACCAAAGTCGTACGCAAGACGGAATTTCCAAGCTGGACCCCGACCGCTTCCATGCGCGAGCGTGACCCGTCCCTGCCCGTTCGAATGGAAGGTGGCGATCCCGGCAACCCGCTTGGCACCCGCGCCATGTATCTGGGCTGGCCAGCCTACCTGGTGCATGGCACCCACGATACGCGCAAGATCGGGCGTCAAAGCTCGTCCGGCTGCATCGGCCTCTACAACCAGCATGTCGAGGAACTGTACCCTCTGGTTCAGATCGGAACGCAAGTCAGGCTGACCTGACATACAAAGCCCCGGCCAGCAGGACCGGGGCTTTTTCTTATCCTGGCGGTGTTATTCCGGAAGGATCACCGCGTCGATCACGTGGATCACGCCATTGGTGGCCTCGATATCCGCCTGCACCACTTCGGCGTCATTGACCTTTACGCCGTTCCGTGCGTTCACGCTCAGGCGGTCCCCCTGCACGGTCAGAACCTTGGCGCGCTTCCCGGCGATATCACCTGCCATCACCTTGGCCAGAACCACGTGATAGGTCAGGATCTCGACCAGTTGATCCTTGTTCTCCGGCAGCAACAGCGTTTCAACCGTGCCTTCGGGCAACGCGGCAAAGGCTTCATCGGTCGGGGCAAACACGGTGAACGGCCCATCGCCTTTCAACGTATCGCCCAGCCCGGCGACCTGCACGGCGGCGCCCATGAATGTACGGCGAAATATGGCTGTTGTCTCCTCTCCAGCTTATTATGGAGAGGGGTACGGAGCCTCAGCCGGCCCGGATCACTTTTCTTTGATCTGCACCCAAATGCTCTGCGCGCGGCCATCCTTCAGGAATGGTAAGGCCTCGACCGCATCCGGGCGGTCCTGTTGCAGGTAGTATCCGGGCCAAAGCATTGAAAAGGAACCGGATTGCAGCAAGGCGTGCAGCATGTACTGCTCACCCCAGCCCGGACAGTCGTAAAAGAACCGCTTGGGGTATTCATAAGGCAGAAAAACATCGTGGACATGGATCACCACGCCCGGTTTCAGTGCCGGGATGATGCGGCAGAACAGATGCGCCACGTCGTTGCTTATCCGAACCACATGACTGGAATCGATGAACAGAACATCGCCCGCCTCAAGCTGATCGAACAGCGCCGGATCAACTTCTTCAAGCCGTTTCTGTTCGAAGTGATCCACGACATGCGCGATATCAGCGCGGGGGTACGGATCGATTGCGGTGATCTTCGTGTCCAACCCGCCGTCGATGATCGCCTGACGGGTCACGCGGGTCGAGTTGCCACAGCCGACCTCGATCACCCGCTTCGGCGCAAACCGGCGGACCATAAGATACAGCGCGTCGGCGTCGGGGCTGTCGTAATAGCCATTGCCGATCCGATAACCGGTCTGATTGCGCGCCGGGTCCTTCAGGGCCTCCAGCGCATCGGCATGTTGGCCGTACTCGGCAACCAGCTGGCTGATATCGAACCCATCCATCCCCGGTGACAAGGCATAGGCCGGGCGGGTTAACCCGCCTGCCCGTTCGAACGCCTCAAGCCGGGCGCGCTCGTCGTTTTCAGCGGCCTTGTCGATCAGCTTTACCCCCAACTCATCCAGGGCCTCATTGATCTTGGGGAATTTTCTGGGTTTCACGGGGCGGCTCCACTTTCGTCTCGCCTGTTCCTTACCGCTGCTTGCCGGGCCTCTGCAAGGCAGGCTGCGTCAAACGCTTGGCAAAACAGGAATTTCCGTATTCACTGGTTGGAATAGTTAAACGAGGGCCACCATGCAGCAAGAATACACGCTGGGCATCGAAGAAGAGTATCTGCTGGTCGACCGCGACAGCCTTGAACTTGCCGAAGCACCCGCCGCATTGATGGAGGCCTGCCAGGCGGATTTCGAAGGACAGGTCAGCCCCGAATTCCTGCAATGTCAGATCGAGGTCGGCACCCGGCCCCACCCAACGGTCAAGTCCGCCCGCGAGGATTTGAAACGCTTGCGCTCTTGCGTGGCCAAACGCGCCGCTGAACATAACCTCGCCCCGATTGCGGTGTCTTGCCACCCGTTTGCCGACTGGAAGAAGCAACACCACACCCGCAAGGATCGCTATGACGCGCTGCATCACGCCTTGGGCGGCGTCGCGCGGAGGATGCTGATCTGCGGGATGCACGTTCACGTCGGGGTCGAGGACTCGGCCCTGCGCGCCGATCTGATGCCGCAGCTTTCGTATTTCCTGCCGCATCTGCTGGCGCTGTCGACGTCCTCGCCCTATTGGAACGGAGAGGATACGGGGCTGTCGTCCTATCGCCTGACCGTGTTTGACAACCTGCCGCGTACCGGGTTGCCTCCGGTTCTGGCCAGTTGGTCGGAATACGAACGCACCACGGGCATTCTGGTCGAACTCGGCGTGATCGAGGACACGACGAAGATTTGGTGGGACCTGCGCCCCTCACACCGGTTCCCGACACTGGAAACCCGAATCATGGATGTGCAGCCGCGACTGGAACACACGCTGTCACTGGCCGCTCTGGTACAGGCCCTGACCCGCATGTTGTGCCGTCTGAAGGACCGCAATCTGCGCTGGCGGCATTACGACCAGTTTCTGGTCGGCGAAAACCGCTGGCGGGCGCAACGGTACGGCGTCGGCGAAGGGCTGATCGACTTTGGCGATCGTTCGATCAAACCGATGCCCGAGCTTATGGGCGAACTCATGGGCCTGCTGGCCGAAGACGCCGAGGCACTGGGCACCATGACAGAACTTGCCCGCCTGCAGCAGATCGCACAGACCGGCACCTCAGCCACGCGACAACGCCGCGTCTATGCCGAGGCCGTGGCGAAGGGCGACGATCCCGGCAAGGCCGTGGTCCGGCATTTGATCGAAGAATATCACCACGACCTTTGACATATCCACGCGTGATTGCTGGCCCTGCAAAACTTCTGTAAGAATTCAGAAATAAACAGTCGTTCAATTCATTCGGTAGCGTGGGAGGCAAGCCTTGGATTTTGCACTGACAGAAGAGCAAACCGCGATTTTCGATATGGCCTATGAATTCGGGCAGGACAATATCGCACCCAACGCCCGTCAGTGGGAGGCCGAAGGGACCATCCCCAAAAACCTCTGGCCACAGATCGGAGAGCTGGGGTTCGGTGGGCTTTATGTCTCGGAAAACAGCGGCGGGTCTGGCCTGACCCGCCTGGACGCGACGCTGGTGTTCGAGGCGCTTTCGATGGCCTGCCCATCAGTCGCGGCGTTCCTGTCGATCCATAACATGTGTGCCAAGATGCTGGACAATTTCGCCAGCGACGACCTGAAATCCCGTATCATGCCCGATGTGCTGAGCTTGAACACCGTGCTCAGCTATTGCCTGACCGAACCCGGTTCGGGTTCGGACGCCGCTGCGCTGAAAACCCGCGCCGAACGCACCAATGAAGGCTATACGATGAACGGCACCAAGGCGTTTATCTCGGGTGGCGGCTATTCCGACGCCTATGTCTGTATGGTGCGCACCGGGCAGGATGGCCCCAAGGGGATCTCCACCGTCTATGTCGAGGACGGCACGCCCGGCCTCAGCTTTGGCGCGCTGGAACAGAAGATGGGCTGGAAAAGCCAGCCGACGGCGCAGGTGCAGTTCGACGATTGCAAGATCCCGGCAGGCAACCTCGTGGGTACCGAAGGCGACGGTTTCAAATACGCGATGATGGGCCTGGATGGCGGGCGGTTGAACATCGCCTCCTGCTCGCTTGGGGCCGCACAGGCCGGGCTGAACATGACCTTGCAATACATGTCGGAACGCAAGGCCTTTGGCCAATCCATCGACCAGTTTCAGGCGCTGCAATTCCGGCTGGCCGATATGGAGATCGAACTGCAGGCCGCCCGCACCTTTCTGCGGCAGGCCGCATGGAAGCTGGATCAGGGCGCACCCGATGCCACCAAGTTCTGCGCCATGGCCAAGAAATTCGTGACCGAGACCGGGTCCAAGGTTGTGGACCAATGCCTGCAACTGCATGGTGGCTACGGGTATCTGGCGGATTATGGAATCGAGAAACTGGTCCGCGATCTCCGCGTGCATCAGATTCTGGAAGGCACGAATGAAATCATGCGGGTCATTGTCGCCCGACAAATGCTTGCAGACCGCTGAGGGGCTCATGCCTGACATCGACATCCGCATCACTGGCCGTGCCGGGCGTATCACGCTGACCCGCCCCAAAGCCCTGAACGCACTGACCTATGACATGTGTATGGCGATCGACTCGGCGCTGCGGAACTGGCGCGAAGATGACGCCGTGGATCTGGTCATTCTGGATGCCGAGGGCGACAAGGCCTTTTGTGCCGGAGGCGACATTGCCGACCTTTACGCAACCGGTATCAAGGGTGACTACGACTACGGCCGGACCTTCTGGCGGGACGAATACCGTCTGAACGCGCTGATCTTCGAATACCCCAAACCGGTCGTCAGCTTCCTTCAGGGCTTCACCATGGGCGGAGGGGTTGGCATCGGCTGTCATGGCAGCCACCGAATTGTTGGCGAAAGCTCAAGAATTGCCCTGCCAGAGTGTTCCATTGGGCTGGTGCCGGATGTCGGCAGCACCCTGATGCTGGCACTGGCCCCCGGTCGTTTGGGCGAGTATCTGGGCACCACCGGCCACCGCATGGGGCAAGGCGATGCGATCTTTGCCGGTTTTGCCGATCACTACATCCCCCTCGCCGAGTGGTCCGATCTGATCGAGATGCTCGAGGCATCGGGTGACACCGAAATGCTGCAGAAACATGCAGCAGAGCCTCCGGCCAGCGAACTGGAGCGTCAGCAGCCCGAGATAGACGCCTGTTTTGACGGTGAAACTTTGGGGGACATCCTGAACACCCTGAGCCATTCACAACACGCGATGGCCACTGAAGCGTGCAAACTCATGGACCGCAATTCGCCGATTTCCATGGCTTGCACGGTCGAGATGCTGCACCGTTTGCGCACCCCCAGCCTGACACAGCGCAAAGCGCTGGAACTGGAGTACCGCTATACCTTCCGCGCGATGGAACACGGAGATTTTCTGGAAGGCATCCGCGCCCAGATCATCGACAAGGACCGCACGCCGCACTGGCAGTTCGCCGATCAGGCCGTGCCTGCGGTCGCGGTGTCCAAGATGCTGCAACCGCTGGGCACAGACATGCTGACTTTTGAGGAGACATAAGAGATGAAAATCGGGTTTATCGGGCTGGGCAACATGGGCAATCCAATGGCCGCCAATCTGGCAAAGGCCGGACATGAGGTGACGGGCTTTGACATGGCCGATGTCGATGTCGCCGGCGTCACCATGGCCGGATCGGGCGCCGATGCCGCCGCCGGTGCCGAAATCGTTATCACAATGCTTCCGAACGGTCAGATTCTGCGCGCGGTTGCGGATGAGATCATCCCCGCAATGCAGTCTGGATCTGTGTGGATTGACTGCTCCACCGTCGATGTCGACAGTGCCCGCGCGGTTGCGGATCAGGCGAAAGAGGCTGGTGTCCTCTCTGTTGATGCTCCGGTGTCAGGCGGGATTGGCGGTGCTGCTGCCGGTACATTGACCTTCATGGCTGGCGGCAGCGACGACGCTTTTGCCAAGGCCGAACCCCTGTTCGACATCATGGGTCAAAAAGCGGTGCATTGCGGCGATTCCGGCGCCGGTCAGGCAGCCAAAATCTGCAACAACATGATCTTGGGCGTCACCATGATTGCCACCTGCGAGGCCTTTGCCCTGGCTGACAAACTGGGACTGGACCGGCAAAAGATGTTTGACGTGGTCAGCACCTCTTCGGGCTATAGCTGGACGATGAACGCCTATTGCCCTGCCCCCGGCGTCGGCCCGACCAGCCCGGCGGATAACCAGTACCAGCCTGGCTTTGCCGCCGAACTGATGCTGAAGGACCTGCGGCTCAGCCAACAGGCCGCCGAAAGCGCGGATGCCGACACGCCGATGGGTCAGGCCGCAACCACACTCTATGAGCAGTTTGTCGAGGTTGAGGGCGGTCTGGGAATGGACTTCTCGGCCATGCTGCCACGGTTCGAAAAACGCGGACGAAGCTAAGAGCGGACCCCGTGGGCAGCTTCCTGCCCATGGGGTTGACCCACAGACTGGCTACGACCATCTATCCTTGGCCACAGTTTTCACGCGAAAGGATGTAAGGTGTCGCGCGTTTTGACCATCTCGACGACAATTCTCGCGCTGGCGTTTAGCTCGGGCATGGCCTTGGCTGGAAACGGAAAAGGTAAAGCCGGGCACTGCCCGCCGGGTCTGGCAAAGAAAGCCGTTCCTTGCGTGCCGCCGGGACAGGTCAAAAACCTGTATCGCACGGGTGACTACATCAACAGCGACTATCGCTGGATCAATGATCCGTACCGCTATGGGCTGAATCGCGGCAGCTACATCCGCGCCGGTGACTATGTCTATCGTGTCGACCCCGACACACGAAAGGTGCTGAACCTGATCGGAGCGGTGGTTGATATCCTCAACTGAGGATCAGCCCCTTTTTTTACTCCGCCGCCACGCGCGCGCCATCCAACATCTGTTTCAGATACCGGCCGGTATGGCTGCGCTCGATAGCGGCCACGTCCTCGGGCGTTCCGGTTGCCACGATCTCACCGCCGCCGTCACCGCCTTCGGGGCCGATGTCGATGATATGATCGGCGGTTTTCACGACGTCCAGATTGTGTTCGATCACAACAACCGTATTTCCCTGATCCACCAATTCGTGAAGCACTTCCAACAACTTACGCACATCTTCGAAGTGCAGCCCTGTGGTCGGCTCGTCCAGAATATACAGAGTCCGTCCGGTTGAGCGTTTCGACAGTTCTTTGGACAGTTTTACCCGCTGAGCTTCACCGCCAGACAGGGTGGTCGCCTGCTGGCCAACCTTGATATAGCCCAGCCCAACCCGCGCCAGAGCATCCATCTTATCGCGGATCGACGGCACGGCCTTAAAGAACTCCTGCGCGTCTTCCACTGTCATATCAAGGACATCGGCGATGGACTTACCTTTAAACTTGATCTCCAAAGTCTCGCGGTTATACCGCGCGCCCTTGCAGGTTTCGCAGGTTACGTAAACGTCCGGAAGAAAGTGCATCTCGATCTTGATGACACCGTCACCCTGACAGGCTTCGCACCGACCGCCCTTGACGTTAAAGCTGAACCGACCGGGTTTGTAACCGCGCGCCTTTGCCTCGGGCAGACCCGCGAACCAGTCTCGGATCGGGGTGAAGGCCCCGGTGTAAGTCGCTGGATTCGAACGCGGAGTCCGCCCGATTGGGCGCTGGTCAATATCGATGACCTTATCCAGGTGCTCCAACCCTTTGATCGTCTCACAGGGCGCTGGCGTCTGGCGCGCACCATTCAGACGCATCGAGGCGGTCTTGAACAGCGTCTCGATGGTTAGCGTCGACTTGCCGCCGCCGGACACACCGGTCACGCAGACGAACTTGCCCAGCGGGAAATCGGCGGTGACGTTCTTCAGGTTGTTCCCGGTCGCTTTGACGACCGAGACCTTTTTCTTGTTTCCCTTGCGCCGTTTCGCCGGAACCGGAATCTCGCGGGTACCGGCCAAGTATTGTCCGGTCATCGAGGCCGCATCGGATGCGATCTGATCGGGCGTGCCTTCGCTGACCACCTGCCCGCCATGCACACCGGCGCCGGGACCGATATCGAAAACGTAGTCCGCCTCACGGATGGCTTCCTCGTCATGTTCGACGACAATCACGGTATTCCCCTGATCGCGCAGGTTCTTGAGAGTGCCCAGCAACCGGTCGTTGTCGCGCTGATGCAGACCAATCGAAGGCTCGTCCAGCACATACAGAACCCCGGTCAGACCCGAGCCGATCTGGCTGGCCAGACGAATCCGCTGGCTTTCGCCGCCGGACAGGGTGCCGCTTGAACGGGACAGCGTAAGGTATTCCAAACCCACGTTATTCAGGAAACCCAGCCGCTCGCGAATTTCCTTCAGAATCGCCCGTGCAATCTCGTTCTTCTGAACGCTCAGATGGTTCGGCGCGTCTTCGACCCAGGCCAGCGCCTCTTTGATCGACATCTGAACGACCTGCCCCACATGCAGACCGGCGATCTTGACCGCCAGAGCCTCGGGACGCAGGCGATACCCTTCGCACGAACCGCAAGGCCGGTTGTTCTGGTAGCGTTCGAACTCTTCCCGAATCCACGCGCTATCAGTTTCGCGATAGCGGCGTTCCATATTTGGAATCACGCCCTCAAAGCTGCGGGTGACCTGATAGACGCGCCCGCCTTCGTCATAGCGGAACTGGATTTCCTCGTCACCTGAACCACGCAGAAACACTTGCTGCACTTTCGCAGGCAGGTCCTTCCACGGCGTGTTCTTGTCAAACTCGTAATGGCGCGCGATGGCCTCAATGGTCTGCAGGAAATACGGCGATTTGCCCTTGCGCCACGGAGCCAAGGCACCGTCATAGAGTTTCAATGTCTGGTCCGGCACCACCAGCCGTTCGTCAAAGAACAGCTCAACGCCGAGACCATCGCAGTCCGGGCAGGCCCCGAAGGGTGCGTTGAACGAAAACAGGCGCGGTTCGATTTCGGGGATGGTGAAGCCGCTAACCGGGCAGGCAAAATTCTCGCTGAATGTAATGCGTTCCGGGTCACCTTCGCGCGGCGCGGTTTCCAGAACGGCGATGCCGTCCGCCAGATCCAGAGCTGTGCGCAAGCTGTCAGCCAGACGCGTCTCCATCCCTTCGCGCACGACCAGACGGTCGACCACGACATCGATATCGTGGCGGAACTTCTTGTCCAGAGCGGGCGGCTCATCAAGCTCGTAGAACTCGCCATCCACCTTTACGCGCTGAAAACCCTGCTTACGCAGTTCGAGGAATTCCTTTTTATACTCCCCCTTCCGGTCCCGCACGATGGGCGCCAGAAGATAACCGCGGGTGCCCTCCTCCATCGTCATGATGCGGTCGACCATGTCCTGCACCTGCTGCGCCTCAATCGGTTGACCAGTGGCGGGGCTGTAGGGCGTCCCTGCGCGGGCAAACAGCAGACGCAGGTAGTCGTAAATCTCGGTAACCGTACCAACGGTCGAGCGTGGGTTCTTCGACGTCGTTTTCTGTTCGATCGAAATTGCCGGGGACAGGCCGCTGATGTGATCCACATCGGGCTTTTCCATCATGTCTAGGAACTGGCGCGCATAGGCCGACAGGCTTTCGACATAGCGGCGCTGGCCTTCGGCGTAGATCGTATCAAACGCCAACGAGGACTTGCCCGAACCCGACAGGCCGGTGATCACCACCAGCTGATCCCGCGGGATATCGACGTCGATGCCCTTGAGGTTATGCTCGCGCGCGCCGCGCACCTCGATATTCTTCAGATCAGCCATTTTGGCCCCCAACACACAAGTGTCCTAGAAATAGGCGAGCGGCACCGAGTCTCCAACAGAAAAGTTAGAACAAAGTGTGAACTATCGGAATATTGCCGACATCTCCTGACATCAAAACCCCGAACCAATGTACGCCCCTTGAACGGGGTTCGAATTTCATTGGCATATAAGGGAAATGGCGCGGTTGACGGGGCTCGAACCCGCGACCCCCGGCGTGACAGGCCGGTACTCTAACCAACTGAGCTACAACCGCGCATCTATTTCGTGGCCTATGACCTGGACCAAGGATGGCAGCGATGGCGCGGTTGACGGGGCTCGAACCCGCGACCCCCGGCGTGACAGGCCGGTACTCTAACCAACTGAGCTACAACCGCCCGCTGCCCGTTCGTTGCTGAACGTTGGGGTGTATTATGGCTACGGTCGGGCAGCGTCAAGCGGCGTTTTGAAGTTTTTTTCCAGATCGCAGAATTTGTTCCCCGCCGCGGGGGCACATCACCTGCCAACCGCACCATTCACGCATTCATCGTCCATTGGGATTTGCCGCAGCTATGGGCCGGAATCACTAACCCGAAACACTTGCAGAAATCCCATGGAATTAGCCCTGCGCGATTCCACGTCAAACACGCATAAGATGTGCATCTTCGCATAAATCCGACCCGGCCGGAGGCCCCCCTGGCACGATCACGTATTCCTTTGCGGACAGTTCCGTACAGGGTTTCGCGAATATGTACGAATACGAAAAACAGGCCTTCCGCCAGGCTTTGGCCATCATCGAGACCTTCATCCCGATTGATTTTGTCGAAGTTGGGTTCCTCGCGCCTCAGGGCTCCCACTACGAGAACATATCGTGGGGTCTTGTGCACTCAGACACCCTGGGCGGTGGTTTGGGCTTTCACCAGGTCCCAGGTAATGACGGCATCTTCCTGCAAGACTTCAACATCCCAACCTTGTTCGGGATGTTCTCCTATAACACCCCCCTGTTCAGCCAGGAAGCGCTGGCCATGGGCGGTGAAGGATTCGCAACCATTGTGCATGAAATCCTGCATGGCCTTGGCCTGGCCCACCCGCATGACGATGGAGGACTCTCGTCCATCTTCGACGGCGTGACCGAACCCTTCGGCGACTATGGTACCGACGGTCAAAATCAGGCCGTCTACACGATCATGTCCTATAACTCGGGCTATGCATCGAATGTCCCGGTCACGGACTATACCTATGGTCAGGCAGCGGGACCGATGGCACTGGATATCGCCGCTTTGCAGGCCATTTACGGCACGGTCGCGCATGCCACGGGTAACGACGTCTACCAAATCAAGGGCACGAACGGCGCGGGGACGTTTTGGAAAGCCATTTGGGACACCGGTGGGAATGACTCGATTTCCGCAGTTGGCGTATGGAGCGATGTCTACATCAATCTCAACGATGCCGATCTTGAAGGCAGCGACGCAGGCGGGCAGATATCTTCTGCGGCGGGCGTTGCTGGCGGGTTCACCATCGCCAACACCGTAGTCATCGAAAACGCGTTCGGCGGTAACGGAAGTGATTGGTTGGTCGGCAACGAAGTCAACAACTACCTGGCCGGTGCCGTTGGCAACGACACCCTTTCCGGGGCGGCCGGCAACGACTGGATTTTCGGCGGTGCAGGCAATGACACGATTACCGGCGGCTTAGGCAACGACACTCTGTCGGGTGACAATGGTAACGACTGGTTTGTAAGCAAAGACGGCGACGGCAACGACACGATCGACGGCGGTCAGGGTTGGGACTGGTTGCAATACTCGGGCACCAGCGGGGCCACCGTTGACCTGTCGAACGACAGCGCGCAAAGCACCGGCTATGGCACCGACACCATCCAGAACATCGGGCACGTTATTGGGTCCGCGCAGAACGACACCATCACTGGCGACGAAACTGTCAACTACCTTGTGGGTAATGCCGGTAACGACGTTATCGACGGCGGTATTAAAGACGACGTCCTGAGGGGTGGCGCTGGCAACGACACCGTACTCGGCAGCCGTGGCTGGGATAAACTCTACGGCGGCAAGGGTGATGACATCCTGGTCGGTGGCGTCGGACGGGACGACATGACCGGCGGGGCCGACAGCGACACGTTCGTCTTCAATTCGATCGACGAAGGTTCTGCCATCCGTCAAAGCGCCGACCTGATCCGGGACTTCACCCGCGGAGAGGACAAGATCGACCTGAGCGCCATCGATGCCAGCACGGTTCTGGTCGGCGACGACACCTTTGTCTTCAACGGCGAAACCCCGGCAACGAACTCCGATCAGGGCGAGGTTTACTACGTACACAGTGACTACGAAGGCACCCTATATGACAGGACTTTCGTCTACGTGGACACTGATGGCGACGAAGAACCTGAGATGATGATCAAACTTGTTGGTTTGCACGATCTGACCGCAGACGACTTCATCCTTTAAGGTCCTGAATCACAGCAACAGGCAGCGGGTCTCTGCTGCCTGTTTTTTTGTGCCTGCATTTCCAAGAATTGCGCGTCAGGCGCTCTTGCAAGCCACCAGAACTCTCTGTATTACGCGTCCTCACGGGTGATTAGCTCAGTGGTAGAGCGCTTCGTTCACATCGAAGATGTCAGGAGTTCAAATCTCTTATCACCCACCATTCCCCTATTTGCACGGCTGCGTTGGTTTTCCCTGCCCTGACAGGTGCTTGCCAGAAATCGTCGCAGTTGCTTATCCTGTCCTGAACAGCCGCATCACCATGCGGCGATGAGGGATGGGGTGCGGTCGTGGCCAGATTGAAACGAGATATCGGCCTGCTCGGCCTGACTTTCATCTCGGTCGGCGGCATCATCGGGTCCGGTTGGTTGTTTGGCCCCCTTCTCGCCGTTCAGCACGCAGGTCCGGCTGCCGTGATCTCGTGGATCATCGGTGCCGTGGCCATGTTCGTGCTGGCGATCACCTTTGCCGAGATCTCGGCCATGCTGCCGATCCCCGGCGGCATTGCGCGTGTGCCGCAGTTCTCGCATGGCAATATCGTCTCGATGTCGATGGGATGGACGGCCTGGATCGGCTATAACACCACTGCCCCGATCGAGGTTGAGGCCATGCTGAAATACCTCGCCCCCTATGCTCCGTGGCTGCATACGGCAGAAACCGGAGACCTGACCGGAGCGGGCATCACCGTCGCCATGTTCTTCATGTTGCTCTTCGTCGCGGTCAACGCATTGGGCGTCAAGTTCTTCACTCAGGTAAACGCGGCGCTGACATGGGCCAAAATCGCGATTCCGGTCGTTTTGACCGCCCTGCTGATCGTCAATCGTTTCGACGCACAGAATTTCACGCAGCCAGACGGGTTCGCGCCTTACGGGTTGCAGGGCATCTTGGCGGCTGTTTCCACCGGAGGGGTCATCTTTTCCTTTATCGGATTTCGCCACGTAGTCTACATGGCTGGTGAGGTCCGAAATCCGAAATTCGCCATCCCCGCTGCGCTGGTCCTGTCCATAGTGCTGTGCGCGGCCATTTATCTGGGCCTGCAAATAGCCTTTGTCGGGGCACTGGATGCTGACATGCTGAAAAACGGCTGGGCCGGCCTGAGTTTCGGCGGCCAGGGCCCGCTGGACGGCGTCATCATCTCGGTCGGGTTTGTCTGGTTTCTGAGCGTTCTGAACATCGGATCGGTGATCGGGCCGTTTGGCAACGGTCTGGTTGCGACGGGGTCAAACGCCCGGATCGCCATGGCCTTGTCGAAAAACGGATTTCTGCCGGAGCGATTGATGACGCTTTCCTCATTCGGTGTGCCTTTGTGGGCGCTGGCACTGAACTTTCTGATCGGGGTACTGTTTCTGCTGACGGTTCCGTTCACCACTGTCATCGCGCTCAACGGTGCCGCAATTGTGTTGTCGTTCGCGGTTGGCCCGATTGCTGTCGTGTGCCTGCGCCATCTGATGCCGGATCACCCACGATCCATCCGCATCCCCGCCGTAAAACTTGTCGCCATGTCTGCATTTGCCATCGCAACACTGGTCGTCTACTGGAGCGGCTGGGACACGGTCTGGCGCCTTGGCATCGCGCTGATCATCGGGATGACCCTGCTACTGGCACGGTTTCGCAACCGGCTGGATGAGATGGACGTGACCGAAGCCCTGTGGCTGTTGCCTTACCTGATCGGGATCGGGTTAATTTCCTATCTCGGTCAGTTCGGGAACGGCGCGCTAAAGCAAATCCCGTTCGGATGGGACATCGCGTTGTGTGCGTTGTTTTCTGGAGTGATCTTTGGTCTCGCGGTACGCTCGGCTCTGCCCGCAGAAAAGTTTCGGGAATACCTCGCCGAGGAAGAGATTCTGGACCCGAAAAAACCCATTGTCGGGTTGTAAAAAAGGCGGGGTCGCCCCCGCCTTTGATCTGTTTAATGTGCTGTTGCGGATCGCCCGGCATCTTCGGCCGCCTTGGCCGCCGCTGCTGCGGCCTCTTCCGCCGCCTCATCCCATTCAACCGGCTCCGGCTCGCTGATCAGCGCGTGTTTCAGCACTTCCGAGACATGCGTGACCGGGATGATCTCCAGCCCTTCTTTCACGTTGTCCGGAATCTCGGCCAGGTCCTTTTCGTTCTCTTCCGGGATCAGAACGGTCTTGATGCCACCCCGCAGAGCCGCCAGCAGTTTCTCTTTCAAACCGCCGATCGGCATTGCGTTGCCACGCAGCGACACCTCGCCCGTCATCGCGATATCCTTGCGCACCGGAATGCCGGTCAGCACCGACACGATCGAGGTCACCATCGCCAGACCGGCCGACGGGCCATCCTTGGGCGTCGCCCCGTCCGGCACGTGGACGTGAATATCCAGCGAGTCGAATTTCGGCGGCTTCACCCCGATCTGAGGTGAGATTGACCGCACGTAGGACGAGGCCGCATCGATGGATTCCTTCATCACATCACCCAGCTTACCGGTGGTCTTCATCCGCCCCTTGCCGGGCAGCTTCAGCGCTTCGATATGCAGCAGATCACCCCCGACCGAGGTCCACGCCAGACCGGTGACAACACCAACCTGGTCGTCCTGTTCGGCCAGACCATAGCGGTATTTCGGCACGCCCAGGAACTCATCCAGATTGTCGGGCGTCACGGTGACCTCTTCCGCCTCTTTCTTGATGATCTTGGTCAGAGACTTCCGCGCCACTTTGGCGATTTCACGTTCAAGGTTCCGCACGCCCGCCTCGCGGGTGTAGGTGCGGATCATCTTCTGCAGCGCCTCGTCAGTCAGTTCAAACTCCTTGGCTTTCAGACCATGGTTCTTGACCTGTTTGCTGATCAGGTGCTGCTTGGCGATCTCGCTCTTTTCCTCTTCGGTATAACCGGCCAGCGGGATGATCTCCATCCGGTCCAGCAGCGGCCCAGGCATGTTGTAGCTGTTCGACGTGGTCAGGAACATCACGTTGGACAGGTCATATTCGACCTCAAGGTAGTGGTCCATGAACGTGCTGTTCTGTTCCGGGTCCAACACCTCGAGCATTGCCGAGGCCGGGTCGCCACGGAAGTCCTGACCCATCTTGTCGATCTCGTCGAGCAGGATGAGCGGGTTCGTGGTCTTCGCCTTTTTCAGCGCCTGAATGATCTTACCGGGCATCGAGCCGATATAGGTCCGACGGTGACCGCGAATTTCGGATTCGTCACGCACGCCACCAAGCGAGATGCGAATGAACTCACGCCCCGTGGCCTTAGCAACCGACTTACCCAAGCTGGTTTTACCCACACCCGGAGGGCCAACAAGGCACAGGATCGGGCCTTTCAGCTTTTTCGAACGCTGCTGAACCGCCAGATACTCGACGATCCGTTCCTTGACCTTCTCAAGGCCATAGTGGTCGTCATCCAGAATTTCCTGCGCCCGACCCAGATCCTTTTTGACGCGAGATTTGGTGCCCCACGGCAGCGACAGGATCCAGTCCAGATAGTTGCGCACGACGGTGGCTTCAGCCGACATCGGGCTCATGTTGCGCAGCTTTTTCAGCTCGCCTTCGGCCTTCTCGCGCGCCTCTTTGGACAGCTTGGTTTCGTTGATCTTGGCTTCCAGTTCGGCAACTTCATTGCTGCCGTCCTCACCATCGCCAAGCTCTTTCTGAATGGCCTTCATCTGCTCATTCAGATAATATTCGCGCTGCGTCTTCTCCATCTGGGATTTGACGCGGGTCTTGATCTTTTTCTCGACCTGCAGAACCGACATTTCGCCCTGCATCAGGCCATAGACCTTCTCAAGCCGCTCGCTGACACTCAGCGTCTCAAGCAGTTCCTGCTTTTGCTCGACCTCGATACCCAGATGGCCCGACACAAGGTCGGCCAGCTTGGCAGGTTCGGTGGTCTCACCGACGGCGGTCAGGGCTTCCTCGGGGATGTTCTTGCGCACTTTGGCATAGCGCTCGAACTCATCCGCAACGGTGCGCAACAGCGCTTCGGTCGTGGTGACATCGCCCGGAATTTCGGTCAGATACTCGGCGCGGGCTTCGAAAAACTCTTCGTTTTCAAGGAAATCCGTGATCTGCACACGTGCCTGCCCTTCGACCAGCACTTTGACGGTGCCATCGGGCAATTTCAGCAATTGCAATACGTTGGCCAGGACGCCCGACCGATAGATGCCGTCCACAGTCGGATCGTCATCACCCGGATCAATCTGACTGGACAACAGAATCTGCTTGTCGTCCTGCATCACTTCTTCCAATGCGCGGACGGATTTTTCCCGACCCACGAACAGCGGCACGATCATATGTGGGAACACCACGATATCGCGCAGCGGAAGTACGGGGTACGAGGAATTCAGAGGCTCTTGCATGCTCAATCCTTATCGTTGGCAAGACGGCTCCGGTCCCTGAATAAGGCAACGCTCGGCCATCTCCTGTCTTGGACGATAAAGGTGGGGCCTCATCGCCCTTTTTCAACCTTACCGTCGTGTATCACGATTCAGAATGACCCGAGGCTTTCCGGACTGCAAGGTATCGCGCCGACATATCCACCATTTTTGCACAATGGCGGGATCGCAGGGTGATTAAAGCGGCTCGATATCCCCCTGCGCCCGTTGCGCGTGGAACTCGGCCTGCCAAGCCTCGAAAGTGCCTGCCGCGATTGCGTCGCGCATTCCTTGCATGATTTCCTGGAAGTAATGCAGGTTGTGCCAGGTCAGCAGCATCCCCGAGATCATCTCGTTCGAGCGGAACACGTGATGCAAATACGCACGCGAGTAATTTGAACAGGCCGGGCATGTGCAAAGCTCGTCCAATGGGCGCGGATCATCGGCGTGGCGGGCGTTTTTGATATTCACGACACCGTATCGGGTGAACACTTGCCCGGTGCGGCCCGAGCGTGATGGCAGCACGCAATCCATCATGTCGATACCGCGCGCGACGGCGCCCACGATGTCATCAGGTTTCCCGACCCCCATCAGATACCGTGGCTTGTCGGCCGGCAGAAATTCGGGCGCGTAGTCGAGGCAATCGAACATGGCCTCTTGCCCCTCGCCCACGGCCAGACCACCGACCGCGTAACCTTCGAATCCGATCTGCTTCAGCGCCTCGGCGCTTTCCTCGCGCAGGTCCCGCTCCAAGCCGCCCTGCATGATGCCGAACAGCGCGTGGCCGGGGCGATCTCCGAACGCTTCACGCGACCGGTCGGCCCACCGCATCGACAGGCGCATCGACTCGGCGATGCGCTCCCGAACCGCAGGCAAGGCCGGGCATTCGTCGAAACACATGACAATGTCAGAGCCCAGCAGCCGCTGGATCTCCATCGACCGTTCCGGTGTCAACTCGTGTCTTGAGCCGTCCACATGGGATTTGAACGTCACGCCCTTTTCGGTCAGCTTGCGCAGACCAGCCAGCGACATGACCTGAAACCCGCCCGAGTCGGTCAGAATGGGCCGTTCCCAATTCATGAACTTGTGCAGCCTGCCCAACCGGTCAATGCGTTCAGCCGTAGGGCGCAACATCAGGTGATAGGTATTGCCCAGCAGGATATCCGCCCCGGTTGCACGTACGCTTTCGGGCATCATCGCCTTGACTGTCGCCGCCGTGCCGACGGGCATGAAGGCAGGCGTCCGCACCTCGCCGCGCGGCGTGTTGATCACGCCGGTTCTGGCCTTGCCATCTGTGGCTTTCAGGTCAAAAGAAAAACGCTCGGTCATGGGGTTGCCTCGGGGTCGCTGAACCGGGTGGGATGTGCCCGATCTGACGGGCCATTGCAACCCGTCAGGGCAGTGACGCGACGCGCTCGGTAAACAGGTGCACGACCCCTGCCCCGTCCACATTCCGGCACACACGGACCGAAGGCCGCGACGGATCGGGGCGGGTCGCGCCAAACTCTGGCCCTTCGGTCACCACGCTCAGGCCGGTTTCGACCATGTCGAACATCGGCTCGTGCGTGCAGGCAATCACCGCAGTTGAATCGTGCAGACCGCACCCTTCGAGCCCGCCAACCTCTTTGTAGAATTTCAGATAGAACCGAGAAATATCGCGCAGAAACCCGCCCATATCCCTGGATCGTTCGGCCAGCGCTTCGAAATCTGCAGTTTCGTAGAGGGTTTTCAACGTCACATCCAATCCCACCAGCACGGTTTCCGGCGGTGTGGCAAAGACGATATCCGCGGCCCGGGCGTCGTGATAGATGTTGGCCTCGGCATGATGGTTCACATTGCCGGGGCAATAGACAGCGCCACCCATGACAACCAACCGACTGATATTGCGCGAAAACTCAGGGTCAAGCTGCATGGCCAGGGCGATATTGGTCAATGGGCCAACCGCGCAGACGACCACCTCGCCCTTATGGCGGCGCGCTGTTTCAACCAGAAACTCGGCCGCCGACAAATCGTGGTTTGTGCCGATTTCAGGGATTTCAGTAATGTCGCCAAAGCCTTCCGGGCCATGCACGTGCTCGGACGGGGTGTGATGGCTCTGCCCCAGCGCGTATGAGGCCCCCTCGGCAACTGGTGCGGCCAGACCCAGTTTATCCAGCAAAAACCGCGCGTTGCGGCTGGATTGGTGCACATGCGTGTTGCCAAATACCGTGGTCAGCCCGATCAGGTCGATTTCGGGCGCGGCTGCGGCATAGGCGATTGCCATGGCATCGTCGATGCCGGGATCTGTGTCGATGATCAGTTTCATCCCCGCCCGATACCGCAAACACCTTGGGATGCAAAGCGGTCACAATTGGAAAATTCCGCGCTGCAACCACAGTTTCATAGATTTGCTTCCACGCCTGTTCACCCCATACCAGAGTTGAAAACGGGCGACTCAATCCCCACATGTATACTATAGTACACAATAAACGAGGACAGAAATGATAGGCATGAACGAAGACCAGATTGTTGGATTGCTGACGTCAAACATCATTTACGTGTTAGCGGCGGTGCTAATCGTCGTTGTCATTTTCAAAGGCATCAAAATCGTTCCACAATCTGAAAAATATGTGGTCGAACGGTTCGGCCGCCTGCATTCGGTGCTTGGCCCCGGCATCAACTTTATTGTTCCTTTTCTGGATGTTGCTCGCCACAAGATATCCATTCTTGAACGCCAGTTGCCGAACGCAACGCAGGACGCGATCACCAAGGACAACGTGCTGGTGCAGATCGACACCTCGGTGTTTTACCGAATTCTCGAACCGGAAAAGACAGTATACCGTATTCGGGACGTCGACGGTGCGATTGCAACAACCGTGGCTGGCATCGTGCGGGCGGAAATCGGTAAGATGGACCTGGATGAGGTCCAGTCGAACCGTGCGCAATTGATTACCCGCATCCAGGAAAGCGTCGAAACCGCTGTTGACGACTGGGGCATCGAAGTGACCCGTGCCGAGATTCTGGACGTGAATCTGGATCAGGCAACCCGCGACGCAATGCTGCAACAGCTGAACGCCGAACGCGCCCGCCGTGCTCAGGTGACCGAGGCCGAGGGTCAGAAACGCGCGGTCGAACTGAACGCCGATGCCGAGCTGTATGCTGCCGAGCAAACCGCAAAAGCCCGCCGTATTCAGGCCGAGGCCGAGGCTTACGCAACCGGCGTGGTCGCCAAGGCCATTCAGGACAATGGCATCGAGGCCGCGCAATATCAGGTAGCCCTGAAACAGGTTGAGTCGCTGAATGCGCTGGGAAAAGGAAATGGCTCGCAAACCATTGTTGTGCCCGCCAACGCGCTTGAGGCCTTTGGCGATGCCTTCAAGATGCTGAGAGGAGGAAAATAATGGCCGATCCCTTCTGGCTGACCTGGTGGATCTGGCTGGCCGCGGCGCTGGCGCTTGGTATCCTCGAGATCGTGCTGCCCGGATTTATCTTTCTGGGCTTTGCGATCGGGGCGGCAATCACCGGGTTGCTGCTGGTCATCCCCGGGATGGCGCCCTCGCTGCCGGTTTTGCTGCTGATCTTCGCGGCATTGTCCCTGGTCGCGTGGCTGGTGCTGCGGCGTGTCTACTCCCTGCCCCATGGTCAGGTGAAGACCTTCCGGCACGACATCAACGACTAAGAACTGCGGGCGCCCCTCAAGGGGCGTCATTGCACCTCTGGACGCTGCCACAGGCTTTCCCTATATAATTGCTCAGGAACCAGACCCGAGGCACGAATGACTCATCCGAGTGAACAGCTGGAAGGCACGCCCCTGATTGCGCCTTCATCCATCGAGCACCCCCTGTACGACGCAGTGGTAGAAGCCTGCCGTACGGTGTTTGACCCGGAAATCCCGGTGAATATCTATGATCTGGGCCTGATCTACACGATCGACATCTCCCAAGAAAACGCGGTGAAAGTCATCATGACGCTTACCGCGCCGGGTTGTCCAGTCGCCGGGGATATGCCCGGCTGGATCGTCGAAGCGATCGAACCGGTCGCCGGTGTCAAGGAAGTTGACGTGGAACTGACATGGGAACCGCCCTGGGGCATGGAGATGATGTCCGACGAGGCGCGGCTGGAACTTGGCTTCATGTAAGCCGAACAGAATAGACCTTTGTCGCAAAAGATTTATTTTTCTGTCACCGATCCGTCGGAAAACTGTTACCGAAGCCAAGAATAGTCCCGGTGTGCTGATGCTCGCATCCCGATGAGAGCACAACTTCAACCGGGAGAAGCAATCGTCCCCCGCTTTACCCGGCCGGACGACGTGAATAAGAGACCGCTCTTGCCCGAGAGCGGTCTTTTTTTGTCAGGTAACTTAACTGGTTACTGAACACCGCACTTGGTTTTGATCTCGGCGGCTCTTTCATCCAATGCCTTGACGTAATCACCAGACAACATGGACAGTCTTTTGTTTTCGGTGCCCGTAACCAACCCCAGCAACGCGCCGGCTGGTGTAAGAGCGGCCACACTTTCAAGTTGCTGATCCTGCGCGTGCTTTTTCTCGGCCGCAATCGCGCGCAAATCGCCTTCGGCGGTGGCGCAGTTGACCGGATGTGTTTTTTGCGCGGTCTCGGCCACGGCAACACCTGCGGTTACCGCAAAAATTGACGCCAACACCATGTTTTTGCAAATAATTTTACAGTCAGCCATCCCATCTCACCTTATCTCAAAACGCATACGCTCAGCTAAGGTCACCTGATCTCAAAAGGCAAGCACCATTCAATGGGCGGCAGAAAAGTTAGGTAAGCAGCGCTGCTATGTCTTGAGCCATTGCCGTCTCAGCACTAGATTGGAGTCTACGCGCGACAACGGAGATCACAATGTTCGGCATTCCCGGCAAACAGGCCGTGACCATGACGCCCAAAGCGGCAGAGCAGATTGTCCGCCTGATGAAATCAGGTGGTCATGCTGGCCTGCGCATTGGCGTCAAAAAAGGCGGTTGCGCCGGCATGGAATACACCATGGACTATGTCGATCAGGCCGACGCGAATGATGAGGTCGTAGAACAGGACGGCGCGCGGGTCATGATCGCTCCGATGGCGCAGATGTTCCTGTTCGGGACCGAGATCGACTATGAGGTCTCGTTGTTGGAAGCCGGTTTCAAATTTCGCAATCCGAACGTTGTCGACGCCTGCGGGTGCGGCGAGTCGATCAAGTTCGACGAAGGGTTGACGCCCCAATCCTAAGATGCCTGAAGGTGGACGTAGGTCTCATTGAACCGGCGGGTCAGATGATCGCCGGCGCGAATGATCTGACCTGAGTTCGGCGGTGCCACGTTGGTATCGTAGGACGGATTGAAAAACAGCGGCACCGACAGGCGCTCCTGCGCGCCGCCCACTACTCGATGCAGAGTGGCCTTGACTTGCCCCGCCGTCCAGAACTCCAGCATTTCACCAAAGTTGATGATGAAGGTCCCTGGCGCGGCCTCGACCTTTGCCCAGCTTTGGTCGGGCATCCGCACCTCTAGCCCCGAGGTTCCGTCGGTCGCCAGCAGGGTCAGGCAGCCGTAATCCGTATGCGCGCCGATGCCAAAGTCGCGATCTCCGGCCCAGCCCGGGCGCTGAGGATAGTAGTTGCCGCGCAGCAGCGCCATCGGCGTATCAAACGCGGTATCAAAGCTGTTCTCTGCGCGCCCCAGCGCCACCGCGATCGCGCGCAGAACCCGCATCGCGACCGCGCAGGCATCCGTGTAATAGGCCTGAACTGTTTCCTTGAACGCGGGCGGATTATCCGGCCACAGGTTCGGGGCATAGACACCCAGATCCGCGTCGGCGTACAGACTGTTCGCAGGCAATTCATAGCCGCAGTCGAACACTTCCTTAAAGTCAGGATTTGCTTCCGGATCGACCTGCTCGGACCGTGACGCGCCCCAGCCGCGGTTGGCCCCGGTCAACGCCATATCGACCCGTTTCTTCTGGGCCTCGGGCAAGTGAAAGAACGCGCGATACGCGCTCAGAACCTGACGCACGCGGTCGCGGTCCAGCCCGGTGTTCGAGACGGTCAGGAACCCCACCTCACCCACCGCGCGCACCAGCTTGCCAAGCTCGGCGGGATCGCGTTGGTCCAGTTTTGTCAGATCAAGGTTTTCGATCATACGCCCGTTCCTTTCTGCGCGCGGACACTGCCGTTTTGCGGTCCGCTCTGCAACCAGAATTGTCAGTCCCGACTGGCGATGCTATCCGGTTCGAAGAACGACTATATTGCAGGGAGATCGGGACATGCGGCGTAAGCTGGCGGCTGGCAATTGGAAAATGAACGGAACCACGGCAGCTCTGAGCGAATTGTGGGCTCTGGCCCGTGCCTTCCCTTCTCCGACCGTGGACGTGCTGATCTGCCCGCCCGCAACCCTGCTGCACCGCGCCGCCGAGGCCGTGCGGGAAACGGGAATCACCGTTGGCGGACAGGATTGTCACGCGGCAACGTCCGGCGCGCATACTGGCGATATCAGCGCGGACATGCTGGTGGATGCCGGGGCAAGCGCGGTCATTCTGGGCCATTCCGAGCGCCGCGAGGATCACGGCGAACAGAACGAAGACGTGCGCGTCAAAGCCCGTACGGCCATGGATGCCGGGCTGAAGGCGATCATCTGCGTCGGCGAAAGCCTTGAACAGCGCGAGGCCGCCAATACGCTGGACATCATCGGCGGCCAGATGTCGGGCTCGATCCCTGACCAGTCGACGGGTGAAAACCTGATTGTCGCCTATGAACCGATCTGGGCCATTGGCACCGGCAAGGTCCCCACGCTGGACGAAATCGGCGAAGTTCACGACTTTATCCGCGCCCGCCTGGAACGGCGTTTCGGTGAAGGCGTTGGTCGTTCTGTCCGCCTGCTTTACGGCGGCTCGGTCAAACCATCCAATGCGACCGATATCTTTGGTGTGTCAAACGTGGATGGAGCGCTGGTCGGAGGTGCCAGCCTGAAGGCCGCAGACTTTGCCGCAATCGTCGAAGCATTGGAGAAAGCCTGAGCGCTTCTCGTCTGATTTTACCCGGCGGGGGAAGAATTAGTTGAATTCGCTCGCCTCATCGCCAAACTCTCGCTTGAGGAATATTACCCGGACCAGAATCATATTTGATCTGCAGCAGTTATGCTTCCCGGCGCACCAACTAGATACCCCGCACTTTCGCCGATTAAAGGAACACTATGAAAAGCAGTCAGCGCCACCCAAGCAAGATTTCGCTTCTTCATCAGCTTCGTGATGCCGATTTTCCTATCGAGTGCGTGCTGGATGTCGGCATCCACTTTGGCACACATGAATTGATGGCCGCATTTCCCGAAAAGAAGCACTATCTTTTTGAACCCATTGAAGAACATTTTGAATCCATCGAAAAAGTCTACAGCGGCGCAAACATAGATTTCGAACTTAACAAAGTCGCGGTATCCAACGCTGACGGGACCGCGCAGCTGACGGTCTCGACCGTCGTGCAGGGGCAAGACGTCACACATGCAAGGTTTGCACACAGCGAAGCACCGACCGAAACACTACGCACGGTGCCGACGCTAAAGCTCGACACCTTTGTCGCGGAACAGGCTCCGGCTGCCCCATTTCTGTTGAAAATTGACGTCGATGGGGCCGAAGAAATGATTCTGGAGGGGGCTCAAGAAGCGATGAAACATTGCTCGGTTCTGATCCTTGAATCTCCACGGGATAAAATATTCGATCGAATGCAACTGGCGATGGCCGCAGGTTTCGAGCTATTGGATATAATCGACTTTTGCTACTATGACGGTTACCTGGTTCAAGTGGACCTTGTGCTCATCAACCCAAAATACGCGCCACCCAACTTTGTGAACATCTTCCATGGTGGTTTCACCCTCGACAAATGGCACCAATACGTACCGTCATCCAAGAAAAAGCGCCGACTGTCCCGCTTGTTCAGGAAACGAAAGTAACAAAGGGAATGACCGAAGATCCGGAACTGCACAGCGTTTGTTCAGACCGGCCTTAGGTATCATTGGCTGGCAAATGCCCGAACAGGAGGCAAAGTGGTCTGCTACATCCTGCCCGGTCACGCGATCTTCATGACAATCAGGCCTGACACGATCAGGACCGCGGCGCCGATGCGCAAAGGGGTCAGGGCCTCACCCAGAAACGCCGCGCCGACCAAGAACGCACCCACCGCGCCGATACCGGTCCAGATGACGTAAGCCGTTCCAAGCGGCAGCGTACGCATGGCAAGGGCCAGCAACCCGAAAGAGCCGATCATGGACACGCCCATGACGGCCGTTGGCCACAGCCGGGTGAAACCGGCCGATTGCTTCATGGCCACGGCCCACACGATTTCAAGCAGGCCAGCGAAGAGCAGAAAAATCCAGGACATCAGGATACCTCAATCCAGTTCGGGTCGTCCCGAATGATCACCCAATGCGGAGAGGTCGTCCTCTGACCCTCAGGTAAGACGTCGCGCCCAGCGTTCAAGGGCGCAAGGTCTGTTGAACCAAAACAATTACAAAACCGTAATGCTCTGGTTGCATTGCGCCCATTCCGCCGCTGCCGCGCGTTTGGGGCCGTCGGTTTGGTTCGGCAATACCCGCCGACATACAGTACCTGAACGAATAAAGCCGGGCCCTTGCGCGGACCCGGCTTATCTTTTGCTTGACTGAACCCGTTAGTTGGTCACAATTTCCGGCCCCATAAAGGTGTTGGGCAGGAAGGTCGATATCCAAGGGATATACGTCACCATAATCAAAAAGACGAACAGCACCGCCAGGAACGGCAGCGCCGCCTTTACGACTTTCATCATCGGCATCCCGGCCACGCCAGATGTCACGAACAGGTTCAGACCAACCGGAGGCGTGATCATCCCGATCTCCATGTTGACCACCATGATGATCCCCAAATGGATCGGGTCGATGTCCAGTTCAATTGCAATTGGGAACACCAGAGGCGCGACGATCACCAACAGGCCCGAAGGCTCCATGAACTGACCGCCGATCAGCAGAATGACGTTCACCACGATCAGGAAGGTCACCGGCCCCAAGCCTGCGGACAACATGGCGTTGGCGATGTGCTGCGGCACCTGCTCATCCGTCAGCACGTGCTTGAGGATCAGCGCGTTGGCGATCACGAACAGCAGCGTGACGGTCAGCTTGCCGGCCTCGAACAGCGTGTGCTTGGTATCCGGATGGAAGAACGCCGTCAGCAGCGCATAGGGCTTTTTCAGCAGCGGCAGATTCTTCTCTCCGTCCTCGGTGCTGAGCGGCCCCATGTCCTTGTAGACAAAGCTGGCGATGAAGAAGGCATAGACGGCAGCCACCGCAGCGGCTTCGGTCGGGGTGAAGATACCGCCATAGATACCACCCAGGATGATGACGATCAGGAACAGACCCCAACCGGCTTCGCGCGCCGAGGTGAAGACTTCGCCCCAACCTTTCCACTCACCCTTCGGCAGGTTCTTGACCTTGGCCATGACATAGATGGTGATCATCAGCATCAGACCCGCCATTAGGCCTGGAATGACCCCCGCCAGGAACATGCGCCCAACCGAAACCTCAACAGCTGCGGCATAGACAACCATCACGATCGACGGCGGGATCAGAATGCCCAGCGTACCGGCGTTACAGATCACACCAGCGGCGAATTCCTTGGAATAGCCCACCTGACGCATCCCGGCGATAACGATCGAGCCGATGGCCACCACGGTCGCCGGAGACGACCCGGACAGGGCTGCGAACAGCATACAGGCAAAGACACCCGCAATCGCCAGACCGCCCGGCAGATGCCCCACACAGGCAATCGAAAACCGGATGATCCGCCGCGCCACGCCGCCGGTGGTCATGAAGGACGAGGCCAGAATGAAGAACGGGATCGCCAGCAGGGTAAAATGCCCCTCGAACGCCTCGAACAGAGTGCCCGCGACCGAAGCCAGCGAACTGTCGGAATAGATCAGCAGGAACAAGGTCGAGCTGAGGCCCAGAGCCACCGCAATCGGTACCCCGATCAGCAGCAGGCCGATGACCATCGAGAAAAGGAGGATAACGTCCATCAGTCATGCTCCCCCTGCTGAGCCCGGACCTCTTCGATCTCGTCCTCGACTTCATGGCTGGCAACAAGCCGATCGGTTTCACCGCGCCAGATTTGCACAGCGACCTGGGTAAACCGGATCACGAGCAGAAGCATTGAAACCGGCAGCACCAGATAGGGCACTACCTTCGGTAGCTTCTCGTACCCTTCACCATAGTTGATCAGGTCTTCCAGAAACCGCAGCGGCGCGACCATGGGGATGTCATCGACCTCATAGAAACTCTGGCTGCGCGCGCCGGTGTCAAACCCGGTCGGGAACCAGCGGCCCGAGGTTGGTGGAAGGTCCGCAAAGACGGCCCAATAGTCGTAGGCGCCCTTCAGCATCAGCAGCGAAAACACCAGACAGCAGCCAACCGCGATCAGCGCCAGGATCCGGCGCGGTGCCGGGGGCAGCATGTTCAGGATGGCATCCACACCCAGATGCGCGTGCTTCTTTACCGCATAGGACGCGCCCAGCAGCACCAGCCAGCCAAAAGTGAACACCGTCAACTCAAGCGCCCACAGGATGTTGGAATTAAATACGAACCGCGCGATCACATTGGCAAATGTCACGGCCGTCATCAGGCCCAGCAACAACGCGATCAGGGTTTCTTCGATATGGTCGACCAGCCCGCCTTGGCCGGGTTTCGCACCAGACATCTTTCCGTCCCCGCATTTTTTGTGATGAGAGTGATTGGGGCGGGCCTTTAACGGCCCGCCCAGCCTGCGCGTCGCATACTCCCCAGTCCCTGACGCGCGGCCTGAACCGGCATCAGAACCCGGCGTTGATGGCCTGAGCGGCGTCGATCTTGTCCTGGCCCACATCGTCGGCGAACTGGTCCCAGACCGGTTTCATCGCATCAACCCAGGCCTGACGCTGCTCGGGGTTCAGGTCACGAATGATGCCGCCCGCATCGGTGATTGAGGCCTTGGCCGCTTCGTTCACTGCAAAGGCTTCCTTGTTCCGGGTTTCGGTGACTTCGGCCAGAATGGTCAGGAACTGGTCGCGCACTTCCGGGTCCAGGCTGTCCAGCCAGTCAACCGAGGTCACAACCAGATAGTCGATGATACCGTGGTTGGTCTCGGTGATGCCGTCCTGAACCTCAAAGAACTTCTTGCCATAAATGTTCGACCATGTGTTCTCCTGCCCATCGACAACGCCCTGCTGCAGCGCGCCATAGACTTCCGAGAACGCCATCTTTTGCGGGCTGCCGCCGATGGCTTCCATCTGCGCCACCAGCACGTCCGAGGACTGAACGCGGAACTTCAGACCGTCTGCATCCGACGGATCAACCAGAGGCTTGTTCGCCGACATCTGTTTCATGCCGTTGTGCCAGAAGGCCAGCCCCTGCAAGCCGCGGCGCTGCATACTGTCCTTCATCGCCTGACCGTCATCCGAAGCCTGGAATGCGTCCACGGCTTCGATGTTCTTGAACATGAACGGCAGATCGAACAGACGGAACTGCTTGGTGAACTTTTCAAATTTCGACAGCGAGGGCGCGGCCAGCTGCACGTCGCCCTGCAGCATCGCCTCCAGCACCTTGTCGTCGTTATAGAGCGTCGAGTTCGGATAGACCTCAATGCACATCACGCCGTTCATCTCGTCATTCACGCGCTGTTCCAGCAGCGATGCCGCAATGCCCTTGGGGTGCTTGTCAGTGTTCGTCACATGCGCGAACTTCACGACAATCTCACCGTCCTCGCAGGCCGCCATGCCTGCTGTTGCGGTTACGGTCAGTGCAATTGCCGTAGCAGCCGTTGTCAGGAATTTCATCAGTCTTTTCCTCCCAGACTTCCTCATTCGTCCCATTGGCACCTGATTGGTGCCGCATGAGGCGAAGTGAACCGAATCGAAGGTTATGGCTCAACGTTTTGTTTCCTGTCGCGCAATTGCGGGATTTATCTCTTTAAAACAGCGCATTAAAATGATCAAATCAGACTTCCCTTTTAAACCCCATCACCCATTGTGCGAATTTTCGCACAAACTCCACACCTCTTGTGCGGAAATCCGCACTCATATCGAATCAGTGCCGAAGAATCATACCGTTGACAGATCACACCACGCGCAGCCCGCGCCAGCGGGCTGCCCGGCCCAACGCCATTAACCGCATGTTAATGCGGTCAAAGGGGGCGGGAGACATTCTGATCACCTGCGATAATCTTCGGGGCGAATCTGGTACCGGGTCAGCTTGTCATAGAACGTCTTGCGCGGCAGCTTCAGCGCCTTTGCCGCATCCGAGGCCTTGCCATTGTGCCGACCCAACGCCGCAATCAGCAATGAACGCTCCACACGCGCCATCTGTTCGCTCAACCCCAGATCAGTGGCCTGCGCGACCTCTTCCGGCATTCCCAGCACAAACCGCATGGCCGCCGACATCAGAGAACGCGCGTTCCCCGGCCAGTCGCTGGCCATCAATGAGGCCAGATGTTCCGAAGATATCTCAGGCTCGGCAATACCTGCCTGCTCGGCCGCCTGCGCCACATAGTGGCGAAAGATCACCGGAATGTCCTCGGGCCGCTCGGCCAAGGACGGGATGCGCACCCGCATCACATCCAGCCGATAGAACAGGTCCGCGTGAAACCGCCCCTCTGCGGACAGCACTGACAAATCCGCCGTCGTGCCGGCCAGAATACGCGCGCCGACCCCCTGCTCGACCGCCTCCAGCGCGGCGTATTGCGTCGCCTCGGGCATTGCCGATATCTCGTCCAGGAACAGCGACCCTCCGGCCGCATCCTCGCAGACCTGAACCAACGCATCGGGCGTCAGACCGGACGACGGGCGCTTTACAAACGGCCCTTGCCCCTGCGGCGACATCAGATGCACGACCTCGGCCACTTTGGAAATCCCGCTGCCCGCAGGACCGGTGACCAGAACCTCGGCCCGGGTGGGCGCAACGCTCCGCACGCGCTCTCTCAACGCTTCGGCCTGAGCGGACAGACCGAACAACAGCCGCGCAGCCGGGTCGCCACGTTCCAGCTCGCGTTTCAGCGCACGCTGCTCCAGAACCTGCGTTCGCGCGGCAAAGGCCTTGCCCAGAACCTCCAGCAGGTCGGCTGCGGCACAGGGCTTTTCCAGAAAGTCGAACGCTCCCTGCCCCATCGCGCGCACGGCCATCGGAATGTCGCCCTCACCGGTCAACAGGATGACCGGAAGGTCCGGGTCAATCTCATGCGCGTAGGTCAGCAGATGAAACCCATCCCGCCCCGGCATCCGGATGTCCGAAACGATCACTCCGGGGAAATCGGCGCGGATGTGATCCTTGGCCGCCACGAACGACCCCGCCGAAACCGGAGCGTAATCGGCCAGTTCCAGCGTCTGCGCCAGCGCCTCGCGCACAGCGGCGTCATCGTCGACCAATAAAACCTTGCGGGTCATGCCACCTCATCTTCCCGGTAATACTCAAGCTCAACGGTGAACACCGCGCCGGTCTGCGCGTTCGAACCGCGAATATTGCCCCCGAAACTCTGGACCAGACCATAGGAAATCGAAAGGCCCAGCCCCATCCCCTCGGACGACCCAACCGCCTTGGTCGAATAGAAGGGTTCGAACAGTTTTTCGGTGTTTTCAATGCCCGGACCGATATCGCGCACCGTAACGGTCAGCCTGTCTCCGGCCTCGATCGCGATACCGATAAGGCGCTCATCCTGCCGGCTCATCGCGTCCGCGGCGTTGTTGATCAGGTTGACAAACACCTGCACCAACCGCACCTCGCCGCCCCACGCATGAACCGGCCCGTCGGGCGGCTGCCAGTCCATCGTCACCCCTTCGGCGCGAAGACGCGCCTCGGTCAGTTCCACGGCCGTGTCGATCACCTGCACCAGATCGACCTTGCCCATCGGTTCGCTTTCGTTGCGGGCAAAAGCGCGCAGGTTCTTGATGATCCGCGCCATCCGGGCGGCCATGTCGGAAATGCGCGTCAGATTCTCGGCAGCCTTTTCCCCGCGCCCCCGCGTCAGGAAGGCCGTCCCGTTATCGGCAAACTGCCGGATCGCCATCAGGGGTTGGTTCAGCTCATGACTGATACCCGCCGACATCTGCCCCAGGGCGCTTAGCTTACCGGCCTGAATAAGCTCTTCCTGCGCTTGTTTCAGCGCGGTCTCCGCTTCCTGCCGCTCGTGCACCTCACGCCGCAAAGCTGTGTTGGCTGCGGTCAAGGCGCGGGTACGCTGTGCAACGCGGCTTTCCAGAACTGCGTTGGCTTCGGCCAGAGTCCGTCTGCGTTCCGTCGCCAGAAACAGCAACGCGCCGAAGGCCAGACAGATCGCGGCAACAGTTGCCGCCTGCAACCCGGCCAGACGCCGGGCCGGGGCGACATCGACCAACACCTCTGCCGTCATGTCTATCACAGGCAGATCAAGCATCAGATGCAACGCGCGGCCTGGCAGGTAGCGACCCCAGTTGAGCCTCCACAGTTCATGCGGTCCGACCCGAGTCGAGGCGAAAGCAACTTCTCCGCCCTCTGGCGGCGTCAGCCCCTGTTGCCCGTCGGCACGATGCCAGAACAACAGATCGGACCGGTTCGAGATAAAGACCACCCCGCGTCCATCGGTAAAGAACACCGCCTCGGTACTGCCACGCCAGGTCTGTTCCACATCCTGTACGTCCGCCACCACCATTAACGCGCCTTCGACCCGGCCGGAGGCGTCAAAGGTGGGGGCCGCATAGGAATAGATCCGGTCGCCGCTGAACGGCAGCACTTCGTGTGCATTGCCCAATGCCCCCTGCAACGCACGCTGGAAGGCAGGGTGCCCCGCCATATTGTCTTGCTGAACCGGTTGCGCCGAGACCAATACCTGACCGCTCTGATCCAGATACATCATGTTCACGGCCGCGGTCTTGTCCGCCACGTCCAGCAGTATCGACCGGGCGACCTGTTGCTGGGCCGGGGTATCAAGTGTCCGCAAGGCCGGATGATTTGCCATCAGCACCGCCAGTTCCTGATAGACCTGCATCTGAGTGCTTAGCCGGTCGGCCGCCAGCTCAAGGTCGGCCTCGGCTTTTTCGCTCAGCTGCGACAGCGCCTGCCGATAGCCGTAGGACCACACTCCGGCGGACAACAGCCCGACGGCACACAGAAATCCAAGGATCACCCAAACCCGTTGCATGGTATAGGGTCTTGCATTCAGCGGACCGCATGGCAAGTCTGTGCCGCATGAAGACACTGTTCCAATCCCCACTCGATCCGGGTTTCGTGCAAAACCCCTATCCATTTTATGATAACGCCCGCTCGCACGGGGACCTTGTCTATTGGAAGGATTACCAAAAAGTTGCGGCTGTCTCGCACCGGGCCGTGCAGGCTTTGCTGAAGGATCGCCGCTTCGGTCGCGAGGTGCCCGCCGAGTTGCAACGCCCCCGCCCCGCGCATCTGGCCCCATGGCTGACGGTCGAGGCGCATTCATTGCTCGAGGCTGAACCACCCCGCCACACCCGGTTACGGGCGCTGGTCGTGCGCGCCTTTACCTCGCGCGCAATCTCGGCGCTGGAGCCGTCCATTCGAGACCTCAGCCACAGCCTGATCGACCGCTTTCCAGACGCACCCTTTGATCTGCTGGAGACATTCTGTTCGCAAGTCCCGGTCATCACGATCTGCTGCCTGCTAGGTGTGCCCGAGGGGATGTCGCCCGATCTGCTGCGCTGGTCTCATGCCATGGTGGCGATGTATCAGGCCAGTCGGACGCGCGAAACCGAAGACGCAGCCGCTGCCGCTGCACAGGATTTCACTGATTTCCTCGATGATTACATCCAGCAGCGCCGCAGCAATCCGCGCGACGACCTGATCACCCGCCTGATCGCCGCCGAGGAAGACGGCGAGAAGCTCTCACATGACGAGCTTGTCGCCACCTGCATCCTGCTGCTGAACGCCGGGCATGAGGCCACGGTTCATTCGCTGGGAAATGGCGTGAAAACTCTGCTGCAAATGGGAATCGACCCACGCGCCCATGCGATAGACGGTTTGATCGAAGAGATCCTGCGCTACGACCCGCCGCTGCACATGTTCACCCGGTATGCCTATGAAGAGGCCGAGCTATTTGGCCATACCTTCCACCGTGGCGATGAGGTTGCGCTGTTGCTGGGGGCTGCGAACCGGGACCCATCGGTCTGGGCCGATCCGGACCGTTTCGACCCCACCCGGCCGATCGTGACCAATACCAGCTTCGGCGGTGGGTTGCATTTTTGCGTCGGCGCCCCGCTGGCGCGGTTGGAGATGCGGATTGCCCTGACGGCCCTGTTCGATCGCTGCCCGAACCTGCGTCTGTGCGCCGGTCCGGAATATTCCAACACCTACCATTTCCGCGGCCTGACCCGGCTGATGGTGCGGGTTTGACTGGTCTCAGCTTTCGATCAGCGCGTTCAACGGCAGCATGGTGGTGGATTTGATCTCCTCCATCGACAGCAGCGCGGTCACGTTGTGGACGCGCACCTCGGAAATCAGGGTCTGATAGAATTCGTCATAGGCCCGCGCATTCTTGACCCGCACTTTGAGGATATAGTCGATGTCGCCCGCCAACCGGTGCGCCTCTTGCACTTCGGGGCGATCCCGCAGGGCTTTGAGGAACTTGCGCTGCCAGTCGGCCTCATGTTCCGAGGTTCGGATCAGAACAAAAAAAGTCGCCTCGAAACCCAGCGCTTCGGCGTCCAGCAAAACGGTCTGCTGGCCGATGACACCGGCCCCTTTCAGCTTGCGAATGCGATTCCAGACAGGGGTCTTGGAACTGCCGACACGGGCTGCTATTTCGTCCAGCGATTGGCTGGCGTCGCGCTGTAGCTCGACCAGAATTTTCCGATCCGTGTCATCAATCCGCACCGACATTCCAATTTTCCCTTCGTTTCGAAACTCGCGTCCCAGATCGAGGCATTGACGGAACGTTTGTTCTTATTTAAGCGCCCATATAGCGTTATACCGGGAATATTTCCTATATTGCAAGCCAAGTCAAACCAAGCGGAACCACACATGCAGCTTACGCATTCATATGATGGCACAGGGCACGTCGACTTTGTTGGCGCGGGTCCGGGCGATCCGGAATTGCTGACGCTCAAGGCGCTGAATGCCTTTGAGCGCGCTGACGTCGTTCTGCATGACCGTCTGATCAGCGCCGAGGTTCTGGAACTGGCGGGCAAGTCCGCTTTTCTCGTTGACGTTGGCAAGGCGGGCTTTGGTCCCTCGTGGAAACAGGAAGACATAGACGCGTTGCTGGTCGACTACGCCGTGAAAGGCCACCATGCCGTACGCCTGAAATCGGGTGACCCGACGGTGTTTGGCCGTCTGGACGAAGAGATCGAAGCGGTCGAGGCTGCAGGCATCTCTTGGCAGATCGTGCCTGGCATCACCGCGGCATCGGCTGCGGTTGCAGGAATTGGTCAAAGCCTGACCCGCCGGGGCCGCAATTCCTCGGTACGGTTCCTGACCGGCCACGACATGAAAGGCTTTGCCGATCACGATTGGACCGCGCTGGCGCGTCCGGGTTCTGTCGCGGCGATCTATATGGGCAAGAAATCCGCCCGTTTCATTCAGGGCCGCCTGATCATGCATGGCGCCGACCGCGATACGCCGGTGACGCTGGTGGAAAACGCCTCACGCCCCGATCAACGCATTCTGGCCACGACGCTGGACCAGTTGCCCACCGATCTGAACGCCGCCGAAATGGACGGCCCCACCCTGACCTTTTACGGCCTTTCCCCGCGCCAAGCGGCCAAGGCCCTGACCGAATTCAAGAAGGAGCACGCCTGATGGCCCGCGCTTTTACCCCCAAAGTCATCACCGCCAACGACCTGCTGGAAGGCGACGTCATTTACCTGACCGAAGACGACCGCTGGTCGCGTAAGCTGTCCGATGCCGAGTTGATCACGGATGAAGCCCACGCACAGGTCCGTCTGCTGGACGCCACGCGTCAGGCCAGCAAGATCGTCGGTGCTTATCTAGCTGACGCCGTCGCAGGCGACAACGGCCCCGAACCCACTCATTTCCGCGAGGAGTTCCGCCGCACCGGACCCTCGAACTATGCCCATGGCAAGCAGGAATCAGCAACGCAGCCCCGGGCCTGATCCTCGGCCCTCTCTCTCCCCTTCATGGCCCCAAGGTTCGGGGCTGCAACCAAGGACAGCTAATCATGTATCGCTACTCCGAGTTCGACACAGCATTTTTGGCAAAACGTAACGCGCAGTTCCGCGCGCAGGTCGAGCGCCGCATTGACGGCTCGCTGACCGAAGACGAATTCAAACCCCTGCGCCTGATGAACGGCCTGTATCTGCAGCTGCACGCCTACATGCTGCGGGTCGCCATCCCCTATGGCACGCTAAACAGCGCGCAGATGCGCCAACTGGCCCTGCTGGCCGAGAAGTGGGACAAGGGCTACGGCCATTTCACCACCCGTCAGAACATCCAGTACAACTGGCCGAAACTGAACGATGTGCCGGATATGCTGGACGCGCTGGCCGAGGTAGGTATGCACGCCATCCAGACCTCGGGCAACACCATCCGCAACGTGACCGCCGACCATTTCGCCGGTGCCGCCGCGGATGAGGTCGCCGACCCCCGCCCTTATGCCGAACTGCTGCGCCAGTGGTCGACCGACCACCCGGAATTCCAGTTCATGCCGCGTAAGTTCAAAATCGCCATCACCGGCTCGGAAAACGACCGCGCCGTGATCAAGGCACACGATATCGGCCTGCAACTGGTCGAGCGTGACGGAGTTCTGGGCGCCCGCGTCATCGTCGGTGGCGGTCTGGGCCGTACACCCATGATCGGCAAGGAACTGTCCGAGTTCGTCGCCTTTGACGACCTGTTGGCATATCTGGAAGCCACCGTTTCCGTGTGGAACCAGATCGGTCGCCGCGACAACAAGTACAAAGCGCGCATCAAGATCACCGTGCACGAAAACGGCATCGACACCATCCGCGCCAAGGTCAACGAGCGTTTCCTGCAGGTTCGCCCGCAGTTCAAGGGCGCCGACATGAACCTGCTGGACGAGATCAAGGGCCTCTTCGCTGCACCTGCCTTCCGCGAAGGCTCGGTTGCGTCGTTCGAGAGCGCCTACACCAATGACCCGGTCTTCCGCGCGTGGGTCGACACCAACATCGCGCCGCACAAAAATGCGGACCACGCGATTGTAACGATCTCGATCAAGAAGCACGGTGCAACGCCGGGTGATGCAACTGCCGAGCAGATGCGCGTAATGGCCGATCTGGCCGAAGAGTTCGCCTATGACGAACTGCGCATCAGCCATGAGCAGAACGTGATCCTCCCGCATGTCCACAAGTCGGACCTGCCCGGGATTCACGCGAGGCTGAAGGAACACGAACTGGCAACCGCCAATATCGGCCTGATCAGCGACATCATCGCCTGCCCCGGTATGGACTACTGCGCGCTGGCGACGGCCCGTTCGATCCCGGTCGCGCAGGAAATCGCGACCCGCTTCGAAGACCTCAAGCTGGAGCACGACATCGGTCATCTGAAGATCAAGATCTCGGGCTGCATCAACGCATGTGGTCACCACCACGTGGGTCATATCGGCATCCTGGGTCTGGATCGCGCTGGCGTCGAAAACTACCAGATCACTCTGGGTGGCGACGGCACCGAGAACGCGGCCATTGGCGACCGCACCGGTCCGGGCTTTGCCTATGATGAAATCGTGCCTGCGGTTGAACGCATCGTCGACACCTATCTGGAACAACGCGAAAGCAGCGAGGAGACATTCCTGCAGACCTATCGTCGGGTAGGCATGGCGCCGTTCAAATCGGCCCTCTACCCCGAGGCGCAGGCCAATGCCGCTTGACCTGATCCAGACGGAACTGGGTAAGGATCGAAGCGAACTGACCGAAAGGGTCGAGGCGCTGAACGCCCAGTTCCGCCACCACAGCGCCCATGACGTTATGCATGGCGCTTTGGAGGAGATTGACGAGCTTGCGCTGGTCTCAAGCTTTGGCGCGGAATCGGTGGTGTTGCTGCACATGGCGGCGGTGGTAAACAAGATGACCCCGGTGTTGTTCGTGGACACTCAGATGCTGTTCACCGAAACGCTGGAATACCAGCAGGAGGTCAGCGAACGTCTGGGCCTGAAAAACGTCCACGTCATCCGCGCCGAGGATGAGGACGTTCAGCGCGACGACCCTTATGGCGCGTTGCGTTTGCGGGACATGGATGCGTGCTGCAACCTGCGCAAGACCTTCCCGCTGCAGCGGGCATTAATGGGCTATGACGGCTGGATTACCGGCCGCAAACGGTTTCAGTCCGGCACCCGCGCCGCGCTCGAGTTCTTTGAGGTCGAGGACGGCACTGGCCGGATCAAGGTCAACCCGCTGGCCCATTGGGCGCCCGCGGACGTGCGTGCCTATATGGATGAAAACAACCTGCCCCGGCATCCGCTGGTGGCCAAAGGTTACCCCTCGATCGGCTGTGCGCCCTGCACATCGCCGGTCAAAGAAGGCGAAGACCCCCGCGCCGGACGCTGGCGCGACCAGAACAAGGAAGAATGCGGCATCCATTTTGTCGATGGCAAAATGGTGCGCGCCGGAGAGAAAACATGAACGTAATCGTATCGGATACGGGGTTCGCCCCTGATGACTGGACCGACGGCTTTGTCACGCTGGAGGACGCGGCCAATGATGTGGTCGCGCTGGATGTGGCCTCGGACACCGACCCGGATGAGCTGATTGACCGTCTGGGCGGCGCGCAGATGGTGCGCGTGGACTTTCCGTCCTCGGCCGATGGTCGTGGCTTTACCATTGCTCGCGTTCTGCGGCTGAAAGGCTATACCGGCCGTCTGCGCGCAAAAGGTCACGTGCTGGCCGATCAATATGCCATGGCGCGCCGCAGCGGTTTTGACGAAGTCGAGATCGACGAGGCTCTGGCCGCCCGTCAACCCGAAGATCAGTGGCTGGCCCGCGCCAACTGGAAAGACCACAGCTATCAGGCCCGCCTGCGCGGCTAAGACCGCCAACCGCCAGCTTAAATTGAGGAAAGGGGCAATCTGCCCCTTTTCCTGATGTGGATCAAAGCTTAAACGGAGATGTCGGTTTAGCAGACCGGCAGTGAAACGATGACAGAGATGAAGCCCGTGACCGAAGCAACCGCCGTAAAGGCCCCCGTTCTGCCGGACGCCCAAACCGTAACGGACGTCAAACACTGGACCGACAGCCTGTTCTCGTTCAAGGTGTCGCGCCCTGCCTCGCTGCGGTTCCGCTCGGGCGAGTTCGTGATGATCGGCCTGCTGGGCGACAACGGCAAACCCCTGCTGCGCGCCTATTCGATCGCCTCGCCGTCCTGGGACGAAGAGCTGGAGTTCTACTCGATCAAGGTGCAGGACGGTCCGCTGACCTCGAAACTGCAACACATCAAGGCGGGTGACCAGATCATCCTGCGTCCCAAGCCCGTCGGCACTCTGGTCCACGACGCCCTGCTGCCCGGCAAGCGTCTGTGGTTCTTTGCCACCGGCACCGGCTTTGCGCCCTTCGCCTCGCTTCTGCGCGAGCCGCAAACCTATGAAGACTATGATGAGGTCATCATTACCCATACCTGCCGCGAAGTAGCAGAGTTGGAATATGGCCGTCAGCTGATCGAAAACATCCGCCAGGACGAAATGCTGGCCGAGCTGATTGGCGAAGGTTTTGCGGACAAGATCCGCTATTACCCGACCACCACGCGGGAAGAGAGCCCCAAGATGGGCCGCATCACCAACCTGCTGAAAAACGGCACCGTGTTTGCCGACCTGGGCATCGAGGGCGGCATCCAGCCGGAAACCGACCGCGCCATGGTTTGTGGCTCGCTGGCCTTCAACCTGGACATCAAGGCCATTCTGGAAGAGTTCGGCCTGCGCGAAGGCGCCAATTCCGAGCCCAAGGAATTCGTGATCGAAAAGGCCTTTGTCGGCTGATCCAAATGCGCGGGCCGCTGGAATGGTCGTAGCCCGCGCATAAACCTGCTGTTAAACCTGATTTATTCAGCCCATTCGGCAAGGTTGGCGCTTGAATCAGGACGCGCAGCAGTCTAAATTCCGGGCTCGAAATTCTGCAATTATCAAAGGAATGAACCCATAGCCCGCAGACCTCACAACGCGCCGCCGCAACGAGACACTGGCCCGCGCGTCAATGACAAGATCCGTGCCCCCGAAATTCGCCTGATTGGCGCCGAAGGTGAAAATGTCGGGGTGGTTCATCCCGCTAAAGCCATGCAGATGGCCGCCGATGTCGGTCTCGATTTGGTCGAGATTTCGCCCAACGCGAACCCGCCGGTCTGCAAAATCATGGATTTCGGCAAGTTCAAGTACGAACAGCAGAAACGCGAAAGCGAAGCCCGCAAGAAACAAAAGATCATAGAGGTGAAAGAGGTCAAATTTCGACCCAACACCGACACCCATGACTATGACGTCAAAATGCGGAACGTGTTCAAGTTTTTGGAAAACGGTGACAAGGTCAAAGTTACCCTGCGCTTCCGTGGTCGCGAAATGGCGCACCAAAATCTGGGCCGCGAGCTGCTGGAACGTGTGGCAGAAGACATCAAGGATCTGGGCAAGGTCGAGAACATGCCCAAGATGGAAGGCCGTCAGATGATCATGATGATCGGGCCCCTGCCGCAGAAATAAGGTCTTAATCCGTCCTAAGTTTCAAAGCCCCCTCATGCGAGGGGGCTTTTCTTTTCCCGGCCGTCAGATCACCGCTGATATTGTCTTGCTCAGCTTTCCGACCAATTCGTCAATCTGCGCCTCATCGATGATGAACGGTGGTGCCAAAAGGATATGGTCGCCCAAACGCCCGTCGCGAGTGCCGGACATCGGATAACAGATCAGACCTTCGGCCAAGGCGGCCTTTTTGATCTTACCCGCCACACCGAGCGAAGGGTCGAACGGCGTTTTGGTGTTGCGATCAGCGACCAGTTCAATGCCTCGGAACAGGCCGCGCCCCCGAATATCCCCGACATTGGGATGCTGTCCCAGCGCGGCTTCAAGTGCCGATTGTAGCTTTTCGCCCAGAACCCCCGCCCTCGCAGGCAAATCACGCCCGGTCAGTTCGCGGACAACGGCCAGTGCCGCCGCGGTCGCGACCGGGTGGCCAATATAAGTGTGACCGTGCTGAAAAAAACCGGACCCATCGCGGATCGCATCGTAAATCCTGCCGGTGCACATCATCGCTCCGATCGGCTGATATCCGGCCCCCAACCCTTTGGCGATGCACAGGATATCCGGCGCCACCTCGTCATGATCGCAGGCGAACAGATGTCCCGTCCGGCCCATGCCACACATCACCTCATCCAGAATCAACAGCACGCCATACTGGTCGCAGATTTCGCGGATGCGTTTGAAGTACCCCTCGACCGCAGGCACCGCGCCCAGAGTCGCCCCCACGACCGGTTCGGCCATGAAGGCCATCACGGTCTCGGGCCCAAACCGCAGGATTTCGGCCTCCAGTTCATTGGCCACGCGCTGACCGTAGTCATGGCTGCTCTCATTGTCCGGCTTTTCCGCGTATTCATAGCAGGGCGCAATATGGGTCATGTCGATCAGCATCGGCGCGAACTGCGCCCGTCGCCACGCGTTCCCACCAGCCGACAAAGCACCCAGAGTATTGCCATGATAGCTTTGCCGCCGGGCAATCACATGCCGCCGCTCGGGCTGGCCGATCTCCAGATAATACTGCCGCGCCAATTTGATCGCCGCCTCGGTCGCTTCGGACCCGCCCGAAACGAAATACACCCGGTCCAGATCGCCCGGTGCCTTTTCAACCAGCAAATCCGCCAGCGCCTCGGCTGGTTCCGAGGTCATGAAGCCGGTATGGGCAAAGGCAATCTTTTTAACCTGCTCCTGCACAGCCCGGATCACCGCCGGATCGGAGTGGCCCAGACAGGACACGGCAGCGTCCCCACAATCCAGATACCGACGGCCCTGCGTGTCGATCAGATAGCACCCGTCGCCTCCTGCCGCGACCGGCAAGTCCGATTTCGTGTGGCGTGGAAATACGTGACTCATTCGACTGCCCTTTCCAACATGGCAACAAGCGCCGTCACCGACGCGGCATTGTCTTTCCAAAGGTTTCCGTCCTGATCGGTCAGGCTGTTTTCAAAGCCCACCCGAACGTCTCCGCCGTACCGGGTCGCGTGCGCCAGACACGCATGTTCCAGCGCGCCAAAAGCACAAACCATCCAGGGCGATGCGGCTTGGGGAAACTGGTCCAGATCCTGCGGCGAGGATTGCTGATCGGACGTATACCGCCCCAGGACCAAAAGACGATCCAGCTGACCGTCCCGCACAACCCCGGCTTCGCGCCACTGCACCAGCAGCGCGGCGTCTTCGGCATCGTAGAGAATGTGCTGCACCCGCGTTCCCTGCTCTGCGCACAGCCCATAGACACGTGACGCCAACTCTGGCGCCCGCGCAATTTCCCGCACGGACACCGAGGCCCAACCGGGCCGCACCTGCTCCAGACAGGCCAGTTGGGTGGGCACATCGAACAGACCCGCAGCCTCGGTCGTGATCTGAACGTCCATCTCCGGAACAACCCGGCGCAGTTCAGCCATCGTTTCCAGATATTGACCGGCGTCCAGAGAATGCTGCCCCCGCATGTCCCGAATGTGCAAATGCAGCCCATGCGCGCCAGCCTCAAAACAAGTACGCGCGGTCTCAACAATCTGATCAATCGAAACGGGCAATTCCGGATGATCCGAACGCCCCCGCCGCGCACCATTCGGAGCGACCAGCACATAGGGACGACGGGCGGTTTCGGTTTTTGTTTGCGTGTCTGACATGCTCATACCTCGGGTAGCATTTGCCATCTAATCCAGCGTGTGACGTTTTTTACTTGTTATTTTCATAACATTTGTTTTTCTTCCTTGATGGAAAACACGCCAAACCAGATCACCGACCGCTTGCGTCATGATATCGGGCAAATGCCTTCGGCCCTGCAGGCGGCCGCCAAGTACGTCATCGACCATCCCGGAGATTTCGGGCTGGACTCGATCCGGACTACGGCGACCAGAATCGGCGTCAGCTCGAATGTTCTGGTCCGGCTGGCACACCGCATGGGGTTTGACAGTTTCGAAGCCTTCCGCGCCCCTTTCCGCAACGCCTTGGTCACGGACCGCGAAGGCGAATTGGGGCAGGACTGGTTAACCACCCTGCAAACCCAAGACGCCTTCAGCAACACGCAGGCCAAACTGGCCCAGAACGAACAGAATATCGTCGCCCGATCCTTACGCCTGATGAAACCCGAAAAGGCGCGCGAGGCGGTCCGGCACATCGAGACATCCCGCAGGTGTTTCGTCACGGCGACGCGTGCAAGCTACGCGCTGGCCTATTACTTTTCCTACACGGGCCGTATGGCGCATCCGGGCATCCAACTGGTGCCACGCCATATCGGGTCCGCTGCGGACGACCTGCTGGATGCCGACCAAAACGATTGTCTGGTCGCCATCACCGTCCACCCCTATTCCGCAGACACCATCCAATCGATGCGGTTCGCAAAACAACGCGGGTTACGCCTGATCCTGATCTCGGACAGTGACGTGATAGCCCCCGGGGTCGAACCCGACATCGCCTTCACCGTCAGCACCCGCGCCCTGTACCCGTTTTCCTGTTTCACCGGAGCGATGGCGGTGCTGGAATGCCTGTTGGGCCACCTCTTCGATGCCGGAGGCGACGCGGCCCGCCATCGGATCGACGCCTACCAAAAGGCACGCGAGGATACCGGGGCCTATTGGCAACCGGCAAAACCGCCAAGACTGCGCCGCACGTAATAAACCCCGGCCTCAAACCGGGGCTTTGTTCCCTAACCGCGTCTTACATACAGGCTTCGACAGCCCGCCTGGTCATGACGCCAACAAGATGCGCGCGGTAGTCCTTGCTGCCGTGCAGATCGGCGATCATGTTGGCCGGGTTGATGCGCAAATCCGTCAACGCATCCGCACGGAACGCTTTGTTCAGTGCCTCCTCTGCCTCGGACCAACGAAACACGCCATCTTCGCTCGCCCCGGTGACGGCAACACGCACGCCATCGGCGAAACGCGCCGCGTAGACGCCCACCAACGCAAACCGCGAGGCCGGTTGCTGGAATTTCTGATAGCTCGCCGCCTGCGGCACTGGGAACCGAACCGAGGTGACAATCTCACCCTCGTCCAGCGCGGTGGTGAACATTCCTTCAAAGAAGTCATCCGCCGCGATTTGCCGCGCATTGGTGACGATTGTCGCGCCCGATCCCAAAACAGCAGCCGGATAACAGGCCGCCGGATCGTTATTCGCAATCGATCCGCCAATGGTGCCACGATTGCGCACCGCCGGATCACCGATCTGACCCGCTAACGCAGCAAGGGCCGGATAGCTGCCCGCGGCCTCGGACGCGACCGAGGCATGGGTGGTCGCCCCGCCAACAGCCACCGAGCCGTCATCTTCCACGCAAACACCCTTCATCTCGGCAATCCCGCTCACTGACACCAGCTTGGATGGTGCCGCCAGCCGCTGTTTCAGCGTCGGGATCAGGGTCTGCCCACCCCCCAACGCCTGCGCCTCCTCAGCACCCAATGCAGCGACCGCATCAGCAATGGTCGAGGGTTTCTCAAACTCGAAATTGTACATTTCGTCTTCCTTTCCGAAAGGCACTCAACTGCCCTTCATCTTTTTGGAAATACTCCGGGGAGCGCGAGGGGCTGGCCCCTCGCACCCCAACCTCTCAGCTGTTCATCGCCGCCCAGACACGCGACGGGCTTACCGGCATGTCGATGTGATCAATCGCCTTGCCACCCGAATTCAGCGCATCCAACACGGCATTGACCACCGCTGGCGGAGACCCGATCGCCCCGGCCTCACCACAGCCCTTCACACCCAGCGGGTTATGAGTGCAAGGCGTCTGACTAGAATGATCGACGCCATAAAACGGTACATCATCCGCACGCGGCATGGCGTAATCCATGTAAGAGGCGCTCAGTAGCTGCCCATTTTCGTCATAGGCGCAGTTCTCAAGCAGTGCTTGACCGATGCCCTGACCGATGCCGCCATGAACCTGGCCATCCACGATCATCGGGTTGACGATATTGCCAAAGTCATCGGCGGCCGTGAAGGTCTCGATGGTGACCTGACCGGTCTCGGGATCGACCTCGACCTCACAGGCATAAGCGCCGGCGGGGAAGGTGAAGTTGGCCGGATCGTAAAACGCCGTCTCCTCCAGCCCCGGCTCAACCTCAAGCGGATAGTTATGCGGCACATACGCCGTCAGGGTCACGTCGCCCCAGGCCACCGACTTGTCGGTGCCCGCGACGCTGAACTGACCGTCTTTCAGCTCGATATCCGCCTCAGACGCCTCGAGCAGATGAGCCGCGATCCGCTTGGCTTTCTCAATCACCTTCTCGGTGGCCTTGACCATGGCCGAGCCACAAACCGCCAGCGAGCGCGAGCCATAGGTGCCCATGCCGAATGGAATCTTGGACGTATCGCCATGCACAATCTCGACCATCGACTCGTCGATGCCGATCATGTCGGCCACAACCTGCGGAAAGGCGGTCTCATGCCCCTGGCCGTGGCTGTGTGCACCGACCATGACACTGATCGAGCCGGTGGCGTTCACCCGCACCGTTGCGGCATCATAAAGACCCGCACGCGCGCCCAGCATACCAACGATGTTTGAGGGCGCAATCCCGCAAGCTTCGATATAGCAGTTGATGCCCAGACCGCGCAGCTTGCCCTTGGCCTCGCTTTGCGCGCGCCGCGCGGCAAAGCCTGCCAGATCGGCAGCGGTCTCAAGCTTGTCCATCGTCCCGTTATAGTCCCCGGTGTCGTAGGTCAGAGCGACTGGCGTGTCATAGGGGAATTGGGTGATGAAGTTCTGACGGCGCAGCGCAATCGGATCGACGCCCAACTCGCGCGCAGCCTTGTCCACAACGCGTTCCAACTGGAACGTTGCCTCGGGGCGGCCTGCGCCGCGATAGGCATCAACCGGCACTGTGTTGGTGAACATCGCCTTCACGTTCACCTGAATGACCGGTGTCTTGTAATTGCCTGCCATCAGCGTGCCGTGCAGCCAGGTCGGAACCGAGCTGGAAAAGGTCGACAGATACGCGCCAAGATTGGCATAGGTGTTGGTGCGCAGCCCGATGAAGTTGTTATCCGCATCCAGCGCCAGTTCGATCTTGCTGACATGGTCGCGGCCATGGGCATCGGACATGAACGCCTCGGACCGACTGGAGGTCCACTTGACCGGGCGGTTACAAGCCTTGGCAGCGAAGGTGCAGAATGCCTCTTCCGCATAGTGGAATATCTTTGTGCCGAACCCGCCGCCCACATCCGGAGCCACCACGCGGACTTTATGCTCGGGCAGACCCAGCACGAAGGCGCACATCAGCAGGCGGATCACATGCGGATTCTGCGAGGTGGTATAAAGCGTGTACTCATCCGTGCCACGCTTGTATTCCCCCACAGCCACGCGCGGTTCCATCGGGTTGGCAACCAGACGATTGTTCACCAGATCCAGCGTGGTGACATGGGCCGCGCCCGCAAAGACCTCATCAACCTTGGCGTCGTCGGTCTCGCCCAGTTGCCAGTCATAGCAGATGTTGTTCTTCAGATCGTCATGGACCAGCGTTGCGCCATCCTGCGCGGCCGCCTTCATGTCGATCACGGCGGGCAGTTCTTCGATATCCACATCGATCGCCTCGGCGGCGTCGCGCGCCTGTTCAAGGCTGTCGGCCACAACGGCTGCGATCGGATCGCCCACATGGCGCACCTTACCTTGCGCCATGATCGGGTGAGGAGGCTCCTGCATCGGCGCGCCGTGCTTGTCGGTCACCTCCCAGCCACAGGGCATCCCGCCCACGCCTTCAAAATCCTTACCGGTGAAAACCTTGACCACGCCCGGCATATCCTCGGCCGCCGAAGTGTCCACGGATTTGATGCGGCCATGCGCGATGTCGGACCGCAGAAAATGCACATAGGCTTGGCCATGTACGTTGATGTCGTCGGTGTAATTGCCCGCTCCGGTCAGAAAGCGTACGTCCTCGCGCCGCTTGGAACTGGCTCCGATGCCACTGTCTTTGGGCATTGCTTGTTCTCCTCCCATAAACGGATGCTTGTGCACCCTTTGTCATCCCACGGGCGTCTCCCCCGACGCCCGCAGCGGCATCATTCGGCAGCGATTTTGCTGACGTCCTGACCGGATGCGGCCATGATCGCCTTGACGATGTTGTGATAGCCGGTGCAACGACACAGGTTGCCTTCCAGATACTTCCGTATCTCAGCCTCAGACGGGCGCGGGTTGTTTTTCAACAGCGCCGCAGCGCTCATCACCATGCCCGGCGTGCAGAACCCGCATTGAAGCCCGTGGTGATCCTGAAACGCCTGCTGGATGACGTTCAGCGAGCCATCCGCGTTCGCTTGCCCCTCGATCGTGCCGACATCGGCTCCATCAGCCTCAAGCGCCAGCATATTGCAGGATTTGACTGCCTCACCGTTCACGTGAACCACACAGGCGCCGCATTGCGCAGTATCGCAGCCCACATGGGTCCCGGTCAGCGACAGGTGATCACGCAGAAAGCTGGACAGCAACGTCCGGCCCTCGACATCACCGCTCACGGATTTACCGTTCACGGTCATTGAGACCTGTGTCATATGTTCCTCCCAAAATGAAACTCTCCCTGCGCCGAGTTAAACACGGGAATTTTTGTTTGAGAACAAAAATATTTAGCGACTGTTTTGGTCAGTCACTTGGGCAGTCATCACTGGTAAAGCGCGGTCTTGGGAAGGCAAATTAACGCCGTGATGCACGCGGCTGCGGTCGCGTCGGGATTTCCTTGAGCAGCCCGCCAACGCCCATCGCCGCAATATCTGCGCCGGTCGTCGCGATCCCGCAGGCGACCCGCGACAGGACCCAATCCGCCCCGTTCAAAGCCGGAGAACGTGCACATCCCGGCAACCCGATCACCGGGCGTTCACCGATCCCCCCCAGAAACAGCAGGTTCCCCGGATCGACCGGCATTCCGAAGCGGTCCACCTGTCCGCCTGCGGCACGGAGTGCCTGAGGCGCCACGTCGGACACATCCGAGGTGGCCGAGCCGGTCAGGATCATCACAACATCGCCCTGCGTCTCCATGATGGCCCTCGACAGCGCCTCTGTCTGGTGCGGGACAATGCGGATATCGGCAAGCTCCAACCCGAGGGCCTCCACCCGCCCCTGTATCGCAGCGATGCCTTTCTCGTTCGGTGGTCCGCCGGGAATGTCGGTTACCACCAGCCCGGCGTTTCGGTACACCGGCGTGGCAAGGCGGATCGCACCCTTCGCCAGACGCGATACCTCAAGAACGTCGCCGCCCGGAACGGCGTAGGAAATCACCTTGATCGTCGCAACCATGCCGCCTGCGCTCATCTGCTGGTATTGCGGTACGGTGGCCACGGTGATCATCGGATTGACCAGATTGAACGCCTCAAGCGCCGCGACATCCAGTACTGCGACCCCCGGACCATCAGCCAACAGGTTCACCCGGCCAGTGAAAGGCTGCGTCACCCGCAACGCCGCCTCCTTGGGATCAGGCACCAGTGCGTCGGCTAACATCGCGGCCGCCTTGTCTTCGTGGCAATCTCCGGGGGCCAAACGGGCGACTGTGACAGAACTGTGCCCGGCAACGGCCAATACCTTTTGATGCTCGGCCGTCAACACGAGGCCCTTGCGCAGTTTGGTACCACCAGCCTTTACGGAATGCGCCAGAATCGCTCCGACGGCCTGATCAACGGGAACGGGGCCGAACTTCACGCTTTGCCCCGCAACACGGCTGTCATTTGCGCCAGAATGGACACCGCGATTTCCGATGGGTCTGCGGCGCCGATGTCCAGACCGATAGGCCCGTGAATGCGCGCGATCTGTTGATCAGTGAATCCGGCCTCTTTCATCCGCGTCACACGCTTGGCATGGGTGCGGGTCGAGCCAAGAGCGCCAATATAGAACACTCCGGCCTGAAGCGCGGATTGTAAGGCCGGGTCGTCCAGCTTGGGGTCATGGGTCAGCAGCACCACCGCCGTCCGTGCGTCCATCCCAAGTTTGGCAACGGCTTCGTCTGGCCAGTCGGTAAGGATCGTCTCGCCGGGAAAGCGCGCACTGGAGGCAAAAGCATCGCGCGGGTCGATGATGGCCGGGTCATATCCGGCGATCCGCGCCATCGGCACCAACGCTTGCGCAATATGCACCGCGCCAACGATGATTAGTCGCAGAGGCGGGTTATGCACCGCCACGAAGGTCTGACCATCTTCTTCAAATCCGGATCGATCCATGCGCAGCCGGTCCGCATAAGCATTGCGTCGCAGAGCGCGTTGACCGGTTTCGATATTCACTTCATAGGCCACGGGTTCGCGCCGTGCGCGGGCCTCGACCAGTTCGCGCAGCATCGGTTCAGGCAGCACCTTGCCCACCGGTTCGACCAACACACGGATGGTACCGCCACAGGCCAACCCCACGGCAAAGGCGTCCTCGTCGCTGACGCCGAATTCCAGCAGCCGCGCCTCGCCCTCGTCGATCGCTTCAAGCGCCTCGACCACGACCGCGCCTTCGACACAGCCGCCCGAGACAGACCCTTCGATACGACCGTCCCCACCGATGACCAGCTGGGCCCCCACACGCCGCGGCGCGCTTCCCCAGGTCTCGACCACCGTGGCCAATGCGACAGGTCTTCCGTCGCTGTACCAACGCAGGGCCGTTTCGGGGCTGTTGTCGAATCTGTCCATTGCACCCTCCCGGAGTGTTCAGCCCCAACATAGGCAGGTTTGACGCGATGAAAAGTAACCCATGCCCCACGAGGTGTTGCTGGGTTCCAATTTATCGGACCTTCGGAACGATAAAGCCCAGGAACCCTGGGTTTACGCAAAGGATTGATTGTCAGCAGGCCTGATTCCAGCCTACACGCGCGGCTGGTGCATTCCAGTATGCGCATATTAATTTTTCACAAAGGAGACAGAGAGTTGAAACGCATTTTTACACTCGGAATGGCAATCGGTCTGCTGGCATCGACTGCGGTCAGCGCGGATACTTTCCTGCGTTACGGTGAAGTCGAGGGATGGAAAATCTTCATCGATCAGGACAAGAAGTCCTGCCTGATCGAAGCCGTGGATGACTCGGAAAACGTGGTTCAGATGGGGCTGACCGAAGACCGCAGCGTCGGCTATGTGGGTGTGTTTACCAAGGCTAAGACCGACATCAAGCGCGGCGAGAAAGAAGCCGTGGCCATCCTGCTGGGGGACAACATCTATTTGGGTGAAGCCACCGGCATGAAGGGCAATATTACCAAAGGGTATTCCGGCGGCTATGTTCTGTCCGACGACCCTCAGTTCGCGGAAGACATTGCCAAGCAGAAGGTCATGGTCGTGTTCCCCGAGAAGGAGTTTGCCTTCACCGTCGATCTGACCGGCACCTACATTGCCATGGAAATGGCGCGGAAGTGCAACGAAGAACAGGTGGGGGGCTAATCACCCCGAAAGCGCGGTCATCAGCCGCGCTTTCTCTCCCGCGTCGTCAGGTTGTGAGATGACGGCGGCAAGGTCCTCCAGCGACGCAATCGAATGCCCCGCGCGGAAGCTGTCCACATGCGGCAGCATCGCAGCGACGCCCTGCGCCTTGGGTGCGAACCCGTCCCAACGCAGCAGCGGATTCAGCCAGATCAGACGGCGTGCAGACAAATGCAGCCGATCCATTTCCTTTCCCAATGCCTCGGGGTCACCACGGTCCAACCCGTCCGAGATCAGCAACACCACCGCCCCCTGCCCCATGACCCGGCGCGACCAGTCGCGGTTGAACGCATGCAGGCATTCTCCGATCCGAGTACCGCCCTCCCAATCTTGCGCCTCGGCCCCGGCAGCGGCCAGAGCGGCATCAACATCGCGCTGCTGCAAGTGGCGGGTGATATTGGTTAGGCGCGTACCGAAGGTGAAGGCATGGACCCTGGCCCAACCGGCGCCTTTGGCGTTCGAAACCGAGTGCAGGAAATGCAGGATGATCCGGCTGTATTGGCTCATCGACCCGGAAATATCACACAGCACCACTAGGTTGGGCCAACGTGGTTTGGGCTTCAGGCGCGCGATATCGCGCAGCTCTCCGCCCTGACGCATTGCCGCGCGCAGGGTGCGGGCGCGGTCGATGCGATGGCCGATATGACTGGCCTGCCCTCGCCGGGAGTCGATGGGTTTCACCGGTAACGTCAACCGCGCCAGCATACGTTTGGCCTGTGCGATCTCGGTCGTGCTCATCTGTTCGAAATCCAGACTGCGCAGCCGCTCCTCGGAGGACGCGGTTTGCGAGGCGTCAATCTCCAGCTCGGTCTCTTCTTCCTGCTCGACCGCCTCGGACAAGTCGCGTTCAACGCCGTCCAGCAGCGCCTCGGCCGCGCGTTTTTCGGCCGGGTCGGCCTTGTGTTCCTCTTGCACGCCACGGATTGCGGGCAGCATCATGGCCATCATGTGTTCCATGTAACGCGGGTCGCGCCAGTACAGACGAAAGACCTGTGCGAACACCGTCCGATGCTCAGGCCGGCTGACGAAACAGGCGTGCAGGGTCCAGTAGAAATCCTGTTTTGCCGTGAACCCGGTCGCCTGTACAGCCCGGATCGCGTCGACCACCCGCCCCGTTCCGATCGGCAATCCGGCCTTGCGCAAGGCCCGCGCAAAATGGGTGATGTTCTGCGCCAGTTTCGGGTTGTCGGGAATATCGAGAAGAAGTTGTTCTGCCATCAGGCGTCATGGGGGCGCTGCCCCCATACCCCCGGAGTATTTGGGAAAAGATGAAGCATCAGGCCGGTTCCAACGTGGCTTTGGCCTCGTCCAGAATCCGTTTCGCCTCTGACCCCTGCAGTTTCTGGATGTCGTCCTGATACTTCAGGATCGCGCCCAGCGTGTCGCCGATCACCTCGGGGCTGAGGTTGATCACGTCCAGTGCCAGCAGGCATTTGGCCCAGTCGATAGTCTCGGCCACGCCGGGTTTCTTGAACAGATCCTCGGTGCGCAGATGCTGGACAAAGGCTACTATCTCACGGCTGAGGGCCTCGGCGGCCTCGGGGGCGCGGGCGTGCAGGATTTCGATTTCGCGGTCGAAATCGGGGTAATCAACCCAGTGATAAAGACAACGGCGCTTCAGCGCGTCATGCACCTCGCGCGTGCGATTCGAGGTGAGGATGACGATGGGCGGTTCCGGGGCTTTCACGGTGCCCAGTTCAGGGATGGTGACCTGAAAATCGCTGAGCGCCTCCAGCAGGAAGGCCTCAAACGGTTCGTCGGTGCGGTCCAGTTCGTCGATCAACAGTACCGGGGCGCCATTTTCATCCGGGCGCATCGCCTGCAGCAGAGGGCGTTCGATCAGGTACTCATCCGAAAACAGCTCATCTTGCAACACGCCGCGATCTGCGCCGCCTGATGCTTCGGCCGTACGAATTGCCACCATCTGCGCCGGGAAGTTCCATTCGTAGACGGCCGACGAGGCATCTAGCCCCTCATAGCACTGCAACCGGATCAGGCGCCGGTTCAGTCCCGCTGCGAGCGCTTTGGCAATCTCGGTCTTGCCCACCCCGGCCTCGCCTTCCAGAAACAGCGGGCGGCCCAGTTTCAGCGACAGGAACACAACCGTGGCCAGTGCCCGGCCGCAGACATAGCCCTGCGCTCCCAGCATGTTCTGAACGGCGTCGATGGAATTTGGTTGCGTCATGTCATGTCTCTCCCTCGGCACAACAGGTCACGGCGGCGCGCGCGCGTCAAGGCCATGGTCTTTCCAAGCGGCGGGTTGACAAGGCCTTTCCCGCGCGCGGCCCGTGTGATAGCGGAGGCGCCATGACCGATAGCATCACGATCCGACGCCCCGACGACTGGCACCTGCACCTGCGCGATGGCGCGATGTTGCAGGCCGTCCTGCCCGAAACCGCGCGCCATTTTGCCCGTGCGATCATCATGCCCAACCTTGTGCCGCCGGTGGTGCGCGGCGATCAGGCCGCTGCCTATCGCGACCGCATCATGGCCGCGCTGCCCGAGGGCATGACGTTCGAGCCGCTGATGACCCTGTACCTGACCGAGGATACGGATGCGGACGACGTAGCCGCCGCCCATGCCAGCGGGCTGGTCAAGGCGGTCAAGCTATACCCGGCGGGGGCCACGACCAATTCAGCCTCGGGCGTGCGGGATTTCGACAAGGTACGTCCGGTGCTTGAGAAGATGGCCGAGATCGGTCTGCCCATGTGCGTTCATGGCGAGGTCACCGATGCCGAGATCGACATCTTTGACCGTGAGGCTGTGTTCATTGAACGCGTTCTGGACCCGATCCGCAAGGCGACACCGGGCCTGCGCGTGGTGATGGAGCATATCACCACCGCCAACGGCGTGGACTACGTTAAGGCCAACGAGACCGATCTGGGCGCAACCATCACCGCGCACCATCTGATCATCAACCGCAACCACATTCTGGTGGGTGGCATCAAACCGCACTACTACTGCCTGCCCGTCGCCAAGCGGGAAGAGCACCGGTTGGCGTTGCTGGCCGCTGCGACCTCGGGCGATGCGCGGTTTTTCCTGGGCACGGACAGCGCACCGCACACTGACGCGAACAAGGAAATGGCTTGTGGTTGCGCCGGGTGCTTCACGGCGACCAACACCATGTCACTGGTGACCGAGATGTTCGAACGCGAAGACGCTTTGGACAAGCTTGAAGGATTTGTTTCGCTGAACGGGCCTGCGTTTTACGGCCTGCCGGTGAACGAGGGCACCATCACCCTGACCAAAGGGGAGCCCGTTGGTTACCCAGACAAGATCGAATCCGGCGACGGCCCCGTGACTGTGTTTGATCCGGGCTTTCCGCTGCATTGGCGCGTGGTCTAACCCGCCAGTCTTTTTGCCAGATCGCGGGCGCGGCCGCCGGTGCGCAGCATCGACCAGATCGCGTCCGCCTCTTCACCTCCGATCAGCTTGGCGGCCTTGCCGCGTACCCGGTCTTCGCGGTCCGCCAAGCTCATCGGCGCCAACAAATCATGGGTTGCCGCAAGCCGTGCACCGTCGCGGCGCAACAAGGTCAGATGTGCCTGCGTTTCTGACAGCGTTTCATCCGTTTCGACCGACACCCGATCCCGCAAGGACTTCAGGCGTGGATCAGCGCAGGTTTTATCCGAGTAGCTGGCGGGCAACGCCGTGTCATAGCCAAGCGCCTGCATGGCAATCACCGTCCGGTACGAAAACTTCGCCCCCAGACCGGTGGTCGGAGACATCTGGTTGCATACGCTCATCCAGCGCGGATGGGTCTTGACCTTGATCTCGGCCACTTCGGGTTCAGCAATATCCAAATCGCGCGCGGCCTCAAGTGCGGCGTGCAGGCCATGACAGCAAGCGTGGAACTTGTGGCTGATGCTCTCGAACAGCCATTCCTCACCCAGCCCGGCCAAAGCGGTCGGTGCGTCCCCCTCACCGCTATGTGTCGCGCCAAAACCGCACTGCCCCTCCAACGCATCCGTGTTGGGTTCAAAACCCTTTGCAACCAGCAAGGCGGCCTCAACCCCGGCAGAAGCCGCAAGACCCGCGTTATAGGGCTTGCCCATCGTGCCAAATTGCGCCTTTAGTCCCGCCGCCCGCGTCGCGGTCAGACCCAGCACCTTACGCATTTGTGTAGCCTCAAAGCCCAGGATGCGGCCCGCTGCAACGGCGGCCCCAAACGCGCCTGCTGTCGCCGTCTGATGGAATCCTGCCTGATAGTGATCGCGGCCCAGCCACAGACCCATGCGGATCGAAACCTCCATCCCCACCAACGCGGCCTCGAGAAAATCGACGAGGATGCGATCATCCCATTCGGCCAGCGCCAAAGCGGCGGGTAAAACGGCAACAGACGGGTGTCCGATATGGGCGAAATGGGTGTCGTCATAGTCCAGCGCGTGCGACACGGTGCCATTGACCAAGGCCACCCCGCGCATCGGAGCCGCGCCGCCGCCGAACAGATGCGCTTGCGCCGCGCCCTCTTCGCCCAGCACCAGATCACGCACAGACTTTGAGACCGGCTCATCAGCGCCAGCGCGCCCCACGGCAACCCAGTCCAGAACGGACAGAGAAGTCACGACCCGCACCTGCGAAGTCGTCTCGACAGGGCCTGCTGCGAACGCCGCCAGAGAAGTGGAAAAATCGCTCATGGGCGCAGTCTAGCGTGCGCCGTTTGCGGGTAAAGACCTAGTGGTACAAATCCGCGGCGCGGGTCTCGAACGCCTGAACGATCCGGTGCATGGCTTCGTTGAATACGACGCCAATGATGCCCTGCAGGATGGCGTTCTTGAATTCGAAATCCACGTGGAAGGACACGTTACACCCGCCCTCGGGCGCGTCTTCGAATTGCCAGTCGGACTTCATATATTTGAACGGGCCGTCCAGATATTCGGTGTCGATCTTCATCTGATCGGGAAACAGCGTCACCCTGCTGCCGAAACGTTCCCGGAAGACCTTGAACGAGATGACCAGATCCGCCTCCATCACCTGCGCCTCGCCGGCGGCATAGGTCCGGCGGATGCGGGCGGCGGCACACCAGGGCAAAAACTCGGGGTATTTCGCCACATCAGCAATCAGATCGTACATCTGTTGCGCCGTATACGGCAGGTGGCGGGTTTCCGAATGGGTAGGCATGGCGTCCGGTTTTAACAGGTGACATTGGCGCGTGATTTCGTATGTTGCGCGCCAAAGATCAAGGGGGCAGCGATGAACGACCGCGCATATGTGATAGATGAGATGATCTCGGCCAAGGCCATCGCCGCCCGGATTGAGGAGTTGTGCCGCGAGATCACCGCCGAGTTCGGCAATACTGACAAACTGGTTGTTGTTGGCCTGCTGCGCGGCAGTTTCGTCTTCATCGCTGATCTGGTGCGTGAACTGGACCTGCCGATCGAAGTGGATTTCCTTGAGGCGTCTTCCTACGGCGACTCGATGGAAAGCAGCCGAGAAGTCCGCATTCTCAAAGACTTGCGGGGCGCAATTGAGGGGCGCGATGTTCTGGTCGTCGAAGATATTGTCGATACCGGTCACACGCTGAACCACGTGACCAACCTGCTGCGCAGTCGCAAACCCGCGCGGCTGCGGTCCATCGCCCTGCTGGACAAACCCAGCCGTCGCGAGGTTGATTTCCGCTCCGACTGGATTGGTTTTGAAATACCGGACGAATTCGTCGTGGGCTATGGAATCGACTACGCGCAGCGCAATCGCAACCTGCCTTTCATCGGCAAGGTCCGCTTTACCGAGGGTTAAGCGGCCCCAGCACCCGCTGAATCGCAGCAAGGAAAACCCCGGTTCCCACCGGAATCAGCGCATCCGGGAAATCGTAATCGGGGTTGTGCAACTGCGGGTGATCCACACCCGAGCCAAGCCAGAACATCGCAGATTTGGCGCCCTTGCCGAACTGCCCAAAATCTTCCGAGAATTTCTGCGGGCTGGGCGTCAACTCGCAGGGCATCCCCATTGCGGCGCAAGATCGGCTGAGAATATCGACGGTCTCGGGCGCGTTCGCGCAGGCCTCGAACACGTCTTCATAAACGATCTCGCACCCCAGCCCTTGATCCGAGGCAACCCGCGCCACGAACGCCTCGGCCTCGTTCATCAGGTCCTGCATCCGCGCGTCAGCGACGGTGCGCAGGGTCACCCAAAGCTCGGCTTGGCCGGGGGCCACGCCAAAGGTCGGCTCGCCCAGGCTGGCATGGGTCACGGTCGTCAGGGCAAACTTGGCATCCAGAGTCCCACCCTTCCCCATCTCCGCCAGTTGCGGCATCAGAGTGGCCAGCGCCTCAGCCGGTGAAATCCCATCCTGCGGCGCCGCCGCGTGCGAGGTCTTGCCGGTCAGAACAATCTTCATCCCGCGCGAGGCACAGTTGGCAGGGCCTTGGCACAGCAACACATTCCCCTGTGCCAAACCCGGCAGGTTATGCAGCGCAAACACAAAGTCTGGCGCGATTTCGGCAAACGTTGGGTCTGCCCTGAAGGCGATGGCACCCTGCCCGGTTTCCTCGGCCGGTTGGAAAATCAAAACCACGCGGCCCGTTTCCGGGCGGGTTTGCGCCAGATGCTCGGCCACGCCCAGAACCATCGTCATGTGGCCGTCGTGACCGCACAGATGGCCTTTGCCGGGAACACGCGAGGCATAATCCGCGGCAGAGATTTCCTGAATCGGCAACCCGTCCAGTTCGCACCTGATGGCGACTGTTGGCCCAGCTTGCCCGCTGTCGAAAACGCCCGCCACACCGTGACCGCCAATACCCGTCAGCACCTGATCGGCACCGCGGGCGCGTAACTCATCCGCAATCCGGGCAGCGGTTTGTTCCTCCTGCCCGGAAATCTCGGGGTATTGGTGCAATTCGTGGCGCAGCCGGGTTAGCTGCGCGAGTGTGTCGGGTGTCACCCTTGCTCCAGCTTTTTCTGGCGGGCATCACGCAGGCGGGCAAAGTCGTCGCCCGCATGGTAGGACGACCGGGTCAGAGGTGTCGCGGATACCATCAGGAATCCTTTGCCATAAGCCGCCTTCTCGTACGACGCGAACTCCTCGGGCGTAACAAAACGATCAACGCCATGGTGTTTCGGCGTCGGCTGCAGATACTGGCCGATGGTCAGGAAATCGATATCAGCGGCGCGCATGTCGTCCATGACCTGCCGGACCCCTTGCTCATCCTCTCCCAAACCGACCATGATGCCCGATTTGGTAAAGATCGACGGGTCCATCTCTTTGACCCGCTGCAACAGACGCAGCGAGTGAAAATAGCGCGCACCGGGGCGCACTTCGGGATACAAGCCGGGGACGGTTTCAAGATTGTGGTTGAACACGTCCGGCTTCGCCTCGACCACAACTTCCAGAACCGAAGGGTCACATTTCAGGAAGTCAGGAGTCAGAATTTCGATCGTAGTCTTGGGAGAGCGGTGACGCACCGCGCGGATGGTCTGGGCGAAATGCTCTGCCCCGCCATCTGTCAGGTCATCCCGGTCCACCGAGGTGATGACCACATGGTTCAACCCCAGTTTCTGCACCGCGTGCGCCACCCGACCGGGTTCGAACGCGTCCAGATCGTCCGGGCGACCGGTGGCGATGTTGCAGAATGTGCAGCCACGGGTACAAATCTCGCCCATGATCATCATGGTGGCGTGGCCCTGGCTCCAACATTCGCCGACATTCGGGCACCCGGCCTCTTCGCAGACCGTCACGAGGTTGTTCTCGCGCATGATCTTGTGGGTATCGGCATACCCTTTCCCACCTGGGGCCCTCACCCGAATCCACTTGGGTTTTTTCGGCTGCGCATTGTCTTGGCGATGCGCCTTTTCGGGATGACGTTGTTCGGGGATCTTCAGATCACGCACGGTCGGCTTTCCTGACTTTGGGTCACTTTGCTTCAACATAATATAAACTGCAGCGCTTAGCTACGCCACCCGTGCATAGCTGCCATAACAGCGCACTATGCCTTTGCAGAAAAGCACCGGGGAGATCCCGACAAAATTCTATTGAAAACAGTACGCTTTGCGGTTTTCGTCAAAATTCGCGTTTGCGGCAACAATCACGTTGAAGCCAATTTAGAACTGTTTTAAATCTTCGGCAGTTCACAGATGAATCACAGGAAATTGAGCATGAAATCCGGTACCAACCTGCCTGACGTAACCTTTCACACCCGCGTCCGTGACGAGGCCGTCGAAGGCCCCAACCCGTTTCGTTGGGAAGACAAGACCACCGCAGATTACTTTGCCGGCAAACGGGTGATCCTGTTCTCGCTGCCCGGCGCGTTCACCCCCACGTGTTCGACCTATCAGCTGCCCGGCTTTGAAAACGGCTATGCCGAATTCAAGGAAAACGGCATCGACGAGATTTACTGCATGTCGGTGAATGACAGCTTTGTCATGAACAAATGGGCACAGGACCAGGGTCTGAAAAACGTCAAGGTCATCCCGGATGGCTCGGGCGAGTTTACCCGCAAAATGGGTATGCTGGTCGACAAGGATAATCTGGGCTTTGGCATGCGCTCGTGGCGCTATGCTGCCATCGTTAACAACGGCGTGGTCGAGGCATGGTTCGAAGAGCCCGGCCTGATGGACAACTGCCCCGAAGATCCCTATGGCGTGTCCTCGCCGGAAAACCTGAAAAAGCACCTGGACGAAGCCAAAGAGCCGGCTCTGGCCTAAGCTTTTCTACGATCCAAAACAAATAGGGCCCGCCATCGGCGGGTCTTTTCGTGTTCAGGTGCGCGTGGCCGTCACGATATCTTCGCCGACCCGTTGGATGACCCTGGCAAGACCGTCGAACCAGCCCTCTCCCCCGGTTGAAGTACGCCGTACCAGACCAACAGTCCGCGCCGGTTGAGGCGCGCCAAAGCGCATCAGTTTCAACCCGGGCACAGCCTCGGATTCCGACCGCGCGGCAAGCTCGGGCATCAGAGTCAGTCCAAACCCTTCGGCAACCAGTCGCGACAGGGTTGCCAGTGAGGACGCGCCCATATTGATCAACCCGCTGCTGCGGTCTTGCCCGCAGACATCAAGCGCCTGATCTGTCAGGCAGTGGCCATCGTCCAACAACATCAATTGTGCGGTTTGCAGGTCCAGTGGTCGCAGGGCCTCGGGATTTGTTGCCATCCCCTGCAGACGTGCCGTGCTTCCGGCCAGAAGGAACCGATCCTGAAACAGCGGCAGTTCGAACAGCTCATTTCCACCAGCCGGCAGGGCCATAACACCAGCGTCGATTTCCCCGGCGCGCAGCATGGTCAGCAGACGTTCGGTTCTGGCCTCGCGCACCTGCACCCGCAGCGACACGTCCGAAGCACGCAATCCGGCCAGAACGCCGGGCAGCAGATATGGCGCGATTGTCGGAATGATTCCAATCGCCAGCGACCTATGCCCGCCAGACCGGTCCCTGGCGAATTGATCCAGCCTGTCGGCGGCCCCCAGAACCTGACGCACATGGTCCAGCACGTCGCGCCCTAACGGAGTCAGCAGGATGTCGCGGGCCTGACGTTCAAAAAGCGGACTGCCCAAGCTTTCTTCCAGCGCTTTGATCTGCACCGACAAGGCGGGCTGAGACACATGGCAGGTCTGCGCCGCCCGTCCGAAATTTCGCTGTTCGGCAACGGCGCTGAAATACTGCAACTGTCTGAGAGTGAAGTTCATAACCTGTGACTATCACTTGACCGCGCGAACGCAACCAAAACATATCACCCGATCATACGATTGCGCTCTGACTGGAATTCGTAATGCCGCTTGAGCCGTTGCAGAGCGATCCGCAGCACGATCTTGCCCGACCGCGCGGACCAGCCCATGCGTTTTTCAGCTAGCTCCAGCCCCTCAAGATAGCAGCAGCAGCGCAGCGCCACGTCACTCAGCCCCGGCCCGAGATCCGACAAGGCATGTTCAACACGATCCCGTGCGTCGGATGACCCCCGCCCGCCATGGGCCTCGCTTTTGAAACTGCCGCGCCCTCCGGCGGTCAGGAAATGATCCCAGTTCTGCGCGACCTGCGGTCCGATTTGCGCCAGTTCAAAATCCTCGCGCAGACGCTCACCTGCAGCGACCAGCGTTTCATCGAGAAACGGTTTACCATCCCGGTCCCGCCTGCGTGCCAACGCAATCAGAGGGCTTTCCGCCGCGCTGTAACGAATGCGCCTTGGCCGGTCGGGTTTCGCAGCCGCACCATGCCCCGGTGCCATTTGCGCCTGGAAAGAAGCGGGTGCCTCGGCCATGCCAAACTCGCTGCGCTCACGCGCCTTGTTCTCGGCCTCGGCAATCAGGCGGCTCAGCGCGGTTCGGCCTGCCGAGGAAATGCGATAGCGCGAAATCCGGCCCGGATTGTCGCAGGAAATCCAATCCTTCAAGGCCAGCGCCTGTGCGATCCTGCATTCCACCACGGCCGTTCTGGTGGCCCCGGCATCACCGGTGTCGCGAACCACAACAGCCTTGTCCATTTCCTCTGCCACCGCCAGAACCGACCCAGTTTCGCACAGGCGGCGCAGAATCCGCAGGGCTTCACGGTTGAATTCCTCGTCCTTGGCGGCTGCGGTTTCCTCTTGCGTGGCTGTAAACGTGTCGCCGGCGCCCGTTTCCGGATCGGTAAAATGCGTCTCGGCCAGCGATTGCAGCGCGGCATCCACCAAAGGATCGTCCCGGCGCATTTCGATCCGTCTGATCTGCCTGAGAATGGTCGAAGCATGGCACCCCGCGGATCGCGCGATATCGCGGATCGACTGGCCGGTCTCTGTGTGGGCAAGATATCTTTGCGCCCCCTCAGGTACCCAAGCCGGAATGGTGAAAGCCATGTTTTTTTCCATAGTTCCTTGCCCTCGTCGAAACACCAGTCTGTTCTCAATCGCCCCCGATGAGTTTGTTAACCAATTCTAACTAGGGTTGCTTTCGTTACTCGTTCGTTAACCCACGGAGACAAGAACCAGATTTGATTCAAAAACATAAACACTCATGAAGTCAGAGTTCGGCGCGAGCCCAATCAAGGCAACACCCGCTTAGGTTGTGTGACAAACAGGGCAACTTCTAATCGAACAAGGAACCCCCGAGATGCAGGACCTGATGACCATGATTACCACCCTCCGCCGCCCTCGCCTGTTGGCACGGGCCGCGAAATTCGGGGCGCAGGACTATGACCGGGAACGTCATCTGCAACGTATTCTGGGATACGGCTCGCTGCCCGGCACCGGTGCGGCACTGGTTCGGCTGATGGAAATGGAACGAGAGGTTAACGCGCAGCGTATGGAAGAAGACGCGGCCTATTCACTGGTGCGTCATCTGGATCTGCTTATCGCATTGCTGGGCGAGGCGCAGCTGTATCAGGCCAGCCGCGCCTCGCAATATCAGTGATCAGGTGAAGGCATCCGGCATGGATGCTTTCTTTTCCGCCACGTATTCGTTCAGTGCGGCATTGATTTCCGGGTCGAGTTGCGGCTGCTGGTAATTGGCCAGCAGATGCTCGACCCGCGTGGCGGCCAATGTCCGCGTGTCGCGCGCGCCTTCGTCTTCCCAGGTCTCGAACGGCTTATAGTCCAACACTTCGCTTTTCCAGAAAGCCTCTTTGAAGTTGGCCTGAGTATGTGCGCAACCCAGATAGTGGCCACCGGGGCCAACTTCGCGGATCGCTTCCATGGCCTGCGCGTTCTCGTCATAGGCAACGCCTTTGGCCAGACCGTGCAGAACGCCCAACTGATCGGCATCCATGACGAACTTCTCAAAGTCCGCGACCAGGCCGCCTTCCAGCCAGCCACACGAGTGCAGCATGAAGTTCACACCGGCCATCAGACCCATGTTCAGCGAGTTCGCGGTTTCATACGCCGCCTGCGCATCCGGCAGTTTCGAACCGCAGAACGATCCGGCCGAGCGGAACGGCAGGTTCAGACGCCGCGCCAGCTGCCCGGCGCCATAGGTGACCATCGACGCCTCAGGCGTACCAAAGGTCGGCGCGCCCGAGTTCATGTCAATCGACGACACGAAGGCACCAAAGATCGCAGGAGCACCCGGACGGATGATCTGGCTGTACGCCACACCGGCCATGACCTCGGCCAGAACCTGCGTCAGCGTACCGGCAACCGAAACCGGTGCCATTGCCCCACCCACAATAAAGGGCGAGATGATGCAGGCCTGATTGTTCTTCGCATAGACCTCAAGCGAGCCCATCATCACGTCGTCGAAGGTCATCGGCGAGTTGATGTTGGTCAGCGAGGTCATGACAGTGTTTTCCTGCACGAACTCTTTGCCGAACAGAATCCCGCACATATCAACCGAATCCTGCGCGCGGCTGGGATCGGTGACCGAGCCCATGAACGGCTTGTCCGACAGGGTCATGTGCGCCATCAGCATGTCCAGGTGACGCTTGTTCACCGGAACGTCGGTCGGCTCGCATACGGTCCCGCCCGAGTGGTGCAGCCACTTGGACATATAGGCCAGTTTCACGAATTTGTTGAAATCGTCCATGGTCGCATAACGACGACCACCATGGATGTCGCGCACGAACGGAGGCCCATAGACCGGCGCCAGAACCAGATTGCGGCCGCCGATGACAACCGATTTCTCGGGATTGCGGGCGTGCTGGGTAAACTGGCTGGGCGCCGTCTTGATCAGTTCACGCGCCAAACCGCGCGGAATGCGTACGCGCTCACCGTCAACGTCGGCGCCAGCGTCTTTCCAACGCTGCAGCGCGGCCGGATTGTCAACAAAGTTGACGCCAACCTCGGCCAGAATGGTTTCCGCGTTGGCTTCGATGATCTCCAACGCCTCTTCGTTGAGAACCTCGAAATTCGGAATGTTCCGTTCGATGTACTTCGCCGTTTCGATACGAACCGCGGTGCGCTCGGCCCGACGGGCGGCTCCGCCACCGCCTCTGGCTCTGCGTCGGGTGTTTGCCTCTGCCATGAGATAATCCCGTTAGTATGTTCACGTTGCAAATTGTGTTACCGGAACCGCCGATCACACCAGTAGAGGATTGCGGCGCAATAGGGGTAAAAGCGACATGTGGGCCACTTCTATTTTGTTTTGACCCATTTCCCCTGATGCTCATGATAGGGACATGGAATCGGAAACGCAAAAAGCACCCTCTCCTGAAGCTGAACGAAAAACCCTTGATGCGGCTGAAATCGGCGCCGTTGCACACCTGTACCGGGGCGAGGTTTACCGCAGCACTATCTGGCGCACGAGATTGGATACGACGACGAACTGGGCGGTTGTCACACTGGGTGTTGCGTTGTCGATTTCCTTTTCCTCGCCCGAAGCCTCGCCCCTGCCGCTGGTACTTGTCGGTGTTCTGATCATCCTGTTCCTGATGCTCGAAGCGCGGCGATACAGGTATTTCAATGTATGGCGCGCCCGGGCCAGATGGCTCGAGACACATTTCTACGCTCCGCTGCTTTATGATGGCGACCTTCACATGGAGGAGAACTGGCAAAAGGTTCTGGCGCAGGATTACCTGCATCCGCGCTACCACGTGAGCCTCATGATCGCGATCGGTCGACGAATCCGCAGGAATTACCTGTGGATTCTGCTGATCCAGAGCCTCGCCTTCTGCGTCAAGATCTCGGTCCACCCGACCCCGGTTGAGAGTTTCCCTCAGGCCATCGACCGGGCCGATGTCGGCCCCATTCCCGGAGAGGTCCTCATAATCACCGGAATATTCTACATTCTGTGCTGGTCCGTCATCGCAATCTGGAGCTATCGGGCAGATGGCAACCGCGCCTCTCGCCGTGGCAGTAAAAAGTCGGAATCAATGGGTTAGAGGCAGGTTCAGAGTGCTTTTTCCAGTGCAACAGAATTGCCGCTGACTTCTGTTTCAAGCCAACCCAGATGAGCATAGATCGCGCGTGTATCCGTCATAAGGCGGTGGGTACGCAAAACCATACGTGTACATCCGACCTCACGCGCTTCGGCCTCGGCCCCTGCCAGCAGTTTTCCGGCAATCGCCTGCCCTTGCGCGTTTGGCGAAACGGCCAGATTGAAAACCTTCATCTCGTCACCTTGCTGGGCATAGATGACCACCCCGGCCAATGCGGTTCCTGAAACAGCCAAAACCACCCGATGATCCGAGATATCCTGCTCAATACCCGCCGTCACATCCGGTAAATCAGCAATGCTTTCGCGCGCTTTGGAATAGGCGGCTGCGATACATTCTGTGATCGCCTCGGCGTCTTCCTGTGTCGCATTCTTGAAACGAATGGTGGTCATTGATCTGATCTCCTTGCGTATCTGGCCTGAAACGCCTTCATAACGCTTGCACATAGACGCCGCGCGACCTAAGAGCCAGTCATGAGCCAGACATCCCATGACCGCCTTCTGATCATCGACTTCGGCAGCCAGGTGACGCAGCTGATCGCACGCCGCCTGCGCGAGTTGAATGTCTATTGTGAAATCCACCCCTACCAGAATGTCACGATGGACTTTGTGCGCGAGATGGCGCCCAAGGCCGTGATCTTCTCGGGCGGGCCGGACAGCGTGACGCGCGAGGGTTCACCCCGAGCGCCGCAAGAGATTTTTGACTATGGCGTGCCGATCCTTGGCATCTGCTATGGCCAGCAGGTGATGATGCACCAGCTAGGCGGAAAGGTCGAAAGCGGCCACGGCACCGCCGAGTTTGGCCGCGCCTTTGTCACTCCGAAAGGTCAGCTGGACATTCTGAACGGCTGGTTCACCGATGGTGACGAACAAGTCTGGATGAGCCACGGCGACCACGTCAGCGAAATCGCCCCGGGGTTCGAGGTATTCGGCACCTCGCCCAACGCGCCTTTCGCGATCACCGCCGACACCAACCGCCACTTCTATGCCGTTCAGTTCCACCCCGAGGTGCACCACACCCCGAAGGGCGCGAAACTATATGAGAACTTCGTGAAACTGGCCGGGTTCAGCGGTGACTGGACCATGGGCGCCTATCGCGATGAAATGATCCGCAAGATCCGCGAACAGGTCGGCGACAAAAAAGTCATCTGCGGCCTGTCCGGCGGTGTCGACAGCTCGGTCGCGGCGATCCTGATCCACGAGGCGATTGGCGATCAGCTTACCTGTGTCTTCGTCGACCACGGCCTGCTGCGCAAGAACGAAGCCGAAGAAGTCGTCGGCATGTTCCGCGACAACTACAACATTCAGCTGATCCATGCGGATGAAAGCGATCTGTTCCTGGGTGAGCTGGACGGCCAGTCCGACCCCGAAACCAAGCGCAAGATCATCGGCAAGCTGTTCATCGACGTGTTCCAGAAACACGCCGACACCATCGACGGCGCCGAATTCCTGGCGCAGGGCACGCTGTATCCGGATGTGATCGAGTCCGTTTCATTCTCGGGCGGTCCTTCCGTCACCATCAAATCGCACCACAATGTCGGCGGCCTGCCGGAAAAAATGGGGCTGAAGCTGGTCGAACCCCTGCGTGAACTGTTCAAGGACGAGGTCCGCGCCTTGGGTCGGGAACTCGGCCTGCCGCAGAGCTTTATTGGCCGCCACCCCTTTCCCGGACCGGGCCTGGCAATCCGCTGCCCCGGTGAGATCACCCGCGAGAAACTGGACATCCTGCGCGAGGCCGACGCGGTCTATATCGACCAGATTCGCAAGCACGGGCTGTATGACGATATCTGGCAGGCCTTTGTGGCCATCCTCCCCGTTCGTACCGTGGGCGTGATGGGCGACGGGCGAACCTATGACTATGCCTGCGCCATGCGGGCGGTCACCTCGGTCGACGGCATGACCGCTGATTATTACCCGTTCACCCACGAATTCCTTGGCGAGACCGCCACGCGGATCATCAACGAGGTCAAGGGCATCAACCGATGCACCTATGACATCACCTCGAAACCTCCGGGAACGATCGAGTGGGAATAACTAAAAAAGCCGGGCACTGTCCCGGCTTTTTTGTTTAGGTTCAGGCAGAAACCCGCGAATCCCGCAGGCAGGTGAATGGACAGCAGCAAACCGCAGATCGGCAAGGCCGCGCTTTGGATGACCGGGGCTATTGCCTCGTTCTCGTCCATGGCGATTGCCGGTCGCGAGCTGAGCATAACGCATGATACTTTCGAAATCATGTTCTACCGCAGCCTTGTCGGTATCTGCGTCGTGGCGCTGATTCTGTCGCTGACCGGCAAATGGCATCAAGTCTCGACGCACAGGCTGGGTCTGCACGGTATCCGGAACCTGATGCACTTCACCGGCCAGAACCTGTGGTTCTATGCGGTCTCGGTCATCCCTCTGGCGCAGGTTTTTGCGTTGGAGTTCACCCAGCCCATCTGGGTCATTCTGTTGTCCCCGCTGCTGTTGAAAGAACGGCTGACCCCGGTTCGGGTGCTGTCCGCTCTGATTGGCTTTGCAGGCATCCTGATTGTCGCCCGCCCCGGCGCGGTCCCGCTCGGCGCAGGCGTTTTGACGGCCGCGCTTTCGGCGGTTTTCTTTGCCCTGACCACCATATCCACCAAGACTCTGACGCGGTTTGCCAGTATCGGCTGCATCATGTTCTGGCTGACTGTCATGCAGGCGATTTTGGGCCTGATCGCGGCGGGCATCGACGGACAGATTGCCCTACCCACACTCGCCACGATTCCTTTTCTTTTGCTGGTGGGGCTGGCAGGCCTGTTGGCGCATTACTGCATCACCAACGCGCTGGCGATCGCCCCGGCAACGGTAGTGGTGCCATTCGACTTTGCCCGCCTGCCGACAATCGCGGTGGTCGGTATGATTCTGTATCACGAGCCGTTGGATCACTGGACCCTGCTGGGGGCCGCCGTGATCTTTTCCGGCATCTTTATGAACGTTCAGGCCGAGAATCGTAACAGTTTAGCAACAGATTCACACCACAATCAGCAGTAATAACGCACCGTCACCAGTTGACGGTTCAATAGGCCTTAAGAAAGTATCGAGCACCACAAGTCAGGTCGATCTTAACCACTCAATAACCCGAGCCTGACTTACAGGAGACCTTAAGGGAGGACATGATGAAAAAAGCGCTATTACAGGCGTGCGCGCTCAGCGTTGGGGCGACTGCGGCCTATTCAGGCGGCCTGGATCGCAGCGGCCAGGGCATCAACCTGATCTTCGAAGAAGGATCGGTCGCCCAGTTCCGGCTTGGATACACCAACCCAAGCGTTAGCGGCACCTTGCTTGATGCAAACCCCGGCAGCCCGACAAATGGACAAGTTGTGGACTCGGGCAGCGTGGCAAATGATTTCTTCACCCCGCATCTCGGTTACAAAACCGCGCTCACGGAACAGCTTGATTTCGCGATCATGTATGATGAACCGTTTGGGGCTGACATCGAATACGCGGATGACTATCCGCTGTCCATCAACCCCGTCCCGTTCGGCCGCACCGGCAATACTCTGAAAGCCAAGGCGGACACCGAAGCGATTACCGCTCTGCTGCGCTATAAGTTCGACAACGGGTTCAGCGCGATCGGCGGCGTGCGGGCACAGCGCGTGAAAGCCTCGGTCACGGTCCCTGCAGCTGCGGGGTACAACGTGTCTTCGGATCGGGACATCGCTTTCGGCTACGTTGTCGGCGTGGCATGGGAAAAGCCCGAAATCGCGGCACGAGTGTCGCTTACGTACAACTCGAAAATTTCACACGACCTGTCGCAGGACGAATCGTTCAACCCACTCCCGATCCCGCCGATCCCGCCGGGAACCGTTGCATCGGTTGACACATCCAGTGAAATCGAAACGCCTCAGTCAATCAACCTGGACTTCCAGACCGGTGTTGCACCCAAGACCCTGCTGTTTGGTTCGGTCCGCTGGGTGGACTGGCCGCAGTTGAACTACTCTCCGCCAGCCTATGTTGGTATCGTTGGCAGACCGCTGGTTGACTACGACGACGCGACATTCACCTACTCGCTTGGACTTGGCTACCAGTTCACCGATCAGTTCGCCGGCGCTGTGACGCTGGGGTACGAAACCGACGAAGGCGAACCGGTGTCCAACCTTGGGCCCACGGACGGGTTCTGGAGCATCGGTCTGGGCGGAACATATACGCTTGAAAACGCACAGATTTCCGGTGGTGTTCGCTATACCGACATTGGGGATGCGACTGCGGATGGTGGATTTGGCCAGACGGCCGACTTCAGCGGCAACAGCGCGTGGAGTGTCGGTTTCCAGATCACCTACTCGCTGGGCTGATCCAACGCACCAAAACAGACGAACCCCGCCTTTCCGGCGGGGTTTTTCTTTGCGCAAGTTTCGGGTCGAACGGGTGCGCAGAGGATGCGAAAAGGTGGCATGGCTGCACAAAAACACCTCACACCGAATGCATGGGCCGAGCTTCTTTTGCTGGGCCTGATCTGGGGCGCATCATTTCTGTCAATCCGCATCGCGCTGGACACCATCCCGGTGATGACCTCGGTGTTTCACCGAGTTTTCTGGGCCATGCTGGTGCTTTGGCTTGTGGTGCGGTTTCGGCGGCTGGCCGTTCCGCGCAGCCCCCACGTTTGGCTGGCATTTCTAGTCATGGGGCTGCTGAATAACGCAATTCCGTTTTCCCTGATGGCCTGGGGGCAGCTTTACATAGAGACCGGCCTGACCTCGATCTTGAACGCGATGACGGCCATTTTCGGGGTCATCGTCGCGGCCCTGTTTTTCAAGGACGAACGCCTTAGCCGGGGACGTGCGGTTGGAGTTGGGCTTGGTTTTTTAGGGGTCACGATTGCCATCGGGATACGCAACTTTGCCAGTTTCGATCTGCAGAGCATGGCGCAACTGGCCATCATTGCAGGCACGGTGTCCTACGCGCTGGCCGGTGCCTGGGCGCGGGTCACCTTGTCCGACCTGCCGCCCGTCGTCGCCGCAGCCGGTATGTTGACCGGATCGACCTTGCTGATCCTGCCGATCACGCTGGTCGTCGACGGCGTACCAAACCTGGACCTATCCCTGATCACATGGGCGGCGATTGGCTATTACGCCCTGATTGCCACCGCCGGAGCCTATCTGCTGTACTACCGGGTTCTGGCCATGGCGGGCGCAGGCAACCTGTTGCTGGTCACGTTGGTCATCCCTCCGGTCGCTATCGTGCTGGGTGCCGTTCTGCGGGATGAGGCACTGCCCCCACAAGCCTTTCTGGGCTTTGCGATCCTTGCACTGGGGTTACTGATCCTCAATCGCGCAGGGGCGCGCGATTGACGCCGCCCGCTGCCCGTTTTAGCTAGGTCAAAAAGGGACAGCTGACGATGATCTACAGCTCGGCAAAGGACTGGCGCGACGCGGCGCGGAAAAAGGTGCTGTTTTTTGGCATGTCGGGTCTGGGCAAGACCTATGTGTCCAACGTCCTGCGAGATTCAGGCGACTGGTTCCATTATTCGATCGATTACCGCATTGGCACGCGTTACATGGGTGAATACATCGCCGACAACGCCAAGGCCGAGGCGATGAAGGTCCCGTTTCTGCGCGATCTCCTGCTGTCGGATTCGATCTATATCGGATCGAATATAACATTCGAGAACTTGACCCCGGTGGCGGCCTATCTGGGCAAGCCCGGCAATCCCGATCTCGGCGGGATGGAGCTGCACGAATACCGCCGCCGGCAGGAACAATTCCGTCTGGCTGAAATCCATGCCCTGCTGGACACTGAATATTTCATCGACCGTGCGCGGCGTCTGTATCAATACCCGAATTTCATCTGCGACACAGGCGGATCAATCTGTGAATGGGTGGACCCCAATGACCCGACCGACCATGTACTGTCAGACTTGTCCAGCCAGACACTGATGATCTGGATACAAGGCGATGAGGACCACACCGCTGAACTGATCCGCCGCTTTGACAAGGCGCCCAAGCCGATGTCCTATCAGCCCGAATTTCTGACCCGCGTCTGGGGCGACTACCTGACCCTGAACGATTGCCGGGCCGAGGACGTGGATCCCGACGCCTTTATCCGCTGGACCTATGCGCAGGCGTTGGCGCATCGTCAGCCGCGCTATCAGGCGATGGCCGAGAATTGGGGGGTCGCCGTTACCGCCGACGACATGCACAAGGTGCGCGACGCCGCTGATTTCGATGAGTTGATCGAACGCACCCTTGAGACCCGCGCGAACCGCGCTTAATTTCCGCTTCTACAGTTTAACTCCAAAGGCTTGCACCTGATGCCGATCAAGATTCCCGCCGATCTTCCTGCTTTTGACGTCCTCACCAAAGAGGGCGTCTCGGTCATGGCCGAGGATCAGGCGATGCGTCAGGACATCCGCCCCCTTCGGATCGGGTTGCTGAACCTGATGCCCAAGAAAATCCAGACCGAAAACCAGTTCGCGCGTCTGATCGGGGCGACTCCGCTGCAGATCGACCTATCTTTAATCCGCATGACCGAGCATCGCACCAGAAACACCGCAGCCGAGCATATGGCCGAGTTCTACCGCCCCTTTCGGGACGTCAAGGACGAGAAGTTTGATGGCCTGATCATCACTGGCGCTCCGATCGAGCATCTGGATTTCACCGACGTCACCTATTGGAACGAGATGCGCGAGGTGTTTGAGTGGACGCAGACCAACGTGCATTCAACCTTTGGCGTCTGCTGGGGCGGGATGGCAATGATCAACCATTTCCACGGCGTCCGGAAACACGTGCTGAACGCCAAGGCCTTCGGCTGTTTCCGTCACACAAACCTCAACCCTGCCTCGCCGTTCCTGCGCGGATTTTCGGACGATTGCGTGATCCCGGTCAGCCGCTGGACAGAGATGAAACAGGCCGAGATTGATGGCGCCGATGGGCTGGTGACTCTGCTGGGCAGCGATGATGTCGGCCCTTGTCTGGTCGAGGATCAGGCGCATCGTGCGCTCTATATCTTCAACCACTTCGAATATGACAGCGATACCCTGAAGCAAGAGTATGACCGCGACGTAGCCAATGGCACGCCGATCAACGTGCCGATGAATTATTATCCAGACGACGATCCCGCCCAGACACCGCAGAACAGATGGCGCAGCCACGCGCATTTGCTCTATGGCAACTGGATCAGCGAGATTTACGGCACAACCCCCTACGACATCAACCGGATTGGCGTCGATCAAACTGATCTGAGGGCCTGAGCCAATGCTGCGCGTCGGCATCATAGTTCTGGCCGTGATGGTCATGCTGTGGGTCGTCGCAACCTGGCGCGCGGTCCGGAACGAGGCCCGCGCCGAGGCCTCGTTTCCCCCCGAAGGTCAGATCGTTGAGGTTGATGGCATTCCCGTCCATGCCGTTGTGATGGGCGAAGGGCCGGACGTGGTGCTGCTCCACGGCTCCAGCGGCAATACACGCGACATGACCTTTGCGCTGGCCCCGATTTTGGCCGAAAACTACCGCGTTATCGTGTTCGACCGCCCCGGATTGGGTTACAGTGCCAGCTTCAATCCGGACGGTGAAACCATTGAAGAGCAAGCGGAAATCTTGCAGAAAGCTGCTGCTCAACTGAGGGCCGAAAAACCTATTGTTGCAGGTCAAAGCTATGGCGGATCGGTATCGCTTGCCTGGGCGGTAACGCGGCCTGACAACATTTCCGCGCTGGTCCTGATCGCACCTGCGGCGATCCCGTGGGAGACGCCTCTGGACGGTTTCAACCGACTGGCTTCCACCTCGGCCGGCAGCGCGGCAACCCTGCCGCTGATCACCGCTTTTGCGCCCGAATGGTATGTCGAACAGGCGCTGGACCGGGTGTTCGCGCCCCAGACAGCCCCAGAGGGTTATGCCGATCACTTCGGCCCCGGCCTGACAATGCGCCGCGCCTCGATGCACGCCAATGCCAAGCAGCGCGCCAACTTGTTGGAAGAGGTGACAGCTCTACAACCCCGATATGGCGAGATCAACGTCCCCACCGAAATCGTTCACGGCACCGCCGATGACACCGTTGGTCTTGAATGGCATTCACACCGGTTGATCGACGAAATCCCCGGTGCCGAACTGATTGAACTTCCAGGCATCGGGCATATGCCGCAAGTCGTGGCAGCGCCCGAAGTTGCCGCCGCTATCGACCGCGCCGCGCAACGTGCGGGTTTGCGTTAAGCCCTCGGCTAATCCATAGTAGGATATGGATTTTATGGCGAGGTAGCACATGGCCCGTTCCGAGAAAGGTTCCATTGAAAAGTACTTCGAAAAGGACGCCCCGAAAGAGGTGCGTTCAGCCATCGAAAAGTCCGAAAAGGACGACATTCTGAACCCGACCTACCCTTACGACGAGCGCTTGAAGCGTAAAGCGTACGAAAAAGAGATGGAAAAGCTGCAGATTGAACTGGTCAAGATGCAGTCATGGGTCAAGGAAACCGATCAACGGATTGCCCTCATTTTCGAGGGTCGGGACGCGGCTGGCAAAGGCGGTACGATCAAGCGGTTCCGCGAAAACCTCAACCCGCGCGGCGCGCGCAACGTAGCGCTCAGTAAACCTTCGGATACCGAACAAAGCCAGTGGTACTTCCAGCGCTACATCCAGCATCTGCCGTCGGCCGGTGAGATCGTGTTTTTTGACCGCAGCTGGTACAACCGCGGAGTTGTAGAAAACGTGTTTGGTTTCTGTACCGCAGAACAGCGTGAACGGTTTTTCAGGCAGGTTCTGCCGCTGGAAACCGGGCTGGTGAATGACGGGATTACTCTGTTCAAGTTCTGGCTGAATGTCGGCCGTGCAGAGCAGTTGAACCGTTTTCTGTCCCGCGAAACGGACCCTCTAAAGCAGTGGAAACTCAGCCCGATCGACGTGGCGGGCCTGAACAAATGGGCCGAATACAGCGAGTCGATCTCGGAAACCCTGACCCGCAGCCATTCCGAGCATTGCCCGTGGACCATCGTTCGGTCCGACGACAAGAAACGCGCGCGGCTGGCGGCCATTCGCAGGGTACTGCATGCGCTGGACTATGATGAAAAGGACGAGGACGCCATCGGGCCGAATGATCCCAATATCTGCGGCGGGCCGGAAATCTGGGATGCGTGACCAAGAGTGGACGAAGACCACAACGCGGATTATGTCATGTATTCCGACAGCTTAAACAGCAAAGGCACCTGAAACGGGGATGACGAAACGCGGGTATCACCACGGGAACCTGAAACAGGCTCTGATCGAGGCTGCGCTGTCTTTGATCGAGGAAAAAGGCCCGACTGGATTTACCCTGTCCGAGGCCGCAAAAACCGCAGGTGTAACGCCAGCTGCGGTCTATCGGCATTTCCACGGGCGCGAAGACCTGATCGCCGAGGCCGCCCGTCAGGGGTATGAGATGTTCGCGGATCTGATTCAATACGCCTATGACAAGGGCCAGCCTTCGGCCTTGGCGGCGTTCGAAGCGACGGGTCGCGCCTATCTGGCCTTTGCGCGCAAGCATCCAGGTCATTACATCGCAATGTTCGAAAGCGGTATTTCCATCAACCGCACACCCGAACTGGCGCTGGCGGCGAACAGGGCGAAAGCGGTGCTGGAGAAAGCGGCCTCGGATCTGTCACAGCACATCCCGCCTGAAAAACGCCCGCCCGCGTCGATGTTCAGCGCCCATATCTGGGCCTTGAGCCATGGCGTTGTTGAACTGTTCGCCCGCAATACCGGCGCAAGCTCTCCCTTCCCGCCCGAGGATTTGCTGGAGTCCGGAATCGGCATCTATCTTCGCGGCCTAGGGTTGGTTCCGCAGGACGATTAGGGGTCAGAAACGCGACAACGGTTGCGGCACGCTAAGGCCAGAAGTCACATTGATCAGATCCATCGCGCCCATGCCCTTAATGTCGACGCGCCCAATGTCCGAGACCTGAAACTCGTCGATCAGAGCGTATTTCATCTCTTCCGGAGCAACGATATTCATGGGGTTTGCAAAGACTTGCAGACGCGCGGCAATGTTCACCGCCGGGCCGAACACGTCATAGACGTATTTCTGTATCCCCACGACCGAGCCCACAGCGGCCCCCATGCCCAACCCGACCCGGGCCTGCCATTTATGCGGATGGCTTTCATTGCGCCGCTCAAGATACCGCAGGAACCGCACCGCGCAATGCGCCACGGCGGTGGCGTGATCCGGCGTCTCGTCCGGCATCCCCGACACGGCAAGGTAGGCGTCACCGATGGTTTTGATCCGCTCACACCCAAACTGTTCAACGATGCGGTCGAAGGCGGTGAAAATGTCGTTCAGCTCGCTCAGCGTCACTGTCGGGTCGGTCTTGGCCGCGAAATCCGTGAAGCCCACGAAATCCAGCATCACCACCGACACCTGATCGAATAGCTGAGGCGTGACAACGCCGAACGTCTTAAACTCTTCGTACACCGCGCGCGGCATCAGGTTCAGCAGCAGCCGTTCCACCCGCTCTTTCTCGCGCTCCAATTCCCGCGTGTTGCGCTCGACCATGGTCGAGTAGCTGTCGATCATGCTTTCCAATTCGCGGATGCGGGTGATGTTCTGGCATTCGACAACCAGAACCTGTTCGGACAGGCCATTTGCCAGCGAAACGGTCGTCGCAAAAATAAGCGTTCTGCGCTTTGGCTTGATCTGCAGCTCAACCGAATACCGCAGGCCGGATTGCTTTACGTCCTCCAACTCGCGCGGATCAAGCGACGGAATCAAATCCAGCAGCGTCTGCCCTTCTTCTGGCTTCCCGAACCATTCCGCGAATGGCCCGTTGTGAAAAACAAAGCTCAGATCCGAAGCGCGCACGACCGCAACACCAACTCCGATCGCCCGAAGCAGCTGTTCGTTGATGGCCAGAATACTCATGCGGCGTCGCGCGCTACAATGATCGCGCGTTTGGCCTCGATAGCACTCAGGGCGATCTTGATATGGCTTTCCTCCATACCATGCATGGCCAGCGCCTCGCCGAAAAGCTCAGCCATCTCGTCAAAGTCCGCATGAGAGATATTGAGGTGTCGGTGAACCGCTTCAATCCGATCATCACTGAAGGATGCAGGCCCGCCCACCAAGGAAGACACGAACTTGGTTTGGTGGTCGATCAGGCGCGGCATATCAATATCTTCGAAATGGCCGCCGATCTGATCGGATTCCAAAGCCATTTCGTAGAATGTCATCACGATCCGGCTGATGGTTTTGAACCCGCCGTATCTTTCGTAAATTGTCTGCCCCACACCAAACACCCAAACGTTAACCACAAACAACACTGCAAGGTTATATCAAATCAACAGTTTTGTTAACGCTTATGCGTTGCGGGGCTGATATCAGGGGATTCAGAGCCTAATTTGCGGTCACACGCTCAGGTCATCGGCGCACGGAATGAACCCGATAAACCCGCCGTCATTCAGCAAACGGCGCTGAGCACCCGCACGCCAATACAGTTTGCGCCCAGCGGCTTGCAGCTCGCGCCGGGCGCGGAACCACAAAGGCCCCTTGTCCAGACCACTGTTGGTTTTCTGGTCCTGCGACCGCTCACTGACCTTGACGGTTTCTGCCGTCTGATCCTGTTGCTTGGACCAGATCATCTGCACCCCGACCGCCGGAAAGCACTGATACATGCGCCAATCAGGGCGCGGAATCGAAATGAAATCATCAAGGTGGTCCGAATACCTCTCGGACCAAGACAACAGTTTTCGACAGGCCGCCTGGGTGACGACATAAGCGGCCGCGCTGGGGGCCATTTCCAGCATCGGTCTGACCGGGACATCCGCGACCTTCTGCAACGGACCAAACCGCATGGAACGCGGAGAGTAGTCCAGTTTGATGAGGTCAAACCCGTCTCCGCCATCCAGCAGCGCAGTAATGACCTTCCCGGCTTGGGCAGACATTTCAACGTCATCTTCAAAGACCGCAACCGCCTTCAAACCCTGATCCACAGCGGCCTGCCAAACGGCCCGGTGGCTTTCGAAACAGGCGATTTCGCTTTGTTTCAGGCCCCAGCGGCTGCCGGTTCCGGGGGCATAGCCATTACCCGCAAGCGCTCCGGGGAGTTGCCCGTCAACCGCACTGAATCGTTGCGCGCCGACCAGACCTGTGTGAGCGAACTGAGCTTCCATGAAAGAGGCCCTCTCGGGCACCCGATCGAGGTTGATAAAGCACACACCCGTTCCCGATGGCAGTTCGAATTGTCCCACGGCATATCCTTTCCAGCAGTATCGTCAGATACACACCGCTGAACCGGACAATCAACCCCGCCCTCGGGTTGGATGTCAGGAAGGGTCGGCGACCCTTCCCTGCAACGCTATCAGGCGCTGATCGTGTTATGTTCCGGCCCATAAGGGAAGCCGGTGATATTCTCGGCACCGGTTTCTTCGACGACCAGAATGTCATGCTCGCGGTATCCGCCTGCGCCCTTCTGGCCCTCGGGTATCCACAGCATCGGTTCGATCGACACAACCATGCCCGGCTCCAGCACCGTATCGATATCCTCGCGCAGTTCCAACCCGGCCTCGCGGCCGTAGTAGTGGCTGAGAATGCCGAAGGAATGGCCGTAGCCAAAGGACCGGTATTGCAGCAGCCCTTCATCTGCAAAAAAGCGGTTGATCTCGGCCGTGATACCCGAGCATGTCGCACCGGGTTTGATCAGGCTCAGACCAAGCTCATGTGCGGCAACGTTGGCCTTCCAGATACGCAGGCTTTCAGCATCGGGTTCGCCAAGGAACAGGGTCCGTTCCAAAGCGGTGTAGTAACCCGAGATCATCGGGAACGTGTTCAGCGACAGGATATCGCCCTTTTGCAACGCCCGTTTGGTAACCGGGTTATGTGCGCCATCGGTATTCAGGCCAGACTGGAACCAAACCCACGTGTCACGGTATTCGGCATCCGGATAGGCGCGCGCGATCTCGGCCTCCATCGCGTCACGTCCGGCCATCGCAATTTCGATTTCGGTCGCAGCTTCACGGATCGCGGCATGGATGGCCGCGCCGCCAACGTCAGCCGTACGCGCACCGCCTTTGATCAGTTCGATTTCTTCGGCGGATTTCACCATCCGCGCGGCCATCGTATCGGGGGCGATATCCACCAGTTCCGGCGCACCCAACATGTCCAGCGCCGTATCCCGCATGGCCAGCGTCATGTGATCGCCCTCGATCCCGATACGACGAGCGGAACCGATCAAACCGGCCACAGCGCGCCAATAGTTGTTCCGCTTCCAGTCGGTGTAGATGACGTTTTCCTCGACCGAGCGACGCCATGGCTGCCCCGCGTCGATATTCGCCGACACGGTTGTGCATGCGTCCTGTGTTACCACGCAGCCATACGGACGGCCGAACGCGCAATACAGAAAGCCCGAGTAATAGGCGATGTTGTGCATCGACGTCAGCAGCACCGCCGGGATATCGCGCGCCGCCATCGTCGCGCGCAGGCTGGCCAGACGTCGGGCGTATTCCGCCTTGCTGAAAGGCAGCGGAGCCTTGTCGCCGTTGTGGCTGGTAAAGAACTCGGGGCGATTTTGCAGATCGGTCATTTGGTCTCTCCTCAATGCCGGACAAGCACCGCCCGGCCACAAGCCCCGGCGTTCAGGACAAGCGGCCTCGGGAACCGAGAGCCATGCACCCCGCCTTGTGTCACGACGCCATCGTGACCGGAGTGCATGGTGAAATCGCTAAATCAGCTTTCGAGTCGCGTCAAGCCGGGCTGAGGCCCCGCAGACGTTCGGACCGACGCCGCAGCAGTTCGACCGTGGTCAGCAGCGCAATCGAGATCACCACAAGGATGGTCGCCACCGCCAGAATGGTCGGGCTGATCTGCTCACGAAGACCGGTAAACATCTGCCATGGCAGCGTTTTCTGACTGGCCGAGCCGACGAACAGCACCACCACGACCTCGTCGAATGAGGTGATGAAGGCAAACAGGCCGCCCGAGATCACGCCCGGCAGGATCAGCGGCATCTGGATCTTGAAGAAGGTCCGCACCGGCCCTGCCCCCATATTCGCAGCCGCCCGCGTCAGCGACTGATCAAAGCCCACCAGAGTCGCAGTCACAGTGATGATCACGAAGGGAATACCCAGAACCGCGTGGGCCAGAACGACTTTCACATAGCCCACAAAGTTCTTGTCCATACCCAGAGTCCCCTCAAGGAACCGCCCGATGTCACTGTAGAAAAAGAACATCCCCGTCGCCGAGATGATCAGCGGAACGATCATCGGTGAGATCAGGATGCCCATGATGGCCCGGCGCCCCGGAACATGCGATTGGCTGAGGCCGATGGCTGCCAGCGTCCCCAGCGACACCGAGATGATCGTCGCAATCGGCGCAATGATCAGCGAGTTCTTGAAGCTGCGCTGCCATTCATTGTTGGTGAAGAAATCGCGGTAATGCTTCAGCGAATACCCCTCGGGGTCCAGACGCAGCATTTCAGGCGTGAAGGTGAAGAAGTCCTGCGCGTTGAACGAAAGTGGCAGCACCACAAGGATCGGCGTGATCAGGAAGACAAAGATGGCACCGCAAATCACGCGGAACAGGTAATGTTCGAACACCTGCCGACCTGTCAGATAAGGCAACAGCTTTTGCCGATAACGCCCTTCGTACAGCCAGAAGATGAAAAAGGCAAAGAACCACCCCGCCAGCAGCCCGACGATCAGGCCGGTGAACCCGGCAAAGAAAAACCCGATCGCGGCAAGCCCCAGAACGGTAATCCAGCGCGCAACACGTTCATTGTCGAGCAGAGTGATATAGACCCAGGCCAGCCCTGCCATCAGTGCGGCACCGATCAGGACACCCAGCAGGACATTGCCCTGCCCGGCCCCAACGAACATACCGAAGAAACCTCCGGCAATGGCGACCGCCGGCAGGACGACCGACAACGGCTTGCGGGATATAGGTGTAAGTGCTGCCATGATCTTTATCCCAGTTTCACGTTATCGATGCCCACGATCTTGTCGTAGCACCAGTAGAGCAACAGAACGACCGCCAGCAGGATCGCCCCCAGCGCCGCCGCCAGACCCCAGTTCAGCGAGGACGAGATGTGGTAGGCAATCCGGTTCGAGATGAAGACACCCTTGGTGCCGCCCACGATCTCGGGTGTGATGTAGTAACCGATGGCCAGAATGAATACGAGGATGGACCCCGCTCCGATACCCGGAATGGATTGCGGGAAATAGATCCGCCAGAAGGTCGTCCAGTTGGTCGCCCCCATCGACTTGGCCGCGCGGGTATAGGATGGCGGAATGGTCTGCATCACCGAATACATCGGCAGGATCATGAACGGCAGCAGGATGTGCGTCATGGCAATGATCGTTCCGAACTGGTTGTTGATGATCACAAGCCGCGCATCGTCCGCGACCAATCCCAGCCAGACCAGCGTTTCGTTGATCACGCCCTGCTGTTGCAACATGACCTTCCATGCAGAAGTTCGCACCAGCAGCGACGTCCAGAACGGAAGCAAGACAAGGATCATCAGCAGATTGGAAACCCGCATTGGCAGCGTCGCCAGCAGGTACGAGACCGGATAAGCCAGCAAAATGCAGGACCCGGTGATGATCAGCGACATGAACAGCGTGCGTCCAAACAGCTTGACCAGGATTTGCTTGTCCTCGGGCTGCGCCTGCGCGCCTTCGGGCGTACGGCGCATGTCGATGGCGTTCAGGAAATAGCCATTGGTGATCGGGACCGCATGGGTCTTGATCGTGCGCCAAGTTTCGACATCGCCCCAGCCGTCATGAATCTCGATCAGCTTTTCCTTGAACGGCGCATCAGCCTCGGGGTCCAGGCGCTTGATTTTGCGTCCAGATTTACGGAACATCGAAGACATTCCAGTCTGTTCATAGTTCAGACGCGTGCCAAGTCTGGTATGCGTTTTTGCCTCAACAGCCTCGACCATGTCCTTGGCAAAGGCGGCGTAAAGGGCTTCGTCGGGCAGCTCACTGCTCTCGGCATCCCAATTCTTCAGCTCAACCACAGTCAGTGGGAGCGTTTCGGCAACGATTCCGTTTTCGACCGAGCGGAACAGCATCGAAACGATCGGGATCACGAAAGAGAGCAGAACAAACAGCAACAAGGGCGCAACAAGGGCCAGCGCCCGAAGTTTGCGGCGGCGCAGGGATCGCGCCAGTGATTTCTTCAGTGGCGTGCCATCTGCGGCCAGCATCGGACCGGATTGAGTAGCGTCAGTCATCTGCGTCCCTTGGTCTTTGGTGGGTCGGGGCCATTGGCGGCCCCGACCTTGCGTATCAAGACAAGCTTATTGTGCCAGCCATGCCTGGAATTTCGCGTCTATATCGTCGCGGTAGTCCGCCCAGAACTCGTAGTTATACAGGAACGTGTTCTTGGCGTTTTCCGGATCGGTCGGCATGTGCGGTGCCATGTCGATGCCCAGTTCAGCGTGCTGACCAACCAGCGGTGCCGACGAAGCACGGGCCGGACCGTACGAAATGTACTTGGCCTGATCCGCCAGACGCTGCGTATCGGTTGCGAACATGATGTAGTCCAACGCGCGCTGCTGACGCTCTTCGCTCAGGCCCGCCGGGATGATCCAGCCGTCCAGGTCGAAAACCTGTGCGTCCCACAGCATAGCGACGGGCTGTTTTTGCTCTTCGATCACGCTGAACAAACGACCGTTATAGGTCGAACCCATAACAACTTCGCCATCAGCCAGCAGTTGCGGCGTATCGGCACCTGCAGACCACCAGACAACGCTGTCCTTGATCGTGTCCAGCTTGGCCAATGCCTGATCCTGCCCTTCCGGAGTTGCCAGAACGTCATAGACGTCGTCCTTGGCAACGCCATCACACAGCAGTGCCCATTCCATGTTGTTGATCGGCCGCTTCTCCAGCGAACGCTTGCCGGGATAGTTTTCCAGGTCGAACACTGCGCAGATGTCGCTGGGCTGTGTGTCGCCGACCAGATCGGTGCGATAGCCGAAAGTGGTCGAATACACGATTTGCGGGATAAAGCAGTCGCTGACCAGCAGATCGCCGAAATCCTCGGATGCGAGTGTGCCATCCGGCGCCGGAGCCAGTTGGGTGTCGAAGTCGATTTCCAGCGCCAGACCTTCGTCGCACAGACGGATCGCGTCCGAGGCCACAACATCAACCACATCCCAAGTGATGTTACCCGCTTCGTTCATCGCACGCAGTTTGGCGACCGCTTCGTTCGAGCTGTCGTCATTCAGGATGGTGATACCGGTCTTTTCCGAATAGGGCTCGTGATACGCTTTGAGCTGCGATTTGGAGTATGCGCCGCCCCACGAGACGATCGTCATCTCTTCAGCCATCGCGCCACCGGCAATTGCGGCAACCGCACTTGCCAAAAGAGTGGTTTTGGTAACTTTCATTGTTAACTCCCTGTTTTACCCGTTAATTTTAGCTTTGAGGATCGGATCACGGGGCAACCCGATCATCTGATGTCCCGCGCACCCGGGCGGATCACACGGGGAATTCCAGAATCAGGCGTCCAACGCCCGGCAATCCTGGGCCAGCCAGCCGATCTCGACATCCTGGCCGGGGCGCAACCTGACCGCATCCGGCGCGTTCCGGGTCTTGATGATGAAGTCATCATTGCCCGCCACGGACAGGCGGAAGCGGAACACGTCGCCCATATAGATGAACTCTTTCACCGTGGCCTTCAGCGTATGCGCATCGGCGTGCAAACGGTCCTTGTTGAACTCGACGCGTTCGGGGCGGATAGAAACCTTGGTGCGTTCGCCCGCATTGTGGACGTTCACCGGCTTGGCATCAATTTCGGATCCGTCATCCAGAACAACCACGCACGAGTCGCCATCGATTGACTTAACAACACCTTCCAATGTGTTGTTTTCACCAATGAATTGCGCAACAAAGCTATTTTCAGGCTCTTCATACAGAAGGTCCGGCGGAGCCAGTTGCTGAATACGGCCGTCGTCGAACACGGCGACACGGTCCGACATTGTCAGCGCCTCGGTCTGGTCGTGGGTCACGTAAACGGTGGTGATCCCCAGTTCATGCGCCAGACGGGTGATTTCGAACTGCATATGTTCTCGCAACTGTTTGTCCAGCGCGCCCAGCGGTTCGTCCATCAGAACCAGCTCTGGTTCGAACACCAGCGCACGCGCCAGTGCGATCCGCTGCTGCTGACCACCGGAGAGTTGTGCCGGGCGGCGGCTGCCAAATGCCCCCATCTGCACCATATCCAGCGCGCGGTTCACCTTTTCCTCACGCTGATCCTTGCCCATTTTCCGTACTTCCAGCGGAAAGGACAGGTTTTCAGCCACGGTCATATGCGGAAACAGGGCATAGTTCTGGAAAACCATCCCGATGCCTCGCTTATGCGGCGGGATATTATTGATCGGCTTCCCGTCCAGCATGATTTCGCCATGCGTGGCGGTTTCAAACCCGGCCAGCATCATCAGGCAAGTTGTCTTGCCGGACCCCGACGGGCCCAACATTGTCAGAAACTCACCTTTTGGCATTGAGAGGTTTAAATCTTTTACAACGAGTACTTCGCCATCATAGGACTTCTGGACACGCTGAAACTCGACGAACGCTGCGTCATTTGACATATACCAACTTGGCTCCCTGTGGTCTGTTGTTTGCCCGGTTTATCCGGATCTCAAAGACCTATTGGCCTCATTAAAAGACATGCGAGACGTAACGCGCAACCAAAATGTGACAAAGGTCAGACATTTTCGGTTGCGTCTGCATTGCCACTAGGCTGAATTCAGGTCCCGCATGTGCCATGCAAGGCTTTGATTGCTGGACAAAACCGGCTTTTTCAGGCGGTTTTCTACTTCAGGGATTGCATCAAAAGTTCTTAAATTCGTGCAGCTTATGAAAACAGCTTCAACCGATGGATCAGCTCCAAGTTTCAGCGCTGCATCCACCACGGAACGCTGCGAAATGCGTACAACTTTCGATTCTTCTGCCTCTCCGAACGAGCCGAACACATCCATAACAACCCCGTTTTCAGCAAACGCCCGGCGCAGCGGTTCGTTCACTTCTTCGATATAGGGTGACAGCAGTGCGAATTTCGAAACACCCAAATGCGCCGCACAGGCAGATGCCGCGCGCAGCGGATTGGTGACCACAGCGGTATCGCAGGTTTTCCGAACCATCCGTTCGATCTGGTCGGACCCGATAACCGAACTGGCCGATGTACACCCGTATCCGACCACCTTGTAGGGGCGAATCTTGGGTAACAGGTCCGCGGCGGCAGGCAGGGCTTTCTCCATTTCCGCCAGAGTGTCTTTCGTCACCTCTGCCCCACTGGGAATGCGCGACACATACACCGGCGCACGCTGGTCGGCAAAATAGGCGTTGAACTCGGGTTCGATCGTCTCGTCGGTTTGCAAGACGATCAACCCCATCGGCGTGGCGTCTGGATCGTCCTTGTCCAGCGTGTAGGGCAGATAACTCATATCTCGGGCAACTCCGGGCCGATTCTGGGGCTGATGAAGCGCGGTGCCCCTTCGGTGATAACAATGTTCTCCTCGTGCACGAGGATTTTGTCGCCGACCGCAATGCCGGGTTCCAGCGTCAGAACCATTCCCGGTTCCAGAACCGTATGATCGGAGGGGATCAAAGATGGCCATTCCGTCAGCGACATCCCCAAACCATGCCCCAACCGCCCCGCGCCAGTCTCACCCGAGGTGCGGGACAGCACCTTGTTCATGACGTGAAACAGCTCTGACGCCGTTGTACCCGGGCGCGCAGCTTCGAATGCGGCGCCCGAGGCTTCGATCAGCGTTGCATAGGCATCGCGTACCTGAGTGCTGGCTGCTCCGACCGACCAGTTGCGGTCGAAGTCGCAGAAATACCCGTCCCAAACCAACCCAGTATCCAGCATCAATACATCACCGGGTTGCAGCGCCGTGGCGCGGGCCGGTGAAATCACATCCGTATACCCGCCCGGCCCGGTGCCACCGGCGAGGTAAGGCACCCAATCTGCGCCCTCATCCAGACACAGCATCTGAAATCGGCGGAAGACCTCGTCCAGTGCAGCGCCCTCACCGGCAATCTCGGGCACGCGCTGGAAGGCCCGACCGGCAATGGCGCAGGCGGTTTCGATCTTGGCAATCTCGGCCGGGGATTTGACCATCCGAAGGGCGCGGAGAATACCTTCGTCACTGCCCAAACGACGCTTGCCCAGCCCCTGCTGCAACCGGTTGAGATCGGCCAGCGGCATACGGACATGGGTCTCGTGCCCGTCCGGCAGGCCGATGACTGCATCCGCCGGACATACCTCGCGCAGAGTGTCGGCCAGCAGGCTGACACCGTCGTCGTCCAGAGTCGGGGCGCTCCAGGTGCGGATATCGTCCACCCATGTCTGGGTCATCAACGCCGCTCCGATCGACGGGATCACTGCAATCGGTTTGCCCGCCGCGGGAAGGACCAGAAACCAGGGGCGCGTCGGGCTTTCCCAAAAGCGGGTGAGGTAGCCAGTGAAATAGCGGATCTCTGGCTCGGTCGTCAGCAACAGCGCCGAAAGGCCCGCCTGCTCCATCAAGCGCTGTGCGCTGTCCGTTCGCGCGCGGAATTCGGACGCCTCAAAGCCCCTCATTCAGCAATCTCGGACAGGAAGCACAAGACACGGGCATCTGCTCCGATGCCCAGAGCCCGGCGCACTTCGGAATTCATGACAGCCGCAACCCCCGCCCCGCCTGACGCAGTGGTGGCGATACCCGCCGCGGCCATGGCGGGAAGATGCCCGGTCACTTGCGCATCGGAAAGGGTCAGGAACCTGTCAGCATCGCGGGCCAACCCGTTCAGAGCGATCAACGACGGTTCCTTGCAATCAAGCCGCCCCATCACGCTGTCGGGGCCGTCGGCGAAAACGCAGGCGCCGGCCTCGATACTGGCCTGCAACGCCGGGGCCGCATCAGGTTCGACCACGATGATCTGCGGCGCGTCCCCCCAGACGGTTCGCGCATAGGCCGCAACCGCGCCCGCCATTCCACCGACACCGGCCTGCAAGATGATATGAGTCGGCACCTGCGGGCATTGCCGGGCGGCCTCGGCCGCCATCTGCAAGTACCCTTCCATCAGAATGTGCGGCAGGTCGAAATAACCCTCCCACGAACTGTCCGACAGCAGAGTCCAGCTGTTATCCTGCGCCGCATTGCTGGCGGCGTCCATACTGGCCGCGTAGTCGGCGCCCTCGCGCACAACTTTCGCGCCTTGTTCACGCAAGCGTTCGGCAAAACTCTCGGGTACGGTCTCGGCGATATAGACTACCGCGTCGGCCCCGAACCTGCGCGCACCCGACGCCACGCTTAGGCCGTGGTTCCCCGCGCTGGCCGTAACATAGGTGCGACCGGGCAGCGTTGTGTTGTCCGGCGTCTCGGCAATCTCTGCTGCATGGCGCGCGATGACATAGGCCGCGCCCAAAGCCTTGAACGATCCCAGCCCCATCCGCCCACGTTCATCCTTGACCCACAGGTTCGCGACATCTGCCAACCCCTGCACATCGCGCAAAGGGGTTTCGGCAGCAGACAGGCAACGCGCGATCAATTCCGAGGCGCGCGCCACATTCGTAGACGGAAACGGTGCGCCCTCGATCAGTTTCTGACCGGCACGATACGGGTTGGATGTGATTTTCAACTGAACGTCTTCCCTGTGTTGCCCATTGACGTGATCGGATTCGTCTAGTTCTGTCAACAAAACTCAGACACCGCACGGAGCAACCCATGGCCCATGCCGATCCGGCTTTCAGCCAGGCTGAATATGATCGTCGGCTGACAAAGACGCGTGCAGCCATGGCCGCCGCTGGTCTGGACGCGCTGTTTGTCGAAGACCCGTCGAACATGGCGTGGCTGACGGGGTATGAGGGCTGGTCCTTCTACGTGCATCAGGGCGTTCTGGTCCTGCATGACCGCGATCCGATCTGGTGGGGCCGCAGTCAGGATGCCAACGGCGCGCGGCGCACGGTCTGGATGCCGGACGATCGGATATTCGGTTATGCGGACCATTATGTGCAATCGACCATCCGACACCCGATGCAGGACCTTGCGGCGCTGATCCGCGACTGCGGCTTGGGTTCGGGACGGATTGGGGTCGAGTTGGACAGCTATTACTACTCGGCCAAGGCGCATCTGACCTTGCTGTCAGAGCTGCCGCAGGCCGAACTGGTCGACGCGAACGCGCTGGTGAACTGGCAGCGCGCTGTGAAATCGGGTGAAGAAATTGCCCTGATGCGCAAGGCCGCCCGGATTTCGGAACACGTGATCGACGGCGTGCTGGAGCGGGTTGAACCGGGGCTGCGCAAGAACGAGTTGGTCGCGCAGATTTATCACGATGCGATCTCGGGCGTGGACAGCGATTGGGGGGACTACGCCGCCATCGTGCCTCTGCTGCCTTCTGGTCCGGACGCCGCCGCCCCGCATCTGACATGGGATGGCGCGCCCTTCAAATCCGGCGAGTGCACGTTTTTCGAGCTGTCCGGCTGTTACCGCCGTTATCACACGCCCTTCTGTCGGTCCGTTTTTTTGGGCCAGCCGCCCGACCACCTGTTACGAGCCGAGGCCGCTCTGGTCGAAGGGCTTGAGGCCGGGTTGGATGCCGCCCGTGCGGGCAACCAAGCGCGAGATATTGCACTGGCGCTGGCCGCGCCGCTGGAACGCGCCGGGATCGAGCGCGGTGCACGCTGCGGCTATCCGGTGGGCCTCAGCTATCCACCAGATTGGGGCGAACGCACCATATCCCTGCGCGCCGAAGATGAGACTGTTCTGGAACCCGGAATGACTTTCCACTTCATGCCCGGCCTTTGGATGGACGACTGGGGCCTTGAGATCACCGAGTCGATCCTGATCACCGAATCCGGACCCGCCGAGTGTTTCTGCGACCGGCCCCGCAAACTGTTTGTGAAACCATGACCCTGACCAGAACCACCGAAATCCTGGCCGACCTGATCGCCTTTGAAACGGTGTCCGCAGACAGCAACCTTGAGATCAGTCGCTACCTCACCGAACGGCTTGAGGCGCTGGGCGCGCGGTGCATTGAGACGCGGGATGCGACCGGAGCCAAGGCCAATGTCTTCGCCACGCTGGGGCCGGACATGCCCGGAGGCATTCTTCTGTCGGGCCATACGGATGTGGTTCCCGTGGCCGATCAGGACTGGACCACGGATCCATTTCAGATGGCCGAACGGGACGGTCGGTTGTATGGTCGCGGCACCTGCGACATGAAGGGGTTCATTGCCGCCGCCCTTGCTTTTGCTGAGACAGTGGACACCAGCAAACTGACCCAACCGCTGCATTTTGCCTTTACCTATGACGAGGAAACCGGCTGTCTGGGCGCGCAGAACCTGGTGAACGACCTATCCGAGCGCGGCATTGTTCCGGATATCGCGATCATTGGAGAACCGACCGAAATGCGGGTAATCGAAGGGCACAAAGGCTGCTTCGAATACACCACCAGTTTTGTCGGCCTCGAAGGGCACAGCTCGGCCCCCGATGACGGTGTCAACGCGGCGGAATACGCGGCGCGCTATATCGGCAAGCTGCTGGAGTTACGTCACATCCTGAAATCCCGCACGCCCAAGGGCAGCCCGTTCGAACCACCCTGGACCACGGTTAATGTCGGGCGCATCTCGGGCGGCGTTGCTCATAACGTCATCGCCAGCAAGGCCGAGGTCGCATGGGAAATGCGCCCCGTTCAATCCAGCGATGCGGAACTGGTGCGCAATACCCTGTCGGACTATGTGCAGCACACTCTCCTGCCGGAAATGCAGGCCGTTCATCCCGAGGCCAGCATCACACAAGAGGCCGTAGCCGAGGTCGAAGGGTTGGAACCCATGGACGAAAACGCCGCCCGCGAACTGGTCGCCGAACTGACCGGCGCCAATGGCACGGGCGTCGTCGCCTTTGCCACCGAAGCCGGACTGTTCCAGCAACTCGGCGTGCACGCGATTGTCTGCGGGCCGGGTTCGATCACACAGGCGCACAAGGCCGATGAGTATGTCGAGATCGAACAGCTCGACTTGTGCTGCCGGATGTTGAACCGTTTGGGGCGCCGCCTGACGTCTTAACCTGTCCCATGGGTACGGTCATAAGAGGACCGCGGCGGTTGCACATGCGCTGCACGCACCTCCTCGCCGGGATCATAGACCTCCATCACCAGCGGAAAACAGGCCGCAGCGTCCGACGAATGTTCGGACGAACAATCGCCGCCGGGACAGGCCGAGAGCCCAACGATCAGGTCGATCTCGGCGAAGAATTCCAGATAGTCCCCCGGACGCACCGGGCTGGCCTTCATGAAATACTGCCCGGTGTCGCGGGCAAAGCCGGTGCACATGAAGACGTTCAGCACATCATGTACCAGCATCTCGGCCTCATGCAGCGGTAGATCGCAATGGCTGGCCAGGGCGCGGGTCAGGTTGGAATGGCAGCAATAGTGGTAGTCATCGCCCGACAGCAACCGTCCGGTATAGGGATCACAGCGCGTCCCGATCACGTCATGGACCGAGCCACCAAAGGCATCGAACCCATACCAGTCCAACGTATCGTTCACGATGGTCGCCATTGGCCGCATGTTGGGAAAGCTCGACCACATGCGGTCGCCGGTCGACAGGTGGGTTCCGTGCAAAGCGCGGGTCTTTCCGGAATAGAACCGCTCGGTCAGGTCATGTTTGTTCCACATGTTCAAGTCACCGACCTGCGGGCCATCGACCGACAACACCCGAACAAACGCCCCCGCAGGCACGTCGATACAAGTGGCATCCCGTGGTGCTGCGATAGCCTCGGCCGTTTTGCCGGCCCCTACCCGCAGCGTGGTTAGCGCAGCGAGATTCGGCTGTTCCAACGTCTCGGGGGGGTAGCAGATGACCGGAGGAACGGCCTTGCGCTCATTCGCGTCCGCTGGTGCTACAAAATTCGGTTTCTCCAATTTCATCAGCGCCCTCCCCTGCGTTTACACAGGCTTAGCGCATTACAAACGGGTTCGCCATCGGCTCTTGCGCGGTGCTGATCCAGGTGGTTTTGGTCCGGGTGTAGTCCAGGATCGCCTCAACCCCTGCCTCACGCCCATAGCCTGACTGATTGAACCCGCCAAACGGCGCAATCGGAGAGATCGCACGGTAGGTGTTCACCCAGCAAATCCCCGCCCTGATCCGTTTAGATACCCGATGCGCCCGCGCCAGATTCTGCGTGAAGACGCCCGAACCCAGCCCGTAGGGCGTGCTGTTCGCCAGCGCGATGGCCTCGTCTTCGGTGTCGAAAGGAAGCAGAGACATCACCGGCCCGAACATCTCAACCTTCAGCGTTTCGGTCTCGGGTGAGGTGCATTGAACCAGCGTTGGCGTCATGTAGTTGCCCGGACGATCCGCAGGCGCACCGCCAAATCGGATCACCGCGCCCTGCCCTTGCGCCGAGGCCAATGTCGCCTCGATCTTTCGGACCTGCGCTGCGGTGCAGAGCGGGCCAACATGAGTATCAGAGTGCAGCGGGTCACCCAAGCGAATGGCGCTGGCCTTCTGTTCGATCCGTTCAATCAATGGCTCCAGAATGGGCCGATGCACCAGCCCGCGCGTCCCCGCCACACAGCTTTGACCGGACGCACCAAAGTTCCCCGCGATCAGCCCGTTCGCCGCGCCGTCCAGATCGGCGTCGTCAAACACGAGGATTGGGGACTTGCCACCCAATTCCAGCGAGGTCACCGCAAAGTTCTCTGCCGAATTGCGCACCACATGCCGCGCGGTTTCCGGCCCTCCGGTGAAGGCAATTCGGTCAATATCGGGATGGCGGGTCAGCGGAATGGCGCAGTTTTCGGCGTCTCCGGTAATGACCGAGACGACGCCGGGCGGGAACCCGGCCTGTTCGATCAAACGCGCAAATTCCAGCATCGGCGCAGGCGCGATTTCCGAGGCTTTCAACACCACCGAACACCCCGCTGCGAGGGCCGGACCCAGTTTGGTGGCCGTCAGGAACATCTGCGCATTCCACGGCACGATAGCCGCGACAACCCCGATGGGTTCGCGCGTGGTGAAGACGTGCATATCGGGTTTGTCGATGGGGAGAACTGTGCCTTCGACCTTATCCGCAAGCCCTGCGAAATAGCGGTAGTAGTCCGCCACATATCCCGTTTGCGCCGAGGTTTCCGCCAGCAGCTTACCGCTATCGGTTGTCTCCAACTCTCCCAGACGCGCGGCGTTTTCGGCAACCAGATCAGCCAAACGATAGAGCAGCTTTCCCCGCGCAGTCTGAGTCATGTCCCGCCACTCAGGATCGTCAAGAACCCGTTTGGCTGCGGCAATTGCGCGTTCAATATCCCCGGCCGACGCGCAGGCGAATGTCGCCCATCCCTGCCCGGTCGCCGGGTTTTCTGAGGTCATGACCTGAGCCTCTGACCCTTCGGTCCATTCGCCATCAATGAACAGTTGAAAATGCGGAAGGTTTCCCATGGTTGTCCTCACTGAAAGGCTGGCATGACGTCGTCGATGAACCGCGCCAGCGAGGCGCGTTTGCGGTCGTTGGTCATGCCGCTGTCGATCCAGAACGAAAACTCATCATAGCCCAGATCCTCGTAACGTTTGATCCGGTCGATCACTTGCTGCGCGGTTCCGACGGTCAGGTCACGGCCCAATTTCTCGGTTGTGTACATCGGGTTTGCGTCCATTTCCTGTTGCGAGATCGGTTCGATCAGCCCCTGCTGAATGGGTCGTTTGTTCAGGAACCACGCACCAAAATAATTGTAATAGCGCCGCAAGTCCTCGACCCCTTGCGCCACATCGGCGTCGTCTTTGCCAACATAGGTGTGGTGCAGCAGCATGATTTTTGGCCGTGGTCCGGCATAGCTGCCACAGGCTTCGTTGAAACGGCCCATTAACGTTTCGATCTCGTCCATCCCCTGCCAAAGCGGGGTGACCTGAATATTGAACCCATTATGCACGCCAAATTCGTGACTGTTGGGATCACGCGCCGCGATCCAGATCGGCGGGCCACCATCCTGCATTGGCTTCGGGGCCGAAGTCGTGGCCGGAAAGGAATAGAACTCACCCTCATGGGCGCAGTCGCCCTGCCATATCTTCGGCAGCAGAGGCGTTGATTCGCGCATTTTTTGCCCGGCCTCCCACGCGTCCATGCCCGGTGCCAAACGCTCGTATTCAAACGAATAGGCGCCGCGAGCGACCCCCAATTCAATGCGACCCTTGGTGATCTGATCCGCCGCCGCAGCCTCGCCAGCCAGTTTGATCGGATGCCAAAACGGCGCGATTACCGTCCCCGTTCCCAGCCGCACATTCTTGGTATGGTGCGCAAGATCGACCAGAGGCAGGAAAGGGTTGGGCGCAATGGTGAACTCCATCCCGTGATGCTCACCAGTCCAGACCGCACGCATTCCACCCTCATCGGCCATTTTCGCCAGACCGACAAATTCATCATAGAGAACGTCATGCGGCTGGTCGGGCGTCAGACGCTCCATATGGGCAAACAGAGAAAACTCCATCATCCGGCTCCTTTAGCGAAAATCGTGAATGTCGCCCCGTTCGGCGTCGCCCAGATACAGGGCGAAATCGCCGGTCTGAGCCTCACGCGCGAAGCGGGACATCATGTGGTGAATGCCGGGGGTGGCATAGGTCAGGTTGGGCAGGTCTTCGACCGCGACCCAACGGGTGTTTTCAGGTGGCGCTGCCAGTTCGACCGAGGCCAGAAAGAACGTGTAGTGCAGCTTGGTATCCGCATCGTTGAACGCGGAATAGACCTGATCGATCCGCGCCTGAATGCCCCGCTTGGCCAGCCCCTGCGCCAGCCTGTTTCGCTGGCCACCGGGTTCGGCCCCCGCGACCTGAACGGGGCGGAAACGCCCGTCTTGATGCTCCAACAGAACCTTGTCATCTGCCGTTATGATTGCGCCGCAAAGTGTTGGCACTTTCGAGTCCATCTCACGCTCCAGCCCAAGGCTGAAATAAGACCCGCTTACATAGCCAAGGCCGTCACCCGCAGCGTGCGAGAACTCGCACACTTGACCCATCAGAATGGTATGATCTCCCGCGGGGATGGCTTGATGCGTTTCACAGCAGAACTGCGCAAGCGCCCCGTCGATCAGAGGCAGGTCGTGCACACCGTTCCGGTGGGCGACTTTGGCGAACCGATCTCCCTTGTACCCAGCAAAGGTGTTGGAGACGTCCTGCTGCCCCTCGGCCAAAACATTGATGGCGAAGTGTCTGCAGTTGGTGAAAACCTCGTAGCTGGACAGGAACTTCCCCGGACAGACCAGCAACAACGGCGGATCGAGGGAGACGGAGGAAAAGGAATTGGCCGTGAACCCGACCGGAGCGCCGGTCGCATCGCGTGTTGTCACCACCGTCACACCGGTCATAAAGCTGCCGAAGGCATCACGCAGGGCGCGCGGATCAAGCGTCGTCATGGCAAGCACTCCTGCAGCAAGCGCAGCAGGATGGCGTTGACCGCATCCGCGTGGGTCATCGGCATCATATGCGCCGCATTCGGGATGATTTCCGCCCGTCCCTGTGGCGCCAACCTGGCCATGTCGCGCGACATCCGGGGGGTTGAATTCGGCTCGTCCGCTCCCGTCAGAAACACGGCAGGGCAGTCAATTGCCGCCAGCTGCGCCTTGGTAGGACCATCGCTTTCGGCGAACACCGTGTAGGCCGCTTTGTATCCGCGCGGATCGACCTCTTGCAGCCAGTGCGCGCAGGCATCGCGTTCCGCTGACGCATCCTTGGCAAACCACCGTTGCAGAGTGACCGTCGGGTCATTTGGGTGCGCCTCATCCAACGCATACGCCCGCGACAAGACCGCTTGTCGGGCTGCTTCCGGCCGCTGATAAACAGCGTTCAAAGCGGCAACGCCTTTGACATTAGGGTTTCCCAAGGCCGCGATATGCGTTGCAATCAGCGCCCCCATCGAATGCCCGATCAATACGGCAGGTTCCTGTATCATCGCAGCAACCGGAGCGGCATAGCCGTCCAGCCCGCTGGCCGAAGTGTACGGGGTTTCGCCATGCCCGGGCATATCGGGACACAGCACGCGAAACCCGGTGGACACCAACGGCTCGATCTGCCCGCCCCAGGCCTCGGCCCGCAAGCCGACACCGTGCAGCAGAACGACCAGCGGCCCTGTGCCCGCATCAATCGCGGCCAGATTGCTGAATTCAGACCGAGGCCGGGTTGTCCACGTCATGACCCAGATCCTTCAAATCCTGATACCGGTCTCCGATCCGATGGTGAGGACGCCCCGAGGTTGCGCCGCCCAGCACGATCACCACCTCATCCGCGCGCGGGGCGTCGGGAATGGCGAATTGCAGCGTCAGGTAATGGGACCGGCGACCCGCATCGTTCTTGTCCATCAACGGAACCATGATCGGCGCATTGGCCGGACCGCGCGTATTGGTGAATGACAGATAGGATTTCGCCGCCACCGCCTGCCGGAAATGATTGCCGAAATGTAGCGTGTGGATCAGGCCCGAGGCATGCTCGACCTCGCCATCCAACCCCACCACCGCGGCCTTGCCATACGCTTCGATGGCGTCGCCGCTGCCCGCCAACGCGATCATCCGGCTGGTCAGCTCTTCGCCCAGAATCGGCGCAAAGCTCAGAATTTCGGGCCGCAGGTCTTCGACATAGCGGCCCGCCCAGGGGTTTGACACCACCGCGGCCACTGCAAACATCCGCCACGGGCGCTCGGCCTTGCGAAATCCTTCGACCAGAACCTCTTCGTCATAGGTCACGATTTTCCGAATGTTTGGCTCCACGAGCGCGCCCCCCTTTTCTGTCGTTGGCAAACTATCCTCGCCAAGGGACTGCTTTGACAAACGAAAGAACTTTGGTCTTAGGTATTAGTGACTCTAATATGTAGGTTACCAATGTCGAAATCCTTGCCCCCGCTGACTTGGTTCAGATCGTTCGAAGCTGCGGCTAGACGCCTGAGTTCGACCGCCGCCGCCGAGGAAGTCGGGTTGACGCAATCCGCCGTCAGCCAGCAGATCAGATCACTGGAAACGCGGTTGGGCGTGGTGCTGTTTCACCGCCATGCGCGCGGGCTGTCCCTGACCGACGAAGGCCGCAAACTGCTGCCACAGGTCGAAGCCGCGCTTGAGATGCTGCACTCTGCCGCCTCGCCCTACCTGGCCGGGGAACGAGCGCGGCATATTACCGTTGCGGCCTCGGTCAGTGTGCTGGAATGGGTGATTTCCCCGGCCCTTCCGCGATTTCAGCAACGGTATCCCGATACTTCTGTGCGGTTCGTCAGTACGATCTGGCCGGATGAATTCGCCGCCTCCCGCGCCGACGTAGAGATTAGATTCGGGTCGGAAAAGCAGGTGGGACGGGATGCAATGGCACTGCGGCCCAATCACTTGATCGCGGTGAAAGCACCGCAGCATTTGGGCGGTTTGCAAGACTTGCCGCTTATCGGAACTGTTGGCACGTCGGACAATTGGGACTCTTGGGCCGAAGCGACCGACCAACCGATTGGCACCCCTGTGTTCTATGTCGATTCCTACGGCCTTGCTCTGCATCTTGCCACGACAGGCAACGGCGTTGCATTGGTCAACGCCCTGATCGCCGATCACGCCCTGCAGACCGGTCAGGTCGTACATGCATCAGATGCCTCCGCCGCGGCCAGCGAAGGGTATTTTATGGCAGTGCAGCGCCGTTCGCCTGAGGTCGATGCCTTTGTGCAGTGGTTTGCCGATATTCAGCGCAAAGAGACGCATCACCAAGTCTGATTCAATCAAACCGATGTCGCATCTGAGGATGTTCAAACCGCATAGAATAGTGAATTCTGGCAAAAAAAGGTCCGATTCATGCGATACTCCGGCTTTCGAGTTATCAAAGAGGCGCTTACCGGCCACAAAGGGTGGAAACCGGTCTGGCGCGAGCCCGAACCCAAGGCGCACTACGACATAGTCGTCATCGGTGGCGGTGGCCATGGACTGGCCACGGCGCATTACTTGTCCAAGGTATACGGTCAGCGCAACGTAGCCGTGGTCGAAAAGGGCTGGATCGGCGGCGGCAATGTCGGGCGGAACACGACAATTGTGCGTTCGAACTACATGCTGGACGGGAATGAGCCGTTTTACGAATTCTCCATGAAGCTGTGGGAGGGGCTGGAGCAGGACCTGAACTACAATGCCATGATGAGCCAGCGCGGGATCATCAACCTGTTCCACACCGACGGCCAGCGCGACGCCTATACAAGGCGCGGCAACGCGATGATCCTGAACGGCGCCGATGCCGAATTGCTGGATGCCGAGCAGGTGCGCAAGGAACACCCCTACCTGAATTTCGACGACGCCCGATTTCCGATCAAGGGCGGTCTGGTGCAGCGCCGCGCAGGCACTGCGCGCCATGATGCGGTGGCGTGGGGCTTTGCGCGGTCTGCCGATATGCACGGCGTTGATATCATCCAGAACTGCGAAGTCACCGGCCTGCGGATCCAAAACGGCAAATGTCTGGGGATCGAGACCACCAAGGGGTTTATCGGTGCCAACAAAGTCGGCTGCGCGGTCGCGGGCAATTCCGGGCGCGTGATGGGAATGGCCGGAATGCGGTTACCCATCGAAAGCCATGTATTGCAAGCCTTTGTCTCCGAAGGTCTGAAACCTGTCTTGCCCAGCGTCATTACCTTTGGCGCGGGTCACTTCTATGTCAGCCAATCCGACAAGGGTGGTCTGGTCTTTGGCGGTGATCTCGACGGGTACAACACCTATGCCCAACGCGGCAACCTGCCTGTGGTTGAAGACGTTTGCGAAGGCGGCGTAGCCTTGATGCCGATGATCGGGCGCGCGCGCCTGTTGCGGATGTGGGGTGGCGTGATGGACATGTCGATGGACGGCTCGCCCATCATCGACCGCACGCCGATCGAGGGGCTCTATTTCAACGGTGGCTGGTGCTATGGCGGGTTCAAGGCGACCCCGGCCTCGGGTCATTGCTTTGCTCACTTGCTGGCGAAAGACGAACCGCATCCGGTCGCCACCGCCTATCGCCTCGACCGGTTCAAGACGGGTCGAATGATCGACGAAAAAGGTGTGGGCAACCAGCCCAACCTGCACTGAGGGGACCGTTCCATGATTATCAACCATCCCCTTCTGGGTCCGCGCGACTCGTCAGAATTTACCTACCTGGGCGACGCATCCCTGATCGACCGCCCCAACTGGCAGGCCGACAACGCGGTCGATGCGTTTTATGAATATGGCTATCTGCGCGACAACCCCGCCGGTGAGCATCAAGAACTGTGGTATCACGAGGCCGGAGACCGTTCGTGGTTGGTCGTCACGCGCAACACGCTGACGCATGAGATTTCAAAAGTGGAACTGGCCCGCGACGTGGCCCGCGCTCGGGGGCGATCCAAATGACGCAGAGCAACAGGCTTGATGGCGGCCAGATCGACCGCAACACTTCTCTGAGCTTCCAGTTCGATGGGCGCAGCTATACCGCGCATCCAGGCGATACTCTGGCCTCGGCCCTGCTGGCCAATGACGTGCGACTGATCGGGCGGTCGTTCAAATACCACCGCCCGCGTGGCCTTCTGACCGCAGGGTCCGAAGAACCCAACGGCATGGTCGAGTTGCGCACCGGCTCCCGTAAGGAACCCAACACCCGCGCCACCACAGTTGAGATGTTCGACGGGCTTGAGGCACACTCGCAAAACCGCTGGCCCAGCCTGAAATTCGATGCGCTGGCAGTGAACGACATGTTCTCGAACTTCCTTTCGGCGGGGTTCTACTACAAGACATTCATGTGGCCCGCCGCATTTTGGGAAAAGCTTTACGAGCCGATTATCCGCCGCGCCGCTGGCCTGGGGTCACTGTCGACAGAGGCTGATCCGGACGAATACGACAAAGGCTTCCGCCACTGCGATCTGCTGATCATCGGTGCAGGACCCGCCGGTCTGATGGCGGCTTTGACCGCGGGCCGCGCCGGGGCGGACGTTATTCTCGCGGATGAGGATTTCACTCTTGGCGGGCGCTTGAACAGCGAGACCTTCGCGCTGGGCGACCAAAGCGCTTCGGTCTGGGCCGCGCAGGCGGTGGCGGAACTGTCGTCGCTGCCAAATGTTCGGCTGATGCCGCGCAGCACAGTGATCGGCGCGTTCGACCACGGTATCTACGGCGCGGTGGAACGGACCGGGGATCACCTGCTCACCTTGCCTGCAGGCAAGCCGCGCCAGATCCTGTGGCGCATCTATACGCAAAAGGCGCTGCTTTGCTCCGGGGCCACCGAGCGCCCGATCGCGTTCGAAAACAACGACCGGCCCGGCATCATGACAGCAAGCGCCTTGCGGACCTATGCCAACCGGTTCGCAGCCACTGCGTCGCACCGCGTGGCGATCTTTACGAACAACGATGACGGCCACCGTACCGCTGCGGATTTGCACTCCAAAGGCGTCAAGGTCGCCGCCGTGGTGGATGTGCGCGGCAACGCGCCCACCAGTTATGACTATGAAGTCCTTAAAGGTGCACAAGTCGTTGACACCAAGGGGCGCCTCGGACTGACCTTCGTCGAAGTTGCGATGCCGGACGGATCAACCCGCACGCTGGATTGCGGAGCGTTGGGCGTGTCCGGCGGCTGGAATCCGAACGTCCACCTGACCTGCCACCAACGCGGGCGCCCGGTTTGGAACGAAGCTCTGGCCGCCTTTGTCCCGGGTTCCACCCTGCCCGTGGGTATGTCCGTCGCGGGCGCGGCAAACGGGATCATGTCGACCCACGGCGCCTTGCAATCCGGTGCCGAAGGGGCAGCCAAGGCGTTGGACCTCAATGGCGCCCTGCCCAATTTGCCCGAGGCCGAGGACGCTCAGGTCACGCCAACACCTTTCTGGTACGTGCAGGGATGCAAGCGCGCCTGGGTGGATCAGCAGAATGATGTAACAGTCAAGGATGTGAAGCTGAGCTATCAGGAGGGCTTCCGCTCGGTCGAGCACCTGAAACGCTATACCACGCTGGGCATGGCAACCGATCAGGGCAAGACCTCGAATATCACCGGCCTGGCGATCATGGCAGAAATGGCAGGAAAATCGATCCCCGAGGTCGGCACAACGATCTTCCGTCCGCCTTACACTCCGGTTCCAATCGCCACTTTCGCGGGCCGTATGAAGGGCCAGGACTTCCACCCGACCCGCCTGACGCCCTCGCACTATTGGGCCAAGGAATGCGGCGCGGTGTTTGTCGAGGTTGGTAACTGGCTGCGCGCGCAGTGGTTCCCCCAGTCCGGTGAGACGCATTGGCGGCAATCCGTGGATCGCGAGGTGCGCCAGACCCGTGCATCCGTCGGGGTGTGTGACTGCACTACACTGGGCAAAATCGATGTACAGGGTACGGACGCGGCAGGCTTCCTGAACCGCATCTATGCCAACGGCTTCGCCAAGCTTGCCGTGGGCAAAACCCGCTATGGCCTGATGCTGCGCGAAGACGGCATGGTCATGGACGACGGCACCGCCGCGCGGCTGGCCGAGGATCACTTTGTCGTCACCACAACTACGGCCAACGCCGTAAGTGTCTATCGCCACATGGAATTCGTGCGCCAATGCCTGTGCCCGGACATGGACGTTCAGCTGATTTCGACCACCGAGGCCTGGGCGCAATATGCAGTTGCCGGACCCAATTCGCGCAAGCTGCTGCAAAAGATCGTGGACCCTGAGTTCGATCTTTCGAACGACGCCTTCCCTTTCATGGCCTGCGGCAAAGTCACTGTCTGCGGCGGGTTGCGGGCGCGGTTGTTCCGTATCTCGTTCTCGGGCGAGCTGGCCTATGAGATCGCCGTGCCGTCGCGCTATGGCGACGCGCTGATGCGGCGGCTGATGGCCGAAGGTGAAGAGTTCGACGTTGTGCCCTACGGCACCGAGGCGCTGGGCGTGATGCGGGTCGAAAAAGGTCATGCGGCGGGCAGCGAACTGAACGGCACCACAACGGCGCTGAACCTTGGGCTGGGCAAGATGGTGTCGAAGAAGAAGGACAGCATCGGCTCGATCCTCTCGGAACGAGAAGCGTTGGTCGAACCGGATGGCCTGCGGCTTGTGGGGATCAAACCCATACAGGCCGAGGACAAGATCATCGCAGGCGGACATCTGATGAATGCAGATGGTCCTGTCGATGCGGCCCATGATCAGGGCTATGTCACTTCGGCCGTCTATTCACCCATTCTGAACAGCAGTATCGGGTTGGGTCTGGTTAAAAACGGCTCGGAACGACTGGGTGAGAAAATGCGGCTGGTCTCTCCCCTGACCGATCTGACGGTTGAGGTGGAACTCGTCTCAGCCCATTTTGTTGATCCTGAAGGAGAGCGTCTGCGTGCATGATCTTGTTGCAATAACTGCCCTGGGTGGATCTGAGCCGCGTGTGGACTCCGTAAAGGGCGTCACCTGCACCGAAGTCCCCCAAGTTGCGTTGGCATCCGTCGCTGCGCGTGCGGGACTGGAACCCAAGGCTGCCGAGGTGTTGGCCCAGCTGATTGACGCGCCCGTCCCGGAGGTTGGCCGCTGGGCTGGCGCGACGGTCAAAGCGTTTTGGTCCGGGCCAGATCAATGGATGATCGAAGCTCCCTATGATAGCCACGAAGACCTCGCAGATCAGGTCAAGGCGGTCGTTGGGGATACGGCTTCGGTGACAGAACAGACGGACGCTTGGACACGGTTTGATCTGAGCGGTGACAGTATCTCAGCGGTGCTGGAACTGCTGTGCCAGCTCGATCTGCGCAGGTTGGATGATGGCGGTTCCGCGCGATGTGCGATCCATCATCTGGGCTGTTTCGTACTGCGCCGAACGCCCGAGATGGTCAGCATATTCGGTCCGCGATCCTCGGCCGGGTCGCTGCACCACGCCATCGTCACGGCAATGCGTGCGGCGCTGTAAAGCAGCCCTCAGGCCGACGGTAAGGGCGCGTTGTCCTCGACCCGAAAACGGTTGATGCGGCGTCTGTCCTCGCTGGGGCTGAGCCCGAAGGCCGCGCGGTAATGAGTCACCAATGGCGAGACCGAGCTGTATCCGACGGCCTCAGCGATCACGGGAATCGGGTCTTTGGTGTAGACCACCATCTGCCGTGCCGCCTTCATCCGCATGGCGCGGTAATAGTGGCTGGGGCTTTCGCCCGTTGCCTGCTTGAAGGCGCGTTCGATTTGGCGGGGGGTGACACCCGTCTGCTGCGCCACGTCCGCGATCGAAATCGGCTGGCTCAAATGCGCTGCGAACAACGCGACGCAACGCGACACCAGTGGCGGCAAGCTGTCGCCCGTTTCGGGTGCATTGGCGCTGGGCACCTGCTGTCGAACCCCTGCCCCGCGCATCATCGGATGCTGGAACCAACAGGCGACCTCATGCGCCACGTCGCCACCCAACCGGTCCTGAATCAGATGCAGCGCCAGATCGAAACCTGCCGCAGCCCCGGACACGGTGTATCGGCTGGCGGTCCGGACAATCACCTCACTGCGGGCATCCATGCCAGGAAATTCGGCCTCGAACGCGGCCTCATAGCACCAATGGACTGAAACCGGATGACCTTGCATCACCCCGGACCGCACCAAGGGGAAAACCCCGGCGCTGATCGCGCCGAGAACCGTGCCGTGCCGCCCAAGGCCACGCAGCACACCATTCCCGGCGGTCGGATTGTCAAAGACCGAGGTCGGACTGCTGAGCAGAAACAGAACATCAATGTCCTTGCATTCGGCCAGCGACCGCTCAGCTTCGAACCCGACACCGGCACTGGATTGGACCTTTTGACCGCGCTCCGAGATCAGCGACCAGCAGAACGCCTGTTGGCCGGCGATTTCGTTGGCCGCCCGCAACGGCTCGATCACCGAGGTCAGACAGGCCATGGGAAAGCCATCAAACAGCAGAAAGCCGATCTCGATTCTATCATCCATGCGCATAGGTCTGTCCTAGCAGGAAATCTGCACCAGCCCTATGCGAAGTTTATGCCCAGCGGATCAGCCCAATAACGGCCGAGGTCGCATAGAACCCCTGCAGCAACAGAAAGGTCCAGCGCCGGTCAATCACCGCCCACGCGGCGAACAGGCCAGCGGATACCAGCAACAGCGCAAAGCCAAGCAGCTCTTCCCCTGTGTTCGATGCGATCAGCAGGGCGTAAGCCATGGCCAGCACCGATCCGGTGACTTCAAACACGGTCGTCAGACCACGGCGAGAGGTGTCATGTTTGGTCATGGCTTACCCCTTCCGCTTGAGGAAGTCGACCAGCAGGGCCGATATCTGTTCCGGCTGATCCTCCATCGCGAAATGCCCGCAGTTTTCAAGAATGTTCAGTTCCGAACCCGGAATGGTGTCGTGCAGCTTGTGTGCCCAATCGACCACCTGCCATGCGTCCTCCGCCCCCCAGATCAGTTGAACCGGCAATGTGCCGAGTTTGGCATAGTCGATGCTATTGGTGTGCTTGGGGTCGTAGTGACAGACCTGATGCTGGAACAGGCTGCCCTGCCCGATGGGTCCGCTGATAAAATCCAGATATTTTTCCAGCGCCGTATCCGCCAAGCGCTGTTTGTTTGCCACGGCCGAGAATAACCACTCGCGAAAATGCTCTCGGTGCTGGGTATCCGGTGCGTCGATCAAAGGCTGCAGACCCAATTGCATCTGCTCTTTGGTCCTCTTCGAGGGCCAGCTGTCAAAGCTGACGACGTCGATCATGGTCAGTGACCGCACCCGGTCAGGCGACTGAATAGCGAAACGCGGGGCTACCGCGCCGCCGATGTCATGCGAGATTACGTGCAGGTCATTCAGCCCCCACAAGTCCAGCAGCCCCTTGAGGATCGGAACCTGCGCTGTGACCGATGTATCAACTGACGCGTCCCATGGACGCTCGGACAGGCCAAAACCCAGCAGGTCGTAGACATGAACCTTGTAGCCGGTCTCGACCAGTTCCGGCAGCACGTTGCGCCAGATATAGGACGAGGACGGCGTGCCGTGGATCAGCACGACGGGGTCGCCTGCGCCATGAATGCCATAGGCGATGCGGGACTTGTTGATCAGGGCATGGTCGGTGACGAGATGTGACATGGTTGGCCTCTGGTGATTTTTCTTTTCACATGTCTAAACCGGCGCTAGGATGTGACTCAAATGAATGATATTGATCTACTCATCTGTTTTTGTCATGGCTGCACCAATGAACGAGCGTCTTGAGATTGATGCCCTTCGGGCCTTGCTTGCCATCGCTGCCCATGGCGGCGTGACGCGGGCGGCAGAACATCTGGCGCTGTCGCAATCGGCGGTCAGCCACAAGATTCGGCGGTTAGAGCAGGCACTGGACTGCGATCTTCTGGCCCGCCGCGCCGGTGGCCCACTTTTCACCGATGCCGGTCAGCGGCTGTGCGAATACGCCCGCAGGATCACTGAATTGCATGACGAGGCCCTGGCGGCCCTGGGTAAGAAACCCCTGTCCGGCACCATTCGGCTGGGCATGACCGAAGACACCACCACCAGCGGCATCGCCCGAATACTGGGACGGTTCACGCGGCTCTACCCCGATGTTAAGGTTCGGACGCGCACCAGCCAAAGCCTGAACGTTCAGGGGTGGCTCAAGGCCGGAGAGCTGGACGTGGCGGTCATGCAGATCTTTCGCCGGGACGTGTCACCCGACGACCTGATCCTGTTCGAGGATGATCTGCATTGGGTCAAATCGCCGGAGTATCGCATCGACCTCACCGCCCCAGTGCCGTTCCTGGCCTTTGACAGCCAGTGTTTTTTTCGGCAATGGGGCTTGCGCCACGGGCCGCATCGGTTCGACAGTGTTCTGGAATGCCCAAGTGCCGCCGGTATCCAGTCGGCGGTGCGTTCAGGGCTGGGTGTGGCCCTTCTGAACGGCCTGCACGTCACACCGGATATGGAGATCATCGCCGATCTGTTCCCCGACCCGCCCGGCATTGCCTTTGTCGCGCGAACGCACCTGAAACGCCGGAACCCTGCGGCGATGGCATTGATCGAAGAGATCCGCAAAGAGGTCGAAAACGCCGTACCCCTGCGCATCGCAGGCTGAGCCCGGCGCTTTGTCAGGGGACGTCCAGCCTGAACCCCTTGGTCATGCGCTCTCGGCGGCGTTGGATCGATTTGTGGAAAGCCCATTTGCTGAACAGGGCCAGCGGGAACATCACCCTTTCACCCAGACCGTCGATGATGACCAGCTTGCCTCCACGTTCATGCGCGCGAACGATGTTTTCGAACCCCATGTCGCCAACAATGATCTGGCCCTGCTCCAGATCGTCCAGCAACTCCATGAACTCTTGGTGCAGCCGCTGCCGCGCTGACTGGTCGTTATTAAACGTCACCAGTTCAGATTGCAGAGTCGGCGCCAGCCCGCCGTCCGGGCCGGTCAGCTTTTCCACCACGATCGCCGGCCCCTCCGAGGTCGGAGCATAGCCCCCAAACCGCGCCAGACGTTCGATTTCCGGGCATCCGCGATTAAGCGCGGCAAGGTATTCGTTCGCCTCGCGATTCCACTGCCGAAGGTTGCCATAGCGCCATTCCGAATAGCGCGGCAGCACGTGCTTGCGCTCGGGCTCATCAATGCGGACCTTCAACAGTTCACCCTCAAATTCAGGGTGCTGGAAAATCTTGTAATTGCGGCTTTCCCGCAAGGGCGTGAGGCCACTCAGGTCAATCATACTTACCGGGTCCTGTTCACGAAAAACATACGCCCGTCAGGGCGATGGTTCTGAAATCAGCCCCCTACATAAAACGTTCCTATTTCCGTGACAATTGACCTTTTGCCCGCACCGCTTAGCGGGACGGGACAGGCGTCAAACCGTCTCAGGAAACGGCGTCAGGTGCGGGCAGCAGAATGAACACATCTTGCCCCACAGGTTTGACGACCGGATCATCCTTCCGAACTTTCAGGTCGAAAGGCGGTTCTACATCCATGCAACCCTTTGGCTTGTCATCGCAGATGAACACACTGGCCCCTGTCAGATAGGCCAGCCGAAGTTGCAGCCCCCGGGTTTGTTGAATCGCCGCCTTCCGCGCGCCGTGAACCGCCATATAATCCCCAAAGACATAAATGGTTTCAGTACCGTCCGGCACCGAGCTGGCCATTTTCCGGGTCGTGTCCTGCCACGGCGGGAAAGCAAAGAACGAAGTCTTCGCGATTGCCAGAATGTTGAACAACAACACGCACACAATCGCGGTGCGGGAAAGACTCATCCATCTGGCGCTGGACTTCGACAAGTGAACGGCAACAAAGACAATGCAGAATCCGAACAATATCCACACCCAGCCCAGCGTCCGAAGCGGCACCTGAACACCAGACATCAGGGCCTTGGCCGCAAGCGGTGCCAGCCCAGCCAGAACTGCCGCAAGAACAGCGACGGCAACAAACCTGTTCCAAACGAACAAAGCCACCCAGGCTGCCAGGAACATAAGCGGAATGAAGACGCCGTGCTTGGCGACCCCCCCTCCCATCTGGTCGAAGGTTTTGTGCAGGAAATCCTTCTGCTTTTCGATATTCGCCATCAGATCGGCAAAGGAATGCACCTCGGTAGGGTTACGCCATTGGGCAACCGGAATGCCGAAAACCCCGTGATAGATGTAGTTTAGCGAATAGACTGCCAACACACCCAGAGCGAGGCTGACAACGAACACACTCAGCGTGATTGCCATGCTTTTATAGGTCTTGGGCGCCTTGCGGGACAACAGAACCAACGTAAGCAACAGAAACGGATAGGTCGTATAGGCCATAAAGGACAACGGCACCGCCACTACCAAAAGAGCAAGCACCGTACGATGCGGCAGGAACACGACCGCCACCGCAAAAAGCGCGACCACCCAGACACCCGGCAACAGCGTATTGAACCAGAAGGACATCAAATATGCGGGGATCGAAAGCGCCACGAAAATGGCAAGAAACCCCTTGTACCAGCCATCAACGTCGCGATCCAAAAGGCACAGCGCCGTTGCGGCTGAGAAAAGCGACCATCCTGTCAGGTAGAGGACAAAATGCACTGGCGACGGCAGGAAAAACGGCCGGAACTGCCACCAGTAGTTCAGCCAGCGCCCCTCATCCAGCGTCTTGAGCAAGGCCGCCGTACGCGTGCCCAGCAGCGCCGGAAAGTCGTCATGACGGACAAACGGGTCTTCGATCAACGGCAGATACGCCAGGATCATCACCGAAAAGCACAGAACAAACAGACGCACAATCTCGTGCCCGAGCGGTCGAGTGCTCATTCCTTCCCCCCGTATGAGCGCGCAATGATCGACGCGCGCGCCTGCGCGATCGCCGTGACGGTTTTGCGCGGCAAACGGCGCACGACCATCTTCCGCAGGTTCCAGCCAAAAGAGCCCACCTCTTTCAGTGAACCGGTAACTTTGGTCTTCAGCACCTCGGGCGGCAGTTTCGCGGCGCCTGCGTCATTGGCGTAGAGAACCGAGTTGTAGCGATACCAGGGCTCGATGCTGGTGTCGTCGAACAACTCGGGACGCAGGCAGTCATAGGCGGAGTAACCGCGTTCGGCGAACAGATTTTGCCAGAACGAAAGCGGCTGTTCGTTGATGTGGAATTCGCCACCCTGCCCCGGCACCGCCGCCGAAAACAGGACCAGATCTGCATGGGTCGTAAGGCTTTGGACCAGGCTAACCGAGGCCTCATGCGGCAGGTGCTCTCCGACTTCCAACGACTGGGCCAGATCGAACCGCCGCCCCAGATCGATTGGCGCAACAAGGTCCTTTCCGAAAAACGCATCTGACGGGATCGCCAGCCGTTCGCGGTCCACATAATCGCCGTCTACGCCCGCGATATCCGTACTGCCAGCCGCCGACCATTCCGACAGCCAGACCCCCCGGCCGCATCCGAAATCGACCACGCTTTCCGGTTTGATCCACGACTGCAGACACCGGATCAGGCTGTTGGCCGAACGCCGCGCGCCCTGGTCGATATAGTCAAAGAACTCGTTGGAATAGATATGCGACATGACTGATCTCTAGATTGAATTTCGCTCGCGATAGACCCAAAGACGAAGGATCACAAAGTTGAGGATCGGCAGGACCACGACGACCGAAGCGGCCGAGACGGTCTCGGGCAGCCCAAGGCGCGGCCCGACGATCCCGGTAAGGGCTGAAGACACAACCAGCCCGACCCCGATCATGCAAAGAAAGCGCCCGAACTGTGCCGGGGCCGCCAGAGGTTTGCCAAAAGTCCATGCGGTCTGGCCGACATACTGGATCAGGATTGCCGAGCCAAAGGCCAGCAGGTTGGCAATCCAGGGCGAACCCAGCAGGTGCAGCAGGCCCAGATACGTCACCATGTAATAGGCGGCCACCCCGGTCCCGACGACCGCAAAACGGAATATGCGGCGGTGTTCGGTCATTGCTGTCTGGCAATATGCTCAACGACGGGCTCAACCGCGTCCCCGGCCTGCTCGTCCACGAAGAACAGCGGCCGGCCCTTGGCCTCGACGTAAAGACGGCCCAGATATTCGCCCATGATGCCAAGCGTCAGCAACTGGATACCCGAGAAAAAGCTGATGATCAGAACGGTCGAGGCCCAACCTGCGACCGTGTTGTACAGGATCAGCGATCCGAATACGTAGACCCCCATCAAGGCGGCAACGATCAGGGTCAGAAAGGCCATCCGCGTCGCGATTTGCAGCGGCTTGATCGAGAAACTGGCCAGCGCATCAAAGGCAAACCGGATCATCTTGGACAGCGGGTACTTGGTTTCGCCCGCCACACGGGGATCGCGGATATATTCGATCCCGATCTGCCGGAACCCGGCCCAGGCGAACATCCCGCGGATGAACCGCGCGCGCTCGGGCATTTGCAGCACCGCGTCCAGCGCCCGCCGGGTCACCAGACGAAAATCGCCGGTATCGTTGGGAATCGGCACATCGGACAGCCGGTTCAGCACGCGATAGAACCCGTGGGCCGTGACCTTCTTGAACCAGCTTTCACCCTTGCGCTCGCTGCGGCGCCCGTAAACCACGTCATAGCCGCGATCCATCATTGCCATCATGTCTGACAACAGCTCGGGCGGGTCTTGCAAATCGGCGTCGAGCATGAAAATCCGCTCACCCTTGGCCGCCATCAGCCCGGCCGTCAGGGCCACCTGATGCCCGCGATTCATCGACAGTTTCAGACCACGGATCGCGGAATGGTCCCTGCACTGCGTACAGATCGCGTTCCATGTATCGTCGGTAGATCCGTCATCGACCAGCACAATCTCGATGTCACCCCGCCAGGCGTCGGTTGCAACGATCAAACGCTCGACCAGCATGGGGATCGAGGCCTCCTCGTTCATGCAGGGAACGACAACGGACAATAACATTGAACCTCCGACCGAGATTTGTGTCCGGCCCCCGCGATCGGGTCGCGGTTTTTCGGAACTGGCTGCTCGTGCTTTTTGTTTCACTTATGGTTGCGGCTCTTGATATCTCAACAATCGGCTTTCGCTAATTGGCCGGCGCGAAATTTCGGGGGGTCGTTACCGTTGCGACACATAACCCGACCCGAAAACCCGCGATGAGTATGACCGCGCATTATTCTGCCGCGTTTTTTGCACCCTGATATGGCAGCAATACGCCCTTCCTGCGGCATTGATCGGGTTGCCTGCTGAACGTGGTGCCGGTTTCCTCAGACCTGCGCAAGCATCCACGCACGCACGGCGGCTACGATCCGGGGATTTCTGGGGTCGCGCGGGGTGGTATTGGCGCGACCGGCACAAACAGGTCCAGCGCGGACATGCAGCAACTGGTGGATGCGGTCATGGACAAATGGGGGCGCGTGGATGTGCTGGTGAACTCGGCCGGCCACGGCCCCCGCGCGCCGGTTCTGGACATCAGCGATGAGGACTGGCACGAGGGGATGGAGGTCTATTTCCTGAACGCCGTACGCGCAACTCGGATTGTTGCGCCTATCATGATCAAGCAGAAATCCGGCGCGATCATCAATTTCTCGACCTTTGCCGCCTTCGAACCGGACCCGGTGTTTCCAACCTCGGGCGCCATGCGGGCGGGGCTTGCGGCCTATAGCAAGCTGTTCGCCGATAAATACGCCCCCGACAATGTGCGCATGAACAATGTGCTGCCGGGGTTCATCGATAGCCTGCCCGAAAACCCGGAATGGAAAGCCCGCATCCCGATGGAACGCTATGGCAAGGCCTATGACGAAATCGCCGCCACCGTGGCCTTTCTTGTCTCGGACGGCGGAGCATACATCACCGGCCAGAACATCCGCGTCGACGGGGGCATCACACGCTCGGTCTGACATCGGTCGTGCTGTTGCAAAAAATGTGGTGTATGGCGGAGAGACAGGGATTCGAACCCTGGAGACGGTTTCCCGCCTACACACTTTCCAGGCGTGCGCCTTCGACCACTCGGCCACCTCTCCGTGGGCGCGATATTTGGACCATCGCCGGGGGATTTGCAAGGGGCGATTAAAGCGAAAATTCAACCTTCCGCAGTTCCGCTGCAGACGCGATTAAATCTCGTCGCCGTTTCCGTCACTCAGATCGGCCTCGGTCATATCAACAGGAGCAGAAGACGGCGGATTTGAAGCCGGTTTTGTGGTCTCGGCCTCAGGTTTCTGCTGCGGTGCGGAGGGCTGTCCCTGCAACGCCACGGGGTTGCGCAGCCAGACATCACGCTGTGCGAAGGGAATCTCGATGCCTTCTTCGACAAAGCGGCGGTTGATCTCGTGGTTCATGTCGGATTTCACCGACAGCGCCCAGTTCACGTCGCGCAGAATGGCGCGAATCTCGAAATCCAGAGAATCCGCGCCAAAGCCCTGAAACACCACGCTGGGGGCCGGATGCGCCAGCACCATCGGGTGCGAGTTCGCCACTTCGCCCAAGATTTTCTCGACCACGCGGGTGTCAGTGCCATAGGCCACACCCACAGGCACGATGACCCGCCCAATGGTGTTGCCGCGGGTATAGTTCGTGACCACACCGCTGATCAGATCAGAGTTCGGGACGATCACATCGGTCCGGTCAAACGTCTCAATCCGCGTGGACCGCACCGAGATGTCGCGCACATAGCCCATCATCCCGTTTACGTCTATCCAGTCCCCTTTCGAGATCGGCCGCTCGACCAGCAAGATGATGCCCGAGACGAAATTCGACACGATGGTCTGCAGGCCGAAACCGATACCGACCGACAGCGCACCGGCGACGATGGCCAGCGACGACAGGTCGAACCCGGCCACCATGATGGCGGCAAGCGCCGCCAGAAATATCCCGACATATCCAGTGCCGGCCGCAATCGCGTTCTGCCCACCCGGATCGATGCTGGTTTTCGGCAGCAGCGAATTGCGCAGCCCGCTTTGCAGCAACCGTGTAAGGCCATAGCCGATTGCGAACACGACCAGGAAGGTAAAGAAATTGCTGGGAGAAATCGTGACACCACCGATATCGAACCCCAGCAGCAGCCGCGACCAGACCTCAAGCAGGTCGGTTTGCCGCGCGCCCCAGTACAGCGCCAGAACCGGCAGGGTCAGGATGGCAAGGACAAAACCGGCCAGCACGGAAAACAGTGAATCTCGCGCAGACTCTCCCTGCCCGCTAAGCCAGCCGTAGACCGAGGTCAGGAAGCGATGGAAGATCGCCAAAGCCGCAAACAGAACCAGCGTTTTCACCGCAGGGAAGACAATCGCTTCGGCCGCATTGGTAAAACCAACGGCCGCCAGGATCGGGCTGGCGATCCCCAGCAGGAACAGGGCCTTGCGAAGAAACTCCACGATCTGAGCCAGACCGGCACTGCGCGGCGTTTCACTTGCCTCGGGGTCGTCGGTCTCGGGGCGGCTGGTCCGGATACGGCGAATACGCAGCAGGATCAGGGCGGTGCCAAAGACCACCGGAAAGCTGATGACCGCCCGGGTTGCGTCCGTAATATTCTCGATCTGATCGAACAGCAGCCCGAATTCATACGCGATCAGAAAGATCGCCAGAATATCCAGATACACCCGCAGCTCGGTAACATTCTTGCGGGACAGACGATTGAAACCCTGCGCCGCCTGCGTCAGATACAGCTGACGTCCGATCCAGTCGTAGTAAAAGATAAGGGCGGCCCAGTACGGTACGTTCTGGATCAGCAATGTGCCACGCAGCCCCAGAAGACCGGTCATGATGACCGCCTGCACCATCAGCCAGACCCCCAGCCAAGGCAGCAGAATGCGCAGCAGCGACACCAGAAACGACCAGACACCAATACCGCGCCCGCCAAGGCTGCGCAGGTATTCGCCCGCAGCCTCGGACCAGTAGCGCCCGTAATAAACCAATACACCCGCGGCGAGGGTCAGGAACAGGATGCCAAGGCCGCGATCTCTCAGACGGTCCTGAACAATATTGGCCTTCAGGTTTTGCGCAGATTCACCAATCAGGCCGCGCACGGATTCCACAATGTCGGTCCAGGCCGGGCCCCAATATGTCGGGTTCACGGGGGATGGCCCGCGTTCCAGCAACTCTTTCGTCTGCCTGTCGCGCAGCAATTGATCGATCTCGCTGATCAGGCCATTGGCGCGGCTAAAGGCTTCCTCCGAAATGATCCGCGGAACCTGCAGGCTGGTCAGTTGATCTTCCAGATGAGCCCGCAATCGGGCAATTTCCTCGGGCTCGGTCGCGTCGCCTTCGGGCGCCGGTCCAAGGGCCTTGATCTGAGCATCGAGAGTCTGGATGCGATCTGTGTTGGCGCTGCGCGCGCGGTTGAAATCTTCACGGTAGGTGTGGATTTCGGACCGCAAATTCTCGAGCGCCGCGTTTGAGGTCCGGTCCGCTTCGATTTCGGTCTCGGCACGGTCCGCCGTTGCAAGCCACTTCTGGTAGTATTCGCTTTGCTGATCGGTCAGCTCGGCAGCCACAGGGCCGCCCAGCATTGCAAAGCAAACCAGAAAGAGCGCAAGAAACAGGCGAACCTGCCGCAGCATCATACGTCCTCGAACACGCCGGGAATGCTGCGTGGCGCCTCGGTCATCCAATCCGGCACCGGCAGTTCCTTTTCACGCAGGAATTCGGGGTTGAACAGCTTGGACTGATAACGCGTGCCATAGTCGCACAGGATCGTCACGATGGTATGGCCAGGCCCCAGATCCTTGGCCAGACGTACCGCACCGGCCATGTTGATCGCGGTTGAACCGCCCATGACCAAGCCTTCGTCGCGCAGCAGGTCAAAGATGTAAGGCAGCGCCTCGTTGTCGGTCATCTGATACGCATAGTCCGGCTTGAACCCTTCGAGGTTCTTGGTGATGCGCACCTGCCCGATACCTTCGGCGATCGAACTGCCCTCCATCGCGATCTCACCGGTGGTGTAGTACGAATAAAGCCCAGCCCCCATCGGATCGACCAAAGCGATCTTGACCCCTTTGGGCTGCAGTGCGTCGGCCACACCGGCCAGCGTCCCGCCCGAGCCGACCGCGCTGACAAAGCCATCCACCTTACCGCCGGTCTGTTCCCAGATTTCCGGGCCGGTGGTTTCAACGTGGGCCTGACGGTTGGCAACGTTGTCGAACTGGTTTGCCCAGATTGCGCCATTGGGTTCGGTCTGCGCCAGTTCCTCGGCCAGACGGCGCGAGTAGTGCACAAAGTTGTTCGGGTTGCGGTACGGCGCGGCCGGAACCTGCACCAATTGCGCGCCCGCCAGACGCAGCATATCCTTCTTTTCTTCCGACTGGGTTTCCGGGATCACGATCACCGTCTTGAACCCCATCGACGCACCAACCAGCGCCAGACCGATGCCGGTATTGCCCGCCGTGCCCTCGACAATTGTTCCGCCGGGCTTCAACTCACCCCGCGCAACGGCATCGCGGATGATGTAAAGCGCCGCGCGATCCTTGACCGATTGACCCGGATTCATGAACTCGGCCTTGCCCAGAATTTCGCACCCGGTCTCTTCACTGATGCGCTTCAGCCGGATCAGCGGTGTTTTCCCGACTGCGTCGGCAAGGTCTCGTGCAATGCGCATGGCGCCCTCATATCATTACGTATCAACGAAGATTTACAGATGCCGTGCGACAACCACAAGCGGCGATCCTCACCCCCGCAGACGGTCGCGATGTCGGGCCAGCCAGTTGGCCAGCGACAACAGGGGCAAATCCTTGAATTCGTTGCCGTCCACCTTTTGCATGAAGGTGTCATAGGGCAGGATTTGCGTGCGGATATCCTCACCCTCGGACGCCAACCCGCCATTGTCGATGGTCCGGGTCAGATCACCGAGCCCCACATAGAGGTAAATAAACTCGGTCGACGACCCGCTTGAGGAATAGGCCCCACCCGCATACTCTAATGCGTCCAGCGTCACCTGAGCCTCTTCCTGGGCTTCACGATAGGCGGCCTGTTCCGGTGTTTCTCCGGGATCGATCATGCCGGCCACAGGTTCCCACATCCACGGTTCGGGATCGTCGATCAGAAACACCGGCGCGCGGAATTGTTCGACCAGCAGAACCGCGTCGCGGACCGGATCATAGGGTAGAACGACCACGGCAGCCCCTTGCATCAGCCCGCTGCGCTGCAGGACCGGCCCCATCGTCCCGTCATGCTGGCGGTGCTGCACCTCCAGCTCTTCCATGCCGAAATAGTTCACATAGGCGCGCTTGTGGCTTTGGACGATTACGTCTTTGGCGGTGTCGCGCAGATCGCCGGTCCGGCGCTTGCGCGCGGCAAGGCGGGCCCAGGCGCGGGTACGGATCGGCGCGAAATTGCGGGCAATCGTGGCGGCGTCAACCCTGCCGTAATAGGCAAGCTCTTCCTGTGCAGCCAGCAGGGTCACTTCGGACCAGTCATCGACCCAGCCCTGCAACGACCATGGCCCGTCCGGTGTCCAGAGACCGGGTTCCGGGAAAAACACACTGGCCGGGGCTTTTGACCCATCAGCAAGCTCCACGTCCAGCGGGCTGAGGTCATAGTCAAACCCACCCTCGTAATAGGCCAGCCTGTTCAAGTCCTCTTGGGTAAATCCCTGTACCAGCAGACCTTCGGCTTTGCTGCCCTTTTCCGAAGCAATCATCGGAAAAACCTGCCCTGCCACGGCATAAACTACGTGATCCTGCAAGCTGGCCTGCGACACCGTCAATTGCGACAAGGGGCGGCCAAGCACAAGCTCAAGCAGCGGCTGGTGCCTGAGCGTGCCGTAAAAGAACAAATCGGACACTAAAGAGAATCTCGCGCTGAATTCCAGAGGGTTACCGCCAGCGGCGGCTGGCTTCTTCGGTTGCAAGGCCGGCGATAAGGGCTCCGATCACTAAAGTCCACAGAATTTCCGGCGCCAGCAGAAGTCTGCTGTAATCGACACCGATCTTGAAAATAGAAATCAGGGCCTCGAACGGACCATCATAGCGATGGCGCATGGCCAGTCGGATCATTTCATTGCAGCCCTGAACAAAAAGACCCCAGAACACAAGCGCGGCAATACCCGTCAACCCGTTGTTGACCGCTCCGGTCCAGCCCCGGCCAACCCTCTTGCCCATGATCATCCAGCCGCACACCAATCCAATGATCATGTTGACCGTCGTGAACGCGCCGTAATCCTTACCGTCTTCGCCGTTGTCGATTATCATGCTTGATACGAGAAAGGCGACCACCAACAGACAGATTGCAGCAACGAGACGCGGAGCACTGGGCATTCGGTATTTCCGTTTATTAACTGGGTTTTGCTATAGTGATCTGTGTCACATCGCAGTTGCCAGTGTCAAAGGCTGCGCCACATGCGGTCAAATAATAGTTCCACATGCGGCGGAAACGCTCATCAAACCCCATTTCGGCAATTTCGTCCCATTTCTCGTTGAACGTGTCGTACCAACGACGCAGGGTCAGATCATAGCTTTTGCCGAATTCCCGGGATTTCACCACGTCCAACCCCGCCTCGGAAACCTGCTCTTTCAGGATCGTAGGCGTTGGAAGCATTCCGCCCGGAAAAATATATTTCTGAATGAAATCAACGCCGTTCTTGTAAATGTCCCACCGGTGATCCGCGACGGTGATGATCTGCAACGTCGCCTGCGCACCGGGTTTCAGGCGCTCGCGCACAGTCTCGAAGTAGACCGGCCAGTACTTCTGTCCGACGGCTTCGAACATCTCGATCGAGGCGATCCCGTCATACTGGCCCTGTTCGTCGCGGTAATCCTGCAACTTGAACTCCACCAATCCTGAAAGCCCTGCCTTTTCAATTCTTTGCCGCGCAAAGTTCAACTGTTCCTGGCTGATCGTCAGACCTGTGACCCTTAGGCCACGCTCTTTCGCGGCATATTCTGCAAAACCACCCCAGCCGCAGCCGATCTCCAGGATGTGATCTCCGGGCTTAGCGCCCATTTCATCGACCAGACTGGCGTATTTCGCGGTTTGTGCGTTTTCCAGACTTTCCTGCCCCGTCTCGAACAGCGCGCTGGAATAAGTCATCGTGTCGTCCAGCCACAAACCATAGAAATCATTCCCCAGATCGTAATGGTACGAGATGTTCTTCCTGGCCTGCCGCCGATGGTTCCGGTGCAACCAGAACCGCAGGCGTTCATAGGCCTGAACCAAAAACATACCGGTGAAATCGTCATACACGGTCTCGGTACCCAGATGTACCAGATCCATAAAGGATCGCAGGTCGGGCGTGCTCCAATCGCCCTCCAGATACGCGTCGGAAAAGCCCAGTTCGCCCTCGCGGATCAGACGCGCAAAGACGTCCGGGTCATGGATATCAACCCGAGCGACCGGTCCGGGTTTGCCCCCTTCGGACCGAAAAACCCGGCCATCGGGCAAGGCGATATCTATCCGACCGGACTCCATCCGGTTCAGCATCTTGAAGACTTGAACAAAATACCTGGGCAGTTCCTTCTGCCCTTCCGTTGTCGTTAAGATCATCCGCCCTCCCCTTTGCGGCCTTAGTTAAAAGCTAGGCCGAGATTGTGTTTGTGGCAAGTTTTCAGTTCCTTACCCGGTTTTTCGGCCTTCATAGGCCACCAATGCCCGCGCCCGGCCAGAGGTAAGATCAACCACCGGTTCCGGATAGGAAGAAGCGGCCTCCAGTCCCCACGAGCGCGGTACCGCATCAAAGTACGACAGCGCGCTGATCGAAGGTGCGGCCTGCTCTTCGGCGATCCACCGTTTCAGATAAGTCCCATGTGGGTCGAATTTTTGCTGCTGGGTCCGCGGGTTAAATATCCGGAAGAACGGTGCGGCATCCGGCCCCGAGCCTGCAACCCATTGCCAGCCCATCGCATTTGCCGCCGGGTCCCAGTCGGTCAGGCACTCGGCAAACCAGTTCATGCCTATTTTCCAGTGTGTCATCAGATGCTTGGTCAGATAACTGGCGACGATCATGCGGGCCCGGTTGTGCATGCGGCCGGTTACGTACATTTGACGCAACCCGGCATCCACCGCCGGAATACCGGTGCGGCCTTGCTGCCACGCGACAACTTCGGGGCGGCTGGCATCGGTGTTCCACGGGAACGCATCCCATTCCGGCTTCCAGTTTTCAGTCAGCAAGTGCGGAGTGTGGAACATCAGGTGATATGCAAACTCGCGCCAGACCAGTTGGCGCAGATAAGCCTCGGTACCCTGCGCACCCGTCATTGCGGCACGCTGCACCGCGTGCCAGACGCTGCGCGGCCCGATCTCGCCCAACGACAGGTATTCGGCCAAATTCGATGTGCCATCCCGATCAAGACGATCCCGATCCGCCGAATAGTCTGAGATTCGGTCGAAAAACCCGTGCAGAGCCTCGAAAGCCGCACTTTCACCGGGGCGCACATATGGCGCAACAATCGCCGCCCCGCGATTCATTGCGGCGCCCAGTTTCCATGCCGCCAGATCATCGGATTCCGGCCAGTTCTGAGGGGCCGGGATGGCCGATGGCGCGACCTCAGGCGCGGCGATGTCCCGCCCCTGCACCGCCCGCCACATCGGAGTGAAAACCCGGAACGGCTGACCGGTCTTGGTGGCCACGGTCCAGGGTTCGAACAACAGGTGGCCAGCAAAGGACGTGGCCTCGACCCCCTGCCCGGTCAGAGCCGATTTGACACGGGTGTCTCGCGCAGTTGCGCCCGGGTCATAGGCCCGGGACCAATAAACCGCGGTCGCACCGGTTTCCGCGATCAGCTTCTGCAAAACGGTTAAGGCGTCCCCGCGCCGTAGGATCAGGCGGCTGCCTGCCTTTTCAAGAGACTGCGCAAAGGTCTTTAGCCCGAGACCAAGACGCCATTTTGGTGCCGCGCCCAACGCCTCGACAACGTCGTCCAGAATGAACACCGGGATGATGGGTCGTCCGGTCCGGGCTGCCGCGCTTAGCGCAGGATGGTCCGACAGGCGCAAGTCCCGCCGGAACCACAAGATGATCGGAGATTGAGAGTTTTCCATGTCCGCCCGGTTGTTTTCTTCGCATTACGAAGCCGAACGGAAACCGGATCACAAAACAACGTCAAGTGCGTTCAACAACTGATCAATTTCCTGTTGCGAGGTATAATGCGTAAAGCTGACCCGCAGCACGCCCTGCGCCATATCCACACCCATCGCCTGCAGCGGACGCACGGCGTAGAAGTCACCGCCGCCTGCCATGATCCCGTGACTTGCAAGATCAGCGGCGACAGCCTCAGCGTTTCGGTTCAGGGCCAGCGCAACGGTCGGCGCGCGGCGCGTCGCATCCGATGTGCCGATCAGGCGCACGGCATTGCGATCCTTGACCGCATCCAGCACCGGCTGCAGCAAGGTCACCTCTTGCCCGCGCATCAGGTCATGCACGAAGGCTCCGCGTTGGGTCGCGTCCCCATCGGGGCCATCGTGGTGATCGCACAGCAGATCGACATAGTCCGCCATGCCCGCACTGGCCGCGATCTGGGCGTGATCTGGTCCGGCGGGCGTAAACCGCTTGTACAGCACGTCACCGTTGAAAAAATGCGCCTGATTGGGCAGCAACTCTCCCAATGCGCGCCGGACCACCATGCACCCTTGATGAGGGCCATAGGTTTTGTAGGCCGAGAACAGATAGATATCCGGCCCCATATGGCCGACATTTGGAAACCCGTGCGGCGCGTATGAAACACCGTCAACACAGACGAACGCACCGGCCGCATGGGCGATCGAGGTGATTTCGGTGACCGGGTTGATCTCACCGATCACGTTGGAGCAGTGGGGAAAGCACACCTGACGGACCTTTTCGTCCAGCAAGTTTTCCAGATCCTGCGGGTTCAACGACCCGGTTTCCGGATCGATCTGCCATTCGCGGATTTCGATGCCATCCTCGGCCAGGCGCCGCCACGGGCCCGAATTGGCCTCGTGATCCTGATTGGTCACTACGATGGCCTCGCCCGGTTTCATCCATTTGCGAAACGCCTGCGCAAGAACATAGGTGTTTTGCGTGGTCGATGGCCCAAAGCTGAGTTCGTCGGTGTCCACCCCCAGTATCGCGGCCATGCGCGCGCGGGCCTCGTCCATCTCTTCGCCCGCCAGACGGCTGGCGTCATAGGGGCCATAGGGCTGGACCTTGCGTTGCGTGTAATAACGCGTCAGCCGGTCCAGCACCAGTTTACAGGTGTATGACCCGCCCGCGTTTTCAAAGAACGCCTGTCCTTGCAGGCTGGGCTCGGAAAAAGCCGGGAACTGAGCCCGAACGAAATTGATATCCAGAGTGCTCATGGCACGCCTCTCCTCATTCATGCAGCTTGTTCCGATACGATGCCCGCGCATGATTTCGGACAACTCGGAAATCACGGCAGGTCTTCCAGCCCAACCACAGCCCCTTTTTGACAGAGGCATGGGCAGTCTTTCCGGGCAGAACGGACCACCCGAAGGACGCGGATAGTTAGACAAGGGCGAGGACATCGGTCAACCCGGCCCAAAAGAAAAAAGCCCCGACGCATGGCCGGGGCTTTTCTTGATAAGGCCGAACTCAGCGGCGACGTTTTTCGTTCGCCAGACCGATGAAGACCGATACGCACATCAGCACAAGCACGATCGCAAACGGAAAGCCGGTTGCAATCGCGGCGGCCTGCAAGGCGCCAAGTCCGCCACCCAGCAGCAGCACGACAGCAATCGCCCCTTCCAGAATGCACCAGAACACACGCTGCGCCGTGGGGGCATCGGTTTTGCCGCCGGCCGTGATCGTATCGATCACCAGCGAGCCCGAGTCCGAGCTGGTCACGAAGAACACGACAACAAGGATGATGCCAACAAAGGACAGCAGGCCGGTCATCGGGAAGGCTTCGAACATCTTGAACATCTTCAGTTCAAGCGCCGCGTCCGACAGGGTCTGTCCCGAACCGGACATTACCTGATCCAGCGCCGCGCCGCCGAAAACGCTCATCCACAGCGCGCCGACCACCGTCGGGATCAGGATCACGCAGGTCACGAATTCGCGCACGGTCCGGCCGCGAGAAATGCGAGCGATGAACATGCCAACGAAAGGCGACCAGGAAATCCACCAGGCCCAGTAGAAAGTGGTCCAGCCCTGCAAGAAGTTGGTGTCTTCACGACCAACCCAGTTCGAAAGCGCGGGCAGCGCAATGAAGTACTCGATCATGCTGTCGAAAAAGCCGGTCAGAATTGCGGCGGTCGGGCCGACAATCAGCACCAGCAACAGCAGAGCCGCGGCCAGGATCATGTTGGCCTCGGACAGACGCTTTACCCCTTTGTCGAGGCCGGCAACAACCGAGATCAGTGCAAACACCGTGATCAGCCCGATCAGCAGTACTTTCATGCCATCCGTGATCGGAACATCGAACAGATAGTTCAAACCAGCCAGCGCCTGCGTCGCGCCCAGACCCAGCGATGTCGCCAGACCAAAGATGGTGGCAAACACGGCCAGAACGTCGATGATGTGCCCCAGAGGACCCCATGTCGCCTCGCCAAACAGCGGATAGAATACCGACCGCATGGTCAGCGGCAGACCCCGGTTAAAGCTGAAAAAGGCCAGTGCCAGTGCCACGACCGCATAGACGGCCCAGGGGTGCATACCCCAATGGAAAATGGTCGCCGCCATCGCCAGTTTTCTCGAGGCTTCCGGGTCTTCCAGCCCTGCGCCCAGCGGCGCCCAGTCGGTGCGGATGCCGTCTTCTCCGACGGCAACGCCGCCCAGCGACGATCCATAGTGCGAAATCGGCTCGGCCACGCCCCAGAACACCAGACCGATGCCCATGCCCGCAGCAAACAGCATCGCGAACCAACCGGCATAGCTGTAATCCGGTTTGGCATCGTCACCACCCAGGCGGATCGAACCATAGGGCGTGACGATCAGCAGCAGTGAAAACACCACAAAGATGTTGGCAGCGATCATGAACACCCAGTCGAACTGGCTGGTCAGTGCCGGACGAAGCCAACCAAAGAATTCGGCCGCCTGCTCGCGAAACACGAGCGAGAAAAACACGAATGCAATAATGGTAAGCCCCGAAACGGCAAAAACCGGATTGTGAACGTCCAGCCCCAATATCTGGACGTTGTCCTGACCGACTTCATAGTCGGTATCCGTATTTTCGGACATACTTTCTTTTCCTTCCCTAATTCGGTGCCCAGAACTTTCAATATTCCGCACCGAAAAGGGTTGGCTGAGAAGACCACATACAACAAGAAAACGACACAACCTGCAAAAAACGACATGTGTAAAGAGCAAGTTGTGCGCCGGTGAAAGTGGTATCCCCGGACAAAAAAGGCCGGGATGTGACCCCGGCCCGTGGATTCGGTTTGTTCGAGTTAGCCCTGAACTTTGGTGTAGGTGCCCTCACCCGCCAAAATGCCGCGGAAGCCGCCGGGTTCGTCGAGGCCAAAGACGATCAGTGGCAGGTTGTTGTCCCGCGCCAGCGCAATGGCCGAAGCGTCCATGACACGCAGCCGTTTGGCCAGAACGTCATCATAGGTGACCGTGTCATAGCGTACCGCATCGGCGTGAACCTTCGGGTCCTTGTCATAAACGCCGTCAACGCCATTCTTGCCCATGAAGATCGCCTCACACGCCATTTCGTTGGCACGCAGGGTCGCAGCGGTATCGGTGGTGAAATACGGGTTGCCGGTTCCGGCGGCAAAGATGCAGACCCGTTTCTTTTCCAGGTGCCGGACAGCACGGCGGCGGATATAGGGCTCGCAGACCTCATCCATCCGAATGGCCGAGATGACACGGGTGAAAACGCCAATCTCTTCCAGTGCCGACTGCATCCCCAGCGCGTTCATGACCGTTGCCAGCATACCCATGTAATCGGCCGTTGTGCGCTCCATCCCCTGCGCCGAACCGCTGAGACCGCGAAAGATGTTGCCGCCGCCGATCACCATGCAGATCTCGACCCCCAAATCGTGCACCGACTTGACCTCTTGCGCGATGCGCTGAACGGTCGGCGGGTGCAGGCCGAACCCCTGATCCCCCATCAGCGCCTCGCCGGATATCTTCAGCATCACGCGGTTGTACTTTGTTTTGGCGTTTTCGGCGGTTTCGACTGATTGGGAAAGGCTCATGTTGCGCTCCGGGCTGGCACGGGGTTAATTTCCGGCGCAAAATGAAGCAAAAACTCCGCAGGTTCAATGCGGATGGTGAGGATTGGGGCACACCCGGATGGCCAATGACGACAGATCGCAGATTTGGGACCGCCTGCCCCCGATTGACGACGACAAACCGGTGCTGATCGCGGGGCCGACGGCCTCGGGGAAATCGGCGCTGGCCTTGCAGATCGCCGATACCTATGGCGGCGTGATCGTGAATGCGGATGCCAGTCAGGTTTACGATTGCTGGCGGGTGATTTCGGCGCGCCCCTCGGCCGAGGAAGAGGCCCGCGCGCCGCATCTGCTGTACGGTCACATCGCCTATGATCAGGACTATTCCACTGGCCACTGGCTGCGCGAGGTGACGCCGCTGCTGTCCGGGGGCCAGCGCCCGATCATCGTGGGTGGCACCGGTCTGTATTTCTCGGCCCTCACCGAAGGTATGGCCGACATCCCCCCCACGCCGACCGAGGTTCGGGCCGAGGCAGACCAGATGAACCTGCCCTCACTGATTGCCGGTGTCGATGCAGGTACGCTGAACCGGATCGACACCCAGAACCGCGCCCGCGTTCAGCGCGCCTGGGAGGTGCAGAAAGCCACCGGGCGCAGCCTGAGCGACTGGCAGACCGACACGCCACCTCCGGTTCTGGATCTGTCTGACACGGTGCCAGTCGTCTTTGACGTGAACAAGGAGTGGCTGCTGGATCGCATCACCCGGCGGTTCGATCGGATGCTGGATACGGGCGCGCTGCAAGAGGTCGAGGCGATGCGCGACCTCTATGATCCGTCCCTGCCCGCCTTCAAGGCCATCGGCGTGCCCGAGCTGATCGCGTATCTGGACGGCAAGATGACCCTGGGCGCCGCCCGCGAGCGTGCGACGATCGCCACCCGTCAGTTTGCCAAACGTCAGCGCACCTGGTTCAGGGCACGGATGAAGAAATGGAATCGGATAGACTTCTCAAAATGATACGTCGATTTCCTGAGAGGCTCTACTGAGCGATTCCCTGCAAAGAGGGAATCCGCCGGTTCACCACAGTATACATAGCAGATTCACCCGTTTCCGGGCGTGGTGCATGATACAACAATCTCTGGCCATGTCGTTTTTATATCATGAATGACGATTTCGAACATTGACCTCATCCAGATTCTGGGGCGGAATGGATGCATGGGGACAATCAGAACTCAAACAAACCGTGAACCAGCTGCCGGAAACTGACCGGTTCGAGCGGTTCCAATCTTCTTTAAAAACAAGACATCTCATCAGGGAGAGACATCAATGAGAAACCAAACCATCACCGGAGCACCGGTTCACTGGGCCGCAGAAATGCACGCTCAGGAATACCGGGACGGTAAACTGAGCCGACGAGAATTCATGGCCCGCGCCACTGCGCTGGGTGTTGCCGTGCCAGCAGCCTACGGGATGATCGGCCTGCAATCACCTGCTGCGGCGCAAGAGCCCCAGCGCGGCGGCACCATCCGCTATCAGATGGAAGTGCGCGCGCTGAAAGACCCGCGGACTTATGACTGGACTCAGATTGCCACCTTTACGGCCGGCTGGCTGGAATACCTGGTCGAGTACAACAATGACGGCTCGTTCAAGCCCATGCTGCTGGAAAGCTGGGAAACGAACGATGACGCGACCGAGTATACCTTGAACGTCCGTAAAGGCGTGAAGTGGAACAACGGCGATGATTTCACCGCCGAAGACGTTGCGCGCAACATCACCGGCTGGTGCGACACCACGCTCGAGGGTAACTCGATGGCGTCCCGTATGGCGTCGCTGATCGACGAGAACACCCAGCAGGCCGCAGAAGGCGCTATCACAGTTGTAGACAGCCACACTGTCAAACTGAAGTGTAACGCGCCTGACATCACGATCATTCCGGGTATGGCCGACTATCCGGGCGCGATCGTGCACAGCAGCCATGACGCCAACAATATGCTGGAAAACCCGATCGGCACTGGCTTCATGATCCCGGAAAGCCACGAAGTTGGCGTCAAAGGCGTTCTGGTTCGCAACGAAGGCTTTGACTGGTGGGGATACGAAGCCGGAAAAGGCGGTTATATCGACCGGATCGAGTTTATCGACTACGGCACCGACCCGGCGGCCTTCCTGGCTGCCTACGAAGCCGAAGAGATCGACATGAACTGGGAGTCGGTTGGCGAATTCGTCGACATCTTTGACAGCATCGGCCTGGTTCGTTCTGAAATCCCGTCGGGCTTCACCATCGTCATCCGTCCCAACCAGTTGGCTGAAGATGCAGACGGAAACAAAATCTACGGTGACAAACGTGTGCGTCAGGCGCTTGCCATGGCCGTGGACAACAATGTCTGCCTGGAGCTTGGCATGTCCGGCTACGGCATCCCTGCCGACAACTGCCATGTGGGGCCGATGCACCCCGAGTATGACTCGGCCGTGACCCGCCTGCCCTACGATCCGGCGGGCGCGAAGGCGCTGATGGACGAAGCGGGCATGGGCGATTTCGAGCACGAAGTGCAGTCCATCGACGATGACTGGCGCCGCAACACCACCGCGGCGGTTGTTGCTCAGCTCAACGATGCGGGCATCAAGGCCAAGCACACGGTTCTGCCGGGTTCGACCTTCTGGAACGATTGGACCAAGTACCCGTATTCCTCGACCAACTGGAACCACCGCCCGCTGGGCACACAGGTTCTGGCGCTGGCCTACAAGTCGGGTGTTGCGTGGAACGAGTCCGGATTTGCCAACGAAGAGTTCGACACCCTGCTGGCCGAAGCGAATTCGATCTCCGACGTGGACCAGCGTCGCGAAGTGATGGCCAAGCTTCAGGCGATCATGATCGACGAAGGTGTGGTCATCCAACCCTACTGGCGGACGGCAATGCGTCACCACCGCGACAACATGGTCGGTGTCGAAAAGCACATCGCTGACCTGCCCCAGCTCTATAAATTCGGCTTGATCGGCTAAGCTGAAACCAAATGGGCCGCGCCGCAAAGGCGCGGCCTTTTCGTCCTGACTGCGGCGACACAAAAAACAGCAATGCGTGAAACCGGATAATCTTCACGCTAGCCTACCAACAGGGGCCAATATGGGACTTTTCATTCTAAAGCGTGTCGGCATCATGCTCATGACAGCATTATGCCTGACATTCTTGGTCTTTTTCCTCACCAACCTTTATCCCAACCTCGAAAAGCTCGCGAAGACGCAGGGCAATTTCCGAATGTCGGACGAACAGGTTGCAAGCTTTCTTGAAAAGAACGGATATCTTCAGCCGATGCCGGTCAAATACGGCGAATGGCTGGGTGTTCTGCCGTCCTACCGACATACGAATGAGGATGGCACGGTACAGGGAAGATGTATTCTGCCCGGTGAATCCGCAGAAACCGCCCCCAAGTTCTGCGGCATTCTGCAAGGCTACTGGGGATACTCCACTGTCTTCAAAGAGGAAGTGTCGACCGTTGTCGGAACCCGTCTGGGCCTGACCGGCAGGTTGATGTTCTGGGTTATGCTGCTGATGGTCCCTTCGGCGTTGATCCTTGGTGTTCTGGCCGGAATGAAAGAAGGCTCGGCCACCGACCGGACCCTGTCGACCTTTGCGATCACCACCACTGCGACACCGGAATACGTATCAGGCGTAATTTTCATCGCCATTTTCACCTCATCCGCGGTGGGGCTGAAATGGTTTAAGGGCACTGCGACGCAAGCGATGGAGAATCCGACCTTCGAGAATTTCTTCCTGCCGGTGCTGACGATTGCACTTTACGGGATGGGCTACATCGCCCGAATGACCCGCGCCTCGATGACCGAGGTGATGACGGCGCAGTACATTCGAACCGCGCGTCTGAAAGGTGTGTCCTTTTCAAACATCGTGATGAAGCACGCGCTGCGCAACGCGCTGATCGCGCCCTTTACCGTGATCATGCTGCAATTCCCGTGGTTGCTGAACGGCGTCGTGATTGTCGAGACCCTGTTCAACTACAAGGGCTTTGGCTGGGCGCTGGTTCAGGCGGCGGGCAACAACGACATTCAGCTGTTGCTGGCGATCTCGGTCGTGTCGGTCTTTGTGGTGCTGGTGACGCAGCTGATCTCGGATATCGGCTATGTCTACCTCAACCCGCGCATCCGTATTTCGTAAGGAGGGATAGATCATGGAACCACTTACCTGGACCGGCTCTATCGCCCTCCTGAACCCGTTACTGATGATCGCGATAGCTGCCCTTCTGGTGTCGATCGCCGTCTGGATCCTTGGCAGTATCGTGCTGCCGGAAACCCCGGTCAGTGTGAATATCGATGGTACGATCAGCTCAGGCTCGGGCCTGCGAGGGCTGACGCAGAAAGCGCTGCAATACAGCTTTGCGGCCTGTGTTGCGTTGATACTGGCCTATATCGTGCTGGGCATCCTCATGGGCACCAGCGCGGGCATCGTCGGCGCAATCTCACGGCAGTTCTTGCCGGTTTGGCTGTCGCTGGTCATCCTGTTTGCCATGTCGATTGCATTCAAACGCAAGCTGGGCCTCTACGGCAAACTGTTCGACAGCCCTATCGGCATGATCGGCTTTGGCCTTGTGATGTTCTGGGTGTTCACCGGCATCTTCGGCGCCATGGACCTGATCATAACCCACGACCCGCTGGATCAGGTGTCGGGTATGAAGAACAAGGTCCCCGGCACGCCCCTGCCCTCAACGGAAGAAGGCGCGTACGCCTGGTACCTGCTGGGCGGCGACAACCTGGCCCGCGATGTCTTCAGCCGCATGGTCAAAGGCGCCTGGATCGTGGTGCAGATCGCGCCGCTGGCGACCATGTTTGCCTTCATGGTCGGGATTACCCTGGGCCTGCCAGCGGGGTTTTATGGCGGTCGTCTGGACACGTTCCTGTCGTTCCTCGCCAACCTGATCCTCGCCTTCCCGGTGATCCTGCTGTTCTATCTGCTGGTCACGCCGGAAATCGTGGCGACCGGGGTGCCGAATTATATGGCGGCCGTGCTGTTCGTTTTCCCGATCCTGTTCCTTGCGGTTCTGCTGAACTCGCGCTATTACACAAGGCCGAGCTTCCGCACTCCGCTGTTGATCGGAGTGCTGGGCATCGCGCTGTGGCTCTACCTGTCGCTGATCACGACTGATGGTTACATCATCAACACCGACAGCTACGGGATCTGGGGGTTGCCGACCTATCTGGACCTGTTCGACATCCCCGGCGGTATCCTTGTGGTGTTCGTCTCGGTGGTCTTCGTGAACTCGCCCACCGTGTTCCGGATCGTTCGGGGCCTGGCGCTGGACATCAAGACGCGGGACTACGTGGCTGCGGCGCAGACCCGTGGAGAAGGTCCATGGTACATCATGCTGTGGGAGATCCTGCCCAACGCGCGTGGTCCGCTGATCGTCGATTTCTGTCTGCGGATTGGCTACACCACCATCCTTCTGGGGACCTTGGGTTTCTTCGGGCTGGGGCTTCCGCCGGAAAGCCCGGACTGGGGGTCTACGATCAACGAAGGGCGCAAACTTCTGTCGATCTACCTGCACCCGGCCCTGCCGCCTGCGCTGGCGCTGTTGTCACTGGTTCTTGGCTTGAACCTGCTGGCAGACGGTCTGCGCGAAGAAAGTCTGAAGGACTGATGTGATCGAGGCCGGGGGCTCTGCCCCCGGACCCCCGGGATATTTTTAGCCAGATGAAGGGGATGCCCCTGACTCTCGCGAGGAGAAACACAGATGAACAAACTGGCGGATTATGACGGGCCAATCCTTGAGATCGACAAGCTTTCGATTTCGTTTTTCACCCGTCTGAGGGAAATCCCTGCTGTGATGGATTTCTCGGTCAGTGTGCAACCCGGCGAAGCCGTCGGGCTGGTGGGCGAATCCGGTTGCGGCAAATCCACAGTGGCCCTTGGCGTCATGCAGGACCTTGGCAAGAACGGGCGGATCGTAGGCGGCTCGATCAAGTTCAAGGGCCGCGATCTGTCCGAGATGACCTCGGACGAGCTGCGTGACATTCGCGGCAATGAAATCGCGATGATCTATCAGGAGCCGATGGCCTCGCTGAATCCGGCGATGAAGATCGGCAAGCAGCTGATGGAAGTGCCGATGATTCACGAGGGCGTCAGTTCGGATGAGGCTTACGCCCGCGCGTTGGAGGTGGTCACCGATGTGCGACTGCCCGACCCCGAGCGGATGCTGAATTCATTCCCGCATCAGCTGTCCGGCGGTCAGCAGCAGCGGATCGTGATCGCGATGGCGCTGATGTCGAAGCCGTCGCTGTTGATTCTGGACGAACCCACAACGGCTCTGGACGTGACCGTCGAGGCCGCCGTGGTCGAATTGGTCAAGGATCTGGGCAAGAAATACGGCACTTCGATGCTGTTCATCTCGCACAACCTCGGGCTGGTTCTGGAAACATGCGACCGCCTGTGTGTGATGTATTCCGGTGAGGCGGTCGAGCGCGGCTCGATCCACGATGTGTTCGACGAGATGCAGCACCCCTATACGCAGGCGCTTTTCCGGTCGATCCCCTTGCCCGGGGCCGACAAGAACGCGCGGCCGCTGGTGGCGATTCCGGGCAATTTCCCCCTGCCCCACGAACGCCCGCCGGGCTGTAACTTTGGCCCGCGCTGCGATTATTTCGAGGAAGGCCGCTGCGACGCCCAGAATATCCTGATGGAGCCGGTGCCGGGCAATGATCGCCACCACACGCGCTGCCTGAAGTTCAAAGAGATCGACTGGAACGCACCAATCACCGTGGGCGAACAGAAGGAAAAGGCCGAGATCGGCCGGACCGTTCTGAAGATGGAAAATCTCAAGAAATACTATGAGGTGGCCGCAAATGCCCTGTTCGGGGGTGGTGAGACCAAGGTTGTGAAAGCCAACGAAACACTCAGCTTCGAAGCACATGAATCCGAGACGCTGGCCATCGTGGGCGAATCCGGCTGCGGCAAATCAACATTCGCCAAGGTCCTGATGGGGCTGGAAACTGCGACGGATGGCCAGATCCTGCTGGACAATCGCAACATCGAGGCCGTCCCGATCGAGGAACGTGACGCCAAGACCGTGGGTGAAGTGCAGATGGTGTTTCAGAACCCGTTCGACACGCTGAACCCATCGATGACCGTGGGTCGTCAGATCATCCGAGCGCTGGAGATTTTTGGCGTCGGCAACTCCGAAGCCGAGCGCAAGAAGCGGATGCTGGAGTTATTGGATCTGGTGAAACTGCCCCGCGCCTTTGCCGAACGGATGCCGCGGCAATTGTCGGGCGGGCAGAAACAGCGCGTCGGGATCGCCCGCGCCTTTGCCGGGGATGCCCGGATCGTGGTTGCGGACGAACCGGTCTCGGCGCTGGATGTGTCGGTGCAGGCGGCGGTGACCGATCTGCTAATGGAAATTCAGCGCGAGCACAAAACCACGCTGTTGTTCATCAGCCACGATCTGTCCATCGTGCGGTATCTCAGCGACCGGGTGATGGTGATGTATCTGGGCCATGTGGTCGAACTGGGCACGACGGATCAGGTCTTTGCCCCACCCTATCACCCCTATACCGAAGCGTTGCTGAGCGCTGTTCCAATTGCCGATACATCGATCGAAAAGCAACATATCGTATTGGAGGGGGATATCCCGTCTGCGATGAACCCACCTCCGGGATGTCCGTTCCAGACCCGGTGCCGGTGGAAATCCGAAGTTCCGGGCGGAATGTGCGAACGCGACGTGCCGCCGGTGAAAACTCTGGCCGAAGGTCATCAGGTCAAATGCCACCTGTCCGAAGAGATTCTGGCCCGCATGGAGCCGGTCATCAAGGTCGCGGCTGAATAAGTCAGTTAACCACAGATCAGGGGTGCAGGAGACATACCGGCGCCCCTTGTTGACGACGTCCAGCTTGGGAAGCATCAGCGCCGGGCGTTACGGGTTTGACATACCGTCCTTCAACGCGAGCCTGCGGGTGATGACCTCATTGGGTTGGATGATGGGTCCGGCGCTGATGCTCTTCGCCTTCGGAAATTGGGGCGCGGTTCGGACGTTTTTCCTTGCGCTGGGTGTGATCGCGATCTGGGCGGCTCTGAGGAGAGCATAAGAGCCGCGCTCGGCTCGGGCCGAGAGTCAGTGCCATGTGACCGAAACAACCGCTTAGCCGCCCCAGATCACTTTCACATAGTTCTGGGTTTCTTTGTAAGGTGGAACGCCGCCGTGCTTTTCGACGGCTTTTGGTCCGGCGTTATAAGCCGCTAGCGCCAGACGCCAAGATTTGAACTTGCGGTATTGCCAGGACAGGTACCGCGCCCCACCTTCCAGGTTCTGTTTCGGGTCATGCGGGTTAACGCCCAAAAGCCGCGCAGTGCCAGGCATCAGCTGCGCCAGCCCCAAGGCACCCTTGTGCGATTTCGCATGGGGGTTCCATCCGCTTTCCTGCTGCACCAGACGCAGGAACAGTTCTTCCGGAACGTTGTGCTTGCGCGCGGCTTGCCGGGCCAGAGTCATATACTGCCCCCGGTATTTGCCAGTGTAGCGTTTGTTGAAGCTGTCACTGGGCTTTGCCCTTTTCGGCTTCAGCCGCTCGGAATCGCGGTACTGAGTTGCCGCACGCGAGTCCAACACCTTGGATTGCTTGAGAAAAATGTCCTTCCGGCTTTTTGTTGACAACGTCTGCGCGGTCACCGGGACCGAGACCAGAGCAAAGCACGCAACCAAAAAACAACTAACCAGAAATCGCATTAACGCCAATCTCGCTCGTTCAGGAACTCTGAGGAGTATAGATATTTCAGTTAATAATGAAAGCTTGGTAAACTGAGCCCTCGTATTTTCTTGCGGAGTGTTACCTGCATCAACCGTGTTTCAACCACGACGCAGGCCGTATAGGGTCGCTTGGAAACTCTGCGCCAGATTCGGGCGCGCAAACGTCAATTCAGAACGGGGAAATACATGGCGGGTTCAGTCAACAAGGTCATTCTTATCGGCAATCTCGGTGCGGACCCTGAGGTACGGTCGTTTCAGAATGGTGGAAAGGTATGCAACCTGCGCATCGCGACATCCGAGACCTGGAAAGACCGCAATACCGGAGAGCGCAAGGATCGGACGCAATGGCACTCGGTCGCTATATTCTCGGAGCCCCTTGTGCGGGTTGCCGAGCAATATCTGCGCAAAGGCAGCAAGGTCTATATCGAAGGGCAGCTGGAAACCCGAAAGTGGCAGGACCAATCGGGTCAGGACAGATACACGACCGAAGTGGTCCTGCGGCCCTATCGCAGCGAACTGACAATGCTGGACGCCCGCGGTGAAGGCGGCGGTGGCGGTGGCTATGGCGGCCAATCGGGCAGCTACGGCGGCGGTCAGGCCGGTGGCGGCTATGGCGACCCCTATGGCGGCCCATCCAGCGCCCCTGCCCCGGCATCCGGCGGCATCGACGACGACGAGATCCCGTTCTAAGCGAAACGGAGATATATCATGACATGGTCCTTCTCACTCGGCCGGATATTGGGGTCGGAACTGAGGGTCCATGTCACCTTTTTCCTGCTGCTGGCCTGGGTCGGTTTTGCCGCCTACTCCAGCGGAGGGTTACCGGCCGCCGTCGAAAATCTGATCTTCGTGCTGGCGCTGTTTGCCTGCGTCGTCGCGCATGAATTCGGCCACGCGCTGATGGCGCGGCGGTACGGGATCAAGACCCCCGACATTACTCTGCTGCCCATTGGCGGACTGGCCCGGCTGGAACGGATGCCCGAAAAACCGATGCAAGAGGTCTGGGTCGCCCTTGCAGGCCCTGCCGTGAACATCGTGATCTGGTTGATACTCGTCGTGCTGGGGGCCGGAATGCCGCTTGAGACCATGGCGCAGATCGACTCGACCGGCCCCGGGCTGATGAACCGGCTGGCCTATTTGAATCTGTTGCTGGCGGCGTTCAACATGATCCCGGCCTTTCCAATGGATGGCGGGCGCGTGTTCCGCGCCCTGCTGTGCCTGAAAATGGACCGGGTCAAAGCCACCAGAGTCGCCGCCCTTGCCGGGCAGATCGTCGCCGTGGCGTTCGGTTTCTGGGGTTTGAGTGTCGGCAACCCGATCCTGGTCCTGATCGCGGTGTTCGTCTTTGTCGCCGCCAATTCCGAGAGCCACGATGTCGCCATGCGCTCAGTCGTGCGGCGGGTTCTGGCACGCGATGCGATGATCACCGAATTTCACGCCCTATCCCCCACCGACACGCTGGCCACCGCAGCACAGGCCGTCATTCACACCACCCAGCATGAATTTCCGGTGCTGGATTCAGCGGGCGCTCTGCTGGGGTTCGTCACCCGCGACCGGCTGTTCACCGCCTTGACCGGAGACATCCCGCGTTCGGACCCGGCAACCTCGATCATGGTGACGGATATCCCGCAGGTTCAACTGGCCTGCGGGCTCGAAACGGTTCTGGACGGGCTGCACAAAGGTGCCCCGGCCATCGCAGTCTGTACGCAGGCCGGGAACATGGTCGGCTACATCACCCGGGAAAACATCGGCGAGTTGATGGTGATCCAAGGGCGGTGATCAGACCGTCGCCAGGGCGTCTTCCAGCACCGAAATCACCGCCTCAGGCGGGACGTCCGAGGTAACAAAGGCCTCACCGATTCCGCGCGCCAGAATGAACCGAAGCTGACCGTCGATAACCTTCTTGTCCTGCGCCATCAGATCAACCAGCGCCTCGGCCCCCGGCATATCGCCGGGAATGTCGGCCAGATCGGTTTTCATCCCCATCGCCCGAAGATGAGCGCGGACGCGGCTTGGATCTTCTTGAGAGCATAGGCCCAGACGCGACGACAACTCAAACGCCAGCGCGCAGCCGATGGCCACGCCTTCACCGTGCAGCAAACGATCGGAGTAGCCAGTCGCAGCCTCAAGCGCGTGGCAGAAGGTGTGGCCAAGGTTGAGCAGCGCGCGGTCGCCCTGCTCGGTCTCATCACGCGCCACGATATCGGCCTTCATCTGAACCGAGCGTGTCACGGCCCGCACCCGCGCGGCCATGTCACCGCCCGAGACATCCGTTCCGTTTGCCTCAAGCCATTCGAAAAACGCCGCATCGCCCAGAAGGCCGTATTTCACCACCTCGCCATAACCCGACAGGAAATCGCGCTGGGTCATCGTGCCCAGAACCGAGGTATCGGCCAACACCAGCGACGGCTGGTGGAACGCCCCGATCAGGTTCTTGCCCTGCGGCGCGTTGATCCCAGTCTTGCCGCCCACCGAACTGTCGACCTGCGCCAGCAGCGACGTCGGTATCTGCACGAACCGCACCCCGCGACGCAGAACTGCGGCGGCAAACCCAACCAGATCACCGATGACACCGCCACCCAAGGCAATAACCACGTCCCGGCGTTCGACCTTTTCGGCAAGCAGCCATTCCACGGTACGTTCGAAATGCGGCCAGCTTTTGGTGGCCTCGCCTGCAGGCAAGGTCAGGGCCGTCATCTCGATCCCGGCAGAAGCCAATCCATCCCGCAGAGCGTCCAGATGCAGCGCGTCCACGTTCTCATCGGTGACAACGGCCACCTTGGGCCGGGGCAACAATGGGGCAATCCGCGTGCCGGCCTGTGCCAGCAGGTCCGGGCCAATTTCCACATCATACGAGCGTTCGCCCAGCTCTACATGTACGGTTTGGTGCATCACTTCCGTTCCAAAACATCGGGGCGTGTGGCCAGCGCATCCACCACCCGGTTCACCATATTCTCGATCGAGGTATGGCCGTCCGATTCAGCGATCAGGTCGGCCTGCGCATAAACCGGCACTCGGTCCTCGTACAAGGCGCGCAAAGTCGCATACGGGTCGGCGGTGCGCAGCAAGGGGCGCGTGTCCTTGTGTTTGACCCGGTTCCACAGAACCTCAAGATCCGCCCGCAACCAGACGGACACGCCGCGTTCGGTGATCATGGTGCGGTTCTGTGCGGCCAGAAAGGCACCGCCGCCGGTGGACAAGATGCCTTTTTCCTCATCCAGAAGACGCCCGATGACCTGGCTTTCCTTGGCACGAAAAAACGGCTCTCCGTCGCGCGCGAAAATCTCGGGGATGGTCATATTGGCCGCCGATTCGATCTCGGCATCACTATCGAGGAAGGGAACACCCAGCCGCGCGGCCAATGCACGGCCCACAGCCGTCTTTCCCGCCCCCATCATGCCGACAAGAACTACCGTTTTGTGCAGTTCAAAGCCCGTATCCGGGTTCACGCCTGAAGAGTTATGCTTAATTTCGCTCATTTCACCGTGAATGACGTGATCTTAGGAAAAATGCTAGCTATAACTATGACAAAAGAGAAAATTGGGGCAGCGTTGAGCAATGGGCCGTCTGATCAAGTTCCTGTTATATCTGATTTGCCTGGGTTTCATCGGGCTGGTGGCATATGCCTATTTGGGTCCGTTCTTCGGCGCCGACTTCTCGGCGCCGCAGGATGAGATACGAGAGCCGGTAATCCTGAATGTCGAATAAGACCGCACTGTTTGCGCTGTTTTTGGCCGGGTCGGCCCAGGCGCAACAGGAACCTCTTGCCGTCATCGAATGGCTAAACGACCCGCCGGAAAACCTGCCGGGGACCGTGTTGCTGGAACCCTCTGTGACCGAGACCGGCGTTCAGCCGGATGTCGAGGTCACACCGCTCGAGGCGCTGTCACCCCCGCTTGGGCTGGTGTCATCCTCGGTGACCGGGCTGCCCGTGGATCTGTGGCAGAACAGCGATCCCGCCCGTCTGGCGCAGCTGATCGGCCGCGTGCCCGTCAAGTACAACCCGGCGATGCAACGCCTGCTGTTCACGCTGCTGCTGACCGAGGCCCGCGCGCCTGCGGGGCCGAATGCGCAGGAACCTCTGCTGCTGGCGCGGCTGGACCGCCTGATGCAATTGGGTGCGGCTGATCCGGTGCAATCGCTGGTGCAACTGGCCGGCCCCACCGACAGCCGCGAGCGGTTCCAACGCTGGTTCGATGCGACGCTGTTGACCGGGGATGAGGATCGCAGCTGCACCGCGTTGATCGCACAGCCGCATCTGTCCCAGGACTATGCGGCGCAAATCTTCTGCAAGGCCCGTCGGGGCGACTGGGGATCCGCCGCGCTGACGCTTGAGGCCGCCCATGCGCTGCAGGTTTTGCCGTCCGATGATCTGGACGTACTTGACCGGTTCCTCAGCCCCGAGCTTTACGAAGATGCCGATTACCTGCCGCAGCCCGAAAACCCCGACCCACTGAATTTTCGGCTGTTCGAAGCCATTGGCGAGCGTTTGCCCTCAACCCCGCTGCCGCGCGCATTCGCAAATGCCGACCTGCGCGATGTGGCCGGATGGAAGGCGCAGATCGAGGCCGCCGAGCGCCTGACGCGGATCGGAGCACTGACCCCCAACCAACTGCTGGGCCTGTATACCGAGCGGTCCCCTGCGGCCTCTGGCGCGGTCTGGGATCGGGTCGCGGCGGTGCAAAAATTCGAAAGCGCGTTGGAAACAGGCAAGCCGGGCGCGGTTGCCAAGACACTGCCCAAAGTCTGGGAACAAATGCGCAGCGCCGGGCTGGAGGTTCCCTTTGCCGAGTTGTTCGCGGGCCGACTGTCGCAGATGGCCCTGCCCGATCCGGCCGCGGAAAACCTGCGGTGGCGAATTCTGCTGTTATCCGAACTTTATGAAACCGCCGCCCTATCCCCTCCGGACGAGTCGGTGGAAACGCAGTTTCTGGCCGCGCTGGCACAGGGCGATCCGGGGCGGGCCAAATCGCCTTCCCCATGGGCCGATGCGGTGGCTGAAGGGTTCGCCTGGGCCGCGCCTATCCCCTCGGACATTGATGTCATGTTGGCCAACGGGCAGCTGGGTGAGGCTATTCTGGCGACGATGGAGCTGTTCGCCCATGGCGCACGCGGCAATCTTGTCGATCTGACCGCCGCTGTGGCAACCCTGCGCCGTGTGGGTCTTGAGGACACCGCGCGCCGCGCCGCCCTGAACCTTCTGATCCTACAGGACACCTGAACATGGTGGCCCCGGCAACTTCGGATCTGTGGATCTCCACCTTCCTGCAGGCACAAGCGGCCGAGCTTGGGGCGGCCAACAACACTCTGCTGGCCTATGGCCGTGACCTGAAGGATTTTGCTGCTTGGTTGGAACGCCGAAAGCTCGGGTTCGCCGAGGCTGAGCGTGATCGGATTGAGGCGTATCTGATCGACTGTGACGCGCAGGGGTTGGCGCAATCCACCCGCGCGCGGCGGTTGTCGGCGATCAAGCAGATCTATCGTTTCGCCTTCGAAGAGGGCTGGCGTGAAACCAACCCCGCCATTCAGATCAAAGGCCCCGGGCGGCAGAAACGCCTGCCCAAAACGCTGGACGTGCCCGAGGTCGACCGGCTGCTGCAGGCCGCCCGTCAGACCGGACGCACCAAGGGCGACAGGGTGCGCAACACCTGCCTGATGGAGGTGCTCTACGCCACTGGAATGCGTGTGACCGAGCTGGTCTCGCTGCCGGTCTCATCTGCACGGGGTGATCCGCGGATGCTGCTGGTTCTGGGCAAAGGCGGCAAGGAACGGATGGTGCCGCTGTCTCCTCCTGCCCGAGAGGCGCTGGCCGCGTGGCTCATGGTTCGGGACGAGGCCGAGGATCAACTGGTCGCCAATGGCGGCCAACGGTCCAGGTTCCTGTTTCCCTCGCGCGGGAAATCGGGACACCTGACGCGCCACATGTTCTTTCTGCTGGTCAAGGAACTTGCGGTTCAGGGCGGCGTTTCCCCGGAAAAGGTCACACCGCATACGTTGCGCCATGCTTTTGCCACCCATCTTCTGGCCAACGGTGCCGACCTGCGGTCGATCCAAACGCTGCTGGGTCATGCCGATGTGGCGACCACCGAAATCTACACCCATGTTCTGGACGAACGCCTGGCCGAACTGGTGCTGGAGCATCACCCGCTGGCCAAAGACCCCGAAGACAAGGGCTAACCCCTTGATCCGCAGGGGACGCGACCCCATAACGGATGCAGCAACACCAATAACCAAGGACCGATGGAACCCTCTTCTTCTCTGATCGACGGCGCATTCTGGTTTACCACAGGCGCCATTCTGCTTTTGCTTGTTCTGTCGGGCTTTTTCTCGGGTTCTGAAACGGCATTGACCGCCTCGTCACGCGGCAAGCTGCGGGCGCAGGCCGACAAGGGCTCGCGCGGGGCGCAAAAGGCGCTGGACATCACCGATGACAATGAACGGCTGATCGGCTCGGTCCTGCTGGGCAACAACCTTGTGAATATCCTTGCGGCCTCGCTTGCGACGGCGCTGTTCACGCGGCTGTTCGGCGAAAGCGGCGTGGCGCTGGCGACGCTGGTGATGACCTTGCTGGTTCTGATCTTTGCCGAGGTCCTGCCCAAAACCTACGCCATCACCAACGCGGAAAAAGCAGCCGCCCTTGTGGCACCGATCATCAGCGTTGTGGTTACGGTTTTCTCGCCCATGGTTGCTGCGGTGCGCTTGCTGGTACGCGGCGTGCTGCGCCTGTTCGGCGTGCAGATCGACCCCGACAGCAACATCCTTGCCGTGCGCGAGGAAATCGCCGGTGCGCTGCATCTGGGCCACTCGGAAGGTGTGGTCGAAAAGGAAGACCGCGACCGTATTCTGGGTGCCCTTGATCTGGGCGACCGCACGGTCGAAGAAATCATGCTGCACCGCTCGAACATTGAGATGATCGATGCGGACGACGCGCCTGGGGCCATTTTGCAGCAATGCCTGAAAAGCCCGCACACCCGTCTGCCCGTATTCCGGGATGAACCGGAAAACATCGTGGGCGTTGTTCACGCCAAGGACCTGTTCCGCGCCATGTATGCCCATGCGGGCGCCAGCGAAGAAGAAAGCGACCGGCTGAAATCCTTCGACATCTCGAAGGTGGCGAACGCCCCTTACTTCGTGCCCGAAACCACCACGCTGGACGATCAGATGCGGGAGTTTTTGCGGATGCACAGCCACTTTGCGCTGGTGGTGGACGAATATGGCTCGCTGCGTGGACTGATCACGCTGGAGGATATCCTCGAAGAAATCGTGGGCGAAATCGCTGACGAGTTCGACATCGAAGAGGACGTCCCCGTGACCCGAACTGACGATGGTCAATTCCTTGTCGAGGGCGCGATGACCATCCGCGACGCAAACCGGGCGATGGACTGGTCTCTGCCCGATGACGAGGCCAACACAATCGCCGGGTTAGTCATACACGAGGCACAGATGATCCCTGTGACCGGTCAGGTATTCTCGTTCCACGGGTTCCGTTTCGAAGTCACTGCGCGCGAAGGCAACCGGATTACCGAGCTGAAAATCCGCCCTCTCTGATCCCTGTTCCGCGACAAGCGATGTCGTGAACGGAACAGCCTGCCCTGCCATGCGCCTGCAGTCTTTGACCAAAACGCATGGGAGGCCACGACATGAAGACCACAACTCAGGTAGCCGTCATCGGGGGCGGTGTTGTCGGGTGTTCCGTCCTTTATCACCTGACCAAACTGGGCTGGTCCGACGTCACGCTTCTGGAACGGTCGGAACTGACCAGCGGCTCTACGTGGCACGCGGCTGGGGGGTTCCACACCCTGAACGGCGACACCAACATGGCCGCGTTGCAGGGTTATACCATCCGCCTGTATAAAGAGTTGGAAGAGATCACAGGCATGGCCTGCGGCCTGCATCACGTAGGTGGGGTGACTCTGGCCGACAATCAGGACCGGTTCGACATGCTGCTGGCCGAGCGCGCCAAGCACCGGTTCATGGGGTTGGAGACCGAGATCGTCGGTCCGGACGAGATCAAGAAAATCGCCCCGATTACCAATACCGACGGCATCATCGGCGCGCTTTACGATCCGCTGGATGGGCATCTTGATCCGTCGGGCACCACCCATGCTTATGCCAAAGCGGCTCGGATGGGCGGTGCAACCATTGAAACGCATTGTATGGTGCGCGAAACAAACCAGCGCCCCGATGGCACCTGGGACGTGGTGACCGACAAAGGCACCATTCACGCGGAACATGTGGTCAACGCGGGTGGCCTCTGGGCGCGTGAGGTGGGCGCAATGGCAGGCGTTTACTTCCCATTGCACCCGATGGAACATCAGTATCTAGTGACGGACTCGATCCCGCAGATCGAAGCGATCATCGATGCAGGGGGCGAACACCCGCATGTGATGGACCCCGCCGGTGAAAGCTATCTGCGGCAGGAAGGCCGCGGCCTGTGCATCGGGTTCTACGAACAGCCCTGCAAGCCGTGGGCGGTGGACGGAACGCCGTGGGAGTTCGGCCATGAACTGCTGCCCGACGATTACGACAAGATCACCGACAGTATCGAGTTTGCCTATAAACGCTTTCCCGTTCTGGCCGAGGCTGGCGTGAAATCGGTGATCCACGGGCCGTTCACCTTTGCACCCGACGGGAACCCTCTGGTCGGGCCGGTGCCGGGGATGCGCAACTACTGGTCGGCCTGCGGTGTGATGGCCGGGTTCAGCCAGGGCGGCGGTGTCGGCCTGACACTGGCGCAGTGGATGATCGAGGGTGAACCCGAACGGGATGTGTTCGCCATGGACGTGGCCCGGTTCGGCGACTGGATCAGCCCCGGTTACACCCGACCGAAGGTGATCGAGAACTATCAGAAGCGGTTCAGCGTCGCCTACCCCAACGAAGAACTGCCCGCCGCGCGCCCCAACCGCACGACCCCGATGTATGACATCTTCAGCGATCTGGGTGCCGTCTGGGGCCAGCAATACGGGCTGGAAGTGTCGAACTATTTCGCGCAAGAAGGCGAACCCGGATACGAAACACCATCGTTCCGCCGCTCGGACGCGTTCAACGCGACGGGCCGCGAGGTGCGCGCCGTTCGCAATGGCGTCGGCATCAACGAGGTCCACAACTTCGGCAAATACCGCATTACCGGCCCCGAAGCCCGCGCGTGGTTGGATCGAATCATGGCGGGACGCATTCCGCAGCCGGGGCGCGTATCCCTGACGCCAATGCTGTCCCCCAAGGGCAAGCTGATCGGAGATTTCACCGTCTCCTGCCTGAGTGAGCACGAATTCCAGCTGACCGCCACATACGGCAGCCAGGCTTTCCACATGCGCTGGTTCCTGCAACACCAACAAGATGGTGTGACCGTCGAGAACATCAGCGACCGGCTGAACGGGTTTCAGATCGCCGGCCCAAAGGCAGCGGATGTTCTGGCCGCCTGTACCCGAGACGATACCTCAGACCTACGGTTCCTCGACGTGCGGCGCATGACGGTTGGTATGACCGACTGCATTGTGCAGCGCGTCAGCTATACCGGCGATCTGGGCTATGAGATTTATTGCGATCCAATGGCGCAGAGACAGCTCTGGTGGGGGCTGTGGCAGGCCGGGCAGCCACACGGCATGGTACCCTTCGGGATGCGCGCGATGATGAGCCTGCGTCTGGATAAGTTCTTTGGCTCGTGGATGCGGGAATTCTCACCCGATTACACCGCTGCCGAAACCGGGTTGGACCGGTTTATATCGTTCTCCAAAAACACCGATTTCATTGGTCGGTCCGCTGCCGAACAGGAGCGTGCCCAAGGACCGACCCGCAAACTTGTGGCCTTCGCGGTGGACGCGGACGACGCAGATGTGAACGCGTATGAGCCGATCTGGCTGGACGGCAAAGTGGTGGGTTTCTGCACATCGGGCGGGTATTCGCATTATGCCAGCAAGTCCATAGCACTCGGGTTCCTGCCGGCGGACCGGGCAACGGACGGCTTGGAAGTTAAGATCGAAATCCTGGGCCAACTGCGCAAAGCCAAGATGATCTCGAAGCCTCTGTTTGACGCGGACGGGGCGCGTATGCGGGGATGACACCGCAGGGATACGGCGGCATGGTGGCGGCATGACGGACATACCTATTCTATTGCTGGCCGCCGGGCAATCCAGCCGCATGGGCGGCAAGGATAAGCTGCTGCAGGTCGTGGACGGCGTGCCATTGCTGCGGCGCGCAGCAATGATTGCTCTGCGCGCAGCCCCTGTAATCGTTGCGTTGCCCCCGGCCCCGCACGCGCGGCATGACGTGTTGGACGGGTTGGACCTGCAACGGATCGATGTCCGGGATGCGTACGAAGGCATGAATGCCAGCCTGCGCGGAGCCCTTGCGCATGTACCAGCCGTGGCACACGCTGCGATGGTCTTGCTGGCGGATTTGCCCGACATCACCTCCGAGGACCTGGCGGCTGTGCTTGGTTCGGTTCAATCCCACCCGGACAAGTTGATCTGGCGTGGCGCGACCGCTGACGGCAAACCGGGCCACCCGGTTGCGTTTGATCGCAGATTGTTTGACCATATCCACCAACTGTCGGGCGACGAAGGCGCACAGTCCGTGGTCCGCGCCAATGCTGGCAAAGTGCATCTGCACATCTTACCCGGTCAAAACGCCCTGCTGGATCTGGATACGCCTCAGGATTGGGCGGAGTGGCACGCAAAACGCGGCTCCTGAAAGTAACGCGGCCCGGTCGATATCGACCGGGCCGGTACCCAAAACAGGACTACCACTTTTCATCAATCCCGGAAACGCGGCCAACAATGCCTAATGACATCCTGGCTATTCCGCCGCCGAACCTAAACAAGACCCCCTCGTTAACATGCCGCTCAGCGTTTCCAGTGACTGTGACAAGCCTGAGGCACCCCCTAGTGCCATCGGCTCCCCCTCGCTTGGGCCCTTTCATCGTCACCGATCCGATGCGATCAAACAACGTAAAATTGGAAAGAACGGTTAATTTTGCGTCTCTCAGAATGGTTTTTACGCAACATTTCTTTGGCGATAATCAACCTAAAGAAGAGTCACGCATTTGACTAACGCCACGTCATTTAGCAATAAGCGCAAACCTAATAAGATATCTGATGAAATTGCCAACAATTGTTTCCGTTACCTTCAGCCAAGTTTGAACATGACCACAACTCAGAGAAGATCACTGAAAATCGAGAAATTTTGCCGGCTGCTTTGTTAACAAATTTGATTCAATTCAACTCTTTTTGCAACTTGGCACCCGAACCGGCAACAATCCACCGATTCGCCCGCGGTGATTCGCACGAATCCTCCGATTTCAGCCATCGGCATGGCGGCATAAAACCGTCCGTTTGTGGCAAAATTAAGATTTCTTAACATTTCGCTCAGGAAACACTCAGACTGAACGCGCATCTCCTGTTTCAACGCGCGGCCACAACCGCGTGACAAAAACAGGAGACCAAAATGAGCATCCGCAAATCCTCACTTCTTTTGCCCGGGACAGCCAGTTGGATTGGCGCTGGCGCGCTGAGCGCCGCCATGCTGACAACCACCGCCCTGCCCTCGATGGCCGACGAAGCACTGGCCGATCTGGTGGAAAACGTTTCGCCTTCGGTCGTCACCATTATCGCGGAACAAGGCGCAGCGCCCGTTCCGGCGCAGGGTCAGGACTTCGACTTTGACCAGCATCCGTTTGGGGAATTCTTTAAACGCTTCGGCACGCCAGATGGGTTCAACGCCCCTCAGCGCGGGCCGGCACAGGGGCTGGGCTCTGGGTTTGTTCTGGATGAGGCCGGATACATCGTCACCAATCATCATGTCGTCGACAATGCCGAGTCTGTCACGGTGCGCATGTCCGACGACCGTAGCTATGACGCCGAAATCATCGGCACCGACCCTCTGACCGATATCGCGGTTCTGAAGATCGAAGCGGACGAGGCGCTGCAAGCCGTCAACCTGGGCGACAGCGACGTGATCCGCGTGGGCGAAGACGTCGTGGCCATCGGCAACCCGTTCGGGCTGCATTCCACCGTGACCACCGGGATCGTCTCGGCCAAAGGCCGCAATATCTCGGCTGGGCCCTACGCTGAATTCATTCAGACCGATGCAGCTATCAACAAGGGTAACTCGGGTGGTCCGCTGTTCAACATGGCAGGCGAAGTGGTTGGCGTGAACTCGGCCATCTATTCGCCCACCGGCGGCTCTGTGGGTCTGGGCTTTGCTGTGACATCGAACATCGTGGAACATATTGCCGCTGATCTGCGCGATGACGGTCAGGTCAGCCGCGGCTGGTTGGGTGTATCGATCCAGAATGTCAGCCCCGAGATCGCCGCGGCCATGGGTACCGATGCCTCGCACGGCGCACTTGTTGCGGACGTCGTTGATGGCAGCCCTGCGGATGGTGTTCTGAAACAGGGTGACATCATCCTGACCTTCAACGATGAGACCGTCGACTCCAGCAGCGACCTGCCGATCCTTGTTGGTACAACCAAGGTGGGCACGGACAGCGTTCTGACCGTTCTGCGCGATGGCACGGAACAGCAGATCGAACTGACTATCGGCCAGCATCAAAGCGCCTCGGCCGAGATCGACAAGTCCATGGACGCAACCGTCTCGGGCACCGCATTGGGCGTGACCGTTGCCCCGCTGACCGACAGCAATCGCGCCGACATGGGGGTTGGCGAAAATGTCGACGGCGTGATCGTCACTGACCTGAAGCCCGACAGCCCGGCGGCCAAGGCCGGACTGCAGCGCGGTGATGTGATCGTGAAGCTGGGCGGTCAGGAAACTGCGACTCCGGACGCGTTGAAAGCCGCGCTGGACAGCGAAAAGACCGATCCCGCGCTTGTGCTGATCAATCGCGGCGGAAACCAGATCTTCGTGGCGGTTGAAATCGCCTGATCTGACACCAGCGCGCGCCACGTGATGGGGAATCTGGCGGGCGCCTCCCTGGCGGGTTTGAATTGTCCGCAAACCCCTGGGGCTGCCGGGTGCGTATCTCCGCACCCGGCAGATTATTTAGCAAAACCATGTGTTTTGCCCGAAAACTATGTTTAAATCCTGGTAGAAAGGAACTCAGATCATGAGCCGTCGCCTGCTGATCGTCGAAGATGACGAAGACACCCGGGACTTCATCGCCAAGGGATTTGGCGAGGAAGGGTATGTTGTCGAAGCAGCCGAAGACGGCCGCGAGGGCCTGTACCACGCCACCGACGGCGGGTTTGACGCCGTGGTCCTGGACCGGATGCTGCCGGGGCTGGACGGGCTGTCCTTGATCAAGTCGATGCGCGCGGCGGGTGTGAAAACGCCGGTTCTGATGCTGACCGCGATGAGCGCCGTGGACGAGCGCGTCAAGGGCCTGCGCGCCGGAGCGGATGACTATCTGGTCAAACCGTTTTCGTTCCAGGAACTGCACGCCCGGATCGAGGCCCTTCTGCGTCGCCCGCAAGAGGCCGAGGAAAGCCCGACCCTGGCCTGCCGTGACCTTGAGATGGACCTGCTGACCCGCAAGGTCACCCGCAACGGGCGTGAGATCACCCTAACCCCGCGCGAGTTCCAGATCCTTGAGTTCTTCCTGCGCCGCAAGAACCGCGTGGTGTCGCGCACCATGCTGCTGGAAGGGGTTTGGGATTATCATTTCGACCCGAATACCAATGTGGTCGATGTCCATATTTCCAAGCTGCGGCGGCAACTGGACGAAGGTGGTGAACCGCCGATGATCGAAACCGTCCGGGGCGCGGGCTACATGATCTCTGATGGATAACCTACGACTTTCCTTCAACAATTCGCGAACACGCCTTGTATTGGCCAGCATGGTTCTCAGCACCTTGCTGACGGCTACCGTGTTGGCTTTGGTCTATGTCACCGCCAACCGCAGCATCGAGGGCGAGACCCGCTCGGTCGTGTCGGCGGAACTGACCGGGCTGGCGGACGAATATGAACGACGTGGCCTGATCGGGCTGCTGACCGCGATTGAACGGCGCCTCCCGACCGCCTCGGAACGGGACGCACTATATCTGCTGACGGACCGGTTCGGCGCCAAACTGGCGGGCAACCTCAAACAATGGCCCGAAGGGATCACCGCAGGCAGCGGCTGGGTCAATCTTGAACTGCGCCGCGCCGACAATGACCAACTTGTGCCCATCTCGGCCGCCTCGATCCGCCTGCCCGGCGGTGAACGTCTGCTGGTTGGGCGCGACGCGCTGGCGCGGCAGCAGTTCGACCGGGTGCTGCTGCGGTCGGTCGGCATCGCGCTGGCGATTGCACTGGCGCTGAGCGTGCTGACTGGCTGGCTATTCACCCGTCTGGTCTTTTCCCGCCTGTCCGACATCGCCAGCACCGCCGAAAACATTGTCTCGGGCGACCTGTCCCGCCGAATGCCCCTGCGCGGGACCGACGATGAGTTCGATCAGGTGGCCGGCACGCTCAACACCATGCTGGACCGGATCGAGGAACTGGTCAGCAATCTGCGGACCACATCGAATTCCATTGCGCATGACCTGCGCTCTCCCCTGTCGCGGCTGAAACAGCGGGTCGAGGCTTTGTCTGACCCGGACAAGACAGATCAGGAGCGTGAGATCGACGTTGCACGGGCCAGCACCGAAATCGACCACGTGCTGCGCGTGTTGGGGCAGTTGACCGAAATCTCACGCGCCGAGGCCGGTGTGGGTCGGGAACAGTTCGAACCGGTGGACCTGCAGCAACTGGTGGCGGATGTGGCCGAGCTCTACGAGCCCGTCGCCGACGATCAGGGTATCCGACTTGAGGTCACCGGCAGCGCGGGCTCTATTCCCGGGCACCGGCCGCTGCTATCTCAGGCGCTGTCGAACCTGCTGGAAAACGCGATGCGCTATGCCCCGCAGGATACGACGGTCACGATCAACCTGTCCGAAGACGGCCCCTTTACCAGCCTCAGCGTCCGTGACCGAGGACCGGGCGTCCCGCAAGAAGACCTGCCGCGTCTGCACATGCCGTTTGTCACGCTCGACCCGGCCCGGACCGAGCGCAATGCCGGGCTGGGGTTGGCCCTGGTTGCCGCAATATCCCGAATGCACGGCGGCACGTTTGAGGCGCATAATTGCGATCCGGGGCTTGAGGTGGAGATCAAATTGGCACGCAAGCCTTAAACCGGCTTACCTTTGGTCGCCATCATCTTGTTTTTATAGCGTTTATCTGCTGTCACATCCGCACCGAACCACTCGGGAGGAGTATAGGCTTCGGCCTCGGCTTCAGTCTGAAACTCGATCTCGACCAGACGCAGCGGTGCCAGATCGCCCTGAAACACGTCCAGTTCGAACACCCGGCCATCCGGCAACTGCCCGGTAAAGCGTTCCTTTTCCACCCGTCGCCCGTCCGTTTCGGGCCAGAAGGTGTCAAATTGTTCAGCCGAGATTTCAGCCTCACGCTCGACCCTCACCAAAGCGCCGCCCCCCTTCAGGGTCAGGTAATACGTATCGTTTTTCTGACGCAGGCGCAGTTCGGTGGAGTCGTCAGGCGCCGTCAAATAACCCTGACGCACAACGGCCTTTTCCGTACCGCTCAGGTCCGGCAGGTCCGCGACCAGAAACTTGCGTTCAATCTCGGTGCTCATTTGGTTGAAATCACTCCGTTTTCCAGTTCATCGAACAGCGCCTGATAGGCGACACTTGCGGCACTGCGTCCGGCAAAGATGCTGACCGGAGCGCGGTTCTGGCCCATGCGCTCGATATCTGCAGCAAAGGGGATCTCGGACTGCAGGAACCGTTTCTTGTACGCTTTGCGCATCTTCTCCATCGTTTCCAGATGCAGGGTTTTGCGCCGCTGCACCATCGAAAAGAATGCCTTGAGCTTTTTCTTGGGTAACTTGTGATCGTCGAAGAAACGCACCAACTGTTCAAGCGTCCGTTCCGACAGAGTGGTCGGAATGACTGGCACTAGGATCTGATCGGCGGCTTTGAAGATGTTCTCGGACAGGGTCGAGAAATTCGGCGGGCAGTCCAGAATGATCACGTCATAGTCACTGCCTGCGGTGGCCAAGGCCTTTTTCAACCGCGACCGCTTGTTCCGCATTCGTGAGAGGAATACGTCGAAATCGCGAAAGGTCAGGTTAGCGGGCAGCACGTCCAGCCTGTCAAAATCACTGGCCCGGATCGACTTGGTGAACCGCGCAACGTCTTCGAAGAACCGCGCATCCGTCAGTTTTTTCGACGGCTTCACCCTGAAATAGAACCCCGACGCCCCCTGCGGATCGAGATCGCACAGCAGCACAGTGCATCCCGCTTGCGCATAGGCATGGGCCAGGTTTACCGAGGTCGCGGTTTTTCCCACCCCACCCTTGTTGCTGTAGCAGGCGATTATCTTCACTCCTCAATCCTCCTTGTGGTGAAACAGGGTTCGGAACAGGTTCTGGATGTCCGGGTTGTCGAAATGTTGAAAACTGGCAATGACGCGGTTGCGTTCGGCCTCCTGGCGCTGGTCGAGAACGGCGATCAGCCCACCGACGGACATGGCGAGCGGTGCATTCGCCCTACCTTGCGCATCGCTTTGGGTTGCCACAAAGTCCAGCAACGCCTCTTGTTGGACCGAGTAATCGTTGAACAAGCCCAGACTATCTTGAAGCTTTTTCAATGGCTTGATGAGCGTTTTGAAGACTCCCTTGTCGAACAGGGGGCCAAAGAACTCCATCAGATAGCGCAGCTTCTTGCAGTCGATCCGCAGGTCATGCACGACCTCATCCGGCGTTTCCGAGGTGATGCCACGCGCCAGCTTGCAGACTTTGCGGTACCGCTTCCAAATCAGCGCGCAGGCATAGCTGTAGGCGCCGCGATCCGCATTAGGACCGAATTCCAAACCTTTCGCATCAGCAAACAGAGCTTCCAATTCATCCATCTTCTTGCCGTAAGCCGCGCTGCGAAAACGCCGGGTCAACGCGGCCAGCGCGCGGGTGCGTTCCGTGGCGAATTGGGCGAACATGGTCTCGGCACCCTGATGAAGATTACGCGGTATCAAATTGAAATAAATATCTTTTTCCAGAAGATAAACATCCAAGTCCCGCACCCGCCCGGTGGGCGCCATCAGATCCGAAAACTCGCGCTTTAGCACTTTGGTTTGTTCCGGGGAAAACACGCCTTTGAACAGGCTCAGCACTGATCGGACCCTGCGCAGCGAGACGCGGTAGTCGTGCAGGAACTCGGTATCGGCATCAGCGATCACGCCTGCCTCATTCTGGCGCGCGACGGCCAGATAAGTGCGGATGATATCAGCCGCTACTTCGATCGAGGGTTCCTGCTTGCCCAGAATGACCTGAGGCTTGGCGTCATAGGGCGTGGCACCGGGAAACAGGTTGGAAAACACTGCCTCAAATCCAGAAGCCGCCATGCCGCTTAGCGCCGCGCAAACGGCGTGATAAGCGCGATCATAGCCACGCATCGGCTGCAGGGTCAGAAGGGTCGCCTGCCCCTCATCGGTGGACAACGTCACGACACTGCCCCGAACCTGCGTCTTTTGCAGATCATCCAGCACCGCAAAACTGCCGGGTTCGATCAGGCCCGAGCCGACGCTCATCAATGCGCGCAGTTTGGGAAACCCCTTCACCGCCGCTTTCACAGGACCGTCCGGCAGATCCTGAACAAATTTCCCTTTACCGGTGCAGGCCTGAGCCAAAGCTTCGCCATCGCCCTGAAGCAGCTGCAACCCACCATTGACCTCGATCAGCAGCCGTTCTTCTGCCCGCAGAGACTGATCATAACAGTCCAAAAGGTCGAAAGGCCGCGCCGCGGTCAGCGTCGCGAACTCGGGCGTCAGTCCGTTGAGCGCGCCAGAAAGTTCAACCCGATCCAACCTGCCCGGAATGATGAAAAACCCGCTTGCCTGCCCCATCACGAACGCCCCTTTTTCGGCGCTTCAAGGCAGCCCGTCATCAGCGGTTTAAGGATATTCCGGACGCTGGTCCCGTTTACGATTGCCCGGATATGGAGGGCCTTCAACGTCTTACCGCCCAACCTTTCCAAGGTGTTCTTTTTGCGCGTGTCGGGCTTTCCCCCGGTTTCCTTGTTTTTGGACATAGGCAAACCTCATGACAGGCATGACGTCATGAAATCGCAGGGCAACCCATCTGGCAAGCACGATATTGCACGACCCCCGGATCAGGTCGACATCACTGCAGCCCAGGGCTAGAAGGTGAGCATGTCCGATCCCGTCTCCTCGATCCGCAACCTGGGCCCCGCTTTCGAACAGGCCTGCGCCCGCGCCGGAATCCACTCGGCGCAGCAATTGCGTGACTTGGGCCCGGACGAGGCCTATGCCCGCGTGGTGCGGGCCGGGACCCGGCCGCATTTCATCGGCTACTATGTGCTGGTGATGGGATTGCAGGGACGTCCGTGGAACGACTGCAAGGGCGATGAGAAAAAGGCCCTGCGTCAGCGGTTTGACGCGATCAAGGCCAGTGTCAGCGCCGCGCCTGAAACTCAGATGATCTCAGATCTGGACGCGGTCGGCGTGCGGGTGTCGGCGGACGACCTCAAGTCGGTATGAAATAGGCCGCACCCGTTTCCGGGAGCGGCCCTAAAATCCGATCAGGTGGCGGATTAGCCGACCAGTTCGATGCCCGAGAAGAAGTAGGCGATCTCAACCGCTGCGGTTTCCGGAGCGTCCGAACCGTGGACCGAGTTTTCACCAACCGATTCAGCGAACTCGGCGCGGATGGTGCCGGGGGCTGCGTCTGCGGGGTTGGTTGCGCCCATCACTTCGCGGTTCTTTGCAATGGCGCCTTCGCCTTCCAGAACCTGAACTACGACCGGGGCCGACGACATGAATTCGCACAGTTCGTCATAGAACGGACGCTCGGCGTGCACTTCGTAGAACTTGCCTGCCTGCGCTTTGGTCATGTGGATGCGCTTTTGCGCAACGATGCGCAGGCCTGCTTCTTCGAACTTGGCATTGATCTTGCCAGTCAGGTTGCGGCGGGTTGCATCGGGTTTGATGATCGAGAATGTGCGTTCCAGTGCCATGTCGGCCTCTCCTTAACATAAGGCGCGGTGTCGCGCCGAAATCCATCGCGCGCCGCGTAGCATGGTCTGTCTCATATGAAAAGCACTATGATGCGCGGCGGCTCAGATCGTTTCCGGCAATGGGTCCTGCTGGTCAACCCAGCGCACATACAGCACCGCCAGCAGCCCGGCGAAACTGCATGCCCACATCATCCCCAACACCAAATAAGGGCCGTTTTCAGGGCTGACCCAAAGCCCGGTGAGCGAGGTCAGAACCGCCCCCAGCGCCACGACCATCGCGCCGGACAGCCCCGCGGCACTGCCCGCCAGTTTGGGACGGACGGACATCAACCCTGCGGTTGCATTGGCATTGGTCAAGCCGTTGCCAAAGCCGACAAAGATCGCCGACCCGAAAAACACCCAGACCGACCCCAGATCAGCAAGGAACAAGAGCAAACCACCCAACGGCCCCGTCGATGCAACGATGCGCCCGATCAGAATAATGGTGGTCAACGGCGTGCGCGCCGCGATTCGCCCAGTGATGAAGTTGCCAACCATGAAGCCGCCCGTGATGATGCCGATCCCAAGCCCCAGCATCGCAGGACTCAGATCGAACCACGCTGCGGCCACCAAGGGCGCTCCGGTAATGAAGCTGAAGAAACCTCCGATCGAAAAGGCCGCGCACAGGGCATAACCCCAAAACCGCCGCGCGCAGAGCAGGTGCGGGTATTCCCTCAATTGTGCCGCGAAAGTTGAAGACCGGTTGGTGTTGGTTTCTCCCATATCGGCCCAGAGCAACAGCAACAGCCCTGCCCCCAAAACGGAGTACAGAAAAAACCCGGCGCGCCAGCCGAACAGGCTGTCTAGCGCACCGCCCAGCATCGGTCCCAACATCGGGGCGAGCGCCATCGCCATCGCCACGTAACCCAGCTTGCTGGCGGCCTCGTTTGATGAATACATGTCTCGGATGGCGGCGCTGGACAGAACCGGTCCGGCCACCACAGCGGCCTGCAGCAGGCGAAAGCCCAGGAAAACCCAGATCGACTCGGCCAGGACGCAGCCGACCGACGCGGCGACGAACACCGCCATACAGATCAGCAGAACAGGTCTGCGGCCAAACCGGTCGGACAGCGGCCCCATGGTCAGTTGCAGTACGGCAGAAACGGCCAGATATCCGGCCACGGACAGGTTCACCAGCGCATAGTCGACCTGAAAATCCCCCGCCATCCGCGCCAGCGACGGCAGGAACATGTTCAGCGTCAGCACGGACAAAGCCGTGGCGAACACCAGTGTGACCAGAGATGGCGGTGATTGAGCCGCGCGCATGAAGAAATCCGGTTAGAAATACAAATCACGGCAGAGTTATCACAAGGTGCGCACCATGCCCATGCCAACCACTTGGCGCAAAGCCTGCAGGTGTGGACCTCTCGAACAAGGTTGAACGCGCAATGCACCAAAGGGACAGCGCGATAGAATGACGCGGTAGAATAATACACATTTAATTACCTGACTTTTTCTGTCAGTCTTTTTGCTGTGCGGACAGAACGTGTTAACAAAAAAGGCCACTCTGATGACACCGAAAATTGCGGCTATCGCCTGCATCCTTGCCTCAACCGCCGTAGCCGATCCGGCGCCCGTTCCGATGAACTACGAACTATTCGAAACAGCGATTGCTCACACCGATCTGGAAACCTGCCCGTCGAACATGTCTCAGTCGGGTGTGTTTTGCCGTGCCACCTTGCACCATGACGAAGTTCACGTCTTTGTATTCAGCGAAGAAGGTGATCAGGATTTGGTCGGTTTTGCCTCGTACCCCTTTGAAGACGTGGCCGCTGAACTAAACTGACTGACCATCGGCGATTCACCCCATTGACAAGCGTCAGGCCGTGCCGCAGTGCTCGGCCTATGCTACGGATCGAAGACATCACCTATGCGGTCGAGGGCCGCCCCCTGTTTGACGGTGCCCGCGCCACCATTCCCGACGGCCACAAGGTTGGCCTCGTGGGGCGGAACGGCACCGGCAAGACCACTCTGTTCCGCCTGATCCGGGGTGAGCTGGCGCTGGAATCGGGCAATATCGTACTGCCGAAACGCGCACGGATCGGGGGTGTTGCGCAAGAGGTGCCCTCCTCCGACGTGTCGCTGATCAATACGGTTCTGGCCGCCGATACCGAGCGCAGTTCGCTGATGGCCGAGGCCGACAGCGCCGAGGACCCCGCCCGCATCGCCGAGATCCAGACACGTCTGGCCGATATCGACGCCTGGTCGGCCGAGGCCCGCGCGGCCTCGATCCTCAAAGGGCTTGGGTTTGATGATCACGACCAGCTGCGCCCCTGCTCGGATTTTTCGGGCGGCTGGCGGATGCGCGTCGCGTTAGCGGCGGTGCTGTTTTCGCAGCCCGATCTGTTGTTGCTGGACGAACCGACCAACTACCTGGACCTGGAAGGCGCGCTTTGGCTGGAAAGCTATCTGGCTAGGTACCCGCATACGGTCATCATCATCAGCCACGACCGCGGGCTGCTGAACCGAGCGGTAGGCTCGATCCTGCATCTGGAAGACCGCAAGCTGACTTATTACGCGGTGCCCTACGACAAGTTCGCCGAACGCCGCGCCGAACGACTGGCGCAGGCGGAATCGGAAAATGCCAAGGCCAAGGCCCGCATCGCGCACCTGCAGAGCTTTGTGGACCGGTTCCGCTATAAGGCATCCAAAGCGGTGCAAGCGCAATCGCGCCTGAAGATGATCGAACGCATTCAACTGGTCTCGACCCCGCAAGAGGCCGCTCTGCGCGCGTTTTCCTTCCCCGAACCCGAAGAACTGTCGCCGCCGATCATACAGATCGAAGGCGGCGTGACGGGCTATGGTGAAACCGAGGTACTGCGCCGCCTGAACCTGCGCATTGATCAGGACGACCGCATCGCTCTGCTGGGCAAGAACGGCCAGGGCAAGTCGACCCTGTCCAAGCTGCTGTCCAACCGCCTGCCCCTGATGGCGGGCAAGATGACCCGCAGCAACAAGCTGCGCATCGGCTATTTCGCGCAGCATCAGGTGGATGAGCTGCATGTGGACGAGACGCCCCTGGACCACCTGCGCCGCCTGCGCCCGGACGAGGCGCCGGGCAAGTGGCGCTCGCGTCTGGCCGGGTTCGGGCTGAACGCGGATCAGGCGGAAACGCTGGTCGGGCGGCTGTCCGGTGGCCAGAAAGCACGCCTGTCGCTGCTGATCGCCACCATCGACGCACCGCATATGCTGATCCTCGATGAGCCGACCAACCATCTTGACATCGAAAGCCGCGAGGCGCTGGTCGAGGCGCTGACCGCCTATTCCGGCGCAGTGGTTCTGGTCAGCCACGACATGCACCTGCTGTCATTGGTCGCGGACCGGCTGTGGCTGGTTTCGGACGGCACGGTTAAACCGTTTGACGGCGATCTCGAGGCCTACCGCGCCATGTTGCTCGCCCGTGACAAACCGGTCAAAGAGAAACCGCAGGCGCCCAAACCCAAACGCCCCTCGCGCGAGGCGATGCTGGCCCTGCGCGCCGACCTGCGCAAATGCGAGGACCGGATCGAAAAGCTGACGGATATGCACGACAAGCTCTCGGCCAAACTGGCGGATCCGGCGCTTTACGAGGACGACAAGATCAGCGATCTGGAAACCTGGAACCGCAAATTCACCGAGGTCGTCGAGGCCATGCAAAAGGCCGAGGCCCTGTGGGTCGCCGCCGCCGAACGTCTTGAAAACGCAGAGAACGCAGCATGATGGATCTAGCCTTTTTCATTACCGCCTTCACCACCTTGTTCGTGGTGATCGACCCGTTCGGCACCGCCCCGATCTTTGTGGCGCTGACGCAGGACATGGATTCCCGTGCGCGCCGCAAGGTGGCATTGCGCACCTGCGCCGTGGCTTCGGGAATCCTGATCGCCTTTGCGGCCTTTGGCGAGGCCGTGCTGGGCTTTGTCGGTATCTCGATGGAGGCATTCAAAGTCGCCGGCGGAGCGCTGCTGTTTCTGACCGCGCTCGACATGCTGTTCGAACGCCGCACCAAACGCCGCGAAGACCGGGTCGAAGAGGAAGAAGAACACCCGGACCCGTCTGTGTTCCCTCTGGCTATTCCGCTGGTGGCCGGGCCGGGTTCGATTGCAACGATCATCCTGCTGGCCGGTCAACATCCGGGCATTCTTGGCATTGCCGAGGCCATTGTTGTGATGTTGGCGGTGATGGCCGTGGTTCTGATCTTCTTCCTGTCCGGTGGTCTGATTGCGCGCATTCTGGGCAAGACCGGCTTGAACGTGCTGACACGGCTGCTGGGAATGCTTCTGGCCGCACTTTCGGTTCAGTTCATTTTGGATGGCCTCAAAGCCTTTGGCTTTGCTTCGTAAATCCCCATATACCTTAAAGTGAATTCGGTAAGGGTAATGGTATGGACGGCGACAACATTGGACGGGTGGTTTATCTGGTCGTGCTTGGCACGGCTGTTGTTGCATGGTTTATCTCGCAAAACCGCCAATCCCTGAACAAAACCCTGCAACAGGCCATGGCCTGGGTGTTCATCTTCATTGGTGCCATCGCGGCTGTCGGCCTGTGGGGAGACATCCGCTCGACCATGGGTCCTGTCCCGCAGATGACCGTCACTGGCGAGACCATCGAAGTTCCCCGCGCCTATGACGGCCACTACTACCTGTCCGTTCTGGTGAACGGAGAGCCGATCACCTTCCTCGTCGATACCGGTGCCAGCCAGATTGTGTTCAGCGAACAGGATGCCCGGCGTATTGGGGTCGACCCCGACCAGTTGAATTACCTCGGCCGTGCGTCGACCGCGAACGGAGAGGTCCGCACCGCACCTATCCGGCTGGACACTCTTGAGCTGGGTCCGATCACCGACCGCGGCGTTGCAGCCTGGGTCAACGAAGGCGATTTGCGTCAGTCTCTGTTGGGCATGGATTACCTGCACCGGTTCTCGAGTATCCAGTTCACAGATGGCCGCCTGATCCTGTCTCGATAAAGGGTCCGCAACGGTATTCCCGTATTGAGAACAAAATGAGAACACGCTAGACTGGGCGCATGTCTACAAACCTTCTTGGCCGCAAACCCGCGCGTGAGGTGCCCGGGCTGGCCCTGCATCCGCAGATCACCCTGCAACTGGGTCGTGTGCACGAGGCCTGCGGCCCCGCCCGACGCAGCTTTTCCATGTGGCTGGCCGGTCAGGCACAAGGGCCGGTGCTGTGGATTTCGCCCGCGTGGGAGCCCGGCCAGTTGAACCCCGACGGGATGATGCCCTTTGCCGATCCGGCCCGGTTCCTGTTCGTCCGCCCCACCCGCGCCGAGGATCTGCTGTGGTGCATGGAAGAGGCGCTGCGCAGTGGAGCCATACCGCTGGTGATCGGCGACCTGCCCGGCGCGCCCGGCCTGACACCGGTGCGGCGGATGCATTTGGCCGCAGAACACGGCGGCGCGCTGGGGCGGGCTCCGCTGGGCTTGTTGCTGACGCCCGGCGATGGCGGCGCGCAAGGGGTTGAGACCCGCTGGCACATGGCCGCGACCCATCAGGCAGAGGTCCGCCGCTGGACCCTGACCCGCCGCCGCGCCCGCGCCCTGCCCCCGGTCAGTTGGCAGGCAACCCAGACCAAACCGCGCGCCGGGCTGAACCTGACCCGGATCGAAACGCAAGATGTATTGGTGTGACACCTCACGCCGATCACAAAACATGTGACTGGCCAAAGCCCGGCCCCGGCCCTAGCGTTTCCGAATGAGCCACCCGATCCATGACAGCCGCTATTCCTGGCTTCGCCTTCTGATCACGCTCGCCATCGCCACGGTGGCGAATGTAGGCATGTGGGCGGTGATCGTGGTAATGCCCGCCGTCGAGGCACAGTTCGGGGCCGGACGGGCCGAGGCGTCCCTGCCCTATGTGCTGGCGATGATCGGCTTTGCGCTGGGGAACATGTGGCTGGGGCAGGTGGTCGACCGGCTGGGCGTAACCAAAGCGCTGATCGCCGCCGCCATGCTGAGCGCAGTCAGCTACCTGCTGGCAACATGGGCGCCGAACATTCTGCTGCTGTCGGTGGCGCATCTGTTGCTGGGGCTGGGAACGTCCATCGGGTTCGGGCCGCTGATCGCTGATATCTCACATTGGTTCATGCGGCGGCGCGGGATTGCCGTCGCACTTGTGGCCAGCGGGAATTACCTGTCCGGCGCGATCTGGCCCACCCTCCTGTCCGGCATTCTGGCCCGCGACGGCTGGCAGCAGGTCTATCTGACGCTGGCGGTCATAACCTTGGCAGTCGTCATCCCTCTATCCCTTCTTCTGCGCCGCCAGGTCCCGGTCGAGGCCCACAGCACCGCCGCCGCCAACGCGCAGATCAACGCCCGCAGCGTCGGGATTTCACCGCGTGCCCTGCAATACATTTTGGGTCTGGCCGGGATCGGGTGCTGCGTGGCCATGTCGATGCCGCAAGTTCACATCGTCTCGTACTGCGTCGGTCTGGGATACGGTCCGGCAGTCGGGGCCGAGATGCTGTCACTAATGCTGTTGGGCGGCGTGGTCAGCCGCGTGATCTCGGGGCTGGTGGCCGACAAGTTGGGCGGGGTGATGACCCTGCTGATCGGCTCGGTCCTGCAATGTATCGCCCTATTCCTGTTCCTGCCATATGACGGGATGGTCTCGCTTTACGTCATCAGCCTGCTGTTCGGGCTGGCGCAGGGCGGCATCGTGCCAAGCTATGCGCTTGTGGTCCGCGAATACATGCCCCCGCAAGAGGCCGGCGCCCGCGTGGGTTTCGTCATGATGATGACCATCATGGGTATGGCCTTGGGCGGCTGGATGTCCGGCTGGATTTACGACGTGACCAGCAATTACCAACTGGCCTTCGTCAACGGCATTCTGTGGAACGGCTTGAACATTGCCATCCTCCTGATGCTGCTGAACCGTTCGCGCCCGCGCAGGCAGGAGGCCGCAGCATGACCCGCCTGACCCGGCGCACGCTTCTGGCCGGGTTTGCCGCCCTGCCCCTGACCCACCCGGCCCATGCCGACCTCAGCCCCTATGTTCTGGTGCCCAAGGGCACATCCGTTGACTTTACCTTCGACCTTTCAGGCCTTGCCCAATCCGGCACCATGCCGATCCAGTCCGCGGATATCCGGATCGATCTGAGCAATCTGACCAACAGTCGCGTCAGCGTCACCCTGAACGCCGCCGAAGCCCGCACCAGATTGCCGTTTGCCCGAAACGCGATGCTGAGCGCAGGTGTTCTGTATGTCGCGCGATTTCCAACCATTCATTTCGTATCGACCGGGGTGCAGTTGGGTGAAGGCGGGCGGATCTCGCGCGGGGCGAAAATCACCGGCGACCTGACCCTGCGCGACGTCACGAAACCGATCGCCCTGCAAGCCGATCTCTTCCGCCCCTCGGGCAGCGCCTCGGACAATCTGGACATGCTGTCCATCCGCCTGACCGGCGCGCTGAACCGTCACGATTTCGGCGCCTCGGGATATGCCGATCTGGTGCAGGATACCGTCGGGCTGGACATCCGAGCGGAAATCAAACGGGCCGGATAGCCAAAAAACGACGCCGCGGCGTCGATAAGGCGCGCGCATTACCGGCATATTGGGTAAAGCTAAGCCCATCATGCGCACGATCATTTCCTTTGCCGCCCTTTTTCTTTCCGTCATTCTGCTGCAGCTTTCCACCGGCGGCGTCGGACCGCTGGATGCCATTTCAGGCTTTACACTGGAATTCACGACCGAGCAGATCGGTCTGCTGGGATCATCGCATTTCCTTGGCTTTTTCATTGGCTGCTGGTGGGCCCCGCGGTTGATGGGGAATGTTGGTCACTCGCGGGCCTTTGCCGTCTGTACAGCCCTGGGGGCGATGGGGTTGATCGGGCACACGCTGACCGACAACCCCTATCTATGGGCCCTGTTGCGGATCGCGTCGGGCACTTGCGTTGCCGGCAGCTATACCGTGATCGAGGCCTGGCTGAACGCCAAAGTCACCAACGAAAACCGCGGACGGGCCATGGGGACATATCGGTTCGTCGATATGGGGGCATCGCTGGGGGCGCAGTTGATCATCGCCGTGCTGCCGCCCGCCTCGTACGTGTCCTACAACCTGTTGGCGATCCTGTGTTGCGCTTCGTTATTGCCGCTGACACTGACCCGTGCCAGCCAACCCAAAACCCCAAACGCGCCCAGGCTGCGCCCCCGGCTGGCATGGCAGTGTTCACCCCTGGCCGTGGCTGGAGTGATTGTCGCGGCGCTCAGTTCCGCGTCTTTCCGAATGGTCGGTCCGGTCTACGGGCAAGAGGTCGGTCTGGGCGTGGATCAGATCGCGTTCTTCCTGGCCTCATTTGTTCTGGGCGGTGCCTTGGCGCAATACCCGCTGGGATGGCTGGCGGACAAATATGACCGGCGCTGGGTGCTGATCTGGCTTTCTGCAGCCGCAGTGCTGAGCTGTGGTGTGACGATGGCCGCCAGCGGCGCGGGTACGTTGGGCGTGATGCTGGCTGCCGGGTTATTTGGACTGACGACTTTTCCGATCTTTTCCCTTTCGTCAGCGCACGCAAATGACTTTGCCACCACCGAACAGCGCGTCGAACTGTCGGCAGCACTGATGTTCTGGTACGCGCTAGGGGCAATTGCCTCGCCCTATGTGTCCTCTAACTTGATCCAGCAATTTGGTCCGGGCGCGCTGTTTGCCTTTGTGGCCATTGGTCATCTGGGGCTGATCGTATTCGGGGTGGCCCGAATGCGCTCGCGCCCAACGCCGGACGAGCGGACCAATTACGTCTATGCGCCGCGCACCTCGTTCACCATTGGGCGGCTGCTGAAACGATCGCGCGAGGAATAGAGCCCCGAATGCTATTCCGGCAATGGAGAGGACGGGATCATTTCATCGAGGAGTGCGCCCGCTTCATATCCCCAAAGGCCACCTTCCATACGCCCCGCATCCCCAAACGCCCAAACCCCTGCAAGACGTTGCATTCTTTCATAGCCGACGAAACCGGTCATCGCTTTGTTGCGTTGCGCATTTTCAGCAACTTAATCTAACCTGCCGCAACTTTCTGCGGCATCACGCTCCAGTTACAGTTCGGCGACATTGGCCCCGGTCACATTGGGCCTGCCGTGGTAAACGACATACATTTCGTCCCATACCTTTTCACTGACTGCTGCACGCACGCCAGCCACGGCCCTGTGTAACGCGGAAAGCTCGGCCCGCGCTGCACCGCCGTACTGGCGAAGCTACGCGCGGCATCAGGACCATAGGCAGAATGAAAATTGAGGACACCTGCATCAGGCGATGAATCAAGAATTGCTTCATTTTCCCCCTGAAAAACATGCACGCCCATCATACACGGTCAGGGATCATCACGCGAAGATCACGCCGGTCATACACTTATCCGTCGATTCGGGCGTTTACCGGCGAAACCGGGCTTTTGCTGGCCGGTGACATAAGGTAGACGGGCGCGCAGATAGATAGGTGGAAACGCAAAATGGCTCGGATTCTCATCACCTCGGCAATCCCTTACATCAACGGGATCAAGCACCTCGGCAACCTGATCGGCTCGCAATTGCCTGCCGACCTGTATGCCCGCTACCAGCGTGGCCGGGGGAACGAGGTCATGTTTCTGTGCGCCACGGACGAGCATGGCACGCCGGCCGAACTGGCCGCTGCCAAGGCTAACAAACCGGTGGCCGAGTATTGCGCCGATATGTATGCGGTGCAGGCCGATATCGCCAACCGCTTCGGCCTCAGCTTCGATCACTTTGGCCGGTCGTCCAGCGAGCAGAACAAGAAACTGACACAGCATTTCGCGGGCAAGCTGGATGACGCGGGCTTGATCCGTGAGGTCAGCGAAAAACAGGTTTATTCCAACGCCGATGGCCGTTTCCTGCCCGACCGTTATATCGAGGGCACCTGCCCCAACTGCGGCTATGACCGCGCGCGTGGCGACCAGTGCGAGAATTGCACCAAGCAGTTGGACCCGACCGATCTGATCGAACCCCGCAGCGCGATCAGCGGATCGACCGATCTGGAGGTGCGCGAGACCAAGCACCTGTATCTGCGCCAGTCCGCAATGAAGGATCAACTGGATGCCTGGATCGACTCCAAGACCGATTGGCCGATCCTGACCACATCCATCGCCAAGAAATGGCTGCACGACGGCGACGGCCTGCAGGATCGTGGCATCACCCGCGATCTGGATTGGGGTGTTCCGGTCAAGAAAGGCGATCAGGACTGGCCCGGCATGGAAGGCAAGGTCTTCTACGTCTGGTTCGACGCGCCCATCGAGTACATTGCCTGCGCCAAGGAATGGGCCGACGCGAACGGCAAGACCGACGCAGATTGGGAACGCTGGTGGCGCACCGACAAGGGCGCCGACGATGTGCGCTATGTCCAGTTCATGGGCAAGGATAACGTGCCTTTCCACACCTTGTCCTTCCCGGCCACCATTCTGGGCTCGGGCGAGCCGTGGAAGATGGTGGATCACCTGAAATCGTTCAACTATCTGAACTATGACGGTGGCCAGTTCTCGACCAGTCAGGGGCGCGGCGTGTTCATGGATCAGGCGCTGGAAATCCTGCCCGCCGACTTCTGGCGCTGGTGGCTGCTAAGCCATGCGCCCGAAAGCAGCGACAGCGAATTCACCTGGGAGAACTTCCAGCAATCGGTGAACAAGGACCTTGCTGACGTGTTGGGCAACTTTGTCAGCCGGATCACCAAGTTCTGCCGTTCGAAATTCGGTGAAACCGTGCCCGAAGGCGGCAGTTATGGTGAGCGTGAACAGACGCTGATCGAGGAACTCACCCGCCGCGTCCGCGCCTATGAAGGGCACATGGAGGCGATGGATGTTCGCAAATCCGCGCAGGAATTGCGGGCGATCTGGGTGGCTGGCAACGAATACCTGCAGGCCGCGGCCCCTTGGTCGACCTTCAAGACCGACCCGGAACAGGCTGCGGCGCAGGTGCGTCTGGGCCTGAACCTGATCCGTCTCTATGCCGTTCTCAGCGCCCCGTTCATCCCCGAAACTTCGGCCAAAATGCTGAGCGCGATGAACACGCTGGATACAAGCTGGCCCGAGGATGTCGCGGCCGCACTCAGCGCCCTGTCCGCCGGTCATGAATTCTCGGTGCCGGACGTTCTGTTCGCCAAAATCACTGACGAGCAGCGCGAAGATTGGCAGACCCGATTTGCCGGAACACGCGACTGATCGAACGCTCATAGTGGAACAAGGAAACGGGGCCCCGCGCGGCCCCCGTTTTCGTTGCAGCGGCCAAATCTTGGTGAAACGAACTTAAGAAAATCGGCCTAAGTTCGCCTTATGGCGCGAAAAATTCTCCAAAGCAGAACTGTTAATTCGCATTCAAGAAGCTTGAGATATACGCGCAAAACCGCCATCCTGACCAAGAATTCAGTCGACTCGTCGGGGCGGTAAGTCTGCCTTGGCGCAAAATCCGCAATTCTAACGAGGCGCCTGCCATGTCCCTTGCATTGAAGAATTCTACATCCCGCCTCTTGGGGCCAGCCGTTGCGGCCTTGGTCTATATGGGCATGGCACATGCGGCCCTCGCACAGGATCAAGGCGACGCGCCACCGCCCAAAGTGTCCATCGCTGCGGCCTATACGCAGGAAATCACCGATGAGGCCGTATTCATCGGGCGGGCCGAAGCGCTGGACAAAGCCGACATCGTGGCGCGCGTCAGCGGTTTTCTGGAAAGCCAGGACGTCGAAGACGGTGCGCTGGTACAACAAGGCGATATCCTGTTCACCATTGAGCCGGACCTTTATGAGGCAACGCTGGAAGCCCGCAATGCCGATCTGGACAGGGCCGAAGCCAGTCTGGAACTTGCCAAGGTCGAACTGGCCCGAAAGGAAGAACTATACCAACGCGACGCCACGCCGGAGTCCGAACGGGACATCGCCCGCGCCAACGAACTGGTCGCCGAGGCCGAGGTCAAAGCCGCCAAGGCCGCCATCCAGCAGGCACAGCTGGACCTGAGCTACACTGAGATCCACGCGCCTTTTTCGGGCCGCATCGGCCGGGTTGCAATCAGTGTCGGCGACGTGGTCGGGCCAACCAATCCTCCGTTGGTCAATATCGTCAGCGAGGCTCCGATCTATGTCAACTTTTCCCTAAACGAAAAGCAGTTTACGACGATTCTTCAAACTGTTGGCGAAAACGCCTCATCTCTGGCTGAGAGCGAACAAAGCCCGAATGTCCGCGTGACCCTGCCGAACGGAACGGAACTGGGTGAGACCGGCAAGATCGTCTTTGTCGACAACCGGATTGACCCTCTGACCGGCGCCATCACGATGCGGGCCGAATTCGACAACGCCAACAGGCTGATCGTCGACGGAGCCTTTCTGAACGTGCGCATCGAAGCGCTGGAACCCACGCTCGAGGTCCTGATCCCTCAGGCCGCCTTGCAACGTGACCAGAGAGGCGAATTCGTGCTGGTTGTGAATGACAAGCAGATGGTCGAACAGCGCTATATCACGACCGGCAACACCGTCGACTCGGCGATTATCGTCAAGGAAGGATTGCGCGAGGGCGAAAGCGTCATCGTCGAAGGCCTGCAAAGGGTTCGTCCGGGCGTGGCCGTGGATGCGGTCGTGGCCTCTGAACAGCCGGGAGAGTAACAGATGTTCTCTGCCCTGTTCATCAGCCGGCCCAAGCTGGCGCTTGTTATTTCGCTTGTTCTGACCATCATGGGCGGGATCGGGTATCTGGTCTTGCCGGTCGCCCAGTTCCCGGACATCACGCCACCAGTGGTCAGTGTGACCACCACCTATACCGGCGCCAATGCCGAGACCGTGGAAAACACCGTCGCCGCCCCGATCGAGGCGCAGGTGAACGGTGTGGACGACATGATCTATATGACGTCCACCTCGTCAGATAACGGGTCCTATTCGCTGAATATCACGTTCGAGGTTGGCACCGATCCCGATATCGCCTCGGTCAACGTGCAGAACCGCGTGGCGCAGGCGATGTCCTCGCTGCCGACCGAGGTGACATCCTCGGGCGTGGTCACGCAGAAGGCGTCGACCAACATGCTGTTGCTGGTCACGCTGACCTCACCCAACGGCACCTATGACAGCGTGTTTCTGTCGAACTATGCCTCGATCAACCTGAAAGACGCGCTGGCGCGGATTCAGGGTGTCGGTCGCGCGGACGTTCTGACCAATCTGGAATACGCCATGCGGATCTGGATGGACCCGGATCAGATGGCTGCCCTTTCCATCACCCCTGGCGACGTGATCAACGCCATTCGCGAGCAGAACGTCGAAGTATCAGCCGGCTCGATCGGTGCGCCCCCGGTACCCGAAGGGCAGACATTTCAGTACACCATCAAGACCAAGGGTCGCCTGACCTCGGCCGATGAGTTCGGTGAGATTGTCATTCGGACCGGTGAGGCTGGTTCAATCGTGCGGGTCAAGGATATCGCTCGGGTGGAACTGGGTGCGGAGTATTATGCGGCCTCCGGTTTCTTTGACAGTGTTCCTGCTACTGTCATCGGCATCTATCAGGCCCCCGGCGCCAACGCGCTGGCGGTGTCCGATCGGGTCCAGGCAGAACTTGACCGCCTGTCGCGCAGCTTCCCCACGGATGTGGAATTTGCCGTCCCATTCAACACCACCGACTTTGTGGAACAATCCCTGAATGACGTGGTCACGACCCTGATCATGACCTTCACCCTGGTGATAACGGTTGTATTCATCTTCCTTGGCAGTTGGCGTGCAACGATCATTCCGGCCGTTGCGATCCCGGTTTCTCTGATCGGGACGTTCGCTTTCCTGCTGATCTTCGGCATGTCGCTGAACACGATCTCATTGTTCGCACTGGTCCTGGCCATCGGGATCGTGGTGGATGACGCCATTGTTGTGGTTGAAAACGTCGAACGGATCATTGCCGACGAGGGGCTGCCCCCTGCCGAGGCCACCCGCAAGGCCATGGGTCAGATCACCGGCCCCGTCATTGCGACCACGCTGGTTCTGCTGGCCGTGTTCGTGCCGGTGACCTTCATGCCGGGAATCTCGGGGCGTCTGTATTCGCAATTCGCGGTGACAATCTCGACCGCTGTTGTGATCTCGTCGATCAACGCGCTGACCCTGTCACCGGCCTTGTGCGGGCTGGTTCTGCGTGCCCGCTCGGGTCCGCCAAAGGGGCTGTTGGCGGTGTTTGAGAATTTCATCGGCGCCGTCCGCGGCGGGTATGTGGCCATCGTACGCAAGCTGCTGATCCTGCCGGTCATTGGCCTTGGGGTCATTGCCGCGCTGGCGATGGGCACCGGGACCATCATGTCCAACACCTCCAGCGGGTTCCTGCCACTGGAGGATAACGGCTATCTGTTCGTCGATATTCAGCTGCCCGACGCGGCGACACTCGAACGTACCGAGGTCGTCTCGGCGCGGGTCGACGAGCAGATTCAGCAAATTCCCGGCGTGGCCAGTACCGTTCTGGTCAATGGCTTCTCGATCCTGAACGGCACCACGACCAACGGCGCCGCGATCTTTGTGAACCTCGACAACTGGGATGAGCGTCAGGAAGACGACCTGAGCGCCGACGCGATCCTGCAAAAGGTCCTGGCCATCGCTTATGGCGAGTCCGCCGCCTCGATCGTGGCCTTCAACCCGCCGCCCATTCAGGGCCTGGGCATGTCTGCTGGTGTCGAGATGGAGGTCCAGCAGACCGGGGGTGGATCACCTCAGGATCTGGCGTCGGCCGTGGGATCGTTCGTCTATGCGGCGAACCAGCGGCCCGAGATCGGGCAGGCCTATACCACCTTCCGCGCAAACGTGCCGCAATTGTTCGTCGATCTGGACCGCGAAAAAGCCAAGACGCTGCAGGTGTCCGTGGCCGAGGTGTTCCAGACCATGCAGGCACAGTTGGGATCGTACTACGTGAACGACTTCAACCTGTTCGGTCGGGTCTATCGCGTGATGATCCAGGCAGACGGCAGCTATCGCGATAACGTCGAGGACATCTCGAACCTTTACGTGCGTTCGACAAAGGGGGAAATGGTTCCTCTGGGCACGCTGATCGATGTTGAAAACGTGCTGGGTCCAGTCTTGCTGAAACGCCACAACCTGTTCCGCTCGGCAACTGTTACGGCGGTTCCCGCGCTGGGGCTGTCGACCGGCGATGCGATCAACGTCATGACCGAGGAATCGGCCACCGCCCTGCCCCCGGGCTATGCGTTCGAATGGACCGGGACCGCGCAGCAGCAGCTGGCTTCCGGCAGCCTCGTGATCGTCATTCTGGGGCTGGCGATCCTGTTCGGCTATCTGTTCCTTGTCGGGCAATATGAAAGCTGGACGATGCCGGTTTCGATCCTGCTATCGGTGATCGTCGCCCTGTTCGGGGCGGTGGCCGCCGTGGCCATCGTGGGCAGTGACATCAACCTCTATACGCAGATCGGGATGATCATGCTTGTGGGCCTGGCGTCGAAAAACGGCATTCTGATCGTCGAGTTCGCGATTGAGCAGCGGGCCAATGGCCTGTCGATCAAGGACGCCGCAGCAGAGGCTGCTTACCAGCGTTTCCGCGCGGTGATGATGACCGCGCTGTCCTTCCTGCTTGGTGTTGTGCCTCTGCTGGCGGCCAGTGGTGCGGGGGCAGCCAGCCAAAAAGCCATCGGTGTCGCCGTGTTCGGAGGCATGCTGGCGGCCACGCTGGTCGGCGTCATTCTGGTACCGGTACTTTATGCTCTGATGCAAAGCCTCAGGGAATGGATCAAGGGTACCAAGAACGATCCCGGCCCTTCTGAGGAAGCGGTATAAATCAAAGTAAAGCCCCGCCAGACCGGCGGGGCTTTTATCTTAGGCAGCAGCTTGCGCGCTGCGCTGCGACATCCAGTCTTCGATCCGGGCAATCTGACCGGCAGTCAGCCGCAGACCCAGTTTGTTGCGGCGCCAGATCACGTCCTCGGCCTTGCGCGCGTATTCCTTGTCCATCAGCCATTCCAGTTCCCGCGCGGTCAACGTGGCGCCAAAATCCTCGCCCAATTCATCCGATGATTTCGCATCCCCCAGAATAGCACGGGCTTCGGTACCATAGGCGCGCACAAGACGTTCAGCCCAGGCGCGATCCAGAAAGTTGTATTCAGCCTCGAGCCCGGCCACAAGATCCTGCACCCCATCGACAGGGAAATCCCCACCGGGCAGTGCAATACCCGCAGTCCAGGGGCCGGGCAAGTCGGCGAAATGCTCGGCCACTTTTTCCAGCGCACTCTCGGCCAGCCGCCTGTAGGTTGTGATCTTGCCGCCAAAGACATTCAGAACGGGCGCCCCGCCCTGCGCGTCGACCTTCAGCGTGTAATCCCGCGTAGCAGCGGTCGCACTGCTGGCCCCGTCATCGTATAAGGGGCGCACTCCGGAATAGGTCCAGACAATATCCCCACGAGTTACCGGTTTCTTGAAGTATTTCGTCGCAAAGGCGCACAGGTAGTCCTGCTCAACCTCGGTACAGACCGGAGTTTCAGACGGATCCGGATGGTCCTGATCTGTGGTGCCGATCAGAGTGAAGTCACGTTCATACGGGATGGCAAAAATGATGCGGCCATCCTCACCCTGAAAGAAATAGCATTTGTCGTGGTCGAACAGCCTGCGGGTCACGATATGACTGCCGCGCACCAACCGGACGCCTTCGCGCGAGTTTACGTGGATTTTCGTCTGGATAATGTCGCCGACCCACGGGCCGCCGGCGTTGATCAGCATTCTGGCCCGAACCACACGTGTCTCATCGCTGTCACAATCCCGGACCGTCACCTCCCACAGATCGCCCACACGTTCCGCGGAAAGAACCTCGGTACGGACCATGATCTTCGCCCCGCGCGCCTCGGCATCGCGGGCGTTGAGGACAACCAGCCGGGAATCCTCGATCCAGCAATCCGAATACTCATAGGCCGTCTCGAACTTGTCCTGCAGCGGCCGCCCCTCGGGTGCTGTTTTCAAATCCAGCGCGTCCGTGCCCGGCAGGATTTTACGCCCGCCCAGATGATCGTACATGAACAGGCCGAGACGGATCAGCCATGCCGGGCGCCGCCCCTTCATCCACGGCATCACCGTGCTGAGCAGGCGCGAGGTCGGGGTTTCCGAGTCAAACCGCATATCGTCGTGATACGGCAGGACAAACCGCATCGGCCAGCTGATATGAGGCATCGCCCGCAGCAGGGTTTCGCGTTCGATCAGCGCCTCACGCACAAGGCGGAACTCGAAATACTCCAGATACCGCAACCCGCCGTGAAACAGTTTGGTCGAGGCCGAAGACGTCGCCGAAGCCAGATCGTTCATCTCGGCCAAAGTTACCGACAGCCCCCGCCCCGCCGCATCGCGTGCGATGCCGCACCCGTTGATGCCGCCGCCGATGATGAAAAGATCAGAGATCTGATCCTGTGCCTGTTTCATATCCGGATGATTCCCCATTGGTGGAAAACGCGCGCTCATTAACATTGGAGGCACTCGCTTCGTCAACATTTGTTTTCGTTTATGTTCGTTTTGTCACAGAACTCACCAATTATTGCGTCTTCCGATGTCACGCTGTTGAATGTTCAGGAAAATAGAACAAAAACGAACACACCCAATTTGGAGCCAACCGTGTCCCTATCCTTTCGCCAGTCAGACATCCTGGATATCGCCAGACAGGACGGCCGCGTGATGGTCGAAGACCTGGCGGCGCGGTTCGAGGTCACGGTTCAGACCATCCGCCGCGATCTGTCCGAACTGGCCGACATGGGCAAACTCGACCGCGTCCACGGGGGCGCTGTTCTGCGCTCGGGCGTGTCCAATATCGGGTATGAGGACCGCCGCGCCCTGAACGCCGATATCAAGGCACGCATCGCTCAGACCTGCGCGCAAGATATCCCTCATGGAGCGTCCGTGTTTCTGAACATCGGCACCTCAACCGAGGCCGTCGCGCGGCAATTGCTGGGCCACAAAGACCTGATGGTGGTGACCAACAACATGAATGTCGCGAACATCCTGGTCGACAACCCGGATTGTCAGATCGTCGTGGCCGGGGGCGTGCTGCGCCGTTCGGATGGGGGGCTGATCGGCAACCTGACGATCTCGACCATCGAACAGTTTAAGTTTGACTATGCCATCATCGGCTGCTCGGCGCTGGACATAAACGGAGACCTACTGGATTTTGATTTCCAGGAAGTGCGCGTCAGTCAAACCATCATCGCGCAGGCACGCCGCACCTGCTTGGTGGCCGATCAGTCCAAGTTCCAGCGTACCGCCCCGGCGCGAATTGCCTCGCTGTCCGAGGTGGACGTGTTCTATACTGATCACGCCTTGCCCAAGGAGCTGGCCCGAAAATGCAATGAGTGGAACACGCAGGTAAAGCTCTGCAGTTGACGTCAAGTAATTCGCACTAAAGGTGAATCCCTGACACGAGTTCTTGCCAGATTGGCCGTCGCCTGACACACTTGCGCATATTGCAATCGTCGCACGGGAGGGGAAATCCGGTCCATGATAGCGCTTTTATTTGCGTTACTTACAGCCACGATGGGGCTGAACTACTTTAATCGTACGACAGCCGCCAACGTGCTGTTCTTTTTCACGCTGGCGTTGAGTGTGTATTGGCTGAAATTTCACGCCACCAGCCAATTGACGATCCAGTTGTAGGAGAGTCCGGATGACACCTGAACTCTCACGCACCCTGAACGCACTTGGCATGTTGGCGGTAAGTCTGGTGCTGTTGCTTGCCTTTTTCTATCAATTGAAACTCTACGAACTGCCCTGCCCTTTGTGCCTGTTGCAGCGGGTTGGTTTTGTCGCCGTGGGCGTGGGTCTGGGTCTGAACCTGCTATATGGAGCCCGCCCCCGGCACTACGGCATAATGCTGCTTGGCGCGTTGTTTGGCGGCAGCGTCGCCGTACGGCAAATCCTGCTGCACATCGTTCCGGGCACCGGACATTACGGGTCGCCCGTGCTGGGGCTGCACTATTACACTTGGGCGGCGATCTGCTTTTTCCTGATCCTGCTGGGCACGGCGCTGATGCTGATGTTTGACCGTCAGTATGACGGCGAGCCTCAGCCCCGCTTTGGCGGCAGTGCACTGGCGAAAACCGCGTTTTTCATCATGTTTGGTCTGGCCGCCCTGAATGCGGTCTCGACCTTGGTGGAATGCGGGCCGGGCATTTGCGCGGACCCTCCCACCAGCTACAAATTGATTGACGAAGTGGGTGGCAACGGCTGAGGATGGGACAACCTTCCCAAAAGGAGGCACGAGCATGGGATTACTGGGACAGCCGCTTGGCTTTTACGACTATCTGACATTCGTGGCACTGATATTGCTGCTGGCGGCGGTGATGGCTCTGTTTCTGTTCATCATGGGGCTGCCGGGGCGGATCGCGATCAAACGCAATCACCCTCACGCCGAAGCCGTCAAGATCATGGGCTGGATGGGGTTTCTGGCCGTTGTCCCTTGGGTTCATGCCTTCATGTGGGCGTTCCACGATGGCGTCACGGTCGACATTCGCCGCACGCCTGATGACGAAAAAGATGCCATTCGCAAGGAAATCAAGCGGTTGGGTGGGTCGGTAAACGAAGAATACCGCGACCCGCTGGACCCTGACGGAACCCAGAAGAGCTAAGGCCAAAGGAATTCACTGACTATGTTCGTCGCCCTCGGCATTACGCTGTTCTACATCATCTTTGTCTGGTTCATTTTTTTCAAAGTCCAATGGCTGAAATTCAACATCACCTGGGGGATCGTCACCTTCTGGATTGGCGCGCACCTGTTGCTGGTGTTTCTGGTGGCGCTGCGGTTCTTTCAGCCCTTTTCAATCGACAGCCACGTCGTCCGCTCGACCATCCAGATCGTGCCCCGTCTGACCGAACCGACCATCCTGACCGAGGTGCTGGTCGAGCCGAATACCGAGGTCAAAAAGGGCGACCCGCTCTACCGCTTTGACGACACCGTATTCTCGCTTGAGGTCGAGGAGGCCACCGCGCAGCTGGTTGCTGCCGAACAGAATGCCAAGATCTTGGAACAGGATGTCATTGTCGCGGGTGAAAACGTAGAACGCGCAAACGCGCAACTGGCCTACGCGCTGACTCAACAGGCGCGCTATGAAAATCTGGTGCCGGCGGGCGGCGCACGTCAGGATGAGCTGGACCGCTGGAACGAACAGGTCACCGAGGATCAGGCGCAGATCAAAGAGGCCGAAGCCAATCTGGAGAAGGCACAACTGGCGCTGGATTCTCAGATTGACGGGGTGAACACGGGCATCCTGCAGGCGCAGGCGCAGCTGGAAAAAGCCCAGTACTTCCTTGATAACACGACAATTTACGCGCCCGAAGACGGCATGATTGTGTCGCAACAGGCCCGACCGGGTCTGGTTGTCGGGGATATCCGTCTGGGGGCAATCGCCAGCTTTGTCACCAAGGACAACCCTTACATTCTGGCCACCTATCGCCAGCAGAACCTGAAGTTTGTCGAAGTCGGACAGCCGGTTGAGGTCGCGCTTGATCTCTATCCCGGCGAAATTCTGAACGGCAAGGTCGAGGCGATCTGGTGGGCGACTCGTCAGGGTCAGTACCTGCCTTCTGGCCGTCTGCCCGGCTTTGAACTGCCAAAACTGCCCGGCCGTATCGCTGTACAAATCTCGGTCGATATTCCGGACGGTCACACCTTCCCTGCCGGTGGTCACGCGGCGGTGGCGATCTATACCGGTCAGGGCAAAAGCTTTGAGTTCCTGCGGCGCATCAATATCCGCCTTTATTCCTTCGCCAACTTCATCCGACCACTGGATATCTGAGGACGCATGACATGACCCGGGCCAAGATTCACCGCCACCTGATCGGCACCGCCCTATGCGCGGCTTTGCTGGTCGGCTGCACCCCAGTCGGCCCGAATTTTGTGCGCCCGAACTCTCCGGTCGTGAAGGAATGGATCGAGGTCAACAGCCCCAGCGCCGGACCCAGCGGCCTGACCTCGCGCAGCGCGCCCGTGGTAAAATGGTGGGAGACGTTCAACGACCCCACCCTGAACAAGCTGATCGCCCAAGCCTATGCCCAGAACCTTGATCTGCAGGTTGCCGGTGCCCGTGTCCTGCAAGCCCGCGCGCAGTTGGGCATCGCGTTCGGAGAGCTTTACCCGCAGTCGCAGGCCATCGGCGGGTCGATCGAGCGGCGACAGATCAGTGAGAATCTGGGGCCGATTTCGGATATCAACCGGATCATACCTCTGGATACCGAGTTTTCGACCTCGCAAGTCGGGTTCGATGCGCAATGGGAGTTGGACGTTTGGGGCCAGCAACGGCGTGGCGTTCAGGCGGCGCGGTCCAATCTGGCGTTGCAGGTGGCCAACTACGACGACGCGCTGGTAACACTGACTGGAGACGTTGCGGCGCTGTATGTGAATATCCGGGCGCTGCAGGAATCTTTGAGGGTCGCGCGCGAGAACATTCAGCTGCAACAGGCTTCTGCGGACCTGACAGAATTGCGTTTCAAAAACGGCGTGACGACCGAGTTGGACGTACAGGAATCCACCGCCCTGCTGAACAACACCAAGGCTCTGGTGCCCGAGATCGAGAGCGACATCCAGCAGGCCAAGAATGCGCTGGCCGTTCTGCTGGGCACAACACCCTCGCGGATGACCAGCCTGCTGGGCAATTCCGGGCGCATCCCCTCGGCCCGCTCTAACGTGGCCGTAGGTGTTCCGGCGGAACTGCTGCGCCGCCGCCCGGACGTGCGTGCAGCCGAGCTGGCAGCGGCCACGCAATCGGCGCAGGTGGGGATCGCGATGGCTGATCTCTACCCGCAGTTCATTTTGTCTGGGTCCATTGGCCTGCAGGCCTCGGGGGGGCGTGATTTGTTTTCGACGGCCAGCACCACCGGTCTGGCCAATGCCGGGGTGGTCTGGAACGTGCTGAACTATGGCCGGATCAAGAATAACGTCCGCGCGCAGGACGCGGCTTATCAGGCGCTGATCGCCAATTATCAGAACACCGTTCTGACCGCCTATTCCGAGGTCGAAAGCGCCATGGTTGCCTATACCCAGTCGCGTAAGCAGGTCGGGTTCTACGAAAACAGCGTGGCCGCATCGCGCAAAGCAGCCGAGATCGCGGTGGATCAATATCGCGACGGCATTGCCGACTATTCCCGTATCCTGAACACGCAGACTGCGTTGTTACGATCCCAGGCCAATCTGATCGAGGCGCGTCAGCAGGTGTCCAGCAATCTGGTGGCTGTCTACAAGGGTCTGGGCGGCGGCTGGCAAATCCGCCAGAATCAGGAGTTCCTGCCCGAAACCGTTCTGGCCGAAATGGCCTATCGCACCGATTGGGGCGATCTGCTGCAGGAAACCCCGACGCGGGCGAGCCTGAACTAAGCTATTTGGTAAGTCCGCGTAGCCCGCCGGATATCAGGATGTTCACTTCATACAGGATGCGCGGCGCAGCCAGACCGCCGGGGCTGGCCAGATAGTTCGGGCTCCATTCCGGATCGAATTTCTGTTTGAACGACCGCAGCCCCTCGAAGTGATAGAACTGTTCGCCATGCTCATAGACAAACCCGCCGACGCGGTTCCAGAATGAGGCCAACTGGCGGTTCTCGATCCCCGAAAACGGCGCGGCCCCCAGCGAGAACCAGTGGAACCCCTGCTCTGCACCCCATGACATCATCTCGGCAAACAAAGCGTCCATGATGAAATTCGAGCCGTCCGGCTCATACCGCATCAGGTCCAGCGACAATTCGGACTTATGTCCGCCCTGGAACAGATTGGCGAAGGCGACAATCTCGCCCGTATCGCCCTTTCGCAGCACGGCATGATCGAAATACGACAGGTACTTCTCGTCAAACCCACCAAGGGCAAAGCCCTTCTCTTCGCCCGCCTTTTGCGCCAGCCAGTCATCGGATATTTTGCGCAGTTCGGGCAAGACCGGGGCCAAGTCCTCTTTGGGGATGACCTCAAACACATAGCCTTCACGCTCGGCCCGGTTCTTGGCCTGCCGAAACCGCTTGCGGGACTTGCCATCCAGCGAGAAATCTTTCAGCGGCACCCGTGCGACCTCACCGATTTTCAGAATCGACAGGCCGAGGTCCAGGAAGGTCGGCAGGTATTTGGTGGACACACTGTAGAACGCACACAGCTTGCCCTCACGATCCGCCATTTCGCGCAGTTGCCAGATCAGTTGCCGACCGGCCTTTTCATCGCCAACCGGCTCGCCCTTGGTGATCAGCGCGTTGCCGGTATCGGCATAGGCCAGAAACGCGCTTTCGTCCGGTGCGAGCAGGAATTGCTTGTCCCCGGTCAGTGAAATCTGCGCCTCGGTATCTTCGCTTTCCAGCGCCAGACGTTCCACGGCAGCAGGGATTTCGGTGCGCTGCAACTGAGGAATTTCCCGTCCGAACAGAGAGTTCACGGCCACCACACCAAGGATGACGGCCACCACAAGGCTGGACCTCAAGAAACGCGAGGCGTCGCCGTTCCACGCGAACTCCCACCACAGCGCATTCTGGTATTCGACGTGGGAATAGGCGAATAGCCCAATCCAGAAGATGACCGCCAGCAAGGCGAAGACACTGACCAGCCACGGAATGTTCAGGCGAAAGATCGAGGCGCCGCTGACGCGGTAGAACGCCCCCCGGAACGCGGCCAGCACGGCGATCGAGGCCAGCATTCCAAGCGCCTCATGCGTATCCAATCCTTTGGTGAGCGAGGCAATGAAGCCTGCCACCATCAGCAACATCGCAACGATCCACGCGCGATAGAGCTTGCGGAACAGCCCGCGCGACACAAGGATCAGCAGCACGCCAACCGCGCTGCCCGCCAAATGCGAGGCCTCGACGAATGACAACGGCAGGAAGTCCCGCAACACGCCGAGGTTCTGGCTGCTGGACGGCAACGCCCCCGAGACCAGCAGGATGATCCCCGCCACCGCGGTCACGCCTGCAGCCACCATCGGCACAATCGGACGGATCGCGCGATAGACCCATGTCGCCGCGCCGCTGATATGGTGGCGGTGCGTCAGCACCGAGGCGACCGCGATCGACAGGCTGGCGATGGCAAAGGGCAAGAAGGTGTAGACCAGCCGATACAACAGCAAGGCCGCGATCACATCCGACCGGCCCGAGGCGCCCAGCCCGGCGATCAGCGTCGCCTCGAACGCTCCGATCCCACCCGGTGCGTGGCTGACAATTCCGACGGCAATCGCCCCGATATAGATCGTGAAGAAATAGGGGTAACCGACCCCAAGGTCATCGGGCATCAGCGTATACAGCACCATTGAGGCGCCAAACAGGTCTCCGATCGCGGCCAGGGTCAGCAAGCCAGCCAGCTTGCCACCGGGCAAATTGAACCCGATCCCGCCATAGGCCAGCCTGCGCCCCCCTTTTGCGAGCCAGAGAAACAGAGCAACGAGCGCCGCCAGCAGGCACAGACCGATCACGGTTTCGGTGGTGTCACTAATGGGCAGAACGTTGGAAATCCCGTCGGGATGCAGGGTCAGCAGTATGCCCAGCAACAGAACCAGCCCTGACCAGAACGCGATCCACGAGGTCGCGATGACGCCCGCGACCCGGCTCAGGTCCAGCCCAAGCGAGGCGTAGATTCGATACCGGATCGCCGTGCCGGTGATGTAAGAAAACCCAAGGCAATTGGACACGGCATAACCGCTGGCCCCGGCCATGCCTGCGACCGGCAAAGGCACCTCTCCATCCGCCACGCTTTGCACGGCGAGCACGTCGTACATGGACAGCGACAGAAAGCTAAAGCAAGTCCAGCAGAAGGCAACGAACAGCAACGTCCACGAGGTATTCGCCACGTCCGTCTGCACATCCCCCCATTTCACGTGATGAGACAGCTCGTGCAGCACCACCAGCGCGATCAGCGTGACCAGGATCGGCACCGCAATCCTGACCAAGGGCTTTTCGAGAAAACCGGTGACCCGCCCGGCCCAGCGTACGGCCCAGAGTTCTTCGCCTGTCTCCTGCGTGGTCATGTTTTTTCCCTGCTCTGAGGTGCTGCAATGATCCCGCGCGCGTACGGGTCGCGCGAGGGAACTCTTGCACATTTTCCTTGAACCTCAAAGCGCTATGGGCGGGTCAGACGCGGCCCTTGCGCGTGGACAACAACAGATTGGTCTCGGACTTGGTGATCCCCTCCATCCGCCGGATCTGGAACAGGACCTCGTCCAGCTCGGCCAGGGTCTCGGTTCCGATTTCGGCGATCAGGTCCCAGCTGCCATTGGTCGTGTGCACGGCGCGCACCTGACGCAGAGCGGCGATGCGGGCCATTGTGCGTTCGGTGCCACGTCCTTCGATCTCAAGCATCATCAACCCGCGGACCGGGCTTTCGGCCACGTCCAGCCGGGTGAGGACAGTAAAGCCCACGATCTCGCCCGATTGCTTCAGGCGCTGCAGCCGACTGCGCACCGTCGTGCGAGTGACTCCAAGCGTTTCGGCCAGTTCGGACAGTGAGGCCCGCGCGTCCCGGTGCAGGGCATTCAACAATCTGCTGTCCAAATCGTCCATGATGATTTCTCACTTTGCGTATCTGAGTTTCATTTTGAACAATTTGCCCTCTTCTCGCAACCCGACCCGCAGCCCTAAACAGACATATGGACAACAAACACGTAATATTGGTCGGCATTCCGATGGACGCAGGCAAACGGCGTCAGGGCTGCCGGATGGGACCGGACGCATACCGCGTGGCAGGTCTGGATCAGGCTTTGGCGGACCTGGAGTATCAGGTATCCGACCTTGGCAATATCGGCCCGGACGATACGGACACACCCGCACACACACATCTGTTCGCCCTGCCCGAGGTGATCGGCTGGACCAGCGCCTTGAGCCGCACGGCACAGGACACAGCGCCACAGGGTTTGCCGATCTTCATGGGCGGCGATCATGCCCTTTCTATGGGCACTGTCGCGGGAATGGCCGCCCATGCTGAGCAGATCGGGCGCCCACTGTTCGTGCTCTGGCTGGATGCGCATAGCGACTTTCACACGCCGGACAGTACCGGCAGCGGCAACCTGCATGGCACACCCGTCGCCTATTTCACCGGTCAGACGGGATTTGACGCCTTTCCGCCCGTGCCCGCCCCAGTACCAACCGACCGCGTTGGCATGATCGGCTTGCGCTCGGTCGATCCGGCGGAACGCGCGCGGCTGGAGCAGGACGACGCCATGCTGGCCGATATGCGCAGCATAGACGAGCACGGGATCAAAGCCCCTCTGATGGCGTTTCTGGATCGGGTTCGGGCGGCCAACGGCATCCTGCATGTCTCGCTGGATGTCGATTTCCTCGACCCTTCCATCGCCCCCGCTGTCGGCACCACCGTCCCCGGTGGCGCGACCGAGCGCGAGGCGCATCTGGTGATGGAACTGCTGCACGAAAGCGGCTTGGTCTGTTCGCTGGATCTGGTCGAGTTGAACCCGTTCCTCGACGAGCGCGGGCGCACCGCAAAACTCATGGTCGATCTGGCCGCCTCATTGCTGGGCCGCCGCATCTTCGACCGCCCAACCCGGAGTTTCTGATGCAGTCCCTGCAAGCCCCCTCGGCCGTCGTGATGATCCGGCCTCATGCGTTTACCTCGAACCCCGAGACTCATGGTGACAATGCGTTCCAGACACTCGCCACACATTCGTCCGCGCCCTCGGTCGCGGCGCGCGCGGAACATGACTCGGCAGTAGCTCAGTTACGCGACGCCGGTGTGAAGGTTCACGTCTTTGACGATCACGGCGACCACGACACGCCCGACAGCGTTTTTCCGAACAACTGGTTCTCGACCCATCCCGGCGGGCATGTCGCGATATATCCGATGTATGTCCCGTCGCGCAGACGCGAGCGCCGGGCGGATGTCATCGAACTGTTGAAACAGGAATACCGCGTTCAGGATGTGATCGACTATTCCGGTCTGGAACAGGACAAGCTGGCGCTGGAAGGCACCGGCGCGATGGTCCTGGATCACATCGGTCGCGTGGCTTATACGGTCAGGTCCAACCGCGCCGACCCCGTGCTGTTAGAGCGGTTCTGCACCCACTTCAACTATGAGCCCATCGTGTTCGAGGCAAAGGATGCAGAAGGGCGCGATGTCTATCACACCAATGTTCTGATGGGCATCGGCACCAACTACGCGCTGATCTGTCTGGACATGATTACCGACCCGGAGCGGCGCGCGACGGTCAAGGCGCGGCTTGAGGAAAGCGGTCGTACTGTCATTGATTTGAGCCATGAGCAAATCGCCGAGTTCGCCGGCAACGCCATCGAACTCAGCGGTCGTGACGGTCTGGTACTGGCTCTGTCCAGCCGGGCGCTGGCCGCACTTACCCCTGAACAAATCGCCACGATCGAGGCCAGCGCAACGCCGCTGCCGCTCTCGGTTCCGACAATTGAAACTGCTGGTGGATCCGTGCGCTGCATGATTGCAGGCATCCACCTGTCCCGCCGATAGGAGACCCCGATGCAACCTTCTGACAAGGCGCTTGTGCCCTTCGTGTCCGTCGACAACATGATGCGTCTGGTGCACCATGTCGGGGTCGAACGGATGATCACCCAGATCGCAGCCCAGATCGAATCCGATTTCAAACGCTGGGAAAGCTTTGATAAGACCCCGCGCATTCCCGCACACTCACCGCATGGCGTGATCGAACTGATGCCGACCTCGGATGGTGAGGCTTACGGCTTCAAATACGTCAACGGCCACCCCAAGAACACGTCCGAAGGATTACAGACGGTGACCGCCTTTGGTCTGCTGGCGGATGTCTACACCGGATACCCCACCCTGCTGACCGAAATGACGATGCTGACCGCGCTGCGAACAGCGGCAACCTCGGCGCTGGTCGGCAGCTATCTGGCGCCCAAGTCATCCTCGGTCATGGCCATGATCGGCAACGGCGCACAGTCTGAATTCCAATGTTTGGCTTTCAAGGCAATGTGCGGGATCACCACTGTGCGTCTTTATGACACTGACAGCAACGCCACCAGGAAATGCGCCGCCAACCTGCAGGGAGCCGGTCTGACCATCGTACCCTGCTCAACCCCCGAAGAGGCCATTGAAGGCGCGCACATCATCACAACCTGCACGGCTGACAAGAAAAATGCCACGATCCTGACCGACAACATGGTTGGCCCCGGCGTGCACATCAACGCCATTGGCGGCGACTGCCCGGGCAAGACGGAACTGCACCGCGATATCCTCTTGCGCTCGGACATTTTTGTTGAATACCCGGAACAAACTCGGGTCGAAGGTGAAATTCAGGCGCTGGATGACGACCACCCTGTGACCGAGATGTGGCAGGTCATGACCGGACAGGCCGAGGGTCGCCGCGACGATCGTCAGATCACCTTGTTCGACAGCGTGGGCTTTGCGATCGAGGACTTCTCGGCTCTGCGGTACATAAAGACTGCCATCGAAAGCACTGACTTCTTTGAACCTTTGGACATGCTGGCAGACCCGGATGACCCGCGCGATCTGTATGGGATGCTGATGCGGGCAAGCTAAAGAACCCGCAAATAGCAGTACCTCGCCCCCGGTTAACCCCGGGGGCTTTTTCTATCCGGCCAGGGACGGCAGGTAAAGAACGATGCCTGGGAACGCCACAAGCAGCGCAATGGTTACTCCGTCCGCGATGAAGAACGGGGTTACACCTTTGAACACGTCCTGAACGCTCAGGTCCGGGCGCACACCAGCGACCACAAAGCAGTTCAGACCGATGGGCGGCGTGATCAGACAGAACTCGGCCATTTTGACCACCAATATCCCAAACCAGATCGCGCACATCGGGCCGGACATTCCGAATGTGCTCTCTGCGGCGCTGACCGCTTCCCCTCCGTTGAGGGCCATTACCGCTGGGTAGACCACGGGCAATGTCAGCAACAGCATTCCAATCGCGTCCATGAACATGCCCAGCACAGCATAGGCCAGCAGGATGCAGATCAGGATCAGCATCGGGGACATATCCAAAGAAGTGATCCAGTCCGAAAACGCCCCCGGCAGGTCGGCGAATCCAAGAAACCGAACATAGATCAAAACGCCCCAGATGATCGTAAAGATCATCGCCGTCAGCTTGGCGGTTTCCAGAAGTGCGGATTTCAACTCGGCCCACCGCATTCCGTGAAACAGGGCAAAGCAGAACACGATGAATGCTCCGATAGCACCGCCTTCGGTCGGCGTGCCCCAGGCTTTTTCGCCAAACGGGTTATAGACAAAGCAGATGATGATCAGGATCACCGCAACGATGGGGAAAGCTCCGGGCAAAGAGGCGAAGCGCTGTTTCCAGGTAAAACCCGTGACCGGAGGGCCGACGGATTTAAAGAACACAGCGATGCCGACGATTAGCAAACCATAAATCACCGCCGAGAATGCGCCCGGAATGAAACCAGCCAACAGCAACTTGCCCACGTCCTGTTCAACGATGATGGCGTAGATCACAAGGATGGCCGATGGTGGGATCAGCGAAGCCAGCGTACCCCCGGCGGCGACCACGCCGGCAGCGAATTGCTTGTTGTAGCCGACGCTCAGCATCTCGGGGATGGCGATGCGGGCAAAAACTGCAGAGGTGGCGACCGACGCGCCCGACACTGCGGCAAACCCGGCGGTTGCAAACACGGTCGAGACCGCCAGCCCACCTGGCACCCACGCCACCCAGCGTTTGGCAGCTTCGAACAGCGCGCGGGTAAGGCCCGCGTAATAGGCCAGATAACCGATCAGGATGAAGGTTGGGATCAGACTGAGCGTATGGGCGGCCACTTTGGAATGCGGCACCTGCCCGGCTGTTTTGACCGCGACCGTCAACGCCTTTCCAAAACGGCTGGGATCGTACCCGGACTTGGCCCAGAAAATCCAGATCAGCCCCACCAACCCCGCAAGACCCGCAGCAAAGGCCACGCGCATTCCCGTAACGACCAAAAGCAGCAGGCCACCCGTGACCCACAGGCCGATGTCTATCGAGTCCATGCGCTAGTCCTGCCCTTCGAATTGCTCGGCTTCGGCGGCGGCCTGAGCGGCCGCGTCCTGGATCAGGGGTACCGCCACCGGGTGTTCCAGCCCCAACACAAAGGCGCGTCCATATCCCCAGACCTGCAGCACCAGCCGCGTGCACAGTACGGAAAATGCTATCGGCACCAGCAGCTTGGCAGGCCACAGCGGAATATTGATGTCAATCGAACTGTCCAGGCTCCACCTTGGCGCGTCAAAACTGAAGGAGCGAAGGAAATGGGACCAACCGCCCCAGACCAGCGCCAGCATCAGCACAAGGATCAGGATCACCGAGATCAGTTCGAACAACCAAAGCGCCCGGCCATGCAGGCGCGAGATGACGATGTCCATGCGAATATGACCACCGCTGCGCTGCACGTAGGAAATGCCCAGAAAGGCGATCAAAGGCATGGCCTGCTCGATCCAATCCACATAGCCCGGCAGTGGCGCATTTATCGCGTTGCGCCCGCTGACCGAGATCACGGCCAGCACCATCAGCCCGAAAACTGCCAGACCGCTGATCAGCGCCAGAAACCGCTCTAACTTCAACAGATGGCGGTCCAGCCGACTGAGGTGGCTGCCATCCTCTAGCACCGTGGCCTGTCCTGCCATTCCGGTGATCCCCTGTTTTGGTATTGGTGTCCGGGTGCCCGGTCAGGCACCCGGATCTGGCATTCAGTTGCCGCCGCGCTGCTGCTTCAGCGTTGTCTGAACCAGATCATAAAGATCCTGAGCCGGAAGACCCTGGGCGGACATGTCCGCAATCCACTGTTCGCGGATCGGATCGGCAGCCTTGGTGCGGAACTCTTCGATCACGGCGTCGTCGATCTCAACTTTCTGAACACCCTTTTCGTCCAGAACGCTGTCCCATTTCTCAAGCAGCCCGCCGTAGTTGGCGAGGTAGTGGTCAATCGCTTCGCTGATCGAGCTGTTCAGCGCCTCGCGATGTTCGGCGGGCAAAGCCTCATAGGCTTCGATATTGACCACAACCGGGCAGTTGACCGTGCCGGGGTTCAGGTTGGCGGTCCACCAATCGGCCTCGTTGATGGTGCCAAAGGACAGGTGGGCGTGCTGGGCAAAGGCGACCGTATCGACAACGCCGGATTCCATTGCATTGAAGGCTTCGGTTGCAGGAACCGAGGTCGGCACCCCGCCGACCGCTTCGAATGCCTGGCCCAGACCGCCCGTGGCGCGGACGCGCATTCCATCAAACTCGGCCAGTTCATCGCGCGGTTCACCGGTGCCAACGATATTGTACTGCGGCATGGGCGAAGTCATGATAATGCGCGCGTTCCACTGCGCCATTTCGTCCTTGACCGCCGGGTGATCATAAACGGCGTGGCTGACGGCCACCTCTTCTTCCAAAGTGTTCACGCCCAAAAACGGCAGTTCAAGCACCGTGATGGCGCGGTTCTTGTCGCGGTGGTAGCCGGCGCAGAACTGGGCCATCTCAAAAGCGCCGATCTCGATCCCGTCAAGATTTTCCTTGGGCTTGGACAGGCCACCATAGCTGACATTGATGGTGAACTCGCCACCGGTCTTTTCACTGACCAGTTCAGCCAACTTTTCCACATGTTCGGTAAAGGCGCGCCGCTTGCCCCAAACAGACGCATTCCATTCGGTTGCTGCGGCCTCTGAGACGAAGGCAACACCCAAGGCGGCGACGGCAGCGCCGCTCAATATCTTTTTCATGATGAGTTCTCCCTTTGCTGCGCTTCTTGTTCAAGCGCTTGAGTTTCAAGCTAGCGCCAACATTGAAATGTGCCAACCCCGGACAGGCCACCGCATCGCAGCCCGCAAGCGCTAACAACCGAAAGATGAATCGATTGTGCAGAAAAATGTAAAACCACTCCATCGAGGCGCCTGACATATTCGTGACATCTATAATTTTGTTATATATTACTTTTTTCAACTCATCGTCACCAAAATTTACCGATTTGCTCAAGGCGGTAAAATTTTTTTACAAACAAATGCTGAGATTTCGGTAATTTATTTCATTGTTTTCAGTTCTCCGTATTATCCAGCTTGGGGAGGAAACGGATCAATAGCGCTCGTACCGCGGGCAAGTATTGGTCCAGAAATTTCAGTCCAGAGGGAGGAGCCTCAGTATGACAACCGCTGCCCAGGCAGATGCCAACGTTTATCCGCCGTCCGCCGAAACCGTTGCGCGCGCGCATGTCGATGCCGACAAGTACAACGAAATGTACACGGCCTCGATCGAAGATTCCGTCGCGTTCTGGGATGAGCAAGGCAAGCGGATCGACTGGATCAAGCCGTACACCCAGGTCAAAGATGTCAACTATGACGTCGGATCGGTCAATATCAACTGGTACGCCGACGGCACGCTGAACGTTTCCGCCAACTGTCTGGACCGGCACCTGAAAACACGTGGCGATCAGACCGCCATCATCTGGGAACCGGATAATCCGTCTGACGCGGCGCAGCACATCTCCTATGCCGAACTGCACCGCCGTACCTGCCGGATGGCCAACATTCTGGAATCAATGGGCGTGCGCAAAGGTGACCGGGTCGTCATCTATTTGCCGATGATCCCCGAAGCCGCTTATGCGATGCTGGCCTGTGCACGCATTGGTGCGATCCATTCGATCGTGTTCGCCGGCTTCTCTCCTGATGCTCTTGCCGCACGTGTAAACGGAAGCGACGCCAAAGTTATCATCACCGCCGACGAAGCGCCGCGCGGTGGCCGCAAAACGCCGTTGAAATCCAATGCGGATGCCGCACTGCTGCACTGCAAGGACACGGTGAAATGCCTGGTCGTCAAACGGACGGGCGGTCAAACCACCTGGGTGTCCGGCCGGGACTACGATTACAACGAAATGGCGCTGGAAGCGGATGACTATTGCGCACCCGCTGAGATGAATGCCGAAGACCCTCTGTTCATCCTCTATACCTCGGGCTCGACTGGTCAGCCGAAAGGTGTTGTTCACTCCACTGGCGGTTATCTGGTTTATGCCGCGCTGACCCACGAAATCACGTTCGACTACCACGAAGGTGACGTGTACTGGTGTACGGCTGACGTAGGCTGGGTCACCGGGCACAGCTATATCGTCTACGGCCCGCTGGCCAATGGCGCGACTACGGTCATGTTCGAAGGCGTCCCGACCTATCCGGATGCCGGTCGTTTCTGGGAAGTCTGCGCCAAGCACAAAGTCAACCAGTTCTACACCGCTCCGACCGCCATTCGCGCCCTGATGGGTCAGGGCAACGAATGGGTGGAAAAGCACGATCTGAGTGACCTGCGCCTGCTGGGTACAGTCGGTGAGCCGATCAACCCTGAAGCCTGGAACTGGTACAATGAGGTGGTTGGCAAGGGCAATTGCCCCATCGTCGACACATGGTGGCAGACCGAAACCGGTGGCCACATGATGACTCCTCTGCCCGGCGCCCATGCGCTCAAGCCAGGCTCGGCCCAGAAACCCTTCTTTGGTGTTCAACCCGTGGTTCTGGACCCGCAATCGGGTGTCGAGATTAATGGTAACGGCGTCGAAGGCGTTCTGTGCATCAAGGACAGCTGGCCCGGTCAGATGCGCACCGTCTGGGGCGATCATGAGCGGTTCGAGAAGACCTATTTCTCGGATTACAAAGGCTATTACTTCACCGGCGACGGCTGCCGTCGCGACGAGGATGGCGACTACTGGATCACCGGCCGTGTTGATGACGTGATCAACGTCTCGGGTCACCGTATGGGCACGGCCGAGGTGGAAAGCGCACTGGTGGCGCACGCCGCCGTGGCCGAGGCCGCCGTGGTGGGCTATCCCCATGAAATCAAAGGGCAAGGCATCTATTGCTATGTCACTCTGATGAATGACCGCGAGCCCTCGGATGAGCTGCTGAAAGAGCTGCGCACCTGGGTCCGGACCGAGATTGGTCCGATCGCTTCACCGGATGTAATTCAGTGGGCCCCGGGCCTGCCCAAGACCCGCTCGGGCAAGATCATGCGCCGTATCCTGCGCAAGATCGCCGAGAACGACTTTGGCTCGCTGGGTGACACCTCGACCCTGGCCGATCCGTCGGTGGTCGATGACCTGATCGCAAACCGCGCGAACAAGTGAGTGAGGATGTGATGGACGCTGCCGCTACCACTACCCCCGCCGTTCTGATCCTTCTCGGCCCTCCGGGCGCCGGGAAGGGCACGCAAGCGCGTATGCTGGAAGACCAGTTCGGGCTGGTTCAGCTCAGCACTGGTGACCTGCTGCGCGAAGCAGTTGCTGCAGGCACCGAAGCTGGCCTGGCCGCCAAGGCTGTCATGGAAGCCGGTGAACTGGTCAGTGATGAGATCGTCATCGCCATCCTGCGGGACCGCATGGCCCAACCAGATTGCGCCAAGGGCGTCATTCTGGACGGCTTTCCCCGCACCACGGTTCAGGCCGAGGCGCTGGATGGTTTGCTGGCATCGGCCGGTCAAAAGATCAGCGCCGCGATCAGCCTTGAAGTTCAGGACGCCGAAATGGTGATCCGTATTTCGGGCCGTTACACCTGCGCCGGCTGCGGTGAAGGCTATCACGACCAGTTCAAGCAACCTGCCGAGGAGGGCAAGTGCGACAAGTGTGGCCACACCGAATTCAAGCGTCGCGCGGATGACAATGCGGAAACCGTGGCCTCGCGCCTTGCCGCGTACCACGCGCAGACGGCGCCGCTGATTGACTACTATCGGACCCAGGGCGTGCTGAAAGGCATCGACGCCATGGGCCAGATCGACGACATCGCAATCGACCTGCAAGGGCTCGTGCGCGAAGTCATGAATTAAGGGGAGGAGATAAGCCCCCCAGGGCTTTGATCCTACAACGGAATACTTCAAAGGACCCGCCTTGGCGGACCGGTGAAGTTTTGCCTGACGCCAACCGGTGTTCGGCACAATCGAGAAGCGGCCCGACGCACTGGAGGAGTTGGGTGACGGGCCGCCCAACGAGGAAGCAAGGAGGAACCCGCAATGGCGGATCATTCAACAAACTCCGCGCAGACTGCCGAAGCCGACAAGGGCTATTGGCAGGCCAACCTGCGCCTTATCTACATCAGCCTCGCGATCTGGGCGCTGGTGTCGTTTGGATTCGGCATCCTGCTGCGTCCGCTACTGTCGGGCATCGCCGTAGGCGGTACCGATCTGGGCTTTTGGTTCGCTCAGCAGGGATCGATTCTGGTCTTTCTGGTGCTGATCTTCAACTACGCCTGGCGCATGAACAAGCTGGACGCCGAACACGGCGTGGACGAAGAGTAAGGGAGAGCGGGGATAATGGATCAGTTTACCATCAACCTGCTGTTTGTTGGCGCATCCTTCGCGCTATACATCGGCATCGCGATCTGGGCCCGCGCGGGTTCCACATCTGAATTCTACGCCGCCGGTCGCGGCGTTCACCCGGTCACCAACGGCATGGCGACAGCGGCGGACTGGATGTCTGCGGCCTCGTTCATCTCGATGGCGGGCCTGATTGCCTTTACGGGCTATGACAACTCGACCTTCCTGATGGGTTGGACCGGTGGTTACGTGCTGCTGGCTCTGCTGCTTGCGCCTTACCTGCGTAAGTTCGGCAAATACACCGTCTCGGAATTCATCGGCGACCGCTTCTACAGCCAGACCGCACGTATCGTTGCTGTGATCTGTCTGATCGTCGCGTCGGTAACCTACGTTATCGGTCAGATGACCGGCGTGGGCGTGGCCTTTGGCCGCTTCCTCGAGGTCTCGAACACATCCGGTCTGCTGATCGGTGCCTGTGTCGTGTTTGCCTACGCGGTGTTCGGCGGGATGAAGGGTGTGACCTACACCCAGGTTGCTCAGTACTGCGTGCTGATCACGGCCTACACCATCCCGGCGATCTTCATCTCGCTGCAGCTGACCGGCACGCCGATCCCGGCCCTGGGTCTGTTCGGCGACACCGCCAGCGGTGAACCCCTGCTGACCAAGCTGGACGCGATCGTCACCGAGCTGGGCTTTGCCGACTATACGGCGCACCACTCGAACACGCTGAACATGGTGCTGTTCACGCTGTCGCTGATGATCGGTACCGCCGGTCTGCCGCACGTGATCATGCGCTTCTTCACCGTGCCGAAAGTGTCTGACGCACGTTGGTCGGCTGGCTGGACGCTGGTCTTCATCGCTCTGCTGTACCTGACCGCCCCTGCGGTTGGCGCAATGGCCCGTCTGAACATCACCGACATGATGTGGCCCAACGGCGGCATCGAAGGTGGCGCTGTCTCGGTCGAGGAAATCGACACAGATCCGCGTTACGACTGGATGAAAACCTGGCAGAAAACCGGTCTTCTGGATTGGGAAGACAAGAACGGCGACGGCAAGATCCAGTACTACAACGACAAGTCCGAAGCCATGCAGGTCATCGCGGAAGAAAAAGGCTGGGTTGGCAACGAGCTGACTAAGTTCAACCGCGACATCCTGGTTTTGGCCAACCCCGAGATTGCCAACCTGCCGGGTTGGGTGATCGGTCTGGTCGCTGCCGGTGGTCTTGCGGCTGCCCTGTCGACCGCTGCGGGCCTGTTGCTGGCGATTTCGTCGGCTGTGTCCCATGACCTTGTCAAAGGCGCGATCAACCCGTCGATCTCGGAAAAAGGCGAGCTGATGGCGGCACGGGTCGCAATGGCCGTAGCAATCGTTGTTGCAACCTATCTGGGTCTGAACCCACCGGGCTTTGCGGCGCAAACCGTGGCCTTGGCCTTCGGTCTGGCGGCTGCCTCGATCTTCCCGGCGCTGATGATGGGGATCTTCTCGACCCGCATCAACAACACCGGCGCGGTTGCTGGTATGCTGGCAGGTCTGACCGTTACTCTGGTCTACATCTTCCTGCACAAGGGCTGGCTGTTCATTCCGGGCACCAACTCGTTCACCGATGCTGACCCGCTGCTGGGTCCGATCAAGTCGACCTCGTTCGGTGCCATCGGTGCGATGATCAACTTTGCAGTCGCATATGTTGTCGCCGGTATGACAAAAGAGACCCCGCCGGAGATCGTGGAACTGGTCGAAAGCGTTCGTATTCCCCGTGGCGCGGGCGCAGCTCAGAACAAATGAGCATGATGCGGCATCTGGCTAACTTCCATGTGCCGCATTTTTCGATCTACTACTCCCGTCCGGCACACCACCGGGCGGGATTTTTCAACCAAAGACCCAGGATTTCGTGATGCCCCTTTCACATGACCAGATCACCCGGTTTCTGAAATCCGTACACCCCTATGACGCCCTGCCCCCCGAAACGCTGGACGATCTGGCCAAACAGATCGAGGTCTGGGAGGTGGACGAGGGTTCTGCCGTTTACCAGCTTGGCCACACCCTGCCCGGCGTTTTCCTGATCTACGAAGGTCAGGTCGAAATCACCGATGAAAATGGCGCAGTAGTCTCTCATCTCGGGCTCAGAAACTCTTTTGGCGAGCGCGGCCTGCTGAAAGACGGAAAAGCCGCAACGCATGCGCACGCCGGTACTCCGGCTGTTCTTTTTGTTCTGCCTCCGGCTGTGGTGCGCAACCTGATCGACAACCATGACTTCGTCGCCAGGTTCTTTGACCGCACGCGCGGCGAGCGTCCCGGCCCGCAAAGCCTGGCCACCAGCTCGATCGATGTCCTGATGGCCCGCAACCCGGCCACCTGCCCCGCGGCGATGCCAGTTCAGGAGGCCGCGCGGCTGATGCGTGACCGGCATATCTCAAGCCTGTGCGTGACCGAGGGCGAGACCCTGCTGGGCATCGCCACGCTGCGCGACATCTCGGGCAAATACGTGGCGGATGCCATGCCCGAGACCACGCCGGTTTCCGCGATCATGACCGCTGATCCGATCACTCTGTCTCCGTCTGACATCGGTTCGGATGTGCTGCATGTGATGATGGAGCGCGGGATTGGCCACATCCCAATAGCCGAAGGCGGCAAGCTTGTCGGCATCGTGACACAAACCGACCTGACCCATTATCAGGCCGTCAGTTCGGCCGAGTTGGTCCGTCAGATCGCCCTTGCCAATTCGGCGGCTGAAATGGCAAAGGTCACCGCCGAAATTCCGCAATTGCTGGTGCAGCTGGTTGCAGCTGGCAACCGGCACGAAATCGTAACCCGTCTGATCACCGACATTGCCGACACCGCCACCCGGCGACTGCTGGCATTGGCGGAAAAGAAGCTGGGCCCGCCACCGGTGCCCTATCTTTGGCTGGCCTGCGGCTCGCAAGGGCGTCAGGAACAGACCGGCGTGTCGGATCAAGACAATTGTCTGGTGCTGGATGACAGGGTAACCGACGCGGATAGGGCCTATTTCACAGAGCTGGCGAAATTCGTGTCAGACGGGCTGGACACCTGCGGATACTTCTATTGCCCCGGCGACATGATGGCGACCAATCCGCGCTGGTGTCAGCCGGTGCGCGTCTGGCGCGACTATTTCAAGGGCTGGATCGCCAAACCAAACCCCGAAGCACAGATGCTGGCCTCGGTCATGTTCGACCTGCGCCCGATCGGCGGCGCATTCGAGCTGTTTACCGATCTTCAGGCCGATACGCTGGCTGCCGCCAATGCGAATTCGATCTTTGTGGCGCATATGATCTCGAACTCGCTGAAACACACGCCGCCGCTTGGCCTGTTGCGCGGCTTCGCCACCATCCGCTCGGGTGAGCACCGCAACACGCTGGACCTCAAGCACAACGGCGTGGTTCCAGTGGTCGATCTGGCCCGCGTCTACAGCCTGCAGGGCCAGTTGACCGAGGCCAACACCCGCGCCCGCCTGAAAGCCGCCGAAGCCGCCGGAGTGCTCAGCCCCGCAGGCGCGCGGGATATTCTTGACGCCTATGACCTGATTGCCGAAACCCGGCTGGAACATCAGGTAAGGTTGGTCAAATCCGGTGAAAAGCCCGACAATTACCTTCCTCCATCCGCCTTGTCGGACTTTGAGCGAAGCCACCTGCGCGACGCCTTCGTTGTCGTAAAAACGATGCAATCGGCGGTGGGCCATGACAAAGGTATGCTCGGCTAAGTCAGAAAAAAAAAGCTAAACGGACGCAAACGTCTGAAATTCGGAGAGACACATGTTTCTGGAACTGATCGGCACCATCTTTGCAGGCTTCGCCTTTGCAGGTGTGGTGATGGTAGTGAACAAACTGTCAGGCGGCCGCCTGCCCCGCTGGGCGGCCCCGGTCGCCGCCGGGCTGGGCATGATCGGCATGACCATCGCCAGCGAATATTCCTGGTATGACCGCACCGTCGAAACCCTGCCCGAAGGCATGGAGATCGTGCAAGAGGTCGAAAGCCGGGCCTTCTATCGTCCGTGGACGTATGCGGTGCCTTTCATCGACCGGTTTGCGGCCATTGATACGGTGTCGGTCCGCACCAACGAACAGGTTCCCCAGCAACGTCTTGTGGACTTGTATTTCTTTGGCCGCTGGGCACCGATTTCGAAACTTCCGGTGGCCGTCGATTGCGACGCGAACAGCCGCGCCAGCCTGGCCGACGGTGTTGAGTTCGGCGATGACGGCCATCTGCTGAATGTCGACTGGCTGAGCGTCAGTGACGGTGACCCAATCATCGAGGCAACCTGCGGAGTGTGACATGCTGACTCGGCTAAGCCTGCGCATACGTATTTTCCTGTTCTTCTGCCTGCTGGCCCTTGGGGGTGTCGCGGTCAGCTCTCTGGCGCTGTGGATCAGCTACAGGCGCGCGGCGGATCCGGCTCTGGCAAATGCCTTCATCTTTGCCGAAATCCTCATGGCATTCGGTATTGTCGGTTTGATCGTCGGCGTGTGGCTGCTGTTTGACGATAATGTCGCCAAACCGATCGAACGTTTGTCGGCCCAGTTGCGCGCCCGCGCTCATGCCGGGGTCAGCACCGATGTCGACATGCAGGCTGCGCGCTATCTGGGCGATCTGGCCCCGGCCGCAGCAGGGTTGGCCGATCAATTGTCGGGCAAGACGATGGACGTTGCCGAGGCCGTAGCGGCGGAAACCGCGCATCTGGCCGCCGAGAAGCAAAGGCTGACGGCACTGTTGACCGAGATCCCGGTGGCGATGGTTCTTGCCAGTCCGACCCATAAAATCGTTCTCTACGACGGTCAGGCTGCCGGGGTTCTGGCCCAGATCGCACATCCCCGCCTGAATGCCTCTCTCTTCGAATATCTGCAGCCGACAGCCCTGCAAGACGCCTATGAAAAACTGGGCAAAACAGGGCTGGAAGTCACCTGTACCCTGATCAGCATCGACGGCGCGCAAACCTATTCCGCCCGGATGAAACCACTGGGCGACGCGCCCGGTTACCTGCTGATTTTCGACGAAAGCGCCGCCAATATCGAACCCGAGGCCGCGCGGCCTCTGGTCTATGATTTCGACCTGCTGAACAGCGCGACCGGTGGGCAATTCGAAACTCTTGCCCTGCAGGATCTGTGCTTTGTCGTCTTTGACACCGAAACCACCGGGTTGCTGCCGCACAAGGACGAGATTGTCCAGATTGGCGCAGTTCGGGTGGTGAACGGCAGGATTATCGATGGCGAGAAACTGGACATGCTGGTCAATCCCGGAATGCCGATCCCACCGGCCTCGACCAAGGTTCACAAGGTCAGCGACCGCATGGTTGAAGGCGCTCCGGATATTGCCGAGGCCGGGCGCACCTTTCACCAGTTCGCACGGGATGCGGTGATCGTCGCGCATAATGCACCCTTCGACATGGCCTTTCTGCGGCGCCACGCCAAACGTATGGATGTAGAATGGGATCACCCCATTCTGGACACAGTCCTGTTGTCCGCCGTTCTGTTCGGCGCCAGCGACAAACACACGCTGGATGCTCTGTGCGACCGATTGGAAATCACCATCCCGCACGAGCTGCGCCACACGGCGCTTGGGGATGCGGTTGCTACTGCGCAGGCGCTGGTAAAGATGCTGCCGATGCTGCAGGCACGCGGCATGACGACCTTTGGCGCCGTCATTGAGGCCACGCGGCAGCATGGCCGCCTGCTGGAAGATCTGAACTAACCGCAAAATATTCAGACAGAATTCAGCTTTTCATGGACAATCCCGGTTGGCCGTGGCACCTGATGCCCGGCCACTGCACGAGCGCGTCATGACGGAAAAGACCTTCACCCCCACCCCGGATCAAAGCCCCGCGTTTCGCGAAGCACTGGGGTGTTTCGGAACCGGGGTCACGGTCGTCACGACCAGTTCGGCAAACGGACCGCGTGCGATTACCGTCAATTCGTTTTCATCCGTGTCGCTGGACCCGCCGCTGGTGTTGTGGTGCCTGGCCAAGGATTCACACCGGTTCGGTTCCTTCAATGCCTGCCAGCACTATTCCATTCACGTAATGGCCGAGGAACAGCAAGATCAGGCGTTGCGTTTTGCGCGCGACGGGTTGGATTTCTCACATGCCGTTTGGGAAACCGATCACAAGGGCCGACCTCAGTTGGCCAATTGTCTGGCGCGGTTCGACTGCCAGCTTCATGCCAAACACGAGGCCGGGGATCACCTGATCCTGGTTGGTGAGGTCGAACAGGTGATGTACCGCACCGGCAAGGGCCTGATCTTCAAGCGTGGGCAATTCGGCGGATTCGCGGACCTGCTTTAGTCATCCAACGAGCCGTGAACGGCCAGCGCCTCAAGCTGCGTTTCCTGCGGTGTGATGATGCGAAACGCCTCATGCACGCCGGTGTCGGACAATTCGCGCGCGACGGTCAGCAGGGTATTGGGCGCGTGCTCCTCACACAGCTCGGCCATATGGGCGAGCTCGGTCTGCGCAACACCTAACGCAGCCTCTACCGAAGGTGCGCCGTAGAATTGTACGAAATGCTCAGCCAGGTTCTGCGTGATATGGTCCATCTCGGCCTGTTCGATCTGGGTGACGGCAACGAAGGTCACCCGCCCGAAGGTCTCGACCCCCAGCCAGCCGTTCGAAAAGGCCTGCCGCGCCTTGCCCTCCAGATCGGCCTGCCCCCAGTTTGAAAACTCAAACCCGCCCGAGATGCACCATTCTCCGGTCCGGGCCGGGGAATGGAAGACATTGATGTCACTTTCGTCGAAATGGATCGCGCGGGCCAGTTTCATCATCCGTTCTCCAACAGTTCGGTCAGGGGGCGCAGGCGGGTTTCGGCCCCATCGCGGGTCAGCATCCCGAACCGTTCATCCGTGCCCAGAAATACGCCGGTCTCGCAGGGTTCGCCGACACCGCGCAGCAGGCCCATCCATTCGCCGTGCAGGGGCGCATTGCCATCCTCCTGCCAGCGGTTGAGCCAGGTCAGCATGTGCCGCGACCAGCTTTCGACCAGTTGCACCGAAGAAACCTCGGCGCAGCCCTCGTCATACAGTGCCGTGACATCCGGCGTTTTGCCCGGTGCCTCGCTGGTTTGCAGCAACGCCAAGTCCCAGCCGACCACCAGCCAGTCCGGTTCGGCCTCAGCGTCACCAGACGACGCCACAACGCGGAACTCACCGCATTTCGCACCGTTCACGCAGATCAGCCCGTCCCACCCCAGATGCACCGCGACCTCGGGCGGGGCCAGCGCGCCCAGCGCATTTTGAAACCCGACGGCGCACAGGGGCAACATCGCCATGGCATCCCGCAAAGGAACTTCGGGCGCAAAGATGATCGCCACCCGCAGCCGGTCGGCCTGAATGTTGTACACGACCAACCCGGCGTCACAGCCCAGCGCTGCCATGGCTTGCGCACGCTCGAACGGGTCTTCCCCACCCTGCACCGGGTGGCCTGACAACAAGGGGGGAAAGACCGGCTGGGTCATGCGTTGCCCTTGGCGATCATGTCGCGGGCGATCTTGCGGAACGCCTCGGCCTGCGGGCTGTCGGGTTTGCTGACAACGATGGGGGCACCGCCATCCGCCGCCACCCGGATATCCAGATGCAGAGGAACTTCCCCCAGCAGCGGAACGCCCAGCGCCTCGGCCTCGGACACGACACCGCCATGACCGAACACATGTTCCTCGTGTCCGCAATTGGAACAGATATGAGTGGACATGTTCTCGATCATTCCGACGATCGGCGTCTTGAGCTGGTTGAACATGTCGATCCCCTTGCGGGCGTCGATCAGAGCCACGTCCTGCGGGGTGGAAACAACAATGGCGCCATCTACCTGAAACTTCTGGCTTAACGTCAGTTGCACATCCCCAGTTCCGGGCGGCAGATCGACGATCAACACGTCCAGCGCGCCCCATTGCACCTGGCTCATCATTTGCTGCAGCGCGCCCATCAGCATCGGACCACGCCAGACAACCGCCTGCCCTTCGTTGGTCATCAATCCCATCGACATCATGGTGACGCCGTGATTGCGCAGCGGCAGGATGGTTTTGCCGTCGGGGCTGGCAGGACGGCCCGAAACACCCAGCATCCGGGGCTGCGACGGGCCATAAACATCGGCGTCCAACAGACCGACACGACGGCCTTCAGCCGCCAGCGCACAGGCGAGGTTGGCCGAAACGGTGGATTTGCCGACACCACCCTTACCCGAAGCCACGGCAATGATCCGATCCACGCCCGGAACGGCCTGCGGCCCGGTTTGCGAGGGCTTCGGCTTGGGCTTCAAATCCGGCGGCGCCTTGTCGGAATGCGCGGTCAACATGGCCGAGACCTTGGCCACCCCGTCCACCATCTGCGCCGCTTTTTCAGCGGTCTCGCGCACCGGCTCCATCTGTTCGGCGTATTTGGGGTCAATCTCCAGCACAAATCGCACCGTGTCGCCTTCGACGTTCAACGCGCGCACAACACCCGCACTGACGATATCCTGACCGGACACAGGGTCGGTGATCTTCTTAAGGTTCGCCAGAACCGCGTCACGAACACTCATGCCATTACCCCTTTGACTTGCCCCACCACGAGGTTGCGTTTCATTGCATGTGTCTCCGTCTCATTCAGTTCATTTGACGCAATCGGGGCCGGGTCGTTAGGTTGGGCCATGCGCTTTGTCCTCTTGTGCCTGAGCCTGACGCTCTCTGCCACCCCCACTTGGTCGCAGGAGACGCTGGGCCTTGCGGCCCCGGCCGAGATTACAGACTCTGGTCTGTTGCAACATATCCTTCCGCGCTTCTCTCTCAAGACCGGGATACGCGTTATTGCGGATGATGGGGGTGTTTTGGTGCTGGAAACCGCGCCGCCCGGCGATCCCGTCTTTACCCGCAACGGGGTCGTCTATCACCTGCGGGTCGGAGATGGCGCCAGACACGAACGGTTCCGCGACTGGCTCTTGTCCGATATCGGCAAAAACACGGTTGAGAGCTTTACCCCGGAACAAGGTCCACCTTTCTCTGCCCGTTTCGAGACCACAACAGCGCAAACCGACACGGTGATCGATGGCGACACCGCCCGTGGCGAACAGCTGTCGATGACCCATTGCGGGCGCTGCCACGTGGTCGGGCCAAAGAACCGCATGAACGGATTGGGCTCGACACCCTCGTTCGCCGTGCTGCGTGCGATGCCCGACTGGTCGGAACGATTCGAGGCCTTCTTTGCACTGAACCCCCATCCCGCCTTCACCCAGATCGACGGGCTGACCCCGCCTTTTGATCCCGCGCGCCCCTCGCCCATTCATCCGGTCGAGATGACCGTGGAAGAATTGGACGCCATTCTGGCTTTCGTCTCGGTCATCAAGGCGGCCGATCTGGGTGCGCCACTACAGCTTCAGTGATCCTTTCGTTTTGAGAAATAGTCCTCGGTCGTAACTACCTTGGGCTTGGGATTGGATTGGAACGGATTGTCCTGCAGTTGAAACTGCGCGTTCACACGGCAATTGTCGCACATTTGGATCATCCGCGCCTTGTCCGATGTGGCAAACATCGGATGCGTGCCCGAGAGTTTCTCCATGATCCGCTCGACCGTGGATTTCACGCCGAACAGGGCGCCGCATTCGACACAGGCGAACGGTTCCTCTTCATTCAGCACCTGCTGCGACAGGGCCGCATCGCTGAGATCAAGCTGTGGGATTAGTTCAATCGCGCTCTCGGGACAAATACCCCTACACAGCCCACATTGCAGGCAAGCGTCCTGCTGAAAGCTCAACTGCGGCTTGTCCGGGTTATCAACCAAAGCACCCGAAGGGCAGAGCGATACACAGCTGAGGCACAGTGTGCAGGCATCCGTATTCACCGCCACGGCCCCGTAGGGTGCGTTCTCGGGCAAGGGCAACGGAGCTTCTGCCTGTGGGTTCAGCGCCTGCGCCGACAACCGCGCGATTTGTCTGCGGTTGCCCAAAGGCAGCACCGGGTCGGCCAGAGGCGGCGAAACATCCTGCGCGTAAAGTAGATCCGCCATCGCGTCCGGGTCGGCCTCATCCATCAACCCAATTGCATCCGCTCCGGCAATCGCCCGCGCCAGTTCCAACTCCCGCTCCAGCGCGTCGCGTTCGGTGGTCGGAGCAAGCAGCACATCGACCCGCGCAAAACCATGGGCCAGCGCAGCCAGCATCTCGGAGTGTCCAAAGCCCGAGATCACGTTCAACTCCAACGGAATGACATCCGCAGGCAAACCGCGCCCGAACCGGGCGGCTAACCGGATCATCTCGGCCCCGTGGGCGTCATGCACCAACAACCGGGGCGCACTGCCCCCCGCACGCCGATAGGTGCGCGCAAGAATGTGCATCCGAGACAACAGGGCCGAGGCCGGCGGATCCTCGTAAGTGATCGCGGTTGACGGGCACACCGCCGCGCATTCCCCGCACCCGGCGCAGATCATCGGGTCAATGGTCACATGCTCGCCAGCCGGAGTGATCGCGCCTGTCGGGCAGATATCCAGGCAATTGGTGCAGGCCACCTGTTCGGCGCGGGAATGGGCGCAGAGCGTCTCTTCCATCCGCACGTAGAGCGGTTTTTCGAAGGTCCCGACAAGTTGCACTGCCTCATAGGTCAGACGTTCCACCGCGATTGCATCCTTGGGGTCGGCGCGCAAGTACCCCTCGCGCTTGGCCGGGGCCAGCACAAATGGGGTTCCTCCAGTCAGGTCGATCACGATATCACAGGCCGATTTCGCGCCGTCGCGCGGATCGGACCACGCAAAGGTGCCGCGCCCGCCCGGTTCGATCTGCTGCAGGGCGTCCAGCCGCAGCGAGAACCCTCCGAGCGCGCCGGTCAAAGAGCGTACCCTCCCGCGCACTACATCAAAGGCCCGCGAGATCGGTTGGGCATCATCGGTGACCAGCACCGTAACCGCCAGCGAGGTCGCCAGACGCTCGGCCAGATCGAAACACGGCTCACCCGGTCCGATGATGAAACAGGTGCCCTCGCTGAACACGTCGACGCTGGGTGTGATCGGCTGCGGCAACAAGGCCTCAGCGGCCAAGGCCGCCATCTTGGGTGCGGCATCCGCCCCCTGGTCGGACCAACCAGCACGGTCGCGCAGGTCTACAAAGCCCGGCGTTTCTATATTCAGCTCTTCGGCAAGCGCGCGGAACACTTCCTGCTCCTGCCCGCAGGCCACCACCGTATCCCCGTCCCGCATCAACGAAGCCGCAGCCTCCAGCTCAGAAGTACACAGGGCCGAATGAACCCGCGAACACGCCGTACCGCAGGCGGATGCAATTTTCTCGGCATCCAGTTCCTGCGTCCCCGCGCAGTCGCATAACAGAAATTTTGTGCCCATGGCCTCCCCTCCCCGACGTCCTTCCCTTGTTGGGTTCAGATTAGGGTGTCTGCAAAAAGTGGCAATCCCTGCAAGTCAAACTACCTGCGTACGGGGTCAGAGAATTGGCGCGGACCCATAAACAAATGGTGATCGCGTCCGTGGCCAAAAAGTTCAGGCTTGGCAGAAAGCTAACTTGTGTACCATAGTAGACGCAGTGGAAGGCAGGGGAGAGCTTTCCGGGGAGGACTAAGTGGCCAAGGCCGCAAGCCAGATTGAAATGCCAATCGGCGTCGTCGTGCGCAAAACACCCGGTGTCACCCGCTGGGCGAAGTGGAACTGGCGCGCCGTTGCAGTGTTGCCCGGTGCGGGGCCTGCCGACTGGCAGGAACTGCGCCGCGAAGGCGAGGCTGTGGAGTATCACGCCGCCACCCTTCCCCTGACCTTGTGGGCCGATGAGACCGAAGCCTACATGGTCAACCTCTCAGACGGTCAGCCCTCGATCTACCTGATTTTGCGCGACGCTCTGGATGGTGAACGGCCGATGGATGCGGTGCTGGTCACGGCGTCGCCATTCGAGGGGCAGGATTATGCGGATACCGGCGAAGAGATCGTCGAAAAAATCCCGATGACCGAAGGGCTGGTTGCCTGGGTTCGGGATTTCGCATTGGAACATCACCGCGACGAGGTCTTTGTCAAACGCCGCCGCGACAAGAAACGCACCGATCTGGTCGAGGACGGCAAGGGCGATGCGCGTATCCGTCAAACCTCGGACGTCTACCGCGCCCCGCGGAGGATCGTGCAATGACCCAGGCCCGCAATTTCTGGTCCCGCCGCAAAGCCGCCGTTCAGGCCGAAGCCGAGGCTGAGGCCATCGCCACCGAGGAACAGGCTATCGCCGCGCAGCGGGCCGAGCTGGACGAAAAGTCGGATGCCGAGATACTGGCCGAGTTCGACCTGCCCGATCCCGAAAAGTTGCAAGCCGGAGACGATGTCTCGGGCTTTATGGCCAAGGCGGTGCCCGACCGTCTGCGCCGGCGTGCACTGCGGCGTTTGTGGCGGCTGAACCCGGTATTGGCCAATGTGGACGGGCTGGTCGATTACGGTGAGGATTATACCGACGCCGCCTGCGTGATTGAAAACATCCCCACCGCCTATCAGGTCGGCAAGGGCATGTTAGCCCATATCGAGGCGCTGGCGGCAGAAGCCGAAGAGATCGAACCAGAACCTCTCACTGAGGAACCAGAGCCAGAGGCGGTGGATGAGCCAATGACTGAACCGGTTATCATGGCAGAGGTGGAAGACCCCGAAGAGGTTGACCTGCCCCCCACCCCGCGCCGCATGAAATTTGAGTTTGAAGGATAACCCCATGACCGCAAGCGAAGCGCAAAAAATCGATGTCTCGGCCGAGGATCGCCTGCGCGCGGATTTCTACAATTTTCTCGGGTTACTGCTGGCAGCTCCGCCGGATCAGATGCTGTTGAACCAGGTCGCCGGTCTGACCGGGGACGACACCGATCTGGGTCAGGCCATTCGGGCCATGGCGCGGGTGGCCAAGGTGACCAAACCCGCCGCAGCCGAGCGTGAGTTCAACGCTTTGTTCATCGGACTGGGGCGTGGTGAGTTGCTGCCTTACGCCAGTTTCTACCTGACCGGCTTCCTGAACGAAAAACCGCTGGCCCAGCTGCGCAACGACATGATCGCCCGCGGGATCACCCGGGCGCAGAACGTGTTCGAACCCGAAGACAACATCGCGTCTCTTATGGAGATGATGGCGGGTATGATCGTCGGCCGCTTTGGGGCGCCTGCCACGTTGGAAGATCAGAAAGCGTTCTGGAGCAAACATATCGGCCCCTGGGCCACGCATTTCTATTCGGATTTGGAAGCTGCTGAAAACTCGGTTCTCTATGCCTCCGTCGGCACCGCCGGTCGAGTGTTCATGGAGATCGAGCGCGAGGCGTTCCGAATGACGGCGTAAACCGCCACTCGCCGGTGCCCATTGGGTGCCAGACCGCAATTGGGACAGGAGGACCCCATGAGCAAGACCAAGGAAGAAGGCGCCACGCGCCGCGACTTCCTCAAACTGGCCGGGACCGCAGCCCCCGCTGCCGTCGCCGCCGCCAGCGTGACCGGGAAAGCCGAGGCAGCCGAGCTGCCGACGGACGAAACCCGGATGCAGGATACCGCGCATACCCGCGCCTATCTGGAAAGCGCCCGGTTCTAAAATCGGACGTTTTCAAACCTGACTGACGGTTGCGATTGGCCCTGACGTCGGGATCAGCAGTACCAAGCCAGCCGTGGCTGACACGGCGCGCAAGGGAGGAAAGAAATGCTTAGGAAAAAGACCAACGGGGTTGCGAGACGCCCCCAGCGGACAAGTATCCTGTCCCAGGTCGGCGAAAAAACCGTCGATCGCCGCGCATTCCTGCGTGGCTCGGGCCTGACGATCGGCGGCCTTGCCGCGATCAGCGCCACGGGTGGAACCGTGACGCAAGCCAGCGCCCAGACCGCGGCTAATCAGGCCGTCGAGAACATCAAATCCGTATGCACCCACTGCTCGGTCGGCTGTACCGTCGTTGCCGAAGTGCAGAACGGCGTCTGGATCGGGCAAGAGCCCGGTTGGGACAGCCCGTTCAATCTGGGTGCGCATTGCGCCAAAGGGGCCTCGGTCCGCGAGCACGCCCATGGCGAACGCCGCCTGAAGTATCCGATGAAAAAGGAAGGCGGCGAGTGGAAGCGGATCAGTTGGGAAGAGGCGATCAACGAGATCGGCGACGGCATGATGAGCATCCGCGAGGAATCCGGGCCGGACAGCGTGTACTGGCTGGGTTCAGCGAAGCATAACAACGAACAGGCCTATCTGTTCCGCAAATTCGCCGCCTACTGGGGCACGAACAACGTGGACCATCAGGCCCGTATCTGCCACTCAACCACGGTTGCGGGTGTTGCGAATACATGGGGCTACGGCGCCATGACCAATTCGTACAACGACATCCACAATTCCCGAGCCATCTTCATCATCGGTGGCAACCCGGCCGAGGCGCACCCCGTCTCGTTGCTGCATGTTCTGCGCGCGAAAGAGCAGAACAACGCGCCGCTGATCGTCTGCGACCCACGCTTTACGCGCACCGCGGCCCATGCGGATGAATATGTCCGCTTCCGTCCCGGTACAGACGTTGCGCTGATCTGGGGTATCCTGTGGCACATCTTCGACAATGGATGGGAGGACAAAGAGTTCATCCGCACCCGTGTCTGGGGCATGGACCAGATCCGCGAAGAAGTTGCCAAGTGGAACCCGGACGAAGTCGAGCGCGTCACCGGTACGCCCGGCTCGCAACTGCGCCGCGTTGCCCGTACCATGGCCAACAACCGCCCCGGCACGGTGATCTGGTGCATGGGTGGCACGCAGCACACCAACGGTAACAACAACACCCGCGCCTACTGCGTGTTGCAGCTAGCGCTTGGTAACATGGGCACATCGGGTGGTGGCACCAACATCTTCCGCGGCCATGACAACGTGCAGGGCGCGACCGATCTTGGTGTTCTGTCCCACACCCTGCCCGGCTATTACGGCCTGTCCGCAGGTGCCTGGGGCCACTGGGCACGTGTCTGGGGTGAAGAACCCGAATGGCTGGCTGGCCAGTTCGCCACGATCAAGGACAAGGACGGCAAGGACAAACCGCTGCAGAATGAGCGCGGCATCCCGGTCTCTCGTTGGATCGACGGTGTTCTGGAGGATCCGGCCAACATGGATCAGGACAACAACGTCCGCGCCATGGTTCTGTGGGGGCACGCTCCGAACTCGCAAACACGCGGGCCGGAAATGAAGACGGCGATGGAGAAGCTGGACATGCTGGTCGTGATCGACCCGTATCCTACCGTCTCGGCCGTTCTGCATGACCGCACCGATGGCGTCTACCTGTTGCCAGCCTGTACGCAGTTCGAAACCCGTGGCTCGGTCACGGCCTCGAACCGGTCGTTGCAGTGGCGGGATCGCGTGGTCGAGCCCCTGTTCGAAAGCCTGCCGGACGAGGTCATCATGGCCAAGTTCGCCAACAAGTTCGGCTGGGCAGATCGGTTCTTCCGCAATATCGAGATGGAAGACCCTGAAACTCCCAATGTTGAAAGCATCACGCGTGAGTTCAACAAGGGCCTCTGGACCATCGGCTATACCGGTCAGTCGCCGGAACGTCTGAAAAGCCACATGGCCAACCAACACACGTTCGACAGAACCACGCTGCAAGCCATTGGCGGACCCAATGACGGCGAGTACTACGGTCTGCCCTGGCCCTGTTGGGGAACGGCTGAGATGGGCCATACGGGGACACCGAACCTGTATGACATGTCCATACCGGTGGCGGAAGGTGGCCTGACTTTCCGTGCCCGTTTCGGCGTGGAACGCGATGGCGACAACCTGCTGGCCGAAGGGGTCTATAGCGTCGGGTCGGAAATTCAGGATGGATACCCTGAATTCACGATGCAGATGCTGATGGACCTTGGCTGGGACGGTGACCTGACCTCCGAGGAACGCGCGGCCATCGACGCCGTCGCGGGGCCCGAGACCAACTGGAAGACCGACCTGTCCGGCGGCATCCAGCGGGTCGCGATCGAGCATGGCTGTGCACCCTTCGGGAACGCCAAAGCCCGCGCGGTCGTCTGGACCTTCCCGGATCCGATCCCACTGCATCGCGAGCCGCTCTATACCAACCGGCGGGATCTGGTGGAGGATTATCCGACCTATGAGGACCGTCAGGCCTATCGCCTGCCCACCCTGTATGCGTCGATCCAGAAGAACGACTTTTCAAAGGATTACCCGATAATCCTGACGTCAGGTCGTCTGGTCGAATATGAAGGCGGCGGCGAGGAAACCCGGTCGAACCCGTGGCTGGCCGAGTTGCAACAGGACATGTTCGTCGAGATCAACCCGCGAGATGCCAACAACCTTGGTATCCGGGACGGGCAACAGGTCTGGGTCGAAGGTCCCGAAGGCGGCAAGGTCAAGGTGATGGCGATGCTGACTAACAGGGTCGGTGCCGGGGTGGCCTTTATGCCCTTTCACTTTGGCGGCCATTTCCAGGGTCAGGATTTGCGGGAGAAATACCCCGCAGGCGCCGATCCCTACGTTCTGGGTGAAAGTTCCAACACCGCCCAGACCTATGGCTACGATTCAGTAACCCAGATGCAGGAGACCAAAGCGACTCTCTGCAAAATCTCGGCAGCGTAAGGAGGACGATAATGGCTAGAGCAAAGTTTCTCTGCGACGCTGAACGCTGCATCGAGTGCAACGCCTGCGTCACCGCGTGCAAGAACGAGCACGAGGTCCCATGGGGCATCAACCGCCGCAGGGTGGTGACGATCAATGATGGCAACCCGGGCGAACGCTCGATCTCGGTGGCCTGTATGCATTGCTCGGATGCGCCTTGTATGGCGGTGTGCCCGGTCGACTGCTTCTATCAGAACGAAGAAGGGGTCGTCCTGCACTCCAAGGACCTGTGCATCGGCTGCGGCTATTGCTTCTATGCGTGCCCGTTCGGCGCGCCGCAATATCCGCAGGCGGGCAACTTCGGATCGCGCGGCAAGATGGACAAATGTACCTTCTGCGCCGGCGGCCCCGAGGAAACGCACTCGACCGCAGAGTTCGCAAAGTATGGTCGCAACCGGATCGCCGAGGGCAAACTGCCCCTCTGCGCCGAGATGTGTTCCACCAAGGCCCTGCTTGCCGGTGACGGTGACGTGGTGTCTGCCATCTACCGCGAGCGTGTCGTCGCGCGCGGGTTTGGTTCGGGCGCGTGGGGTTGGGGCACCGCCTACGACCAGAAAGACGGCTGACCCGTCTGTTTGAAAAACAGGCGACCCGCCCGCGCGGGTCGCCTGCTTTGGAATTTTGACTGAGGTTCAGATGTTCCGCTTATTCATCGCATTCCTGTTCGCTCTGGGGTTAACCGGCGCCGCCTTGGCGCAGTCCACCGAGGACGCAAAAACAACCGAAGAACGCGCCCAAACCGGTGGAGCGACCACGCTTGAGGATATTCTTGCCCGACAACGCGGTGAGAAAGTGGACAACAGCTATCGCTCGGGTAACACCGGTCAGGGCAATGCCGAAGGGTTGTTGGGTCAGTTGGGGACACGCGGCGTTGCCTCGGACAGCGACGTTTATCGCGCGATACGATACGGCTCGGCAGACACCACCGTTTCATCCAAAGGCCCCGCAGCGGGCATTCTGATCCAAGACGGCGGCATGTGGTGGCTGAACTTCCGCACCGGGCCGCTGCGCAAATATGGCACTTACATCTTGGGCGGGATGGTCGCCATCATCGTTCTGTTCTTCCTGATCCGCGGGAAAATCCGCATTGACGGAGAAAAAACCGGCCGTACTGTCACCCGTTTCAATGGCTTTGAACGCTTTGGCCACTGGCTGTTCGCCGGGTCTTTCCTGGTGCTCGGGGTAACCGGGCTGCTGACCCTTTATGGCCGCGACTTCCTGATCCCGATCTTCGGAAAAGAAGGCTTCGCAACCATCGCGCAGGGCTGCAAGTGGCTACACAACAACCTTGCCTGGTCCTTCATGCTGGGGCTGATCATCGTCACCGTGAACTGGATCGCCCACAACATCCCCAACCGGATAGACGTTAAATGGCTGGCCGCCGGAGGGGGCCTGTTCACCAAGGGCAGCCACCCGCCCGCCAAGAAGTTCAACGCAGGCCAAAAGGTGATCTTCTGGGCCTGCATCCTGCTGGGCGTCTCGATCAGCCTGTCAGGCCTGTCCCTGCTTTTCCCGTTCGAGCTGCCGATGTTCGCAAAGACTTTCGACGTCGCCAACTCCACCGGCATTCCTCAGATGTTCGGTCTGAACCTGCCAACGCAGATGTCACCGCAAGAAGAGATGCAATACGCGCAAGTCTGGCACGTGATGGTCGCCTATGTGTTCATCGCCATCATCATCGCCCATATCTACCTGGGATCGGTCGGGATGGAAGGCGCCTTTGACGCGATGGGCTCGGGTGAGGTCGAAGAGCAATGGGCGCGCGAGCACCATTCGCTGTGGCTGGAAGAGGTGCAGGACAAAGAGGCCGACAAGGCTGCGGCCTCTCCCGCTGAATAGATGCACCGGCTGGTTCTGGCATTGGCGCTGGTGCCCCTGCCCGCCTTGGGCGAGTTTTTCACGCTCAAGGGTCACGGCGGGCCGATCATGGGGATCGCCGCTGCGCCCGATGGGCGGATTGCGACGGCCAGTTTCGACAATTCGGTTGGCCTGTGGTCGGACCGCAAGCCGGAATGGCTGCAAGGGCACGAGGCCGCCGTCAACTCTGTCGCCTTCAACGGGCGCGCGATCTATTCGGCAGGGGATGATTTCACCCTGCGCCGCTGGCCGGGCGGAGAGGTTGTCGGCCAGCACAAGGGCAAAATCGTGGGACTTGCGGCCTCGAAAACCCATGTGGCTACCGCCAGCTGGGACGGCACCATCGGACTGTGGCCCGAGGATGGCTCGGCCCCGCAAGTGCTTGAGGCGGGCAGCGGCGTGAACGCGGTGACGTTTTCTCCGGACGGCGCCACGCTGTATTCGGCGGGCATGGACGGAACGCTGCGGGTTTGGGATGTGGACACTGGGCAGGAGACCGGACGGCTGATCGAACACGGTTTTGGGATCAACGAACTGGTTCTGAACGCCCGGGACAATTGGATCGCCTATGGCGCGGTGGACGGCGTCACCCGCATTCTGGATCTGGCCACCGGCGAGGTGCGCGACTTTACCCTCGACCGCCGTCCGATTCTGGCGTTGGCGCTCAGCCCGGATCGCAACCTGTTGGCAGTAGGCGATGGTCAGGGATACATCATGGTGATCGACACCGCCGAGTGGCGTATCGCGCAGGATTTTCGCGCCACCCTGCGCGGGCCGGTCTGGGCATTGGCCTTTTCTGCCGACGGCCAGAATCTCCACGCTGGCGGCCTTGATGAGGCGATGTACAGCTGGCCCGTCACCGCGCTTGGCGATCAGGCGCAGATGGCCGCCGCCGAACCCAGCTTTCTGAAGACCCCCGCCGAGATGAGCAACGGAGAACGTCAGTTCGCCCGCAAATGCTCGATCTGCCATAGCCTGACGCCTGATGGGCAACGGCGCGCGGGCCCGACCCTGTATGGTATCTTTGGACGCAAGGCGGGTACATTGCCGGGATATTTCTACTCGGACACGCTGCAGGACTCTGATATCGTTTGGAATGACGAAACGATAAATGCCCTTTTCGATCAGGGGCCTGACCACTACATTCCGGGATCAAAGATGCCGATGCAGCGGATCACGCAGGCCCAGGACCGCAACGACATGATCGCCTTTCTGCGCCGTGCGACAGCACCGGAAAACGAAACCGGAGGAGACCAATGAAAGCCTTTCTTGCCGCTTTGGCCGCAATGGTCGTTATCACTGTTGCGGCACCCTTCGCACTGCAACAGATCGGGTTCAGCGCTGCGGATGCGGGCTCTGGTTCGGCGGTGCGGCTCGACTGAATGCCCGAATACCTGACGACCAAAGAGCTGGCCGACCTGCTACGCATTGGCGAGCGTAAGGCCTATGACCTCGCTTCCTCAGGCGAAGTTCCCTGTGTGCGCGCCATGGGCAAGCTATTGTTCCCCCGCGCCGAGGTCATCGCGTGGCTGAGCGCCTCTCGTACGGGGCCACAGGTGGCGGAACCACCTCTGCCCCCGATTGTCGCCGGCAGTCACGACCCGCTGCTGGACTGGGCCTTGCGCGAAAGCGGCTCGGGTCTGGCAACCTATTACGACGGCTCATTCGATGGTCTGAACCGCCTGAAGGTTCGCAGCGCGCAAGCTGCCGTATTGCATATCCACGAAAAAGATGGGTTCAACACGCAGGCCCTGCACGACAAGTTAGGCGAGGCACCGATTGTTCTGTACGAAATCGCACAACGGCGACGCGGGCTGCTGCTGGCCTCCGGTGTCACCGGTATTTCTGACTTTGCCGACCTCAAAGGCCGACGGGTGATCCTGCGTCAGGACAGCGCCGCCAGCCAACGGCTGTTCGACATGCAACTCGAAACCCAGGACCTGACGCGCGAGGATCTGGACGCTCTGCCCACTTGCGCCCGCACCGAGGAAGAACTGGCCATAGCCTTGCATGACAGCAAGGCCGAGGCCGGGTTCGGATTGGGCGCTTTGGCGGGTCTTTATGATCTGGGCTTTGTCCCGACCCATTCCGAACGTCTGGATCTGGCAATCTGGCGAAGGGCCTATTTCGATGACCCGATGCTCAAACTGCTTGGGTTCGTGCAATCGGACCGCTTTACCACCCGCGCCGCCGAGTTTGGCGGATATGATCTGTCCGGTCTGGGCACGATCCACCACAACGGCGCAAGCGGTTAATCCCGGTCACTTGGCGTTGGGAAAGAACAGCTGCTGGCCTTCCAGTTCATAGGACGCAATCGCCGCCTGCCCGTCGGGCCCGATGAGCCAATCGACGAACCTCTGCCCCGCAGCAGTCCGCACACGCGGGTGTTTTTCGGCGTTCACAAGGATGACACCGTACTGATTGAACAACCGCGGATCGCCTTCGACCAGAACTTCGAGTTTGCCTTTGTTCCCGAAGGACTGCCACGTGGCGCGATCCGTCAAAACGTAGGCTTCCATCCCGCTGGCCACGTTGAGTGTCGCCCCCATGCCTGAGCCCGTCTCTCGGTACCATTCGCCCGACGCCTCGGTCGGATCGGAACCGGCAGCACCCCACAGGCGCATCTCGGCCTTGTGGGTGCCGCTGTCATCCCCGCGCGAGGCAAAGGGCACCTGGGCCTTGGCCACGGCACTCAGGGCAGCCACGATATCCGCGCCACCCTTAATCTTGGCCGGGTCCGATTTCGGCCCGACCAGGACGAAATCGTTATACATTACGTCAAACCGCTCAACGCCCCAACCATCCGCGACGAACTTCTCTTCTGCGTCCTTGGCGTGCACCAGCAACACATCACCATCCCCGTTGATGGCATTGCGGATCGCCTGCCCGGTGCCGACCGCAACGACGCGTACGTCAATGCCTGTCTCGGCCTCGAACCCGGGCAGGATGTAATCCAGCAGGCCCGAGTTCTGGGTTGATGTGGTCGATTGCACGACGATAAACGGCTCTTCGGCGCTGACTGACGTTGCCGTCAGGCCAAGAGCTACCACTGCTGCCCGAACAATTTTCCGGATCATTTCGATCTCCACTATTTTGACTAAGTAACCAGCCCACCGGCCAAATACCGACGCAACGCGTCACTTTCGGGGGCATCCAGTATCTGTTTGGCGGCCCCATGTTCAACCACTTGGCCACCCTGCATCATCACGATATCGGCAGCCAATCGTCGAGCCTGCCCAATATCATGCGTGACCATGACAATGCGAACCCCACGGGTCGAGGCGCGCAGGATCATCCGTTCAATCACCTGCGTAGCACTGGGATCAAGCGCGCTGGTGGGTTCGTCCAGAAACAGCGTTTCGGGATTCAACGCGAGGGCGCGCAGGATGGCCAGCCGTTGCGCCTCTCCGCCGGACAAGGACCGCGCGGATTGCCGGGCCTTACCGTCCAGCCCGCCTTCGGCCAGCAGTTCCTCGATACGGGATTTGCGGGTGCTGCGGGGCAAGCCCTGCCGTTTCAGCACAAAGTCCAGATTGGCCGCAACCGACCGGCGTAGCAACACAGGCTGCTGAAACACCATCGCTTGACGTGCCTTGTGTTCGGCATTCAGGACCACTCCGTCCTGCCGGACCTGCCCGCGATCGGGCATGATTAGCCCGTGCAGGCAGCGCAAAAGCAGACTTTTGCCCGAGCCGTTCGGCCCAAGGATCAAGCTTGGCCCCGGCCCATCAAGCGCAAGATGCGGCACTTCCAGCAATGCCTTACCCTTGCGGGTGATCCGCACTCCGTCGACCGAAAGACAGCTTGCCATTTCATGGACCAGATCACGCATGGCGCAACCCCTCCTGCTCGGCCCGCAGGCTGAGCGTGCTTACCATGGCGTTCACGGCCACGGCGATGCCAATCAGGATGGCCCCAAGCGCCAAGGCCAGCGCCAGATTGCCCTTGGACGTCTCAAGCGCGATGGTCGTGGTCATCACCCGCGTCACGTGGTTGATGTTGCCGCCGACGATGATGACCGCCCCGACCTCGGCAATCGCGCGGCCAAACCCGGCCAGCAATGCCGTAACCAGCGCCAAACGCGCATCCCACAGCAGCACCGGCACAGAGGCCAGCCGCGACACGCCCAACGAACGCAACTGTTCCGAATACTCCTCGGCCAGCATCTCGACCACCTGGCGGGTCAGCGCGGCGATAATCGGTGTGACCAGCACCACCTGTGCAATGATCATCGCGGTCGGCGTATAAAGCAGTTCCAGAACGCCCAGCGGCCCCGAGCGCGACAGCATCAGATAGACCAGCAAACCCACAACAACTGGTGGGAACCCCATCAAGGCGTTCATCAGAACGATCAATGCCCGCCGCCCCGGAAACCGGGCAACCGCCAGGGCAGCCCCAATCGGCATACCGATCATCGCAGAGATCAGGACCGCGAGGATGGAAACTTTCAGGGACAACAGTACAATCGCCCACAGCTCTGCATCCCCTTGGAAGATCAGAGACAAGGCCAAATTGAATTCTGATGCAAAATTCTGCATTTTATCCCTAATGATAGGCATTCCGCATGAAATGCCGCTAATTACAGGATAATACTAACTTTCCTGCGCACCAAGTACAGACACGTTTCCGACATTTGAAAAAGAAAACGCGGCCCCGAATGGGACCGCGCGTGTTCAAGGATTGCGAAGGGATCAGTTCAGAGCCGCATCCGTGATCTGATGCGTCCAGGCGCCTTCGGGCTGTTTGGTGATTACCGGATCAGACCCACCAGCCAGCAGAGTACCAACCGTGCGTTCAAAATCCGCCGGGTCTAGCGCACCGTTCGAACCGGCGGTCAGCTTGGCGATTTCACCCATCATGCGCTTCTGATGCTCTTCTGTCTGGGCACCTGTGGCATCATTTTCCAGCACGATATCGGCAGCTTCGTCCGGGTTTTCCTCGGCGTATTTCCAGCCTTTCATCGAGGCGCGAACAAAGCGCTCCATCTTGTCGGTGAAGGCCGCATCGCTGAGGTTTTCTTCCAGAACGTACAGACCGTCTTCCAGCGTGGCGACGCCCTGATCTTCGTACTTGAAGGTCACCAGTTCATCGGGGTTTACGCCTGCGTCGATGACCTGCCAGTATTCGTTATAGGTCATGGTACTGATGCAGTCAGCCTGACGCTGCAGCAGAGGATCGACGTTGAAGCCTTGCTTCAGAACCTCGACGCCGCTTTCGCTTTTGCCACCAGTGTCGATACCCAACTGGCTCATCCAGCTCATGAACGGAAATTCGTTGCCAAAGAACCAGACGCCCAACGTGCGGTTCTTCAGATCCTCGGGCGAGGAAATCCCGGCGTCCTTCCAGCAGGTCAGCATCATGCCCGAGCTTTTGAACGGCTGCGCGATGTTCACCAGTGGCAGGCCCTTTTCCCGCGCGGCCAGTGCGGCAGGCATCCATTCGACCGTTACGTCGGCGCCGCCACCTGCGATCACCTGCGTCGGGGCAATGTCGGGGCCACCGGGCAGAATGGTGACGTCCAGCCCCTCTTCTGCGTAGAACCCTTTGTCCTTGGCCACGTAATAGCCCGCAAACTGCGCCTGCGTGACCCATTTCAGCTGCAAGGTCACCTCATCCGCCGCAAGCGCCGCGCTGGCTGCCAGACTGAAGGCGGCAACCGCCCCGCTGAGTAGCTTGTTCATCTTCATATCTCCTAGTTGCTGTTGCTGCCCCTTTTCGGGGTCTGTTGAAATCTTGTTATCCGCGTTGCGACGGGTGCCAGTATGTCACCGCCTTTTCGATCATGGCGACAACCCCGTAGAATGCCGTCCCGGCCAATGCGGCCACGACGATCTCGGCCCAGACCATATCCAGCGAGAGTTGCCCGACGCTGGTCGAGATCCGGAACCCCATGCCCAGGGTTGGCGAACCAAAGAACTCGGCCACGATAGCGCCGATCAGCGCCAGAGTGGTAGAAATCTTTAGGCCATTGAAAACAAACGGCATCGCAGCAGGCAGGCGGAGTTTCAGAAAGCTCTGCCAATAGGTCGCCGCGTAGGTCTCCATCAGGTCGCGCTGCATGGCCGTGGCCTCGCGCAATCCGGCCACGGTGTTTACCAGCATCGGGAAGAACACCATCACCACAACCACGGCCGCTTTGGAGTGCCAATCGAACCCAAACCACATCACCAGAATTGGGGCCGTGCCCACAATCGGCAGCGCTGCGACGAAGTTTCCGACCGGCAGCAGCCCGAGGCGCAGGAAATCCCAGCGGTCCACCGCGATCGCCATCAGAAAGGCCGACCCGCAGCCGATGACATAGCCGCTCAGCGCGCCCTTGATGATGGTCTGCACGAAATCGGCCCACAGGGTCGGCAGGCTGTCGCCAAAGCGCACCGCGATCACCGAGGGTGCTGGCAGGATGACCAAAGGCACTTCGAGGCCCCGCACCACCAGCTCCCAGATGCCAATCACGGTCAGGCCAAACACCAGCGGCGCTATGAACCGCACCATCCGGGTACCAGCACAAGGACCGCTGGCCAGACGCCCGTTCAGCCACCAGCCGAACAGCCAAAGAAGGATTGCACAGAAAACAAGGATCATTGCGCCATCCCCATCCGCTTGAGCACCGTTCGCTCGACCAATCCCAGCAACCCGACCAGGCAGGCCGCCAGAATGGCTGCGGCAAACAAGGCCGACCAGATTTGCACCGTCTGGCCGTAATAGCTGCCCGCAAGCAGGCGCGCGCCCAGACCAGCGACCGCCCCTGTCGGCAATTCGCCGACAATGGCCCCAACGAGGGACGCCGCGATACCGATCTTCAGCGAGGTGAACAGGTACGGCATCGACGCTGGCAAACGCAGTTTCCAAAATCCCTGAGACCGGCTGGCATTGTAAGTCCGCAGCAAATCCAGCTGCATCGCATCCGGGCTACGCAAGCCTTTGACCATGCCAACGACGACCGGGAAAAAGCTGAGATAAGCCGAAATGATTGCCTTGGGAATGATCCCCTGAATACCCACCGAGTAAAGCACCACGATGATCATCGGCGCCAGCGCGATGATCGGAATGGTCTGACTGACAATGGCCCAGGGCATCACCGACAGGTCCATGACCCGGCTGTGCACGATCCCGACCGCCAGCAAAATGCCCAGCCCGGTACCAATCGCAAAACCTAGCATCGTCGCGCTGAGTGTTACCCAAGAGTGATAGATCAACGACCTCTTTGAGGTAATCTTCTTCTCAACCGTTGTGTCCCACAACTCCTCGGCCACCTGATGCGGAGCAGGCAGACGCGGTCGCTCCTGCTCCCAAGTTTCGTCGATGGCGTAAGGGTTGTCGATGACCAGCTCAAACTCGCTCATGTCGCGCCGGTCCACCGCCTTGGGCGGATCGACCTGCTCGCCTGCCCGTTCGAATTCGTTCAGAACGCCTTTGATGTTCATTGGCACGCTGGCGGCGTACCAGAACAGAATAATGACGCCGACAACAGTCAGGACAGCGCAAACAGCTCTGATACTGGCACTAGTCATCCGCATGCCCCGCCCGCAGACCTTCGCGCACGCGATGGGCCACTTCGATGAATTCCGGAGTGTCACGGATATCCAGGGGCCGCTCTTTCGGAAGAGGACTGTCGATCACGTCTGTAATCCGCCCGGGTCGCGGGCTCATCACCACGATCTTGGTGCTCAGATACACCGCCTCGGGGATCGAGTGGGTCACGAAGCCGATGGTCTTGCCCGTCCGCGCCCACAGCGCCAAAAGCTGTTCGTTCAGGTGATCGCGCACGATTTCGTCCAGAGCGCCGAAGGGTTCGTCCATCAGCAGGATATCGGCATCGAACGCCAGCGCTCGCGCAATGCTGGCCCGTTGCTGCATCCCGCCCGACAGCTGCCACGGGAACTTGCCACCAAACCCAGCAAGATCAACGAGTTCCAGAACCTTGCTTACGCGTTCGTTTTGTTCGGCGGCTGAATAGCCCATGATCTCAAGCGGCAATTTGATGTTCTTGGCAATGGTCCGCCACGGATACAAACCCGCCGCCTGAAACACATAGCCATAAGCCCGGTTCCGCCGCGCCTCGTCCGGGGTCAGGCCGTTGACGGTCAGTGCTCCTCCGGTCGGGGTTTCAAGCGCCGCGATACAGCGCAGAAAGGTGGTCTTGCCACAGCCCGAGGGGCCAATGAAACTGACGAACTCGCCTTTGTTGATGGTCAGGTTTACGTCTTTCAGTGCATGGACCGGCCCATCATTGGTTTGGAAGGTGAGGTCGAGATGCGCAGCTTCGATCACGCTGGATTGCTGCTGTGAGTGTACGTCCACTGTCAAACTTTCTTTTTCTTCCGCGTTTTCAGCATTTTTTCGATGGTCAGCAAGGAAAGCGCCACAACAAAGGTTAACCCCAAAATCGAAAACACAACTGGAGATAAAGCAATCAGATACTTCAGGGGCTTCGGGACACCTACTACTGCAACAAGCAAAAATGCACCCACTCCCATTGTAATTACTGACGAGACAAAAACCGCCAATAAGAAAGCCGGTGTCTCTTGCAAGCTCGATTTGAAACTTGAATTACTTAGCTGAACAAGGGGCGTCATGACGAGCACCGCCACAGGAACGGAAACCACACTGGCACCAAACCCAAAAACGCCTATTCCTTTGATCAATTCCTCAATGGATTGAGGGCACAAATCCCTGCACCGCGTCCCAAAAAGCTGAAAATAAGGCACTGCCCAAAATATCGCATTGCACACAAAGCAGCTAACAAAAACCACCAGTGCGATGCGCCCGGCCAGTTTCCAGGGCGATGTTATGGGACGAATGCGAAATGTCACAGCTCAGCCCGTCAAACCCCCGTCGCCGGGATGCCCGTCCGTTTAACCGGACGCGGATCCGTCAGCTCTTTCCAGGTGCTCAGCGCCTTGTTCACGTGACCGTTGGGTTCGCGCGCCACAAACTCACCATGCCCTTCCTGAGTGCGGATTTCACCGTCATGCACCGCCACATGGCCCCTTGTCAGGGTAAAGCGCGGCAAGCCTTTGACCTCTTTGCCTTCGAAGACGTTGTAATCAATCGAGGACTGCTGGGCATCAGCGCTGATCGTCTTGGTTTTCTCAGGGTCCCACACAACGATATCGGCATCCGCGCCCACGAGGATCGCACCTTTTTTAGGATAGCAATTCAATATTTTGGCGATGTTTGTTGAAGTTACTGCAACAAATTCCTGCGGCGTCAGACGCCCGGTATTCACACCATGGGTCCACAGCATCGGCATCCGATCTTCCAGGCCACCAGTGCCGTTCGGAATCTTGGTGAAATCCCCTACACCAAATCGTTTCTGGTCGGAGGTAAAGGCACAATGGTCGGTCGCAACAACACTCAGCGTCCCGGATTGCAGACCGCTCCACAGACTGTCCTGGTGCTGCTTGTTCCGGAACGGGGGGCTCATGACCCGCCGCGCCGCGTGGTCCCAATCGTGATGGAAATACTCGCTCTCATCCAGCGTCAGGTGCTGGATCAGAGGCTCTCCCCACACCCGCTTACCCTGCATCTTGGCCCGACGAATGGCCTCATGCGCCTCTTCGCAGGATGTATGCACCACATAAAGCGGCACGCCCGCCATGTCGGCGATCATGATGGCGCGGTTGGTGGCCTCACCTTCCACCTGCGGCGGGCGCGAATAGGCATGGGCTTCGGGGCCAGTGTTGCCTTCGGCCATCAGCTTGGCCTGCAACTCGGCTACAACGTCGCCATTCTCGGCGTGGACCATGGCAATACCACCCAGCTCTGCCAGACGCTTGAATGAGGCAAAAAGCTCATCATCATTGACCATCAGCGCGCCCTTATAAGCCATGAAATGCTTGAACGTGTTGATGCCGCGGGTCTCGATCACCGTCTTGATGTCATCGAACACCTGCTCGCCCCACCATGTCACAGCCATGTGGAACGAGTAGTCGCAATTCGCCCGCGTCGACTTATTGTCCCAGCGTTTCAGCGCATCCAACAGCCCTTCACCGGGGTTCGGCAGCGCGAAGTCCACCACCATCGTGGTGCCCCCGGCCAAAGCCGCACGCGTTCCGCTTTCGAAATCATCGCTGGAGTAAGTGCCCATGAACGGCATCTCAAGATGCGTATGCGGGTCGATCCCGCCCGGCATGACAAAACAGCCCGTCGCGTCCAGCTCCTTGTCTCCTTTCAGATCCATTCCGATCTCGGTGATCACCCCACCTTCGACCATCACATCCGCCTTGTAAGACAAATCGGCGGTCACGACGGTCCCGTTCTTGATGACAGTGCTCATTTTAATCTCCCTGTTGCGGTCTGCGCCGCTTGCTTCATCTGGCCAAAAATATCCCGGGGGAGTCGCCCGGCGGGCGACGGGGGCAGAGCCCCCTATTCCACGATCTCAGCCGTCTCGACGACCGCGTGAAACAGAACATCCGCCCCGGCCGCAGCCCATTCCTTGCTGATCTCCTCGGCCTCGTTGTGGCTCAACCCGTCCACACAGGGGCACATGACCATCGCTGTTGGCGCCACGCGGTTGATCCAGCACGCGTCATGTCCGGCGCCCGAAATGATGTTGGCATGCGAATAGCCCAGCCGCTCGGCCGCATCCCGCACCGCTGCCACGCAACCATCATCGAATTTTACCGGATCAAAACCGCCGACCTTCTCGAATTCGATCTGCAGGCCCATTTCTTCGACAATAACCTCGGCCGCGGCACGCAAGCGGTTCTCCATATCCGTGATCACGTCCAGATCGGGTGACCGGAAATCGACCGTGAATACCACCTTGCCCGGGATCACATTGCGTGAGTTCGGATAGACGTCGATATGCCCCGCCGCGCCCACGGCATGCGGCGCATGTGACCACGCGATCTCATCCACTTTCTCCAAAATCCGCGCCATCGCCAGACCCGCATTCTTGCGCATCGGCATCGGGGTCGAGCCGGTATGGGCATCCTTGCCGGTCACCGTGATCTGTGTCCAGCTCAGGCCCTGCCCATGGGTGACAACGCCGATATCCTTGCCCTCGGCTTCAAGGATCGGCCCCTGTTCGATGTGTAGCTCAAAGAAAGCGTGCATCTTGCGGGCACCTACCAGTTCATCACCCCGCCAACCGATGCGCTGCAACTCGTCGCCGAATTTCTTGCCCTCGGCATCCTCGCGGTCATAGGCCCAATCCTGAGTGTGCACACCGGCAAACACGCCTGAGGACAACATCGCCGGCGCGTAACGCGTGCCCTCTTCGTTGGTCCAGTTGGTGGCGACAATCGGATGTTTGGTCTTGATTCCCAGATCGTTCAGAGTGCGGAGAATTTCCAACCCGCCCAGAACGCCCAACACACCGTCATACTTTCCACCTGTCGGCTGCGTGTCCAGGTGCGAGCCGACATAGACCGGCAGCGCCTCGGGGTCGGCACCTTCGCGGCGGGCAAACATGTTACCCATCTGGTCCAAACCCATGGTACAGCCCGCATCTTCACACCATTTCTGAAACAGGGCCCTCCCTTCCGCATCCTCATCCGTCAGGGTCTGGCGATTATTGCCACCCGCCACACCGGGGCCGATCTTGGCCATCTCCATCAGACTGTCCCACAACCTGTCGCCATTGATCCTGAGGTTCTGCGCCGGAGCTGCCATTTTCTTCTTCCCTGTTGCTTGCGATTTGGCTCGCTTTTCGAGTCTTGATTTGACCATCTGGTCAAACTCACGCTATCACGGGTTGGTCATCAGTCAAGAAATTGCGAGACGCCGTCGATAATTTTGGCATAAACGGCGCCTGCTTGCCGGAAAAAGAGACAACCTGAAAACATGCCCAAAGACCGCGCCCCAACCAGAATTCAGAAAAAGAATCGAGCAGCAATTCTGGACGCTGCCCTGAATGTGTTTTCGGCTCACGGGTTTCGCGGCTCGACCGTCGACCAGATCGCAACCGAAGCCGGACTGAGCAAACCAAACCTGCTGTATTACTTCCCGTCGAAAGAGGCGATTCACGCCGCTCTTCTATCCGGCCTTCTGGACGTCTGGCTTGCCCCGTTGCACGATCTGGATGAGGCCGGCGATCCGATGCAGGAAATCCTTTCCTACATCCACCGCAAGCTGCAGATGAGCCGCGAATTGCCGCGTGAAAGCCGTCTGTTTGCCAATGAACTGGTTCAGGGCGCGCCGCGTATTCACGATGCGCTGTCGCAGGATCTGAAACAGCTGGTGGATGAGAAAACCGCGATTCTGAAACAATGGATGAACGACGGTAAAATCGCGCAGGTTCACCCCTACCACCTGATCTTTTCGATCTGGGCGCTGACGCAACACTATGCCGATTTTGATGTGCAGGTGAGGGCCATTCTGGGTGATGAGGATCCATATGAGGGTGCCGAGCCGTTTATCGACACGCTTTATCGGAAATTGCTGACACCATAGAAAAAGGGGCCGCTAACCGGCCAGCCCCTGACGGTGAATGTTGAAATAAAGACTTCGGTTGGCCACAAAGTGGCCAATCTACCCTTTAGAAATCCTCTTGAACGGCCCCTTTTGGGGGAATCTGGAGGACATCCGAATGAACGACCTCTCGAAGATATCTTCGACAGACCTTGGCCTTAAACGCAGACTGCCGCTTCCATTCGAGGGCGTTGATGTTAATTTCTGTCGGAACCCACGATGCGTGAGCCTCGGCTTTCCCCAGATCCCAACAAGCGGCCTTTGAGTAGCCCAGCTGCACAGCCCGGAGCAATTCGCGGCTTAGTTGCCGACAGTCGTCACAGTGAATTTTTCACGTGTCCGACCTGCAGCACCAATCACCGCTTGAAGTACAACAAAGCGATTTTCGAAGAATACAACAGACTCAAGGATTTGCAACAAGTCGATCCGATTGCGCCGGGGTGCAGGAATCCTGAGTGCGAGAACCTGGGAAAATCACTCGCGGCGCACCCGGATCAATACCGCAGTTTCGGAAAGACCGCTGGCGGCGACCCCAGACATCAATGCAGATGCTGCAAGAAGACCTTTTCCATCGGCCGGGCGACACGACGCCAGAAGCGCAGTGACAAGAACCCTCTTCTCTATCGTATGATGGCCAATGGCGTCCCATTCCTGAAGATGTGTTCCATCGCACAGGTGTCGTATCACGACATCTACCGGAAGATCGACTTCATCTACGATCAAGTCCGCGCCTTCCGGGCCGAGCGCGAGGTCTTCGATGGTATCGATTGGATGAAAGTCGGTTCGCGTTTCGCAACAGACTCCCAGTCGCTCAAGATGAAATGGCCCACCAAACGCGAGCGCACCCAGATCATCGTTCAGCATCTCTGCACCGCCCATGCCCGAAGCGGATACATCATGGAGGCTGCCCTGCAATTTGACGACAAGGCCAGTCATGAGAAAGTCGAGGCCGAGACAGCATTGGTCGGAGATGACCTTCTGTCAAAGTGCTTCCGGGAGCATGGCAGGCTTTGGTCCAAGACCGAGTTCGAGGACTACATTTCGAAGCTCCAGAAGCAGAAGCCGATCAAGGAAGAAGAGCTCTATCAGCTCCCGCACAGCGGGGCTCTGGTGCGCTACGACATCATGCAGTTTGCACATGCCTTGCGCCTTCGAGACATGATCGGAGACGCGGAGGGCAAGTTCGCATTTGTGACGGATGGTGATGCCGGGCTGAAGACTGCATTCTGCGCAGGGATGGCGGATTTGATCAAGCAGGACAGGGCTGACATCGCCCTGGTGTTCTTCAACAAGAAGATGAACAACGACCTGCGAAATGCCGCCTGGTCCGCCGGGCGCAGCGTTTTGGCGGGGCAGACAGGATTGAGTGTCTCACAGATTAACAAGCTCTCTGATGAGGACTATGCCGACCTGGTAGATACCGAAATTGCTGCCTCGATCATCGGCCAGGATCTCAGGATGGGGTTCCACTGGCCATACCATACAAAATCAGAGCCGGACCGGCGCGTAGAGCTGCTCACAGACCGTCCTGGGCGGGATTATCGAGCAACCGCCCGACTGCTGCGTTTGGCCACCCTCCGCAGCGTGGGTTCCTATTTCAACAAGTTCCGGAGCAACCTCCGGTTCGCGGCCCGGCCGCAGGTCTCGGAAACCAATGCTCGAAAGGCCTGGGACAAGTATTATCTCTACAAACCCGAGATCATGGTGAAGCTGACCGAGATCTACCGCTTCCATCACAACTGGGTCGGATACGGCTCAAAAGAAACGCCCGCGATGAAGCTCGGGCTTGCTCGCGGGCGCATTTATGAACGGGACTTTCTTTAAGCTTGAACACCCTCCAGACGAAGTGCACGTTCGATGTCCCTCAAAACGACTTCTTCATGGATGGGATGAACTTCGATCCAAGCCAAGATTTTGTCGTTCTTCATTGCAGAGCGGGATTTCGCCCTTTTAGGAGCCTTGTTGAGCTCCTTTGTGTCGGGATCGACGATTCGGCCTGAATTGAGAGCTTTGCCCAAAGCTGAAAAGAAGTTTGCCATGTGTTTGCTGACAGCAATTCGCTCCTCTTCGGTCGTGGCAGCAGCCAAGGTTTCGGCAAAAGATTTTTCGTATGTGATCATCAAGTTACTCCAGTAGTGGCAGCAGTCATATTGGCCGAAACTTGAAAACCCGAAGTAAGAAGCTCGCCCAATTTAGGGGCGAGCTTCAACATTTTTCGTCAGAGGCTGGCGCTAACCGGCCCCTTTCCTGTTTCCAACAGCTACATTACTCGGCGGCCTTCGCCATCGGATTGTTCGGATGTGTCGTCCAGTTGGCATAGTCGGGCTGCACCTCCAAACCGGTACGCGGATCGACCTCTCCGGCCGGCATCTGTTCCATCGAGATGCACCCGTCGACGGGGCAGACATCCACGCACAGGTTGCAGGCGACGCATTCGTCATCCATGACTTCGAACACCCGGTCCTCGGACATCGAAATCGCCTGGTGGCTGGTGTCCTCGCAGGCGGCGTAGCAGCGGCCGCATTTGATGCACTGGTCCTGATCGATTTTCGCCTTGGCCACGTAGTTCAGGTTCAGATACTGCCAATCGGTGACGTTGGGAACGGCGAGACCGACGACTTCCGAGACGTCCTTATAGCCCTTTTCATCCATCCACTTGGACAGGCCAGCGGTCAGTTCATCGATGATCTTGAACCCATAGGTCATGGCCGCGGTGCAGACCTGAACGGTGCCGCACCCCAAAGCCATGAACTCTGCCGCATCGCGCCACGTGGTCACGCCACCGATACCGGAAATCGGCAGTCCATGCGTCGCCTGAGCCCGCGAAATCTCGGACACCATCGACAAGGCAATCGGCTTCACCGCCGGACCGCAATAGCCGCCGTGACTGCCCTTGCCATCAATCGACGGCTCGGGGCTGAACGTGTCCAGATTGACGCTGGTGATCGAGTTGATGGTGTTGATCAGCGATACCGCGTCGGCACCGCCATTCTTGGCGGCTTCGGCAGGCTTTCGGATGTCGGTGATGTTGGGCGTCAGCTTCACGATGACCGGGCGGTCATAGTATTGCTTGCACCAGCGGGTGACCATCTCAATGTACTCCGGCACCTGACCTACGGCCGAGCCCATGCCGCGCTCGCTCATCCCGTGCGGACAGCCGAAGTTAAGCTCGATCCCGTCCGCGCCTGTCTCAGCCACACGCGGCAGGATGGCTTTCCACGCCTCCTCCTCGCACGGGACCATGATCGAGGCGATCAGAGCGCGATCCGGATAATCGGCCTTGACCCGCTCCATCTCCTCAAGGTTCACCTCAAGCGGGCGGTCAGTGATCAGTTCGATGTTGTTCAGACCCAGCAACCGGCGATCAGCGCCATAGATTGCGCCATAGCGCGGCCCGTTCACGTTCACGACCGGAGGCCCCTCGGATCCCAGCGTTTTCCACACAACACCGCCCCATCCGGCCTCAAAGGCGCGGCGGACGTTGTATTCCTTGTCGGTCGGCGGCGCCGAGGCCAGCCAGTACGGGTTCGGGCTTTCGATACCCAGAAAGTTCGTTTTCAAATCAGCCATTTATCCGGCCTCCCTGATGCAATTCAGCATCTTTGTCTTTGAGTTTCACGCGGTCAGGCTCGCGTGGATATCCATCGCGGCGTCGCGGCCTTCGGCCACGGCAGTCACGGTCAGGTCTTCGCCACCAGCGGCGCAGTCGCCCCCGGCCCAGACACCGGCCATCGACGTACGCCCCGCCTCGGTCACGGCGATTTTGTTTCCGTCCAGCTTCAGCCCTTCGGGCGCGCCTTCCAGTGTCTGACCGATCGCCTTGAAGACCTGATCTGCAGGCACGCGTACCATTTCTCCGGTACCCGAAAGCTGACCGTTGTGACTGGTAGTATACTCCAATTCGATCTCGGCCGCCGCACCGTTTCCGTGCACGGCAACGGGTTGCACATTGGTCATGATTTTCACACCATGCGAGGCCGCCAGATCCTGTTCATACCGGCTGGCGCCCATTGCGTCGCGTCCGCGCCGATAAGCGATGGTCACGTGCTCGGCGCCCAGCAGTTTCGATTTCACCGCCGCGTCCACGGCAGTCATGCCGCCACCGATGACGACGACATTGCGACCCACCGGCAGATCCGCCAGATCAGATGCCTGACGCACATCCGAGATGAAGTCGACAGCAAAGCGCACGCCGTCCTTCTCGGCCCCTTCTGAGCGCAAGGCATTCACCCCGGCCAGACCGATGGACAAGAAAACAGCGTCGTAGTTTTCGACCAGACCATCCAGCGAAACGCCCTCGCCCAGAACCGACCCGGTCTCGATCGTGATGCCGCCGATATTCAGCAGCCAGTCCACCTCGGCCTGCGCAAAGTCATTGGTCGATTTATAGGCGGCAATGCCATATTCGTTCAGACCGCCGGGCTTGGGTTTGCTTTCGTGGATCACCACGTCATGCCCAAACATGGCCAGACGGTGCGCGCAGGCCAGACCCGCAGGCCCTGCCCCGATCACGGCAACAGTTTTGCCAGTCGGCGTGGCACGCTCGAACGGGTGCCCCCCCGCAGCCATGACACTGTCAGTCGCATAGCGTTGCAGGCGACCGATCTCGACCGGAGCCCCCTCGGCAGTTTCACGAACGCAGGCCTCTTCGCACAGTGTCTCGGTCGGACAAACGCGGGCGCACATGCCGCCCAGAATGTTCTGCGCCAGAATGGTTTCGCCTGCGGCCTCGGGTTGCCCGGCCTGAATCTGACGCATGAACAACGGGATATCGATATCCGTCGGACAGGCCGTCACACATGGCGCGTCATAGCAGAAATAGCACCGATCCGCCGCCACGGCGGCCTCATGCGCAGCCAAAGGCGGATGCAGATCGGTAAAATTCGAGGTCAGCTCATCGCTGGAAAGCCGCCCGGAGACAATGCCGGGGGCAATCTGGCCCTGTGCCATCGCTCTACTCCCTGTAGATATGTTTGTTATGCTCTCAGCTTGCCACAATCTGATTTTTTATCAATTGGTAAAATTTAGAAAATCATCAAAAACCGCAGAAATCGACTGGATTACCCCAATTTCTCGGACAAAACCGCCTGTTTTTATTGCGTTTCGAAAACGTGCGACACATGAGATGTGCCGAAACGGCCTCTGGCTGCATGGAAACAAAAGATTCCCCGCATCTGGTTTTGACGGGCCTTGCTGCGTGCTGTAGGTCAAACACAACGAGCAGCGCCGAACGACGGCCAGATACGTGAAAGTCACCTGATGCAGGCCAGCCCTACGAAGTTCAATATCGTCATCATCGGGCAAAACAACCGGCTGCAATATGAGGCCCTGCTGTTCGCAGCCTCTCTGCGCCATAGCTCACCGAACTTCACGGGCAGGCTGTTTGTGGCCGTGCCACAACCCGGACCACGCTGGCGTCAGGACCCGAGCATCCGAAACGAAGACGTTCTGAAAGCCCTGCAGCAACTGGATGCCGAGATTCTGCCCTTTGACTCTCGCGTCTTTGGCGACAGCTATCCCTATGGCAACAAGATCGAGGCCCTGCTGGCGCTGCCCGAGGGCGAGCCGTTCGTGTTTTTCGACAGCGACACGCTGATCACCGGCGACCTGACCTCGGTGCCGTTTGATTTCGACCGCCCCGGCGCCTCGCAAAAAGTCGAGGGCACTTGGCCCAAACCTACGCTCTATGGCCCCGGCTTCGATGGCATCTGGCACGCTTTGTACCGCCGATTTGGGCTGGATTTCGAAAGCTCGCAGGATACCAGCCAGCCGTTGGATTACTGGCGACGGTATCTGTATTTCAACGCCGGTTTTTTCTTCTATTCCTGCCCGCGCAAGTTCGGAGAGCGGTTTCTGAACTATGCCCGCACGATCCGGGATGAAGAGATTCCCGAACTGGCCGGGCAGAACCTTGACCCCTGGCTGGATCAGGCCGCTCTGCCGCTGGTCATTCATTCTTTCGGCGGTGGGCGCGACACCCTGCCCCCAGGCCTGCTGGACGGATCGGTCAGCTGCCACTATCGCCTGTTCCCCCTGCTCTATGCACGGGAAAGCGACCACGTGGTCGAGGTATTGGAAACCGTGGCGGCCCCGAACCGGATCAAGAAGGTACTCAAGGGCTATGAGCCCATCAAAAAGCTGGTTCTGCAACGCAAGGGCCACAAGATCCGCGACCTGTTCGACCGTGAAAACCTACCCCATCGCGAGCAGGTCATTCGCAATACAATCCGCAGCAAGGGCCTGTGGATGCGCTGACAGGATTGTTGTGCGCGCGCGCCGGATCGCCTAGAGATTCAGCAACACACAGTCCAACAGGAGATTTCGACGATGTCTGACGGCCCCACCTACGGTTTCGACACACTGCAGATTCACGCGGGCGCGCGGCCCGACCCGGCGACAGGTGCACGTCAGACTCCGATCTACCAGACCACGGCTTACGTGTTCCGTGACGCCGATCACGCCGCGGCCCTGTTCAACCTGCAAGAGGTTGGCTTCATCTATTCCCGCCTGACCAACCCGACCGTGGCCGTTCTGCAGGAACGTATCGCCACGCTTGAGGGCGGCGTAGGCGCAGTTTGCTGCTCCTCAGGGCACGCAGCACAGATCATGGCGCTGTTCCCGCTGATGGGTCCGGGCTGCAATGTGGTGGCCTCGACCCGCCTGTATGGCGGTACGGTCACGCAGTTCAGCCAGACCATCAAACGTTTCGGCTGGTCGGCCAAATTCGTGGACACTGACGATCTGGACGCCGTGAAAGACGCCATCGACGAAAACACCCGCGCGGTGTTCTGCGAATCCATCGCCAACCCTGGCGGCTATGTCACCGACATCCGCGCCCTCGCAGATATCACCGACGGCGCTGGCATTCCGCTGATCGTCGACAACACATCGGCCACGCCCTACCTGTGCCGACCCATCGAACAGGGTGCGACTCTGGTCGTGCATTCGACCACAAAATACCTGACCGGCAACGGCACCGTCACCGGCGGCTGCATCGTGGATTCGGGCAAGTTCGACTGGTCCGCGAATGACAAGTTCCCCTCGCTCAGCGAACCGGAGGCGGCCTACCACGGCCTGAAATTCCACGAAACCTTCGGCCCGCTGGCCTTTACCTTCCACGGCATTGCCATCGGTTTACGCGATCTGGGTATGACCATGAACCCGCAGGCGGCACATTACACGCTGATGGGGATCGAGACCCTGTCCCTGCGGATGGAACGCCACGTCGAAAACGCCCAGAAGATCGCCGCCTGGCTCGAGTCCGATGACCGCGTGGACTATGTCACTTATGCAGGCCTGCCTTCGTCACCCTATCACGACCGGGTTCAGGCGCAGTACAAGAAAGGTGCCGGCGCGCTGTTCACTTTTGCTGTCAAGGGCGGCTATGACGCCTGCGTCAAGCTGGTGAATTCGCTTGAGATCTTCAGCCATGTCGCCAACCTTGGCGATGCCCGATCTCTGATCATCCATTCGGCCTCAACCACCCACCGCCAACTGACCCCGGAACAGCAAGAGGCTGCGGGTGCTGGCCCCGGCGTCGTGCGTGTGTCCATCGGCATCGAAGACGCCGACGACCTGATCGCCGATCTGGATCAGGCGCTGGCCAAAGCATCGGCCTGAGGGATGAGCGGGCACGACACCAACGATCTGGGCCAACCCATCGGCCAACCGGTTTCGGGCGAGTTCCCTCGCCCGACGCCGCCTTATACACCAATGGAAGGCCGCTATTGCTCCGTCGTGCCGCTGGATGTGAACCGGCACGCGCCCGGACTGTACCGGGCGTTTGCCAACGATACGGACGGTCGCAACTGGACCTATCTGCCCTATGGGCCGTTCGACTCTGAACACGATTTTGTTGAATGGGCCCGCGCGACCTGCATGGATGCCGATCCGATGTTCCACACGGTGCTCGACAGTGATGAAACGCCGGTCGGCGTGGCTTCGTTCCTGCGGATCGCACCCGCGCCAGGGGCAATCGAAGTGGGCCATATCCACTTCTCACCCCTGTTGCAGCGCAGTCTGCAATCGACCGAGACCATGTACCTGATGATGCGCCGTGTGTTCGACGAACTGGGCTATCGCCGGTACGAGTGGAAATGCGACGCGCTGAACGAGGTGTCCCGCAATGCGGCCGCGCGGCTGGGCTTTACCTTCGAGGGCATTTTCCGGCAGGCGACCCACTACAAGGGCCGCAACCGGGATACGGCGTGGTATTCGATCCTCGACAGCGAATGGCCGCGCATCAAGACCGCGTTCGAGGCCTGGCTGTCGCCGGACAATTTCGACCAGACGGGCCAGCAGCGGCAGTCTCTGCAAGCCCGTGCCAAAACCTCTGGATCAGTCGGCAATCCCGAATTCCATCATCACGTTGACCGAGACTGATATCTCGCCGCCCGCGACCGGAACGCCGCCCGCCTCGGCCATGCTCATCGCGCGCATCTGCGGCGCGGGACGAATACCGCCAGCCTGTTCGCTGATCGTCTGAACCTGCCCCAGAGTCACATTGGCCGCCTGCGCCAGTTGCTCGGCCTTGGCGGTGGCCTCGGCCACGGCCTTGGCGCGTGCCTCTGCTTGCAGCGGCGCGGGGTCCTGCACGCCAAAGCTCAGCCCGCCAAAATCATTGGCACCGTCCTGAATGACCGCATCCATGATCGAGCCCAGCTTGGTCAGATCACGCACACGCACCTGGACGTTGTTCGAAGCGACAAACCCGGAAATCTCGGGCCGTTCGCCGCTGGGGCTATTGCGCCCTGACCACACCGGCGACAGCGACAGGTCGCGGGTTTGTACGTCGCGGGATTCGATACCCATATCCTCCAGCCGCTTCAGAATCTGCGCGACGGCGTCAGAGGTCGCCTGCATGGCATTCGACGCCTCGGCATCTTCGTTCGTCACGCCCAGGGTAATGGTCGCCATATCGGGTGCGGCCTGAACGGTTCCGGCCGCATCCACCGTGATGCGACGTTCTTCCGCATGGGCCATGCCTGCGGCTGTCACGGCCAGCATGGCGGCCAGAAAAGCGATTTTCTTCAAGGTCTTCCCTCCAATTTCTACAGCACCAACATGGGGATGCGGGGCGTGGTCAAACAAGGGGAATGTCCGGCTTTTTCTTTCCCTCGGCGGGAACCTGCTTTAATGTCGTCCTGCGGACGAGATGTCGTTTGCATTGATGCTGACAATTATGGTTCCTCGGGAATATGAAACCCGCATTTGCGCTGTCTTTTTCTGCGACCGGAATATCTGTGCACCACCAGTCGGACGGCGACTGGTTCTGCATTGGTGAGGTTGCGCTGGATGCGCCGGACCTGAACGCGCAGCTTCATGCCTTGCGGGACAAGGCGTTTGCGCTGGAAAACAACTTGAACTGCAAGGTCGTGATTCCGGCGGATCAGGTTCGGTTCCTGTCGGCGGAGACCGGCGGGGAAACACCGGAACAAACCGCCAAACAGGTCCAATCCACGCTGGCCGATGCAACGCCCTATTCGGTCGAGGAACTGGTTTTTGAATCCGCGACGGCCGGCACCACCACCTATATTGCGGCCATCACGAAACAGACGCTGGGCGAAGCACGAGACTTTGCGACCGAGCACGGGTTCATTCCGGTTCAGTTCACAGCAGACACCGATCCGTCCCTGTTCCCGTCTGAGCCGCTGTTTTTGGACAAAGAAAGCGAAAGCCCAGCAGTAGCGAAAGGAGCGGATACCCCCGCGCCAAACGTCCACGCCATCGCGGACACGACGGCTCCGGATGTGTTTCGAGCGCCGTCCGACAGCGCAGCCCTTAAGCCAAGCTTTGATGCACGTGCCAAACGATACGTTGCACCGGCAGCGGCTGCGCTGGCCATCGCAGTGGCGCTGGGGGCATGGGCTCTGATCGCATCGGATGGGGATGACAAGCCGGAAACGGCGCGGGTCGAAACCACCCTGCCCGCGCCTGACACTCAGGTCAGTGACACCACGCCGGAAGCCCCGGAACCGCCCACCGAGACGGCCCAGAGTGCACCGGATGAAGCCGTCGATGAGCCCGGGCTTTCGCCCACAGATTCCGCAATCCTCGAAGCGCTGAACGTGGCGCCAACGCAGGTCGAAGTGATCGATCGCACTCCCGAACCGCAGGACATTCCGGCACTGCCCGACATCGAGATCACCGAACCCGAACCGCTGACACCGCCAGTTCTGCCCTCGCAGGACGAGCTGTATCTGGCCTCGGTCGACAATTCCAATCTGTCCAATGATGCGATTGCCCTGCCGTCGGTCGAAAGCTTTGCCACCGACGTACCCTTTGATCGGGTCGCTCTGCCCAGCGTTGCCGGGTCGCGGTTCGATCTGGATGACCGCGGGCTGGTTACCCCCAGCGCCGATGGTACGTTGAACCCGGACGGGATTGTCGTTCACCTCGGACGTCCGTCGAAGGCACCGCCTGAACCCCCTGTCCGGTTCGAGCAGGAGCCGAGCCCTGAAACCCAGTCTGACCGGTTGGCCGGGTTGCGCCCCAAACCGCGGCCCAGCGACCTGGTCGAACGGTTCGAGCGTCAGCAATTGGGCGGACGGTCTCGCGCGGAACTGGCGGCGCTGCGTCCCAAAGTTCGTCCTGCGTCCCTGGAACGGCAAGAGGTTGAAGAAACACCCACTGTAATAGGAGGACTGCGCGTTCCACGCCCCAAGACGCGCCCTGCGGGTCTTGTTCCGTCATCCAGCACCCAAACTGCCAGCTTGGGTTCGGCCGCTGGTATTGATCAGCTCGAAGCCGGGTCTTTCCAGCCCAAAGCCGTGGCGCCCAAGATCCCGTCGTCAGCCTCGGTTGCGCGGCAAGCGACGCTCGATAATGCGTTGAACCTGCGCAAGCTGAACCTGATCGGCGTCTACGGCACGCCCGCCAATCGCCGGGCGCTGGTGCGCATGCCCAGCGGCCGCTACAAGAAACTGAAAGTGGGTGACAGGCTGGACGGCGGCAAGGTCATCGCAATCGGTGACACCGAGCTGCGCTATCAGAAAAAAGGCCGGAACGTGACACTGAAGATGCCGCGGGGTTAAAGCGGGCGAGTACGCCCGCTTTAGTTTGCAACATCAAGCCGCTGAAATTTCGCCGCTTTCGATCTGCTCGCGCTCAATGGATTCGAATAGGGCCTGGAAGTTCCCCTCGCCAAACCCATCATCGCCCTTGCGCTGAATGAACTCGAAAAAGATCGGGCCGATCACGGTTTTCGAGAAGATCTGCAGCAGAATTCTGGTCTCGCCCCCATCCAGAACGCCTTCTCCATCGATCAGGATGCCGTGTTTCATCATCCGGTCCAGCGGCTCTTCGTGGTCGGTGACGCGATCCTTGGACATCTCGTAATAGGCCTCGTTTGGCCCGGGCATGAATTTCAACCCTTTCTCGGCAATCGCATCAGTCGAGGCATAGATATCCTCGCTGCCCACGGCGATATGCTGAATGCCCTCACCCTTGTATTTGTTCAGGTAAGACACGATTTGCCCGGTCTCACCCCGATCTTCATTGATCGGAATACGAATACGGCCACAGGGCGACGTCAGGGCACGGCTGTAGAGGCCGGTATACTTGCCCTGAATGTCAAAAAAGCGGATTTCGCGGAAATTGAACAGGGTCTCGTAGAACTTAAACCACGTGTCCATATTCCCGGTATAGACGTTGTGCGTCAGGTGATCGAGGTAATAGAACCCATCACCGCGCGGCTTGGATTGTTTGGTCCAGGTGAACTCATGGTTATAGGGTGATGTGTCGTGGTATTGGTCGATGAAATAGATTAGCGACCCGCCGATGCCCTTGATTGCCGGAACATCCATGGTCTTGTCTGCCGCGTCATAGGGTTCGGCGCCTTTGGACACCGCATGGTCATAGGCCTTTTTCGCGTCCGCCACGCGCCAGCCCATCGCCGATGCGCAGGGGCCGTGCTCGGCAACAAACCGCGCGGCAAAGCTTTCGGGGTCGGCATTCAGAATGTAGGTCACGTCGCCCTGCTGCCACAGTTCAACCGCGGGCCTGTCCGTATGATAGCCAACCTGTTCAAACCCCATTTTGGCGAACAGATCACGCAGTTCCTGCGGCTCAGGATGCGCAAATTCCACAAATTCAAACCCGTCGGTGCCGACCGGATTTTCCTTGCTGATGACAGATTTCGGGGTGTTGTGAGGGAAAGGGCCCATGGCGTGCCTCCTTAAAACAGGAATTTCTTTGCTGATTCCAAAATACGCCTTAATCGGCGCTGTTTCTGCGCATTGTTTTCGTGTAACCTGATAGAAAACGCGCAAAACCCGCATTATTTCGAGCATCAATGAAGAAAGCCCGCACATGCTGGATATCACCGACACGCGCCTGCTGTCCGCCTTGCAGAAGGATGCCCATCTGACCGCGCACCAACTGGGCGAAATGTTGAACCTGTCCCCCAGTCAGGCCGGGCGGCGGCGACAGAGGCTGGAGGCCGAAGGCTACATTACCGGATATACCGCACGGCTGGACCCGCTAAAGCTGGGGCTGCACGTGCAGGGGTTCGTTCAGGTGCATCTGGGCACCCACGGCCCCGAGCAATCGGAGAGTTTTGCCCGCATGGTTCATTCGCTCCCCGAGATTACCAGCGCCTGGACGATGACCGGTGAGGCAGATTACCTCTTGCGCGTCTATTGCGACGATCTATCTGCGCTCAACCGCTTGCTTCATCAGGTGATACTGCCGCATCCTGCCGTGGCACGGGTGCAAAGCCAGATCGTGATGGACCAGCTCAAACGCGACGCCCCTTTGCCCACCTGACCTGACCGAAAGGACCGACATGGACGATTTCCTCTATCAGGCCTCGATCTATCTGGCAGCCGCCGTGATCGCCGTGCCCCTGTCGGCACGTCTGGGGTTGGGGTCCGTGTTGGGGTATCTGGCCGCAGGCATCGTCATCGGCCCCGTGTTCGGACTTGTCGGTGCGGAAACCGAAAGCCTGCAGCATGTGGCCGAGTTCGGTGTGGTCATGATGCTGTTCCTGATCGGACTGGAGCTTGAGCCCCGCGCGCTGTGGGATATGCGGGACAGGTTGCTGGGGCTGGGGGGGCTGCAGGTCGGCTTGTCTACCGTCGCCATCGCCTGCGTCGCCATGTACGCAAACCACCCCTGGTCTGTTGCATTGGCGGTTGGGTTGACCCTGTCGTTGTCCTCGACCGCGATCGTGCTGCAAACGCTTTCCGAAAAGGGGCTGATGCAGACCAATGGCGGCCGCGCCACGTTCTCGGTGCTGCTGACGCAGGACATCGCGGTGATCCCCATTCTGGCGCTGCTGCCGTTGCTGGCGCTGCCTTCCATACCGCATCTGAAAAGCGACGGGTCAATCGACCGGGGTGTGAAAGACCTGCACGACGCTGGCCATCACAGCCTGTCGCTGGTCGAAGGCCTGCCGGGTTGGGCTGTCACCTTGGTGACCATCGGCGCGATTGCTTTCGTGATCCTTGCCGGTGTCTACCTGACGCGGCCCCTGTTTCGCTTTATCCACGCGACGCGCCTGCGCGAGATGTATACCGCTTTGGCGCTGATGATTGTTGTCGGCATCTCCTTCCTGATGACGCTTGTCGGCCTGTCCCCTGCCCTGGGCGCGTTTCTGGCGGGTGTAGTTCTGGCCAGCTCGGAATTCCGCCATGAAATGGAAAGCGACCTTGAACCGTTCAAGGGCCTGTTCCTGGGCCTATTTTTCATCACGGTCGGTGCCGGGATTGATGTCGCTTATTTCTTCGATGATCCGCTGGAACTGATTGGGCTGGCCCTTCTGGTTATCCTGTTCAAAGGGGTCATCCTGTTTCTCGTCGGACGCGCCTTCAATTTGCGTGGTCGCGATCATTGGCTGTTCACATTGGGACTGGCACAGGCGGGTGAGTTCGGTTTTGTCCTGCTGGCCTTCTCGACCCAGCAGAACGTCATCCCGTCCGACCTGTCGCAGAAACTGCTGATGATCATCGCCCTGACCATGCTGATCACGCCGCTGCTGTTCATCATCTACGACCTGATGTCCCGCCGAATTCGGGACAGTGGCCCGCAGCCGGAACCGGATACGATTGACGAACAAGGCCCGGTAATCATTGCAGGTATCGGACGCTTTGGTCAGATCGTGAATCGTCTGGTCCGTGCCAGCGGAATCAAAACCATCGTTCTGGACCACAACATCGAAACGATCCAGTTAATGCGCCGCTTTGGCGTCAAAGGGTTTCTGGGCGATCCAACCCGGCCCGAGTTGCTGCGCGCCGCAGGGCTTGAGAAAGCGACCGTGCTTGTCGCTGCTATGGACGACCGCAAACAGGTGACACGGATCGTCAGCTTTGCCCGACGTCAGCGCCCGGACCTGCACATCATCGCCCGCGCCCATGACCGTACCCATGTGTACGAGCTGTATCAGGCAGGCGCGAACGACATCGTGCGCGAGATGTTCGACAGCTCCCTGCGGGCCGGGCGTTATGTGCTCGAGAATATCGGTCTCAGCGAATATGAGGCCGCGCAGGCCGAGCAGACCTTCTACCACCACGACCGCGCATCGATCCGCGAACTGGCCGAGCTGTGGATCCCCGGGATGCCGACGGCGGAAAACAAAAAATACATCGAACGCGCGCAACAGTTCGAGAAAGATCTGGAAACAGAGCTTCTGGAACTGGCCGAGAAGCACGCCCAGAAATCGGCCTGACCCTGTCTTTGCGGATCAGGCCGTTCAGGTTACCCGTCTGAAACTCCGGCTTCGGCAAAAGTGGCCATGCCCGAATGACAGGCCACCGCGCTTTTCAGGATGTTGATCGCCAGTGCCCCGCCCGAGCCTTCGCCCAAGCGCAGGCCGAGGCTCAGCAACGGTTCCTTGCCAAGCTTTGCCAGAACGGCGCCATGCGCGCCTTCCGCGCTCTGGTGCCCGGCAACGGTGTGATCAAGCGCGCCGTCCGAAACGTCCGCCAGACAGGCCGCGGCCGCCGAGCAGATGAACCCGTCCAAAATGACCGGAATGCGCAGAACGCGCGCCGCAGCGATGGCTCCGGCCATGGCGGCAATCTCGCGCCCACCGAGGCAGCGCAGAACGTCCAGCCCGTCGCCCGCCCCTGCGTGCAACGCCACACCTTCGGCCACCACGCGGGTTTTGTTGACAAGCCCGGCGTCATCCACACCAGTGCCGCGCCCGGTCCAGTCAGCAGCGTCCCCGCAAAACAGCGCACAGGCGATTGCTGCGGCCGGAGTTGTGTTTCCGATCCCCATCTCTCCGACAACCAGCAGGTCGGCTTTGGGGTCCACTGCGTTCCACCCGGTGCGCAGCGCCTGCAGCAGCTCGCCCTCGGACATGGCCGGGCCTGCGGTGAAATCGGCGGTGGGCGTGTCCAGATTCAGTGCGTGCACATCCATCGTCGCGCCAGCGGCCTTGGCCAGCTGATTGATCGCCGCGCCACCATGTTCAAAGTTCATCACCATCTGCACGGTCACTTCCGGCGGAAAGGCCGAGACGCCCTGCACCGTGACACCATGATTGCCCGCAAACACTATCACCTGCGGAGCGGTAATCTGCGGACGGGCATCCCCGCGCCATCCCGCATACCAGATCGCCAAATCCTCAAGCCGACCCAGCGCCCCCGGCGGCTTGGTCAGCTGTCCATTGCGTTCAGCCGCCCCATGCAGCGCGATCTCGTCCGGACCGGGCGCCTGGTTCAGGGTATCACGGAGTGTTTTCAGGTCTTTAAGTTCAGGCAGCATCGAAAGCCTCGTTGCATCAGAGTGGTGCTGTGTGTTTAACCGAAGCGTCCGATCCAACAAGACCCCGAAAGGCGCGGGAGTGCATAAAAACGACAACACCCTGATTTCCGCATGGGATATTCCGCTGGCGCTGGTGCTGCTGACGCGCCTGCCAGTGCCTCATCTGCCCGAGAAAACCTTTTCCCGTCAGGCCGATTCCGCCTGGGCGTTCCCCATCGTCGGGCTGGTGGTGGGCCTGCTGGCTTGCGCCGTTGGCTGGGTCTCGATGACGTCGGGTCTGCCCGCGATGGTCGCGGCCGTGCTGGTCACCATCACTCTGGTCGTTTCCACCGGCGCCATGCACGAAGACGGGCTGGCGGACACCGCAGATGGGCTTTGGGGCGGATTCACGCGGGAACGCCGGCTGGAGATTATGAAGGACAGCCATATCGGAACCTACGGGGTTCTGGCGCTGATCTTCACCCAATTGGTGCGCGTCGCCCTGATCGCCGCTCTGCTGACGGCCGGAGCCTACGGTGCGGTCCTCGCCGCGTGCATCGTGTCCCGAGCGTTCATGCCCGTTATGATGAACGCCCTGCCCAATGCCCGCAACAGTGGCCTGAGCCATTCGGTCGGCGGGCCACGCAGCGCAACAGTAGCGGTCGGGCTTGCGTTGGCCATTATCTGCGCGGCGACCCTGATCGGATCAGGTACCGTCTTGCCCGTTATCCTTGCGGCACTGAGTATCTCGGTACTCGCGCTGGTGACAAAGGCCAAGATCGGCGGTCAGACCGGCGACATTCTGGGTGCGACGCAACAATTGGCCGAACTGGCCTTTCTGACTGCAGCCGCAACGGCCCTTTAGGTTGTACCACCTGTTTCGATCCTCAGGGTCGCACCGCAGTGCTTGCAATGCACTGCATCCGGGTCGTGTCTGTAAAGCCCGCAACTTGGACATTTGTGACGCACTTTCTGCGGCATGAAGATCGCCTGCGCCAATCGCACGAACAGTGCCACGCCGACCACCATGATGAACACCGAAAACAACTTACCACCCGGCGTGGACAAAGTGATATCGCCGAACCCGGTCGTCGTCAGCGTCGCCATGGTGAAATAGAGCGCATCGATATAGGCGGTCTGGCTGTTGTCGGGGATGAAGAACACCAGAACCGCCGTCGAGGTCGCGAACACGAACACCATCAGGTTGATTGCGGCAATTACGGCATCCTCGTGTGTTCGAAAAAACTGACTGTCGCGCCGCAGGTCGCGCAGCAGGTGATAGGAATGGATCAGCCGCAAAGCCCGCAAGATCCGCACGAAGGCCAGGTTTCCGGGTAAGAACGGATCAAGCAGCAACGAGGCGATCACGACGATATCGGCAAGCGTGTAGACCTTGCGCAGCAGCTTCCAGCGGTCCTTTGCGATCCACATCCGGGCCAGAAAATCCAGCAAGATCAAAAACCCGACGCACAGGCTGGCGATGGTGATCCCCGGACCATGCGGGATGTTCGCCGTGGCCACGAAAAACACGATCGAGGCCGCGTCAAACAGGATCAGACCATAGCGGAACCAGATCGAAACCGGCTCATGCGCGACGTACAGAAACTTAACGGTTTGCTTTATCCCGGCCATGTATCCGCCTCTGGTTACAGGAAAGTTAGCGGCCAACGCAGTTTCCACCAAGACCGGAAACGAAAAAGGCCGCCCCCGGCAGGAGCGGCCCGAAATTCAGGATCGGCAACGATCAGGCAGCGCGCGAGGTCAGAACCTCATCCACCTGCTTGGCGGCCGAAACCTCACCGGCGCCGGATACGGCGGCCACTTCGCGGGTCAGACGTTCAAGCGCGGCTTCGTACAGTTGACGCTCGGAATAGCTCTGTTCGCGCTGATCGTCGGTGCGGTGCAGGTCGCGGACCACTTCGGCAATCGAAATCAGATCGCCCGAGTTGATCTTTTGTTCGTACTCCTGCGCCCGGCGGGACCACATGGCGCGCTTGACCTTGGCCTTACCCTTGAGCGTTTTCATCGCCTGGCTGATAACATCAGGCGAGCTGAGCGACCGAAGACCAGACTCGGTGACCTTGTTGGTCGGCACCCGCAGGGTCATCTTGTCTTTTTCAAAAGAGATGACGAACAGCTCGAGCGAATATCCCGCGACTTCCTGTTCTTCGATCGAAATGATCTGGCCCACGCCATGCGCGGGGTAAACAACATAGTCGTTCGGGCGGAACTCAAGCTTTTTCGACTTAGACATACAGGTTCATCCTTGGTTACAGAGCGAGATACGGAACGACAAAACACCCACGCCGGAGCCGTTTCTCAGCTCCGCCAGGCGGCTGGTCTGTCATAAAATCAGAACTCCAAAGCAGTCATACTTCCGGAGCACATCCCCATCTCATTCAACATTCAGCTTACGATTATATCACAAAAATACGGCATCTGAAAGGTCACGCCCTTTTTCTGCCGTGAAACCTTATGTTTTTCAAGGCGATGCACTCTGCTTCTATACCTGAACGAACGAGTTCAGAGAGCGAATCGCTCAGCCGCCTTCGCCGGGCGCTTCCGAGAAATACTTCTCCATCTTGCCCTCTTCACCGTCGCGTTCCTCGGCTTCGGGAAGCGGGTCTTTCTTGGTCACGATCACCGGCCATTGTTCTGAGAATTTCCGGTTGAACTCGACCCACTGATCCATGCCCGGCTCGGTGTCGGGGCGGATGGCGTCGGCGGGGCATTCGGGTTCGCACACGCCACAGTCGATGCATTCGTCGGGGTGAATGACCAGCGTGTTCTCGCCTTCATAGAAACAGTCGACCGGGCACACCTCGACACAGTCGGTGTATTTGCAGGCGATGCAGTTTTCAGTGACGACGTATGTCATGGTCGGATTCCCGTTTGCGCTTTGGGCGATTAGCTAATCCAGTATTGCACTGTCTTCAAGGGAAGATCAGCCCTCTTTGGTACGAGAAAGATCAAGCGCGCGCCGATCTTTCTTGGTCGGACGACCTTTTCCCTCGAAACCCGGATTTTTGGGCGGTGCGTCCCGTTTTTCCGTCAAATCAACATACAACGTCTGCGCCTCGGGGGCCGGGCCGCGGCGTTCGCCGAGCTTTTCGACCCGAACCACCCGCACGATGCGGCCCTGCGGGAAGGTCAGAACATCTCCGGGTCCTACGGCCTGCGCCGGTTTCAGGACCCGGTTTCCGTTCAAGCGGACGTGGCCGCCGCTGACCTGTTTGGCGGCCAGGCTACGGGTCTTGAAGAACCGCGCCTGCCACAACCATTTGTCGATCCGCAGCTTGGCCTCGGCCATTGGCGATCAGTTACCGTCTTTCAAACCCATCAGCGCAGCTGCGAACGGGTTATCGGGATCGATAGCCTTTTCCTTCTTGGGCGGACGAGACGAGAAGGACTTGGCACCTTGCGGCTTGCCCCCTTTCTTACCCTGCGGTTTGCCGCGCCCGTCCTGAGGCTTGCCGCGCGGCTTGCCCTTGCCCTGCGCCTGCCGCTGTTCACGACGCGGGCCTCGGTTGGCTTGACGCTGACGACCCCAAGTGAAGGTGAAGAAGACTTCGACCTCGGGTTCTTCCGCTGCCGGAGCCTCGGCTGCCGCCTCGGTGCTTTCGGTGGCCTCGGCTGGCGCCTCGGCGGGTGCAACAGCCTCTTCTGTTGCAGCCTCGGCCGCCGGTGTTTCTTCAGCTGACGGTTGCTCGGTCGCTTCAGCGGTGGGTTGCTCTGTCGGGGTTACTTCAGGCGCGGCGACAGGCGCTGGTTTCACCTTTTTACGCTCGCCGCGCTCGGCGTTATAGCCCAGCCCCTGCATCAGATCAGCGAACTGTTCCAGCGTCATGCCGGTGATCGACAGCATATCAGGCTTGGCTTCAAAGCCACCACGGCTGTCTTCGGCGCGCAGCATGTCGGCCAGACGTTCCAGCATGTCGATCCGGATCGAACGGTCGCCCGCATCCCGGTACCCGCACATGGTGTCATACCCCTCTGGCGCGCCCTTGGCGACCGGAACGGTGACCAGACCCGGAGGCGGCGAGTCGGGGAATTCCTGCAACCCGTTGGCCAGCGCCCACAGAACCAGCCGCAGACGCGTCGGTGCGGGTTTCAGCAGCAGCGGCATGAAGATGGTGAACTGGCCGAACCGAATACCATGCTTGCGCAGCGCGCCGCGGGCGTCCTGATCCAGATCCTTGACCTCTTGCGCAACGCCAGCACGGGGCAGAACGCCCAATGCTTCGACCATGCGGAAGGCGAACCCTTTGGCGAGGCCGGACAGTTCCTCGTCGCGCGACAGGTTCAGCAGCGGTTCGAACAGCGCAGCGACCTTGCGGTCGATAAAGTGCTGCAGGCGGCGTTGCACTTTCTGTTCGACATCCGGGCCTGCGGCCTCGTCCACGAAAACCTCGACCATCGGCTTGAGAGGTTCGGTCCCGGCAACCAGTTTGCCGACGGCGTATTCGCCCCACATCAGGCCACCCTGATCGGTGAAATCAATTTCGGTATCGGGCGCGTTGTAGAAGCGATCGGCGCGCAGATGGAATTGCGGCGCGAGCGCTTGCACGGAAGCCGTTTTCAGAGCCTTCGCCTCGGTTCCTTGCGCGCTTTTGTCCGGAATGAACCGGAACCCTTCCAGACGACCGACGAATTCGCCTTCGACGGTCACTTCACCCTTGTCATTTACTTCGGCCAAAAGGGCCTCCTTCTGTTTGAGCCGGCGCAGCAATACGGATGTACGCCGGTCCACAAATCTTTGCGTCAGTCGGTCATGTAATGCGTCCGACAGCCTGTCTTCTACAGTGCGCGTTTCGTCACGCCAATGTGATTCGTCACGCACCCAGTCGTTTCGCTGCGCAACATATGTCCAAGTGCGAATATATGCCAACCTTTTGGAGAGTGCATCAATATCCCCATCGGTGCGGTCAATCCGCCGGATTTGCCGCGCCATGAAATCATCCGGGATCGAGCCGCGTTCATGCAGGTGGCCATAGATCACTTCGAGCAGACTGGCGTGTTCGGCATGGCTGATGCCGCGAAAATCTGGGATTCTGCACACATCCCAAAGCAAACGGATGGATTGCGGGTTGCTGGCACGAGCTGCGACTTCGGTCACTTGCGACAGCGATTTCAGCACGTTCAGATCGTCGGCGGGACGCGCCTTGATCAGGTGTTCGTCATTCGGGCTGACTTCAAGCGAGTCGATCAGCGCCTCAACCGAGCCAAACCGCAAAGCAGCATTTCGCCAGTTCAGCTTTTTCATCGGCGTGAACCGGCTGTCCATGATGGCCTGCGCCACGCCTTCGTCCAGCGGCGGGGCCTCTCCGGTCACGCCAAAGGTGCCGTCGGACATCCCGCGCCCGGCGCGACCAGCGATCTGAGCCAGTTCGTTCGGGGCCAGAGGACGCATTCGGCGACCATCGAATTTGGTCAGCGAGGAAAAGGCGACGTGGTCGACATCCAGGTTCAACCCCATGCCGATGGCGTCAGTCGCGACCAGATAGTCAACCTCGCCATTCTGATACAGATCGACCTGCGCATTCCGCGTGCGCGGGCTGAGCGCGCCCATGACCACGGCCGCCCCGCCCTTTTGGCGGCGCAGCAGCTCGGCGATGGCGTAGACACTATCGACCGAGAACCCGACAATCGCACTGCGCGGCGGCATACGGCTGATTTTTTTTGAACCCGCATAGACCAGTTGCGACATCCGTTCACGGCGCACGAACTGAGCTTCGGGCACCAAGGCGGCGATGGGACCGCGCATTGTATCTGAGCCCAGAAACAGCGTCTCATTGGTGCCCCGCGAACGCAGCAGGCGGTCAGTGAAGACGTGGCCGCGTTCGGGATCGGCGCACAGCTGGATTTCGTCGATGGCCACGAAATCCGCGCCCATGCCCTCGGGCATCGCCTCGACCGTGCAGACCCAATACTGGGTGCGCGGCGGCACGATCCGCTCTTCGCCCGTGACCAGCGCCACAACGGATGGCCCGCGAATGGCGACGATCTTGTCATAGACCTCGCGCGCAAGCAAACGCAGCGGCAGGCCGATCACACCGGTCCGATACCCCAGCATCCGCTCGATCGCGTAATGGGTTTTACCTGTGTTGGTCGGGCCAAGTACGGCCACGATTCGGGATGACCCGCTCACCTTTGCCCCCTGCCCAGGCTCTTAGAGGGCCGAGCCCTCGACCTGAGGCTTCAGTCGATTCACCGCATTGGTTACTTCTTCATGATGAGGATGTATAGACAGCGCGCGCTCATATGCGTCCAGCGCTTTGTCGGGCTGTTCGATAATCTCGAAGATCAGGCCAAGGCCATAGATCGCCTCGTAGTTATTCGGGTTCAGCGTCAGCGCATGTTCCAGATCGGCTGCGGCCATGCCAAAGCGATCCACCCCGAAAAACGCCGAGGCCCGCAGATGCCAGCCTTCGGCAAATCCGGGCGCGTGATCGGTCAACGCCGTCAGATGCTCGATGGCGGCCAGAGTATCGCCATCCTCCAGCGCCTCGCGCCCGCGTTCCAACAGCAAATCCGCAGAGGCCGAGCCGGATTGCGCCCACAGCGCCTTGAGCTGCCGATCCAATCCAATCGCCTGTTCCGGTGTCGCCAGCGCCAGTTGCTGCAGCAGCGCCGCCTCATCCCGCAGATCCGCCTGTTGCGCGGCGGAACTGGTGGAAAACATGACCGTGACAAAAATTGCCGCGACGGTACGTTTGAGATTGATGTTTGCAATGCCCATAACAATGTTCAGTGTAGCGTTGCGACCGGGGATGTCCATTCACGGCGCAGAAACAATATGAGGAACACCATGAGCGAAACTCTTGAAAAAGCCGCAGCGGCGCTGAACGAAAAACTGACCGGCGGCGACTTTGACGCTTCGGCCAAGTTTGCCATCGCTGATCTGGGCGCTATCGTTCTGGACGCAAACGGCGCACGCGTCAGCGATGAAGAGACCGACGTTACCCTGAGCGCCGATGCGGACACGTTTGAACAGATCCTCAGCGGCGACCTGAACCCCACCGGTGCGTTCATGTCAGGCAAGCTGAGTGTGGACGGAGACATGGGTGTTGCCATGAAACTCGCTTCGGTGCTGGCCTGATGCAGATCTCGCCGGCCCCTTTCTTTGAAGACGTGGCCGGCGGACCCGCCGGTGGTGCTGCCCATTGGGTGACAACCACGGACAATATCCGCATCCGCGTGGGCCACTGGCGCCCCGAGGGCGAAGCAAGCGGCACGGTGATGATATTCCCGGGCCGTACGGAATATATCGAGAAATACGGCGATGCTGCCGCTGAATTCGTTGGTCGAGGCTTTGCTTGTCTGGCCGTCGACTGGCGCGGTCAGGGGCTGGCGGACCGTCTGCTGGATGACCCGCGCGTCGGCCATGTCGAACAGTTCACCGACTATCAACACGATGTGAAGGCCACGCTTGACCTTGCCGAAAAGCTGGCGCTGCCGAAACCCTGGTATGTGGTTGGCCACTCGATGGGCGGCGCAATCGGCCTGCGCGCGGTTCTGGAACGGCATTGCTTTGCCGCCTGCGCCTTTACCGGCCCGATGTGGGGCATCTTCTTCACTCCGATCATGAAACCGCTCAGCCGGTTGACCGCGTATTGGGGGCCGCGGATCGGCTTGGGGGAAAAGACGCCCCCGACCACTTCGCTGGAAAGCTATGTTGCCTCACAACCCTTTGACGGCAATGTGCTGACGCGTGATCCGGCGATGTACCAGATGATGAAGGATCAACTGACGGCGCACCCTGATCTGGCGCTTGGCGCACCTTCCACGATCTGGCTGCGCGAGGCGCTGGACGAATGCGCCTGGCTGATGGAGCAGACCGCCCCTGCCACACCCGCTCTGGCCTTCCTCGGCAGTCACGAACAAATCGTTGACCGCAAAGCCATCCGCGCGCGGATGGCGGACTGGCCCAACGGTACGCTGGTCGAAATCCCCGACGGCGAACACGAGGTACTGATGGAGCCGCCCGAGGTACGCGGCCCCGTCTATGATCAGCTGGCGCGGCATTTTCTGGCCGCGCAATCGGACGCTGCACCTGCGCCTGCCCTCTCGAGCTGAAGAAGTCCTCACGCAATGGCGGCTTGTGATCCGGGCCGCCCACGCCTAGATGTTTGCGAAAGCAGATATTCCGAGGTGATCCATGCGCGACCTTCCCTTTCCCGTCCGAGATGCAAACGCAGTTGGAGGCGCCGGCGATCTTGGCAACCTGCCAGAATGGGATCTGACCGACCTCTACAGTTCGGAAGAAGCGCCGGAACTGGACCGCGATCTGGACTGGTTGGAGGGCGAATGCGCGTCTTTTGCAGCCGATTACGAAGGCAAGCTGGCGGGTCTGGATGTTGCTGGCCTTCTGACCTGCGTCCAGCGCAACGAAAAGATCAACTCGATTGCCGGGCGCATCATGTCGTTCGCGGGCCTGCGCTATTACCAGCTGACCACCGATGCCGAGCGCGCCAAGTTCCTGTCGGACATGCAGGAAAAGATCACGGTCTTCACCACACCGCTGGTGTTCTTCACACTGGAAATCAACCGCATCGACGATGACGCGCTGAAGGCGCATTTCGACGCCAATGCCGATCTGGCGCGGTATGAGCCGGTCTTCCGCCGCATTCGCGCGATGAAGCCTTATCAACTGTCCGATGAGCTGGAAAAATTCCTGCATGATCTGGGTGTAGTCGGCGATGCATGGGAACGCCTGTTCGACGAAACCATTGCCGGGCTGACCTTTGAGGTCGACGGCGAAGAGCTGAATATCGAAGGCACCCTGAACCTGCTGACGGAACAGGATCGCAGCAAACGTGAAGCTGCCTCGCGCGAGTTGGCTGCCGTGTTTCGGGACAACATCAAGACTTTCGCCCGTGTCCACAACACGCAGGCCAAGGAAAAAGAAATCGTCGATCGCTGGCGAAACATGCCAACCGCGCAGACCGGTCGCCACCTGTCAAACGACGTCGAACCCGAGGTGGTCGAAGCCCTGCGCGAGGCCGTCGTGGCAGCCTACCCCAAGCTCAGCCATCGTTATTACGAGCTGAAACGCAAATGGCTGGGGCTGGACGTGATGCAGGTCTGGGACCGCAACGCGCCGCTGCCGATGGAAGACACCCGCGTCGTCGGCTGGGATGAGGCCGAAAAGACCGTGATGGACGCCTACAACGCCTTCGATCCCCGCATGGCAGAAATCGCGGCGCCGTTCTTCTCAAAAGGCTGGATCGATGCTGCGGTGAAACCGGGCAAGGCTCCGGGCGCGTTCGCGCATCCGACCGTGACAGACGTGCATCCCTATGTGATGCTCAACTATCTGGGCAAACCGCGCGACGTGATGACCCTGGCGCACGAGCTGGGCCACGGCGTCCACCAGGTACTGGCCGCCGATCAGGGCGAGATGCTGTCCTCGACTCCGCTGACACTGGCCGAAACCGCAAGCGTTTTTGGCGAGATGCTGACCTTCCGCAAAATGCTGGATCAGGCCGAAACTCCGGAACAGCGCAAGGTTCTGCTGGCCGGTAAAGTCGAGGACATGATCAACACGGTGGTGCGCCAGATCGCCTTTTACGACTTTGAATGCAAACTGCACGCCGCCCGCCGCGAAGGTGAGCTGACCCCGGACGACATCAACGCCCTGTGGATGAGCGTTCAGGCCGAAAGCCTTGGCCCGGCGTTCGAATTCATGGAAGGGTATGAGACCTTCTGGGCCTATATTCCGCACTTCGTGCACTCGCCCTTCTACGTCTATGCCTATGCGTTTGGAGACGGCTTGGTGAACGCGCTGTATTCGGTTTACGCAAGCGGATCGGAAGGGTTCGAGGACAAGTATTTCGAGATGCTGCGTGCAGGTGGATCGAAGCATCACAAGGAACTGCTGGCACCGTTCGGGCTGGACGCAAGTGATCCCAAATTCTGGGACAAGGGCCTGTCGATGATCTCAGGCTTCATCGACGAACTGGAAGCGATGGAAGAATAAACCCCAGATTCTCAGGCAAATCTACAACGCGCCCGTATACGCTTCGGGCGCGTTTTGTTATGCGACAACGCTCCTGAGCCGCTCGAGATCATGAATAATGACGGATTTGTATTCACTCTCAACGCCGATATGACGCAGCTTGCCAAACGCACGAGACAGGCTTTCTGGCTTCATCCCAAGCATCGAAGCCAGAACGACCTTGTCGAATGGCAACTCAAGCCTGCTTTGACCGCCCTGTTTGCCGGACAACCGAACCAGAAAATTGCACAAGCGTTCATAGCCGGTCAGAACCTTCAGTTCTTCCACCTCGTGCATCATTTCATGCAAATGGGAGGATGCCGCGGACAGCACAGCCACGGCGATTTCATGCATTGCGTTGTGACAGGCGCACACAGCCGAGATATCAAGAAACAGAATTTCGCAATCCGAGACGGCCTCGACATTGGCTGCGCTTGGTGCACCACGCAACGCCCAGATTTCATCGAAACTCTGCCCGCTTGTTAGCATCGCCAACATTGCCTCATGGCCCGACGGCGAAACCCGGTAAAGCTTGACCCACCCCTCCAATACGATCTTCAAAGATCGACACGGTTCATCTTGCAAACAAATCGTCTGGCCTCGAGTAAAAGACTTCTTTTGAGAACGAGATAACAAGCATTTGCGCACTTTCGGCGACAGTTGCTCTAACAATGGACTGGGCTGTTGATAATCTTGACTAAAGTCAAACATGGCGGCTTCCGGCTGAGAACAAAACCCTGCTAATGGAAGCAAACAAATATCAGTTTGATATGGATCAATTTTTAAGCAATTGTAATCTTGGAATAAATTCACAACCCGGAATGTGATCGCAAAAAAACTGAACAATAAATGCCCCATAGTACAGCTATTTCAGTTAGCTACCCTTTGACCGTTGCCGTTATTCTTGACCCCGGAATCGTGCTGCGCCATCACGTTTCTTTCGGCAGTCCAAGCACAACATAACGCACAATAAGACCGACCAGTCGCCGTTTATCGGGAATCGGCATTTAACACTCGGCGCAATGGGTCAGAATTTCCCCCGCGAGGCACTTTTGTGACCGCATCCGGGGCGGTCTCTCGGACTTGGACACCTCTATCTGTTCACTTACCGCGCCCGGCATCCTGACATGGGCGTCTCTACTGATATCGAAGCATCACAGGAAACTGCTGGCGCCGTTCGGCCTGAACGCAAGTAATCCGAAATTCCGGGACAAGGGCCTATCGATGATAACGGGTTTCATCGACGAACTGGGTGCAATGGAAGGGGGATCACTTTTGGCCATTGGTCGTCAGGAATACGGCGGCCACGATCAACACGGCTCCGAGGGCTGCAATCGGTGTGATTGCGGCCCCCAGAAACAGGGCCGAGTTGATGAAGGTGAACACGACGGATGCAGCAAACATCAGCGTCGCGGTCAGCGTCGACACCCGCGCGGCAGCCTCATACCAAAGATAGTAGGCCAGCGCGGTTGGCAACACCCCCAACAAAAGCAGGAACACCACGTCATTGACCGTTGGCACCTGCAGTGAGAACATGGCCAGAGGCAGCAACAGCACGCCCGCGCACGTGAAGATGCCGAACAGGAAATTCAACCGTTCTCCCGTCGATTCCGAGTTGCGCATCGCCCGGCTGCTGGAGACCAGAAACACCGCCCAGCTGAGCCCCGCCCCGATTTCCAGAAGATCGCCGAACAAGGGTTCTCCGCCCCCCTGAAAATCTTGGTAAACGGTCAGAAAAACACCCAGAATGGCCAAACCGGTGGCCAGAACGTCGGTGCGTGTGACCGGCGTGTCGGCAATGAAATACAGGAATACCAGAACAAAGAACGGTGCTGTGTTCTCTAACACCATCGCATTTGCGGCACCGGTATGCTCGAGCCCGATATGGAACAGGATATAGTTGACTACGGTGGACAAAACGGCCAGTCGAAAGTTCCAGTCCCCCAGCCGGATCGACACGGAAACCCGCATCACCCGCAGCATGCAATAGATCGCCAGAGCCGCGATAAACAGGCGCGTAACGGCGATTTGCAGCCCACCCAGATCGCTGGTTAGATAACGGACAATGACGCTGTGCGTGCCCCACAGGAATGCGGCGAGAAACCCAAGAACCAGACCGTTTTGCAGAAGGTTGGTTTTGGGCATCCCTCTGCCCGCTTATTTCAGCTGACTGTCTTTGGAGCCGCGCCGATTGATACCTGCGCGATTTTTGTAGGTCCCATCGCGCTCTTGCTGGCAATCGAGGCACAGCTTGACGCCCGGCAAGGCCAGCCGTCGTTTTTCGGGAATCGGCTCTTCGCACTCGGCGCAATGGGTCAGGCTTTCCCCAACGGGGCGCTTTTGCGCCTGCATCCGGGCCAGTTCGTCCGATATGGACGCCTCAATCTGTTCACTTACCGCGCCATCGCGCGCCCAACCGCCTGCCATGGGCCTCTCTCCTGATCAGGTGCCCGCCAGATTAGCCCGGCTGCGCGGGACGTGGCAAGTCAGAGAGGCACGGCCCCTTTCAAAACCCGATCAATCATTTCCTGCGTCCCGCGCGAGAATTCCAGCGGGCACGGATAGTCTGCCCCTTCGCGTACCGAACGGCAAAACGCCTCAACCTGCAGTTTGTAATGGTCGTCGCCCGGAAAGCGCGTGACTTGAAGCTCAAGCCCCGGGCGGTGCAGCTCAACCCGCGCTTCGCCAAAGACCCGCGCGTTGAATGGCGCGGTCAGACGGATCACACCGCCTTCGCCATGAAACACCATTTCCTGATGCGGGTGCATCCGGATCGAGACATAACTGGAATAGGTGAAATCCGGGAATTGCGCGCGGATCTCGGTAAAGGTGTCGATCCCGTCCTCCCACCGGATCGCGGAGTCGACCTGCACCGGTTCCTGCCCCGTCGCAAACCGTGCGCCGCCGATCACGTAGACGCCGATATCCCGCAGCCCTCCGCCACCGGTTTCTGCTCGGTTGCGGATGTTCGTGGTATCCGCGCGATTGTCAAAACTGAACGCACCGGTCACATGCACCAGCCTACCGATGGCCCCGTCCGCAATCAGCTTTCGCACCAACTGCCACTGCGGGTGATGCACGATCATATAGGCCTCGGCCGCCAGCAACCCGGTCTCATCCCGCTTTTTGATCAGCGGCGCGAACTCGGTCGCAGTCATGGCCATGGGCTTTTCACACAGCACATGCTTGCCTGCGTCCAGCGCCTTGAGGGCCCATTCCACATGCAGGTGATTGGGCAGCGGGATGTAGACGGCTTCGATCTGAGGATCGGCCAGCATCGCCTCGTAGCTGTTAAAGATCGTCAGGTCGGGGCAAAAGGCCTGGAACGGTTTGGCCTTGTCTGCGCTTGACGTCGCCAGCCCTGCCAGACGTGCCCCATTGGCCGCATGGATCGCCGGCGCCATGAACTGGCGCGCAAATTTGGCGGCGCCCAGAACACCCCATTGAACTGGTTGTTGCATATGTCCCTCCGACATGGGTGAATAAGGATGTAATTCGACGGTTATCGCTAACAACCCTTTTTCCGTCCTTCTAGCAACCCACCGACGTTAAGTCAGGCTTTTATCTGCACCGTACCGCCCTAATCTGCCCTCATCAGTCGAGAGGGAGTGAGAATGAAGAGGGTCTTCAAATGGATAGGTGGACTGCTTGTGCTTGCCGTGATCATCGGCGCAGTGGTGTTTTTCGGGGTTCTACCGCCCTACATCGAAGCAAAGCGCAACAATGTGATCAATCATACCCCCTTTGACGTATCCGGTGACGCCGCCGCCTTGCACGAGACCCTGATTGTCGGCGACCTGCACGCAGACCCGCTGTTGTGGAGCCGTGATCTGACCGAGCGCGGCGCACGGGGTCAGGTTGATATCCCCCGCCTGATCGAAGGCAATGTCGCCTTGCAGGTCTTTACTGCCGTGACCAAATCCCCCGCCGGGCAGAACTATGAGGCCAATTCGGCCGAGGCGTTCGACAACATCACTCTTCTTGCAATCGGACAGCTTTGGCCCCTGCGCACCTGGGATAGTCTGAAGGAACGCGCTGTCTATCAGGCCGAAAAGCTGCACCAGTTCGAGGCTGCCTCGGATGGGCGCTTGAAGGTTGTGAAAACCCAGGCCGATCTGGACGCTGTATTGTCCGCCCGAGCCGCGGGCCAACCGGTTGTCGGTGGCATTCTTGGCATCGAAGGCGCACATGCGTTGGAAGGGGAACTGAGCAATCTGGACACGCTGTTCGATGCCGGGCACCGCGTCTTTGGCCTGCACCACTTTTTCGACAACGAACTGGGCGGGTCGCTGCATGGGTTTGGCGGCACTGGCCTGACCGATTTCGGCCGTCAGGTGGTGTCCGAACTGGCTCAGCGCCCTGTGGTCATCGACCTTGCGCACTCCAGCCCACAGGTCGCCCGGGAAGTGATCGCCATGACCGACGTCCCCCTGATTGTCAGCCACGGCGGCCTGCACGGGTTCTGCCCGATCAAACGCAACTTTCCGGACAACCTGATGCAGGAGATCGCCGCAACCGGAGGCGTCATCGGCATGGGGTATTGGGCGGATGTGACCTGCGGCGACATCACTCCGACGGGTATCGCCAAGATGATCAAAGCTGCGATTGAAACCGTGGGAGAGGATCACGTGTCACTGGGATCGGACTATGATGGTTCGGTCGAAACGGCGTTTGACACCTCGGAGCTGGCCGCCTTGACATCGGCCTTGCTGGCGCAGGGTCTGACCGAAACGCAGGTTCGCAAGGTGATGGGTGAAAACATGGTGCGCGTTTTCAGGCAACAATTGCACTAGATGAAACCTGCGCCACAACCGCATGATTTCACGTTCGGATTTTGCGCAAGAATGAGCGGCTTAACGTCCGATTCAAATCGCGACATCCGAATTTCGTGATCCGTATTCCGACCACCCCCGTACCAATTGTATCGCCGGTGGGAAGTTGTGCCCTTGCAGGCCTTTCCCCAACCAATGGCGACAAACAGGGTGGGAGATGAACCGAAATGCCAGACATGACAGACGGACCAACGATCACGGAACGCGTTATTCAAATCAGCGGAAATCCGGGAACATTCGACAACAATGGAGACGATTTCGACATCCTCCGCGAAGCCGTTATCGCGGCAGGACTTGCTGGAACACTGGACAGCGACGCGGTTGACCTGACCGTATTCGCACCAACCGACGCAGCCTTCGTGGCCCTGGCGCAGGCCTTGGGCTATGGCGGCTCGGATGAGGCCGGGGCACTTGGGTACATCGTGAAGGCGCTGACCCTGCTGGGCGGCGGTGATCCCCTGCCCTTGCTGACCAACATCCTCAAATATCACGTCGTCGACGGATCATTCACCAAAGAAGCCGTTGTCGGCCTTGGGGACGGCGCCCAGATCGAAACCTTATTGGGAAAAAGTCTGGAACTGAACCTGCTGAGCACCCCTCCAAGCCTCGAAGACGCGGACCCCGGCATTGCGGATCCAGGGCTGATTGCCTTCGACGTCGAGGCCTCGAACGGGATCATCCACGTCCTTGACGGCGTGCTGCTGCCAGTCTCGGTTACCGGCATTCTGGGGCAGAAGAACACGGATTTCATCCTTGGCGACGACTCGGACGAGTTTCACTTTACCGGACGCGGTCATGACTTTGTCCATGGCGGTGGTGGCAATGACTTCATCATCGCCGGGCGCGGCAATGATGTTGCCTTGGGCGGCAGCGGACATGACATCATGTTCGGTGGTCGCGGCAAGGACATCCTGCGCGGTGACGAAGGCGATGATTCCATCTTTGGCGGTCGCGGCAAGGATCTGATAGATAGCGGAGCCGGAGATGATTTTCTGATCGGCGGACGCGGGCACGATACCTTCTTCTTTGACGATGGCGACGGAGAGGACCTTATCCTCGACTTCAAGGTCGGCAAGGACAAGATCGACCTCAGCGCCTATGACGGCATTCACAGCTTCGAGGACATCGAAGACAACATCTCGGGCGGGTTCTACAGCACAACGATCGCGTTGGCGGATGGCGACAGCATAGACCTGATTGGGGTGCGGGCCGAGCAGTTGTCCGAAAGCGATTTTGTCTTCGCGTAACAAAAAAGCCCGCCATTCAAGGCGGGCTTTCTCAGCTTGGGCAGGTCTCAGGCCGTACCCAGCATTCCTTTTTCACGCGCCAGTTCACGCATCTTTTTCTGCAGCTTCTCGAAGGCGCGAACCTCGATCTGGCGAATGCGCTCGCGGCTTACATTGTACTGCGTGCTCAGCTCTTCCAGTGTGACGGGCTGATCCATCAGACGGCGCTGAGTCAGGATGTCCTTTTCCCGATCGTTCAGCACGTCCAGCGCCGCAGCCAGCAACTCGCGCCGCGCGTCCAGTTCATCGCGCGCCTCATAGTCACCGGCCTGGTCGGCATCTTCATCCTCAAGCCAGTCCTGCCACTGCATCGTGCCTTCGCCTTCGGACCCAACGGTCGCGTTCAGCGAGGCATCGCCACCGGACATCCGGCGGTTCATGCTGATGACTTCCTCTTCGGTCACGCCCAGATCTTCGGCGATCTGTTTGACGTTCTCTGGGCGCAGATCACCCTCTTCCAGAGCGCCGATGCGGGCCTTGGCTTTGCGCAGGTTAAAGAACAGCTTTTTCTGCGCCGATGTCGTGCCCAGTTTCACCATCGACCATGACCGCAGGACGTATTCCTGGATCGAGGCACGAATCCACCACATTGCATAGGTCGCCAACCGGAAGCCCTTTTCCGGGTCGAACTTTTTGACCGCCTGCATCAGCCCCACATTGGCCTCGGAAATCACCTCGGCCTGAGGTAAGCCGTAGCCGCGATAGCCCATGGCGATCTTGGCAGCCAATCGCAGATGCGAAGTGACCATTTTATGTGCGGCTTCAGTATCTTGTTCTTCAACCCAACGCTTGGCCAGCATGTATTCTTCTTCCGGCTCCAGCAGGGGAAACTTGCGAATCTCCTGCATATAGCGGTTCAGTCCGCCTTCCGGCGTCGGTGCGGGAAGATTTGCGTAATTTGCCATGTTTCATGTCCCTCCGACAAATGTTTAAGTCGTTAACATAGGATATGGGAATCCGTACCGACTCGTTCAAGAGGTACCGTTAACAGTTTGGAATTAACGTTAGATAAAGGAAACCTAAGAAAGCCTTATTCACGTAACTTTGCGCATTATGTCAGCGGCACGCGCAGCTGTTCAATCAGTTTCTGCATGTCGTCCGGCAGTTCGGCCTCAAAACGCAGGTTTTCACTCGTTACCGGGTGTTCAAAGCCCAAAACGGCAGCATGAAGCGCCTGGCGCGGAAAGGCGCGGACAGCCTCGGCGGTCGCAACACTGAACGCTTTGGCCGCCAGTTTGCGCTTACCCCCATAAACCGGGTCGCCCACCAGACCATGCCCGGCATGGGCCATGTGAACACGAATCTGATGCGTGCGGCCGGTTTCCAGCCAGCATTCGATCAACGCCAGCCCTGTCGGGTTACCGAATGCTTCAACCACGCGCGCCCGCGTCACCGCGTGGCGACCTCCGTGAAACAGCACCGCCTGTCGTTGCCGGTCGGTTTTGTGCCGGGCCAATTGCGTGGTCAGGCGCATGATGTTGCCGGGCTCAAAGCTGACGCCTTTTACCCCGCGCAGACGGGGGTCGTTGGCATCGGGCACGCCGTAGCAAATCGCGCGGTAGTATCGCTCGACCGTGTGCGCCTCGAACTGGGCCGCAAGTCCGTGATGTGCCGCGTCCGATTTGGCAACGACCAGAAGACCGCTGGTTTCCTTATCGATGCGGTGCACGATACCTGGACGTTTTACTCCGCCCACCCCAGACAGGTCATCGCCACAATGGTGCAGCAGCGCATTCACCAGCGTCCCGTTCGGCGAACCTGGCGCGGGATGTACAACCATGCCCGCCGGTTTGTTGATGACGATCAGGTCGGCGTCCTCGAAGACGACCTCCAGCGGGATGTTTTCGGGGCCGATATGGCTGTCTTCAGCTTCACCCACGGTGATCGTCACTGAGGCGCCTTCGGCAACTTTGGCCTTGGGGTCGCGCGCCTCAGCGCCATTGATCAGGACTGCACCTTCGTCGATCAACTTGGTCAGCCGCGTGCGCGACAGATTTTCCTCGGCTGGCACATCGCGCGAAAGCGCCTTATCAAGGCGTGGCGGCGGATCGGCCGCGATCTGAAATTCTATCTGGCGAGTGCCCATGACTGTCCCTTCCGAACCCCAAGAACCGCAGGAAACGCCACAGCTTCGCCTGCTGCGGAGGATGGTCATGCTGCTGACCGCGGTGATGATTGGCGGGGTTCTAGTGACATTCGCACTGATTGTCATCCGGCTATCGGACAGAACCCCCACCCTGCCCGATCAGGTCGAACTGCCCAACGGCGCTAAGGCGCAGGCCGTGACCATCGGCAACAATTGGTACGCGGTGGTGACGGACGACAACCGCATTCTGATCTTTGACAAGACAACCGGCCGCCAGCGTCAGGAAATCGCCATCGAGCCCTGATACTCAGTTTTCCAGCGCCATGCGGAACACGATCTCGGACGCGCGACGCAGGGCGTCATATTCCTGCGCCGTGTCGCGGCGGAATTTCTGATCGTCTTCGCTCAGTTCAACAGGGGCAAACAACTGGGGCCGTTCGGGGAAAAACTCCTGCTGGAAAGGCACATCGTGGCGGGCGACGAATTCGTCCAGCCAGGCCCGTTCAGCCGGTTCCAAAACGTCAAAACGTCGGATCATGACCGGTTCTTCGACCACGCGCCTACGCAGGCGGCGGCTTGCCTGCCGGCCTAGCGCCCGCGTCACAATGCCAAAGGCCTCGCTGGCGGCCCGGGACTGCGACGGGTTCGAGGGCCGATCAGCCACCCAGCCATCGGGCAAAGACACACCGATATGCGACATGAAATCATCGATCACGTTCCCCTGCACCATCTGAGAACGATCATACAGGAGCGGCGAAACGGCGACCCCCGGAAACGCCTGACGGATTCGATCCATTTTCGCCGAGAAACTGTAGATACCGGGGTCAGCCTTGATCCTGTCCAACAAGTTGCGGACATAGTCGGTTGCACTGCCCCCCAATCGGCCGTTCTTGGCGCGCTGCTTGTAATCCGCCTCAAGAAAATCAGAATACCTGCGGCAATAGTAGGTGATCCGCAACTCGCGCGAGGGGATTTCCGCAAAGACTTGCGCCAGCTTGGTCAGATCGCAGTTGTAGAACATCTCGGACGACACCAGACAGGCCTGATCTCTGTGCGCTTCGTATTCGATAGCCATAGCCTCGCGAAACATGTCCATCGGCTGATTGGTCTGGTTCATGTGGAAGGCAATGATGTTGTGACTGATCGCAAGACGCCCCTGCCCTTCATGGCGCCGCCGTCCGGTTTCCATATAGCGCAGCCCCACATCGGCAAGCAGAGCCCCGTTCTGCTGCACATAACCCTGAAGCGCAGTCGTGCCGGTCTTGGGCATACCCAAATGCAGCCAGAGCATCAGACGCCTCCTGTTTCAGATGTGGTCCCGCTCATTCGTTTAGACTGGTCGCAAAATCCGCCGTCATCCGCTGCATCAACTCCTGCATCTCAGGCTGTTCGCGCAGTTGCGCAATCTTCTGTCTGTGCAGGTCACAGGACATATGGTGCAACCGGGCTGTCTCGGGGTCCGCGAGCAATTCGTAATACTGCTCGCGCTTGCGGTCGAGGATGGCATCGATTGAACCGTCTTCCTCGGCGTTATGGTTCATCATGTCCCAATACTCCATGCCAAGGCTTTCCCCCGTATGGTGGGCACGACCGCGCAGTTTCTTGACCAGATAGCTTTCGCAGGATTTCAGCGCATAGTGGTTGATCTGCACCAGATCATAGCCAACGGAATCCCGCGCAGAACGCCAGCTGCCGGTAAAGTATCGGTCCGGCATCAACCGCCCCGATCCATTGTACCAATGGCACTCTTCCATTGTTTCGACCGTGGGTCGCTTTGGCCGGTGAACCCCCAGTGTGTCCCAAAGCTCGCGCCGGAACATCGTCTTGAAACCCCAAGCCTGCGGCGGGCGAGGTTTTTGCTGCGGCGCCGCGCGCCGGAACTGATCCGACAGGAACCGGTCTTCGTACCGTACGACACCCGCATTCCCGAACAGACGCCATGTCATCGATATCATTTTCGCATCCGGCACGGCATCAGTCAGCGCCCGCAGCGTGTTGTCACCGGTTTTGATGTTGATGTGTTCGTCAGCGTCGATCACCAGCACCCAATCCTGGGGTCGCGCGATCTCCATCTTCAGGAATTTCCTGTATGCCCGTTTCTGTGGGTTGCTCTGGCGGCGTGCATTGTTGTCGACATGGATCAGGATGCCCCTTTCATCCAGCCGCTGCAGCAGCGTATCCGTACCGTCTGTGCAGTCATTGGTCATCACGACAATCTGATCGATACCGATCGCACGGCAATGGGCCACCCACTCCAGCACAAAGGGACCCTCGTTTTTCATCGGGGTCACGCTGATATATCGGGGATCGTGGTCAGACACTTACTCGCCTCGTATTATACCGCTTATTGAACTTGCGCCCATAATCCTGCGGTTTTCGCTCGGGCCACAGACTAGGCTTACCCGGCGCAACAGCCAAGAGGTATCCAGCATCGTTTTGAACGCCTGTGCCATTCTCATCAGGTCCGGGCCAACTGGTTTGCAAAACGCTTGAACGGCGGAAACAGGTCATTCGCCTTTTGCAGATAGGGCCGCGCCTTGCCCTTTTTGCCGCGCCGCAGGTAAATCTGCCCGGCTTCACCCTGAATGACCGCCGAGTTGTCATCGAGGTCAGCCGCCTGAACGATCTGGTTTTGCCCTTGCTCGGCGGCTTCATTCCGTTCCAGAAACTTCCCCATCGCAAACACCAGAAAGGGGTTTCCGGGATCGCAGGCCAATGCCTCGGCCAGTGTCATCCGGGCACGGGGCAAATCGCCATCCGCCTCATAAAGCGTCGACAGCCTTTTGTGATAAAGCGGGTTTTCCGGCCAACCCGACGTGATTTTTCGCATTTCATCAATGGCCTGTGACAAGCTGACAGCACCCAAATGCCAATGCAGCATAGTTCTGCCCCCCAGAACACCCGGATCATCATCGGTGATACCTTCGAGGGTGTCGAACCCCTCGCTCAAACGCTCCAACCGGGCGCGATCGTCAAGAATTCTGCGGGCTTTTTGATCCAGGGCCAGATCGGACCAGTCCATTAGGACGAAATCGAAATTGCAAGGCTGCCTGACCAGTACCTTGTGCTGCACCAGATACAGGTTGTTGAACGGTGGGAAGCGCCGCCGCCGCACCTGTCTCTGCACCTGCCAGTCCGTCGGCGGAAACAGCCGGGCGGAAATCTGATCGCGGTACAACATTCGGGACGCCAACACCGCCACATCCGGACGCAAAGGCTTGCCCCAGAACGCCCGCGCCAGGTAACGGCTGGCCGACCACCGTTTCTTTTGCGCCCCCAGCGTGGCAGCGCGCAACGCAAGCAAGACCGCATAGTCCTCGGACCACAGGTTTTTGTTGTCCAAGCCGGCTGCGGCAAGCTTTTCGCATTCTTTCCACTTGGACAGGTAGAAACAGTTTATCGCCTGCAAAAGCGGCATGAAGGCGTTGTCGGCCCCGGCCTCCAGAATGGGTTGGGCCAGATCGTAGGCTGTATCTATTTCATCGCGCGCGCTCAGATACTGCGCGGCCTTGGCAAAGATATGTGCCGCCTCAGACGGGTTCAGAAAGGCGCCGGGTCCTTTGGACACACGATCAACCACGTGATGATTGGCCCGCGAGATTTCTTCTTCGGCCAAGACATCCTTGAACACCAATCGTTGCCGCCCCGAGATTCGGGCAGCGGCCATTGAAAACGCCGATATGTACGGCGCCACCACCTGCTCGGCCCGTGACATCGTATACAGCTCAAGAAAGTCGCGCTGCGCCCGCGTCATGTCCGAAACATCCGCGATGTCCGACATCCGCAACAGCTTAGGGAAACGCTTCTGGAACCGGGCGATCAGTTCGGGTTGATCCGAGAACATGATGGCCGCTTGACCGGCGGTTTTCTCCAGATGCGCCTCGTACAACTCTTCCGGTTCGATCTTTGCGGGCCAGGTCGTGTGCTTCCAGGGCAATCCGTTCAGAATGTCTCCGCGGCGGATGTGATAGGCCGACACGCCCTGCCCCGATAACTTTTCATCCGCGCGGGCCATGATGGCGCGGATCTTGTCCGTGAAACCGATCTGATGGATGAAATCCCGGTATCGCGGGCGGATCGCCTCGATATCCTCCCACGGGAAGGCCAGCACTTCGAACCCTTCCTCGACCAGAACCGAGCGGCCCGCGTCGAGATGCGCAACCAGACGATCCGGGGTCTTGTCCCCCTGAAAGGCCCAGATCGGCAGGGCCTTTTTGGCAAGCCGGTCGAATTCCTTACCGCTGAGAAAGCGCGCATCCATCCAGTCCCGCGCGAACAACTCCTGTGGCTGATCCAGTTCGGGCGCGTCTGATCCTTGCGGAAACCAGTTCACCCTGTAGGTTGTGCCGAAATCCTCGGCCAGACGGATGCAGGTCAGCATCATCAACAGACGTGCGCCCATGCGGTCCTTGCGCTGTCCGATGAACACCCCTTTTGCAGGCATCACTGAGAGTTCTCGGCCAGTGCAGCGCGACGCAACGCCCGGAACCTCTGGCGGGCCTGTCGGACCAGTTGGGGATGCCGCTCACCTGCCTGCGCCGCGATGGCGCGCATGACCATCGGCAGGCCACGGCGCGCTCGCATCATCCGATAAAATTCCTCTGGCTGCAGCGATCCGTCCATCGCCTTCAGCATCACCGGTTTGAGAATATCCAGCTTGCGCAGCATCGGGGCTGCGAAGTGGTTCGAAAACCACGTCTTGAGCAATACCACGTTTTCGCCCTGCAACCGCGTGACCTGCTGCCTGTCGAGGTCAAAAAACGGATCATAGAACACATAGGCCTTGCCTGCCATCTTCACCGTTTGCGCCGCGTCGCCCAAAGGCAGGTCCCAGTCCTGCACCTGGCCAAAGCGATACCGGGTCTCCCACGGCACCAGTCGTTCATCCAGCGTGGTCTGCGGGTTGAACGCGATGACATTTGCACCAGGCACCAGTTCAGAGAAAGCCAGCGCCCCGAACCCGCCCATCGAGGCACCGGCAAAGACGACCTGATCGAATGCGTCAAAAAACCCCTCGGCCGCGCGGTTCTGGAAATAAGAGATGATCTCGAGGTCGCGATACCACGCCTTGGAGCGCGCAAAGACCCCCATATGCGACCACCCCTCATCGCGGAAAAACTTCCAACCCCAGGGTTCGCGCGCAAAGGACAGATCGTTGGCGTTGGCGATATTGTCAAAGCTGACAACCAGTTGTGACGCAGAGCGTTGATGGAAAAGCACTGAATGGCGTTCGAGCTTTTGCAGGAACCCGGTGCCGTCACCGCCGGGGTAAAGTTCGACGAACCACGGCGGCGCGGGATCGGTCAGAATACGCTCGTACCCCGTCTTGCGGTCGGGGTGTTCTGGTTTCAGCTGCTCTTTCGAAAGGTCGTCTGCCATGATCCTCAGATGAGATTATCCGCCAGCCACATCCGGAAATCCACCCAATCCGGGCGCATTTTGATTTCGGCGATTTTGGCGCGGTGCCAGTCGCAGGCCTGCCTGTGTAAGTCGCTCAGCACCGGATCTGCCTTCAACTCTTCCAGAAGCGGTGCCGCACGCCGGGCAATCGGTTGAATCGAGGCGTCGGCCTCTTTGTTGGCATTCATGTCCTGCCAGTAGGATTGCCCCTGATCCACCTTGATATGGTTCGTCCGCCCCCGGTCGCGCTTGATCAGAAATCCATCCAGCGACCGGACCGAGTAGTGGTGCAGACGTCCAAGCGAGTGGTCAAACCCCGGCCAGGCCCGCCACCCCACCTTTTCCACCGGGAACAGATTACCGCCAGCGTCGGACCAGGCGACCTCGCTTTCCTTGCCCTCTTCAATCCCTTTCGGACGATGCGGTCCGAACCGGGTGAACTTGCCGTTGTTGCGGAACAGGGTTTTCAGACCGTAGGCCCGGCCCGAGTGATAGGGAAACTCCTGATCCCCCATCTCGAAGACTTCGGTCACCGGCCGGTCTTCAAAGCTGATATTCCCCGAGCTTCCAAACAGCTTCCACGCGAATGAGATCGCATCCACCGGCTGACCCGCGCGGTTCTCGACCTCAGAAATCAGAGCGTCAAAGCTATTGTCGCCATGGCGAATATTCCAGAACTCATCCACATCCAGACACAGCAGCCAGTCGGCTTCCTTGACCTTGGGCTGACGCCGCGCCCGCCGCAACATCTGATGTTGCGGGTTGCCGCCCTCTTTGACCTCGTTCGAGACATGGGTGGCCAGCCCCAGATCCTGCAATCGGCGGGCAATATCATCGGTGCCGTCGTCGCAGTTATTGGTAAAGATCACAAAGTGATCGACCCCCAACGTTTTGTGGAACGCGACCCATTCCAGCATATAGGGGCCTTCGTTCTTCATCGTGGTGAATACGGTAATGGCCTGCGACATCAACACTTCCCGATCTGTATTGATGTTCGTCATACACAACCCCGAGGGCGTGGGCGAGACAGGAAATCACGACAAAGATAATCCACGGCAAACTGGTGCAACTCTACCCGCCCCGAACGGGCCAATCGCCAGATTTTCTGATAAGAATGGTGCGGTCGAGAAGACTCGAACTTCCACGGGTGTTACCCCACAGCGACCTCAACGCTGCGCGTCTACCAATTCCGCCACGACCGCACTGCCAGTGACTTGGTAGAGGGGCGTATAGACGCTGATGATCGGGATGTGAAGAGGCAAAAAACACGCCGGTTTGAATTCCCCGCCCGCGCCCATATCTATAGCTGCACATCACCCCCCATCACCCGTCAGGAGTCCGGACATGACCACCCCCGATCCTCGCCCCGTCGTTCAGATCGACATTATTTCGGACGTTGTCTGCCCCTGGTGCATTGTTGGGTTTAGACAGCTTGATCTGGCGCTGAAGCAGGAAAACGTGCTGGCGCGCCTCAGGTGGCATCCGTTCGAACTGAACCCCGCCATGCCGCCCGAAGGCCAGAACCTGCGCGAGCATATCATGGAGAAATACGGAACAACCGCCGAACAAAGCCAGCAGGCACGTGATCGATTGACGCAGCTGGGCGCAGAACTGGGGTTTGCGTTCAACTTCGACGATGACAGTAGAATGGTGAACACCTTTGCAGCGCACCAATTGCTGGATTGGGCTGAGTCTCAGGGTCGGCAGCATCCGCTGAAGCTGGCATTGTTCCAAGCGTATTTCACCAACCAGAAAGACGTCTCACAAACTGATATCCTGCTTGATACGGTTACGGCGGCCGGGCTGGACGCAGACGTCGCGCGATCCGCACTCGAATCCGGTGCGCATGTCGCCACAGTGCGCCAAAAGCAGGAGTTCTGGACCAGTCGGGGTATCTCGGGCGTTCCGTCGATGGTGTTCGGCGGCAAATATCTGTTGACTGGGGCGCAGGGTACGGACACCTACGCTCAGGTTCTGCAACGCTGCCTGGCCGAAGCCGCGTGACCCCTTTCCCTTAGCACATCCGCGCGATATGGAACCGTCATGGAGTGGAAGATCACCGACGGGTTAACCGACTATACCGAGGCCGTCGCCTTTATGGAGGCGCGGGTGGCTGCAATCGCTGCGGGCGAAGCGGACGAGTGCGTGTGGTTGTTGGAACATCCGCCGCTTTATACCGCAGGAACCTCGGCCCGGATCGAGGACCTGACCGACCCAGACCGCTTCCCGGTCTATGAGGCCAAACGCGGCGGGGAATACACCTATCACGGCCCCGGCCAGCGCGTTGCCTATGTCATGCTGGACCTGAACAAGCGCGGCAAGGACGTGCGGGGCTTTGTCAAAAAGTTGGAAAACTGGGTGATCGCCGCGTTGGCAGAATTCAACGTGCAGGGTGAAATCCGCGACGGCCGCGTCGGCGTCTGGGTGCGCCGGGATGACAAGCCTCTGACCGTCACCGGCCAGCCCGCCGAAGACAAGATCGCCGCCATCGGTCTGCGCCTGCGCAAATGGATCAGCTTTCACGGCATCTCGATCAATGTCGAACCGGATCTCGAGCATTTCTCGGGCATCGTCCCCTGCGGTATCACCGAGCATGGGGTCACCTCGCTGGTCGATCTGGGCCTGCCGGTGACAATGGCGGATGTCGATGTCGCCTTGAAAAAAACTTTCTCGGATTGCTTCCAGCCGGTCAAAGCCTGACCCGACAACGAATCGCTGACAGCCAAAATCGGGATTAACAATCTTTTCCCGCTGGGATTTTTGTTTCCGAACCTGAACGCAATCTACCATTTTGCCCAAAAGTTTTGGGTTTTATTCGGTGAAAGCTCACTCCGGAGAATACAAATCGCGCGTTAACGGGTACTCTATTCTTACCGTTCTAGAGTGAGTGGTGTGTTAAACCGGTGATCCCGGATATTCTGGGTATTCGGAAAAGTGTTTGGTTACGAGTCTGCCGTTCCGACCCCAAATCGGAACGGCAATTTCATTTTAGGCCCGATGCAAATCGTCATGCCCAAACCGGGGCGGTGCCGTGCAGGCCTGTTCCGCCCGTTCCAGTTCCAGCGTCACGTGACCAATTCCAAACCCGGATTTCAGCGTTTCCTTCACAGCAAGCCGTATGGAGTCTGCATCCGCCCAGCGCAGGGCAGCGATCTCGAGATGCGCAGTCAGGGCTGGCTCGCGCTCCTGCATGCTCCAGAGGTGGATGTGATGAACGCCGGCAACGCCGTCTGTCGCCTCGATGGCGGAGGCGACATCTTCGGGGATCAGATCGGACGGCGCGCCCAGCATCAGAACCCGAATGGTTTCACGGATCTCGGATTTGACGTGCCACAGGATGTAGACCGCGATCAGGATCGTGACTGCCGGATCGACCCATGTCCAGCCGAAGAGGATCACGGCGGCACCCGCAATGATGACGGCCACCGATCCCAGCGCGTCGGCCACGTTGTGAATGAAGGCTGCGCGAATGTTCATGCTGTCCTTCGCCATCGTATAGGTCAGCGCGGCGGTGATCAGGTCCACGATCAAAGCAAGGGCTGCGATCCAGACCACCATCCATCCATTGACGGGTTCAGGCTGGAAGAACCGCATGATCCCTTCGTACATCAGATAAACCGACAGGACGATCAGCGTCGTATAGTTGATCAGCGCCGCAACCACCTCGGCGCGCCCATAGCCAAAGCTCATGCGCGGATCGGCGGGGCGGCGGGCGATCTTGCGGGCAAAGAACGCGATGATCAGCGCGATGGCGTCCGAGAAATTGTGCAGCGCATCCGCGATCAACGCCAGCGACCCCGAGAGGATGCCGCCGATGACCTGCGCAAAGGTCAGCAGCATATTGACCGCTATCGCGCCGGCAACGCGCTTATCGCCTTTCGTGGGGTCAATGTGAGTGTGCCCGTGGTGATCATGTGGCATTTTACCGGAGTTCCTTGTTTCGGTTACCCACCCCATGTAATTCCTCTAGCCACTAGAGGTTCAAGAGGCGAAATACGAAAAATGTACTCGATCGGAGAACTGTCTAACCGCACTGGTGTCAAGGTGCCCACAATTCGGTTCTACGAAGAAAAAGGCCTGCTGCCCAAGCCGCACCGAACGGCCGGAAACCAGCGTCGGTATGATGAAACCGCCCTGAACCGCCTTCGGTTCATTCGTCATGGGCGCGATCTCGGCCTTCCCTTGGCCGATGTCGAAGCGTTGCTGTCTTTGGAAGGGGCACGCGGTTCGGATCTGGACCGGGCGCACGAGATTGCCGAACGGCAACTGATTGACCTGCGGGATAGGATCACGCAACTGCGAAAGCTCGAGGCCGAACTGACCCGCATTACCGCAGCCTGCGATGGCGGGCACAACCACGTTTGCGCCGTGCTCCACGCGTTTGGCGACCACAGCGCATGTCTGGGGCCGCATGACAGCAAAGACTGATCAGGCCAGTGCCGCTTTGATCTTGTCCGCGTGCTGCGCGATCAGGTCGAAGTCACCCATCTGCCCCGGGGCACGCAGCGACACGCCCTCGTAACGAGGCAGGATGTGGAAATGCAGGTGGAAGACCTCCTGCCCGCCCGCGGCCTCGTTGAATTGCTGGACGGTGACTCCGTCGGCGTCAAAGGCCTTGACCGCCGCGTTCGCCAGTTTCTGCGTTGTTGCAACCACTGCGACCAACTGTTCGGGCGACGCATCCAGCAGGTTTCGGCAGGGCGTTTTGGGGATCACCAGCAGATGCCCGTCCGACCGTGGCATGATATCCATGAAGGCCAGCGTATCGTCATCCTCGTACACACGGGTCGAGGGAATCTCTCCGCGCAGGATCTTGGCGAAGATGTTGTCGGGATCGTAAGCGTCCATATCAAGTCTCCGATTTCGGGTATTGTGCGTAGTTCTGCGGCCCGCAACCCCGTGGGTCAAGGCGGAACTCTGCCAAGCCGCGCGAATGATCGTTTGCCGCCCCTTGAAATAACAGAAGCAATCGCCAGATATGCCCTGTTCACGGCCAGGATTTCGCGGGTTTTCCTCCGCCCCGCGACAATTAATCTTGATCCAGATCAAACTCGGCCATTGAAGGTGCCTCTTTCGCATTCTAAAACCAGCAATAATACCGCGCGCCGGAGAGGTCTGGCTGCGCGGTCAGTTGCAACAGGAGGCACCTATAATGGCAGACGCAGCCATTCATGGTCACGACCATGAAGACCAGCGCAGCTTTTTCACGCGCTGGTTCATGTCGACCAACCACAAGGACATCGGGATTCTCTACCTGATCGTTTCGGCCATTGTCGGTCTGATCTCGGTTCTGATGACCGTTTACATGCGGCTCGAGCTGATGCACCCCGGTGTTCAGTACATGTGCCTGGAAGGCTTCATGGCTGACCCATGTACCCCCAACGGACATCTGTGGAACGTGATGATCACCTATCACGGTGTTCTGATGATGTTCTTCGTTGTCATTCCCGCCCTGTTCGGCGGATTTGGCAACTATTTCATGCCGTTGCAGATCGGTGCGCCGGATATGGCGTTCCCGCGGATGAACAACCTGTCCTTCTGGCTGTACGTCGCCGGTACCTCGCTGGGCGTTGCGTCGCTGCTCGCGCCGGGCGGCAATGACCAGGCCGGTTCAGGCGTGGGCTGGGTTCTGTACCCGCCGCTGTCCACGACCGAGGGCGGCATGTCCATGGACCTTGCGATCTTTGCCGTGCACGTATCGGGCGCCTCCTCGATCCTCGGCGCGATCAACATGATCACCACCTTCCTGAACATGCGTGCCCCCGGCATGACCCTGTTCAAGGTGCCGCTGTTCAGCTGGTCGATCTTCGTCACCTCGTGGCTGATTCTGCTGTCGCTGCCGGTTCTGGCGGGCGCGATCACCATGTTGCTGATGGACCGCAACTTTGGCTTCACTTTCTTTGATCCGGCCGGTGGTGGCGATCCGATCCTGTATCAGCACATCCTGTGGTTCTTCGGCCACCCGGAAGTGTATATCGTGATCCTGCCCGGTTTCGGCATCATCAGCCACGTCATCGCGACCTTCTCTCGCAAGCCGATCTTCGGCTACCTGCCGATGGTCTGGGCGATCATCGCAATCGGTGTGCTGGGCTTTGTCGTGTGGGCGCACCATATGTACACCGTTGGCATGTCGCTGCGTCAGCAGGCCTACTTCATGCTGGCAACGATGGTCATCGCGGTACCCACAGGCGTTAAGGTCTTCTCATGGATCGCGACTATGTGGGGCGGGTCCATCGAGTTCAAGACACCGATGCTGTTCGCCTTCGGCTTCCTGTTCCTGTTCACCGTTGGCGGTGTGACCGGTGTGGTGCTGTCGCAGGCCGGTATCGACCGCGCCTATCACGACACCTACTACGTGGTTGCGCATTTCCACTATGTGATGAGCTTGGGTGCCGTCTTTGCGATCTTTGCGGGTGTGTACTTCTACTTCTCGAAGATGACCGGTCGTCAGTACTCGGAATTCTGGGGCAAGGTTCACTTCTGGCTGTTCTTCATCGGCGCCAACCTGACCTTCTTCCCGCAGCACTTCCTGGGCCGTCAGGGCATGCCACGCCGCTATATCGACTACCCCGAGGCATTCGCCCAATGGAACCTTGTTTCGTCAATCGGCGCGTTCATCTCGTTCGCCTCGTTCCTGCTGTTCTTCAGCATCGTGATCTACGCCCTGCTGCGTGGCGCGAAAGAGACCCGCCCGAACCCATGGAACGAATATGCGGATACGCTGGAATGGACCCTGCCCTCGCCGCCGCCCGAGCACACGTTCGAGCAGCTGCCCAAGCAGGAAGACTGGGACAAAGGCCACGCGCACTGATCCCTGCCAACCCCAAAGAAAACCCCGCCGAATCGGCGGGGTTTTTTCGTTACCGCTCTGGATTACAGCCCAAAAGTCGCCAGAACCGCCAAAATCGGCTATCCTGTCAGAGTTTGGACATCCGGCAACCCGGGGGTATCACATGCCCGAAATTGATTTTTGGTATTCTATAGGCAGCACCTACAGCTTCCTGACGATCATGCGTCTGGACGACTGGAGCGCGGAACACGACGTCACGGTGAAATGGCGACCGTTCAATGTGCGCAGCGTGATGAAGGACCAGCAGAATATCCCGTTTGCCGGCAAGCCGGTGAAATCCGCATATATGTGGCGGGATATCGAGCGCCGGGCTGCAAAGTACCGCATCCACGCCAACTTGCCCGCACCTTACCCGATCTCGGACCTGGCGCTGGCCAATCAGGTCGCCTTGCTGGGCATGGGAGACGGCTGGGGCAAGAATTTCACCCAGACGCTGTATCGCATCTGGTTCGAGGAAAATAACGAAGCTGGCAGCGAATCCGCCATCACCGAAGCGCTGCACAGGTGCCAGCAGGACCCGCGTCTGGTGCTGGCCCGCGCCCGCAGCCCCGATACCGTCGCAGCACTTGAGGCCGAAACGGAACATGCCGCGAAACTCGGGGTTTTCGGAGCCCCAAGCCTTGTCGTCAACGGCGAAGTTTTCTGGGGTGATGACCGGCTGGACGACGCGCTGTCATGGTCGCGCGTCGGCCATGTGACCTGATCATTTCCCTTCGACACGCACCCTTGTTGCGCTAGCTTTCAACCATGCCCTACCGATGGAATCAGACCTCGGAAACCGAACAGGAGCTGCGCCTTTGGCCGCATAACTCGTTGCCGCGGCGCGGGGCGATGATCGTGATCCTGTCGGTGTTTCTGTTTGGGCTGATTCCATTGCTGGCGGTGTTGGGATCGGTGATCCTGTGGGGGCTGCTGCCCTTCCTGTTGCTGACCGTTCTGGGCCTGTGGCTGGCCATCCTGACCAACTATCGCGCCCGCAGCGTATTCGAGATTCTGACCCTGACCGGCACGAAGGCGCATCTAATCCACCATGACCCACGTTCGGGCCAGCAAGAATGGACCTGCAACCGCTATTGGGCCCGGCCCGAGATGCACAAACACGGCGGACCCGTTCCAAACTATGTCACGTTGACCGGAGATGGGCGCGAAGTGGAAATCGGAGCGTTCCTGTCCGAGGACGAGCGTATCGCTCTATACGACGACCTGAAACAAAAACTGCGCGAACCGGTCGCGCAGTAAATGCAGTCACAACATTTGAATGTTTTCAGCAGCCGCCGTTCGACGCGGCGCACAGGTGGTCCTTGACCATCGGGCCGACCTTGCCGAAATCCATCTGGCCGGTGTAGCGGGTCTTGAGCTCGCCCATGACCTTGCCCATGTCGCGGATCGAACCCGCTCCGGTGGCAGTAATCGCCGTCTGAATGGCTTTGGAGACCTCGTCGTCATCCAACTGCTTGGGCAGGAATTCCTCGATAACCTCGACCTCGCGCAGTTCCCGCTCGGCCAGGTCCAGCCGTCCGCCCTCTTCATAGGCGCGGGCGCTTTCCTTGCGCTGTTTGGTCATTTTCCCAAGGATTTCAAGAACCTCGGCGTCGCCGCAGCCTTTGGCCTCTTCATTGTCAGAGGCCCGCGAAGCGATGTCGCGGTCTTTGATTGCAGCGTTAATCAACCGCAGCGTCGACAAACGCTCGGCATCTTTGTCTTTCATTGCTTGCTTCAGGGCAGAGTTCACCCGTGATCGCATATCCATATGATCTGTCCATCCCCATGGAAAAGGAACCCCGACCATATCGAAACAAAAAGCGCGATACAACCGGAAGTGAATATTGCTAACTCATTGATTTTACACAATAGCGCAAAATTTCAACAGACTTGACCCAGCGCCGCAACCCCCTTAGTTATGCGCCGATTTACCCAGCAGGAGAGTCGCCCGATGGTCCAGAACGCCCCGTCCAAGCCCACCGCATGTCTGGCATTGGCCGACGGTACACTGTTCTACGGGATGGGCTTCGGCGCCACCGGTCAGACTGTGGCCGAACTGTGCTTTAACACCGCCATGACCGGCTATCAGGAAATCATGACCGATCCGTCCTACGCCGGGCAGATCGTCACCTTCACCTTCCCGCATATCGGCAATGTCGGCGTGAACCCCGAGGATGACGAAACCGGTGATCCTGTGGCCGCCGGGATGGTGGTCAAATGGGACCCGACCGAGCCGTCGAACTGGCGCTCGGCCGAAGAGCTGAAGACCTGGTTGACCCGTCGTGGCCGCATCGCCATCGGCGGCGTCGACACCCGTCGCCTGACCCGCGCCATCCGTCAGCAAGGCGCGCCGCATGTAGCGCTGGCCCATGACCCCGAGGGCAATTTCGACATTGAGGCTTTGGTCGCCGCCGCACGCGGCTTTGCGGGGCTGGAAGGTATGGATCTCGCCAAAGAGGTCACCTGCGCCCAAAGCTATCGCTGGGACGAGATGCGTTGGGCATGGCCCGATGGCTATACCCGTCAGGACGCCCCCGCACATAAGGTTGTTGCCGTGGATTTCGGCGCCAAGCGCAACATTCTGCGCTGCCTCGCCTCGGCTGGTTGTGACGTAACTGTGCTGCCCGCCACTGCGACAGCGGCGGAAGTTCTGGCGCACAATCCTGACGGCGTCTTCCTGTCCAACGGCCCTGGCGACCCGGCGGCCACTGGTGAATACGCCGTTCCGATGATCAAAGAGGTTCTGGACACTACCGACCTGCCCGTCTTTGGCATCTGCCTAGGCCACCAGATGCTGGCGTTGGCCTTGGGCGGTCAGACCGTCAAGATGAACCACGGCCACCACGGCGCCAACCACCCGGTCAAGGATATGGAGACCGGCAAGGTCGAGATCACCTCGATGAACCACGGTTTTGCGGTGGACGCGCAGTCTCTGCCCGAGGGCGTGGTTGAGACTCACCGGTCGCTGTTTGACGGCTCGAACTGCGGCATCCGTATGTCCGACCGCCCGGTCTATTCGGTTCAGTACCACCCCGAAGCCTCGCCCGGCCCGCAAGACAGTTTCTATCTGTTCGAACGCTTTGCAGCCGCGATGGCGGACAAGAAAGCCACCGCATAAACAGCGTTTTGATCAGAGTTAACCCGCTGTTAACCTTAATTGAGCAACCCTGATGCCTGCTAATCGCGTCAGGGTTGTTTCGTTATGGTCGAACTGAACCTGCAGCATTTCGCGCACGCCGCGCCGATACCTGCTCAGGAACGCAAGCCTTTGGGGGCTTGTCTTGTCGACCGTGGCTTGATCACAAAGGCACAGCTGGACGAAGCACTGTTTCTGCAATCCTGGCAGCAGGCGCCGCTAGGTGAAATTCTGGTGGCCGAGGGCTGGGTCAACCGTCAGGACGTGCTGAACGCCTTGTCCGAGCAAACCGGCCTGCAGATAGCCGATCTGGACAGCTTGCCCCCACCCTCCAATCTGTGCCGGATCAAGCCCGTTGACTTCTGGCTGGCACATAATGTCATCCCGTGGCGGCAGTTGGGGCCCATTCTATTGGTCTGCACGGCGCGGCCCGATCTGTTCCCGGACGTGCAAACCGAACTGGAGGATACCGGCTACACAATCATCCCCGTGCTCGCCGTCGCAGATCAGATCGACGACGCAATCGCGCGCGTGTTCTCTACCCCTCTTGCCGAGGCCGCCGAAGCCCGGGTGGACCTTGACCAGAGCTGCCGGTCCTGGACCCCGCGATCCCGTGTTGGGCCTGCGGTCGCGCTCGCGGGCCTTATGACATTGTTTGCCGCCTTTCCAATGACCGGGTTTGCCGTACTGGTCGCAGCTGCCGTGATCAGCCTGATCCTGTTTCTGTGTCTGCGCTTGGCTGGCCTCCTGAACTACATCTGGCATCACCGGACACGCCGTAGCAAAACACCACCCCCCAGCCCGCCATTGGCATTACCCTGTGTCTCCATCATGGTGCCGCTCTATAAAGAGAGAGAAATTGCCGGCGCCCTGATCCGCCGACTGCGGCGGCTGACTTACCCCAAGGCGCTGCTGGATGTCATTCTCGTGCTGGAAGAAACCGATGAAGTGACGCGGTCCACATTGGCGCAAGCCCATTTGCCCAGCTGGATCAGAACCGTCGAGGTGCCCGCCCTGAACGGTCTGACCACCAAACCCCGCGCAATGAACTTTGCGCTGGATTTTTGCCGCGGCGATATTCTGGGCGTCTGGGATGCCGAGGACGCACCACAGCCGGACCAGATCGAACGGGTTGTCCGGCACTTTGCACGGACGGACGAGGATGTGGTCTGCCTGCAAGGCGTTCTGGACTATTACAACCCCCGCACCAACTGGCGATCACGCTGCTTTACCATCGAATACAACAGCTGGTTTCGGGTGATCCTGCAAGGCATCGCGCGACTTGGGCTGGTGGTGCCCTTGGGTGGAACCACGTTCTTTTTCCGCCGTGACAAGCTGCTGGAGCTGGGCGGGTGGGATGCCCACAACGTCACCGAAGATGCCGATCTGGGCGTGCGGCTCAGCCGGGCCGGGTACCGTACGGAAATGGTCGATACCGCCACGTTTGAAGAGGCGAATTTTCGCGCCTGGCCGTGGGTGCGGCAACGCTCTCGCTGGCTCAAGGGGTTCATGGTCACCTACCTTGTTCACATGCGGTCACCACTGCGATTGCTGAGCGATCTCGGCCCCTGGCGATTTCTCGGCCTGCAAGCGTTCTTTCTTGGGACCGTCGGGCAGTTCGTGCTGGCTCCGGTCCTGTGGCTGTTCTGGTTGACGACCTTTGGCCTGCCCAGCCCGCTTGATCCGATCCTCTCGGGTGCCGGACTTACCGCATTGTTCGGCCTGTTCCTGCTTGCAGAGGCCGTCAATACTCTGGTCGGAGTAATCGCAGTGTCCGCGCGCGAACGGCGTTTTCTGCTCGCTTGGGTGCCGACAATGCCGCTGTATTTTCCGCTGGGCGTTCTGGCTGCATACAAGGCCCTGTGGGAACTGCTATTGGACCCATTCTTCTGGGACAAAACACAACACGGCCAGGCCAGCGAAGAGGGCCTGCCGCACTGACGGTCAGCTCTCGCGACGGATGGCATCCTGTTTCAGGCGCGTTGTGAAGGCGACCGAAATGTGATCCTTGAGGGCTCGTCCAGCCGCCTCTTCATCGCGGGCTGCGATCGCCTCGACGATCCCCTTGTGTTCGCTCTGCGCGATTTCGCCCCGGCCCTGCGCCGCCAGCGATGTCGTAGCCATCAGCGCCATTGTACGATGCACAAGGTCCAATTGCTGCACCAGATAACGGTTGTGCGAGGCCAGATGAATCTGTTCGTGGAACCGCCGGTTCGCCCGTGACAAGGCCACCGGGTCATCGACAAGCGCGTCATCAGCGGCAACCATATCCTGCAACACCTTGACTTCTTCTTCGGTGGCGTGCCTGGCGGCCAGTTTCGCGGCAAGCCCCTCCAGCTCACGCCGCACCACGTACAGCTCGGCCATCTGGTTGTGGTCCAGCGAGGCGACAATCAAGGACCGCCCGTCGCGTTCCAGCAGGGATTGCGTTTCCAGCCGTTGCAGCGCCTCACGGATCGGCGTACGCGACACCCCGAACCGCTCAGCCAACTCGCTTTCGACCAGACGGTCGCCGGGCTTGTAAACGCCCAAGTCGATCGCTTCGAGAATTAGGCTGTAGGCGTCTTTGTTGGGCTGTCTGGATTGGGGCATTGGGTGGTTTGTCTCCTCGTTCGAACATGTCTATCCGTCACTTGCCCTCCGGATCAAGAGCAGCATTGAAAACCGGTGCCCCGCGCTCTAAACCAAAACCATGGTCAAACCTGCCTTTTCCCACGTCACCCAATGGGTGTTCGATCTGGACAATACGCTCTATCCGCCTCACATGCGTCTGTTCGACCAGATCGAGGTGCTGATGACGGACTACGTAGTCCAGGCCATCGGCGTCGACCGGGCCGAGGCGGATCGGCTACGCTCGCATTATTGGCGGCAATACGGTACCACATTGGCAGGGCTGATGGCCGAGCACGATCTTGACCCCGATCCTTATCTGCACGCGGTTCATCAGGTAGACATGAGCCACATGGACCCCGACGCAGAACTGGCCGGTCATATCCGGTCCCTGCCCGGCCGCCGCATCGTCTACACCAACGGCAGCGCGCCCTATGCCGAACGCGTTCTGGACGCGCGCGGACTTAGCGGCCTGTTCGACGCGATCTATGGCGTCGAGCACGCGGGCTATCGGCCAAAGCCGGAAAGAGCCGCATTCGAGAAGATCTTCGCCCAGGATGGAATCGACACGACCAGGGCCGCAATGTTCGAGGATGACCCGCGCAATCTGGCCGCTCCGCACGCGATGGGAATGCGCACGGTTCACGTCGCGCCCGAGCCGCACGAAGCCGACCATATCCACCACCACACCGACGATCTGACCGCATTTCTGGCCCGTCTGCGATAGGCTGTCACGCTGCGACGATCTGCACATTTTGCAGGTGCAGCATCGCCCCTATATGCGCCTCAGCGACGAACAGAACCGGAGAACCCCATGAGCGCGATCGAGATGCCTCGGCGCCTGCCCATTTGGCAGCGCCTGTTGTTTGCAATCCCCGTTTTCGGCTGGCTGGCAAAAGACGCCGCCAATGGCGAGGCCGAAGACTGGTATTATACGGCCGCTGCGATCGTCAGCATGTGGGGGTGCTCGGCCCTGCTGTTTGGCCTGCCGGGGCTTTATATCCCGGCCGTGATGATGGTGCCGATGATGTTCATCCTCCTCATTCTGATTTCGCGCGGCTGACAAGCGGGACAGGATGTCACTTGGCACCCACCTTGGAACCGAACTAGTTTCTGCCCAAACCTCGGAGACCAAGGCCATGACAGACAGCTGTGACATCCTGATTTCCGGCGGGGGAATCGCCGGACTGACCGCTGCGGCGGTGTTTGGAACTGCAGCGTTCGACGTTGTCTGCGTCGACCCCACTCCGCCCATCACTGAACGTGACGTGGACGGGTCCGATCTGCGGACCACGGCGTTTCTGCAGCCTGCGCACGGGCTTTTGGAGCAATGCGGGCTGTGGCAGCGGCTGGATGAACACGCCGCCCCCTTGCAGATCATGCGCATTGTCGATGCGGGCGGCGACGTGCCCGAACCCCGTGTAATACGCGATTTCAACGCCGCTGATATTTCGGACCAGCCCTTTGGCTGGAACCTGCCCAACTGGTTGCTGCGGCGTGAATTGGTGGCCCGTCTGGCCGAACTGCCCAATGTCGATTTCCGCCCCGGCACCGGCACTGTCAGCCTGTTCACCCGCACCGCCGAGGCGCGTGTGGGCCTAAGCGACGGCAGCCGCATCCGCTGCAAACTGGTGATCGCTGCCGACGGGCGCAATTCCCCCATGCGCGAGGCCGCGGGGATCAACGTGCACACCACACGCTACGGTCAGAAGGCGCTGGCTTTTGCCGTGACGCACCCGATTCCGCACGAGAATGTCTCGACCGAGATCCACCGCTCGGGTGGGCCGTTCACTCTGGTCCCCCTGCCCGACTGGCAAGGCCAGCCCTCATCCGCGATTGTCTGGATGGAGCGCGGACCGCGTGCGGTTGAGCTGCTGAACACCGAACCCGAGGCTTTTGAGGCTCTGATGACCGAGCGTTCCTGTGGGTTGTTCGGACCGTTGAAACTGGCCTCACGCCGGACAATCTGGCCGATCATCAGCCAGTCGGCGGAACGGCTGTCGGGTGAACGGATTGCCCTGATGGCCGAAGCCGCCCATGTGGTGCCGCCCATCGGCGCGCAGGGGCTGAACATGTCGCTGGGTGATTTGCGCAGCCTGCTGGATTTGGCGCAGGCCCGCCCCGAAGGTCTGGGTGACGTACAGATGCTGGATGCCTACCACAAGGCCCGTCACACCGAGATCGAATTGCGCGTCAAAGGCATCGACCTTCTGAACCGCGCCTCGATGATCGAGGCACGGCCGCTGCGCGATGCGCGGGCGATGGGGCTGAACGCGCTCTATTCCCTGCCGCCCGTGCGCAAGACCTTGATGCAGATGGGCCTCGGCGTGCGCTGAGGCCCCCAGATCACTCAGACGATCACAATACCTGATCCAGCACGCGCTTGAGCCGCGCGATTGTGCCATCTACATCGTACAGCTTGTCCAGCCCGAACAGGCCCAGACGGAAAGTGCTGAATCCTTCGGGTTCGTCACATTGCAGCGGTACGCCAGCGGCGATCTGCATTCCCAGCGCGGCGAATTTCTTACCGTTCTGAACCTCGGGGTCCGAGGTATAGCTGACCACAACTCCCGGCGCGCCGAACCCATCGGCGGCCACTGACACAATGCCCTTGTCCTTCAGCATTGCCCGCACGCCGTTGCCCAATGCCCATTGCGCATCACGCAGCTTTTCGAAGCCGTAATCGCGGGTCTCGGCCATTGTGTCCCGGAACGCTTGCAGCGCGTCGGTCGGCATGGTGGCATGATAGGCATGGCCGCCATTCTCATAGGCCTGCATGATCTGACGCCATTTCTTCAAGTCGACTGCAAAACTGTCGGATGTGGTCTCTTCCAACCGCGCCTCAGCCCGTTCAGACAACATAACCAGACCGGCACAGGGCGACGCGCTCCAGCCTTTCTGCGGGGCCGAGATCAGGACGTCCACGCCCGTTGCCTTCATATCGACCCAGGCGCAGCCCGAGGCGATGCAATCCAGCACCATCAGCGCGCCAACCTCATGCGCAGCGTCCGCCATGGCCATCACGTAGTCATCCGGCAGAATCAGACCCGCCGCGGTTTCGACATGCGGCGCGAACACCACATCCGGGCGCTGCTCACGAATAGTTGATACCACCTCTTCGATCGGTGCTGGCGCAAACGGGGACGGGTTGGAGTTGCCAGTTTGCCGCGCCTTGAGCACTGTAGCCGACGCCGTCAAATCCGCGGATTCGATGATCTGGCTCCAACGGTAGGAAAACCACCCATTCCGCACCACCAGAACGTTGGCATTGCGCGCGAACTGGCGGGCCACAGCCTCCATTGCATAGGTCCCACCACCCGGAATTATGGCAATGCCTTCAGCGCCGTAGACATCTATCAGCATCGTTGAGATATCGCGCATGACGGTCTGAAACCGGGCTGACATGTGGTTCAGGGAACGGTCGGTGAATACAACCGAGAATTCCTCGAGCCCGTTGGGGTCAATGCTATCCAAAAGCGCCGGCATGATTTGTCCTTTCAAACAGTACTCGGGCAAAGTGAATCTTCTGCCGAAATTGGTAAAGCAGTTTTCTTGCGCCGACAATTGACGCAAGGGAACCTTATTTCCCCGTGAAAAAATCAACGGAAACTGCACCATAAGCCCCCCTACTTGACGCCAAATAGTGTCAGCCCCTCTTTACACCCAGAGGTGTTTCTGAACAGATACACTCACTTTGAAGAAGAAAGGTATTGCTTCTCGTGAATGCTCAAAAGCGGATCAGTTTTCAGGTTGTACGGGACGAAGTTAAACGCCGCATTGAAAGCCGGATCTGGCCTCAGGGATCATTGCTGCCAACGGAAACGCAGCTTGCCGAAGAATTCAATTGCGCGCGCGCGACCGTAAACCGCGCTTTGCGGGAATTAGCCGATCAGGGGTTCGTGGAGCGTAAACGCAAAAGCGGAACACGGGTCAAAAAAGAACCCAGCAAACACGCGAAACTGGAGCTCTCGCTGGCGCGACAGGTCGTCGAGAACCAGAATTCAACCTATCGCTATGCGCTGGTCGAGCGGAAAGTCGTACCCAGCCCCGGGTGGCTGGCGTCACAGCTCAGCGTTTCTCCGGACGCGCGTGTGCTGCACGTGATCTGTATGCACTACGCCGACAACCGCCCCTTTCAATTGGAAGAGCGCTGGATCAACATCAACACCGTGCCTGAAGTCGAACATGCCGACCTCAATTCGCAGGGCCCGCATGAATGGCTGCTGAATGTCGCGCCCTTCACCGAGGCCGAGATTGCCTTTTGCGCGATTTCCGCCGACGGGCGTCTGGCCGAATTCATGGGCACCACTGCCGGCACCTCGATGATTCAGCTTGAGCGTACGACCTGGAAAGATGGTGAGCCGATGACCTTCGCGCGCATGACACACCATCCCGGATATTGCATTCGCACCAGTTATTAAATCCACCTAACCAATCGGACCTGGCAACCGCTCTTCGCTGAGAAGGACGTTGGCTTCGACGTCCCCGGCGCCGGGCAGGGTCATGATCCGCCGCCGCAGAACGCGTTCAAAGTCGGACAGGTCGCGGGCGACAACCCGCAGCCGATAGTCGTACAGGCCAAGGACATGCTCGACCGTCTGAACCTCGGGGATAGCGCTGACCGCGCGCTCGAAGTCTTCCAGACTGATCTGGCCCTTGCGTGCCAGCTTGACACCCAGAAAAACCGTCACGCCGAACCCCAGCGTCTCGGCATTCAGACGCAGGCGACGGCCCCTGATAACACCTGCCGTTTCCAGCCGCCTGATACGACGCCACGTCGCGGGCTGGGACAATCCCAGTTTACGACCCAGCGCTCCGGCACTTTGTGTGGCGTCCTGCACCAGTGCGCGCAGGATCTGGCGGTCGGTTTCATCGAGCTCAATCATACGGGCAGAACCTCGTTTCGCTTTACCCGCGCAATATGCATCAACGCCTCGATATCGGCGATATGCGGCAGGGTCAGAATGCGGTCACGGTATATTTTCTGATAATGGGACATGTCGCGCGCCAAAACCGAAAGACGCACATCTACACGCCCCAGAAAGGTCTGAATCTCAATCACTTCGGACACCTCCCGCGCGGCGGTCGTGAACTCATCGAAGGCGCGAGGCTGGGTCTTGTCCAGCGTCACGCGCAGCGAGACCTCGACGGCATATCCAAGCGCAGCCCAGTCAATCACGGCCTCCTGCCCCTGAATGACGCCTGAGGCCTGCATCTTTTCTACGCGGCGCCAGCACACGCCCTGACTGATCCCGCACCGTTCTGCCAGTTCGGCCATCGAAAGGGTCGGCTCGGCCTGCAAATGGCGCAGAATGCGCCGGTCCACATCATCAAGCATGATTTCTTCGCAGTTTTAAGTTTCGACGAATAACTTTTCACCTTTTTTACAAATACTCAATGCTTCAACGCTCGCCAACCGCGCCACACCGAACTAAAAGCACAGCAACCGCAACAGAAAGGACCGGAATCATGCGCGTCTATTACGATCGCGATTGCGACATCAACCTGATCAAAGACAAAAAAGTGGCCATCCTGGGCTATGGCTCGCAAGGCCACGCCCACGCGCTGAACCTGCGCGACTCGGGTGCGAAAAACCTGGTTGTCGCTCTGCGCGAAGGCTCGGCATCCGCCAAGAAAGCCGAAGCCGAAGGTCTGCAGGTCATGGGTATCGCCGAAGCGGCAGCCTGGTGCGACGTCATCATGTTCACCATGCCCGACGAACTGCAGGCAGAGACCTACAAGAAATACGTGCATGACAACATCAAGCCCGGCTCGGCCATTGCCTTCGCCCACGGCCTGAACGTCCACTTTGGCCTGATCGAGCCGAAAGAAGGCGTCGACGTCATCATGATGGCTCCAAAAGGACCCGGCCACACCGTGCGTGGCGAATATGTCAAAGGCGGCGGCGTGCCCTGTCTGGTCGCTGTCGACAGCGACGCAACTGGCAAAGCGCTTGAAATCGGCCTGTCCTATTGCTCGGCCATCGGTGGCGGTCGCTCGGGCATCATCGAGACCAATTTCCGAGAAGAATGCGAAACCGACCTGTTCGGCGAGCAGGCCGTTCTGTGCGGTGGTATTGTTGAGCTGATCCGCTGCGGTTTCGAAACTCTGGTCGAGGCAGGCTATGCACCTGAAATGGCCTATTTCGAGTGTCTGCACGAGACCAAGCTGATCGTTGATCTGATCTATGAAGGCGGCATCGCCAACATGGACTACTCGATCTCGAACACTGCGGAATATGGCCAGTATGTCACCGGCCCACGCATTCTGCCCTACGAGCAGACCAAGAAGGCGATGAAAGAGACCCTTTCGGACATCCAAACCGGCAAGTTCGTGCGTGACTTCATGCTGGAGAACGCCGTTGGTCAGCCGACCATCAAAGCGGCCCGCCGCCACAACGACGAGCATCAGATCGAGCAGGTTGGTAAGAAACTGCGCGACATGATGCCGTGGATTTCTGCTGGCAAGCTGGTCGATCAGGAAAAGAACTGATCCTGACGGTTCTTTACGAAAGGGCGGCCAATCGGCCGCCTTTTTTGTCACAACAGCCCCAATTCCCAAGGCGCACCATGATTGACCAACCCACATCCCGCGATTGGAGCGGCGTTATTACTCTGGGCCTCATCTGGGGCGGGACGTTCATGGTTGTCGCCATGGCGCTGGAGGGGTACGGGCCGGTCACCGTCGCCACCGCACGCACCACCCTTGGCGCGTTGACCTTGCTGGGGATGATGGCGTTGACGGGGCGCAAGCTGCCGTCGGGCAACCCGAAACTCTGGGGTTACATCGCCATCATTGGCGTGCTGTCCACAGCGCTGCCCTTCATGCTGCTCAGTTGGGGGCAGCAATACGTGGCATCGGCTTTTGCAGGTCTGTCGATGGCAGCCATTCCACTGATGGTGCTGCCCCTGGCGCATTTCTTTTCCGACGAACCGTTGAACCTGCGCAGATTCCTTGGAGTCTCGCTGGGTTTTTGCGGAGCATTGGTGCTGATCGGCCCGGGGCTCGCGCAGATCGGACAGGGGGCGGAACCCTTGGCGCAACTGGCCTGTATCGGAGCGGCCCTGTGCTATTCGTGCGCCTCGATCTTTACCCGGCGCTGCCCACCGGTTGATCCCGTCGCCTTGGCCGCGTTGTCTCTGGTCGTTGGCGCGGTGCTTTTGCTGCCAATCATGCTGGTGACCGAAGGCCTTCCCCGTTGGGAGAGCACCCGCCCCGGCCTGGCGATCATAGCGCTGGGCCTTCTACCCACCGCCTTTGCCACTTTGCTGCGCGTTTCGATCATTCGCAGCGCCGGGTCCGTTTTCCTGACGCTGGTCAATTATCAGGTACCGATATGGTCGATGATCTTTGGCGCCTGGATTCTGTCCGAAGCCCTGCCCCTGCGGTTTTACATCGCGTTGATCATGATCCTGACCGGGCTGGCGATCAGCCAGTGGTTCAGCCTGCGCAAGATGCTGATCGGGCGTTAACCGGCGACAGCTTCGACCTCGGCCACGATGCCATCCACAACCTGCGTCAACAGGGTATCGTCCTCACATTCCGCCATCACACGGATCAGGGGTTCTGTTCCCGACTTGCGGATCAGAAGACGTCCGTGTCCGTTAAGGCGCGCCTCTGCATCGGCGATGGCAGCCTGTACGCTGGCAGTTTCCAAAGGTGTCTGCCCCTCGCCGTAACGCACGTTCTTAAGAAGCTGTGGAACGGTTTCGAACTGAACCGACAGCTCGGATGCCTTGCGGCCCGAATGCACCATCTCGGCCAGAAAATGCAGACCGGCCATCAAACCGTCACCGGTGGTGGCATAGTCGCTCATGACGATGTGACCCGACTGCTCACCGCCCAGATTGAACCCGCCTTCGCGCATCCGTTCGACAACATAGCGGTCGCCAACCGCCGTCCGCTCCAGCCGTAGCCCCAGCGCGGCTAGGTGCCGTTCCAGCCCGAGGTTGGACATGACCGTCGCTACCAGAGCGCCGCCTGCAAGGCGATCGGCCTTGGCCCAGCTGGTCGCCAGCAACGCCATAAGTTGGTCACCGTCAGCCACTTGTCCGTGTTCATCTACCATCACGACGCGGTCGGCATCGCCGTCCAGGCAAATCCCAACATCCGCGCCATGGGCCACCACCGTCTCGGCGGCCAACTGAGGTTTGGTCGAGCCGCAGTTCAGGTTGATATTCTTACCGTTTGGCGCAATCCCGACCGGAATGACCTCGGCGCCCAGTTCCCACAGAACCTCGGGCGCGGTGCGGTGTGCGGCGCCATTGGCGCAATCGACCACCACTTTCAGCCCGTCCAGGCGCAGGTCGCGGGACAGCGAGGACTTGACCCGCTCACCATAGCGGAACCGCGCATCGTCCACCCGTCGCGCGCGTCCGATATTTTGCGCCTGCGCAGGGCTGACGCCCTCTTCGATCAGACGTTCGATTTCCAGCTCTGCCTGATCGGACAGCTTGTAGCCGTCGGGGCCAAAGAACTTGATGCCATTATCCTCGGCCGGGTTGTGACTGGCCGAAATCATCACACCCAGATCAGCCCGCATTGACCGGGTCATCAAACCCACTGCCGGCGTCGGCACCGGACCCAGCAACAGCACGTTCATCCCGGTCGAGGTCAGCCCCGCCGTCAGCGCGTTTTCCAGCATATATCCCGACAGGCGCGTGTCCTTGCCAATCACCACCCGGTGCGCTTCAGAATGATCCTTCCGGAAATACCGCCCAACAGCGGCCCCGATGCGCAGGGCCATCTCGGCCGTTATCGGATGGGTATTGGCGGTGCCCCGCACCCCGTCAGTTCCGAACAGCTTGCGCATCGTGTCACTCCGTAAATTCTTGCCTGCGACCGGATTACCGGACGGCGGCCCACAGACGCAAGGCCTGAGCGGTCTCGGGCACGTCATGAACGCGCAGGATTTGCACGCCCTGGGACAATCCTGCCAAAGCCACGGCAATTGATCCCGGCGCGCGGGCATCCTTGCGCGGTTCCTGGCCGATTTGCCCAATGAGCCCCTTGCGCGACACGCCCAGCAGGATCGGACAGCCGATCCCGTGGAACAGGCTGAGATTTTGCAGAAGGGTCAGATTGTGTGCCTGCGTCTTGCCAAACCCGATGCCCGGATCAACTACGATCCGGTCGCGATTCAGGCCCAGTTGCTCTAACTGAGCCACCGTCCCGTCAAGGAAATCGTACACATCCAACAGCACGTCATCATATTGCGGATCGTCCTGCATCGTGGCCGGATCGCCCTGCATATGCATTACACAGACCGGGGCATCAACCTGGGCGCAAAACGGCGCAAGCTGCGGGTCAAAGGTGAAGCCGGAGACGTCGTTAATCAACCCGGCCCCTGCGTTCCACGCCGCCCGTGCTACGCTGGCCTTACGGGTGTCAATGGAGATCAGCGCCTGGGTATTGGCACGGATAGCCTCGATAACAGGTTGGGTGCGCGCAGTTTCTTCGTCTTCCGGCACGTACGAGGCCCCCGGACGCGTCGACTCGCCACCGATATCCAGAATGCTGGCCCCATGCGCCACCATCTGTTCGGCCGCGGCTGCGGCTACCTCGACCGAGTTGTGCACGCCGCCATCGGAAAAGCTGTCCGGTGTCGTGTTCAGGATGCCCATGATCTGCGGCCGGTCCATCGCAAGCCCGGCGATCTCGGCGCGCGGCCCGGTCAGGCGTGCAAGCACGTCGTCGGGGATATCCTGCGCGGAAACAACCGCCGGGGCTTCGGTTCGGGATAGCCGTTCAGCATGTGTGAACCACAGGGTCTGACCGGCAAGTGGCACCGCCCCGCCCGGACGGGCCGGGCCATACTGCACCAGCGGTCGGAAGTATTCGGTCACAGTTGCGCCTGATCCACGGGAATGGCGCGCAGGGGCGTCTTCGGCGCGGTCGGCAAGGCACCGCCGATCACCATCATTTCGCTGGCTTCAAAGGTGGCCGCGAACCACGCTGCCAGGGCGACGGCATCCGAAGGTGCGGCAGAGGGGCCGTCAACCGCATCCAGCACGATCTTGGACGGGGCCCAGACACAAATCTGACCGTTCTTCATCGCCCAATCCAATTCGGTCCGCGTCGACACCACCACACAGCGATGATCCCGCGCGGCCAGAACCCAGGCATTCTGTTCAATCGCCAGCAGGTCGATCCGGCGCTGCGTCATCGCATGGCCTGTCTGCGGCATATCCATATCCGCAGCCCCCACGCACAGGATCAGAGGACGCTGGCGGCTCCCCAACTGGTCAATCCATCCGGTCAGATTGGACGAGGCAATCGCCTCATTCGACAGGAATACCAACCGCGGATGAGGGCGTTCTTCCTCAACCAGATCGTGGTGGATCGTGTCCTTGCCACGCACGATCTCGACGCCCAGAGCACCGGGACCGCGGTCCAGCTTTTCAATGCGAACAAAGACCCTTACGGCCTGAGGCTCAAGCAAGATGCGCTCGGCCACACGATCCGCCAGAGTTTCCAGCAGGTTCAGGCGCTCGGCCGCCAGTTCGTGGGCAATCGCCTCGGTCACGCGGTCGTAGGACAGGATGCGGTCCACGTCGTCGTCAATCGGATCGGTCAGCGGCCGCACCTCGACCACGATGTTGAAGCAGATGCGCTGTGTTGTGCCGCGCTCGGCCTGAAAGGCACCGATCTCGACCTCGACGATATGATCCCTGAGCGAGATGCGATCCAGCGGACCGCGCGTGGCGGTCGCTTCGGACCGCTCGGACGGATGCGCAAAGGCAAGACGGATTTCAGAGCTCATGCAAAGGACCTTTTCGGACTTGGTCGGCTGATCAGCCAACACTATGGGATGCACGGGCGTATAACACCGCCTCAAACGCCATTCCAGATACCGAATGCGGCGCCAGGGAAAGCGATCCGGATCATGCAACCCAATACGCCCTGCCCCGGCATTTGAGATTCGGCCGACCGGATCGGGCGTTGGCCGGTCTGGCCCCTGGATCCATGATCGGCCAAGTTCGACACCCCGCGCCACTTTTCTGGCGGCGCGAAGCGCCATTTAGTTGCTCGCTGTTCGGTAATTGTGCCTGTAGAAGATATGCACACCAATCCGCGCTGTTTCCTTATAGACGCGCGACCAGGACGGGTTCACAGCGGTGGTGTGGTAATGCGTGGCGCCTTCGGTCAGTTCCTTGGCGACACCGTCAATTGCAGCCCGCGCGACCTTGGAAACACGCTCATATGCCTTTTTCTCGCGGATCACTTCCTTGTGACCGTCACAGGTATAGGTGAACTGGCACTGGTACTTCTTGCCGGTTCCCTGCTTGATCACGCCGCACAACGAGTTCGGAAACCGGCTGCTTTTGACACGGTTCAGAATGACCTCGGCCACGGCGAACTGACCGCGCACGCTTTCGCCGCGCGCTTCAAAGTACAGCGCCTCGGCCAGACATTTAAAGCCTTCATTCCCGGCGGCCTTGGGCTGTTGGTCCAGCCAGGCCTTCGAATACGAGACTTTTACTGGCTCAAGCTCTTTGCGGGGCTTGAACAGATTCAGATAGTCGCGAAAGTTCTGACCGGGCAGTTCGCTCCGCGTGACAAGTTCGCGTTTGGCAGTATCGGTGGCTTCCCTTTCAGCGAAAGACACACTCGGCAGCAAGGTTGCCGCCATTGTGGCAGCAGCCAGTATGTATCGTAGCATCAGATAACCTCGCACAGGCACAAATCGCGCCGTACCCTCCCCCGGCGGGCGCGACGAGGCATTTAGCGCAGTCCGGCCGAGACGTCCAGATCAGAAGAAAACGCAAGTGGAAAATCGCCCGTGAGGAAAATTAATTCCAGCACAAGGTTGCCTGAAAACCACTAATCCTAGGGCAATTGGTGAGTGTCAACCCCCAAGTCTGGACGAAATCGCCAGTTGAGCGGAAGCCAGCCGAGCGACCGGCACCCGAAACGGAGAGCATGACACATAATCAAACCCCAGATCGCGGCAAATGGCGATTGATTCGGGGTTACCACCGTGTTCACCGCATACGGAAAGGGTGACATCCGGCTGCGCCTGCCGCCCACGCTCGGCCCCAAGTTTCAGCAATTCCCCCACCCCATCCGGATCGAGCACATGGAAGGGATCCTCGACAAACACGCCCTGACGCACATAGGCCGACATGAACCGACCCGCATCGTCGCGCGACAGGCCATAGGTCATCTGGGTCAGGTCGTTGGTGCCGAAACTCAGGAACGAGGTCTGCGGTGCGATCTCATCCGCCCGCAAACAGGCACGCGGGGTTTCGACCATGACACCCAACCTGTATTCGAACTCCTTCCCGCGTTCACTCGCCACTGCTGCCGCGACCGAATCGATGCGGGACCTGACCAGTTCCACCTCTCGCTTGGCGGACACCAGCGGGATCATCACCTCGGGCACCACCGGGGCGCCGTCCTTGCTTGCCTCAAGCGTTGCTTCAAAGATGGCGCGGGCCTGCATGTCGTAGATTTCAGGCACGGTCACACCCAGACGCACACCGCGCAGACCCAGCATTGGGTTGTATTCGGTCATCGCCGCCACGCGCCGCTCGACGTCCGAGACCGGTAGGTCCAGAGCCTCGGCCAATTCGCGCTGTCCGCTGCGCGTGGTCGGAAGGAATTCGTGCAGAGGTGGGTCGAACAGGCGGATGCAGACCGGCTGCCCTTCCATGATCCGGAACAATTGCACGAAGTCCTCACGCTGCATCGGCAGCAGACGCTCCAGCACCGCCGCCCGGCCCGAGGACGTCTGCGCAAAGATCATCTCGCGCATCACGATCAGGCGGCCGGGGTCAAAGAACATATGCTCGGTCCGGCACAGGCCGATTCCCTGCGCCAGAAAGTTCCGCGCCGTCTGCGCATCGGCGGGCGTGTCGGCATTGGCACGGATGGCGATGTCACGCTCATCATCGGCCCAGCCCATCAGCGTCTGGAAACAGTCATCCAACGCGGCCTCAAGCATGGCGGGCTGCCCCGCCAGCACCTGCCCCGAGCTTCCGTCAATCGTCAGCGTGTCGCCGGTTTTGAACACACGCCCATCCGGCGCGGTCAGCAGCCTTTTCTTGGTCTGAAACCGCATCTCGGACGCGCCAACGATACAAGGCAAACCCAATCCGCGCCCAATCACGGCGGCGTGGCTGGTCATACCGCCCTTTTCAGTCAGCACCGCCACGGCCGCGTGCATCCCGCGCACGTCTTCCGGAGAGGTCTCGCGACGCACCAGTATACAGGGCTCACCGCGCGCGGCACTGGCTTGCGCCTCGGCGGCGGTGAAAACGATCTTGCCCGTCGCAGCCCCGGGGCTGGCGGCGATACCGGTGGTCAGAACATCACGGCGCGCTTCGGGGTGAACCTGCCGGTGAAGCATCTCGTTCAGCGAATGCGGATCGACCCGCATCACCGCCTCTTGCGGCAAAATGATGCCATCTTCGGCCAGCCGGACCGCAATCCGCAGCGCGGCGCGCGCACTGCGCTGCACCCGCACGCCGTCCAGAATGTGAACATGGCCGTTTTCGATCACGAACTCGACCTGCATTTCCTCGCGCAGCTTGGAGCGCATCAACGCAGCATGGGATTTGAGGTTGGCAAAGGCCTCGGGCGCCACCTCTTCAAGCGACTTCCCGCGCGGGTCCTTTTCCAAGTAGAGCGCGGCCACATCCTCACCCAGCGCATCCCGCCCCTGGCTCTGGCTCAGGTAGCGGCCGGTGATCTGCGGCAAGCCGGTAGTCGAGTCGATCAGTTGCAGCACGCCCGATCCACATTCGCCCTGCCCGACGCCGGGGACCATCTCTTGAATGACCAGCCCCAGCCCTGCATCCGCGGGCGCGCCCTTGGCCTGACGCAGCAACCGGGCAGAGGTTCCATCCCACGCTCGTGCCATCGACCGCAAGACTGCGATCAATTGCTCACCCCGATCCTGAGGGAACGCTTCGTCGGTTTCATCCTCATAGGCGCGCAACGACATGCGCAGCCCTGCGCGCCCGTCCGCGTCGATATCATCGAACACATCCGCATCCAGACGAGCCACGTGGATGGCGAAGCTTTGAACAAAGCGCAGATACAGCGCCGCGGCGGCCTCGGCCCCAATCGAATTCGACAGGTCCAAATAACGCGCATCATTCATGCCGATGTTCAGGATCGCGCCGGGGCCACCCCAATCGGGATCTTCGGAACTGGGCCGCACACACAGCAATGCGGTCTGATCGAACTGATCAAGGATTGCCGCGATATCGGGCACCTGCCCTTCCGCAATCCGATGCACGGCATCAAAAGACAACGCCACCGTTTTCGGTACCGGAAGCTTCAAACGCACCAGGCGTTGCAGACATTTGGCCCGTCCACCATGGGTATGGGCGGATACGGGCGCCTCGGTCGTGATCAGAGTGGTATGCGGATTATTCTGCACTGCGGCACCTTTTGATTTGCACGCAGCATAAGCCCCTGCACCAATGGCGCAAGGGCGATCTCGCTTAGCCTTCGATCTTGCTGAGGTCAGCCACGCTGCAGCAGACCTGACGGATTTGGCTCAGCAGGTTCAGGCGGTTGCGGCGCAGGATGTCGTTGTCGGTGTTGACCTGAACGTCCTCGAAAAACGCATCCACCGGACCGCGCAGGGCGGCCATGGCCGACATGGCCGACGGGAAATCCTCGGCCGCCAAGGCCGTGTTGATCTTACCCTGCGTCCCGTCCAGAGCGGCAAACAGCGCTTTTTCACTGTCCGTCTCGGCGAATTTCACATCCGCGCCATAGGAGTATTCGACGCCGTCCTTCTCCTCGGCCTGGGTCAGGATGTTATTGGCGCGCTTGAAGCCCTGCACAAGGTTTTCCCCATCCTCGGTCGCAATCACCGCATTCAGCGCACGGGCGCGTTTGACCAACAGGTTGAGGTCGTCATTCCCCTCCATCGCGATGCAGGCGTCGATGATGTCGTGGCGGATGCCCTCATCGCGGAGGAAGACCTTGAGGCGGTCGTGGAAGAAGGAGAGGAGGTCTCGACTAGTTTCATCCTGACCATCTCCAAGCCATTCGGACAATTCTCCGACTTCGTTTTCCTGTCCACGCGAATACGCGTCCCGATATGCACGTTCATACTCAACGCGTCCGACCCCAACTCCAAAAAGCTTCAATAGCGGCATCCGCATTTCATTCGTCAGCACCAACCGGATAACCCCCAGCGCCGCGCGGCGCAGGGCAAACGGATCTTTCGAGCCGGTCGGTTTCTCATCAATCGCCCAGAACCCGGTCAGCGTATCCAGCTTGTCTGCCAGCGCCACAGTCACCGAGAGCGGCGCGGTGGGCACGTCATCCGACGGCCCCAGCGGTGAGTAATGCTCCTGCGCCACGGCGGCCACGGCGGCGTCTTCGCCTGCCGCATCGATGTAATACCGCCCCATAAGTCCCTGAAGTTCCGGGAATTCATAGACCATTTCCGAGTTCAGATCGGCCTTGGCCAGACGCGCGGCTTTCCCGGCCTGATCGGCGTCGGCACCCGTCACCAGGGCCAGCTCGCGGGCCAGCGCGGCGATGCGGTCGATGCGTTCGGCCTGCGTGCCCAGCTTGTTGTGGAAGGTCACATTCTCCAGCGCGCGGGTCCATTGGGCAATGTCCGACTTGGCGACGCGCAGGTCGTTCTCCCAGAAAAACTTCGCATCGGCCAGACGGGCAGACAGCACTTTTTGGTTCCCGGCCAAAATGGTCGCGCCATTGTCGGCGGTTTCGCGGTTGGCGACGGTGATGAAGCGTTCGATCCGGCCCGTTCTAGGGTTTTTCACGGAAAAGAACTTCTGGTGCTCTTTCATCGAGGTCTGCAGCACCTCGGGCGGCAACTCCAGGAATTCCTCGTCGATTTGCCCCATCAGAACCACAGGCCATTCGACCAGACCAGCAACCTCGGCCAGCAGGCCCTTGTCCTCGACCACTTCCAGCCCCGCGGCAAAAGCCATGTTCTGCGCGTCGTTCCAGATATGCTCGGCCCGGTCGGCGGGGTTCAGCACCACAAAGGCGCGCTTCAGCTTGGCGGCGTAGTCGTCGAACGACGTGACCGAGAACCGGTCGGGCGCCATGAAGCGGTGGCCTGCGGTGGTGTCACCGGACGAGATACCATCAACCTCAAGCGGCACCACCTGCGCGCCCGCCTCATCGCTCAGGATGCACAGGATCGAATGCAGCGGACGAACCCAGCGCAGCGGGCCACTGCCCCAGCGCATCGACTTGGGCCAGGAGAAGTTGCGAATGGTGGTCTCAAGCACTTCGGCCACGATCTCGGCCGCCGGGCGCCCGGCTTTCTCGATGGTGGCAAAATAGACTGCGCCTTTGGGCGTATCGCGCTCTTCCAATTGATCGAGGGTCAGGCCAGCGCCACGCAGGAAACCTTCGATGGCCTTGTCCGGCGCGCCAACCTTGGGGCCTTTGCGTTCCTCACGGATGGTCGGGCTCTCGGACAGCAGGCCTTCGATCGCCAGGGTCAGGCGGCGCGGCGTCGTCAGGGCAGCGGCCCCGGCATAGGTCAGGCCGGCCTCGACCAGACCATCGGTAATCCGCTTTTTCAGGTCCTCGCCCGCGCGGGTTTGCATACGGGCGGGGATTTCTTCGGAAAACAGTTCGATCAACAGGTCGGGCATACTCGGTCCTTAGAAATTGACGATCGTCTGAATGACGATGGCATTGGCGATGTCCACAAAGAAGGCGGATACAAGGGGCAGCACGATAAAGGCAATAGGTGACGGGCCATATCGCTTGGTAACTGCGGTCATATTGGCAATTGCGGTCGGCGTCGCACCCAGGGCAAAGCCGCCAAACCCGGCAGACAGAACGGCGGCGCGGTAGTTGCCGCCCATCACCGGGAACAGCACCCAAATCACGAACGCCACGGCAAACAGGGTCTGCGCAGCCATGATGACGACGATGGCCAGTCCCAATTCGGCAATGGTCCAGAGCTGCAGGCTCATCAGCGACATCGCTAAGAACGCGCCCAGCGAGAATTCCGAAATCAGCGCCAGTGAGGGCGTTCGCGACACTGGCGGCGCGTTGGGGGCCAAGGCCGTACGGATATTGGCAATGACGATCCCCATGATCAGACAGGGCACGAACAGAGGCAATTTCAGCCCCGTCGCCTCGATCACCCCGTTCAACATATAGCCAAGGATGATCGCCAGATTCAGGTAAAGCAACACGCGCATGATGGTCAGGTGATCGATTCTGGTTTCGGCCTCGTCGGCATCATCCGGCAACCCGACCGTGTGCTCTTCGTCCGGGCGATCCGGGGTCAGGTTCTTGCCTTCAACCAGCAAGCGGGCAATCGGCCCACCCACCAGCGCAGCCAGCACAAGACCAAGCGTCGCCACAGCCACGCCGAGTTCGGTCGCGCCGTCCAATCCAGTGACCGCGCCAACCTCGGGGGCCCAGGCGATGGCGGTGCCGTGCCCACCGATCAGAGAGGCAGAGCCAAAGAGAACCCCTGCCTGGGATGGGTATCCAAAGGCAATAGCCCCGACAGCCCCAACGGCATTCTGCGCAACGATTGTCACCATGGTCAAAATGAGAAGCAGGAACAATGGCTTGCCGCCGGAAACCAGATCAGCCAACCGCGCGTTCAATCCGATCCCGGCAAAGAACACAATCAGCAGGAAATCGCGCGAGGCCAGGTCGAAAACCAGCTCAAGCCCCGCCATGAGATAGAGAAACAGCAAAACAAAAGAAGCCAGCAACCCGCCGGTGACAGGCTCGGGGATATTGAACTGACGCAAAAGAGCGACCCGCGCGTTGATCTCAGCCCCGATCAGGTAGACCGCAATGCCAAGCGTGGCGGTCAGAAAACCGGGAATGTGGATCGCTGCGTCGGTCATAACACTCTCAGCTTTCGGGCCGGGGCGGACATTCCTCGCCGACAACCGTTCCGTCATAGGCCTTTTCGCCGCAATTGTTCAGCGCGTGCCAGACATAACCCTTACCATCCGTGGTGATCGCAACGACGCGGTCGACGCCGTAATGAATGTTCTTGGCCCCCATGAACGCCTGGGCCTGCCCCGACCTAAGGGCCTCGGCGATGGCCACCGCATCGTAGCAGTCAAACCACCCCGGCGCGGTCAGCGGTTCGGGGTTTTCCACCCGCTGGAATGTCGCCAGATCCTGGGCCGTCAAATCGGTTTCAAAACACGCCCGGTATCGGATCGGAGAGCTGTCGGCGTCAATTGCCTGAAACGCTGAATACGGGATTGGCTGCGGGTCCACTGCCCCTTCGGCCAACAAGGACACATCCTGCCCCGGCTGAGGTTCGACATCGTAATAAAATCCATAGACCTGTAGGTAATACATGCCGACACCGGCCACGACCGCAGATAGGACGAGAATGATTGCAAGCAGTTTTCCGGTCATCTTTTCGACATCCTGATCACACGGCCTCTTTCAACTTCATGGGAAATGGGCCAGTTTCCAAACTGATACAGGCCGGAACGAGGTTTTTGGAATGGACATGACCCTTGCCGTTGGGTTCTTCGGCGCGCTGTTTGCGATCATGAACCCGATCACCAACCTGCCCGTTTTCCTGAGCGTCACCGACGGCCTGACCCCCGCCGACCAGCGCAAGGTGGCTGCGAAGACGGCGACCTACTGCCTGATCCTTGGCGGCGCGTTTGCTGCGATTGGCAACCAGACGCTTGGCCTTTTCGGGATCAGCGTGGACGACCTGCGTGTCGCGGGCGGATTGGTTGTCTTGATGATCGGCCTGAACATGCTGAACGGCAGCGAAAGCGCCTCGCATCACGGAACCGAGGGGGAAAAACAATCCTACCCCGAACCGGCGACCGTCGCCTTTTACCCGCTGGCCTTTCCGATCCTGGTCGGGCCCGGCACGATCACGACGCTGATCCTTTATGCGCACCACATATCCAAACCGGTGGACGCCATCATCTATGCCGGCGTGTTTCTGGCCGTTCTGTTTTTGCTGTTCATCACGTTCTGGAACGCTTCGGCCTTGTCCAAGCGGCTGTCCGAAAACGCCCGCGTGATCATGAGCCGCTTTATGGGCATGATCCTGTCCGCCATCGCAATCAGCATGATCGCGGATGGCATGAAAGTGCTGTTGCCCGGATTGGCCTGAGCCCCCCATCAGGCCTCAAACCCGGCGGCCTCGGTCAGCAGGAACGCATCCGCACATTGCTTGGCCAGCGCCCGAACCCGTCCGATATAAGCTTGCCGCTCTGTCACCGAGATCACACCACGCGCGTCCAGCAGGTTGAACACGTGGCTGGCCTTGATGCACTGGTCATAGGCAGGGTGCGCCATGACGATGCGCTTGCCGGTTTTGGGGTCGTCATGTTCCTGCGCCAGAATGGTGGCGCATTCGGCCTCGGCCTCTTCGAAATGGCGCAGCAGAACTTCGGTGTTGGCCACGTCAAAGTTCCAGCGGGCGTATTCCTCTTCGGTCTGCTTGAAGATGTCGCCATAGCTCAGCGGGCTCGGTGACTGAGGATCGTTGAACGGCATGTCCATCACGTGGTCGATGCCCAGCACATACATCGCCAGACGTTCCAGACCATAGGTCAGCTCGCCCGAGACCGGCGCGCAGTCATGGCCGCCGACCTGTTGGAAATATGTGAACTGGCTGACTTCCATTCCGTCACACCAAACCTCCCAGCCCAGACCCCAGGCACCCAGAGTCGGGCTTTCCCAGTCATCCTCGACAAACCGGATGTCGTGCAGATTCATGTCGATACCGATGGCTTCCAGAGAGCCCAGATACAACTCCTGCAGATCGGGCGGGCTGGGTTTGATCAGCACCTGATACTGATAATAGTGCTGCAACCGGTTCGGGTTTTCACCATACCGTCCATCGGTCGGACGACGCGACGGCTGCACATAGGCCGCAGCCCATGCCTTGGACCCCAAAGCGCGCAGCGTGGTAGCCGGGTGGAATGTCCCCGCCCCAACCTCCATGTCGTACGGTTGAAGGATGGCACAGCCTTTCGAGGCCCAATAGGACTGGAGACGCAGGATAATTTCCTGAAATGAACGTGGTGCGCTGGACGGTTCGGTCATGACATTCCCTTTGGGCACGTCTGCGCCCGGTTCCGGTCGGTTTTGTCCTTCCTATGCAAGGGGCCAAGGGGCGTCAACGGGCCAATGGGTCCCGGCTGTCACTGCACAGCCACACTGGAAATTCCCCGTACTCCGGGCATGGCTTTCCGCGTCTCAAATCGCTTAGTCTGCGGCAAAGCCAAAACACCGCGGATACGGGCAGACAATGACACGAGTAATCACTGCAATTTTGTTTTTATTTCTCTTCGGCACGCGCGCCGTTTTTGCACAGCAGGAGGCAGGCGTCTGGGTACAGGTCGAAGCCCGCCCGACGCTGCGCCAGGCGCAGGAACGCGCGCAGGCCTATGCGAACGTACTGCCCGACGTGAACGGGTTCCGCCTGAACTCTGGCTGGTATGCCATTGTAATCGGTCCATATTTGCGCAGCGACGCCGAGCAGGTTTTGCGCGTTTACCGGGCCGAGGGGCAGATTCCGGCAGACAGCTACATCGCGTTCTCGAATTCTTTGGCTCAGCAATTCTGGCCCGTTGGTTCAAGCTCTGTGGATCAGAGCACGGTGACCCCGCCGGTCGAGCCGACACCGCAGCCTGATCAATCAGCCGCCGGGCTGACCCCGCAGCCCTCGGATGAGACACGGTCGCAGGCCCTGCAATCCGAACGCGTCTTGTCTGCGCAAGAGCGCAAGGATCTGCAAACCGCCCTGCAGGCCGCAGGGTTTTACAATTCGACCATCGATGGCGCGTTTGGTGCGGGCACCCGCCGTTCGATGGGGGACTGGCAACGGTTCAACGGCTATGAGCCCACCGGAGTGCTGACAACGGCGCAGCGCACGGCATTGATGGACGACTATAACGCCCCGCTGATCAGTGTCGGCATGGCGCGCCATTCCGACACGCAGGCCGGCATCGATCTGGACCTGCCCCTGGGTGTCATCGGCTTTGACCGCTACGAGGCCCCTTTTGCGCATTTCAAAGGCACCAGCGATCTGAACGCCAAGGCGCTGTTGATCAGCCAGCAGGGCAACAAATCCACCCTGCGCGCACTTTTTGAGGTGATGCAATCGCTGGAGATTGTGCCTCTGGACGGTCCGCGACAGCTGCGTGGGGATCGTTTCACGCTGGAGGGTCGCGGCAACGGGATCGTGTCCTACACGGAAGCGGCGCTGAAAGGCGACCAGATCAAGGGCTTTACGTTGGTCTGGCCCGAAGGCGATGAGGCCCGCCGCGCGCGCGTTTTGGCCGCGATCAAGGCCAGCTTCACCACAAATGACGCCGTACTGGACGCCGGTGCCGGAGCGGATACCGATCAGCGGATCGATCTGGTTTCGGGTCTGCAAGTGCGCAGGCCGCGCCTGTCCCGGTCCGGCTTCTTCACCGATGCAAACGGCACAGTTCTGACCGTGTCCGAGGCAACAGAAAGCTGCACCCGGATCACGCTGAACGACGATCAGGAGGTTCAGGTGGCCTGGGCAGATACCAATCTTGGCGTGGCCGTGCTGCGCCCTCGCCGCAGTCTTGTGCCAATCGGCATCGCCGAGTTCAGCGCCGACAAACCGCGCATTCAGTCCGAGGTCGCGGTGTCGGGTTTCTCGTATCAGGGCGCGTTGGGCGCACCGACCTTGACCTATGGCCAGATCACCGATGTGCGGGGGCTGGATGGTGAAGAAGGCGTGAAACGCCTGGCATTGGCGGCGCAACCCGGCGACGCGGGCGGCCCGGTTTTTGACGACAACGGTCAGGTTGTCGGAATGTTGCTGCCCACCCCGTCCGAGGGGCGCACCCTGCCCGCTTCGGTCAGTCTGGCGGCGACAACAGACCGCTTGAATGAAGCTTTGGAAAAGGCCGGTTTATCTGGTCAGCCCGGCCAATCGACCGCCGAGATTTCGCCCAATGAGCTCAGCAGACGGGCCAACGGAATGACCGTGCTGGTGCATTGCTGGGACTAAACTGATCTTCAATACGATGAACGCCGCCCCTTCGGGCGGCGTTTTTTCTTGCTAGGCGATGTCCGGGGTCACCTGGATCAGTGTCGGAACCGGGGCATGAAACGCGGCTTGCACGGCGGCCTGCATCTCTTCCAGATTTCCCGGTGCAGCGGACAGGGCCCCGAAGGCCTCGGCCAGCTTGCAGAAATCAGGGTTGCGCGCCACCACAGCGTTGGGGGCGATCTGGCTGCGGACCATGCTGCCTTCGATCTCTTTCAGCTTACCGTTGTCCCACAGGATGATCGGCAGAGACAGGCCCAACTCAACCGCTGCGCCCAGCTCCATCATTGTGTAGTGAAACCCGTAATCCCCCGCGATCACGGCCGTGGGTTTACCCCGGCGCGCAACCGCGCCCCCGATCCCGGCAGGCAGCGCATAGCCCAGCGTGCCGAACCCGGTCGGGTGGTGCCAGTGGTAGGGGTAGGCCATGTCCCAGAATTCTTTTGCGACATAAGCGAACTGGGTCATATCGGAATAGATCATCGTGTCGGCGGGCATTGCGTCGCGCAAGGCATCCAGCACCGGCACGATTCCGGGACGTTCGGCATCGGATTCCGCCCGCCAGCGTTTGCGGGCTTCGGCGACCTCTTCCGACGTCCAGCCCGTTGCCGGTTTAACGGCGTCAATCGACGCCCACAGGGCATGGGCAAAGCTCTCACCATCTAACTGCAGCTTGATCCCCGCGCGGTGATGGTCGGACAGAACCTGCGGATCCAGATCGACCCGCACCAGATGAGAGGAATGCCCCAGCATGTCGCGCCACAGGTCAACCTCACCCAGCTCTGCCCCCACCGCAACCACAAGATCAGCAGAACCAATCACGTCAGCACTTCCCGGACGCGGCAGCGTGGCGCCGAAATCCAGCGCATAGCCAAGCCCCGCCATCCCGCGGCCTGCAAAGGTGGTGAAACACGCGGCCCCCAACTGTGTCAGAATTTGCCGCCACAAGTTTGACCGCGCCCCTCCGCCCAGAATGAACAGCGGTCGGCGCGAGATATTCAGCAAGGACATGAGCGGCGCCAGATCAGGCGGCACCACCTTGGACCGCAGACCGGGCTGATTGGGAAATGGCGCCGGATCGGCCTCGGCCTCAAGCTGGGCAATTGGCACCTGAATATGCTTGGGGCGCGGGCGGGAGAGTTCGAATTCCTCAAAGGCGCGCTCGACCAGCCCATAGGCCGCCTGTGCGGTATTGGCTTGACGAGACCAGTCCGCCACGGTTTCGGCGGCACCGCGCTGATCCTTCATCTGGTGCAACTGGCCCTGTACGGCGTCCGTCTCGTCCAGACAGGATGACAGCACCAGCATCGGCACTGAATCCGAGTAGGCCTGCCCCATTGGCGTCATGATGTTGCACAGCCCCGGCCCGGTGATCACATACGCCACGCCGGGCCTGCCGGTTGCACGGGCATAGCCGTCGGCCATAAACCCTGCCCCCTGTTCATGACGGGCCAGAACATGCGTGATACCCGCCTCTTCGATGCCCCGATACATTTCCTGGTTGTGAACGCCTGGGACGCCGAAAATCACGTCAACGCCCCGGTCCCTCAACATATGTGAAATCTGGGCACCCAGAGGTCTTCTCATCAACTTCTCCAGAATTGGGCAGTAAACAGCGCGTAGACGGCCAGCAGTTCCAGCCTCCCGACCAGCATACCAATGGACAGCAGCCACTTGGCTGTGTCGTTGAGATTGGCGAAATTGCCCGCCGGGCCGATCTGATCGCCCAGCCCCGGCCCCACATTGGCCAGCGCCGTGGCCGCACCTGAGACCGACGTTATGAAGTCCAGCCCCGTCAGCGCCAGCGCCCAGGCCAGCACGCCCATTGAGAGCACGAAGAACATGAAGAAGCTCATGACCGAGGTCAGAACATCCGGCCCGATCGTTCGCCCGTCATAGCGCGGCGCAAACACGCCATGCGGCGAGCGGATGCGCTGAATCTGGGTTTTGATCGAGGCAAACAACAGCTGATAGCGGAACACCTTGATCGAACAGGCGGTCGAGCCCGCACAGCCCCCGATCAGGCCGATCAGAAAGAACAGCATGACCGGGAAATTGCCCCAGGTCATATAGTTGACGCTGGCATAGCCCGTACCAGAAATGATCGAGGTGATGTTGAACAGCGACTCGCGGAACGCTTGTTCCCAATGATGTGGAAAGACCGAGATCAGGAACACCGCCATGACAACGACCAGAACCAGAATCGTCGCCAGAAAAGTCTTGATCTGGCTATCCTGCCACAGTGAATTCGTATTGCCATTGGCGAATTGAACGTAGCGCACAAACGGCAGGGCCGCGAGGATCATGAAGACCGCAGCCGCGTATTCGGTTGGCCCCGAGAACACCGCAAAGGAGGAATCGTAATTCGCAAACCCGCCCGTGGCGATGGTCGTCATGGCGTGCACGATAGCGTCAAAAAAGCTCATCCCCAGGCCGGCGTAAACCAGGGCGCAGACAAAGGTCAGAAAGACGTAGATCAGGGAAATCTGGCCCGCGATCTCCTGCGCGCGAGGCAGGATTTTCCCCATCGTTTCAAACCCTTCCGAGCGGAAAATCTGCATACCCCCGACCCGAAGCTCGGGCAGGAATACCATCGCGACAACAATGATGCCGATCCCGCCCAGCCATTGCAGGACCCCACGCCACAGCAGCAAACCCTGTGGCAGATCGTCAAGCCCGGAAATAACGGTTGAGCCGGTGGTGGTCAGCCCTGACATGGCCTCGAAATAGGCATCGACAAAGCGCAGTTCGGTCTCACCGAACAAGAACGGGATGGCGCCGAAAAGCGGCAGCGCCACCCAGACGCCGGTGGTCAGCAAAAAGGTCTGACGGATCGTCAGACCTTCGCCCACCCCGTTCGAACAACTGATGGACAGGACAACGCCGGTCAGCATGGTGATGACACCGCTTTCCAGAAATACGTGCCACTCGCCCCGACCTTCGATGAGATCCGCAAGCATGGGTAGCATCATGGTCGCCCCAAGAATGGCGACCAACAGGCCAATCACATATCCAACCGGGCGCATGTCCGTCATGAGGCGCAGCGTTGGCGCGCCTGCACGACCGTGTCAAGCGGATGTCCCGTTTACTCGTCCGTTTTGCTGGCGGGTGTGGGCATCGCGGGCGGCTTCGACGGCGCACGCGTCTGGCGTTGCTGCGCTGCAGTTTCGGCCTTGGGTGCGACTTGTTTGGCCTGCGCCTGTGTGGCGGGTTTGACCACCGGTGCCGCAGGTTTAGCAATTGGTGCCGCAGGTTTGGCCGCAGGTGTAACCGGCTTGGCAACCTCAGCCTTCGGGGCTGCGATGTTCGCTGCCTGTACCTTGGGCGCGGCAGGCTTGGCGGCAACAGATTTTGCCGGAGCCTTAGGTGCCGCAGTCTTCTTTACGGTCGTGGGGGCCGCCGGTTTAGGCGATGCAGCTTTTGCCGTGGCCTTGGGCGCCGCGGGTTTGGCGGCTGTTTTTTCCGCGACGGGCTTGGGAGCCTGTGCCTTGGGTGCAGGCTTGGCAACTGCAGGCTTTGCTGTCGCCGCACGACTTGCGGGCTTGGGCGCGGCAACTGTCGGCTTGGACTCTTGCGGTTTTGCTGCGTTTGCGGGCTTTGATGCCGCAGGAGCAGCAGTTGCCTTGGCCGGAGCGGCCGCCTTTTTGGCCGCGTCAGGTTTAGGCGATTCGGCCTTTGGCTTCACCACCGCTTTGGCACGTGCGACCGGCTTGGCCTTGGGTGCCGCCGCCGGTTTGGGCTTGACTGCGGTCGCTTTGGACTTGAACTCGGGCTTTGCAGCAGCAGGCGCCGGAAGCGCGGATGACGCGTGCAGAGCATGTACCGGCGCAAATGGCAACTCCATGGCCGAAGTAGCCAGAATTTGCATGATCTTCAGTTGGTTGCTAACCGCGTAGCCGGCCATACGGATGGCTGCCGCCTGAAATTCCAGCGGCTGGGTAATCGGATTCATTAGTCGTTTCTCCTGTGAAAACGATGCAACCTTCAAAGGAAAGAAGCACCCCGCTCCGCCCTGATGTCTCAGGCGGATTGCCAAGGTTCGAAGTCCCGGCGTGTCTCACGTCTCGGCTTCCTTTCAGTGTGGCGTGACGGCTGACAAACGCGCAAACCACGGCTGCAATCTCCTTTACACTACGTCAAAGAAAATGCGGCCGCAGCTTTTTTTGCTGCGGTGCGGCGAAAGTTCGCCATTTTGTCTATTTTCGAGACTTCAGTCGCTCCGCTTCAGTCACCCGATGTGAAAGAGGGTCGAGAACAAGCGCGGATCCAGGCTGGCCGAGACAAAGGTCGGACCTTCGGTCAGAACGGATACCGCATCGTGGCTGTGCAGGCTTTCCTGATGGCTGGCAACAACGCGGAAATCTCCGATATGGTGATCGGCCAGAAGCTCGGCACAGAAAAGGCGGGCGGCGTCCTCGACAAAGATCGGATTAGCTGCGTTCAATTCGGCAAATGCCTGTTCGTCCTCGCGCTTGACCATAACCTGCGTTTCTGTCGGCACCGCGCGGCGGCAAAGCGCGATCAGGTCCTCGAACCACAGGCAATCGGCCTCACAATCAACAACGACCGAAATCCGCGCGACGGACCGCTGCGAATGCGGCGTCGCCAGCTGACCGCGCGTAGACCGCGCATGTTCGCTCAGCTCCAGCGAGCACGGGCAGGTCGAGGAATAGACATAGTCCAGGTGCATGATCTTCTGGCGCACGCCATTCTGTTCGACCAGTTCCAGCGCGATGTCGTAATACTGGTATCCCTCTAGCCCCGAGCGCAGACTTTTCACACGATCCGGATAGGAAAACCGCATCTGGATACGCGCATCAAAACTGTCCAGATCGGTCATATAGTCGTTCAGCGCGGCCTCCATGACCTCAAAGCTGAACGTGCGCTCGGCATGTTTGTAGAACGAGCGCATGATCCGGGACATGTTGATGCCCTTCTTTTCAGCTTCAAGGCTGACCGTGCCGGTAACGGATGTCTCCAGCGTCAGGTCGTCACCGTGCTTGCGGTGGAACCGGATCGGCAGGCGGAAATTCGATATCCCCACGTGCTGAATCTGCTGTTTCGCCCCGCGGATCAGGCTGGACGGGCCGTTCTGAAGATCGGGCAATGTTGCGCGATAGGCGTCATCAACCTCAAACCCTTCGGGATATTCCCGCGACAGCGACGGGTAATTCGTCGGAACCAGCCCCGGCACAAGACGCGCAATGGCGGGATCAAGCTGGCTGATCTCGGCCTCGGTCGCGGTTTCGGCCCATTTGCGCAGCGTTTTCAGCGCGGCGGCGGCCTCATCATGGTCAGGTGCGTCATCAATGCTGCGGGGGTGCACGTTCATCGATCGGGGCTCCTCGGGTTGGTCGCCGGACTATATACAGCTTCGGCGCGTTTTCCAGTGTAACTGTATACGCGTCGAAACACAGCCCGGATCGAATTTACGTGAGGGACACGCGATTTGTGCCCCTCATCGTCAAGTTCGAAACGGCTGTAACAGGTAAAAGGGCGCCGTTATTGTTGGGAAACGTCCAATGCGCGGCTGATATCGGCAAGCAGGTCGCCTGCGTCCTCAAGACCGATGGACAGGCGGATCAGACCCGGTGTGATGCCCAGCTCATCCTTTTGTTCATCGCTCAGCCGCTGATGCGTTGTTGTGGCCGGATGCGTCGCAATCGACTTGGCGTCGCCCAGATTGTTCGAGATCACCGGGATCGTCATCGCATTCAGAAACGCAAACGCCGCGTCCTTGCCGCCCTTGATGTCCAGCGACAGAACCGTACCGCCCTTGCCGCCCAGCTGCGTCTGAACCAGTGCATTCTGCGCGTGGGTCTTCAGCCCCGGATACAGCGTCCGCTCCAGCGCGGGGTGACCTTCCAGCGCCTCTGCCACGGTCTGCGCCGTCTCGGCTTGCGCATTGACCCGTAAAGCCATCGTTTCCAGACCCTTGAGCATGATCCAGGCGTTGAAGGGGCTGAGTGCACCACCTGTATGCTTCATGTAGGGTTCAAGCGTGCTGCGGATGAATTCCTTGGTGCCGATCACGACGCCGCCAAGCGCGCGCCCCTGCCCGTCGATATGTTTGGTGGCGGAATAGACGACCACATCGGCGCCCTGCTCGATCGCGCGCGAAAAGACCGGGGTGGAAAAGACGTTGTCCACCACCACCAATGCGCCGGCAGCGTGCGCCAACTTGGCAACCGCAGCGATGTCGATCACTTCAAGCGTCGGATTCGACATGGATTCAAAGAACACTGCCTTAGTATGCGGACGGATCGCCGCTTTCCACGCGTCCAGATCAGTGCCGTCGACAAAGGTCACCTCAACCCCATAACGGGTCAGGATGTTTTCCAGAATATACAGGCACGACCCGAACAAGGCCTTGGCGGACACAACGTGATCCCCGGCCTTCAGGATCGAGGTCAGCGCACCGTTGACCGCCGCCATGCCGGACGCGGCGGCAAAAGCGTCCTCGCCCCCTTCCAGCGCCGCGATACGCTGTTCGAACATCGACACGGTCGGGTTGCCGTAGCGAGCATAGATGAACTCATCCGGGCCGGTTTCGATGAACCGCGCCTCGGCCTGTTCGGCATTTTCATAGACGAAGCCCTGCGTCAGAAAGATCGCCTCGGACACTTCATTGTATTGGCTGCGACGAATACCGCCATGGACGGCTTGGGTGCGTTTGTTCCAGCTCTCGCTCATGTCATTCCTCTCGACCCTTGTCTGGCAAGGGCATCAAAAAAACCCCAGACGCGGTCAAGCGAAAGGGGCCTTTCATCCTGACCTTTTAGCGGTGTTGTTTAGCGTGGCCCGCAATCCGGTAACAAATCGCCACGTGGTGTTGTTGCCCTTACGCCGCGGTTGCGGATGCGTCAACCCTTGCAACGGCATCGTCACGGTTCTGTAACCGTCCATTCACCAAGGCGTCATAGCGTTGTGTCACATCGGCACCACAACATCTTGTATGAGGCAGAGCAATGCCGGTAATCAGGATCAACGCCATCGGCGACACATTCGCCCTGCACCGCAGCACGCGATCTTTGCTTGGTACGTTGCGTCGGACCCACGACACGGTTGCGCCGGTCATCCTCATGACGCACGGATACAAGTAACGCCCGACGATGCCAAAGCCTGCCCGCACCGGCATATTCTGTCACTGCATCTCACGCAGATGCCCTGGCATTGCCCAAGCTGGCCGCAATAGTTGCGCTTCGGATCGGGCCCTGAGGGCGAAGGGCTGGGCATCGCGCTCAAGGCCCTGCACCTTGTTGCGCCCGGATCGCTGAACCGCATCATCTCAATGTCCGGGGCGGTCTATTTAAGCCGCACGCTGGGCGCGCTGGACACGCCTGCAGGTCATATGGCCGAGTTCATCGACGTGATCAGCCGCGAAAACGACCTGTTCGATTTCCTGTTTGAATGGATGATCCTACCGCCACAACGCGGCGACCGGAGCTTCGGCATCGGCTTGCAGGCGCCAAACGCGGTCACGCTACAGCTCGATTGAGCCCATACGCTGAACCAACTGTAGCGTACGATCTTCCCGGTCGGTGACCCGCAGTGCCGCATTTGCCACTGGTCCAGCTATACCCGCCCCGGCGTTTTGCGCGTTTATGACGCCCTGCTGCGCGACGGTATCCCCAAGACATCCACGCTCCGCTGGTCACGGCTTTTTGCGGTGTCCCACCCCAAAGCTCTCTTGCCGTTTGCACAGAAAGCCTCATGATCCCTTCAAGCTGAGGAGGCATCATGATCGACCTGTATTTCTGGCCCACGCCGAACGGCTGGAAGGCATCCATCGCGCTGGAAGAGATGGAGCTGCCCTACACCACCCACCTGATCAACATCGGCAAGGGCGATCAGTTCGACCCCGAATTCCTGCGGATTTCCCCGAACAACCGGATGCCCGCCATCGTCGATCCCGATGGTCCGGATGGAGCGCCGGTTTCGGTTTTCGAAAGCGGCGCGATCCTGATGTATCTCGCCCGCAAGACCGGGCGGTTTTACGGCAAAACCGAGCGCGACCGGATCGCCGTCGAAGAGTGGCTGATGTGGCAGATGGGCGGCGTCGGCCCGATGGCAGGTCAGGCGCATCACTTCCTGAAATACGCCCCACAGTTGGACCCGCCGCAGGACCTGCCCTACGCACAAGACCGCTATCGCGCCGAGGTCGGGCGTCTATACGGCGTGCTCGACCGGCGGCTGGCCGAAAACGAATACGTCGCGGGTGATTTCTATTCCATCGCGGACATGTCGATCTGGGGCTGGGCCGGCCTGTGGGAGGGCCAGCAGCAGGTACTGGACGACAAACCCCATTTCACCCGCTGGCTTGAGGCCGTCAGCGCCCGCCCCGGCGTTCAGGCCGGTCGCGCGCTACACGCCGAGTTGCGCGGGGATCATCGGGACAAGCAGTCGCAGAGCAATCTGTTTAAGCGGTGAAACTTTCCCGATACTCTGACTTTGACGCGCATACCTTGTCGTTGGAGTGGGCTACCGCTGCGCCCCCGGAGGGTTCTCGTTGAATTGCTCAAAGAACCGGGCCAACCCGACCAGCGGCGTAATGTAGGGCAAGTCCACCAAAGCGACCGAAGGGCGCCCCTCTGACCGTTCCAACCTGCTGTACTTATGATCTGCACCGTAGTCCTGCAGCCAAAAACCAAGATCTTCATAGATGTTTCGGCGACTTTTGACTGTGCACGTTTCACAAATCGCGCCTTGCCCGGCGGCACGCACGTTCAGACGTTCAACGTCCACGCGGGCCTCACCCTCGATCGTATAATAGCTTGAGATCACCTGGCTGTTCTCGCCTTCCTGTTCGATCTTGCATTTATAGAGAAGCTCTTCGCTCTCAGGGCCCCAGGTGTCCGGGTTGATCGTATTTATTATTGAGGAAACCGTGAACAGCCCATCATTGCCCACCGGGCCGGTTTTGTATTTCCCATCAAAACTGTCCGGAGTTGTTTTGAGGACTTGGAACGCCCGGTCCGCTGGCATGTCGTATCGGATACGTGACTTCCACTCGCGCAGCCCGAGTGGAACGTTAATTAAGGTCCCGGGCAACCAGTTCAGGCCCAACCACAGGAATATATTGCCAAAGACGACTCCGAATATGAGCCATGCCGTAACTGCACCGCGATTGGCAGTTGGCGCCAGTTCAGGTATCGCTTCTATGACCGGCAGGAACATCAGCCCGAGCCCGAAGACAAACGCGGTCGTCACCGTTTCCCACCACACTCGAGGGTAAACCAGCACCAGGCTCAGAATAATCGACGTGCAGATAACGGCGACACCTACACTTGCACCTGGGCTTTCAAGTAATGCGGATGGCCCGAACAATTGCCAACCAATGGCCCATGGCACGAACAGTGCAATCAGACTGGTGAGTATCAGCCGCCGCAAACGATAAATGCGGTACAAATATTTGTTTTGCATAAATTAACTTCCCTGAACTACGCATTTCAGAATGCACTCAACTTTGGCGAAATCGTGACGGCGCATGAGTTTCACACCGCTTGCGCGCAGAGTTTTACCCGGTTGTTGCCGCGCCCCGCACCAGCACATCCAGCATCCCCGAGATATCCTCGATCTCTTCCGCGATCACATGGATGACCGCGTCGGCTTTCTGCATCCGCCCCGTCACGCGCAGCAATCGCCCCGAGATCACCGCGCGCCGAAATTGCTCATAGATTTTACGCCAGATCACCACGTTGACGATGCCGGTCTCATCTTCAAGCGTGACAAAGATCACCCCTTTGGCCGTCCCCGGCCTTTGTCGCAGGATCACCAGCCCGGCCACGGCAACGCGCGCGCCCTCGGGCGGGTCGTCCAGCCGCTCGGCGGGCAGGCAGGCAGGCGGGCGCGGCCAGTCCCGGTTTGAAACCGCGGGGCGAACAGAGGTAACAAGCATGAGAACAAAGATAGAACAAATGACAGGAAAGTCCAGACGCGGCGTGATGAGTCGCAAATGAGGCTGGAAAGACCTAAATGCCTTCACTAAGGAAGAATTCGACAATCGAAAAAGGAAGACGCACGCAATGGCAAAGATCACCTATGTCGAGCACAGCGGTACCGAACACACAGTCGAGGTCGCCAACGGACTGACCGTCATGGAAGGCGCCCGTGACAACAACATCCCCGGCATCGAGGCCGATTGCGGCGGCGCCTGTGCGTGCTCGACCTGCCATGTCTACCTCCACCCCGACTGGGTCGAGAAAGTTCCGGCCAAGGACGACATGGAAGAGGACATGCTGGACTTTGCCTACGAGCCCGACCCAGCGCGTTCACGCCTGACCTGCCAGATCAAGGTCACGGATGAGCTGGACGGTCTGGTCGTGCAGATGCCCGAAAAACAGATCTGATGATCTCCAAAGCGCCGCGCCTGCCCGCCCGCCTGTGGCAATGTCAGGCACGCGGCGCGCTGCTGGCGTTGAGCTTGTGGCTGGCGGGAGGAGCACTTGCGATTGCCGAAACAATCACAAGCGCCCGCTTTACAGAACCCACCACACGCTATGCGCACGGGGTCTTGGGCGACAACATCGAGTACGGCGCGCTGGAACTGACGGTCCAAGGCAGCACGCTCACCATCCGGCTGCCCTCGGATCGAGTGTTTGAAGACCTTGCGCCAAGACTGATAGATATCGATCTGGATGGCACGCAAGAGGTCATCGTCATCGAATCCCACATTCAGACAGGCGCTCAACTGGCGATCTATGACAGAGGCGGGAGGAAAGTCGCTGCCACGCCTCAAATCGGCACCCGCTTTCGCTGGCTGTCCCCGATTGGCGCTGCTGATCTGGACGGCGACGGTTATGTGGAAATTGCCTATATTGATCGGCCTCATCTGGCCAAGACCCTGCGCATCTGGCGCTTCCGGGATGGTGACCTGGCCGAGATCACCTCCTTGCCCGGCCTGACCAACCATCGCATCGGTGAAGACTTTATCACCGGTGGGATCAGAGATTGCGGCTCTGGTCCTGAAATGATCGTGGTCAGCGCCGACTGGCAACAGATCGTCAGCGTCAGCCACGATACGGGTTGGAAAACACGGACCTTGTCCCTGTTTAGCAGCAAAGCAATGAAACAGGCCTTGAACTGCTCGGACTAAACCCGACCACAGCCCGCGCCAGCGGGCTGCCCGGCCCAAGGCCTTTGGTGTTGCATCTTTGATGCGGCGTCAGGGCGCGGGAGCCTTTGGAATCAGAGCGCCCGCCAGCCGATATCGCGACGGAAGAACCCATCCGGCCAATCGACACCGTCCACCATTGCATAGGCGCGATCCCGCGCTTCCTGCAGTGTCCCGCCCCGCGCGGTGACGTTCAGGACACGACCACCCGAGGCCAATACCTGCCCGTCAGAGGCTTTGGTTCCGGCGTGGAAAACCATGTTCCCGCTATCCTCAGGCAAATTCGCCAGCCCTTTGATCACGCTGCCTTTCTGATACGACCCCGGATACCCGTTCGCCGCCATCACAACAGTCAGGGCGTAATCGTCTGCCCAGTTCACTTGTGCTTCGCCCAACCGGCCTTCGGCGGCCGCGTGCATCAGGTCCATTGCCTGCGCGCCCAGACGCAACATCAAAACCTGACATTCCGGATCGCCAAAGCGTACGTTGTATTCCACAAGACGCGGCTGGCCGCCCTTGATCATCAGACCGGCATAGAGAACGCCCTGAAACGGCATCCCGCGCCGTTTCATCTCGGCCACGGTGGGCTTGATAATTTCTTCCATCGCGCGCGCTTCGATCTCGGCGCTTAGAACCGGCGCCGGGGAATAGGCGCCCATGCCGCCCGTGTTCAGGCCCGTGTCGCCTTCGCCCACACGCTTGTGGTCCTGCGCGGTGCCAACGGACAGGATGTCCTCGCCATCGCACAGCACGAACAGTGAGGCCTCTTCACCCTCCATGAATTCTTCAATGACCACTTCGGCCCCTGCCCCGCCAAACGCACCGCCGAACATATCGTCGATGGCGTCCAACGCGGTTTGCTCATCCATCGCCACGATCACGCCTTTGCCCGCAGCCAGACCGTCGGCTTTGACCACAATCGGGGCACCTTGCGCGCGGATGTAGTCTTTCGCTGGCTCGGCCTCGGTGAACCGCGCGTAAGCCGCCGTTGGCGCGCCGGACGCATCGCAAATCTCTTTGGTGAAGCTTTTCGAAGCCTCCAACTGTGCCGCTGCTGCCGAGGGACCGAACACCAGCACGCCCGCCTCGCGCAGACGATCTGCCACACCGGCAGCCAGAGGGGCCTCGGGGCCAACGATCACGAAATCAATCGCGTTTGCCTCGGCAAAGCTGACGACCGCCCCGCCATTCTCGATATCCAGCGCCGCGCAATCGGCAATCTGCGCGATCCCGGCATTGCCCGGCGCCACGATCAGGCGGTCGCATTTGGGGTTCTGCATCACCGCCCAGGCCAGGCTATGTTCGCGCCCACCACTACCGAGAATGAGGATATTCATGATTGCTCTCCGATCTGCTTGGCCTTGCCTTGCGGGCGTTCTAAGCTGGGCAGGCATTTGACACAAGGCGCTGAAATGTCCGACCTGCTTGACGACCCCATTCCCGGCCAAAACACCCCTGAATACACAGTTTCGGACATCTCGGGCGAGGTGAAACGGACGCTCGAAGGCACGTTCGGGCGAATCCGTGTGCGCGGAGAAGTCGGGCGCGTGTTCAAGGCGCGCTCGGGGCATTTGTATTATGACATCAAGGACGACCGAAACGTGCTGGCCTGTACCACGTGGAAGGGTCAGATCTCGGGCCTGTCCGTTGTGCCGGAGGAAGGGCTTGAGGTTGTCGTCACCGGTCGGCTCACTGCTTTCGGCGCGCAGTCCAAATACAACCTGAACGTCGATGAGGTGGCGGTTGCCGGACAAGGCGCGCTGATGGCGCTGCTGGAGAAACGCAAGAAACAGCTTGAGGCCGAGGGGCTGTTTGCACCTGAACGCAAAAAGCCCCTGCCTTACCTGCCGCAGATTATCGGCGTTGTGACCTCTCCTTCGGGCGCGGTGATCCGGGATATTCTGCACCGGCTGCGTGATCGTTTTCCGCGCAAGGTTTTGATCTGGCCGGTGGCCGTTCAGGGATCGAACTGCGCCCCCGAGGTCGCCAATGCCATCCAGGGCTTCAATCAACTGACCCCCGGCGGAGCCCTGCCCCGCCCGGACCTGATCATCGTCGCACGGGGTGGTGGCTCGATAGAAGACCTGTGGGGCTTCAATGAAGAAATCGTCGCGCGCGCCGCGGCATCCTCGGATATTCCGCTGATCTCGGCCGTGGGCCATGAAACCGATACGACACTGATCGACTATGTCTCAGACCGCCGCGCACCAACCCCAACCGCCGCCGCCGAACTGGCCGTACCCGTGCGGATGGAACTGCTGGCCTGGACCGGAGAGCAAGGCGCGCGCCTGTCCCGCGCAGCGACAGATGCGGTGCAACGGCGATCCCAACGGTTGCGCGACCTGTCCCGTGCCTTACCGCGCCCGGACAGCTTGTTGAACACTCCGCGCCAACGGCTTGATTTGATTGCAGATCGCCTGACGCCTGCGCTGGAACGCGGCGTGCAAAACCGCCACCTGCAAGTGGTGAAACTGTCGGCCCATCTGCGTCCGTCAACCCTGCGCAACCTCGTGACAAGCCGCCAGGAAGCGGTGCGCAACCTGTCATCACGTCTGTCGCTGCGTCCCATTCAGCGTGAGATCGAGGTGCAGCAACAGACCATCACCCGGCTGGCCGAGCGGATGAACGCGGCGCAGACAACGCGACTGGATCGGATGCGGCAACAGCTGACCGCAACCGACCGCCTGCGCGAAACGCTCAGCTACAAGGCCACTTTGCAGCGCGGCTATGCCGTTGTGCGCGCCGATGATCAGGTGCTGACGACGAAAAAGCAGGCCGAGAAACACAACTCACTCCAAATCGAGTTCGCTGATGGCGTGCTGACCACCGGCCAACCCGCGGGCCCGCGACCGTCCCCCAAGAAAACCACCAAGAAAGACGCACCGGATCAGGGCTCACTCTTCTGAGTGCGCCCTACACGCCGACTTCCGGCCCGTAGCAGAGCATCTCTTCTCCGATATCTTCCGCTTCATAAAGCTCCGTCTCCGCCGGATCACCCTCGAACTGCGCGATCAGACCACTCCCTGAACGGGTGAAGACCCAGCATTGCGGGGCCAGACGATCTTCGTAGATGAAACAAATCTGTTCGTCCTGCTCATACCAGACGCCCTCTTTGCAGTTGCCATCCAGGAACGACCAGATGACTCGGCGATTGGGCAGGTAACGCTCGACCCCGTAGATCTTTCCCTGAAAGCCATAAAACAGGGTTTTTCCGCGCGTATACTCATCGAAATCCGACGCCGTCAGGGCCGTTTGGGCCGAGGCTGAAAACGCAGGCAGCAGCAGAATCGCTAGGTATCTGAACATGGTCGCATTGTGTCAGATGCGGTTGTCCGGTGCCATTGCCATTTCCGCAAAACCACCTGCCTCGACGTCACCGGTTGAGGTGAACCGGCGACCCGTAACATGCTGCAAAAAAACGGGGGAAGAATTCATGACAACCGCATTGTTCTGGCTCGCAGCTATCTGTGCTCTGGCCTATCTGCCCCTATCGCCACGTCCAGCCACCGCCTTGCGGTCGCTACTCAAAACCCTTTCCGTCGCTCTGCTGGCCGTGATCGCATTACTGGGCGCAGCACCGCTTCTACTGGTTCTGGCGCTGAGCTTGTGCGCCCTTGGCGATGCGCTGTTGTCGCGCGAGACTGACAGCACCTTCATGGCGGGCATCGGAGCTTTCGCTGCGGGACATCTGGCCTATATCGCCCTGTTCCTGACCCACCCCGCCAGCGACCAAGCATTGATTTTCGACAGGCCCGTGATTTTCTGGTCGCTCATCATCCTTGGGATCGTTGCCGCCACACTGCTCGCACCACGCGCAGGGGACCTCAAAATCCCCGTTCTGGCTTATATCCCGATCATTCTGGGGATGGGCATAACCGTTCTGGCCCTGCCTGAAACCGGCGCTCTGCGGTGGGCGCTGCCCGCGGCCCTGGCTTTCATCGCGTCCGACCTGACCCTGGCAACTGAAAAGTTCTTGCTGCCGGAAGACCACCCCGCCCTGAAGATCACGCCTTATCTGGTTTGGCCGCTTTATTGGGGGGCGCAGGCCGGTTTGCTGGTCGCGTTTCTCTGACCCTTTGCAACTGCCGCAAATCCGCATTAGGTGAAGGGAACACCTGCGGAGACCAAAGATGGCGTTTTTCTCAAAGCTCAAGGACAAGCTGTTCAAATCCTCGTCCCGCCTCGAACAGGGGCTTGAGGCTATCGTCGAAGATGGCGGCGAGGAAACAACCGCCCCTGATCCGATCATTCCCGAGCCCGAGCCGCAGCCCGAACCTGTGCCGGAAGTCCCGCAACCGGTTCCCGAAGTGCCGGACCCCACGCCAGCACCACAACCGGTCGAGGTCCCCGAGCCCGCGCCCGTCGATCCGACCCCTGCCCCGCCCCCGCCCGAGGCCGCGCCATCCAAAGGCGTGTTGGGTCGCCTGTTCGGTCGCAGCGAGGCCAAGACCGCCATACGCCGTACGCTGGACGACGACATGCTGGAACAGCTCGAAGAGCTGCTGATCGCATCGGACATGGGCGTCGACACCGCCCTGCGCGTCACCGCGAATATGGCCGAGGGGCGCTATGGCCGCAAACTCTCAACCCAGGAAATCAAACAACTGCTGGCGCAGGAAGTCGCCCGCGTGATGGAACCCGTTGCCAAACCCCTTCCCGTCTACCCCAAACGCCCGCAGGTGGTGTTGGTCGTCGGCGTCAACGGATCAGGCAAGACCACCACAATCGGCAAGCTGGCCAGTCAGTTCAAATCCGCCGGCAAAAAGGTCGTGATCGCCGCCGGAGACACCTTCCGCGCCGCCGCTGTCGAACAGCTGCAAGTCTGGGGTGAACGCGCTGGCGTGCCTGTCCTGACAGCCCCCGAAGGCTCAGATCCTGCCAGCCTCGCTTTCGACGCCCTGACCAAAGCCCAGCAGGACGGTGCTGACCTTCTGATGATCGACACAGCCGGCCGCCTGCAAAACCGCGCCGACCTGATGGAGGAACTGGCCAAGATCGTCCGCGTCATCCGCAAGGTCGACGACACCGCACCGCACAACACTCTGCTGGTGCTGGACGCCACCACCGGCCAGAACGCGCTGAGTCAGGTGGAAACCTTCCGCAATCTGGCAGATGTGTCCGGCCTCGTGATGACCAAACTCGACGGCACTGCCAAGGGCGGCGTGTTGGTCGCGCTGGCGGACAAGTTCGGTCTGCCCATCCACGCCATTGGTGTCGGCGAACAAATCGACGACCTCGCCCCCTTCGACCCCGAAGAGTTCGCCGCCGCCCTCACCGGTCTGGGCCAAAGCTGATCCGCCCCTTCATCTGGTTAAAATTACCTTCCGGGGGTCTGAGGGTTGAAAACCCCCAGCCTCTCCACCCAGCATAAAGACCTGACACTTGAGCGACTGGCTGATCTCACTCGAAGGCACCGAAGCAGGCCACCAACTTGCACTTGGGCTGGCCCTGATGGCGGCCTTCCTGCACGCGGTCTTTGGCGCCCTTCAAAAAGGCCGCCACGATCCCTGGATGTCCCGTGGCGCCATCGACGCCAGCTATTGCCTTTTGGCCGCGCCCTTCGCGTTTTTCATCGTTCCCTGGCCCGAACCTTACATGTGGCCGATCTTCGCCACGGTCTGGGTGATCCATATCGGCTACAAGATCCTTCAGGCCATGGCCTATACCAAAGGCTCCTACACCGTGGTCTACCCGGTCGTACGGGGCACCGGCCCCCTGTTCACCGTGATCGGAGCTTATTTGCTGTTCGGTGAAACCTTCTCGGTGATCCAATGGCTGGGCGTTGCCACGCTGCTGGCCGGTATCTTCGGCCTCGCGGCCTATAACCTGCGCTTTCTCGAAACCAACCGCGAAACGCTGGGCATTGCTCTGGTTCTGGCCGTCGCAACCGGCCTGTTTGTGGCGCTCTATACCACCTATGACGCCTATGGCATCCGCGCCACCGCCGATCCGTTCACCTTTCTGGCCTGGTTCTTCATGATCGACGGGGCGGCAATGCCGGTCTACGCCTTTCTCAGATGGCGCGCCATGATCAGTCGACCGGCCATCGGCCCGCTGATGTTGCGCGGCTTGGCAGGCGGCATCATCGCCCCCTTGTCTTTCGGGGCGATCATGCTGGCCACAAGGCTCGACAAGGTCGGCGAGGCCGCCGTCCTGCGGGAAACCTCAACGGTGTTTGCCGCGCTGATCGGCTGGCTGGTCCTGAAAGAAACCGTCGGCCCCAGACGGATCGGATTGATGGCATTGATTGCACTCGGCGCCGTAATAGTTGAAATGGGCGGGTAAGCAGCAGGAAACCGTTATGACAGGCAAAAAAGAGATCAACCCGTTTCTGAAACAAGTGCTGGAGCTTGGCCCCCCGCTGGCCTTCTTCTTCATCTACCTGCGCCTGCGCGACGACAGCTTTCTGATCGGTGGTACTGAATATTCCGGCTTTATCGTCGCCACCATCCTGTTTGTGCCGCTGATGCTGGGCGCCATGGGCGTTCTCTGGTACCTGACGGGCAAGCTCAGCCGGATTCAGATTTTCACCGCTTTCATGGTCATTTTCTTCGGCGGCCTGACCGCCTGGTTCAATGACGAGCGGTTCTTCAAGATGAAGACCACGCTGGTCTACGGGTTCTTTTCGGTGATCCTGGGCATCGGCCTGTTGCAGCGCAAGTCCTACCTCGCTTATGTCCTGGACGAGATGCTGCCGATGCAACACGAGGGGTGGATGATCCTGACCCGACGCCTGTGCGGCTGTTTCACGGTACTGGCCGTGGCCAACGAATTCGTCTGGCGCACGATGTCGACCGACCTCTGGGTCAAGATCGAGACATTCGGTTTCCCCATCGCGCTGATGGTGTTTCTGATGCTGCAATTCAATCTGCTGCAAAGCTACATGGATGATCCTGACCACCAATAGGGGAACAGGGACGATCCCTTTTCACCTCAGGCGGTAACGCAATTCTGCGCTGTTCCCGGACGTAACGCCGGACCAAACCGACAAAAATCCTTGGCTAAACGGCAAAGCTGTGGAAAGTTGTGACACCACTCACAGCCGGAGCACCTGAAACTCATGACGGCTTTTCCAGACAGCGGCTTTCTGTCCGAGGCATCAGACAGACTGAAAGCCATGCTCTCCGCGCAGGCGACCGAAATCTGTCTGGAGCGTGGCGAGGTTCTGTTCGAGCAAGGCGATGAAGGCGACGCCCTTTACGCCATTCTCGAAGGCACGCTCGAAGTGTCCTTTCTGGCCATGAGCGGCCGAAAACTATCGCTGACCCTCATGCGGCCCGGAGAGATCTTTGGCGAGATTGCCCTGTTCGACAGTGGCCCCCGCACCGCCACTATCGCAGCCGCTGAACAGTCCCGCGTGTTGCGGGTCCGGCAGGGCGATGTGATGGCTCAGATCCGGCAGCACCCCGACCTTGCGGTGGACCTGATCCGTCTGGCCGGCCTGCGGATGCGGTGGATGGGATCACAACTGAACGAGCAGGTTTTTCTGCCGATGCCGATCCGTCTGGCCCGCAAACTGCTGCACCTGTCCGAACTGCAGGATGACCCGTCCACCCGGATCACCCTGTCGCAAAGCGAGCTGGCCGAGTTCGTGGGCGCCACGCGGGAAGCGGTGTCCAAGACCATCTCTACCTGGAAGCGCGACAATGTGGTTGAGGCGTCGCGCGGCGGGCTGATGATCCAAGACTTCGCGGCCCTGCGGGAATTGGCCGAATCCGATCTGATCTGACCCATGTGACCTGCTTCACAGACCAAAGGTAGCGTTAAGCCTATCGTCATAACTGTTACCGTAGGAGGTCAGAGAATCATCCCCGATATCTGTCCACTGACCTCTCCCTGTATCAGGGCCACGCGCCTTCCCCGGTGCGTGGCTCATACCTCCCAGCACAAATAAGGCCGGAGCATCTGCTCCGGCCTTTTTGATTGTTTCCGCCTTTGGGTTATTCCCCCAGGCTCAGCGCCACAAAGCGGGGTTCGCCGCCACGGCGCACCAGCAGCAGCAGAGATTTACGCCCCGCCTCGCGCGCCTCGTCCATGCGCGCCTCAAGGTCTTCGATCGAGCTGACCTTCTGCTGACCGGCCTCAGTGATCAGGTCGCCAGCACGCAAACCCTTGGAAAAGGCTTCCGATGCTTCGTCAACGGCGCTCACCACCAGCCCATCAGCATCCGCATCCAGACCCATATCCGTGCGCAACGCATCGGTCAGCGGCGATATGGTCAGGCCCAGAATGTCGGCGTTTTCCTCGGCCGGAACCTCCGGCGTGTCCTCATCACCGTCCTCGGCGCGCTCTGCGTCCTCACGACGGCCCAGCGTCACCAGAACGGTCTGGGTACCGCCTTCGCGGTGGACAACCACGCGAACCGATTTACCCACGGTGGTTTCGCCAACCTGACGGACCAGACCACGAGTGTCTTCGACCTCGACGCCGTCAAAGCTGAGGATCACGTCACCGGCCAGCAGACCGGCCTCTTTCGCCGGACCATCCGGCACGTCACTGATCAACGCGCCGCCGGGCTTGTCCAGGCCCATCGCTTCGGCCATATCCTCGGTCACGTCCTGAATGCGCACGCCAAGCCAACCACGGCGGGTTTCGCCGAATTCACGCAGTTGGTCGACAACCTTGACCACCACATTGGACGCCATCGAAAAGCCAATTCCGATCGAGCCACCGTTAGGCGACAGGATCGCGGTGTTCACGCCGATCACCTCGCCGTTCATGTTGAACAGCGGACCACCCGAGTTGCCCCGGTTGATGGCCGCATCGGTCTGGATGTAATCGTCATACGATCCGCTGAGCGCCCGATTGCGGGCTGAAACGATCCCGGCCGAGACAGAGAACCCCTGCCCCAGCGGGTTGCCCATGGCGATCACCCAATCGCCCACGCGCGCAATGTCGCTGTCACCGAATTTCACATATTGCAGCGGCCCCGTGGCCTCGACCTTGAGCAGCGCGATATCGGTTTTCTCATCCGTGCCGATCACCTTGGCGGGCAGTTCCTTTTTTGGCTGCCCGTCGCCTGGAAAGAATTCCACAAGGATTTCATCGGCTTCAGCGATGACGTGATTGTTGGTGACGATATAACCGTCCTCGGAGATCACAAATCCCGAACCCAGCGCGTTGCTGCGACGTGGACGGTTGTCGTCATCGCCGTTGCGGTCCTGAAACTCGCGGAAGAAGTCTTCGAACGGAGAGCCCTCAGGCACGATCCCTTGCGGGCCTGTCTGCCCTTCGATCAGCGTAGTGGTGGTGATATTGACCACCGCCGGGCTGATCTGCTCGGCCAGCGGCGCCAAGCTTTCGCCCCGCGCCTGCGCGGCGGCGGTCTGGGCCAGAACAAGCAGCATCCCCGCAAAAGCCAGCCACATCAGCCGCATAATACCAACACTATCGTCCTGCCGGACGGAAATACTTCGTGCTTGTGCCTGCACTTGGGAACTCCTTGTCGACAATTCTTCTGTGGCCGCCCCTCGGCAACCTTTCTTAGCAACCAATGTAGTCAGTTTGTTCAGACCCGCAACTCGGGATCGCGGGGAAATCACCGGCAAGTGAAATCACCGTCTCAAAACCCGACCTGATACGCGCCCCATAGCAGCACCAGCCCGCTGACCACGCAAAGCAGCCCTACCAGCCGTCGCGCCTGTTCCGGCAAGGACCGCAGCGCCTCAAGCATACGTTCAATAAGCGAAGGGGCCAGCGCGTAGGCCAGCCCCTCGACAATCAGTACCAGCCCGAAGGCCAGAAGGATCATGCCCATTATTCAACTGCCACAACAGGCGGAGCCCGCCGACCTGTCGGCGAAGCCAGATAGTTGAAGAACTCGGAATCCGGGCTCAGAATCAACGAACTGTTGTTGCCCTGCAATGCATTCTCGTAAGCGGACAGCGAGCGATAGAACTCGAAGAACTCCGGATCCGCACCATAGGCTTCGGCGAAGATCGCATTGCGTTCGGCGTCTGCCTCACCACGAATGATCTCTGCCTCACGATTGGCATCCGACACCAGTTCAACCACGGTCCGGTCTGCTTGCGCACGCACACGCTGCGCGGCTTCGTTACCACGGGCGCGTTCGTCGGTTGCTTCGCGTTCCCGTTCGGCCTTCATCCGGTCAAAGGTTGCCTCAAGGTTCGCCTGCGGCAGATCAGTGGCTTTCAGACGCACGTCGATCACGTTCACGCCCAGCGCCTGCGCTTCGGCAATTGCGCTGTTGCGTATGCGCAGCATCAGCGCGGCACGGTCCGAACTGAGGATATCGCGCGACGACACCGAACCCAGCACTTCGCGGGTTTCCGCGCGCAGGATGCGGTCCAAACGATCCTCGGCAACCGGAATCCCGCCGACACCAACAGCCTGACGGAAGCGGTTCAGATCGGAAATCCGGTAGCGCGCAAAGGCGTCAACCACCAGACGACGGTCGTCCAGAGGCGTCACCTCCAGCGGCTGTACGTCGATCGACAGGATGCGGTCGTCGTAGCGGACAACTTCCTGAATCACAGGAATCTTGAAGGCCAGACCCGGCTCTTCCTTGACCGCAACTACGCGGCCGAATTGCAGAACCAGCGCACGTTCACGCTCGTCCACGATAAAGATCGAGGACAGGCCGACCACGCCGAGAATCACGACGAAGATGAGGATAAGGGGTGACTTACGCATCAGTTGCTCTCCTCGGCCTGATTGCGGCGCAGCTCGTTCAGCGGCAAATAGGGCACGACGCCCTGCCCCTGACCAGTCGAGTTCTCGTCCAGAATGATCTTGTCGACGTCACCCAGAACCTGCTCCATCCGTTCCAGATAGAGGCGCTTGCGGGTCACGTCAGGCGCTTTGGCGTATTCTTCCAGAACCGCACTGAAACGGCTGGCTTCACCTTGCGCGCTGTTGATCTGTTGGGCGCGATAGGCTTCGGCCTCTTCCAGAACCTGCGCGGCTTCACCACGGGCTTCGGCCAGAACGCGGTTGGCGTAGGCGTCGGCTACGTTTTGCAGCCGGTCACGCTCCTGCGCAGCGGCCTGAACGTCGCGGAAGGCGGCGATCACGTCCTGCGGCGGGTCGGCCTTGTCGAAGTTCACACGGACGATGTTGATTCCGGAATCGTAGCTATCCATCGTCGACTGGATCAATTCCTGAAGGCGATCCGCGATGATGCCACGGTCCCGGTTCAGGATAGGGGCCAGTTCGCTTTGCGCAATGATCTCACGCATGGCCGATTCCGACACGGCGCGGATCGTCTGGCGCGGGTCCCGCAGGTTGAACAGGAACTTGGCCGGGTCGTTGATGTTCCAAACGACCTGATAGTCGATATCGACCACGTTTTCGTCGCCGGTCAGCATCAGGCCATCATCGGTGCCGCGTGCACCGCCCATGTCCTCGGTCTGTTCGCGGGTGACCGGGATGACCTCAGCGGTCACAAAGGGCCACGGGGCAAAGTTCAGACCCGGATTGCCGACGGCCGAGAACTCACCCAAGAACAGCTCAACCGACTGTTCTTCGGGCTTGACTGTATAGAAGCTGGCCGCACCCCAAAGCACCGCCGCGACGACCACACCGATCAGCACGGTGCCTTTGGTAAAGATGGGACCACCCCCACCGGCACCCTGACCGCCACCACGACCCGAACCGCCACGACCGCCCATCAGGACGCGCAGCTGTTCCTGGCCCTTTTTCATCAGCTCGTCGATCTCGGGGATCTGCGGGCCTTCGCCTTCGGGGGGCTTGCGCCCGTCCCCATTGTTACCCCGATTTCCTCCGCCACCGGATGAGCCTCCGCCCCCCCAGGGGCCACCGCTGTTGCCCGCCATATGTATCTATTCCCTTGTGTTGGACCGTGTGATCACGGTTTCCCTTGTAACTTGTGTGCGCGCAGTTGCAAATCAAGCAGTGCGCACAGGTTGCCGCAGTGTTACCAGTTCCTCGGCCATGACCGGGTGAACGGCAACAGTGCGGTCGAAATCTTCCTTGGTCGCACCCATTTTGACGGCGATTCCGGCCAGTTGGATCATCTCACCCGCGCCCGGCGCAACGATGTGGCAGCCCAGTACCTTGCGGGTGGCCTGGCTGACGATCAGCTTCATCAGCACACGTTGCGTTCCGCCTGCAAAGGCCTTCTGCATCGGTTTGAACGAGGTCGCATAGACTTCGATCGGCTCCTGCGCTGCCGCCTCTTCCTCGCTGAGGCCCACGGTGCCGAACTCCGGCTGTGTGAAGATCGCGGTGGGGATCAGCTCATGATCCACCGGCGTCGGGTTGCCTTTGAAGACTGTCTCAACGAACGCCATGCCCTCGCGGATCGCAACCGGGGTCAGGTTCACCCGGTCGGTTACGTCGCCGATGGCATAGATCGAAGGCACACCGGTCTGGCTGTATTCGTCCACCACGATCTCGCCCTTGCGACCGCGTTCGACACCCACGTCCTCAAGGCCCAGATTGTCCGCGTTCGGTGCACGGCCGGTGGCGTACATCACCACATCGAAGACCCGTTCGGTTCCGTTGGTGGCTTTGACCCAAATCTTGTCGCCCTGCTTTTTCATCTCAAGCACGTTTGTACCAAGGTGCAGATCGATGCCGTTCTGGCACATCTCTTCGCTGATCAGGCCACGTGCTTCTTCATCGAACCCGCGCAGAATCTGCGCGCCGCGATAGAACTGAGTCGTCTTGACTCCCATCCCGTTCATGATCCCGGCGAATTCGCTGGCGATATAACCGCCACCGACGATCAGGATGCTTTCCGGCAGCTTCTCCAGATGGAAAATCTCGTTCGACGTGATCGCCAGTTCCGAGCCCGGAAACTCGGGCACAACCGGACGGCCACCGGTCGCAACCAGAATGTGCTTGGCCGTCTTGCGGGTGCCATCGGCCAGTTCGACCGTATGCGCGTCCACAATACGCGCACGCTGATCAAAGCTCTCGACGCCGTTGTTCTTCAGGATATTGCGATAGATGCCTTCCAGCCGGTCCAGTTCCGCCACCAGCTTGCCGTGAAACGTTTTCCAATCCAACGCACCGGGTTGAATGTCCCATCCATAAGCCTGTGCATCACCCACCATGCCTGAGAATTCGCTGGCAAAGACCATCAGCTTTTTCGGCACACATCCCCGGATAACGCAGGTCCCGCCATAGCGGTCCTCTTCCGCCAGCGCCACCTTGGCACCGTTTTCACCAGCCGCCACACGCGCCGCGCGAACCCCGCCCGAGCCGCCTCCGATGACGAACAGATCATAGTCAAAGCTCATCCTGAGTTCCTTTATTTCGTCAGGCCAAAATTCGGTGATTATCTGGGGTCGAAAAACGCGCTGCCAACCCTTGTCGGTGTGTAAACTTCACTTAAGGCACTGCCACCAGTTGTGTTTCACGCTTCTGCACTGGCGCCAGTCGCCAGCCTCAATCCGCCAGATCCGAGAACAGGTTGTCTCCGCCCTCTACCAGTTGGTCCAGTTCGGTGGTGCCCGCGTTGATATCGCGCAGCTCGATCCGCCCATCGCCGTGGCCGATCACAACTTTGTCACAGATGTCGATGAACAGCCCGTTTTCGACCACTCCGGGCACCTGATTGAGCACCAGAGCCAGTTGGCGCACGTTACCGATTCGCTGCAGATGCAGGTCAAGAATGTGGTTGCCTTCGTCGGTCACAAAAGGCGCTTCGCCGTTCATCCGCAACATTGCCGAGTTGCCCAGGACATCCATCGTGTCCAGCGCCTCTTCGATCAGGGTCCGCGTGGTCTGCCAGCCAAAAGGGATCACTTCGACCGGTAGCGGAAAGGCACCCAGCGTCTCAACCTCTTTGCCCGCATCGGCGATCACCACCATCTGATCGCTGGCCGTGGCGACGATCTTTTCCTGCAGATGCGCGCCGCCGCCACCTTTGATCAGGTTCAGTTCACCGTCGAACTCATCCGCGCCGTCGATGGTCAGGTCCAGCCACCCGGCCTGATCCAGCGAGACCACCTCGATCCCGACTTCGCGGGCCAGTTGCGCGGTGCGGATCGAGGTCGGAACCCCTTTGACCCGCAGCCCCTCGGTCTGCACCCTTTCACCCAGACGGCGCACCATCCAAGCGGCGGTCGATCCGGTACCCAAGCCAACGCGCATCCCGTCCTGCACCATATCGGCGGCACGGCGCGCGGCGACATATTTGGCCTTGTTAATGGGGGACATATCTCGGGTCATGGCAGCGTTTCCCTGTATTGCTGCAGGGTTTATACGGAATGCAACCGCCGACTGCGAGAGCCAATTCGCCCCACCGCAGCGCAAACATCTATCGAAAATACGCGTTTCCGATTGGAAACGTCGCAATCGAGGCTTTCGCGGTGGCCCCGGCATTATACATAGACTTCATGACCGCGCCCTATCGCCTGCATTATGCCCCCGACAACGCCTCTCTGGTGATCAGACTGGCGCTGGAAGAGATGGGCCTGCCCTATGAGGCCGTGCTGGTGGACCGCCGCCAGAACGAGCAGGACAGTGCGGCCTACCGGCAGTTGAACCCGAACGGGCTGATTCCGGTACTGGACACACCGCAGGGGTCGATCTTTGAAACGGCGGCCATCCTGTTGTGGCTGGCCGACACGCACGGGCAACTGGCACCATCCCCCGAAGCACCGGATCGGGCGGCGTTTCTGAAATGGCTGTTCTTTGCATCGAACACGCTGCACGCCGATCTGCGCATTCTGTTCTACGCCGAGAAATACATCGACGCCGCACAGGCCGAGACCCTGCGCGACGGCATCCGCCCACGCCTGCGCCGACATCTGCAGGTATTGCAAGCCGAGGCAAAAAACGCGCCAACCTGGCTGCACCCGGAGCAGCCCTCGGTTCTGACCTACTATCTGGCCTGTCAGATGCGGTGGATGGCGCTGTACCCTGCCAGCGCCGACCGCAGCTGGTATCAGCTGTCGGATATCCCTCATCTGCAAGCGATCCTGACACAGCTTGAAACCCGTCCCGCAACCCAGTCCGCCATCGCGGCCGAAGGATTGGGGGTTACACCATTCACATCCCCGAGTTACGCTACTCCTCAAGAAGGCTCAGCTACCTGACATGTTTCTATCTGTCTTCGATATGTTCAAAGTGGGCATTGGCCCGTCTTCGTCTCATACCATGGGGCCGATGGTTGCGGCCGCCCGGTTTCTGGACCTGATGCGCGCCTCGCCGTTCGAATTCTCGGGCCTGCGCGGATCGCTGCACGGCTCATTAGCCTTTACCGGAGTTGGCCATGCGACCGACCGCGCCACCATCCTCGGCCTGGCCGGTTTCGTGCCCGACACCTATGACAACGACAAGGCCGAGGCCGCACTGGCCGAGATCGCCGTAACGCATTCGGTCACGCCCGAGGGCCTGCCGACCCTGGATTTCAACCCCAAGACCGACCTGATCTTTGACTATGATCACAACCTGCCCGGCCACGCCAACGGCATGATCCTGATGGCAACCGACGCGCAGGGCGACGTGATCCTGCGACAGGTCTATTATTCGGTCGGCGGCGGCTTTGTCCTGACCGAAGAGGAACTGGCCGAGGGCAAGGACACCAATGACGGCCCGCCCGTGCCCTACCCGTTCCACTCGGCGGCGGAAATGTTGGAAATGGCGAATGCCAGCGGCAAAAGCATCGCCCAAATGAAGCGCGAGAACGAAGTCGCGCGCGGCTGCCCCATCAGTTTCGCAAAGGGTACTGCGCGCCTTTGGGAAGTCATGAACAATTGCATCGAACGCGGCCTGAAGACCGACGGCATCCTGCCCGGCGGTCTGAACGTGCGCCGTCGCGCCAAAGGCATTCACCAAGCTCTGCTGGCCGAGCGGGGCATGAACCTGAACGCGCCGCACACGATCAATGACTGGATGAGCGTCTATGCCATGGCGGTGAACGAGGAAAACGCCGCCGGCGGTCAGGTCGTCACTGCGCCAACCAATGGCGCGGCGGGCACGCTGCCGGCGGTGCTGCGCTATTACCTCGACCACGTGCCGGGGGCCTCGGAAAGCCATGTCGAGGATTTCCTGCTGACCGCTGCTGCCATCGGCGGTTTGGTCAAGTACAACGCCTCTATCTCGGGCGCCGAGGCCGGGTGTCAGGCCGAGGTCGGCAGCGCCTCGGCGATGGCCGCAGCCGGTCTGTGCGCCGTGATGGGCGGCACACCTGAACAGGTGGAAAACGCCGCCGAGATCGCGCTGGAGCATCACCTGGGCATGACCTGCGACCCGGTCAAAGGTCTGGTGCAAATACCCTGTATCGAACGCAACGGGCTGGCGGCTATCAAAGCGGTGTCGGCTGCGTCGCTGGCGCTGCGCGGCGACGGCCAGCATTTCGTGCCGCTGGACGCGGCCATCGAAACCATGCGCCAGACCGGGCATGATATGCACGAAAGGTACAAGGAAACGTCACTGGGCGGTCTGGCGGTGAACGTACCCAATTGCTGACGCCACAACCGAAGGGGATACCATGCGGGGTCATTGTCTGTGCGGCACCATCCGGTACGAGGTCGACCCTCCGGTCCTGTCCTGTGTCACCTGCCATTGCGACAGTTGCAGGCGGCAATGTGCGGCACCGATGACCACCTATTTCGGCGTGCGCGATGGCCAGTGGCGTTGGACCGGTGACGCGCCGAAAACCTTCAACTCCTCGCCCGGGGTCGAGCGCAGCTTTTGCCCGTACTGCGGCACGCCGATCTCGTTCCGTTCGCAATCCATGTCGGACGTAATGCATCTGTACGTGGCGACGCTGGAGGATCCGAACCAGTTGGAACCCACGCTGCACGTGGCGCATGAGGAAAAACTGCGGTGGCTGAAATTGGGCGACGGCCTGCCCACCTGTATCGGGCCCGACTACACCAAGGTCCAGCCCCTGCCCTAGGCGCGGGCGGGCCACCCCCCAGTCTGACCTGACAGAAACGCCTGCATGACATGATCCAAAGCGTCGCGCGGCATCATCACCACCAGGCCGGGTCCATCTACAGTCAATTCCACATCAGACAACGCCCGGTTGGACGTGCCAACGCGGCCGTTCGGTTCCAGCACCAGATCGTCGATCGGCCATTCCAGCCCTTTGCTGCGGCCAACTACGCGCTGAAATGGAAACAATGAAACCACATCTCCTGGCGTGAGCTTCAGCCTGATCTGCGGCGGCACGTGGAAAACGACCTCGTGCTCTCCCAACAGGATACACGGCCGATCCTGCAATCGAACCAGCGTGTTAAGAACCGCCATCTGATGATCCAGCCGACCGCCGAGAAACCCGACCCCCAATACCAGGGGCGCATCGATGCTGCGCAGAGCCTTGTCGAAATCCGTGCTGTCTTGTTCTCGTATCGGAAACAAACGGTCCGTGGGAATCCGGTCAAGATAGGCGCCGCTCAGCGAATCAAAGTCACCGATCACCGCGTCCGGCATCCGTCCCGAATCCATCATGGGAATCGCCCCACCATCCGCGGCCACGACCGTGCTGACGCGAATCAGCGTCTGATTCAGGTCATCAGGGCCAATTTCACCGCCCCCAACCAGCGCAATTGGCGCCTCAGACCGCACAATTTGATTATTTTTTCGAAGATTGGACATTTTTTCCGGATTTGGACACATTGAGACCACAAAATGATAGGTTCATGCTGAGAGTTTCGAGCCATAGGTGTGCCCGCCGTCGGGTGAATGGCTCTTGTAGTTTGTAGAGGACGTGCGTCTGATGGTACAGAATAACAAGGTTTTAACCGTCTCTTATGGAACCTTCTCGTGCACTTTGGAAGGATTTGACGATTCCTTCGAGACGATGAAAGCGATTACCGAGTACTTTCGCGATCTTGCCGCCGACGATCGTTATTTCGGTTCTGAACCTCCGCAGCCTGATACAGAAACGCTGACAAAAATCGCGCAGCGTGACAAGCTCCGCAAGGTCGAAGCTAGCCAAAGCGACGCCGGCCTGTTGATCCGCGCCACGGACGAACCCGTACCCAACGCGCCGGATCTGAACGTAGTCAATACTCCTCCTCCATCGCCCCCCACGCCCCCTGTCTACGCCGATGCCGAAGCCGTCGAGGGTACGCCAGCCCCAGCCGAAGACAGCATTGCCGCCAAACTGCAACGCATCCGGGCGGTCGTGTCCCATTCCGAGGAAAACTCGGTCATCTACACCGAGGATGAAGAGACGACCCTGATGAAAAGCACAGCTGGTCCGTCTGATGCGGTCGCGGCGGCTTTTGCAGCCGGTTCTCTGAACCCGACGGACTTTGAAAGCCCCGAAGAGGCGGACGCGACTGACGAAACGTCCGAGGCTGAACCGGAAATGCCTCAGATCGAAGAGGTCGAGGAATTCGCCGCTCCGGCCCTGGATATCGAACACGAAGCCCAGGATCACGAGGCCGAGACCCAGGTCGCCGCAATCGAGGAAGAGGCTGAAGACGAGGCCGCCTCGGCCGATATCCTGTTTTCGGATCTCGACGAAACTGACGAGAACGAGCCCGATGGCGATGAGGTCACCAACATCCTCAGCGATGCCGGTGCTGACGAAGACGCTAGCGCGACAGTTGCTGAAGGCATCATGACCGAAGACGACGAGATTCACCTGCTGGATGAGATCTCCAGCCTGGAATCCATGCTGGCCGGTCGCGCCGAAACGACAGAGGCCAAAGCATCGGACCTGGATCACGATGTGTCGCGCCTGATGGACAAGGTCGGCGAACATCTGGACGACCCGGACACAAGCAACAAGCGCGAAGCTTACACCCAGTTGCGCGCGGCGGTTGCGGTCACCGAAGCCGAACGCAGCGAAAAAGGTGAGGCTGATCAGGACGACGATGATCAGGACTACCGTGGCGATCTGTCCTCGGTTGTCAGCCCTCGCCGTCCGGAAGTTCAGGTGACCAGCGCCCGCCCTGCCAGTGACGAGGCGGCGCCGCTCAAACTGGTAGCCGAGCAGCGTATCGACAACCAGAGCGAAGATGCCGGACCGGTGACCCCTCGCCGTGTAACATCCGAGACCGAGGGTGAAGAGGCTGCCACGGAAGAAAGTGGATTTGCCCTGTTCGCTCAGGAACAAGGCGCGCAATCGCTGCCGGACCTGCTTGAGGCAGCGGCGGCCTATCTGTCCTTCATCGAAGGTCAGGAGCAGTTCTCGCGTCCGCAGTTGATGAACAAAATCCGCTCGCTCAAGCAGGATGAATTCAATCGTGAGGAAAGCCTGCGTTCATTCGGTCAGTTGCTGCGGGACGGCAAGATCGAAAAAGCAGGCGGTGGACGGTTCGCTGCTTCGACCCAGATCGGCTTCCGCCCTGATGACGAGCGCGCCGCCGGGTAATTACTCCCTTTGCAAATCAGTTGACGATGGGCCGAAGGTTTCTTCGGCCCATTTTTATGCACACAGGCATCGCCTCTCTCCTTTTGCAGGTTCGCTCACTATGCTGCGGCGCAGAAAATGGTAAGGTCTGGCGTAAGGTGACTGTTTATTTCGATCCCATTCAAACAAGGGCCACGCCGTGTATGAACTGCCAATTCGACGGCTTCGGCGTATATGGTAAATCCAAAATAAACAGCCTAAATACCGAAGCTTTGGCATCACGAATTAGTGCTCCGGTCAGTGCCGCACATGTTCAGTTTTTTCTGCCCGGGTTTTTTGACAATGCTGCCTTGATCTTTGGTGCCTTTCCGGATTCCTGTTTGCGCGGCGTTGGCGAACTGCGTGTGTTGCCAGACAGCCGGGTGCATGTGGCCGAGGCCGCCTTTACGGTCGAAACCGCGTGGCAGGATCGCGGTATCGGGGATGCCTTGCTGTCGCGGATCATCACTGCGGCCAGGAACCGTGGAATTCGCGAAGTGCACATGCTGTGCCTGGCCAACAACCAGAAAATGCGCCGACTGGACGCAAAACACGACGCTGATCTGAATCTGGTCACGGGGCAGATTCAGGCCACTTTGAACGCGCCCTGGCCCGCGCCATCCTCAGTTGGCCCGGGCCGGATCGGCATCCGGGGTGAACTGACCTAATCAGTCGCCCCGTCCTGTTATTCCGACGGCTGATCCGGGTCTTCCTTGCCAACGCCCTTGAAGATGAACTTGAACGGCAGCGCCCAGACAATGCCTAAAGCGACGTAAACCAGCAATTCCAGCCAGATCATCTGTGGGCGGTCAAGCCAGTTCACGATTGTCACCACCGCCACGATATAGACCGGCAACCCAATCAACAGCAGCACCAGCGACCAGCGGCGCCGGGCCTTGTAGCTGAGGCCGGTCTTTCCGTCGTCGCTCATCAGTCAGCAAACGGGTCGGTCACCAGAATGGTGTCGTCCCGCTCCGGGCTGGTGGACAGAAGGGCCACGGGGCATTCGATCAATTCTTCGACGCGGCGCACATATTTGATTGCGTTGGCCGGCAGGTCGGCCCAGCTGCGCGCGCCTTCGGTGGATTCGCTCCACCCCGGCATTTCCTCGTAGATCGGTGTGCAGCGCGCCTGTTGGTCGGCCGCGGTAGGAAGATAGTCCAGACGTTCACCGTCCAGCTCATAGCCCGTGCAGATCTTCAGCGTTTCGAAGCCGTCCAGAACGTCCAGCTTGGTCAGAGAGATGCCGTTCACGCCGCTGGTTGCACATGTCTGGCGCACCAGGCACGCGTCGAACCAACCGCAGCGGCGCTTGCGTCCGGTGGTGGTGCCGAACTCATGCCCACGCTCACCAAGGCGTTGGCCGTCCGCATCGTCCAACTCGGTCGGGAACGGACCCTCACCCACACGGGTGGTATAAGCTTTGACGATACCCAGGACGAAATCAATCGACCCCGGACCAATACCTACGCCTGTTGCCGCTTGGCCAGCGATCACGTTGGACGAGGTCACAAAGGGGTACGTGCCAAAATCGATGTCCAGCAATGCGCCCTGCGCCCCTTCGAACAGGATGCGTTTGCCGGCCTTGCGCTTTTCGTTCAGCACTTTCCAAACAGGCGCGGCGAAGGGCAGGATTTCCGATGCAATCTCTTTCAGTTGCGCAATCAGCGCGTCCCGATCTACCGGCTCGATCCCCAGGCCCTTGCGCAGCGGGTCATGGTGCTGCAGCGCACGATCCACACGGGCCTCAAGCGTGGCCTCGTCGGCCAGATCGGCAACGCGCACGGAACGGCGGCCAACCTTGTCCTCGTAAGCCGGGCCAATGCCGCGACCTGTGGTTCCGATCTTGGTGCCTTTGCTGGCAGCCTCTTCGCGTGCGCGATCCAATTCGCCATGGATCGGCAGGATCAGTGGTGTATTTTCGGCGATCATCAGCGTCTCGGGCGAGATATCGACACCCTGCGCACGGATGGTCGCGATTTCCTTGATCAGATGCCACGGGTCCAGCACAACGCCGTTGCCGATGACGCTCAGCTTGCCACCCCGCACAACACCCGACGGCACCGCGTGCAGCTTGTAGACCTCACCATCAATGACCAGCGTATGACCGGCATTGTGCCCGCCCTGAAAACGCGCGATCACGTCCGCCCGCTCGCTGAGCCAGTCGACGATCTTGCCTTTTCCTTCGTCACCCCACTGGGCGCCGACAACAACCACATTGGCCATATCCGGTCCTTTTGCGCTGAGTTATCAAACTCGGCTCGTATAACGAGGACAAAGCGACAGGGAAACCGGTAATTCGCCGCAGATAGGAACTGCGCTGCGCGCGCTGCCTCCGGCGGGATATTTTTGGCCAGATGAAGCGCGGATCCCTTGTTCATCTGGCTCCAAATATCCCGGGGGAGTCGCCCGGAACGGGCGGCGGGGGTAGCGCCCCCTACTCGCTTGCGGCCAAACGCACTGGCTGACCATGAGGCGTTGTCAGGTAAGCCTTTTCCCACGCATTACTATACTGGGTGACTTCGCCAGAGACCGCCGAGCCTTGCTCGTCCAGCAACCGCTCGAGAGTTTCCAGCCACGCTTGGAAATAATCATTACCACCATCGAGGTCGCGTTCCAGCCCGTGGCGCTTCAGCGTCTGCGAAAACCGTAAGGCCCAGTCCGCCCAATCGAAACGCCCGGCCTCGTTCAAAGCCACAGTCACCGCGAACACCTGAGCGTGCCAAGGTTCGGCAAAAACCGGTTCGGGCGCAGAATAGGCTGGGCAATCGCTCATGCTGGCACCAGATAGCTTTGCCAGAGGTCCAGAACGACCTCGTCCTTGGGGTTTTCCGGGTCCGCCCACAATTCCGAAGCAGGGAAAACCACCGCATAGAGCGGCTCTGGAGCCTCGCCAAATCCATGCGCGTTTGAGTCCGGCAGCACATGTGTGCCATGCAGCCGCATGATCTTCCCCGTCGCACCGGATGCGTAAATCGGCAGACGCGTGTGACCGCCATCAATCAGTCGGTTGGCGGTGGGACGCACCGTGCGGACGGTTTGCCCGGCCTCGAACTGCACAGCGACATTCGACGGGCGATCGGCCGGGCCGCCTTTGGCCAGCGCGGTCGCCACGTTCTCGGCCTTAAGCTTGTGCGAGGCCAGCGGGTGATCCGCGTCCGCGGTTTCTCCGCGCAGGTCATCCAGCGTCAGCACGCCCTGTTTCACCAGCAGGTCGGCCAGTCCGGCCATCCACTTTTCGTAATAGGAAAACCGTGCGTAGTCCCTGGGCGACAATCTTTCGCGCGCATGGCGCGAGACGTCTATATTCCATTGCCCCAGAAATCCGGCAGCCAGCGTCACCGCCAGCGCCCGTCCGTGCCAATCCTCGGCAAAAACCGGAGAATCTTCGGCCTCGGGTTTCACTGCACCATCTCCGAAGCGGCCGCCCATGTCGTGCACGCGGGTCATGAGGGCGCCTTGGGCAAGCCGGTGCCGATCATGCTGTCACGGGTGACGAGGGCTGCCAGAGCGTCCTCGCCTAACCCCTCGGTACCCTCGGGACGCATGGGCAGCACCAGATAACGGATTTCCGCGGTCGAATCCCAGACGCGAACGGCTGTCTCGGGCGGCAGCGTGATTCCGAATTCGGCCAGAACCTTGCGCGGCTCTCGCACTGCACGGGCCCGGTAGGCGTCGGACTTGTACCAGCCCGGCGGGATACCCAGCAAAGGCCACGGGTAACAGCTGCACAGGGTGCAGACGACCATGTTGTGCAGCTCAGGTGTGTTTTCCACAACAACGATATGTTCGCCTTGACGGCCATAGAAACCAAGTTCCGCGACAACCGGCGTTGCGTCGGCAAGCAGTGCATTTCTGAAGTCCGGATCGATCCACGCCTTTGCAACCACACGCGCACCGTTCTGAGGGCCGATCCTGTTCTGATAGGTGTCGATGATCTCATCCAAAGCGGCCGGGTCGATCAGCCCCTTGCGGGTCAGAATCGTTTCAAGCGCCTTGACCCGCAGCGCAGGATCGGGCGGCAACAAAGCGTGCGGGTGGTCGGGATCATCATGCGGCATGGGACGCAGCCTGCGTCACCTTTTGCCCACCTGTCCAGTCTCTTTGCCGTGATGCCGCATATCAGGGATCTTGATGGCAACTCATCCCTTGCCCCCGCTGGCAAACTTGCATAAGTACCACGCGATACACGCCACGCTGTACAGGACCACCATGGAAAACGTCGTTCTCATCATCCATCTTCTCTTGGCTCTGGGCCTGATCGCCGTTGTCCTGATGCAGCGGTCCGAAGGCGGTGGCCTGGGTATGGGCGGTGGTGGCGGTGGCGCCATGACCGGACGCGCAGCAGCGACGGCATTGGGCAAGGTGACCTGGATTTTGGCGGCGTGTTTTATCGTCACCTCAATCACGTTGACCATTTTGGCGGCTCAGAAATCCTCGGGCAGTTCGGTGATCGACCGTCTGGGTGCTCCGGCCCCGGCCGAGACCGAGGAAAGCACTCCGGCCGTTCCGTCGACCGATGATCTTCTGCCTCCGGCTCAGGGCGACAACGCGCCGCTGATCCCGCAAGCGGACTGATCCACTACACTTAGAAATCTAAAAGACAGCTGCAACAGCATCTTGCGGTTCTCTTGCGCTATGCGCGCGAATCCTTTATACGTGAAGTCCCGTGATGCTGCGGTTTTTTCAAGCCGTCGGGCAGCTGATTTTGACGTCTCACGGGAGCAGCCGAAAAACATGGCGCGTTTTATTTTCATCACTGGTGGTGTGGTTTCGTCCTTGGGCAAAGGACTGGCATCGGCGGCTCTGGGCGCGCTGTTGCAGGCCCGGGGATATTCGGTGCGTCTGCGCAAGCTGGACCCCTATCTGAACGTCGATCCGGGCACGATGTCACCTTTTGAACATGGCGAAGTGTTCGTCACCGATGATGGCGCCGAGACTGATCTGGACCTGGGTCACTATGAGCGTTTCACCGGTGTGGCTGCGCGCAAGACCGACTCGGTCAGCTCGGGGCGGATTTATTCCAATGTGCTTGAGAAGGAACGCCGCGGAGACTACCTTGGCAAGACCATTCAGGTGATCCCGCACGTCACCAACGAGATCAAGGATTTCATCGCCATTGGCGAGGATGAGGTCGATTTCATGCTGTGTGAAATCGGCGGCACCGTTGGCGATATCGAGGGCCTGCCCTTTTTTGAGGCCATCCGTCAGTTCAGCCAGGACAAGCCGCGCGGTCAGTGCATGTTCATGCACCTGACGCTGCTGCCCTACATCAAGGCGTCCGGTGAGCTGAAAACCAAGCCGACCCAGCACTCGGTGAAAGAGCTGCGCTCGATCGGTCTGGCCCCCGATATTCTGGTTTGCCGGTCAGAGGGGCCGATCCCGAAGAAAGAGCGCGAGAAACTGGCGCTGTTCTGTAACGTGCGCCCCGATAGCGTGATCGCCGCGCAGGACCTGTCCACCATCTACGACGCCCCGTTGGCCTATCACCGCGAAGGTCTGGATCAGGCGGTTCTGGACGCGTTCCAGATCAGCCCTGCCCCCAAGCCCGATCTGGCCAAATGGGAAGACGTCAGCGACCGAATCCACAATGCCGAGGGCGAAGTGAAGGTCGCCATCGTTGGCAAGTACACCCAGTTGGAAGACGCCTATAAGTCGATTGCCGAGGCACTGACCCATGGCGGCATGGCCAACCGGGTCCGCGTCAAGATCGAATGGGTCGATGCCGAGGTCTTCGATACCGAAGACGCCGCCCCCTATCTCGAAGGATTCCACGCCATTCTCGTCCCCGGCGGGTTTGGCGAGCGTGGCACCGAAGGCAAGATCAAGGCCGCTCAATATGCGCGCGAGCACAAGGTGCCCTATCTGGGCATCTGTCTGGGCATGCAGATGGCAGTGATCGAAGCCGCCCGCAATGCAGCAGGCATTGCCGAGGCCGGGTCCGAGGAATTCGACCACGAAGCCGGGAAAAAGCGGTTTGAACCGGTCGTCTACCACCTGAAAGAGTGGGTGCAGGGCAACCACCGGGTTGAACGCAAAGTGGGCGATGACAAGGGCGGCACCATGCGCCTGGGCGCCTATGACGCGGTTCTGGCCGAGGGCTCGAAAGTGGCTGAGGTGTACGGCGGAACTCAGATCGAGGAACGCCACCGCCACCGCTATGAGGTGGACATCAAATACCGCGAAAAGCTGGAGAAAGCTGGCCTGAACTTCTCGGGCATGTCGCCGGACGGGCGTCTGCCGGAAATCGTCGAATGGTCGGATCATCCGTGGTTCATTGGTGTGCAATACCACCCCGAACTCAAATCCAAACCGTTCGATCCGCACCCTCTGTTCCGGGACTTCGTGCGCGCCGCGAAAGAAAGCTCGCGTCTGGTCTGATCGCAGGCCAGTCACCTCATTGTGACGGCGGGTGCAAAAAAACCTATACGCGCCCGCCTTTTCCACGGTTAACTGTCCTCGACCCAGTGACAGGAGACCGGCCATGACCAATCAAACCACCCAAGCGGAAGCTTTCGCAGCCCTACACAAAAAGGGCGAACCGGTCATTCTTTACAACATCTGGGACGCGGGCAGCGCCGGGGCCGTGCGCGATGCGGGGGCCAAAGCGATTGCCACCGGCAGTGCTCCGGTCGCGATGGCACAGGGGTTTGGCGATGGTCAGAACATCCCGATGGAGACCGCGCTGGACAACGCCCGCCGGATTGTCGCGGCGGTTGATCTGCCGGTGACGCTGGATTTCGAAGGGGCCTATGCCGAGGATGTACTGGGTGTCGCAGCCAACGTCCAACGCGCGCTGGAGACCGGCGTTGTCGGCTTCAACTTCGAAGATCAGATCGTAGGCACCAGCGACCTGTATGCCATTGAAACGCAGGAAGCGCGGGTTAGCGCCATGCGCGAAGGCTGCGATGCAGCCGGTATCCCGGCCTTCATCAACGCGCGCACGGATATCTTCCTGAAAGCCAAGCCCGAAACCCACTCTGACGCTATGCTGGACGAGGCGATTGCCCGGGCCAAAGCCTATGCCGATGCAGGAGCCAGCGGGTTCTTTGCGCCGGGCCTGAAAGACGAAGCCATGATCGCTCGTCTGTGCGAATCGACCGCCCTGCCGGTCAACATCATCGCCCTGCCCGGCACCCCTGACACGGCCACACTGGCCGGGTTGGGCGTGGCGCGGATCAGCCATGGTCCGGTCCCATATCGGCAGATGCTGGGATGGCTCCAGGAGCAGGCAAAACTGGCCTTTCAGACCGGTTGATCCCATCGCCTAAGTATCGCGCTCAGCGTGTTTTTGCCGCTTTGGGGAAACCGCCCGGTATTCGCAGCAATAGCCGGTAGTCGGTGCTTGGCGGGCTACAAAATATGGAATATCCTCGCGGCATGTTGAAGAAGTTTTTACAGGCTTTTCGCCCACCGCAACACGACAACCTGCCCGACCCGGACGCCGAGCTGGCGCTGGGTGCGCTGATGGTGCGCGTGGCGCAGGCGGATCGGGATTACAAGCTTGAAGAAATCAGCCTGATCGACCGTATCCTTGCCCGGCTGTATCAGCATAACGCGATCGAGGCCGCCAAGGTCCGCGCCACCTGTGAAAGGCTGCACGCCGCAGCACCAGAAACCGATACGTTCGGCAAGCTGATCCGCGAAACCACCGATCTGCACGAACGTCTGGCCGCGCTGGATGCCTTGTGGGAGGTCGTTCTGGCCGATGGCAATTCCGACGAAGGCGAGATGAATATCGTGGAAGAGGCGCGCATTGCCATGGGGTTGAGTTTCAACGACAGCCAGACGGCGCGCGAACGGGTGCAAAGGCGCTTGGAAGAGCGTTAGACCCCCTCTATATCTAACACATGTTCAGTGATTTTCTGGCCCGGCTGACGCAGCCCGCCCCCGACCCGCTTGCCGATGACGACGCCCGCCTTGCCCTGACGGCTCTGCTGGTGCGTATTGCGCGGTCCGACAACGATTATGCCGATACCGAAATGGCCCGAATCGACAAGATTTCGGCCGAACGCTATGGCCTGTCCCCGTTCGAGGCCGCTGCCTTGCGCGCCCGGGCCGAAGATCTTGAGGCCGAGGCGCCTGACACCGTCCGCTTTACCCGCGCGATCAAGGAAGCCATTGCCTATGACGACCGGCTCGCCGTTGTGCAGGCGATGTGGTCGGTTGCGCTGGCCGACGGGCAACGCACCGGCGAGGAGGATTCGCTTTTGCGGCTGGTGGTCAGCCTGCTGGGCGTCAGCGACGTCGATTCCGCTCTGGCCCGTCAAAAGGTTGCCAAATCGTGATTGCGATGCTGGGCATGTATGACATGCCCGCGCTGCAACCGGTGAATGACCGGTTCTGGACATTGATTCGGGACCACCTTGGCTATGGTCCTGACCACCTGACCCGCGATGCGGATGTCTGGGATGTCTGGCTAAATCCCGAACTGACCTTTGCTCAAACCTGCGGGATGCCCTATCGCACCCACCTGCACGGCAAAGTGCAATTGGTCGGAACGCCCGACTACGGGTTGGCAGGCTGCCGGCCCGGCTATTACCGATCCATTTTTGTTTCCCGTCGGGATGACCCCCGCGATCTTGGTCAACTGGCGAAGGGCACCTTTGCCTATAACGAAAAGCTGTCACAATCGGGCTGGGCGGCACCGATGGTTCATCTGGAAGCGCGCGACCAGCAGCCCAATGCCATCATCGCAACCGGCGGCCACGTGCAATCGGCAAACACGGTCGCAGAAGGAAGGGCAGATTTCGCCGCTCTGGACGCGCTGACTTGGGAACTGCTCAAGGCACACACCAACCTTGGCGCGGTACTGCGCGAATCTGGAACCACACCTCCGACACCCGCCCTGCCCTATATCACCGCCACGGACCATGATGCCGCCGCAATCGCCCGTGCCGTTCGCGCCGCGATTGGCGGCATGACACAGCCGGATCGCGAATTGCTGCACCTTCGCGGCCTGATCGACATCCCGGCGGGTGACTACCTGTCGGTTCCTAATCCGTCTCAGGTTTAGACAACCGGGCTTGCTTGCTGACCGATTTGGTCAATACCTATGGTCAATTTGGCCGTTTCAGCCCCCGATGATGTCAATTGCGCATTGCATTGCCCCGATTTTTAAGCCCTAGTACCGCACCAACACCGACAACACATGGGCCATCCGTGACAGATTCCACTCCCGTCATCGAAATCAACAATCTCCACAAAAGTTTCGGCAATCTGGAAGTGCTGAAGGGCGTCGATATTACAGCCAGACGCGGGGACGTTGTTTCGCTGATCGGGTCGTCCGGTTCAGGCAAATCCACCCTGCTGCGTTGCTGCAACCTGCTGGAAGACAGCCAACAGGGCGAGATTCTGTTCAAGGGCGAGCCGGTGCGCTGGTCCGGCAACGCACACCACCGCCGTCCTGCCGACCCGAAACAGGTGATGCGTATCCGCACCAATCTGTCGATGGTGTTTCAGCAGTTCAACCTTTGGTCCCACATGACCATTCTGCAAAACGTGATGGAGGCCCCCGTCACCGTACTGGGCCGCGACCCGAAAGAGGTTGAAGACAGCGCCCGCAAATACCTGGAAAAAGTTGGCATTGGCGACAAATGTGACGTCTTTCCGGCGCAGCTGTCCGGCGGCCAGCAGCAACGCGCCGCCATCGCCCGCGGCCTGTGCATGGAACCCGAGGCGCTGCTGTTCGACGAACCCACCTCGGCGCTGGACCCCGAGCTTGAGCAGGAAGTCATCAAGGTGATCAAGGATCTGGCTGCCGAAGGCCGCACCATGATCATCGTGACCCACGACATGAAAATGGCTGCTGATATCTCCAGCCACGTCGTGTTCCTGCATCAGGGCCTGATCGAAGAAGAGGGCCTGCCGGAAGATATCTTTACTTCCCCCGAATCCGTGCGACTTCGGGGCTTCCTATCCGCCACAAAGGCGGCTTAACTTCGGATCAGAAAACAAACAGGGGAGTATCCAATGAAAAAACTGATTCTGACTACTGCGGCTCTGGCTTTGACCGCCGGCATGGCCATGGCGGACACCATCCGTCTGGGCACCGAAGGCGCCTATGCACCATGGAACTTCGTCAACGACGCAGGCGAAATCGACGGGTTCGAGCGCGAACTGGGCGATGAGCTGTGCAAGCGCGCCAATCTGGACTGCGAATGGGTCAAGAACGACTGGGATTCGATCATTCCTAATCTGGTGTCGGGCAACTACGACGCCATCATCGCGGGCATGTCGATCACTGACGAGCGTGACGAAGTCATCGACTTCACTCAGAACTACACGCCGCCGGATCCGTCGGCCTATCTGGCGATGTCCGATGACGTTGATCTTGCCGGTGGCGTGATCGCGGCACAGACCGGCACCATTCAGGCGGATTACATTGCTGAATCGGGCGCAACTCTGGTCGAATACGCAAGCCCCGAAGAAACCCTCGCCGCTGTACGCGATGGCGAAGCAGACGCGGTTCTGGCGGACAAGTCCTTCCTTGTGCCCTTCTCCGAGGATGGCTCGGGCATGGCTTTTGTCGGTGACGAAGTACCGCTGGGCGGCGGCGTCGGCATGGGTATTCGTGAATCCGACGGTGAGTTGAAAGAAAAGTTCAACGCAGCCATCCAGTCCATGAAGGACGACGGCAGCCTGAACGAGATGATCACCAAGTGGGAAGTGTCCTCGACCTTCTGATAAATTCTGCGGCGTGCCTGCCCCTAGGGCGCGCCGCCTCTGAGCCCTTGCCAGTCAAAGAGGCCCGCCATTTTCTCGTTCTGTACTGATCCCGAAACGCTCGGCACGTTCCGTTGGTTTTCCTGCTATCTGACCAACGGTGTGCATTGGGTGTTCTACCTGTCCTTCTTCAAGGTCCTGCTGCTGCTTGCCATCACCGCCCCGGTGGCATTGGGCTTTGGCTTTTTGGGGGCCATGGCAGCCCGGTCGCATTTCCCACCGCTCAGCCTGCTGGGCAAGGGCTATATCGCTATCGTGCGTGGCGTGCCGGACATCGCCTTCTTCATGTTCTTCGTGATTGCGCTGGATCAGGCGTTCGAATGGACCCGCCACAAGATCCTATGCCCGGAATGGACTGACCCTATCCGGCAGGGCAATGACTTTATCGTCTGCCAGGCCGCCAAGCTGCCGCTGGGCAGCGCGCCGGAATGGGTGCATGAAACCTACGGTTTCTTTCTGGCTGTTGTCACATTCTCTATCGTTTTCGGCGCCTTCGCGGCCAATGTCCTGTTCGGCGGGATGCGCGCCGTGCCACACGCCCAGCTGGAAACGGCCGAGGCCTACGGTATGACCCGCCGCCAGACCTTCTGGCGCATCCTGGTGCCGCAAATGTGGGTCTATGCCCTGCCCGGCCTGTCGAACCTGTGGATGGTGCTGATCAAGGCCACGCCGCTGCTGTTCCTGCTGGGCATCGAGGACATCGTCTATTGGGCGCGTGAACTGGGCGGCTACAAGAACCCAAAATTCACCCAATACCCGCATGGCGACTGGCGCATGTGGTACTTCCTCGCCCTGTTGGTGTTCTATCTGGGCATGACCCGCGTATCTGAGATTGGCCTTGAACGCCTGATGCGCCGTCTGTCTCACGGTCAGGCGACCTCGGGCGGAGAGCTGCTGCGCAAGGAGACCACCGCATGAGCTGCTTGCAAACGATTCAAGACTACGGCCTGCGTTCGATCGGAATTGGTGAGCGCCTTCTGCCCCGAAGCGATTTCACCCTGTGCGAGCATTTCACCCTGATCGGCTCGGGGATGATCTGGAACATATATTTCGGGATCATGGCGCTGGCGACCGGATTCTTCCTGGCCACAGCGCTGGCATTGGGCAAGGCTTCCACGAACAAATGGCTGCGCAAACCGTCGGAATGGTTCATCTTCATATTCCGGGGCTCGCCGCTGTTCATTCAGTTCTTTTTTGCCTATTTCCTCTTCCTGTCGCTGAAGCAGTCCTTTCCGCTCCTCGACGCGCTGACGTCCGCTTGGCTGGGTGCCCTGATCGTGCTGTTCTTCAATACCGCAGCCTATTCGGGTGAGATCTTCTATGGCGCGCTGCGGTCGATCCCCAAAGGCGATATCGAGGCTGCGGATGCCTATGGCATGACCGGCTGGTACCGATTCCGTCGCATCATCTGGCCAACCATGCTGCGGCTGGCATGGCCCGCATACACGAACGAGGCAATCTTCCTGTTCCACGCCACCACGCTGGTGTTCTTTTCGGCCTTCCCGGTGTGGCAGCAACGAGGTGATGCGCTGTATTACGCGGGCTATTTCGCGGACAAGACGTTCAACCCGTTCATCCCCTACCCGATTCTGGCCTTCTACTTCATCCTGCTGACTTTGGTTGTCATCTGGGGATTTGGCATGGTCAACAAGCGGCTGAACCGGCACTTGCCCGTAGCAAAGCGGAGCAAAATGAAGCTGAGGCTGAACCTGGCGCGCTGATCACAGGCGCGCCAGCCGTCTATTCGGCCCAGCAAATCCGAAAAACGAAACAACTGACAAATACGCGTTGTTCGCGTTGTATATGATGCTGTTTGAGAGAGATGGTACCGCCTCCCTGGCTTGAACAGGGGACCTCTGGATCCACAATCCAGCGCTCTAACCAACTGAGCTAAGGCGGCACTCGTGAGGGGCGATTTACCGAACGTGCCGGGGGAATGCAAGAGGATTAAAGCCGAATTTTCCAGCTTTGTTCGACAAGATCGACCCCGAAGGAATGCACCGGTTTGCTGTCCAACAACTGCCACCCGCTCGCCCGATACAACGCACAGGCCGCCCTGTGGCTTTCATGGGTCCACAACCGCATTTCCGTGTAGCCGACGCTTCGTGCAAAGCCCGTGCAGGTGTTCAACATCCGCTTTCCCAACCCCTGCCCCCGAACCTCGGGCAGCAACAGGAAAAGCCGCAGTTTTGCGGTTTGATCATCCAGCGCGACGCAGAAGATACTGCCCAGCCTTTGCCCTTCGCGTTCCGCGATCCAACCCCGCTCGCGCGTCGAATCGTGATCGGCGGTAAAATCGTCCAGAACGCGCCGAACCAGAGCCGCAAACGAGGCGTCGAACCCTTCGTCACGCATATAAAGCCGGTGGTGCTGCTCTACCAGCCAGGGCGCATCTGTGGCGTGAAAAGGTCTGATCCGGACATTCTCCATGATGTATCTGACCGCAAAGGCAGCTTGATTCTCAACCCTTTGCGCGCTAGCACGAACGCTCAGTCCCGGAGGCGAACATGGGCATCAACACCGAACGCGACATTCAGGCCAACCTGCAGATCGGTCCCACCGATCAGGGCATGATACGGCTGTTCATCGAGGCAGATGGCATCGAAATTCCGTTGGATTTCGATCCCGAAGAAGCCGAGGAAATCGCGGACGAAATTCGCGCGGCCGCGCAAGCCGCCCGGGCGGTCAAAAGCTGATCCTTCAGATTCGGGGATCCCGCAGCGTCTGCAGCCTGCGGGCAGCGTCACAGGCAAATTTCTGAACCATCTTCTTGCGCCGCGCCGGGGCAAGCTTGTCTTCCGGCGCCATACGCACAATCTCGGCATCATAGGCGTCAGCGATGATCAGGCCGGTTTCCGCAGGTAACAGATCCGTCGGAAAGTCGGTGTCGACGGCCCAGAAAAAACGGTCACACCACTCAAGATAGCCCTGCCACTTGGAATCTGACTGATAATCCGCACGGCTGGATTTGCATTCGACCACCCACAGTTCACCCTTGGGGCCCAGCCCCATGACATCGACGCGCAATCCCCGGGCCGGCACGAATTCTTCAACCGAAACAAAGCCATGCGTCAGCAGATGGCGGGCGACGCCACGCGCCAGTCGTTGTCCGGGTTGAAGATCTAGTGTCATTTGAAAAATGTGAACAATTCGTGAACAAAAATCAAGGGCGACTTCACACTTGACATGATACCTTTTGGTTTCTCATTATATGATACCGAAAGGTATCAAATGAGGTGGGGCATATGCAGTCACAAATTCAGAACGCTTTTCGCGCACTTGCTGACCCGACCCGCCGGGACATCGTACAGCTGCTCGCCATACAAGACATGACCATCGCGCAGCTGACCGAGCGGTTCGACATGACCCGCGCAGCCGTCAAAAAACACCTGACCGTTTTGTCGGATGGTGGGCTGATCACGGTCGAACCGCGCGGGCGAGAACGGATAAATCGATTGGAACCCAAGGGGATGGCCCCTGTCCTGGACTGGCTCAGCTTTTTTGACCAGTTCTGGGACGAACGCCTGAACAACCTGAAAGAAGCCATTGAAAGGAAAGACACATGACCCAAGCCGTTCTGCAAAAAACGATCTTTCTGCGGGCCGAACCGGAAACCGTCTGGGCCTATCTGACCGACCCCGACCGGCTGGCCGAGTGGTTCCACAAACCCGAACGTCCTCTGGCAGCGGGGCAAAAGCTCGAGATGTTCGGGACCACCAGTGGCGATCTGCTGATCTGGGGCGAAGTGCGCGTCTCCCGCCCACCGAAATATCTGGAATACACCTTCACCGTCAAACCCATGGGCGAGGCTGTCAGCGTAGTTAAGTGGACGCTGGAACCGGTCGCCGGAGGCACCCGGCTGGCCTTGCAACACGAGGGCCTGCCGCAAGGTGCTGATGCCTTTGGCCTGATCCTGTCACTGGACAAGGGCTGGGACGAACACTTTGGCCGGATGCGCACCGCTTTGCACGAAACTGTTGATGCCTGACCCCTTGTGCAAACCCGCCGCAACCCCTAGGTAGGCGCGTGGCGGGTTCTGCCCTTCTTGTGACTGGTAGCATTCTGGTGGCCTTAAGCAATTCCGAGGGGGCTGGCTCTGTTCAGGTCCTGGCCTGATTACCTGGCGCCCACCTGTACATACAGGTCCTCGGGAATCACACCGCACGGTTGACTGGTGGTCCCGCCACATTCCCCTCTAATCGTCGTCCGAAAGGTCTTGTTTGACAAACCCCTCGTCCGACAGGGCGAAATCATACAGGTTCCGCCCCTTCCACTGCGGCATGTATTCGTCGAACAACCGGTTCTTCTGCTCGGGCCAGGACGGCACGACGAGGTCCGCATCGGCCAGACCGACACCAAAGCTAAGAACATTTGCGTCCTGATACCGTCGTGCCGCCTGCAGGACCGCATGATGCAGCAAGACATGTTCGATATGACCGTATTCGCCCACGTTGTTGTGGGTGATAATGGTTGACGGCTTGACCTGCTGCATCAGGGCGAAGGCCGATCCACTCAGCAGCCCGAACAGAGGGTGGCGGCCCAAAGGGCGCAGTACTTCAGGCGGGTTTTCCACCGGCTGCGACGGCATCTTGATAAAGCGCCGCAACCTCCTGTGGTCGTTTTCGACAGCAAAGGGAAACTGAATTCTCCGGGCCCCAACCGCATCACATACACGCTGCATGGCCGCCTCGCGCGTGTTCGTATCACGGCGGTTGGGCGCTGGTCTAAAGAAGCTGGCGACCGTCACATCCGCCTTGCCCTTCAGGCGTGACAGGGTCGAGCCACAAAACAATGTCTCGTCATCCTGATGGCACACGCAAAGCAATATCCGTTGGCCCATCAGGCTTTCCAGACTGACATTGCCCGTGACAATATCCGGCCCGATCGTCAACACATCGTAGTTGGTGCTTTGGATATCCTGAAACTGCCAAGCGGTAACCCGGCGGGCCCGCCCCTCTGTGATCATTTTCTCGGAACTGGCCTGGACATGGCCGTTCTTATTGTCGCCCTGCAACAGATAGCACTGTCCCGCCAGCCCTGGCCAAATGGCTTCGACCTCTGCGCTTCTGGTTTTCTTCAGGGCATCCAGGTGCACCAGGTCAATCGGACCAAATGGCTGTTCCGCAGCGGCTTGACGCAAACCTTCGATGGCATCCGACATGTATAGTTTGACACGCCCAGGAAACCTGTCTTCCAGCCATTTGAAGACGATCGGAACATAAATGTCCACCGGCGGCCAGGACGCCTTGAGCCGCTGCCCGAGATCAATTCCGATGAACTTGAGCGCAGGATTGGAGTGCAACGCAAGCAAGGCTGCATGTCCCCCGGCAACGCCGACCTCGACAAAACAGGAACTGTCCTGCGCCAACAGGTGCAGAGCCCGCCGCTTGGGTTCCATCCCGGGCACAAGATCGCCCAGATGGAAATCTTGCTGCAGGTGACCGTAGCAAACGTTTCCATTGATAGCGACAGGTTCACCTGCTCTCTTTAACCCATCAGCAATGGCAAGGTTCAGGTCCTCAAGATCCTCGCGAAAGGCCCGAGAGGCGATGACCTCTTCGTAAGAACTGGTGTTCACAGTGTATGCTCTTTTGTTGCCGGTTGACGTGTTTAACCGGCATCAGATGGCAACATGTTCTGACATTCAAGCGGTTTGCACGCGATCGGTGCTAAAAGGCCGGTAACGCGAACTGATCCTCAACCCGGCTGCGCTGAAATCTATATCAGCAATTCTCCACCTTGACCGTCACAGGCTGGGATTTGACGGCTACCGGCGTGCCGCGGCGCGGACCCTGTGGCTTTTCGGCCATGCTCATGATCGCATAGGCAAACTGCACCCCGGCGAATACGATCCCGTTCATGAACCAGATCATGCCAAGCGCGATCAGACCCATTTCCGAACTTGTAATCAGATGGCGCAGGTTGGCGACATTCAGGGCCAAAAGGACTCCGACAAACACCGCGGAAATCACAAATCCCCAGGCAACCTGAGTGATATACAGCCGGATCAGTTTGGGCATGGCGACTCTCCTTGCGCTCTGACATTCAGTTTAGCGCATATAAGTCCCGCGTAAAGGCGTCAGAACGCCTCGGGCTGGGCCTCGCGTGCCATGTGATCCAGAACTGCGTTGACGAATTTCGGTTCCTTGCCTTCGGGGAAGAAGGCCCGGGCAACGTCGACGAATTCGGTGATGACCACTTTGGGCGGCGTGTCGCTTTGGGTCAGTTCCGCCCCTGCCGCGCGGAAGGTGGCGCGCAGGGTCGGGTCGATGCGTGCGATGGGCCATTTGGCGACCAGCGCGCGGTCGGTCATCTGGTCAATCGGGGCCTGATAGTTCACTGCATCCTCAACCAGCTTGCGGAAGACGCGAGTATCGCCATCCAGCATTTCGTCACCCTCATAGACGGCGCCAAAACGGTGATCCAGAAACTCGTTCACAACCTGTTCGGTCGTCTGGCCCGACTGCTCCATCTGGAACAGTGCCTGCACGGCGTAAAGCCGGGCGGCGGATTTCATCAGGCGTTTCTGGTTGGCCGGTTTCGGCGCGTCTGTCTGGGTCATGCTGTCGTGGGTCCGTTGCTGTCGCCCGCCACAAGGATGGACTCGGACGGGGGCTTGAAGCCGACGCCCTTTTTCGAAGCGCCCCACTTACGGCTGAGCGCGATCAGATGCAAGGCCGCAGCGGCTGCTCCGCCGCCTTTATTCATCTTTTCGGGATTTGCGCGGACTTCGGCCTGATCGTCATTCTCGACGGTCAAGATACCGTTTCCGATCAGCAGGCCCTGCAGACCCATTAGCTGAATGGCACGGCTGGAGTCGTTGCAGACGGTTTCATAATGCGTGGTCTCCCCACGTATGACGCAGCCCAGCGCGACATAGCCGTCGTAGTTACACTGACGGTCGGCCATGGCGATGGCGGTGGGGATTTCCAGCGCGCCGGGCACCTCGACCACGTCGCAGGCGCCTCCTGCGGCCTCGATCTCGGCCTTGGCACCGGCGACCATGTTATCGGCAATGGCGCGGTAGAACGGGGCCACAACCAGCAACAGTTTCACCGGTTTGTCGAAGGTCGGGGTCGGCAGGACGCCATGTTTGTCTTGTTCAGCCACGATCAGTCTTCCTTGAGAATAGAGCGGGTGCCGACGATGGACAGGCCAAACGCGTCGAGCCCCAGATATACGGTTTCCGGCGAGTCGGTCAGCAGCACCAGTTCCTGAATGCCCATCTTGGACAGGATCTGCGCGCCCAGGCCAGTTTGCTTGATCGTACGGGGGCCTTCGTCCTCGGCCGCGTACAGCGAGTTGCGCGGTTGGCGAAACAGGCAGACCACGCCGCGGCCTTCCTCGGCGATCTTTTCCATCGCGCGGGGCAATTCGCGGGACGACTTGGGACCAAGACCCAGAATGTCCGGCGCTTCATGCAGGGCGTGTGTCCGGGTCAGGACCGGCTCGGGCGTGGTGATGTCACCTTTGACCATGACTACATGTTCGATGCCATGTGTCTGGTCAGTAAACAGGCGCATTTCCCATTCGCCGCCATATTCCGACGTCACGGTCTCGCGCGAGGTTTCGACCACCAGATTGTCATTGCGCGACCGATAGGTAATCAGGTCGCTGATCGTGCCGATCTTCATGTCGTGCTCTTTGGCGAACTCTACCAGATCGGGCAGGCGCGCCATGGTGCCGTCGGCTTTCATGATCTCACAGATCACGCCCGAGGGTTTCAGCCCGGCAAGGCGCGAGATGTCCACGGCTGCCTCGGTATGTCCCGCGCGCACCAGAACCCCACCCCGCTTGGCGCGCAGGGGGAAGACATGGCCAGGAGTGGCGATATGGGCCATCGTGTTCTGTTCGTTGATCGCGGTTGCCACGGTCAGCGCACGGTCGGCGGCAGAGATACCGGTCGAGACGCCTTCACGCGCCTCAATCGACACGGTGAACGCAGTTTCGTGGCGGGACGAGTTGTTCACCGCCATCATCGGCAGGCCCAAAGTGTCCACACGCTCAGCGGTCATCGGCAAGCAAATCAGGCCGCGCCCGTGGGTGGCCATGAAATTGATCGCCTCGGCATCGGCGAATTCCGCGGCGATCACCAGATCGCCCTCATTCTCGCGATCTTCGTGGTCGACCAGAATATACATCCGGCCTTTGCGCGCCTCTTCGATGATCTCTTCGATCGGGCTGATCGCGTCGCGCAGTTGCGCTTCGACGGGTCCGGGGGTTTCAAAGCTCATGAGGCAGCCTTTCGCAGAGCAGGTTTGAACGGGTGGATAGACCACGACGCGCCCAAAGGCCAGCCCGCAGACGGCAAGGCCCGGTCAGGACGCGACGTTGCAGCGCAACTCAGGACATCTCGGCCAGACGCGCGACGTAGCGGGCCAGCGTATCGATCTCAAGGTTCACCTTATCGCCGACCGAGACATCCCCCCAGGTCGTGACCTCTTTGGTGTGCGGAATGAAGTTGATCCCGAAGTCGCAGCCATCCACATCGTTGACAGTCAGCGAGGTGCCGTTCAATGCAACCGACCCCTTGGGCGCAATGAACCTTGCCAGATCATTCGGCGCGCGAAGGGTGACACGGGTGCTGTCGCCCTCGTCCTGAACGGCGACGACTTCGGCCACGCCATCCACGTGCCCTGACACGATATGCCCGCCAAGTTCGTCACCAACTTTCAGCGCGCGCTCCAGATTGACAAGCTTGCCGACCTGCCAGCTGTCCAGATTGGTTTTCGAAACCGTCTCGGCGCTGATCTGGACGTCGTACCAGTCATCGCCCAACGCGATCACGGTCAGGCAGACCCCATCGCTGGCAATTGAAGCGCCTATATCGATACCCGCCGTGTCATAGCCCGTCTTGATCCGGGCCCGCAGATCGCCCTGTTGATCCAGCTCGGTGACGGTGCCCACATCGGTAACGATCCCTGTAAACATTCCGCTAACCCTTATTCCTGACCTGGTCCAATGTTCCCCGCCGAGGTAAGCCCAACCAGCCTTACGGGCAAGCCCCACCTTGCCGCGAAAACCCGAAACGGGCATAATTTCATCAACAAACGGCCAGAGCAGCATTGATGCCATCACCCGAAACAGTCCCGAAACGCCGTGTCTTCCTGTTTTTGCAGGGGCCGCATGGCCCGTTCTTCAGCAGGCTTGGCAGGATGCTGCGATCCACCGGGGCTGAGGTCTGGCGCGTTGGCTTCAACGCTGGCGATCAGGTGTTCTGGTTCGACAAATCAACCTACATCCCCTTTCGCGACGCGCCCGAGCACTGGCCGGACCGGTTGTCGGACCTGATCGACGAACGAGGCATCACCGATATCGTCCTTTATGGCGACACACGCCCGGTTCATGCCCAGGCCGTACAGGCTGCGCAGACCAAGGGCGTCACTGTCCATGTCTTCGAGGAAGGCTATTTGCGCCCGTGGTGGGTGACGTATGAGCGGTTCGGCTCGAACGGTAACTCGCACCTAATGTCGCTGAACGTCGCGCAGATGCGGCACGCACTGGATCAGTCCATTGCGCAAATGCCGCCTCCGCCATCACATTGGGGGGATATGCGGCAACACATCTTCTATGGCGCATTGTATCACTGGTTCGTGCTGTTCCTGAACCAGAGCTACCGCAATTTTCGGCGACACCGGGACCTGCCCGTCGCAAAGGAATTCAGGCTGTATTTCAAACGCTTGGCCCTGATGCCGTTTCACCGAATTCAACGCCGTTGGGCGACAGCGCGGGTGCTAGGCAACGGCCATCCCTACCATCTGGTTTTGTTGCAACTGGGGCACGACAGTTCGGTTCAGGCCCATTCGGATTATTCCTGCATGTCGGACTTTCTAGAGGACGTTTTTCAGGGCTTCGCCGACGGCGCCCCGGCGCATCACCGGCTGGTGGTCAAGGAACACCCGCTGGAAAACCACCGCGAGCCCCTGCACCGCCGCGTGCGCCAATTGGCAAAGGCGCATGGCATCGCGGATCGTGTGCACTATGTTCCCGGCGGAAAACTTGCAAAACTGCTGGATGCGGCCAATTCGACCGTCACGGTCAATTCGACCGCCGGGCAGCAGGTTCTGTGGCGCGGCATACCGCTGCGCATTTTTGGCCGGTCGGTTTATGACAAGCCCGAATTCGTGTCCCGTCAGCCGCTGGCCACGTTCTTTGCCGACCCTATGCCCCCGGATCGGGGGGCCTATCAAAGCTATCGCCGGTTCCTTTTGAAAACCAGCCAAGTGCCCGGTGGCTTTTATTCGCATCGCGGGCGGCGGCAATTGTTGCGGGGCGTGGCAGACATGATGCTTGATGCCAAGGACCCCTATCAATCGGTCCTGTCCCACAAAGAGGCGCTGACGCCACAGTTGAAAGTGGTTGAGTGAAATCGACCGCTTGGCGCTAGAAGTTGTCGTGCGAAACGGGTAGCCTGCGCCAAACAAAAGACTACACAAAGACGACTGAGGATAACCGGCAGTGCAGCGCTTTCCAATCCGATGGATAAGGGGGATGTCCCTTGTGGCCGCAATTGGCTTGTTGGCCGCGTGCCAACTTCCCAAAGCGGGTCCCAACAAATCCGAAATTTTGTCGGGTTCGACCGCGAATGGCGGCAATGCCTTTGTGGTCGAGGTTGATGATCGGGTTACGAAGGCGACCTCTGCTGTCCCGAAATACGGGTTTTCCGCCGCCTTCAGCAGCGCGCCGAACCTGACCGCCGACACGGTGCGGGCCGGCGACGTTCTGGGCCTGACGATCTGGGAAAACGTCGATGATGGCCTGCTGTCAGGCGAACTCAGCGCAGCCACTGCGCTTGAGCAGGTACAGGTGGACAGCGACGGTTTCATCTTCGTGCCTTATGCCGGACGCATCCGTGCCGCCGGCAACACGCCCGAGCAACTGCGCCAGTTGATCACCAGCAAATTGCAGGACCAGACCCCCGACCCGCAAGTCGAAGTGCGCCGCACCGCAGGCAACGGGTCAACTGTTTCGCTGTCTGGGGAAATCGGCGCGCCCGGCGTTTATCCGATCGAACGGCCCAGCAGAACCTTGCTTGGAATGCTTTCTCAAGCTGGAGGAGTCGCCGTTGGTTCGGACATCGCACTTGTGACACTGATCCGCGGCAACGAACGCGGAACCGTCTGGTATGACGACCTGTTCCAAAACCCCAGGCTGGACGTCGCGCTGCGCGGCGGTGATCGCATTCTGGTCGAGGCGGACAGCAGATCCTACATCGCTCTGGGCGCAACCGGCCAATCCCGCGTGGCATTCGACACCCAGGACCTTTCCGCGCTTGAGGCTCTGGCGCAGGTCGGCGGGCTGCAATCCCTGTCCTCGGACCCAACCGGTATCTTCATTCTGCGCAGGGAACGGCAGGACATCGCCCGCTCGGTCATGGGCCGTCAGGACCTGCAGGGCGACCAACGCATGATCTACCTGCTGAACCTCACCGCCCCCAACGGGTTGTTCATTGCCCGCGATTTCGTCATTCGGGACGATGACACGATCTATGTCACCGAAGCGCCGTATGCCCAGTGGAGCAAGTCGATCTCACTGATCGCAGGTGGCCTGACGCCGCTTGCAAATGTCACCACACTGACGGGCGGCTGATGCAATCCGACGCAACAGCCGGGATTCAGCGTACCCGGCTGTATGTCTATAACAGCGGATTTCTGACCCAGCGCCGCATCCGGCGCATTCTGAACCTCTCTGGTTATGACATTCATCTTGGCCTTCCCGATGAAGGGGATGTCGTCGGCGTTTGGGGCAACAGCCCGACGGCCCATCGCGGCGAAAACATCGCCACCCGACGCAATGCCCCAATCCTGCGGGTCGAGGATGCTTTTTTGCGTTCGCTGCATCCAGGACGGGCTGGAGAGCCCCCGCTGGGCCTGCTGCTCGACCGATCAGGCATGCATTTCGATCCGGCACAACGCTCCGATCTTGAGACATTGCTGGCAACCCATCCGCTGGACGATACCGCGCTGCTGAACCGGGCCAGATATGGCATCGATCGGGTGCGCGAACTGCACCTGAGCAAGTATTCAGCCGTCGACCCCACCCTGCCGCCACCCGGCCCCGGCTATGTTCTGGTGGTGGATCAGGCGCATGATGATGCCTCGGTGATCGCCAGCAAGGGCGACCACGCGCGGTTTCGCGAGATGCTGGTCATGGCGCAAGAGGAAAACCCCGGCACCCGCATTCTGATCAAGACGCACCCGGAAACCGTCGCCGGGCACCGAGGCGGATATTTCTCGGATCAGGACCTGTCCGACAGGGTCTCGATCATCGACACGCGGATCAGCCCCTGGACCCTGCTGGAAGGCGCTACGGGCGTCTATACTCTGTCTTCGCAATTCGGGTTCGAGGCCATAATGGCCGGGCACAAACCGCGTGTCTTTGGCCATCCCTTTTATGCTGGCTGGGGTCTGACACAGGACGAAGAACACTTTCCACGCCGCCAGCGCAACCTGACCCGGCCGCAATTGTTTGCGGCGGCGATGATCCTCTATCCCACATGGTATGACCCGTTCGGGAACCGGCTGTGCGAACTGGAAACCGTTCTGGACACACTTGAGGCGCAAACGCGCGCATGGCGGCAGGATCACAAGGGGTGGACCGCATCCGGAATGCGCCTATGGAAACGCAAGCACCTGCAACAGATGTTCGGGCGCGAGAAAAAGATCAGGTTCACGTCTGAACCGCCAGAGGCGTCCGACCGCCCGCATATGGTCTGGGCCAGCCATTCTCGTGGGGCCGAAGACGCCATCAGGATCGAGGACGGGTTTCTGCGGTCTCGGGGGTTAGGCGCCAGTCTGGTGCTGCCCTTGTCGCTGGCAACTGATGATCTTGGCATCTATTACGACCCGACACATCCCAGCAGGCTGGAAGAGCTGATCGCCACGCGCGAGACCCTGCGCCCGGATCAGGAAATGCGAGCCGAACGTCTGGTGGCGCAGATCCTTGCGGGCCAGCTCAGCAAATACAACACCGGCGGCGAAGCCCCCGATCTGCCCGAGGGGCACCGCATACTGGTGCCAGGTCAGGTGCACGACGACGCCTCGATCCTGTTGGGCACGACCACGGTGCGCACCAATACCGACCTGCTGCGCGCAGCGCGCGAGGCGAACCCGAATGCGATCCTGATCTACAAACCGCATCCGGACGTCGAGGCCGGGCTGCGCGAAGGCGAGATCGAAGACGAAAGCCTTGCCGACATTATCGCCAGCAACACCGACCCTGCCGTCCTGCTGTCGCAGGTGCAGGAGGTCTGGACCATGACTTCTCTGCTTGGGTTCGAGGCCCTGTTGCGCGGGGTGCGCGTCACCACGCTTGGCGCGCCTTTTTATGCTGGCTGGGGCCTGACGCAGGATCTGGGAACGGTCCCGGTGCGGCGGGGGGCGCGGCCTTCGATGCTGGGGTTGGTTCATGCCGCCCTGATCGACTATCCACGCTATCTGGACCCGGTCACCGGACAACCCTGCCCCGTCGAGGTTGCCGTACAACGCCTGACCGAAGGGTATGAGCGTAAAGGCGGGCCGCCCTTGAGGCTGTTGTCTAAACTACAGGGTGCGCTTGCCACGCAGGCGCATCTGTGGCGCCGCCGCTAGCGCAGCGACCGCGCCCAACGATGCAGAACGTCCGGCCCGATGGCGCGGGCTTCGATCAACTCGAACCGCGGCGCCGCGTCCAGCGTTTCCAAGCCAAGCGATCCGATGGCCGACAGCCCCTCGGCCCCGATTGTCAGACCTGCGCTGAAGCCTACCAGTTCATCCACAAGATCATCGGCCAACAAGGACGCGGCGAGCGCCGATCCACCTTCGCAGAACACCCGCGTCAGCCCCGCCTGCCCCAGTTGCTGCAACAAGTCGGCTGCATCTATGTGATGCTCCTGCAGGGCGCAGGGGATCAGACGTGCGCCCAACCCTTGCCAGGCGCGGGCCCGCTCGGGATCCGGGGACGGGCCATGACACAGCCAGACCGGTATCTGCGACGCCGTGCGGGCCAGTTGCCCCATCAGCGGGATGTCCAGGTGGCGTGAGACGACGACCCGTACTGGCTGCGCCTCAACCCCCAGATCGCGGACCGTCAGCGACGGGTCATCCGCCCGCGCCGTCCCTGCCCCGACCATCACCGCATCATGGCGCGCGCGCATGGCGTGTACCACCCGCCGCGCCTTTGGTCCGGTAATCCACTGGCTATGACCGCTGGACGTAGCAATACGCCCGTCGAAACTGCTGGCCAACTTTAGCGTCACAAATGGCCGCCCCTGTTCCGTCTTCAGAAAGAACCCGGCGTGGTCCCGCGCGGCCTGCTCGGCCAGAACACCGGTGGTGACCTCAATCCCCGCCTCGCGCAGCATGGCAAAGCCCTGCCCCGCCACCCGCGGGTCACTGTCTTCGATTGCCGAAACCACCCGCGACACTCCGGCCTTGATAAGCGCCTCGGCGCAAGGGGGTGTCTGGCCGTGATGGGAACAGGGCTCCAACGAGACATAAGCGGTCGCCCCGCGCGCAGCCTCACCAGCCTGTGCCAGCGCCTGAGTTTCGCCATGCGGGCGGCCACCCGGCTGTGTCCAGCCGCGCCCCACGATCCGACCGTCGCGCACAATTACACATCCCACAGCCGGGTTGGGCCAACACGTACCCTGACCGCGCTGACCCAATGACAAGGCCAGCGCCATATATCGCTTATCAGTTTCGCTCACTCGTCCGTCGAAGGCTGCGGCGGGCGCAGTTCGTGGACAAACTCCTCGAAATCATCGGCCGCCTGGAAATTCTTGTACACACTCGCAAAGCGAACATAAGCCACGGTGTCGATCCGCGCCAGAGCTTCCATGACGATCTCGCCGATCTTGCTGGAGGGGATGTCGGTCTCGCCCATGCTTTCCAGACGCCGAACGATGCCAGAGATCATCTGGTCGATCCGATCCGGCTCAATCGGGCGTTTCTGCATCGAAATCCGGATCGAGCGTTCCAGCTTGTCCCGGTCAAAATCCTCGCGTTTTCCATTGGTTTTGATCACCACCAGATCGCGCAGCTGCACGCGTTCATAGGTGGTGAACCGCCCCCCACATGCGGGACAAAACCTGCGTCGGCGGATCGCAACGTGATCCTCTGCCGGGCGTGAATCTTTGACCTGAGTGTCGATATTTCCGCAAAACGGGCAGCGCATCCGCCGTCTCCTCGTCCCTTGTTCGGCCTCTTTTTGTAAGCAATGCCGCTTACTTATCCACAACTATAGGGTAGCCGCTAGGATTTGGGTAGTCGGAATTTTTCACCGCTATATCGTGAATCTACGCGAAATGCGCCGCAACCTTTCGATGGTGCGGCGCGGCGCGATGTTCGAACAGGTAAACCCCCTGCCACGTACCCAAAACCGGACGTCCGGACACAACCGGGATCGACAGCGACACCGGCAAAAGCGCGGCCTTGATATGGGCAGGCATGTCATCCGGGCCTTCATAAGTGTGCCGCAGGTACGCCATCGCCGGATGATCCGACGGCGGCACCAGCCGGTCGAAAAAGGCGTGTAAATCCGTCTGCACTTCGGGGTCTGCGTTTTCCTGAATGACCAGAGAACAAGAGGTGTGCCGCACGAATAAGGTCAGCAACCCGTCGCCCCCAATCGGACTCAGCCACCGATGCACGTCCGGGGTGAGTTCGTACAGGCCCGGGCCCCGCGTCGAAATCGTAAACTCGGTCTGCATCAGGCGGCCGTCCCCCTATCAGCGATGGAAGGGACGCACGGTGCACCGGCCATTGGCGGCCGAAACGGACATGCTGAACCCCGGCTTAAATCCCGATGAGAAAATACCACTGCTTTGTTGCGAAGCCCCCCCAGGCGGGGTGAGCGAGAACTGCACGGCCGTTTTGCGGCCCGTCGCCTCGCTGGGGCCGTATCCGCGTTTGACATAGATACGCTGCTGCCAGCCTGCCCCTAACGTTCTGCGTGCAAAATCAGCCGCGGCACACCAATACCCGTCCACGTCGGTGCGCCCTCTGGGGATCACTTCAAATTCCGTGCTGTTTAGCGCAACCGTCTGATATCCCAGGCGACCATTGAAAGCCGAGGCCGGAGTGCTCAGTACAAGCGCTGCAAATACTGCATAAGTCATGACCTTTTTCATAATCATACTCTTTCCTGTTTCGAGGTAGGTATTGACCTAGCTTACTTTAAAATCTGACAACGCCGCTTCACGATGAATTCAGTCCGGACGCGACGGTTCGTGAACCGGCGTCAGCCAGCCGCGATACCGGATCAGCGGTCCCATCATCGGCATATCAGCCGACACGTCAAAACAAAAACGCCCTGTTTCGTCCTGCCATTCCACGGTTGAAGAGCGCGGCAACAGAAAGGCGGGACAGCGCAGACCCAACACGCTGAGACGTCGGATGTGGATCAGCAGGCAACCGTCAGAGATTTCGGGCACCAGCCAAAAGGACAGCCACCCCATTTGTTCACGAACACATGCGGCACCGTGATCAAAAGTCAGACGGGACCGCGTGATGTGACCGTCAAAATCCCGTGCCCATCGCCATTCAGGCCCGTCCCGGTCGATTTTGATCTGCACCGGAATGTCCTCGGCATCGCGGGGAAAATGCCCAAGACGCAAGGCCAGTGCAACCAGCCACCCCCTTCCCCCAACAATGCTGCACCGTCCAGCGTACTGGCCCGGCGCCTCGTGCAGGCGCCGTATGGCCGTGGGCACGTCAGCCCCGGCGGGCAGGGATTGCAGGAAGGGATCGGGGCGCACTCAGAACCCCTCGGGCAGGAACCGCGCACGCAGCGCGGGATCCGGGACCATACAGGTCTGCGTGCGCCCGAAGATCTTGTATCTGTTGCGCGCAATCGAGTGATAAAGCGGGTCCTTGATCCATCCGGGCAAGAACCGGCACAGGGACAGAACCGGCCAGCCCCCCGGCAAGTTTTTCATCGCGGCGGCAAAAGCATCCAGACGTTGATGCACTCTGCCATTCACGATGACCAGATTGGTTTCGAAATCCTGCGTTGGCAGGCCAAGCTCGCGGTATAGCCGTTGGCCAAATGGCGATTGCGCCGTTGCGAACCTGAAGCGCTGCGCTTTGTCCCGCGCCAGCATAAAGTGAAAGAACCCCGAGCACAGGACACATTCCCCATCAAATACAATGGCATCCTGCATGTCCTTGAAGTTTGCAAAAACAGGGGTCGGCATGTCTTTCAGGTCCGATGGCTCTCGGGCTCAACCCTTTCACCCCGACCCCGGCCGGACAATGCGACAAGAGGACGTCCGGCCAATCGCAGATCGTAAGAACGTGCCGGGGAGCCACCGGTCGGAGGGCGGTCCAGGGCTCTGCCTCCCATCCCCGGCAAGGCGCTGACCCGACAACGGATCAAAAATAAAGAATATCCACACCTGGGTCTTGTTTTCATGCGCCAAAACCTTTCGAATTCCAGACAACAGACATTTGCTTTGGACAGAGGCCGCGCATCCCGTCGCTTTGGCGTGTGAGTGCATTGAAAAAAAACGGTGGAAAATGTCATGGAAGTTGATATCGCCCGCATCCAGTTGCTAACCCAAGCGCTTGATCAAAGAACCAATGGCACCGAAGTGTCAGACCACATCCTTGAAAAATGCAACCTGACCCGGGAAACCATCGCTCCGTCGGCAATCGCCTATACAGCCCACCAGGAAGCCATGTTCGTACGCTATGCCTGCGACGCGTTGGGGGACATCACCTTTGCGGCTCAGACCGGGCTGCAGTTCAGATCCGCCTCAAGCCTGACTGCCTATATCAGCAAATACTCGCGCGACCTGCGGCAGGTGATGGAAAATACATCCCGGTTTCACAAGATCATTGACCCTGCGTTGATGTTCAGCCTCCGGCTTGCCGGCAATTTCGCCACCATCGAGGCCGATTGGAAAGACGCCAGTTTTGCCCGGTACCACCGCAGGACCGAGTTCCTGCTGTTCACCGGGCTGGCCCGGATGCGCGCCTTGACGCAAACAAATTTCTTTCCCATCGAAATCAGGTTTCAGCACGAGGTAGGTGACAAAAAGGATAGCTTTCAAAAGCTTGCGGGGTGCCCTGTTGTTTTCGGTGCCGAACGGCTTGAGATCGCAGTTGCACCTTCGGCGCTGGATTTGCCGGTTCCGACCTATGACCCGAACCTGCGGGCGCATCTTCTGGAATACGGAGAACGCGTATTGGCCGAACGGCGTTCACCCAAACAAAAGCTGCGCGCGCAGGTCGAAGGGCTGATCACTCGGTCCCTGCCCGGCACGGTCATCAATGCCGACGAAGCCGCTGCCAATCTGGGGATGAGCCCGCGCACCTTTGCCCGGCGTCTCAAGGATGAGGGGGTGAGCTATCGCGATATCGTCGATGATCTGCGCTGCGATCTGGCGCAGACCTTCATCACCAACGGGATGCCCCTGTCCGAGATCGCCTTTTCGCTGGGCTATTCGGATCAGCCCGCATTTTCGACCGCCTTCAAGCGCTGGACCGGCCAGGCCCCCAGCACCTTTCGCGGCCGTCTGAATTTTCCGAAAAGCCCCTGAAGCGAGTGGCCGGGGGTCATCGGCGTTGCCACCTCGCCCCGGCCTGTCCCATGAGTGGACACAAAGGATATAAAGACGCCTTGGGGCAAAGACTTGTGAGTTGCCGCCAAATTGATCGTTGAACTGGTCAACCTGAAAGGACCGGTCGCAAGAAAAAAGGCGCCTCATCTGAGGCGCCTTTGACTTTATTGATCCAGGAAGGATCGCAGCTTTCGCGATCGGCTGGGGTGCTTGAGCTTGCGCAGCGCCTTCGCCTCGATCTGGCGGATGCGTTCGCGGGTCACGCTGAACTGCTGGCCGACCTCTTCCAGCGTATGGTCGGTATTCATGCCAATGCCGAACCGCATCCGCAGAACCCGTTCCTCACGCGGGGTGAGCGAGGCCAGAACCCGCGTCGTGGTTTCCTTGAGGTTTTCCTGAATGGCGCTATCCAGCGGCAGCACGGCATTCTTGTCCTCGATGAAATCGCCCAGCTGGCTGTCTTCCTCGTCGCCAATCGGCGTTTCGAGCGAGATCGGCTCTTTGGCGATTTTCATCACCTTGCGAACCTTTTCCAGCGGCATCTGCAGCTTTTCGGCCAGTTCTTCCGGCGTCGGCTCGCGGCCGATCTCATGCAGCATCTGGCGGCCGGTCCGGACCAGCTTGTTGATCGTTTCGATCATGTGCACCGGAATACGGATGGTCCGCGCCTGGTCCGCAATGGACCGCGTGATCGCCTGCCTGATCCACCAGGTCGCATAGGTCGAGAACTTGTAGCCGCGGCGGTATTCGAACTTGTCCACCGCCTTCATCAGACCAATGTTACCTTCCTGAATAAGATCAAGGAATTGCAGGCCGCGGTTCGTGTACTTTTTGGCGATTGAAATCACCAGACGCAGGTTGGCTTCGACCATTTCCTTCTTGGCCTGCCGCGCCTCTTTCTCGCCCTTCTGAACCTGCTGCACGATGCGGCGGAATTCAGGGATGTCCAAACCGACATACTGGCCGACCTGCGCCATATCGTTGCGCAGTTCCTCGACCTTGGCGGTCGAGCGTTCAATGAACATCTGCCAGCCCCGGCCCGGCTTTTCGGCCATTTCGGCCAACCAGTTCGGGTCCAGTTCGCGGCCACGATACGCGTCAATGAACTCACGACGGTTGATCCGAGCCTGGTCGGCCAGTTTCACCATCGCGCTGTCCAGCGACATGATGCGGCGGTTAATGCCATAAAGCTGGTCGATCAACGCCTCGATCCGGTTGTTGTGCAGGTGCAGCCCGTTCACCAGTTCGACAATCTCGGCGCGCAGCTTCTGATAGGTCTCTTCGTCCTTTTCGCTGAACGATCCATCCTCGTTCAGCGTGGCCGAGATCCGGCTGTCCTGCATTTCCGACAGCATCGAGAAGTCGGTCGAGATGCGTTCCAGCGTGGTCAGAACCTGATCTTTCAGGGCCGCTTCCATCGCGGCCAGCGACATGTTGGCCTGATCCTCGTCGTCGTCATCATCGTCATTGGCAATCGGATTGCCATCGGCATCCAGCTCGGGGCCAGTGTCCTTTGCCGGCTTCGCTGCCTGCACGTTCGAGGTGTCGACGACAGGTTCTTCAACATCGCCGTCTTCGTCCATCTGGTTGCCGAACGTGGCCTCCAGATCGATGACGTCGCGCAGCAGAATATCTTCGGACAGCAATTCGTCGTGCCAGATGGTGATCGCCTGGAAGGTCAGCGGGCTTTCGCACAGACCGGCGATCATGGTATTGCGACCGGCCTCAATCCGCTTGGCGATGGCAATCTCGCCTTCGCGGCTCAGCAGTTCAACCGAACCCATCTCGCGCAGATACATGCGCACGGGGTCATCGGTGCGATCCAGCTTTTCGGCGGCGGCCCCGGCCAGAGCAACCTCGCGGTTGCTTTCGGTGGTGGTTAGTTCGGTCGAGCCCTTATTCTCTTCCTCTTCGGCCTCTTCATCTTCGATGATGTTGATGCCCATCTCGGACAGCATCGACATAACGTCTTCGATCTGTTCCGAGCTGACCTGATCCGGCGGCAGAACCTGATTGAGCTGGTCGTAGGTGATATACCCTTTCTCACGGGCCTCGGCGATCATCTTCTTGACCTGGGCCTGGCTCATGTCCAGCGAGATTTCCTGTTCCTGCTCGTCGGATTTGCGATCTTCGGTCGTGTCTTTGGCGGCCATTCAATGCTCCTGCAGGGATGGGTGATTCGTTTGTACCGAATCATTAGCGCGTAGAAGTGATTCGGCCACCCGTTTACCTGTTTTTCTTTTCCAGTGCCTTACGAAAACACCAGTTTAGCGGCGTTTCCGTTCAAAATTGATCCCGGACGTGATTGCCTTGAACGCGTCTTTCTCGTCGCGGTTGATTCGCGCGCCATTGTCGGCGATGTCGAAAACGGCCCTGTCCTCATTCTGGCTGCGGCTTGTGCGATTACGCTCTTCGGCGGCCTGGGCCAGCCGATATGTCAGCGCCTCATCGGCCAGATCGGACAGTTCCTCTGCAGCTTCGGCAATCTCAGCATCCAACCCCCGGAGCGCTTTGATCTTTGCGAGTTCCTCGGCCAGCGTCATCTCGGCCTTTTCAACGTCGCCTGGCTTATACACACAGGGGATTACTGCGACATGGCGAAGGGCCAGCAGGTTTTCAAGGGCTTCCGGCCCCAAAGTTTCAGCAATGTGGTCCTGCAGGTGATCCGGGTCATCGATCGCATGGCGCAGAATGGCGTGGCGCAGGGACGCGTGATCGGGGTCACGGCACTCCATCTCTTCCAGCTGGTGTTCGAACTGCACGACGACCTGCGGGTTCAATGCCGCGATTGCCAGAATCGCCGCTTCACGCAGCTGGATATCCGCCCCCTCGGATGACGCCAGGAATGAGGAGCGCGCGCCGGGCGTTGCAGGTTGTTTCTGCGGCTGCCACTTGCCGCGCGACTGCCATGGGCGGTTCTGAGGTTGCCGTTGCGGGCGGAACAGCTGCCAGCGCAGGTCTTTGATTTCTTGCCCGTAATGCGAGCGGATCGAGGGATCACGGATCAGCTTGATCTTATCGCGGAGCACCTTGTCCAGTGCCGCCTTGCGCTCGGGGCTGTCGAACACCTTGCCTTCGGTTTCGCGCTGCCACAGCAGCTTGACCATCGGGATAGCCCCGTCCAGCACGGCCTGCACCGCCCCCGCCCCTTCGGCACGCAACAGGTCATCCGGGTCCTTGCCCTCGGGCATCAGAGCAAAGCGCAGAGATTTTCCTGCCTCCAGCAGCGGCAAAGCCAGATCAACGGCCCGCATCGCGGCGCGCAGGCCCGCCGTATCGCCATCCAGCGCGATGATCGGCTCGTCCGAGATACGCCACAGCAGTTGCAACTGATGCTCGGTGATCGCCGTCCCCAAAGGCGCAACCGACGCACCAAATCCGGCTTCGGCCAGCGCGATCACGTCCATATACCCTTCGGCCACGATCAGGGGTTGTCCCTTCCCTGCCGCCTGCCGTGCGGGGCCGTGATTGTAAAGGCTGCGGCCCTTGTCGAACAGCTCGGTTTCGGGCGAGTTCAGGTATTTGGCGTTGTCATTCGGGTCCATTGCCCGACCACCAAAAGCGATGCAGCGCCCGCGCGGGTCGCGGATCGGGTACATGATCCGGTTGCGGAACGTGTCATAGGGCTTTTTGCCCTTGTTTGAAGGCTTCGCCAACCCGGCCCCGAGGATCAAATCCTCGGCCACATTCTTGCCGCGCAGATGATCCCACAGCGCCTGCCAGCCGTCCGGGGCAAATCCGATCTCCCACCGTTCCAACGCCTGCGCGTCCAACCCGCGGCGGGTCAGATAGTCGCGAGCAGTGCCCCCTGCCCCGGTCTTGAGTTGCAGGCGGAAGAACTGGACCGCCTGCTCCATCACGTCGGCCAGCTGGGTGCGACGATCCTGTTTCTCCTGCGCCTTCGGGTCGCGTTCCGGCATCGGCATTCCGGCCTCGCGCGCCAGAATCTCGACCGCCTCGATGAACGAGACATTCTCGGTCTCTTTCACAAAGCTGATCGCATCGCCTTTGGCATGACAGCCAAAGCAGTAGTAGAACCCCTTTTGATCGTCGACATGGAACGAAGCCGTTTTCTCATGATGAAACGGGCAAGGCGCCCACATGTCGCCCTTGCCCTGATTGGACTTGCGCGCATCCCACATGACTTTGCGCCCAACGACCTGAGACAGGCTCAGCCGGGTGCGCAGCTCATCAAGGAAACCGGGGGGCAGGGACATGGGTCAAACCTGACAGAAATGAAAACGCGCGCCAAGGGGATGACGCGCGGTTGTCCACAGGGAAATGTCGGTCCTGTGGATTATTGCTGCAGGCATAGTTCCAGCCACGCGGCGCCAAGGTCTTTTTTGCGGACGTCACGCATCTTTTGTTCATAGACCCAGGGCGTGATCAGAGGAATCGCATTGTTGTAGTTGTCGGGCCATGTCGGGCTGGTATCAGCCACCGCCTGCGGAACGTCGCGTTCCTTTACCTTATCCAGGCGCGCTTGCTGAATCGCCGCAACGACATCGGCTTGATGCCGGCAGCTTTGTTCTTTGGTTTCCTGAGCAGCCACAGGTGTGGCCAGCAACAAGGCCACGATGGCGGTACGCAACATGGGGGTCTCCCGGAATCGTTTCTTTCGCGGCAGCTTACCCTTGGCAGGGCTTGCCCGCCATTGTCGTTTTGCACCTCTCGCTATCGTGTTGCGCTGGGACGCCCGATCAGACCCGCCCGCCCCAGCTAGAACTCAAAGCCCCTTGGCGCGATAGCTTTTTGAAACGCGGTCGATGGCCACGATATAGGCCGCCGTCCGCAAGTCCTCGACATCGTCGCGGCTGTGCCACACCTCACGCATGGACTGATAGGCAATGCGCATGGTGTCATCCAGACCCGAACGCACCAACTCCAGTTCATCCGCGCCGCGAAGGTACTTGGCCTTGAAGTCCGGAGACATCGACCACGCATCGCCCAGGTAACGGTCCAGACGCTCCAACTCGCTGACAATCAGCTCGTGCCGCGCCTCTTCCTGTCGGCGCTGCATCCGGCCAAAGCGGATATGGCTCAGGTTCTTGACCCATTCGAAGTAGGACACCGTCACACCGCCCGCGTTTGCATACATGTCGGGGATGATCACGGTGCCTTTCTTGCGCAGAATCTCATCTGCCCCGGCTGTAACAGGGCCATTCGCCGCCTCGATGATCAGAGGCGCCTTGATCCGCTCGGCATTGGACAGATTGATAACACCCTCAAGCGCCGCCGGGATCAGAATGTCGCATTCCGATTCAAGAACCTCGGCCCCTTCGGCCGAATGCGTGGCGTCCGGATAATTGCTGACGCCGCCATGCTTCACGATCCATTGATGCACCGATTCAACGTCAATCCCATCGGGGTTATACAGCGCACCGTCCCATTCGATGATGCCGACAATACGCGAGCCGTCCTCCTCGCTCAGGAACTTTGCCGCGTGGTAACCCACGTTGCCCAGCCCCTGCACGATGATGCGTTTTCCATCCAGCTTGCCAGACAGGCCCGCCTTCTGCACATCCTCGGGGTGGCGGAAGAATTCGCGCAGAGCGTATTGAATACCCCGCCCGGTCGCCTCAACCCGCCCGGCGATACCGCCGGCATTCAGCGGCTTGCCCGTCACACTGGCGCGCGCGTTGATGTCGGTGGTGTTCATGCGGGCATACTGATCGGCAATCCAGGCCATCTCACGCTCGCCCGTGCCCATATCCGGCGCAGGCACGTTCTGAGACGGGTTGATCAGGTCGCGCTTGGCCAGTTCATAGGCGAACCGCCGGGTGATCTGCTCAAGCTCATGCTCTTCATATTGGCGGGGATCGATGCACAGACCACCCTTCGAGCCGCCAAACGGCGTTTCGACCAGAGCACATTTGTAGGTCATCAGCGCCGCCAGCGCCTCGACCTCGTCCTGGTTCACCGCCAGGGCGTAGCGAATACCGCCCTTGACCGGCTCCATGTGTTCGGAATGAACCGAGCGATAGCCGGTAAAGGTATGAATTTCGCCCCGCAGGCGCACACCGAAGCGCACGGTGTAGGTGGCATTGCAAACCCGGATCTTTTCCTCCAGCCCCGAAGGCAGATCCATCAGGGACGCTGCCCTTTTGAACATGAGATCCACACTCTCTCGAAAGCTGGGCTCTTTGATGGCCGTCATATAATCCTCCGTGCCAGCGAACGACTTACGTTCTGACGTTTTGTCGCACCCACTACGTAAACGATCAATATTTGAGCGAAAATAAAACCGACAAATCCCGAGGGAAAACTTCCGAGCCTTCCCCTGAGTCGCCAGCGCCGGATCGCTCTGCCGGAATTGTCGCCCATACGACAACAGAAGCACCTAACGCACTCAAATTATCCCGTTTTTCCCAGCAAACCGGTCAAGACGGCGGCTTTTTTGCCTAAATCCCGCCACGTTTCGGCGTTAATTTTTGAAAGTTAATATTTCCTTGGCAGTTTGGATGTCTGCTCAGCGAGGTCGTCAAAATGATAATGCGCGTTTTTAGAAACGGCTCTAAGAGATTTAAGAGCTTCACTCCTTCGGCTCGTCGTTTCGCCCGGGACGAAGATGGTGGCGTGTTCACGATCTTCGTACTGACGGGCTTCATCATAATCATCACGTTGACCGGCATGGGCGTCGACATGATGCACTTTGAGCGCGACAGGGCGAACCTGCAGGCGACATTGGACCGTGCGGTTCTGGCGGCCGCCGATCTGGATCAGGAACTGCCCCCGGCGGAAGTCGTCAAAGACTATTTCAAAAAGTCCGGCGTCAGAGGCCGGTTGACGAAAGAACCTGCCGTTACGCCTGGTTTCGGCTCAAGGCGGGTGACTGCCGAGGCGGAAACGGTCGTCAAGACGGCCTTCATGTATTTTGCAGGCATCCCCGAACTCACGGCTTCGGTAACCAGCACTGCGGAAGAATCCGTGGGCGCGATCGAGATTTCGCTGGTTCTCGACATGTCGGGCTCGATGGACGATCCGTCTGCCGAGGCTGGGAAGGACAAGATTCAGGTTCTGCGGGAAGCGGCCAAGGAATTTGTGACGACAATGTACGAAAAGGAAAATCCCGAGAAGATTTCGATCTCGATTGTTCCTTACGCCACACAAGTAAATGCCGGAGAGAACATTCTGGGCAATTTCACGGGGGTATCCAATGAACATAACTACTCTCACTGCGTGAACTTCACGGGTAGTCAATTCAAAGAACACAACGTGAAGCCCGCAACGGTGCTTGAACGTACGGCGCATTTCGACCGGTACAGATCGAACAACGCTGCCTACCAGTGGGAACACAACCGCAGACCAACCTGCCCCACCCGCCCCGGCAGTGAGATCACTCCGGTGACGAACGACATTTCGGAACTTCATGGCCAGATTGACGCGCTGACTGCGAGCGGCAACACGTCAATTGACATTGGAATGAAATGGGCCGCGGCGCTGGTGGATCCCGCTTTCCAGCCCATCATCTCCAAATTGGCAAATCAGAAAAAAGACCCGGACTCGGACGCAGAGGATGCACCGACGGTCGTCCCGAAAGAATTCGCAAACCGCCCCAAGGAATACACGTCCGATGTTCAGAAGGTCATCATCGTCATGACCGACGGATACAACACCAGTCAGTGGAAACTGAGAAGTTCGTTGCGCAGCGGGAATTCCCCTGTTTGGTACAATCCCAACTACTCGCAACAGGAATCCAGGTACAATTGGGACACTGAAAGATGGGAGACGGTGACGGTTCAAGGCGAATACAGCGTTCGCATGTCAACAAATCCGAACAGGTACTACTGGTCTCGTCAGGAACGGTGGAACATGGATCACCGCTTTGGGGACAGGGATAGTGAGGACGGTACCGCCGTTCGCCTGACCTACCCTGAGCTTTTCGCTCTCACATCGCTCCGCTGGAACGCACTGAACAACTTTTATCCGTGGGATGGCAGCGCACTCAGCGACTGGTATTCAAATGCCTATTCGTCGGTTTCAAGAAGTACCAAGAACACGCGTACAAATGACATTTGCTCTGCCATCAAAAACAAAGGGGTGCTGGTTTACGGCATTGCTTTCGAGGCGCCCGACGCAGGTCTGACCACGATCGAAAACTGCGCCACCAAGCCCAGCATGGTTTATGAGGTCAACAGTACCGGCAATCTGGGTGATGAGAACCTTACGCTCGAAGAGGCATTCCGCTCCATTGCCTCGTCGATCAAACGACTGAGGCTGACACAATGATCCGCAAGCTTCTAAAGAAACTCGTTCGGTTCAAGCGGTCTGAAGACGGGTCGTTGACCGTTGAGTTTGTCTTGATCTTTCCGGCCTATCTCTTCTTCATCATGGGCGCTGTCGAATACTCGATGGTCACGATTCAGCAGTCGTTGCTGGAACGCTCAATAGACATCGTCGTGCGCGATATTCGCCTGGGAACAGATTCCGTGATCACCCACGACACGATTAAGGAAGATATCTGCGACAGAGCGGGAATTATCCCAAGCTGTTCCCGCAATCTCAGGCTGGAAATGATCCTTCAGGACGCGTTCACAGGCTTGAATTTCCCTGCGGAACCGGACTGCGTCAACAGAGAGGAAGAGGCCAAACCGGCCCGGAACTTCGAAGCGGGTGCGTCAAACGCACTGATGATACTTCGCGCCTGCGCCAAAGTTGATCCAATTTTCCCGACCACCGCGATGGGGCGCGCTTTGCAAAGTGACGATGGCCTGGTCACACTAACGGCGATCACCGCCTTTGTTCAGGAGCCTTAAATGACACGTTATTTTTTAAGTTTCCGGCAATTTCTGGCCCGTTTCGCCCGCAGCGAACATGGCGGCCTCGCCTTCGAAGGAATTGTGGTTTTCCCAATTTTCGTCTGGTCGATCACGCTTGGGTATACGTTCTTTGACGGGTTCCGCCAAAATACCGCCAACCTGAAAGCTGCATACACCGTGGGAGACCTTATCTCGCGTGAAACGGACGAGTTGACCGATACCTATGCACAATCCATGTACACTGTGATGCGGCGGATGGTGAACAACAACTCGACGCTTAAGATGCGTTTGTCATTCATCATGTATCAAGAAGACGATGACCGTCACTACGTGCATTGGTCCACAACCTGCGGGTTTGTCGGCACATGGGACAACTCCAACATCGACAGGATAAAAGAAAATTTGCCGCCAATGGCGGACCTGGACACTTTGATCCTTGTTGAAACGCTGAACGACTATAACCCGTTGTTCAAAACCGGTTGGTTGACCAAAGATCATGAATTCACCAACTTCGTATTCACCCGGCCGCGCTTTACTGATCTGGTGAAAGCGCCCGATATCTCCCCTATTTTCTGTCAAGGGGATGCAGGGCCTGTGGATGTAGCACCAACGAGCTAAGCACGTCCGTCATGAATTTGGTTTCGGCGGCAGCCGTCATGCCGCCGACGCCCACCCGGCGCCCCAAACGCCACCATAGTCCGGGCGCCCAGCTGTTTTCTCCGCCAACACGTGTTTTCAACAGAAACCCGTTCGAAGGTTTGAACGCAAAAACTCCTCGGTCAACTGCCTCGATATCTTCCACTTTTGCGATCAGGTGCCCTGCCCCGGTTCGGAGTTCGGACTGCGTCAACTCAATCCAGTCGTTTGTTGCGTACCACATGCAATATGCCAGCCAGAACGCAGCGCCGCCAACAACCAGCAGAAAAACCAGCCAAAGGGGTTCGGGCGGCTGCGCCAGTGCCACCGACAGGACCAGTATGCCGACGACGCTCAGCATCCCGACGCCAAGCCAACGTCTGGCGGGTGACGGCTTAATGGTGGCCAGAATGTCTTGTTGCATGTGAACCCCTGTCGTTTTCCTGTGGGTTTAGCGGCTTCTGGCGGGAAAAAACAGGGGGTCGACTACTGCTGATTTTTGCACATTTCCCGTTCTTTTCTGCCGATTGACGCTGACCCTGCCGAAAATACATGGTGACCAGAGCTTCAGGAGGCCAACATGTCCCTACGACCCGTTCTGGAAACCCGGAAAGCCATCGCCGCTGTTGAGGGCGCTGGCGTCAAACTACAGCGTGCGTTCGGATTTCAAGACCCGACCGAGCTTGACCCATTCCTGCTGTTCGATGACTTTCGCAACGAGCGCCCGCAGGACTATCAGGCCGGGTTTCCCTGGCATCCTCATCGCGGGATCGAGACGATCACCTATGTGCTGGCCGGTTCGGTCGAACACTCGGATTCGCTGGGCAACAGCGGCACGCTTGGCGCCGGAGACGTTCAGTGGATGACCGCTGGGTCCGGAATTCTGCATCAGGAAATGCCGACCGGAAATCCGTCAGGTCAGATGCATGGCTTTCAGCTGTGGGGTAACCTGCCCTCGGCGCAGAAAATGACCGCACCGCGCTATCAGGACGTCCAGAGCAAGGACATCCCGGAGATCACTGATGACGACGGCACCTCCGTGCGCGTGATCGTGGGTCAGTTCTGGGGCAAGACCGGTCCGGTCGACGGGATCGCCGCCGACCCGCAATACCTGGACGTCTATGTCCCGGCGGGGGTCAAAAAGACCTTTAAAATTGACACCTACCGCCGTGCTTTTGCCTATGTGTTCGAAGGTCAGGCGGCCTTTGCCGATGCCTCGCAACCCACTGGGGTCCTGCTGGAAAAGGAAGTCGCCGGGCAAGAGGTCAATATCCGCGACATGTCCGGCGACCGGACGCTGGTCCGGTTTGGCACGGGGGATGAAATCACGGTTCAGGCCGGGCCTGACGGTGTGCGGTTCCTGCTGATCTCAGGCGCGCCGATTGACGAGCCGGTCGCCTGGCACGGGCCCATCGTGATGAATACACGAACCGAGCTGGAGCAAGCCTTTCGCGAACTGCGCAATGGCACCTTCATTCGCCCTGCGCATTAGATCAATCAGGCCGAAACCGACCGGCGGACCATGTCCCAATAGACTTGTTCGACCTCATCCAGCGACAGACGCCCGCCGGCGCGATACCACGTCATCACACCGTTCAGCATGGCGATCACCGCCAATGTCGCGATCTTGGTGTCGGCGATATCAAACATCCCGGCCGCCTGCCCCGCGCGCAGGATCGCCTCAAGCGCGTCTTCATAGCGGCGGCGTAACGCCTCGATCTCTGCAAAGTTCTCGGGTGTCAGGTTACGCAGTTCCATATAGGCGATGAACACCTCGTCCGGGCGCTGAAGGTGAAAGCGGATGTGGAATCCGACAAACTGCAGCAAAGCCTCGGACGCATCGCCCGGCTGATCCAACGCGTCATAGGCTGCCAGCAAGTCCTGCATGTGTTCGTGCATCAAATGGAACAGCAGGCTCTGCTTGTCGGGCGTGTAGTTGTACAACGCCCCCGCTTGCACGCCGACCTCACCAGCGATCTGACGCATGGAGACGGCGGCATAGCCGTGACGAGCAAACAGCCCCAGCGCTGCCTTTCGGATACGCGGACCGGTGATATCGGAATGTGAACCTTGCGTACGTGCCATTGCCGCAGCGTATCTGAACGTTTGTTCAGATAGAACCCCGCTTGAACCAACGCTGTAAAAGGTGCATCACATTTGCAATCGATCTTGAAAGGGTTCTGAATGAAGCCCCTGCCTTTGCTAATCCTGCTGCTCGCCTGTGCCGGTTGCGCCGATTTTCCGGAACTGGAGGGGCGTGAGCAGCCCGACGTCAGATCGTCCCGCTATCCCACGCTTATCCCCATTCAGGAAAACCTCGGCCCACCAGTTGACCCGGTGAACGAGGCCGCCGAGGTCGAAGAGGATCTTGTTGCCCGGCGTGAAGCGCTCGAGAAAAAGGCACAAGACCTTCAGGCTGCGGAAATCAACTGACCCCCGGCGATTCAGATCCCGGCCCGGGCCGCGACGCATTGCACCCTAGCGCCGAACCCGCTAAGGCAGCGCTGAACGGGCGACAGGCCCGATACGACGAAGTTTTCGAGCGGAAAGGAACCCACGGAATGACACAGGCGCTGCGGCTTGGAATTGCGGGCTTGGGAACGGTTGGCGTGGGTGTCGTGAAGATTGTCCGCCGCCATGCAGACCTATTGCAGGCGCGTACGGGTCGGGCTGTCGAAATCGTCGCAGTGTCGGCGCGCGATACTGGCAAAGATCGCGGCGTGAACCTTTCCGACTATGCTTGGGAAACGGACCCGGTGGCATTGGCAAAACGCGATGATATCGACGTTTTCGTCGAACTGATCGGTGGTGAAAACGGCCCAGCCAAAGCTTCGGTCGAGGCGGCACTGGCCACCGGCAAGGACGTCGTCACCGCAAACAAGGCGTTGCTGGCGATCCACGGTCAGGAACTGGCCGAAAAGGCCGAGGCTGCCGGTCGCGTGATCCGGTTCGAGGCCGCCGTGGCCGGCGGCATCCCGGTCATCAAATCTCTGACCGAAGGGCTGGCCGGAAACGAGATCACCCGCGTCATGGGCGTGATGAACGGCACCTGCAACTATATCCTGACCCGGATGCAATCGCAGGAGCTGGGCTATAACGCCCTGTTCGAGGAATGCGCCGAACTGGGATATCTGGAGGCCGACCCGAACCTTGATGTCGGCGGCATTGACGCGGCGCACAAGCTGGCGCTGCTGTCCTCGATCGCGTTTGGGACCAAGCCGAATTTCGACGGCATCCAGATCGAAGGCATTCAGCAGATCAGTCTGGATGACATCCATCAGGCCGACGATATGGGCTATCGCATCAAGCTGCTGGGCGTTGCGCAACGCTCGGCCCGAGGTCTGGAACAGCGGATGCAGCCGTGTCTGGTGCCCAGTACTTCGCCCCTTGGGCAACTGGAAGGCGGCACCAACATGGTGGTGATCGAAGGTGACGCGGTCGAGCAGGTTGTCCTGCGCGGCCCCGGCGCCGGTGAAGGCCCCACGGCCAGCGCCGTGATGGGCGACGTTTGCGATTTGGCCCGTGGACTGCAAATCCCGACCTTTGGCCGCCCGGCGACCTCGCTGCAAGACGCGCAGCCTGCCGTGACAGGCTTGCCCGCCCCTTACTATCTGCGCCTTGCCCTGTTCGACAAACCCGGTGCGCTGGCCAAGGTGGCGGCCATTCTGGGCGATGCGGGCGTGTCGATCGACCGGATGCGTCAATACGGCCATTCCGAAAGCACCGCACCGGTTCTGATCGTCACTCATAAGACCACGCGCGCCACGCTGGACGTGGCTCTGGAAGGGCTTCGCGAGACCAACGTGGTGGCCGGAGAACCCGTTGCATTGCGGATTGAAGAGGTTTGACCCTTGCGGCCTGCATGAAACGCAGGCTATCCCGAACAAAACGCCTTTACTGACCTGAGGATACCGAACATGAGTGCTGCCAAAGTAGATTTCAACGACCGCCTTCTGTCTCTGGGCCTTGCGCGGGTGGCAGAACAGGCTGCACTGGCGTCGGCCTCTCTGGTCGGTCGCGGTGACGAGAAAGCCGCCGATCAGGCAGCCGTGAACGCGATGCGCGAACAGCTGAACCTGCTGGATATCGCGGGCGTCGTCGTCATCGGTGAAGGTGAACGTGACGAAGCGCCGATGTTGTATATCGGCGAAGAGGTCGGCACCGGCGAAGGCCCCGGCGTGGACATTGCGCTGGACCCGCTGGAAGGCACAACGCTGACCGCCAAGGACATGCCCAACGCGCTGACCGTGATTGCCATGGGTCCGCGCGGCTCGATGCTGCACGCGCCGGACGTTTACATGGACAAACTGGCCATCGGTCCCGGCTTCCCCGAGGGTGTCGTCAATCTGGACATGAGCCCGCGCGAACGCGTCGAAGCTCTGGCCAAGGCCAAGGGCTGCGCGCCTGCCGATATCACCGTTTGCATTCTGGAACGCCCGCGTCACGAGGCGATGATCGCCGAAGTGCGCGAAACCGGTGCTTCGATCCGTCTGATCACCGATGGTGACGTGGCTGGCGTTATGCACTGCGCCGAAAGCGAAGAAACCGGCATCGACATGTATATGGGTCAGGGTGGCGCGCCCGAGGGCGTTCTGGCTGCAGCTGCGCTGAAATGCATGGGCGGTCAGATCTTTGGCCGCCTGCTATTCCGCAACGATGACGAACGTGGCCGCGCCGCCAAAGCGGGCATCACCGATCTGGACCGCGTCTATGCACGCGACGAGATGGTCACCGCAGACGTGATCTTTGCCGCAACCGGCGTGACCGGCGGCTCGCTGCTTCCGCGTATCAAGCGCGAGCCCGGTTGGGTGGAAACGACCACTCTGCTGATGCGCTCGAAAACCGGGTCGGTGCGTCGCATGACCTACCGCACGCCGATGTGGTCGCACGACAACGCCTAACCGCTTGCGTCGCCGCCTTCGGCGCGAGTATTTGTAAAAAGATGAAGAGGCCGGGCCCACATGGTGTCCGGCCTTGACCTATGGAGGCAGGGTATTGAGTTTTCTGGGGGTTGAGCAGTCCCTGAACGGACGGCGTTGGGTGGGCCCTTCAGCCGAGACGGAACGGGCCACGGAAATGTTGGTGCAGCAGGCAGGTCTGCCTCGCGCCGTATGTCAGGTGCTGGCACGGCGCGGCGTTCCCGCGATGGAAGCCGACGGGTTTCTGGAGCCCAAGTTGAAAGAGCTGCTTCCCGATCCACGATCAATGAAGGACATGGAAACCGCTGCAACAAGGTTTCTGACAGCGGTCCGAAACAAGCAACAGATTGCGGTCTTTGCGGATTATGACGTCGACGGAGGCAGCTCTGCCGCCTTGCTGCTGGTCTGGTTGCGTCAAATGGGTCTTCAGGCGACGCTTTATGTGCCCGACAGGATTGATGAAGGCTATGGCCCAAACGTACCAGCCATGCAGGAGCTGGCTGCGAACCATGACCTGATCATCTGCGTCGATTGCGGGACGCTCAGCCACGAACCAATCGCGGCCGCCAAGGGGGCGGATGTGATCGTGCTGGACCACCATCTGGGCGGCGAAACCCTGCCCGATTGCGTGGCCGTGGTGAACCCGAACCGTCAGGATGAAAGCGGCGATCTGGGTTATCTTTGCGCGGCTGGCGTTGTGTTTCTGATGCTGGTCGAGGCCGGGCGGCAACTGCGAGAGGCAGGTGTGAAGGGGCCGGACCTAATCGGCTTGCTTGACCTTGTGGCGCTGGCGACGGTTGCCGATGTCGCGCCGCTGATCGGCGCGAACCGGGCGTTGGTCCGTCAGGGGTTGAAGGTCATGGCGCAACGGCAACGGCCGGGTCTGGTGGCCCTGTCCGACGTGGCGCGCATGGACTCGGCGCCCAACAGTTACCACTTGGGTTTTCTGCTTGGTCCGCGTGTGAATGCCGGAGGGAGAATCGGTCAGGCTGATCTGGGCGCGCGGCTGCTCAGCACAGAGTCGATGACCGAGGCCGAGGCGCTGTCGCAGCGGTTGGATGAACTGAACACCGAGCGTCGCGATATCGAAAACGCAGTACGTGCGGCCGCCTTGGAACAGGCGGATGAACGTGGGCTGGACGCGCCTCTGGTTTGGGCTGCGGGCGAAGGCTGGCATCCGGGCGTTGTGGGCATTGTCGCATCGCGGTTGAAGGAAAGCGCAAACCGTCCAGCGATTGTCATTGGCTTCGACGGAGATGAGGGCAAAGGCTCGGGCCGATCGATCTCCGGCGTTGATCTCGGGGCGTCCATCCAGCGGCTGGCGTCCGAAAGGCTGTTGGTCAAAGGTGGCGGTCACAAGATGGCAGCTGGTCTAACGGTGATGCGGGATCAATTGGAACCGGCAATGGCGCGGCTGTCCGAATTGCTGGCCAAACAAGGCGCCGGTGAAGGCGGGCCTGCCGACCTGAAACTGGACGGCGCCCTGATGCCGGGCGCGGCCACGATTGATCTGATCGAACAGATCGAAAAGGCGGGCCCGTTCGGGGCCAGCGCCCCGGCCCCGCGATACGCCCTGCCCGACCTGCAGGTGCGCTTTGCCAAGCGTGTCGGCGAGTCTCATCTGAAACTGTCCCTGGCTGACGGTGTTGGCGGCGGCCTGGACGCGATCGCCTTTGGGGCGTTTGACGGGCCGATGGGGGAAAAGCTGTCCAACCACGGCGGCGCACGGTTCCATTTCGCCGGGCGGCTTGAGGTGAACACATGGGGCGGGCGGCAGAGCGTGCAACTCAGGCTCGAGGACGCAGCGCAAGCGAATTGAACCCGATTTTGGGCCCGTGAAAAAACTTTCACATGCTTGCGTTTTTCGACTTGCGGGGGTCACGGTGAAACCGTAAAAGGCCCTCCACAAGCTAGCGTGGCCCGTTCGTCTATCGGTTAGGACGCCAGGTTTTCAACCTGGAAAGAGGGGTTCGATTCCCCTACGGGCTACCACTTGTGCTTGTTTGGACCAAGTGGCCCGTTCGTCTATCGGTTAGGACGCCAGGTTTTCAACCTGGAAAGAGGGGTTCGATTCCCCTACGGGCTGCCATTTTTTCCTTACACCCCAAACTTCTCGTGGCACAGATCAGTGATATGCCCCCAGATGGATTTGAATTCCGGCGTATTTTCCGCCGCATAGTGGAAGTTCTTCATCAAACCGGTCAACTGCGTGAACACCTGCCGCACCTCGGTCTTGTCGGCGAATGAGGTCGTCGACCGGGTCACGTCATAGACCAGTTTGAAAGTCATCTTCTGACGCTCAAGCGGAACGGTGGCGTCCACTTTGTCGAAGGCATCTTGTTGCAGATAGACCATGTCCACGAACAGCGCCTTTTGCTGGGTCACGAAATCTTCGATGGTGACACCCTCTTCACCGGTCACCTGCATCATCTGATCAACCTGCTCTCCTTTTTCGATCAAATCCAGCAATTCGCGCACCTTGCCGGTCCAGCCCGGTTCGGCGTTTTTGTCGTACCAGTCCGAAAGTTGATCGGTATAGCGCGACCAGCTGAGCATCGGGTCGACCGCAGGATAGAACCGCTTGTAGGCGCGTTCCGAGGACAGGCCGAGGAAACACTTTACTGTGGACAGGGTCGATTGCGTGACCGGCTCATCAAAGTTGCCGCCCGCGGGTGACACCGTGCCGATCAGGGTCAGGCTGCCCAGATCGCCATCATTGGTTTTCATCGCACCGGCGCGCTCGTACAGGCCCTTGATCGAGCTTTCCAGATAGGCGGGAAAACCTTCCTCACCGGGGATTTCCTCAAGTTTGCCAGAGGTTTCACGCATCGCCTGCGCCCAGCGGCTGGTGCTGTCTGCGATCAACAGCACGTCATAGCCCATCTGGCGGTAATACTCGCCCAGCGTGATGCCGGTGAAGATCGACGCCTCGCGCGCGGCAACCGGCATCGAGGACGTGTTGCAGATGATGATTGTCCGGTCCATCAGGCTGTTGCCGGTGGTCGGGTCGGTCATTTTGGGGAATTCATGAATTGTCTCGACCACCTCACCCGCGCGCTCACCGCAGGCGACGACGATCACGATATCCACCTTGGCATTTCGCGCGATCAGGTTCTGCAAAACGGTTTTACCCGCCCCGAATGGCCCTGGAATACAGGCCGTGCCTCCGCGCGCAATGGGGAAAAATGTGTCGATCAATCGCTGAGACGTTAGGACGGGTTCTGTCGGATACAGTCGCTCGGACAAAGCGCGTTTCAGAATGCTTTCCGGCAATGCGCGCCGCACTGGCCATTTCTGAGAGAGGGTCAGCGTATGCTCACCACCCTGCTCATCCTCAAGCCGCGCCACGATATCGTGGATTGTGGCGGCACCTTTCTGTACCCAGACCACCTTGTAGTCGCCCACCCAGTTAAACGGCAGCATGATCTTGTGGTTGAAATGACCCTCGGGCACGGTTCCGATACTGTCGCCCGCCGTGACCGTATCGCCGACCTTGACCGAAGGCGTGAACGACCATTTGGCCTGCGTGTCCAGCGGGGCCACATCCGCCCCGCGCGGCAGAAAGGTACCGAATTCGGCTGCTACCTTGGGCAGCGGCGATTGCAGACCGTCGAACACCTGCCCCAGCAAACCCGGCCCCAGCTCAACCGAAAGCAACTGACCCGATTGTTCGACCGGGTCGCCCACGGCCACCCCGTCGGTACTTTCGTATACTTGCACGTCGGCGATATCACCGCGCACGCGCAGCACTTCGGCCTTCAAACGTTCCTGACGGCCACCAGGACCGGGTCGTGTCGGAAGGATAAACACAACCTCATTCTTGACCAACTGCCCCGGCCGCCCCGAAGCATCGTGATTGACCTGAATCTGCACCAGCCCTTCCTGCACCGAGACGACGCTGGCGGTGGCGGTCAGCGTGGTGGGGGTTTGGGCCGTCATGCGCTTGCTCCATCAAAGTCTGTCCCGGCAACACCGGCCATGGCCTGTTGTGCCAGATGTTCAAATCGCGTGGCCGCGTCCTGCGCATTGCTTTGCGCCCAGCGATCGAAGATGTTCCAGATCAGCACGTAAATCGCCACGGCTTCGAAATCGAACAGGTGGCGGGCGGCGTGCTTTTTCAGTTGCTTGTGACTGACCGACAAGAGCAAACGCTCCAACCCCAGCGGATCTTCCGCATCCAGCAACTGCTTGGCCTCTTTGATCCAGGGCATCGGCCCGTCCAGCTTGAAGGTCGGGTCGGTCCAATTGGCTGGAATGTGTCGGCTCCATCGCCCCATTCCAAACGTAGTCGTGGGCGGGCCGCCCCCTTGCTTGCGCAGACGCAGCGCGGCGACAGCCGTACGAAGGTCCAGCCGTTCCACAAATACCTTTCGCAAGGCCGGCTGCGGAATGTCGTCCAGTGCCTCTTTGCACCGTTCAATGGCCTGAGCGTCCGTGACGTCCATGCCATAATCGCTCCAGTTCAGAGCGTGCTCCAACACCTTCAAAACGCGCGCATCTTCAGATGTCAGCGCGGTCAACCGGCGATCCAGCCGCAACCGCGACAGCGGCGGCTGTTTGGCGACAAACAACCGTTCCGAGCCCGGCAGGCTGCTGATCAGCGCGATATAGGCGTTGCGGTCCGACATGTTACCGGATCACCCCTTCCAATACCGCGCGAAAGCGCGGTTGCAAGTGCTCCATCAGCAAGGAGGCTACGGCCTTGTCGGTCAGATCCAGCACAACGCCCTGATCCTCGGCCCGGACCCGAATGCCGTCCTGCGCATCATCCGAGGCGTGCAGCTCGACCTGCTCGCGCAGCATCCTGGCGGTAAGACCCAGCACGTATTTGGTCAGCTTGCCCGACTGGATGTCGTCTGCGTTCTGCTTGATATCTTCTTGCGTGGCGACCTTGGCGGGCAGGATGACCTGCACCTTACCGTCCAGCTTCGCTTCAGCGGCGGCGCGGCCCACCACTTCGAGGATCATTTGTTTCAGCAGATCCGGATCACCCATTTCCTTAGTGACCAGCCTTTCGACATCTTCGCGGAACCGATCCGTCAGATCGGCCTTCATGGTCAGAACCGCGTCACGCATGGCGGTGTTCAGCGCTTCCTCACCTGCGGCGCGGTAACTGTCAGACTCGCTACGGGCCTTTTTCTGATACTCATCCGCTTCACGCTTGGCGTCGGCCAGAATCTTCGCGGCCTCGGCCTTGGCATCCGCGCGAAGTTTGTCCGCATCCGCCTGCCCGGCGGCCACACCGTCGCTGCGCAGCTTATCGATCAGCGCATCAACACCGTGCGAAATTATGCCATCCTGTGCCATCAGCCGATCCCCGCGCTGATGACCAGGGCAAAGACAAAGGCAAAGACGCCAAAGCCTTCGATGATCGCGGCGGGTGCCAGCGACAGACCGAATATCTCAGGCTTCTCCTTGGTCGCGTTGATCGCCGCCGCACAGGCACGGCCCTGCCAGATTCCGCAATACATGAGTGCGATACCCGACAGGATACCGATCCCGAACAGCCCGCCTGCGTTTTCCGGCGTCACGTCACGGTTCAGTGTGAACATGATAACGATACCGTAAATCACCATGGTCGACGGAAAGGCAGAAACACCGACGAACCGGCCATAGCCGCCCTCGGTTTCGGTCATGGCGCCGATACTGGCCATCCCCGCAATCGAGCAGCCGATGGCGCTTGCGACCGCGCCCAGCGCCATGGGCGCGTAAATCCCCAGCCAACCCAATGTCAGAACAAGCTCATTCATTCCTGAACCTCCTTGCGGGCGAACGGGCGAAAGACGATGCCTTCGTCCGGCAGACCCCATTTAAAGAATTCGATGTAATTGAGACGCAAACCGTGGACGACGCCGCTCATCAATGCGAGGGCGAAGTTCAGGATGTGGCCGATGATCAGGATCAACAGACCGAACAGAATGCCCGGCCCTTTCAGCGCGTGGATCACCGACATGGCCAGATCGTTGAAGGTGATCGCAAGTGAGGCCGAGGCCAGACCCAGCGCGAACAGGCGCATATAACTCAGCACATCTCCGAATGCGCCCATCGCCCCGGCCAGGCCCTGCACCCCGTCGATCAGGCGCCAAATCCAGTCGGTGGGCTTTTTGATCACCCGCTCGCTGGAGAACAGCAGGATCGCCAGAGCGCCCACGATCAGGATCGCCGCCCCAAGTGTCGGGGAATACCCTTTCATATAGCTGAGCCACAGAACAAACCCGCCGATCAGCGCCGCGATCCAGCCCAGATTGGCAATTGCTTTCCTCTGTCCCCATGCCGCCCGAGCGGCCAGAGCATTGGCCAGCACCAGATGCAGAACACCGACAACGATCGACACCATCATCATGGCCCCGAAATTGTTCAAATCCAGCAGCTTGAGCCTGGCCCAGATCGACCCATCTGGCGGAGACACCCCGAAATAGCTGCCGACCAGAATACCGTACACAATCGTCGCGCCCGAGATGATCAGCCCGTACCGCCGCCACGATCTCATCCCGACCGTTCCGCCCATCCGTTTCCAGAACAGCAGCAGCCCCAGCAGGATGACGGCTCCGTATCCCGCGTCGGTCACGATCATCGCGAAAAAGAAGGCAAACGAGGCCGCGACGATGACGCTCGGGTCCCAATCCTTGTAGCCGGGCACTTGATAAAACAGCGCCAAGTCCACAGCAGCATTTCGTTTTTCCGGTTGCTCCAACAATGTGGGCGGGGCGTCATCCGGCCCCGGTTCTTCGATCAGAACGGCTGCATCCTTGGCTTTGGCCATCTCAAGCACGGCCTCAATGCGATCTTCGGGCACCCAGCCTTGCAGGGCAAACATCGCCTCTTCGTCGCGGACCTTCTGGGTCGCATGTGCCAGTTCCGCTGCGCTCTCGGCCACAGACAGATTCCGCCGCATCAGCGTCAGATAGCGGGTCTGCGCAACCCGTTCGGCCTCCAACGCTTCGATGGCGATCTCGGCCTCTTCCAGCTGCGCCTCCAGCTCGTGAATGGGCAGCGACCCGGTATGAGTGCGCGGAACCGGCAGGATGTCGTCGGCGGGTTCGTCAGGCGCGATAAGGACAGCGTAAATGAACCGATGGTCCTGTTCCAGAATGGCCCAGGGCAGCGTCAGGTCCGACAGCGCATCTCGGTGCTTCACTGGCAACTGGTAAAACCAAAGTCGATTGCCAGCCAACACGTCATCGGGCGGGAAGTCCAAGTCTCCCCATGGTCGCACCTGAGCGATCCGATGCGCCAGAAAGTCCCGCCGGTCGGTCATATCACGCGTGCGTTGCATCAGGTCCAGCACGTCCTTGACGAACTGGTCCATTTCGAAATCCGGGTCACGCTGTATCTGGCGGCGCGCCTCGGGCACATCTGTCAGGAAACGCAATACCTTATAAGCCTCTCTTGCACCACGTTCGCTGATCTTTTCGGGCTCGGCCGGAGGCGGTGCCAGCGGCAGGACGTGCATACATCCCAGCTCCTGCAATGCCTCAAGTGTCTGGGTCTTCTGCCCGGCGCGTCCGACCAACGACAGTTTCTTGAGACGCGCGACACTCATGACACCGCCTGTTGCGCGTGTTTGCGCTTGGAGATTTTCGAGCGCACGACGGCCTGCATCTGTTCATCGCTCAGGTAGATGCGGATTTTCTTGATGTTGGCCTTGGCCCGCGGGATCAGGACCTTTTCAAACAGGTTGACGCGCTGGGTGATCGTGGCGACGGCCTTGTCGAAAATCTTCACCCGCTCCTCGGCCAATTTGACCCGCAGGCGTGCCTCGATCATGTCATGCAGCAACTGCGCGGCTGCGTCGACCCAATGGGGCTTGGCCAGAAACGAGTAAGGCCGTACCGTAACTTGGATCCGGTCGAGCGCAGGCATTTTGACACCCACAACGTTGACCTCTTTGACCTGATAGTCCTTGAGTTCAACCAGCCCGTCCAGATCGACACCTTGTTGCGCCAGCATCGGCAGCTTCGCCCCGACCTGTCGCGCCAGCTCCTTGACCTCTTCCTCAAGCCGCCGCACATCCTCGCGCGCTTTGGCACGTTCCGCCATCAACTGCTGGCGCTTCAGGTCTAGCGACGGCAGGAACCGCTCATAGCTTTTCAGCTGCGTCTGCTGGCGGGCCAGCGACGATTTATTCAGCTGCAACCGCGCCATTTGCATCCTTCGGAAAGTACTTGTCGACCAGAGCCTGCTTCATCAGCAGTTGTTCAGGCTGGAAGCATTCAGCCAACGTTTTCCACCCCAAATCCAACGCCTCTTCCAGCGGGATCGAGACGTTGATGTCCATGAACCGCTTGCGGAACAGCGCGCCGAATTTCAGCAACTGGTGATCATAATCCGATAGATCAAACGCCATCGCCTGTTTCTGTGCAGCATCACGGCTTTCGGAATAGAACCGGATCATCGTGTTCATGATCTGCCCGTGATCTTCGCGGGTTGTCTTGCCGATCACGTTCTGCTTGAGGCGCGAGAGGCTGCCGAACGGATCGATCACACCCGAGTGCAAATAGAACTGCCCTTCGGTGATATACCCCGTGTTGTCCGGAACCGGATGGGTCACGTCATTGCCGGGCATCGTCGTCACGGTCAGCACCGTCACCGATCCGCCCTTGGCGTAATCACAGGCTTTCTCGTATCGACGCGCCAGCTGTGAATAGAGATCGCCCATATAGCCGCGCTGCGAGGGCACGCGTTCCTGACTGATCCCGACCTCTTTCATCGCGTCTGCAAAGGCCGTCATGTCGGTCATCAGAACCAGCACGCGCTTGCCCTCTTCCACCGCGAATTTCTCGGCCACAGCCAGCGCCATGTCCGGCACCAGCAGGCGTTCGACTAGAGGGTCCATCGCCTGATTGACGAACATCACCGTGCGCGAGAACACGCCCGCATCCTCGAAAGACGTCCGAAACGTGTGGTAGTCGTCAAAGATCAGCCCCAGCCCGCCAAACACCACGATATCGGCATCCGCCTGAATGCCGATTCGGCTGAGGAAGGCGTTGAATGGCTCACCCGACACGGAAAAGATCGGGATTTTCTGGCTTTCGACCAATGTGTTGAACACGTCGATCATCGGCACATCGGTCCGGATCATCTTGTTGGGCACCGCACGTTCGGCCGGGTTCACGGTCGGCCCGCCGATATCAATCCGCGGCTCGGACGACAGGTCCGGCCCGCCATCAATCGCCACTCCCGCCCCATCAAAAACGCGCCCCAGAATGTTGGCCGAATAAGGCGTCTGCATCGGGTGGCCAAGGAAGGTTGCAGTGGCTTCGGTCGAGATCCCCTTGGTGCCGGAAAACACCTGCAAGGTCACCACGTCGTGGTCGATGAAGATCACCTGCGCCAGGGTTTTATGCCCATCGACCGTCTCGATCACCGCCAGATCATTGAAGCGAACGGCTGCATCAGCGGACCCGTCCAACGGCACCATGACCTTGATCGTATCCCCGACAATTTCCAGTACGCGTGTGTATTTCAACAGACTCTGGGACATTGCCTATCCTCATACGTCCAGGTGAATTCCGCCAATCGGCGCCACGTCAATCAGCGGCATTTTTTGTAATCGCGAGTGCAGCTTACAACGAATTCACAAATTGACAACCGAGGATACATTGCCGTCGTGCCCCCCTACAGAAACTCAATTACTAAAAATTTAGTTTGACACGTACGCAAGAAATCGCTGATGCTGTCCGGCATCCGGTTCGCGCCGGAAACCATAATTTTTGGGAGGAGACAGATGCGGAGACATCTACTTTCCGCAGTGGCGGCGGCTGCCGTCATTGCGGGGCACGGGTCCGCTTGGGCCGACGAAGCCGCAGCACAACGCTGGATCGACGACGAATTCCAGCCATCGACCCTGTCGAAAGACGAACAGATGGCCGAAATGCAGTGGTTCATCGAAGCTGCACAACCTTACGCTGGCATGGAAATCAACGTCCTGTCCGAAGGCATTCCGACCCATTCGTACGAATCCGAGGTTCTGACCAAGGCGTTCGAGGAAATCACCGGCATCAAGGTCAACCACCAGATCCTTGGTGAGGGCGAAGTGGTTCAGGCCGTTCAGACCCAACTGCAAACGAGCCGGAACCTGTATGACGGTTATGTCAACGACAGTGACCTGATCGGAACCCACTCGCGTCTGCAACAGGCCTATCCGCTGACCGACATGATGGCGGGCGACTGGGCGGCGACAACCTCGCCGACGCTGGATCTGGATGACTTCATGGGCATTCAGTTCACCACCGGCCCGGACGGCAAGCTGTACCAGCTGCCGGATCAGCAGTTCGCGAACCTGTACTGGTTCCGCAAGGACTGGTTCGATGACGAAGCCAACAAGGCCGCATTCAAAGAGAAATACGGCTATGACTTGGGCGTTCCAGTCAACTGGTCAGCCTATGAGGACATTGCCGAGTTCTTCACCAATGATGTGAAAGAAGTCGATGGCGTCGCGATCTATGGCCACATGGATTACGGCAAGCGTGCGCCTGACCTTGGCTGGCGTATGACCGACGCATGGTTGTCGATGGCCGGTGCTGGTGACGTAGGCGAGCCGAACGGCGTTCCGGTCGACGAATGGGGCATCCGCATGGAAGCGGGCACCTGTAACCCCGTTGGCGCGTCCGTCTCGCGCGGTGGTGCTGCAAACGGCCCGGCTGCGGTCTACGCGATCCGCAAGTGGGATGAATGGCTGCGGGCCTATGCACCTCCGGGTGCGGCGTCGTATGACTTTTACCAGTCACTACCGGCACTCAGCCAGGGCAACGTGGCCCAGCAGATCTTCTGGTACACCGCCTTCACCGCTGACATGGTCAAGCCGAAGTCCGAAGGCAACAACACCGTGGATGACGAAGGCACGCCGCTGTGGCGGATGGCGCCCAGCCCGCATGGACCCTACTGGGAAGAAGGCCAGAAGGTTGGCTATCAGGACGTGGGTTCGTGGACCTTCCTCAAATCGACCCCCGCGGATCGTGCTCAGGCGGCCTGGCTCTATGCCCAGTTCGTGACGTCCAAGACTGTCGACGTGAAGAAATCCCACGTGGGTCTGACCTTCATCCGCGACAGCTCGGTCAATCACGAGTCGTTCACTGAACGCGCACCCAAGCTGGGTGGTCTGGTCGAGTTCTACCGCTCGCCTGACCGTGTGGCATGGTCGCCGACCGGCATCAACGTGCCGGATTATCCGAAGCTGGCCCAGATCTGGTGGCAGCAGATCGGTGACGTGAACTCGGGCGCCTTCACCCCGCAAGAGGCGATGGACCGTCTGGCCGAAGAGATGGACATCACCATGGCCCGTATGCAGGCCGCGGATGAAAGCGCCGGTGTCTACGGTGGCTGTGGTCCGCGCCTGAACGATCCGCAGGACCCGGAGTTCTGGCTGGAAAAAGCGGGTTCGCCCAAGGCCAAGCTTGAGAATGAAAAGCCGCAAGGCCAGACCGTCAACTATGACGAACTGGTTCAGCGCTGGCAGTCTCAGTAACGCCGTGAAAACCGGGGGTGCCGTTTGCGGCATCCCCACCCCAAAAGACCAGTGCGATGCACTGAAGGACCGGAACCCACGGACATGATCGAACTACAAAACGCCACCAAACGGGTTGGCAATGTCATCCATATCAAGCCCACGAACCTGACGCTGCAGACCGGCCATTTCAATGTGCTGCTGGGCGCGACGGGATCGGGCAAGACCTCTCTGATCAAGATGATGGCCGGGCTGGACCCGATCGCCTCGGGCAAGGTTCTGATGGATGGGCAGGACGTGACCCGGCTGAACACGCAAAAGCGGCAGATCAGCCTGGTGCACCAGTTCTTTGTGAACTACCCGCATATGACCGTATTCGACAACATCGCCTCGCCGCTGCGCGTGGCGGGCATGGCGAAGTCAGAGATCGAGGGCCGCGTCGAAGAGGCCGCCGACCTGCTGCAATTGCGCCCGATGCTGCACCGTCGCCCGCACGAGCTGTCGGGCGGACAACAACAACGGACTGCGCTGGCCCGCGCGATTGCCAAGGAAAGCCGCGCGGTGTTCCTGGATGAACCGCTGGCGAACCTCGACTACAAGCTGCGCGAGGAACTGCGTGAGCAGCTGCCGGACCTGTTTGCCGGACGTGGCGCAGTGGTGGTCTATGCCACTTCGGAGCCCGAAGAGGCCCTTTTGCTGGGCGGCTACACCGCCCTGATGGAAGACGGGCGCGTTACTCAGTTCGGGCCTACCGCCGACATCTATCGCAATCCCGAAAACATTGCCGCCGCGCGTGTGTTCTCGGACCCGCCGATCAACGTCGCCCGCATCACCGTTTCTGGCGCTCAGGCGCAACTTGCTGGCGGAGGCGGCTGGGCTGTCGCCGACATGGCCGACGGAGATTACATGGTCGCCGTGCGACCCCATCGGGTGACGCCGTTCCGTACCACGGATGCCGACGTAGAACTGACCGGGCGGGTGATCGTGACCGAGCTGTCGGGCTCGGATTCCAGCGCGCATTTCCAGCACGGCGAGGACGCTTGGGTTTCGCTCGCTGCGGGTGTGCATCCGTATCAGGTGGGCGAGGACCACAGCTTTTACATGAACCCGGCACATTGCCGGTACTTCGGCCAAGACGGCCAAAGGGTGGCCTGACATGGCACAAATCAAGCTTTCGAACCTGCGACACAGCTACATGCCTACGCCGAAAGGCCCCGAGGATTATGCGCTGAAGGAAATCGACGTGACTTGGCGCGATGGTGGGGCCTATGCGCTGCTAGGCCCGTCGGGATGTGGTAAATCTACGCTGCTGAACATCATCTCGGGCTTGCTGACCCCGTCTGAGGGGCAAATCCTGTTTGACGACCGCGACGTGACTGCCCTGCCCCCCGATCAACGCAACATCGCACAGGTGTTCCAGTTCCCGGTGATCTACGACACCATGACCGTGGGCGAGAACCTGGCGTTTCCGTTGAAGAACCGCGGTGTTGACCCGGCAACGATCGAACGCCGCGTCGGTGAGATCGCCGAGATGCTGGACGTCACGGATATGCTCAACACCCGCGCCAGCGGCCTTAGCCCGGACAACAAGCAGAAGATCTCGATGGGGCGCGGTTTGGTCCGCGACGACGTGAATGCGGTGATGTTCGATGAGCCGCTGACCGTGATCGACCCGCATCTGAAATGGAAACTGCGGTCCAAGCTGAAAGAGCTGCACCAGCGCGTTAAAGCCACCATGATCTACGTGACCCACGACCAGACCGAGGCGCTGACCTTCGCTGACGAAGTGGTCGTGATGCAAGAAGGCGAAGTGGTTCAAATCGGTACTCCAGTTGAGTTGTTCGAACGCCCTCAGCACACTTTCGTCGGTCATTTCATCGGGTCACCCGGCATGAATGTCCTGCCGTGTGAGGCCAAAGGCGACCGCGCGGTGTTCGAAGGCCACGAAGTCGTGCTGGAAGGCCCGACCCATGGCGACGGAGGCCGCACTGATCTGGGTATCCGGCCCGAATATGTGGGCTTTGGTGACACCGGCATCCCGGCACATGTGACTAAGGTGTCCGACATCGGTCGTCATTTTGTGGTCAGTGCCATGGTCGGCAACACAGCCCTCAAGGCCGTGACCGAACACAGCGTACCCGAGCCGGGCTCGCAGGCTTTCCTGCAATTCAAACCTGAACAATCCCGCGTCTACCGCGACGGCTGGATTGCAACCGAGGAGCGCAGCTGATGAGAACCGAAAACCAAAAAGCCTGGTTCTTTGTCCTGCCCGTTCTGGCGCTGGTCGCATTCAATGCGCTGGTGCCGATGATGACAGTGGTCAACTACTCGGTGCAGGAAACCTTCGGCAACAACCAGTTCTTCTGGGAAGGTCTGGGATGGTTCGAGCAGATCCTGCGATCTGACCGGTTTCAGGCTGCACTGGGGCGGCAGTTCCTGTTCACCGCAATGATCCTGATCATCGAGGTGCCTTTGGGCATTATCGTGGCGCTTTCAATGCCGCGCAAAGGTTTTTGGGTGCCGGTCTGTCTGGTGCTGATGGCGCTGCCGATGCTGATCCCCTGGAACGTGGTCGGGTCGATGTGGAATATCTTCACCCTGCCCAAGATCGGCCTGCTTGGGTACTTCCTGAATGACGTTCTGGGCATCAACTATGACATGACGCAACAGCCTCTGTCCGCTTGGATCACGGTCATCGTCATGGATGTCTGGCACTGGACCTCGCTGGTGGTGCTGCTGTGCTACGCGGGCCTCGTGTCGATCCCGGATGCCTATTATCAGGCCGCCAAGATCGACGGTGCCAGCCCCTGGTCGGTGTTCCGGTATATCCAACTGCCCAAGATGAAAACCGTTCTGACCATCGCCGTGCTGCTGCGCTTTATGGACAGTTTCAACATCTATACCGAGCCATTTGTCTTGACCGGCGGCGGCCCCGGCAACTCAACCACCCTGCTGTCGATCGACCTTGTGAAGATCGCGCTGGGACAGTTCGACCTCGGCCCTGCGGCCGCGATGAGCCTGATCTATTTCGCGATCACGCTGCTGGTTAGCTGGGTCTTCTACACTCTGATGACAAAGGATGACGCGCAATGAAGAAGCGGACCCTTATCCCGATCCTCTACATCGCGTTCCTGATGCTGCCGATCTATTGGCTGGTGGCAATGTCCTTCAAGACTACAAACGAGATCCTGTCGGGCTTTTCCCTGTTCCCCCAGACCTTTACGCTGGAGAACTATATTACCATCTTCACCGACCCGACATGGTACTGGGGCTATATCAACTCGATCACCTATGTGACGCTGAACACGGTGCTTTCGGTCTGTGTCGCCCTGCCCGCCGCCTATGCGTTCTCGCGCTATCGGTTTCTGGGCGACAAGCAGCTGTTCTTCTGGCTGCTGACCAACCGGATGGCCCCGGCTGCGGTGTTTGCCCTGCCTTTCTTCCAGCTTTATTCCTCAATCGGTCTGTTCGACACCTATCTGGCCGTGGCGCTGGCGCACACGCTGTTCAACGTGCCGCTGGCGGTGTGGATTCTGGAAGGTTTCATGCGCGGCATCCCAAAGGAACTGGACGAAACGGCTTATGTCGACGGCTATTCCTTCCCGCGCTTTTTCGTGACGATCTTCCTGCCCAACATCAAGGCGGGTGTGGGCGTCGCGGCGTTCTTCTGCTTCATGTTCTCATGGGTGGAAATGCTGCTGGCCAAGACCCTGACCGCGGTCGAGGCCAAACCGATCGCCGCCGTGATGACCCGCACCGCATCCAGCGCCGGGTATGAGCTGGGCCTGCTGGCCGCAGCCGGGACCCTTACCATCATCCCCGGCGCCATCGTCATCTGGTTTGTCCGCAACTACATCGCGCGCGGTTTCGCGATGGGTCGTGTGTGAGGTTCGATATGCGTAAACTTCTTCTCACTCTCCCCTTCCTGCCCTCGACGGCCTTTGCCCAAGCGCAGGCCGGATGGGGTAGTGTCGGCCAGCAAGAGGAAAAGGGCTTTTCCTGGACCGCCCCCCTGTGGCCGGATTTCTGGATGGCCTGGACTCCGGCGACACTGGCCGTGTTCGTAGGCATCTTTTCGGCCATCGCCCTGATCGGCGTGCTCGAAGGCTTCAAATATCGCGACGGGATCGAACGGCGCGGCGTCCTGGGCCTGACGACCACGCTGGGCGACCGGTTGTTCATCACCCTGTTGGGGTCGGCATATATCTTTCTTGCCTGGCTTGGACTGGTGGGCCAGCCCGTCTGGATCCCCCTATTCCTGTCGATTGGCTGGGGCATCTTCGTCTTCTGGAAAGTTTGAGCTTTGCGAAACAGCGAAAGGATGCTTGTCTGTCAGGCATACTAAAAAATGCGACACGAAAGACCGATGCGAAAAAAGAAAACAACAAACCTGCTGACCGAAGTGGAACTTGAGTTCATGAACGAACTCTGGGCGCTGGGTCGGGGCTCGGTCCGTGACGTGCTTGATCGCCTGCCGCCAGAGCGCAACCTGGCTTATACGTCCGGTGCAACCATCCTGAGGATTCTCGACGACAAAGGTTTTGTCGAAAGCCACAAGGACGGAAAGACGCTGATCTATACGCCGCTTCTGGAAAAGGACAGGTATCAGGCACGGTCGCTGCAGAACCTGTCGCGGACCCTGTTCGACGACACGCCTGCCACGCTGGTCGCGCGTCTGGTTGACGATGCGGGCCTCAGCGAAGCCGATCTGGAGGAAATTCGGGCACTGGTAGAGAGGAGACTGCAAAATGACAGCGGTTAAACCGGTTCTCGACGCGTATCTGGAATGGAATCTTGTCCTCGGCCTGGCTGCAATACTCTGGCTGGCTGCGCGGGGGCTTCTGTCCCGGACGTCACTCAGCCACGGGTTTGTGGCGCAGTTGCGAACACTCAAGGCGCTTTGCTTATGTATAGTGATCAGCCCCTTGCTGGCACTGGGAATATCTGCGCTGGCCGCATTTACTCAGGCCAAAGGCAACTTGGCGATCGGAGACATCGCCGTGGCGGCCTATCTGCGCGGTGACATCGCCATGCCCGCCACCCAGTTCGAGGCGCTGCTGAACACGCGCCAACGCTGGGTTGAGGTATTGTTCAGCGGAGACCATTCGATTGTATCCGCGATCCTTGTACTGATGGCGCTTGCATCGCTGATCTATGCCCTGCGCGTGATCGGCGACGGGCTGGCAATCCGCGAGACGGTCAACAGCAGCTTTTTGTGGCGCCGGTCGGCAAAGGTGGATATCCGCCTGTCCGACCGCATTTCCGTGCCCTTCGCGGTCCGGGGTCTGCGTCGGCGTCATGTCGTGTTGCCCAGCCACTTGCTGGACACCCCGCGTGAGTTGCGCTTTGCCCTTGCGCATGAGCTTCAGCACGTGCGCGCCGGGGATGTAGAGTGGGAGTTAGGGTTCGAGCTACTCCGCCCCCTGCTGTTCTGGAACCCCGCCTATCTGGTGCTCAAGTATCAGTTCGACCGCCTGCGTGAACTGGCCTGTGACCAGTCGGTCGTGGCACGCAAGAACATCGATGCGCACGATTACACCAAATGCCTGCTGGACTATTGCGCCCGTACCGTCACGCGCGGCAGCCCGCGTGTTCTGAACGTGGCTCTGGTCACCGGTGGCAAGGCGAAACGCGTTCTGCGGCAACGGGTGATTGCGCTGGCGGATGCGCCCGCGATGCAATCGTCGATGCCGCTGATGTTCCTCGGCCTGACCATCCTGTTTGCGCTTGTCCTTGGGTTGGCCGCCGCGTCGGTCCAGCAGACCGAGGATTGGAGCCATGATCGTCTGATGCTGTCGACCGTGGTCAACCTCGAACGGTTAGAGGCGCGCAATCAGGGCAACTGACCCGCTTACCAGCCGCGACGCCCGAACAAGGCCTGCAAGCGGGTCTGTCCGGCGAACGGGTCGGCAGGTTGTGGTGCTTCGAGGTTCGCAACAACCCGCCGGACCAGATCCCAACAGATCACTGCAAAGATGACTCCTCCCAACGCTTGCCCCAGCAGCACGCCGGGTGCGCCAGCGATATAGGCCCCGGCAACGGCAAAGGGCCAGGTGCCCAGCGTGTGCCGCCCCCAATTCACCAATGTCGAATAAATCGGGTAGCCCAGATTGTTGAAACTGGCATTCGCGACAAAGATCACGCCGTTGAAGAACGATGCCAGCGCAAGAGGACCGCAAAACAGATAGATCAGCGCCCGTGTCTGCCCTTGCGCCTGAAACAGGTCAGCAATCGGTGCGCGCAGCAGGAACAGAGTGGCCGCCATCAGGCAGACATACACGGCCGTGAACTTGACCCCGGCCAGAAAGGTGGCTTTCACACGGTCATACTGCGCTGCCCCGAAGTTCTGCCCGACAATTGGCCCGATGGCGCCGGACAGAGCGAATACAACTGAAAACGCCACCGGCATCAGCCGCCCGATTACCGCCATACCGGCCACGGCGTCCGTACCGAACTGCGCAATTTCACGGATGACAATGGCGTTGCCGATGGGCGTGGCGATATTGGTCAGGACTGCGGGCACGGCGATCGCGCGGACTGGCCGGACATCCGCCGCCAACTGCCTCAGTGATGGTCGTGCGAATCCACGATGTACACGCGCCGCCGGTCTGACCGCTGCAATCAACATGCAAACCCGCGCGATGACCGAAGCGATAGCCGCCCCGTCCAGCCCCAGCCCGACGGCAAAGATCAGGATCGGGTCCAGCACCGCGTTTGCCACCCCGCCATAAATCGTGGCCTGCATCGAACGTCGCGCATCTCCATAGGCACGCAACACCGCCATGCCGGTCATCGCAACCGCCATCACCCACATTGTCGGCAGAATGATCGAGACATATCGGGCGGCCAATCGCAGCACCTCGCCCTCGGCGCCCAGCAGAGACAGGCAAAATGTCAGGTTGAACAGAACGGCCACAGAGACGACCAACCCGACCAGAGCGCCCAGAACCGCCACGCTGGTTCCGAAGTGTCGGGCCTGCTCGTGCCGCCCGGCCCCCAACTCTCGCGCCACCAAAGCGCCCGCTGCGATCGACAGGCCGACATTGATCGAGTTGGTGAAGAACAACAGCGTTCCGGCATAGCCGACCGCCGAGGCCAACGCATCGTTACCCAGCATCGAAATGAAGATCATGTCGACGAAATCCACCGCGAAAATCGCCATCAGGCCAATGCTGGTTGTCAATGACATGCGGGTGACGTGGCCCATCAGGCTGCCCGTCAGAAAGACTGCTTTGCCTTCGGATTGTGTTGCCATGTATAGGTCTAGCCCCTACCCCTTAGGTCAAATTGCCCGCGTTTCCGTCGGCGATGCAACGGCAATCTCGGGGCGGTTTTTTGATGCGGTTGATGCTCTAGTATTGCTTGTCTGCCTGATACCCGCGCAGAAACTGCTGGACAAATCCAGACAGTTCCGTCCGAACGGCATCGGTATCCAACGCGACAAACCGACCTTCAAGCGACAGCTTGACGATGCCGTGAACCGCCGAGAAAACGGTACGCGCGCGCAAGCCCAGTGTGGCGTCATCCAGCCCCGGGCTCAACTGCGACAGCGGGTGCATCACCTCGGCAATCAGACCTGCATGTTCCTCCAGATGCCACTCGGGCACTGGTACGCCTGGCGGCATCCTGTGATCAAACAGAGCAGCCCAGAGGTTCGGGTTCTCGGTGCCAAATTCAAGATAGGCCAGCGCAAGCGCCAACAGCTTTTCCTCTGGCGCCTCTTTTGAGGCCGAAGCGTCCTGCAAAGACATATGCAAACGCGCCAGTGTGCGCGAATTCACCGCCAGAATCAAAAGGTCCAGATCCTCGTAGGCGTTATACAAGCTACCCAGCGCGCATCCCGCATCTTTGGTGACATCTCGGGCCCGCAATGCCGCCAATCCGTGCGCCTTTATCCTATCTTCTGCTGCATTCAGAAGGTTTTCCCTCAAAACTTCTCTTTTATTCTTAGCCACTTAATCCTCCGTTACGCCTAAAATTTGAACATCGTTCATTTTTTGTGTTGAACGACGTTCAAAATTACCGCACAGTCACTCCATGAACAATGTTCATAAACGAGGAGCCCAAGATGTTCAAACTGTTTGCCACTTTGTTACGAGGCCAGGCCTATGAGGCGGCAACCGTTGTCGCGGACCGCCACGCCCTGCCCATTCTGCGCCAGCAAATCCGGGATTGCGCCCATGCCGTTCAGATGTCTCGCAAGGCGGTCGCCGTCGCGATGGCTCAGAACGAGCAGGAAAAGAAACAGCATGACCGGCTGACCCAGCAAATCGCCGACCTTGAGGTCCGCACGCTGGATGCCCTGCAACAGAACCGCGACGACCTGGCCCGTGACGCCGCCGACGCCATCGCCCACCTTGAGGCCGAGCGCGACGTGTCCACCCAGGCACAGGCCCGGTTCGATACGGAAATCGCCCGGCTGCGCACTGTCCTGCGCGAGGCCGAAACCCGGCTGCGGCAACTGCAGCGTGGTCAGCGGCTGGCTACGGCAACGGACAAAACGCAGCGCCTGCAGCAGGTGGCCCCCGACAGCGGTCTGTCAACACTGCGTGAGGCCGAAGACACCCTGCAACGCCTGCAGGAACGGCAAAGCGAAATGGACGCCACCGCCCGCGCCATGACCGAGTTGGAGACCACCGGATCAGCCGAAAACGTACGTGATCGACTGGCCGAGGCCGGTTGCGGCAAACCCCTGCGATCCAACGCGGATGAGGTTCTGGAGCGACTGAAAAAGAAGGCGCAGAAATCCGCAAAATCGAAATCGAGCTGACATCAAACACCTAATTCAACGCACTGAAAAACTGAAAGGAATAGTCCAATGAATACCGAAGACAACCTGAACCTGCCCCAGTCGAACGCATGGAACATGTTCACCATCGCCTCATTCATCGTCGCGGCGGCGATGATGGCGGGCGGCATCTATTTCCTCGAGGCCAGCTTTGCCGCGAAAGGGTTCTACTCGATGTCCGCGCTGATGCTGGTACACACCACCGTCTCGATCACTAAGACGCTGCGCGACCGCGAAGAATCCCAACGCCTGCACAACCGGATCGAAGATGCCAAGACCGAGAAACTGCTGAAGGAAGTGGGCGACAATATCGCCGCCTAAATGATCACATCGCGCAGGGAAAGGCGCGCGCGGCTGGGGGTGGCTTTGTTGGCGACCCCCAGCCGCAATGCGTTGAACAACACCCGATCGCCGGAGACGCCGAACCGATCCGAAACCGCCGCGCGCGTGTCAGGATCATCTGCCAACGCCGCCGCGGGCCAGCCGACCAACCCGCGGGCCGAGGCCTGCAGCCATGTGCGATAAAACGCCCGCCCCGCGTCGACCATTGCCCCCTCTGCAGGCCAGTGAAACAAGGCGATCGCGCTTGCGTCGCTGCTGCGCGCAGCCTCGCCCGATAGCAGCGGACCAAGACCCAGCGCAGACAACAGGTCATAGACCTTGCCGCCCAGCACGACCGGCACCAGCCTGGCCGTAATTGCATCCATGACCAAAACATCCCGGTTCAGACCATCGGCATCGTATTTCGGATCGTCCTTGCGCAGCCGCATCCATTGCAGCAATTCAGCACGGAAGGGTTTTGGCCGCACGATCCGGGCCGAGGCGATATCGATCTGTTTGGCCAACCAGTCGATCTGCGCCGCAGCCGTCACCAGCGTCATATGCGCATCCGCCCAATTGTCGAGGGCAGCTTTCGAAGCAGGTGAAAAACCCGCCCGATGGGTCAGGCGCCCGGACATTTCTGCCGCCAGCGCGGCATCATCAGGGGCAGCCACGCCTTCGGGAACGACCCGGGCAATGGGGCGTAAGCGAGTGCCCCCTGTGCCTTCGGTCAGAGTCACGCTGGCACCCGCCCCACGCGCGGCCAGAGCCAGAACCGTACCTTCGACCGCCGCTCCACACGAAACTTCCAGGTCACGATCCGTCGGATCACCAACGGGCAGACGCCGGGACAGGTCGGCCAGAATGTCGATGCCGCCATCGCGCAGCGCCCAGCGCGCCGGTTGCGTGTTATGGGCCGACGGCGCCAGCATCGCCTGCGCCACAACGGCTTCGAATTCCGCCCGGTCCATCACGACAACTCCTTGGAAAACAGGTGCAACCGATGCAACGGCACCGCCCTGGCCTTTTCGGTTTGCCGCAGGCTGGCAGTGTTTTCATCGGCGATCCACGTGCCGCCGACCGTCTTATACCCTGCCGCAATCATGTCGCGCGTCATCTCGCTGAGCATCAGTGGATTGACCGAACGGCCCTGAAACTCTGGCATCACGCCCTGAAAGATCACCACAGCGCGGTCTCTGCGGGCTTTGTACTGCAGGTAATGCCATGGCAGCGACAGGCGCATCCGGGACCCGATCCGGCGCAGCAACGGGTTGAGGTCTGGGATCGCGATCACCGCTCCGGCGGGTTTGCCCTGATAGTGCACCACCTTGGAAATACGCGGGTCCATGATCCATTTCAGGTCTTTGGCCTGAAAATGGAACTCTTCGGCCGTGACCGGAACAAACATCGGGTTGTCTTTGAAGCTGCGGTTCAGGATCGCGCGGGCATCCTCAAGCCGTTCGGCAATAGTCGCGCGGGTGACCGGTGCGAAGGAAAACCCCTGGTCCAGCAAGTGCGCGCGCTGAGCGTCGGGCAATACCTGCGGCGCAGGCGTCACATCCAGACGGCGCTCGAACGTTGTCATGGGAAAATGGGGCTCATACCCGTTCGCCTTCAGCAACCCCGGCAGGTGTGGTGCCCCCCAGATCTGATCGGTGAAGGGCGCCTGATCGAACCCGCTGGTCATGATCCCGGCCTGTTGCATCGCGGTCAGGTTGAAGTTGCCGCTCAGCCTCGTCATGCCTTTTCCGCGGGCCCAGGTTTCCGCTGCCTGCAGCAGGGCGGTTGCAGCCTCGGCATCGTTTGCGCAGTCGAAGAAGCCAAAACATCCCCGGGCCTCGTGATGCAGATCATTCGACGCCCGGTGCAGATGCGCCGTGATCCGACCAACCGGTTTGCCTTGCCGTAAAGCGGTGAAATAGGTGAATTCGGAGGCGTCCGAAAACAACGGATTGCCGACCGAGAGAAACCGCTTCAGATCCACCTTCATCGGCGACACGTATGGGGCATCCGGCCCGTAAGCGTGAAACGGAGCGTCAAAGAAGCTCGGGAAATCCCGCTCAAGAAGTTCGATCATGATTGCCCCTCGGCCACCAGAACAGACGCCATCCGCTGGACCGCATGCAGGGCCGCGCCCGTGCTGTCTAGTCCCGCAATGTCAGGGCTGCTGAGCATCACCAGCCGCAGAGGATCAGCCGACAGCAATACGGCGTGTGTGGCGTCAAACCGTGAGAACAGCCAATTGACCTGTTCGTCCCCTGTGCTTCCCAACTGTTGCACCGGCGCTTCGCTGAACCGGGACCGCAGGTCGCCAAGGTTCATGCCTGACAAATCGACCTCTTTCACCAGCACCGCATCCGGAGCGCCCGCAGCGCGGCGCAGCAAGGTCAGGCTGGCCTGCGGTCCCTGCCCCTTGGCCTCGGCGATCTCACGCAGGGCGACCAGTTGCCGGTCCTCGATACGCAGGGCAATCGCGGCCTGCCATATCGCCAGCAAGATCAGCGTGGAAACAACGACCGTCATGACCTGCACCCCGGCGCGCATATCCATCGCGACAAGTCCGGATAAGGTCAGGGTCAACAGCCCGGTGACAAGAAACACGATCCCGAAGCTGCGCAGGATATCCCGGCCCCTCAGCCCCGAACGGTTCATTCCGATCGACAGCCAGCACAGCACAAGAACGGCCACGCCGCCCAGCCTGACCGGGGCATCGACCACTGCCTCGCGCATGTAGTCTGTTGCCAGAAACGGCAGGATCAACAGGAAGGACAGGCTTATTCTGTTGACGGTTCTGTTCTCGGTCGGGGACAGGCTGTCCCTGTCGCGGCGCAGCACGAAAATGGCGACCCCGCTTAAACCCAGCAACTGGAACAACAGCAACCCGGTCAGTCGCCAGACCTCGAGGCTGCTGAATTGCAACAGCCCCAACAGCCCAAGAATGACCGCACCCCAGGCGCAAGTCAGCTTCAGGATCGGAGGCGCATGACGGCGCAGCAAGCCCTCGGCGAGAACCAAGGCGGCCAAGGGCAACAAAGCTGCGCAACACGCCGCAGTCGCAGAGAAAAACCAGCCCCATCCGCCCCAATGACCGATCCGGGACAGCATCAATACCACCAGCACCCACAAGCAAAACCGAAACCGTCTGGCGATTTCCGGCCTATGCACAAGATCGCCCAGATGCAGCACTACAACCGTCGCGCCCAGCGCGGCGCAGACTGACACCCAGGTGTCTGCCAGAAATGCCGCCGTATCGGTCATGACGCCAGCAACCTGTTCATCTGTCTCCGAACCAGCGGCCGCATCAGGGCTGCCAGAAAACCCGGCATGGGACGCTCGACCTTGCCGGTATGAGGGTTCAGGAACCAGCCGCGATAATCGGCGCCATGCGGGCGCCTCAGAACGGCCTGCAGTGCCTCGCCGCCCATCAACGTCCCTGCCATGATCACCATCGGCGCAAACGACATCCGGCTGCGGGTGCCGGCAATGACCTCACCCGCCAGGGACAGATCCACGTGATGCCGGGACGAGGAATGGGTCAGCACATATTCAGCCTCGGCAGCAGCCGCCGCATCGCGCATTTCCGGCGTCAATGCGTTCCAGAGGGTGCCTTGCGTGGGATAGTCCAGACGCTCCTCCGGCATCGGATCGCCCGGTCCGGTGACGTAAACCGATGGCAAGGGCGAGGCATAGGCGTCGATTACCTTCCGCCTGTTGATCCGCGCGGTACGATACAGCAGCAGGCTGGCGCTTAGATCGTCCGTGCCGTTGATGACCACATCTGCGGTCTGGACCAAACGGTCAGCGTGGTCCGACCAGTCGGCCCCCAGCACTTCGATTTCAGCCTCGGGGTTGATTTGCAAACACTGGTCCCGGGTCGCCATTGCCTTGTCATGGTCGACCGTCCCCAGCGTCGCGAACAGTTGCCGGTTCAGGTTCGACACCTCGAAACTGTCCAGATCGGCAAGGATCAAACGACCTACCCCGGCGCGGATCAGGGTCATGATCGCACTGCCCCCCATCCCACCGGTGCCACAGACAAAAACGCAGGCGTCGCGCAGTGCGTCCTGTTCAGCCTGCGAGACAAAGCCCAGATTGCGGGTGGTGAATTCCTGATACGAAAACGTGCTCATTTACCTTGTTCCCTGGCGCGCAGAATGCCGAAATCCCGCTGCGTGTCCGCCCATTGCCACAGCGGCATGGCCAGACGCTGCAACACGGCCGCGAAAACAGCCAGTGCAACGGCTGCGAAGGATCCACGCGGCACCTCGCGCCCGACATAAGACAGCGCAGTTGGCGTATCCATCTGCCCCAATTGCAAAACGTCGTCGCCCCGATCGTAGTCCAGCTGATCCCGACAATAGTCGTTCACGACCTGATTCCTGTGTTTGGGCGCGTCGGCGAAGGTCTTCTTCAGGTGATCCGAACCGCCCGTATAGGCGTTGGCAATGACGAAACGGTCTTCGTCGAAGATAGCCTCGGGGCCGACTCCAAAGACATGGCGGTGATGCTGCATGATGTCCCGCGCCAGCAGCAGATGCAGAAGGCTGCGTCGGTTTTGCACGCCGCCCTCGGGCGCCGGAAAGACCCGCGCGAACCCGCTGCCGACCAGCCCCACGACCGCAGGCACCTGCGTCACATTCGAAATCCACAGCGGCCGCATCCCATTGCGGAACAGCATCAACACGCAAGTCAGCCCATACAGCACCCAGCTGAGCCCCTGACTGCGCAGATCCGGATCGACCATGACCAGACCTAGATGCAGTACCTCCTCGGACCGATGCCCCAGATCGACCTCCATCAGGGCCAGAGCGTTAAAAGCCACCGGCGTCTGATCATCCCGGCGCGAAACCAGCGTGATCACCGATTGCCCCAGCCTGTCGCGGTCGCCCGCAAAGACCCCATAGGTCAACTCTCCGGCGGGCAGCGTTTTGGAGGCCACCTGACGCAGATCCGCGACCAGCTTGTCCAACTCATCCGGAGACATCCACAGGCCCGGGCGTTCGACAATACGAACCCGATACCCGCCCGAGGCGTTCAGACGAACATCCATGTATCGCTGCGACGCAGCCCTGATAATGGCGCTTAACAAATCCTGTTCCCGATAATTTCTGCTCTTTTTCAGATACGAGTTTTATTGTGACAAAACTAAGGTTTGAGGCGTGCTATTTCACGTCACTAATGAACGAGGTAACGTCCATGAGACGCAAGTCCTGAATTCCACCAGTTCCCCGTGACGCAAAGGCCGGTTAAGCTATGCTCAGAAAAGGCATAAGCAATGAAAATCGTCTCGGGCGGGCAAACCGGCGCGGATATGGCAGCATTGGAATTCGCCCGGCACAACGGGCTGGATCATGGTGGTTGGGTTCCAAAGGGCCGCACGAATGAAGCGGGCCGGATTCCGGAACATTTCACCGGGCTGGCCGAGACGGACTCCGAGAAAGTTGTTGAAAGAACCCGGTGCAACGTCGCCTCAAGCGATGCCACGCTTATCTTTGTTGACGGGTCGACCAGCCCGGGAACACAGCAAACCATCGCTTTCGCAGAAGAAGCCGGAAAACCGCATTTGGTGGTCGATGTCAGGGACGGAACGGCGACCTGCGCACGGAAGGTCCGGGAATGGCTGCAATCCACCCCCGCCACGGTTCTGAACATCGCAGGCCCCCGAGCATCCGAGGCGCCGCAGATCGGACCACAGGCCCGCGCGATACTGGACCAAAATCTGGATCTGCTTGAAGCCTGATCCGCGATTACCGTAGTAGGTGCGGCCCATCCATCCCCGGCGGCAATAGGCAAGTCGACCACCATACCCCAACTGAGTAACCGACGGCATCCAGTGGCCGGGGCGATGCACCGTAAAGCCCGCGCTGCCCTGCCCGCTTCAACTCCCGTTATTCTGACGAGACCACAGACCGATTTCATCCCCGTCGATGATGATCGCAAGATCCCAGAACTTTCTGATTTCCGCCTCGGCGGCCAGCGCCGCCGCCGGTTCGTCCGGCACGCGCTCGACACGGAAACCGAATTGTTCGAACCCGCTGTATTCGACGCGACTTAGAATGACCGGAAAAACCTCCCGCTCCAATGCGGCGGCGGCAAGATGTCTTGCGACGTTGTGTGCCGACTCAAGAGGTTTCAGCACCCGAATACCGATATACGTGGGGCCGCCCTTGTCGCGCTCCCATAGGGCAGTGGATGGTGTCAGGTCCATTTCGGGGAACACAACTTTCCCATACGGCTTGGATTTGCGATTGCCCGTGATCAACGCATCCAGTTGAACCGGCCGCTTTGGCGATGTCCTGCCAAGAATTTCGAACCAAGAGATGTCTGTCATTTTCCGTGCCTGACCTCTGCTATGATTTCAGCTGCTCTCGACGCTCCCGCCTCGGGTAATTCAATCCTGTCCAATGCAGACCGGTAGAACTCCACCTCATCGTGATCCAGGCAGTCCGACACTGTCCGTTCCAGTTTCATGAGGTCTTTTTCGGTGATGATCGCGCAAAGGTCGCGGTCGGCCAAAGCGCGGGCGCGCCGCTCCTGATTGTCCAGATAGGGGGCTGATTGCGGGATCAGGATCGCGGGGATTTTGTGGTATAGTATCTCTAGGACGGAATTATACCCCGCCGCCGAAATGACCAGATCCGCAGCCAGGCACAGGGATGTGGCCTCGAATGTCTGAACCACGCGGGTATTCGTCCACCCGAACGTGGCTGGCTGAACCTTGCTGCCGGGCCAGGTCACGACAAGGTGCAGACAGTCCGTCCGATCCTCGAACATCCCGGATATCGCCTGTAGCTGCGCCGACCGGTCAGACGCCACGCCGCCGCCCAACATGCTGACGACCAGTTGCTTGAACTCGCGCCCGAACCGTTCTGCCAGACGCGCCCTAAGTGCGTCGCGTTCATCGGCGGACTGAACCACCTGACGAAAGACCGGGCCGACATAGTGCACGTGATCACCATAGCTGTAGGCGTCGTTCAGCTCTTCAAAGGCTTCCGAAGGGACGATGACCCGGTCGAACACGCTTTCTCGGCGCAGCATGGTCTGCCGGGATCGCCCGTCCGGCCAAAGGCCCCGCCGAACCCAAACCGCCGATAAGCTCCGCTCGAGGATCACACGGTAGACGGAATCGAAAACATGGCCGCCGTCAAAGACCAGGCTGTCATTTTCCTGCAACGCAGCGCGAAGCCGACGGTATGTCAGGATATCGTTGCCGTCGGGATTGTCTGTCATGTCGATCCGCGAAACCAGCGGGATGCAATCGATACCTTCACGGCGGACAAGTGGCACGCAACTGGGAAAGGCTGCAAAAACCGATGACATGTCGTCTGGCAGCGTGTTTGCAATCACGGCGCACCGCTGGGCGTGCCCCAATCCAACGCCATTTGTTGGGAAGAACAGGGTTCTCTGCGTGTTTCGTACAGGTTCGCGTGTTTCGTGGGTCAGACCTGCGGCGCTTTCCAGACGGGAAATGTCCACCGTATGAAGCCACTGAGACATTCTGGCCTGTTCAGCAATTTGCGAGGTGTTGCCAAGTATCTTTCCCGTCAGATACCCATCCAGCGAAAACGGAGTTTTGGGTCCAAGCAAGACGGGCGCGCCCGAAGACACCAGAGCTTCGTCATCGGTGCAGTCTATTGCAACACCCCCGGCCGCGATCAGCTCGACCGCAAACGCCGCCATACGAACACCAGCAATACCGTGGCCGAACATCACAAGAATGTCCGTCGAGTTCGCCAGAGTCAGCGACGAAAGATCGGTATACAGGTTGGTCGGCAAATCGTGAAATGGCGAGGCGTTGATTACCTCGTTCTGCGCCCCGCTGACAATCAGCCGCAAATTATACCCCCCCCGGTTACTCATCCGGGACAAGCAGGGCAACGTCTCGGGGTTGTCCAACTCCATGGAACCCAAAACGACCGTGACATTCGGCATCTCACGCGTGGGCCGGGGCGTTGTCCGGACGTCAGCCACCAGAGGGCTGATCGCCGAGGGCAAAACCGAACGCGGCTGAAAATCCGTCAGGTCGATCACCGTGGCTTCGCGACCAAGCGCATAGGCCAGACGCGCCTTTGCACCGACATAGCTTTGCTGGGTCAGGAACCGTCCCGTCGCGATCACTGGCACATCCGGACCAAGCTGCTTATGCCGAAGGGACGCAAGAAGCAGATCATCGATATCCTCGGCACCAAGCACGAATATGGTCTCGGCCTGATGCTCTGCCGGGTCGACAAGAAATCTGGCCGCCTCGTAAACTCTGCCCCGTCCTGCGTTTTCCGGCAGATACTCGGCATCGATGCAGGCGGTGAAACCGCGCGCGGCAAGTTGTTCGGCAAAGATCAATTGCGCGTCGAAGGATCGTAAGGAACGCGAACCGGCCTCAATGAAGATCATCCCGATACCTCGCTTTCTACCGAAATGACATTGGACAGCTGCGCCTTGAAATTCTCGGCGGAATAGCGCGCCAGCGCCGATTGCGACCGGGCAGCCTGTTCATGATACCGGTGCGGCTGCGCGATAAGGTCAGAAATGATCCCGTCTACCTCCTTTGGGTGGCAACTGAGCACTGCGTCACCAAAGGTTTCCCCTATGTCGGAATTGGTAAGAACCACCTTGCCCGCAGCCAGCGCCTCGGCAATGACGCGGCCGAAACTTTCTTGCCAGGTCGGCGCTGTGAAATAGACAAAAAAATCAATCATTTCAAAAAACTCGTCTACGCGAATGGCGTTGAAGGGCAGCAAGGTCCAATGCGGGCGCAGAACACGTGCATCCAGCAATGCGTCGGCACCCAGGATCACGTTTCTCTGCGCATGTTCGGGAAAACACCTGTCGAGATCGGCAAGAACCGGAAATTTCTCAAAACCGGGCCGAGAATGCCTTCCGCGGCGGTCTCCGGGCATGTCGCAGGGGGCCGCTATCTCGGTCTCGCAGATGTTGAACCAGTCTGCATCCAGAACCTCCCATTGCCGCGCTATACGGGACCCGGTCAACCAATCGCTTACGGTTTTCCGATTGTACGGCGAAATCGGCGCAAGCGTTTTCCTGAGCGACAGCACCGAGGCCTCAATCTGGTTCAGGCAGGATAATACGTCGAACCCTTCTTCGCCGCCCGGGCGCAGAAAGTTCTCATGCGTGACCACGATCAGGTTCCGCGCAAAAACCCTTGTGTTCAGTGCATCCTGAAACTTTAAGAATGCCGGATTGTGCAGGATCACATAGTCCGCGCTGACCCGAGGCGCATCCCAAATCAGCGGAATGTTCAAATCGTCAAGCACACGCCTCAGCACCGGTGCAATATACTGATCCTCGCCAAACGTCCTTGAGGTTACCGCGTGAACCTCGAGCTCTCCGAACTGCTCGGCCACACGAAGCTCGGCAGCGACGGCCGCTGACGTGCCGCCAGAAAACCGTGGTTCAATGATGTAGGCGATCTTCGGGCGCGAAGGACAATTGAGGGCGTCGAACACGGGCATTGGGCCTAGTGCTGCAGCGAACTTGCGCGCGAGTTCGTCCCCGTCTGAGCGTCAGGCGCAGAGGCGGTATAGCCGAAGTCCAAGCTGCCGGCGGATGCGGCATCATAAAAGTCGCGCAATTCCCGCGACAGTTCGTCTTCGCCGGTCAGCAACTCGGGGTTTCTATCAAGATACGACCTGAGCGCCCTTGTGTCGTTGGTTGATAGTAGCTGATCAATAGCGATCAGATGCTCAAGCGTGATCTCGGCACGCGCGCCCTCTGTCGACGCTAGAAATAGTAGCGCAGTTACAATGCCGACGAGTCTGCTATCAGTCATTTAAAAAAACCTTATCAATACTAGTTAACCATACTCACCATTTGATTCAGAATTTTGCACTTAAGTCCAAGAATAGCGTCTTTAGTTCGTTGTTGCCCGAAGTTTTTTCAGAACCTGGCTTCTAAGTTGATTGACCGGGTTGTTTGTCGTCGCACGGCGGCTGGTTCTTTTCGTCGTGCGCTTGACCGGGGAACTGCTAAAGCCGTCTCCGGCCAGATATAACTCCACCACCCCGCTTGGTGTTTTTGTTTTGGACCCGGTGAAGTCGCGCAGCAAAGCACCGGCGTCTTTTGCCAGAGCCGCAGCTTTGGCAGCGTCCTGCCTGTGATAGAACCGAACGTTGGACTGCGACACCCGGAACCCGACACGCGCCGTCGCATTAAGTTCATGACCCGTGGTTGTCAGGTCGGCGACAACCGAATCTACAGCTTCCTGCGGCAGCCTGTTGGGTGCATACAGCCTGAACGCCGCCCCTCCTGCGAGGGAACTTGCTTGCGGTGGTTCGACGTCAGCACTGGGCAGCGTCACGAGCCTCACTGTACCTGATGGCTCTGCCCGCCGCGTCAACTTGGGTGTCTGCAGTGCTTCCGGACCAATTCCGGGGTCTTCAAGGTGCGCCGAGGGGTCCAACGCGACGGTCGTCAAAGCGTTTTCAATCGGATCGATCGATACGGGCAAATCCGGCTGGATGGCCCGAACCTGTTCCGGCAATGACCCGGACTCGGCCGCGGGCGGCAACAGCGCAGGTTGTCTGTACAAGACGGGCTGAGCCGCAAGTTCAGGTGACCGCACCGGTGGAGTGAACGCATCTGCCGCAATGTCCAAAGGATCAAATCCTGTCGCTGCGACCGCCGCCAATGTGATTGCAGGGTCAAAAAACTCTGGTGCGATTTCATATGGCAGGAAACTCGGGTTCGCCTCTCGTGTTGGCAGATAGCCGGGACCGCCCACCGGCAAGAATGGCTGCTCTAGCGCCGGAACGTAGGCCAAAACGCTTGGAGCGACACTTGGTGTTGTCAGTTGGGGGGGCTGTGCTGCCTCTGGCGAAACCGGGGGCGTCAGCGAAGCGAAACTGTCCAGATCTTCGACCTCTGTCAAACTGCTGTCCGGGGTATCTGCCCCCGGCGCCAGGCCCACCAGATCCGTTGAAATGACGATCTCACCCAGCGCGGCCATCGGCGGATCAGGTTGCGATGGAACAAAATCCTCACCCTGTAACGGAGAAGCTATCTCGACGTCAGCAGTGACCGGCCCAGCCGTTTCACCCGGACTTGATCCGGAAAGAACCCAAAACACCGAAGATGATGCGATAGCACCAATAGCGCAGCCAAGGGCGATTAACCCCAACCTGACCTTGCGGCGTCCGCGTTGCTGATCTTCCAGTTTTTGAAGAATCTTTTTGGACAGGCGATAGTCGATCTCTTCTTTTGAAAGCCGCAAACTCAACCCCGCATCCGGATCGGCGGAACTGCTTTTGCTTCTCCGGGATTTGAAAATACCCCCGGTTTTTTCGCCAACGTCGGCTGTTTTGCTGCCATCAGGCGTATCGGACCCGGTTTCCTCCGACTCACCCGTGCGCGTCACACTTGCCGAAATTCTCTTCTTTCTGGCTTCTTCAAGCTGGTCTGACCACGGCTTTTGCCCAACCGGAGAAGGCTCACCTGTGGTTGATTGCGCTTGGCTGCGGTCGGCCGCTTTTGGCGTCTCGGTCTTTTTGGCCTGCTGATCCTGCGCAGCGCGGTTGGTCTCTTGCTCTATCCGCGCTTTTTCAAGGACCTTCTGCCACTCAGGGGATTGAACGAAATCATAGATACCCGGCGCCTGAGCAGCGCGTTTCTTGGCAACTTGTGGTCGAGCCCTCTGGCCGCTCGCCTTCGTCATGAATTACCCCCGACTGGCCGGTGAAATAAGCTCTAGGCTGTTGTAGCCCGGTCAAACAGAACACAGGCCGGCGCGTCAAAAATGCAAAAAAATATGGCTTAGAGTATAAAAAATTGACCACTCGCTGACAAGTCAACCGACACCGTCGGGTCGATTGTGAACACATTCGTGTCAAGGACAGGATCGCTGCCCCCTGCCCCGCTGAACCGGGGTTTCAGCAATATTTTTTGTCCCATCGTCATTTTCAAGCTAGGCTGAGGCGATTGCCAAGCGCCACTTGAACGCTGTTTCAGAGCTTTCGGTGGCTGTTTGGGTAACCTGGATGAAAACACCTGGACTTAAATGGAAGATATTCAAAACGAACTCGACGCGTTTACTCTGATCGATCATTCCGATCCCGTTCATGCCCAAATCGTCGTGGTAGACTGGATGCTGGGGAACGCGTGCAGCTATGCGTGCAGCTATTGCCCCAAGTCTTTGCATGACGGCACGGTCCGGTGGCAAAAGACCAAGGACGTCCTGCACTTATATCACCAGATGAAACGTCACTATGTTGAGGAGCGGGACAAGATTGTCTGGCTTCAGTTCACCGGTGGCGAACCCACGATGCATCCTCGGATCATCGATCTGTTGCGCCAGGCGTCAGAAATTGATTTCAAAGTCAGCCTGATCAGCAATGCGTCGCGGACACCCCGGTTCTGGGAAAAGATAAGCGGGTGTCTGAACAGCGTCATCCTGACCTATCACGCCGAGTTCGCAGAGCTGAACCATTTCATCCAAGTGGCGAAAATGATGGAGGACAGCATCAGCGTCCATATCAACGTCACGATGCACCCGGACCGCTTTGACCAGACCCTTGAAGACGCCCAGGAACTGCGCGCGGCGCTGCCGGCGGCTTCGATTTCGTTAAAACCCTTGCGGCAGGAATTCGGGGCAAAGCTGTACGATTACACCGATGACCAGATGCAGGTGCTTTCGAAAGGACTGCCTTCGAAATACGCGCCGGTCGGTGAAAAGCCGCGCTCTCTGATGCGCGCAACCACACGGTCCGGACAGTGCGAGACATTACCCCCGAATGAGTTCATTCTCAGGGGCATGAACCGATGGCGCGGGTACAACTGCAATGTCGGGCTCGAATCCCTGCGGGTCCGAGGGAATGGCGAAGTCTATCGGGGTGTCTGTGGCGTCGGCGGAGTAATCGGATATCTGGGCGAGGACGTTGACCTGCCCCGCGACCCGATCCGATGCACGAACGACTCCTGTTCCTGTCTGGCTGACATCCTGATCCGAAAAGAGCTGTAAGCCCGCGCCGGGGCGGCCTGTCAGATCGAGTTGAGGCTGCCAAGGTCCACACCGCCCCACGCCATGCGCGGATCGGCCAGCACATCAAGCAGGTCTTTGTGCTCGGGGTGGTCGGACGAGCACACATCCTGGGTTTTGAACTCCTGCGGGGTGACATGCCCCCAATTGCGCAGTCGCAGGAAATAAACACCATCAGCGTTCATTTCGTTGGCAAGATCCACGAAGGCTGGCATCTCTTTGTAATTTGCGGTCTGCACGACAAAGTCCAGACGCAATGTATCGATGTCTCCGCGCGCATTCAGCTCACCGAGGAAGCGGAGGTTCTTCCTTAACGCGGTGAAATCGCCACCACGGCGGAGCACACTGTACGTGTCGGCCTGCGCCGCATCTATCGACACCCAGACCGACGAAACCTTGTCCCATAGTCCCAGATCGTTCCAAGCCCTTTCATTGGCCAGCAACCCGTTGGTATGAAGCTGGATACGCCGCCCGGGCGGACCCGACTGCGTCAACCGCCCCAGAAGATGACGGAAGTGCCTGCTGCCAAACGGATCACCCGATCCGGTCACCTTGATTTTCGTGGCTTTGCTGACCAGCGGTAAAAGGTGGTCTTCAAACACCTGGTTCAAGCGCTCTGTTTCTTTGTGCGGCAGGTTGATCAGCTGCGTTCTGCAGCTGGGGCATGAGATGTTGCAGGACCGATCATGGGACAGGATGACCCGGTCCGGGCCCTCTTCCAGTTCAAGCTTCAGGCTTTGCGTTTCCGGGGTGCGGGCCGGAAGCCTTCGACCGGCGATCTGCGGGCAATGCCACCGGCTGCAATGCGAAAAGTCGCCGTCACGGACGGACCGTCTGATTTCGCGGGCCCGGTCTGAATTCCAGAATCCGCCCTCATCTGCCGTTTCAAGACGGCCAATCGGAACCGGCTGCCATGCCGAGCAGCAAAAATGAACCTCACCGTTGACCCGCGTTTCCATTTCCCGAAAAGGCGCGCCGCATGTCCGCGTCCGCAGCCAGCGGTCGGCTTCGGCTTCAAGATCCGCCGAGGTTTCGCGGGCAGCATCAATAAGCCGTTGCGCCATAAGGTCATGGTGATCGCGGCTGACGACCTCGCGCCCAAGCATTTCAGTTGCCTGCCAGTGGCCCTGCCGAAGCTCGAGCAACCCGGCAACCAACAGCGTCAAAATCTCGTGCTCTGTCGCGTTTTCCGAAACCTGTGCGACGAACCGATCGATCAGGGCCTGACTGTTGTCTTGATGTATGGCTTCTGCGCATTCGGTCACCAGGTCTGCTGCATGTGCGTCGGGTCCTTCAAGAAGTCTGCGCCGCCTGAGATAGATCGCGTTCTTTTCCGACAGCGACTCGATGATCGCTGCACAGTCGTCACCGTCTGTGTCGTTTAGCACTTTGGTTTTGTTGCGCGTTGTAGGCATTGCGCCTGCCATAGTGACATACCGCGACACCAAATCAAGTACGCGCTTGAACGCCGCAATCGCCACGCGGTCGAGCACATGGATTTCATACTCCTAAGCCCGAAAGCCACCAAACCAATGCAGTCCCGGTTTGAACCTGGAGATTCCCCAGAGCCACCGCGCCAAGGCCAAGTTTCCCCGACATTTGCACTTTTACCTCCTCACCCAATCCATCATTAATGTTTGCCCCCCAACGGCCCACCGACCTGAACCAGAGCCCCGCGCCTTTCTGCATCGGCAGCCACCTCGCACCGGCGCAGGAATTCTGCGCGCCAGACCTCAAACTTGGTTCGCAGCAGCATCGGATTGGCATGTTGCCCGATGGTCCGCCTGATCATGCGCGTGTTGGGGTGCGCCTCGATCAGGCCCGTCAGGGAGGACATGGGTCTTGGGACAGATGGAAGTCTGCTCTCTCGCGTTCTGCATATTCAACGAATCCTTATTGGCACCCACATTACTTTTTTGGCGCCCTATCAATTACTTCGACCGCTTTAGCTGCGTTCTAACCCATATCATTCCTTGTTCGAGCTTGGTGCTGACTAAGCGGGGCCACTCGACTGAGGTTGCATCAGCGCGACCCCGGCACATGTTGGACGAGAGTTGCCGAAACCTTTCTCGCCTATTCGAGCAGTCCCTTTTCCTGATAATATTTCAGCGCGCCCGGATGGATTGGGGCGGAAAGCCCAGCCGTTACCATTTCCTCTTTGGTCAGGTTGGCAAAAGCTGGGTGGAAGGTGCGAAAATCGTCGCAACGAGTCTTGAGCCATCACGCATAGACCGCCTCATCAGAAACATTGGCCGATGTGACGAGCGTCGCACCGACCCCAAAGGTCTCGACGTCTTTATCAGTGCCGCGATACATGCCGCCGGGTATTGTAGCCGAACGGTAATAGGCGTTCTCATCGATCGAACCTGTCACAGCTTCACCGGTCACGGGCACCAGCTTGGTGTCGCATGTGGTAGCAGCCTCGGTCAGGTTGCCCGAGGGATGACCGGCCGTGATGATGAACGCATCAATCTGGTTGTCACACAATGCACTGGATTGCTCCGCAGATTTCAACTCCGCGGCAAGGGCGAACGTGTCTTTGGTCCAGCCTTTGGCGGCCATAAGCACCTCCATGGTGCCACGCTGACAAGAGCCGGGATTGCCGATGTTGACCCGCTTGCCCGCCAGATCGTCAAAATGCTCGGTTCCCGAAGCTGCACGAACCATCACGTTGAACGGTTCCGCGTGCACGGAAAACACGGCACGCAGGTCTTCGAAAGGTCCGGCTTCTTCAAACTTTGAAGTTCCATTCAAGGCGTGGAACTGCCAATCGGACTGGGCAACGCCAAATTCCAGTTCACCTTCGCGGATGGTGTTGATGTTATAGACCGAACCGCCGGTCGACTCGACCGTGCAACGCACGCCGGTTTCCTTGCGGTTCTTGTTCATCAGACGGTAGATTGATCCGCCGGTGGGATAATATACCCCCGTTACGCCAACTGTGCCGATGGTCACAAACTCTTCGGCCTGCGCAGCGGTGCTGTCAGACAAATTCGAACCAGTCTCAGTGTGCCGCGGAAACTGCGAACGTATCCGGAACAAAGTTGACGCCACTCGGCAAGAGCGGCGGTGCGTGTCAGCTTGAAGGCGTCCCGGCTGGTCAGCGATCGCTCCTGGTTGAAGTGATTTTAGACGGAGGAATGGACGGAGGCGAATTTCTGTAAACTTCGCATGCGCCTGAAACGCTGCATCGCGCGTTTTCTTCGTCGGAAAGGCAGGTGCGAGTTCTCGACGCGGTTGTTGTGCCACCTGCCCGTCCGCTGTTTTTTGGTAGCTCCGAGCTCTCTGAGAGCAGCCCGATACGACGCGAAGCCATCGGTGACTACTTCTACCACTTTACCGTGACGCTTCATCAATTTCCTGAGGAATTTCAATGCCGCCGGCTTGTTTCGACGTTTGGTAACGATTGCTTCCAACACTTCGCCCTCATGATCGACGGCCCGCCAGAGTTAGTGTCTCTTGCCTTTCACCTTCACGAAAACCTCGTCCACGTGCCACTTCCATTTGGAGTATGCTCTCAATTTCCGAATACGCTTTCTTCGGATCTCAGCAGCGAACATTGGGCCAAACCTGTTCCACCAATATCGGACAGTTTCGTGACTCACGTCGATGCCTCGCTCGTGCAACAAGTCTTCGACATTCCGAAGCGAGAGCGGGAAACGGATGTACAGCATCACTGCAAGGCGGATGATCTCAGGGCTGGTTTTGAAATACTTGAAAGAGGCAGGATTGGTCATGCGCAAAAGCTGCGCAACACCCCTGCCCGCCTCAAGACAAGTTCTTCTGACAGGACCGCTGCAAGTGCTTCAATCAAACTAGCGTGTCTTGCCCACCATGCCATTCGATGTCCATCGCTTTTGTTCCGGGGTGCAGGGGTGCGGTTATTTCGGGAAAACGCAACCATGAACTCCCACTAGCCCCGAAAAATGGTTCAGTTTCAGTGTTTCTGAAAGTTCACTGCTTGCATGGTAATCCCCCTTAAGTGGGACTCGTTGGACCAAAACCCTGTGCTTAATGTCCCTGCGACTCAGGGTTTTCCACGAGAAAGGTTTCGCAGGTGCTCGATACGAATGACAAAGACTGGCATAGCTTCGCAGCAACTCAAACTCCAGAAGCAAGACTGTTGATTGATGGGGAATGGTGCAGGTCGGATACCGGCGAAACCCTGCCTTCTCTGAACCCGTTTAACCAGCAACTGGTCGCGAGCATTGAATGTGCATCAGTCAGTGATGTTACTCGTGCTGTCACCGTCGCACGCAAACGGTTTGAAGATGGCGCATGGTCCAGAATGCCGCCGCGCGACAGAGTGCGTATTCTCCACAGATTTGCTAATTTGATTGAAAGCTGCGGCGACACTTTCGCTGTGCTGGATACGCTTGAAATGGGCAAGCCGATTTCCGAGATGCTCAACATCGATGTACCGGGAAGTATTCTGGCCATGCGTTTTATGGCAGAATGTGTCGACAAGATTGGCGGGGATTGCCCGGTCACAGCAAACGATGCGCTCCATTACATCCAGCGGCAACCGCTTGGCGTCATAGGTTGCATCACGCCGTGGAATTATCCAACGATGATGGCGGCTTGGAAGATCGCGCCTGCTCTTGCAGCAGGAAACAGCGTGGTGTTGAAGCCTGCTGAGGATACATCGCTTACAGCACTTCTATTGGGCAAGCTGTTTCTCGAAGCGGGCGGACCAGAGGGTGTGTTCAACGTGGTTCCGGGCCGCGGAGCAGTTGCGGGCGCAGCACTGGCGCAGTCCATGCAGGTCGACAAGATTGCATTCACTGGTTCAACCGGTGTTGGTCGCCTGATGTACGAGTACTCCGCGCGTTCCAACCTAAAGAAAGTGTCCGCAGAGCTCGGCGGGAAATCCCCTCAAATCATCCTCAAGGATGCCCCAGACCTTGCAAAGACCGCCGCATCTGTGGCGGCTGGGATCTTCGGAAATCAAGGAGAAGTCTGTACCGCAGGGTCGCGAATTCTGGTCGCGCGCGAAATACATGATGAATTCTGCGACCACCTTACGAAGGCCGCTGAGGGCTTTCGCCCGGGCGATCCTCTGGACCTCAAGACAACGATGGGTCCTTTGGTGAATCGTGCGCATCAGAAACGTGTGCTTGGCTATGTTTCAGGCGCTGTTGAGGAAGGTGCATCAGCCATCGTCAGCGGATCATCGCATACTGCCTCGCCCGAAGCTTGCTTTGTATCGCCAACACTCTTCACAGACGTTTCATCCGATATGACGATAGCCAAGGAAGAGATCTTTGGCCCGGTTGGCGCGATCCTCAAACATGAAGGACCCGATCACGCGCTCGAACTGGCCAATGACAGTGCATATGGGCTTGCCGCGGGGATTTGGACGCAGACCCTGGGCGACGCGCACAAGGTCGCCCGTGATCTGAATTGCGGGATGGTCTGGATCAATGGCTACATGAACGGAGACATGACCCAACCCTGGGGCGGTTGGAAGGAATCCGGGCAAGGGCGCGACAAATGTATGGATGCCCTTTTGGAGAATACCCAGACGAAATCGGTATGGGTCACGCTCGATGGCTGAAATCCTGATTTTAGGCGGCGGTGCGGGCGGATTGGAACTTGCCATTCGCCTGGCCAAAAAACTCCGTCGGACGCCCGAGCACCGGGTGACGTTAGTCGATCGAAAGATGACCCATGTCTGGAAACCTTTGTTTCATGAGGTCGCCGCTGGTACACGTGGGCATTCCGGAGACGAAATCAGCTATCTTTCTTTGGCGGAAATGCATGGTTTCAGGTTTCGAACTGGTGACGTGCTGCACATCAACCAGAAGGATAAGACTGTCGAGATATCTGGGCGCGAAGGTACGTTTGGTGAATCCATTCCCAATCGTACGCTGAACTATGACTATCTGGTTATGGCACTTGGAAGCGAGCCGCGCACATTCGGCATTCCCGGTATCGAGGAGAATTGCTTTTTCCTGGATACGCTTCATCAGGCACATCGGTATCGAGATGCGCTATTCGAGCACTGCCTGCGGATCGATACCGCACCAGATGCCGCGCAAAAGCAACTCCACATAAGCGTAATTGGCGGGGGTGCGACTGGCGTCGAATTGGCGGCCGAACTCACACAGGCAATCCGGCACCTCACCCGATATGGGTTCGACGCCTTTGATCCTGAGAAAAACGTCAAAGTCAGGCTGATCGAAGCCGCGCCAAGGTTGCTTCCGGTGCTTGACGAAAAGCTGTCAATGAAGGCGCAAACCCGACTTGAAGAACTGGGCGTAGAGGTGCGCACCTCTTGTAAAGTTCAAAAAGTGCTTCCCGGAGGGGCAATTCATCTTGATAAGGATATATGTCTTCAGTCTGACATAACAGCATGGGTTGCGGGAATTGGTGCACCGAATTCCTTGAACAGGCTATTCGAAGAAGAAAGCATGAACACGGGCTTTCTTGCGGTTTGCGAGTCACTACAAGTTGAGAATGCGGAAGGCATCTGGGCCCTGGGCGACTGCGCCCGTCTCGTTGATGCAGGCTGTGGCCGCCCCCTACCGCCAAAGGCGCAAGTGGCGTCTCAGCAGGCCGAACATCTGGCAACGGAACTGAGCCGTGTGTTGTTATCCTCCGCGAAGCCCCGACCGTTTCGATATCAGGATCGCGGTTCACTGGTGAACTTGGGCGGACACTCTACGATTGGCCAATTGATGGGCAATTTGATGGGAAGTCAGACCATCGACGGCTGGTTCGCAAGACGAGCATACAAAATGCTGTACCGGCGACATCAACTCATCCTGCATGGAAACGTACGCGGGTCGTTGTTGATCGCAAGTGAGCTTCTGCGAGAACGCGTGCACCCGCGATTGAAACTGCACTAGCGCCTCTGGTTCGAACGCTTCCTTATCAACTCAGAACGGTCGCACAGTACCCCTCATGGGGGATTGTTGGGCTTTGAACAAACGCAAAGAATGAAAGCGGTCACACCGGATATCCGACCGCCTAATCACGAATAGATGGTGAAAATGACGAGAATTTCGATCAATCCCGAACGCTTATGGTCCCGGTTAATGGACATGTCTGAAATTGGTGAGATCCCGAATAATGGAAGTCGCAGGCTTGCCTTGTCACAGGACGATGTTGATGGCCGGGAATTGTTTCTTGCGTGGTGTGAATCCCGCGGGTATCGGGCAATGTTTGACAAGATCGGAAACTTGTTCATTCGCCGCGATGGCACTGATCCCGATGCGCTCCCGCTCGCCATCGGATCGCATCTGGACACACAGCCAAATGGCGGCAGGTTCGATGGTATGCTTGGTGTTCTCGCGGGCCTGGAGGTTCTTGAGACATTGGATGATTTCAAGATCAGGACTCGGGCACCGATCGACCTTGTCGTTTGGACCAATGAAGAAGGTGCCCGGTTTCAGCCTGCGATGATGGGCTCTGGAGTGTATTGCGGCGTTCTTGATCTACCGAGTGTTCTTGCAACCACAGATGATCAAGGCGTTTCTGTCGCTGACGAAACGGCGCACCATGGGTATGACAAGGGGTGTCCCCCGGGATTTCAACAGATTGAACGGTATGTCGAACTGCATATCGAGCAAGGTCCAATTTTGGAAATGGAAGACAAGGCAATCGGGGTTGTCACCGGGGGACAAGGTATCCGTTGGTACGATGTCACGCTGACAGGTGAGGAAACGCATGCAGGGCCAGTTCCGATGCATAGTCGCCGCGATCCTGTGCCCGCGTTAGCGCCTGTTGTCGAACTGGTCTATCGGATCGGGCAGAAGGATGAAAACGCGCGCGCAACTATTGGCAAAGTCGAGACACGTCCAGGGTCGATCAATGTTGTGCCGGGGCAAGTTTGTCTGAGCGTTGACCTGCGACACCCAAGAGAAGCTGACCTGGTTGCTATGCAAGACGCATTTCTCAATGGGATTTGTGACATTGCGTCCGAACACCCGAAGCTTGAGGTGAAAGCACAATGTCGCTGGCATTCTCCCGTGGTTCAGTTCGATCCGGAAATGGTGAGCGGGGTCCGCGAGGCAGCTAAACAACGTAACTTTCCTTCCATGGAAATTGTTTCCGGGGCTGGACATGATGCATTCAATCTGGCGCAGGTCGTACCCACTACAATGATCTTCGTTCCATGCCGTGACGGGATCAGTCACAATGAATTGGAGTATACAAAGCCAGAACATACCGCCGCCGGAGCCAATGTCCTGCTGGATATGGCGTTGCGCTTTGCCAAAGCGAACCAGAACGCCCTGCAAGTGCAGGAGTAAGACGCCGAATCTTCGAGATGCAAACCCTTAAGACTCCGCAATACGAATGGGATCCCCAATGACCCGAGCTTTCATCCTCGCAACCACATTGCTCTCCCCAATGGCCGCGGGAAACGCGTTTTCGCAGCCCTTGGTTCTCACGGGTGCCGACGTCTACACCGTTAACGAAAATCGCGATTGGGCTGAGGCGGTCGGAATCGACGAAAACGGGATAATTGTCGCCGTCGGAACAGACGCTGAGGTTATGGCCGTTGTCGGATCTGACGCATCGATCATCGATCTAGAAGGGCGCATGGTTTTGCCTGGTTTTCAGGACGTCCATCTTCATGCGATTGAGGCAGGCGTAAACGCAGCTCTTTGCGAATTCGAACCATTTGACAGTCTGAACGGGTATCGGGACAGCGTCTTGGAATGCGCCGAGAATGATAGCACGGGCGAGTGGGTTCGCGCTTCGGGCGTAAACATACCGAACCTGTTGGACCTGCACCCAAACCCAGTTGAGTTTTTGGACGCGCTGCTGCCGGACCGTCCCATTTTGATCCTGGACGACATCGGTCACGGAGCTTGGGCAAATACAGTAGCTCTGAAGGCGGCGGGGTATGATGTTTCTGGCGACAAGGCGAACGGCAACATCATACTACGAAACGATCAAGGCGCGCCAAACGGTGTGGTGCTGGAAAATGCGCCTCATAACTTGCGCACCTTGGCATTCCTGCCGACCGAAGATCATCTGAATTTTGCCTATGATAGCTTTATTGCCGCCGCCAATGAGCTGAACCTGAACGGAATCACAACTGTTAGCGACGCTGGAGGGTATTGGCCGCAGGGGCATCACCGTGTTTGGGATTGGGCTGAAGAGGTGGGAGAGCTGACGGTACGTGCGTCAAATGCATTCTACGTCTATCCTGACCGCCCTCTCGAAGAACAACTTTCCGAACTAAGGGACCTGTTTCACAACGACCCCGACCGTTTGGTTCGATTCAACCAAGCAAAGATTTATGTTGATGGGATTCTTAGCCAAGGAACCGGAGCTCTACTTGAGCCATATGAGAACGACGCCGGTCCCGAGCTTGGCTATCTCTATTTCCCAGGCGAGTATTTGAATAAGGTTGCTCATGAGTTCAGCGCGGCAGGGTTTCAACTGCATTTTCATGTAACAGGCGATAACGGCGCACGGTTGGCGTTAGATGCCATCGTCGATGCGAACCAAGATTCAGGGCCGCACCGACTGACGCATCTTTATTTGGTAGACCCGGCAGACTATCCGCGATTTGCAGAACTGAATGCCATTGCTGATTTCCAAATCCCACCTAGTGCGCTTGAAGATGATTACATCGACTTTATCGGAGAATTCATCGGTGACAGGACAGATCGACTTTTGCCTGCAGGAGATTTGCTGAACGCCGGAGCCACCGTCACCATGAGCAGTGATTGGGATGCAGACGAACTAAACCCGCTGATTAAAATCTCTGCAGCCGTCAGTCGCGAAACGAATGGCTTTCCAGACGTTGAAACAGCGATCGAAGCGATGACCATCAATCCGGCTTACCTGCTACAACATGATGACAAAACAGGGTCCATTGAAGTTGGGAAATACGCCGATCTGGTTGTGATCAGCGAGAACATCCTGGAATTACCGGTCAGCCAGATACCCTCTGCCGAAATCGAAGCCACTTTGCTTCAGGGTGAGGCTGTTTTTGACGCCATTGGTCTTTTTGAAGAATAGACTTCAATCGTCGTACGGATCATTCAGCTTGCGGTCGAGGTAAACAAGCGGGTCTTCTGTTGCATTCGCAGGCGTTCGGGAGAGCGCCTCGAGAAACAGGGAAAACAACTCTCCCTGGGAGGCTATGCCCAGCTTTGCGTGAATACGCTTACGGTGGACTTTTACTGTCTCGGGGCTGTTGCCCAGTTCGCGCGCAATGGATTTGGACGAGTGGCCCTTGAGAATAAGGCGCACAATCTCTGCTTCACGTTCGCTAAGAATTGATGTGGCAAAGCGCTCGAAGGACTTGTTGAGGTGCTGCCCGATGCGTCCGTGACCAATGACGGTTTCCGGATCCAAGCGGGGCCAATGTCGACGGCAAAGGGCTGCTATGCAGGGAAGCAACTCTTCCAGCGCCGAGCGTGCCGGCGTTGACAGCTGAAAACCCTCTTCCCGACTGCCCAATGAAAGCGCAAGGCACGTGTCTTGATCAAAGCGGATGAATAGCACGGATTCGTCAAACAACCCGGTGCCTGAGTAGAACGTCTGGTAGTATTCTGAGACCAGAAAATCATCCGGCGCGCAGTCATTCAAAGCCATCACCCCGTCACCGAAACCCTGCTGAAACAGGTTGTAAAACGGGTCGAGCAGGTAAGCGAAATCAAGGTAGGGCTTGATTGTCGCGTCACAGTATTGATCGTCGAGGTTGTCGAACAATTCGACCGGCGAATGTGAGGGAAAGAACGCAGTCACAAAGGTGCTGTCATAGCCCGAGATCGACTGGCACAGGGCCGCAAGCGCCCCAAGGAACCCCTCGTGCCCAACCTTTTCTATGACCGTAGCCAAGCCCGCTAAGGTCTCAGCCGATAGGGCTCGATCAATTCCTGACACGGAATTCGCTGGTTGAGTTCCAATGGCATCATTGTTGACCTTCAGACTGAGCATATCCAACCTCCGTTTCCTGACCGTCAAGCGGGCTGCTGCTGGGTCATGCAGTGAATGCCGCCACCGTTCCAGCAGATGTCCCGGATATCGACCTGAGCGATCTGGCGATCGGGAAAGGCTTTCCTGAAGGTTTCGACGGCCGCATCGTCTGTCTCGGGGGTGCCAAAGCTGGGCAGAATCACTCCGCCGTTTGCAATGTAGCAATTCACATATGATGTAGCGGTGAACTCGCTCTCGTGATGATAAAGGTAAGCCTCGTTCATCAGCGTAATTTCGATTTCATTTCCGTTAGCGTCGGTTTGCCTACGCAGTGCTTTGAGGTTTTCCCGACAGACCCTTTGATGAGGATTTTCGCTATCAGGGTTGTCCTCGAACAGAACATGACCCGGCCGCGTAAAGGTCAGAACACCATCGATGTGACCATCCGTGATCCATTCGTTTTCATCGCCGGGCAACCAGATGACTTTGCGTGCGCCGATCGCGTGAAACAGCTCGCGTTCGACATCTGCCTTGGTCATTCCCGGGTTGCGGTTGGAGTTGAGAAAACAGGTTTCCGTGGTGATCACAGTTCCGCGCCCATCGCTGATTAGCCCGCCTCCTTCGCCGCATAGGGGCGACTGAAAATATGGAAGCCCAAGATTGGATACCAGCTTTTCACCTACGTCCCTGTCACCAGGCTCAAGCGGGAACTTGCCGCCCCAGTTATTGAACACCAGGTTTGATCCGATGGTCTGACCATTTGCATTCTGCACAAACAAAGGCCCGGTATCCCGGAACCACAGGTCATCCTGATCCAGCGCGATCACATCGATGTGCCCTGGCAGTTTGCGACGGGCCAGTTTGAAGGCATGGGGTGCTGCGATCACTCGCACAGGCTCAAATTGGGAGATCGCGCTGGCAATCGCGACAAAGGCATTCTGAACCGTTGCAATATCCTTCCCCCAGGTGTCGGGATGGTCGTCGTGGACCCACGCCATCCAGCAAGCGGCATGACGTGCGGTTTCGGCTGGCATCACAAAGCCCAACTCTCCGGGTGTACTGCTGATCAGGGTCTGGCGCAGTTCCTTGTTCATGACTTTGGCTCCTGTTGCGTGATGCAATGAATGCCGCCACCACCGATGGCGATAGATGGGATTTCGACTTGGGCAACATGGCGGCCTGGCAGGTATTGCTCGAACACTTCGCGGACCATGTCATCTTCTGGCAGGCCGTATTTCGGCATCACCACGCCACCGTTGCAGATGTAGGAATTCACGTATGAACGGCAGAACTTTTCGTTATCCGTTGCAAAATCCGCCGCATCCGGAACACGTATCAGTGACAGCGGGCGTCCTTTGGCGTCGGTCTGGGTCTCAAGTGCGGAAATGTTGGCGACATTGATGTCATGCCACTCGTGATCTGCAGGTCCTTCACCTTCGACCAGCACCACACCCGGCGCCAGAAAGGCGGCGATGCCATCAACGTGCCCGTCGGTTTCCGTTTCTTCAACGTTTCCCGGAAGCCAGATAACCTTGTCGCCACCCAGCATCTCTTTCAGCTCGGATTCGATATCGGCCCGTGTCCAGTCAGGATTGCGGTTCAAGTTCGGGAAACAGCTTTTGGTGGTGAGAATCGTGCCTTCACCGTCGACGCTGACCCCACCGCCTTCGGCGATCAGGTCCGACACGAACTTACGCACTCCGGACTTTTCGAGGATTGTTGATGAGACTGTATCATCGCCCGCAAACGGCACATATTTGCCGCCCCAAGCGTTGAAGCGGAATGAGGTTCCGGCCTTGTTGCCCTCTCCGTCGACAAGGAAGCAGGGACCAGCGTCACGTGCCCAGCTGTCGTTGATCGGGTGCTCCAACAGTTCAATATCACTGCCCAACAGGTCACGTGCTGCAACGGTGTCTTTCTGACGAACCAACATGGTCAACGGCTCAAACTGGCGAATGGCGTGGGCCACGTCTGCGTAGTTCCGGCGCGTTTCAGTGATGTCGTCCCAAACTTCAGCGCGTGATGGCCACATCATCCATGTCCGTTCATGATCCGCCCATTCAGCTGGCATGTGAAATCCGGCTTGTTTTGGTGTTTGCCGCTGCACGTGTGACTCCGATCTTCAATGGCTGTGTCTTGTTTGGAGTCTATTCATTAGATACAGTGATGGACAAACTCGTAATTCTTGGAAAATCCATTAGTATAGCTCATGAATAATCCCTATCGCCTCCTCCCACCGCTTGGATCGCTTGTAGGATTTGAAGCGGCGGCGCGCCTGGGAAGCTTTTCGCAAGCAGCGGATGAGCTGAACGTGACCCAGTCCGCGATTTCCCACCAGATTCGAACGTTGGAAACACATCTGGAGCAACCCTTGTTTCACCGCGTTGGGCGCGGCATCGAACTTACTGATGCCGGTAGAGATCTGTATCGAACGAGTTTGGAGGCGCTGGAAACCGTACGTCAGGGCGTTCAGCGGCTTGATGCGTACTCAAAACCAGGGACAGTGGTCGTGCAGATTCTGCCGGTCGTTGCCGCCAGTTGGTTCATGCCCAGATTGGCTGAACTCAAATCATCAAATCCGGAAGTGGAGCCATGGCTGTATACAGGCGAGCTGACAGCCGAACTGGTCGAGACGGAATATGACATCTCATTTCGTTACGAACCGCCGCAAATTCCGGATGAAATAGGGGCCCAATTTCTCTCAGAGCGGCGTGTTCCACTATGCACCCCAAGCCTACTAGAGACGTTTCATAGCACCCCTGAAACCACCCCCCTTATTCATGATGAAGAGCCGGATGATTGGCAAACCTGGTACATTCGTGCCGGACTATCGCGTGAAAACTACTCAGCGGGTTTAAATTTCTCCGATCCCGTTTATGCACTGGATGCTGCCGCGCAAGGTCTCGGCGTCTATCTGGGAAACCCCGATCTGGCAGCGCCGTGGTTGGAAAAGGGGCAGTTGTGTAAGGCAGGCGAACACGTACTGGAAACCGGCCGGGTCATGTACATCGTCACCCAGGATCGTGACCTGCAACGACCCGCTGTACGGGCCTTGTGGGACTGGCTGATGGCTCACGCCCCTTCGGCACACACGGCCACATCTTCGGGAAAAAAACAAGCTGACTGACGATCGTCGGCTTGATCAACCAGTTTTGGAACCTCCGAACGACATCGCGCAGGACGGCCTTTTTGCTCATACAACCAGCAGCGCGTGTGAAACGGGCAACCAGACGGTATAGCATCGTGCGAAGGCACATCGCCCTTCAAAACAATCGGCTTTGATCGCGCCTTGTTCTTGGCCTTAACGCGTGGCACTGCCGACATCAGCGCGGCTGTATAAGGGTGCTTGGGATTGGCAGACAGAGCTTTGGATGGACCAGTTTCCACAATCTCCCCCAGATACATGACGGCGATACGTTGGCAAAGATGGCGCACAACTGAAAGGTCGTGGCTGATGAACAGCATTGCCATGTTCTCCTGAGTGCGCAGTTCATCCAGAAGGTTCAGGATTTGCGCCTGAACTGACACATCAAGCGCACTGACCGGCTCATCTGCCACAATGATCGACGGGCTGTTCGCAATGGCCCGTGCGATCGCGATGCGCTGCCGCTGACCGCCGCTGAAGTGTTGGGGAAACCGCGCTGCGTGCTGCGGATTCAGCCCAACCCGCTCAAGCAACGCCTGAACACGGTCCTTTTCGTTGTTCCGATCTGCCGTTTTCTGAATGCGAAACGGTTCGGCCAACGTATATCCAACGGTTTTTCGAGGATGCAGCGAGGAATATGGATCCTGGAACACCATCTGCACCTGTCGCGCCAATTTGCGTCGGTCAGCAGGCTTGGTGGTATCAAGAGCTTCACCGTTAATCACCAAAGACCCGCTCGACTGCTCGACAAGGCCAACAATCGCTTTTCCCAAAGTCGTTTTTCCACTGCCGGACTCACCGATCAAGCCGAGCACTTCTCCGGGGTTTACGGACAAAGTGATGTTATTGAGGGCTCGAAATGTGGAAGGTGCCTCAAAAAACCCTCGTGGCGCAGATGACGCGAACTCGACCGACAGGTTTTCTATGTTGAGTGCTGGGTTAGTCATGCGGTCTTCCTCTGAGGTGTCGTCCCGCTGCGCAAGTGGCACGCTACCAGATGATCACTCTATCAATCATGACTTGTGGCGGTGTCGCTTCGGCACAGGCGTCTACGGCTTCCCGGCAACGATCCCGGAACGCGCACCCCGAAGGGCGCTCCCAAATTGAAGGAGGCGCGCCAGGGATCGGAGTGAGCCGGTCCTGATCCGTATCCAGTGAAGGATGCGCGCCGAGAAGACCAATCGTGTATGGGTGTTGAGGTGTCTCAAGCACCTGTTCGGTAGGCCCGCGTTCCACGTCCCGGCCCGAATAAAGCACGATAACTTCGTCGCTCATTTGCGAAACGACGCCCAGATCATGAGTAATCAAAACGACCGCCATATCGAGGTCCCGAGAGAGAGCCTTAAGCAAATCGAGGATTTGCGCCTGAATGGTCAGGTCCAGTGCCGTTGTTGGTTCATCTGCAATCAGCAATCGGGGTTTGAATACAATCGCCATCGCAATCATCACGCGCTGTCGCTGACCACCGCTAAGCTGATGTGGATAGCGCTTGAGCATTCCCTCCGGGTCGGGCATTCCCACCTGGGACAACACCTCGACGGCGCGGGACCGTGCTTCTTTCGCAGGTTGCTTGCGGTGGGCCTGAACACATTCGATAATCTGGTCTCCGATCCGCAAGACAGGGTTGAGGCTGCTCATGGGATCTTGGAAAACCATCGCAATTTCAGTACCCTGCAGATCGCGTAGTTTCTTTTGTGATAGCTGTAGAAGATTTTGGCCGTCAAATTCAACAGCTCCGGAAACACTGAGAGACCGCTGGTCCAGCAGCCCCATGATTGCCATGGCAGCTGTGCTTTTTCCTGAACCGCTTTCTCCTACGATACCAAGACATTGGCCACGGTTCAGTTTAAATGACAACCTGTCCACGATGGGTGCAGCGTGTGATCCGCTACCGACTGATACGGACAGGTTATCTACTCGCAATAGTTCCATTCGTATTGGTGTTCCTATGCCGTGAATCCGGTTCAGAAAAGCTCGGTCAAGACGGCATTGAATCTTGGCCGCCGTCTCTTTTTATACATTTCAGCGTTACGCGAATGTGCCCCTTATGTGGTATCGACAGGTCGGACGGCAAACTGCGACGCTGGCTTCTATCAAAAAACACAAACCGCGATGCATCCGCTCGTTGGAAGAACTTTAGGGAGCCAGCCATGACCAAACCCACACCGACACGACATTCGCCACAGTTCCGGTTGCCACGCCGATCATTCCTTGCCGGGGCGTGTTCAATGGCGGCGATGGCATTCGCCCCAACAGGTCGCGTGTGGGCGGACACCGCTGCAAAAGCACCCGACATTGGCGCGCGCGATCCCAAAACGCTGGTTGTTCTGGTCGATGCCACGGTCGAGAATCTGGACCCGGCAACGAATATCGAGTGGGCTTATGGGTTGCGCCCGATCTACGAAACCCTGACGATCCTGGATGGAAGCGATACTCTTTCGGTCAAACCTGCGCTGGCAGAGGCCTGGGAAGCCAATGAAGACAACACAAGCTGGACGTTCACGCTGGTCGATGGCGTGACATTTCACGATGGCACGCCGTTCAATGCAGAAGCCGTGAAAAAAGCGGTGACCCGGATGGTGCTGCATCCTGCCGGCCTCGCAGGAACCTGGCAGCTTGACGATCCCGAGACACAGATTGTCGTCGTCGATGACAGGACCGTCCGCTTTGATTTGGGAGAGCCGCGCCCCTTCTTCGACAGACAGGTTAGCTCGCAATACGGGTTCTGGATAGCCAGCCCGACTGCTGCAGAAGCCAATTCCAAGGGCGATGATGACATGGGCTCGGAATTTCTTCAGTCCAATCCTGTCGGTACGGGTCCTTATAAGCTGGAGAGCCTAAATCCAGGCCAAGACGCCACCTTTGTTGCGAACCCGGACTATCGTGGCGGATGGGATCATCCACATTTCGAGCGTGTCATCACCAAGACGATGCCGGTGTCAGCGACGCGCAGACAACTGTTGGAGACCGGTGAGGCTGATATGACGCTGGCGATGGAGCCGGAAGACATGGTGGCCCTGCGTGACGATCCGCGGTTCAAAATGATCGACGCCCCCACCTTTACGGTTCAATACGTGGCGTTTGCTACAGATGGTAAGCTTGCTGATCCAAAAGCAAGGCAAGCAATCAGCCATGCGTTTGATCACGACGCATATATCGAACAGGTAACCCTTGGCACGGCAGACAAGCCGACATCGGTCTTCCCCACCCAAATGCAGGGGCTCGATGGCAATGACCGATTGCTACCATTCGATCTGGATCGCTCCCGGGCATTGCTTGAAGAGGCAGGCATCGCTGAAGGCACCGAACTCACGATGGCCTATTACGCGGGCTTCGGAGATATCGAAGGTCAGTTGCTGCAGGCCTGGTTATCTGAGATTGGCATCGACCTGAAACTTCAGGAGTTGTCTTTCTCGGCCTATCTCGATGTGTTCTTCGGCGAAGGTGAAGCTGAGGAGCGCCCGGATCTCTTCTACTTCTCCTGGTGGCCGAACGTCGATCACCCTTACAGCTTTGCCTGGGGTCTGTTTAGCGGAGACGCAGCAACTTATGACGGCAATGCGGGTCGTTATGCCAATGATGAGGCGACGGCGTTGATCGACGAGCTCCGCAATCAGGTCATGACCGAGGATATGGCGGCCAAGTTCAAACGCCTTGCAGATATTCTGACAACCGAGGACCCTGCCTGGCTTCCGATCCTTCAGGAACGCGCGCAATTCGTGTCGCGAAATGACATCGAAGGCATTGAGAACAATCCGATCTATGTTGCGACGCTGGATATGTACAACCTGTCGCGCGGCAACTGAGAGGTAAGCGAATGCTTCGTTTCATTCTCCGCCGCGCAGTCGCAACAACGATCCTGATCGGCGGAGTCGTACTGATGACATTCGCGCTCGCCCGCCTTTTGCCGGGCGATCCCGCGCGGCTGATCGCCGGTGCCCGCGCCGATGCTGACGCTGTGGCAGCAGTCAGGGAACGCCTGGGACTGGATGACCCAATTGGCACGCAATTTCTGACCTATTTAGGCAACGTCATGGAAGGTGACTTTGGCCGTTCTGTTGTCACACGCCGTCCGATATCCGAAGACATTGTCACCTTTTTTCCGGCAACGCTGGAACTAGTCACTATGGCGGCCTGCATCTCACTTATTCTTGGTGTCCTCTTGGGTGTTCTGGCTGCCGTGCGCAGTGGCACACCTTCGGACGTTGGCGTACGCGGCGTGGCCGTACTGGGCCTGTCTGTGCCGGATTTCTGGTTGGCATTGGTCTTCCAGCTGCTGTTTTTCGCAACGCTTGGCCTTTTGCCGTTTGGGGGTCGTCTGGGAACCGGTGTCACACCTCCGGATTTTGTGACGGGTTTCATGACACTCGACAGCCTTCTGGCCGGTCGGTTTGACCTGTTTGTCGATGCGCTGAAGCACATGATCCTTCCAGTTACCGTTTTGGCCATCCCTTCAATGGCAATCACGATCCGCGTCGTTCGCACCACAATGCTTGAGGTTCTGTCGCAGGATTTCATCCGAACAGCGCGATCCAAAGGCATTCGGCCGGTTCGCGTTTACTTGCGGCATGCTCTGCGTAACGCGCTTTTGCCGATTGTGACGATTTTTGGTCTGAACACGGGTCTCTTGATCTCAGGAGCAGTGTTCATTGAGTTGATCTTCGATTGGCCGGGATTAGGCCGTTACACAGCCAACGCAATCGCGTCTTCGGACTACAACGCAATCATGGCAATCACGCTTGTCGTTTCGATTGCCTACACCTTGATCAACTTTTTGGTCGACCTCAGCTATTCGCTGCTCGACCCGCGGGTGAAACTCTCATGAGCTCAGATACCAACTTGATCCGCCGAGGCCAAAGAACGCGATTTCCGGGCAGCGAACGTGCAGCACAGATTGTCAGGTTTGCAACATCTTCTGGTCAGGCCTTTCTAGCCGTCTGCATCGTCTCGTTTATCGTCGTCGTCTCGGTTTCTGCCTTTTTCGCTTATCTTCTGGACGTACATGTCACCGCCTTCGATCCGCTAAAGATGAACATCATGGCGCGGCTCGAACCGCCGAGCAGAGAACACTGGATGGGCACGGACAAGATCGGGCGAGACATGCTTGCTCGGGTCGTTGCCGGATCATGGATATCGCTGTCGGTTTCGTTTGCGGTCTTAGCTGTGGCATCTGTAGTCGGCACTTCAGTCGGTCTGGTAGCGGGTTACGTCGGCGGATGGGTCGACGAGGTGTTGATGCGGGTTACAGATCTGTTTCTGGCGTTTCCGGCATTGATTTTGGCTGCGGCGATAGCCGCGAGCTTTGGTGGCGGCATGGTCTCAACCACCGTCGCTTTGGCAGCGGTTTTCTGGCCCTGGTACGCCCGACTTATCCGCAGCCGTGTGCTTTCCCTAAAAGAACAGGAATTTGTCGCGGCCAGCCGTTGCCTTGGAGCTTCGCATACGCGCCTGATCTTCACATCGCTGCTGCCGATGGTGTGGCCACTTGTGATCGTGCAAGCAACGACGGATGTGGGGTTCGTCATTTTGGCGGCCTCAGGCCTGTCTTTTCTGGGATTGGGGGCACAGGCGCCCACTCCGGAATGGGGAGTTATGATTTTCGAAAGCCTGACTCACCAACCCGCTTCCTGGTGGCTTGCCGTTTTCCCAGGGGGCGCAATTGCGCTGGTCGCCATTGGTTTCAACCTATTGGGTGACTCTTTGCGCGATCATTTGGATCCATCTCTCGGGGCATCGGAGGCCGGAGTATAGTGAAACACATGAACAGGCGGTTCTTTTTAGGCGCAACCGCATCTTTAAGTTTGGCGTCGCCAAGTTGGGCTAGGAAGGACAAACAAGTGGACTATAGTCAGACGGGCGCAACAATCGTCGAAGGGGCTGGTGGCTCGGATGGCTATTACTTCCCTGCTGAATGGGAAAAGCACGAGCGGACCTTGATGCAATTCCCATCCCCCCAGAACTGGCACCGCCGTGATCTGGAGGATGCCCGACGGGAATGGGCGGAAACCGCAAATACCATCGCCGAGTTCGAACCTGTGACGATGGCGGTTCGTAGGCAGGATCTCAAAATCGCCAGAAGCATGCTCAGCGGCCAGATCGAGCTGGTCGAAATGCCGCTTAACGACGCCTGGTCGCGCGACAGCGGCCCGATGATCCTGAAAAACGCTTCAGGTGATCGTCGCGTTGCGGGGTTCACGTTTAATGGGTGGGGCAAGAAATTCCCTCCGTATCGTGACGATCAGCTTGTCAAAGGAAGACTCGCTGCCAAGCTGGATATGCCGATGTATCAGAGCAATCTGGTGGTTGAAGGAGGGGCAGTTGCGTTTGATGGGCAGGGAACCGTCCTGACCACCGAAGAGTGCCTGCTGAATCGCAACAGAAACCCCGGTTGGACCAAGGCTGAAATCGAAGACGAACTACGGGCCCAACTCGGCGTCACGAAGGTCTTGTGGCTGTCTCGGGGTCTGACACCGGACCCGATTACCGACGGTCACATTGATGGAATAGCGGCGTTTGCAGCACCTGGCCTGGTCTTGCTGCACACAACCGACGATCCGAGCGATCCGAATATGCAAATCACGCAGGAGGCTCGGGCCATCCTCGAATCCGCGACTGATGCAACAGGCCGGAAACTAGACGTGGTTGAGATTCCGTTGACCAGTTTTGATGTCGTCCACATGAACTTCTACGTCTGCAATGGTGCGATTATCGTGCCCGTCTCGGGGCGCCGGTCGGAAGACGATGAGCCGCTTGGGATTTTGCGCGAAGTGTTCCCGCGTCACCAAGTCAAAGGTGTTTCGGGAAGGATGATCGGCGGCGGTGGCGGCGGCGTCCACTGTATTACGCAACAGGTGCCAGCCGTCTGATTCATTTCAGACCAGCGAACCGAAAAAAAGGGGACCGCATTGCGGTCCCTTTGAGTTTTGGCGAGTTTGTGAGTGGTAGCCGCTTATTGGCCCTGCGCAGTAATCCCATCCAAGCTGCGCAAAGCTTTGTACATATTTGGTCTCCGATCCCGGAAAATACCCCAATTGTCGCGGTAAGCATTGGCGGCATCCAGATCCACGCTCGCGGTGATCACGGCTTCTGTGGAGCGATCCGCGTCCGCAAGTATTTCACCGGTATATCCAGCAATAAAAGATGTTCCATAAAACTGACCTTCCGTCTTCCCCTGAGTTTCATGGCCGACACGGTTAGAGGCCACAAGCGGCACCATATTCGCCGCTGCGTGCCCTTGCATTGTCCGACGCCAATGCTCACTGCTGTCGAGTTCCGGATTCTTGGGCTCAGATCCGATCGCGGTCGGGAACATCAGAATTTCGGCACCTTGCAATACCAGGCTACGAGCCGTTTCTGGAAACCACTGATCCCAACAAACACCGCACCCAACGCGACCGTACCTAGTTTCGACAACTTGGAACCCGGTGTCGCCTGGACTGAAGTAGAATTTCTCCTCATATCCGGGAGCTTGCGGAATATGCGTTTTGCGGTAATTGGTGAGAACTGAGCCGTCTGCGTCAATCACTGCTAGCGAGTTGTACCGTGTCAGACCAGCGCGTTCGTAATATGACACTGGAAGGACCACATCCAACTCATTCGCCAGCGCACCAAAGTGGCTTACCACCTTGCTGTCTTCAAGCGTGCGCGCCATCTCAAAGTATCGAAGATCCTGTTCCAAACAGAAGTACGGCGTTTCGAACAGCTCTTGCAAAAGAATGACTTGCGCACCAGCGTCGGCGGCCTGCCGGACGAGTCCTTCGGCTCTGGCAACGTTGTCGTCAACGTCCCAACTACAGGACATCTGCGTGGCGGCGAGAGTGATGTTTCGCATGCCGATTACCTTTCTGCCTGAAATTCAGTGATGCTCTCGCTGATTGCGCCGACTATCTCGTCGCATTGTTCTTTTGAAATAATCAGTGGGGGCGACAACACAATCCGGTCGCCCACCGGCCGAACAATCACGCCGCGCTCCATACATTTGCGGAACACGTGATGCCCGGCGTTAGCACCGGCATCCATCGGTGCTTTGCTCGACTTGTCGCTTACCAAGTCTATTCCCATCATCAGGTGGCTTCCGCGCACATCTCCGACAATCGGCAGGTTCAGAAGCGACTTTGCGGTCTCTTGGAGGTAAGGCCCGACTTCGCGCACGTTTTCGAGCAGGTTTTCACGATCCATGATTTCGATGTTTTTCAATGCCGCAGCACAGGCGACTGGATGCCCAAAGTAAGTCAGCCCCATCGACAGCAGGCCGCCTTCGCATTGTGGTTTCGCTATAACATCGTAGACCTTGGTTGAAATCAGAGTGGCGCCCAAAGGAATGTAGCCAGAGGTCAGGCCTTTGGCGCAGACCAGGATATCTGGCTGGTAGTCAAACATTGTTTCTGACGCGAACCATTCACCCAGCCGCCCAAACGCAGTCACGACCTCGTCAGCGATGTAAAGCATGTCGTAGCGCTTGCAGACCTCCCACATACGTTTGTGGTACCCCTCAGGTGCGACCAGCACACCGCCAGCGCCCATGATGGGTTCAGCAATAAAGGCTGCTACATTGTCGGGACCCAGCTGCTGGATGCGTGCCTCGAATTCGCGAACGAGGTAGTCGCAGTAATCAGCGTCGCTCCAACCATCCGGCTTGGCATAAAGATTGGCTTCAGACACGTGGGTTATGAAGTCTTCTCCAATCCGGTCGAACCCGTGTTTTGTCCCGTGAATTCCGGTGAGCGATGCGGCGACATAGGTTGCGCCGTGATAGCCGTTTTGACGGGAAATAATCTTCTTCTTTCGATGCTGGCCCTTCTGATCGAAATAGAAATGAACCAGCCGAATGGCGGCATCATTCGCTGTTGAGCCGCCACATGTGTAGTAAACATGGTTCAAGTCACCCGGGGCAAGCTCTGCGAGTTTCGCACCCAGGTTGGCCGCAGGAACGTTGGAGCTGTGACCAAACGGGTTGTAGTACTGCATGTTCATGACCTGCTCGGCGATGGTGTCCGCCATCTCCTTGCGACCATGCCCAATGTTGACGCACCACAGCCCGGCAATGCCATCCAACAAGCGGTTGCCCTCAGTATCGCTCACATGCATTCCTTCGGCGCATTCGATTATCTGGCTGCCTTCCTTCGAGAATGTTGAGAAATCGGTATAGGGATGGATGAGGTGCGCGCGATCTTGTTCAAAAGCGGCGTTTCGATCGAGGGTGGTCATCGTAGACTCCATGAATGCTTGTGCGCCATTCGGCTGATTTCTAAGATCAGCATCGGCTAACGACCGTGCCCAACACAGTCCCCCACACGTGGTATCGACGCGACCAGAGACCTCCATCTAGGTAGCTGCCCAATGACCCACAGAGTGTGTCTGGGGAAGAATCCGTTCAGCAAAGGTGGCGATAATGAAGGTGGGAGTGCCTACAGAAATCAAAGCAAACGAACATCGTGTAGGGCTGACGCCCGCTGCGGTCAGCGAGTATGTGGCCGCAGGCCATGAGGTCATTGTCCAATCCTTGGCCGGGGTTGGCATCGGGGCAAGTGACGAGACCTATCGTGCTTCCGGTGCCATAATCGCTGATACAGCCGAAGAAATCTTTGCCACCGCGGACATGATCGTGAAGGTCAAGGAACCCCAGGCGTCCGAGTATAGCCAACTGCGTGAAGGGCAAATCCTATACACCTATCTCCATCTGGCACCTGATCCTGAGCAAACCAAAGGTTTGCTTTCATCGGGTTGCACGGCGATTGCTTATGAATCCTTAACCGATGCCGATGCGACCTTGCCTTTGCTTGCTCCGATGTCCGAAGTCGCTGGCCGTCTTTCCATCCAAGCCGCAGCGAGCGCACTGGAAAAGCACAACAATGGCGAGGGTCTGCTACTTGGTGGCGTGCCTGGTGTGAAACCTGCCGAGATTGTCGTGATCGGCGGCGGTGTTGTAGGCACCAATGCTGCCAAGATGGCCGTCGGGTTGGGAGCTCAGGTTACAATTTTGACCGCTCACTAGAGCGTCTTCGTCAGTTGGATGACTTGTTCGATGGGCGAGTTCATACTGTCTATCCCACCAAAGCGGCGTTGGCCGATGCAGTGGCGACTGCAGATGCCGTAGTCGGTGCGGTTCTCATACCCGGCGCGGCAGCACCACGCCTGGTAACACGGGATATGCTGGCCACGATGAAAGAAGGCGCGGCGCTGGTCGACGTCGCCATTGATCAAGGTGGGTGCTTTGAAACGTCGAAGGCGACGACGCATGAGAACCCGACCTACGTTGTTGACGGCGAGGTTCACTACTGCGTCGCCAACATGCCTGTGGCGGTTCCCAAAACATCCAGCTACGCATTGAACAATGCCACGCTGCAACACGGGTTGGCGCTGGCGAATAACGGTCTCGCGGCATTAGATAACCCCTTCCTTCTGCAGGGTCTGAATGTGCACGATGGCAAGCTGACGCACAAAGCAGCCGCTGACACCCTTGAGTACGGATATTGCGACCCAGGAGAAGCGTTGAAATGCGCATGAGGTAGATGCGGCCCTCTGAGCCCTACCAACAAAGGGTGATTCAAGGGCCGCGCACCCTCTGCCAAACTCAAGCAGCTTTGCCAATCCAGATGAGAGATGAGTCTTTGACCCCAGCAATTCAGGCAATTGATATTTGCAAAAGCTATCCGGGTTCACCACCGGTAGAGGCCCTGAAGAATGAATCGTTGTCTATCAACGACAACGAGTTTTTCACTCTGCTTGGGCCATCGGGATGCGGCAAGACAACCTTGTTGCGGTTAATCGCAGGGTTTGAAGATCTCACCTCGGGTGAGCTGCGGCTTTACGGCGAGGATATCTCATCGATGCCGCCGGAGAAGCGGCCCATCAACACCGTGTTTCAGCACTATGCGCTGTTTCCACACATGGCCGTTGTTGAAAACGTGGCTTTCGGCCTGCGCCGCAGAGAAACGGATGTTGCTCAGGCGCAAAAGACTGCGCTTGAAATCCTGGATTTGGTGCAAATGTCCCAATTCGCCAATCGGCGGCCCTCACAATGGTGCTGTCAGACAAATTCGAACCAGTCTCAGCTAAGCCAATAGAACTGCCCTTTAAGCCGCACCAAGTTCGCGCCACTCGGCAAGAGCGGCGGTGCGTGTCAGCTTGAAGGTGTCTCGGCTGGTGAGAGATCGCTCCTGATTGGAGTGGTTGTAGACGGAAGAATGAACAGCGGCGAACTTCTGCAGACTTCGCATCCGCCTGAACCACTGCATCGCGCGTTCTCGTCGTCGGAATGGGAGGTGGGAGTTCTCAACTCGATTGTTGAGCCACCTTCCCGTCTGTTGTTTTTCTAGCGCTCCCATTTCTTTGAGTGCCGCCTTGTAGGATGCAAATCGGTCGGTCACGATCTCGACCGCCGTGCCGTGTCGCTTCATCAATTTCTTAAAGAATTTCAGTGCTGAAGCTTTGTTTCGGCGTTTGGTGACAACGGCTTCTAGCACCTCGCCTTCATGATCCACAGCCCGCCAAAGATAATGCCGCTTGCCATTCACCTTCACGAAAACCTCGTCCACGTGCCACTTCCATTTAGAGAACGCACGCAGCTGCTGAACGCGCTTTCGTCTGATCTCAGCAGCAAACACCGGGCCAAACCTGTTCCACCAATAACGGACAGTTTCGTGGCTCACGTCGATGCCTCGCTCGTGCAGCAGATCTTCAACATTCCGAAGCGAGAGCGGGAATCGGATGTATAGCTTCACCGCTAGACGGATGATCTCGGGATTGGTTTTGAAGTACTTAAAAGAGGCAGGTCTGGCCGTGGGCAAAAGCTAAGAAAGCCCCCTGCCCGTCTCAACCAAAGTTCTTCTGACAAGACCATTCGAACCGGTCTCAGGTTAACCTATGCATCGACGCCGAAATGTTCAGGCGGAATGCTCCAACCAGGGCTCGCTGCGCAGACGGGCAATGGCCTCGCTGCGCTTCTGAACACGCAGCTTTGACAGCACGCTATGCACATGCGCCTTGACGGTCGACACGCTGATACCGAGCGTCCGCGCGACCTCCTTGTTCGACTGGCCCCGCCCGATCAGTCTGAGCACCTCTGTCTCCCGCTTGGTGAGGGGACCTGCCGTGGCCTGAGCATCGCCGATGCGCCGCAATCTAAGCTCCATCAAAAGGCGTGTGATAATCCTTGGGTGGCAGATCGTCTCGCCGCGCAGTGCCATCCGCATCAATCCGCGCAACTCCTCCACTGAGGCGTGGCGCGGAATGTAGGCGATAAACCCCGCCTCGGCACAGGCGATAACCTGCCGGGGCACTTCCGGCACGGCCAAGGCAATGACTGGCACGTCGGGGCAAATCTGGGCACAGCAACGCGCCTCGTTCAGAGCTGTTTTGTGAGTAACGTCAAACAGGATCAGGTCCGGTTCGCCGGTGCCGATGGTTTCTGAGAACTCCTCCAGCGCGGAACAGGCAATCGCCGATCCAACCTCAGGTAGCGATCCCAATGTCACCTCTAAGGCCTCCCCAAAGAGACGAACATGTGAAAACACTATGAGTTTCATACCAATTATTCGTTTTGAACGGTTCTATGGTGTAACGCGACGCCTTTTGTCACGCTGACTGGGCGGGTAGAATCCATCCCCGGATGCCCTTAATGGTACTAAAAATGCGCGAAAATATCCACACCTGGTTGTAAGAACGCTGCCGCGTTCGCTCTGTGCTGCCCTTCGACGCGTACATCAGCAAGCAAGACTAGATCCACAAACCGCGAAGGGACTAGACCCTTTCTAGACCGCCGGGTCGATCCTCCGGTCAATAACGCCAGAACACGCTTCGTGGCACGCTGAAATCTTACCCATCCTCCGCCCAAGGAGTTCCGGCGTGACCCGCATCGTGATAGCCGGGCGCGAGGCTAACATGTTCTGGCAGAGCATGAACCGCCTGATGCAGTCCGACGACAAACTGGACGAGCAATTTCTAGACTCTCTTGCCGAGTTGTCATCGGATGACAACAGCGAACAGTTCGACGTGGCCATTGTGCCATGGTCTCGGGTCGATGACGGCAATCCTTGGCTCGAGAGGCTAGGCCGGCCGAATTGCCGAGCCGTAATCGGGCTCGACGGCACCACCAACGAGGCTGCTTTATGGACCCGCGAGATCAACCACGATCTGCTGCGCAAATTGGCCGAACTGTTCGGTGGAGCGCTTGCTGCCTCGAAGTCCGATACTCTGTCAGATCCGCATATGCTCGGCACCCCTTCTGCAGACCGGTCGCGTCCCCGCAGAGTTCTAACCTGGGCAGAATTGTTGGTGCGATCGCATCTGACCGAACTGCCCCAGGGGTCTGAGACCGACAGCACCGCCATTCCCGGCTGGACCGCTGGCCTAGGTCAAGTACGCGCCCTCTTGGGAGCTGAAGCCGGCGAGACCCGAACCAGTCTGCAGGACATGCTTTCCGACAGCGAAGCGCAATCCGGCGCAGATGATCCCTTGATGATCTCGGACAAGGCTGGCTTGAGCGTGCTGGATCGCCGCATTTTGGCTTTGTCGCTGGCACCGGAACTCGATGGCCGCTTTCAGATCGCCTATGGCTACCTGCACAATGATCTGACCCGTGGCTATGCCTCAGAGGCGGTTCTGGCACGGTTACTCTCGGGCATCGGCGCAGATGCGGTTGCGATCATGGAGGCCGTGCGCTCTGGCCCGCTGGCCCAGCTTGGATTGGTAGAGGCCGAGATCGGCGCTGAAAGCAGGACTGGTCCCGAATCTTCCTTAAGGGTGCCCTGCGAGCTTGTGGCCGCACTGGTCCAGGGCGCGATACGCGAAGACGCGCTTGGCCCCGCGCTGAGCATGACAGCAGCCTCGGGCGTGCCTGTGCAACACACCCGTGCCACGCAAGAGCTGTTGCAGGCGATATCCAGCGAGGCCAGCGGGCTGATCCAATTGGTCGGGGAACGACCGACCGGAGACTGGGCAGCTGGCGTTCTAGAGGCATCTGGCCGCCGCACGCTCCGGGTGGATTTGACCCAGCTTGAGGCCGAGAGCAATGAGGCGCTGAACAAGGCGGCTGGCCAGATCGCCCGCATCGCGTTGCTGAGCGACGCGGTACCTCTGTTCGAAGGAGCGCGGACCGGGGGCGGTCCACTGGCGGATCTTCTGATGGCCCGAACCGACCGCGCGATGGTTGATCTGAAGGATCCCTGGGCCCCCGCCGCCCGTCGCGTCGCCCACATTCTCCGCCCATTCGCCGAGAAACGACCCTTGGCTGCCGTCGACTGGCAGGAAACGGCGCGCCTCAATGGCTTTGAGATATCCACCTCCGATGCCGAGGAAATGGCCGCCACCCGTCGTGACGACCCGGTGCTGGCAGCAGCGGTTTGCCGCTACCTGGCTGGCAAGCCCGCCGAACTGGAACAACTGCGCGCTGCTGCGCGAATGCTAAGCGCACCGCCCGAAGGTGGGCTGGTGCGTCGCATTGAGCCCAATTTTAGGTGGGATGACATCGTTCTGGCTCAGGACCGACTGCAATCCCTGAAGCAGATCCCGCAACAGGTGCGCCACGCCGCGAAGGTCCTCCATGATTGGGGATATGACGCCCGCATGCCTTTAGGTCAGGGGGTCACGGCGCTGTTTGCGGGGCCGAGTGGCACCGGCAAGACTATGGCCGCCCGGATTATCGCAGCCGATCTTGGGGTCGAGCTGTTTCAGGTGGATTTGGCCAAGACCGTTTCAAAATACATTGGCGAGACGGAAAAGCATCTCAACACCGCCTTTGCGGACGCCGAACGCGCCAGCGCCGTTCTGTTATTCGATGAGGCCGACGCGCTGTTCGGCAAGCGCACCGAGGTCAAGGACGCCCATGACCGGTATGCCAATGTCGAAGTCGCCTATCTTCTGCAACGCCTCGAAGAGTTTCGCGGCGTCGTCATCCTGACCACCAATTTCAAGCAAAATATGGACAGCGCATTTGTACGGCGGCTGCGCTTCATCGTGGACTTCCCCGCGCCGGATGCAGCCCAGCGTTTGGATATGTGGAAGCGCGCGGCACCCTCGTCTGCGCCGGGTTGGGCCGATCTTGACTTTGAGTTCCTTGCTGAACGGTTCCAACTGACAGGCGGGCATATTCAGCAGATCGCAGTACACGCGGCATTTCTGGCCGCCGATGACGCTCCGGCCGCAGGCGACAGCGATGGGAAGATTGAGATGCCCCATGTGCTGCGAGCCACACGGCTGCAGCTTTTGAAGCTAGGCATGACCTCGGCCGGCAACACACTGCCCGAAGACGGCTGTCTGAAAAATATGAGGTTGGCATGAGCGCGAACGCTATCGCAATGATGACAGAGGCGCTTAGGAGCGTGTTGGAGGCAACAGTCTCGGGCACAGTTTTCACCGGACCGCCGTCGGATAGTCAGGCAGGTTCTGCGACGGCATCGCTTTTCCTGTACCATCTGGAACCCAATGCGGATCTTCGCAATTCGCCCTATCTGGATGGCTTGCGAAGCCGTGGCGCTCCCGGAACCGGCGAACCTGAGGGCAATCCACCGTCGGCAGCCATCCCGTTCGATCTGCGCTATATCATCAGCGTGTCGCGCGAGCCTGGGCTCGCACCCGGCAGTTCGCCCAACGAGCTAATAACCCTTGGTCAGATAATCCAGGCACTGCACGCAACACCGGTTCTGACCGGTGCAAAACTTCCGGGACAAACCGTGCGCGTCACACCCGATCCTGTCTCTATGGAAGAAATCAGCCGCGTCTGGAGCCTGTTCCCGGAAACACCCTATCGCACCTCCATAGTCTATCTGGCCACGCCCGTCTTTGTGGATGCGGACGAGGCTCTGTTCGGCCAGCGCGTGCTCGAAGTGACACGCAGCGCAGGACGCCTTGAGGAGGCCTCTTCATGAACGTTTTGCGGATCATCCATCTAGACGAGCCGCTACCCCTTGAGACGGTGGTGTTCGCCATTGCGCCATTGGACAGTTTCACCCGCGCGATCGTGCGCGGCCCGGTGACCGCGCAAATCGAAGCCCATGGGGCAGTTGCCAAGCGGAACCTCTCTGGCCTGTTGGTCTTTGTCGAGCGCGCTGTTCCGGGCGGCGACCCGATGCTGCCCGTTGAGCCCCGTTACAGTGTGAAAATAACGGCGCGACAGGCGGGGTATTTCGATCAAAGGATTGAGGTCGACCGCCCTTCACCTGACGTGATGGACAGCCAACGTTTGATTGAGGTGCCAATGCACCGGATCCCGTCGGCGCCTTTTACCATTGAGACATCTTTAGTGCGCGGTGTGGTTCTTATCGATAGAGCGCCCGTGAATGGTGCCGATGTGGGCGCTGTGGTCTCGAATGACGCTCCGGACCCTGATGATGTGCTGCCCTTTCGCACCCGCACCGACACCCAGGGCGACTTCGCTCTTCCGCTGCGGTTGCCGGATCAGACTCCGGGCCAGACCGGTACCGCATCTGCCCATTTCTGGTTTCGCATCACAGCCCCCGACGCGCCCGCCGTGATGCTGAAGCGCCAAGTAAGAGACGGTCAGCAGTACAGCTTTGGCCTGCCGATCGATCTCGCTGACGGCGCCCCGCCACTAGTACCGCTGCTCGTGCCGAGCAGGCCCTGACACTTTGATTAGGAGCGAAAACTGATGAACACCCAGTCAAACCAAAGCAATTCCGGTTCCGGCAAGAATGAAGAAAATGAGACTTGCGGCTCGCTCGAAGACCAGGTTGAGAAACTGAATACAAGCGCTGCGGCCGGTGCGTTCGATAAGACCGCCCAGGCCAAGTTGACCGACATCGCAAAAGGCGCGGATGCGGCCCTGCAGAAATACAAAGACCCGGCCAATGGATATGATGCGCTCGTTCAGCGCTGGAGGAAGCAACACGAGCGGGTGGAGAAAATCCGCGAGCATCTTCAGAACTGCTATCCGGACTGGGACTACATGCTTAAAGAATGCGTCTGTTGCACTGTCATCCAGCCGCTGGCCGATATGCGCAAGCAACTGCGTAAAAAGCTCGGCAAATGTGAGATCGCGCTGGATGACGCCGCTTACTGCTTCACCGAGGCTGAGGCCCAACTTGATGCCTGGAAAGATATTACCGGCTGGCTCAAGAAGCGCATGGACACCAACGACGAACTGATCGAGGAAATCTGCAAGCTCGACAAATGCGAAGATCACGGCTTTGCGCTGTACATCTTCTTCTTCGAACTCTTGCGTCAACACAGCCGGCTAATGCCCTGCGAGACCTGCACGGAAGACCGCTATGATCCTGTGCGCTGGTACTGCTGTGTCGATCTGGACCCCTGCTGTGATCTTACCGGCTATCCCTGGCTGATAGATCCGGATGAATACAAGGACAAGCTGGGCGAGGCCGCCTGCAACTGGCGTAACGCCGGAAAGGCCAAAGCAGAAGCCGAAGCAAATCTCGCGTGGATCGATGAATTACGCAAACAGCTGGGTGAAGACAGCAAGCCTGAGAACAGACGCGCCAAGGCCAAGCAGTATCTCAAGGATTGCAAGCCCGGCACAAACGGCGGCAGGTCTGACGACGAGCCCGGGGACGACTGCGAGGAAGACCCCGATCCGAAGCCGAAGAAAGACGAATGTCACAAGCCCGACGAAAAGGACGATGACTGCAAGGAACCTCCGACGTGTGAGGAGGAGGACGAGAAGGACCAAGATAAAGACAATGAGCCCGACCCGTCCTGCCCCACCCCTACCCAACAGCAATCCACCTAAGGAACCAACGCCATGCCCGAATATCTCGCCCCCGGCGTCTATATCGAAGAGATCGAGCGCGGCCCCAAGCCTATCGCGGGTGCCGCAACAAGCACGGCCGCCTTTCTGGGAGAAACGGAACGCGGCCCGGTACGCCCCCGGCTGGTCACAAGCTACAATGACTATCTGCGCCTGTTCGGAGATGTCTTCGCTGCCGGCAAATACATGCCCTACGCAGTCAAGAGCTTCTTCGATAACGGCGGTCGTCGCTGCTACATAACCCGCATCGTCGGTGGTAATGCTCAAAGCGCCACGGCCACCATCGACGCCTACAGCGTCACGGCACTGGGCCCGGGTGACGCGGCCAACCGGATCTTCATGCGGCTGGAGCCCGGTACACTAGAGGTCCAAAGCGCGCCGATCGGTTTTCGACTGCGGCTATATTATTGGGACCGTCCCCTGACACAGCCGCCGACATTTGACGACAACGGCAATGTCGAAAGCCTGCCGCCGCCCCTGATCACCGAGGATTTCAACGACCTCACCCTGGACCCCGATCACCCCAACTACTGGGACAAACGGGTGAACAATGGCAATTCATCTCTGGTGACACTGGCTGTCGACGACGGCGCGGCGCTGCCCAATGCTGCAACTACGCAGCAGCTTGCAGATGGCGCGCCGGGTGATCTGCCTGGCACCAACGCGTTTGAGGGCGGTGCGCCCATACCCGAAGATCGCAGGGGGTTGGCTGCACTTAATCTTGACCCATATCGCGAGGTGGCAATCGTGCACGCACCAGGAGCCAGCGAGGATGTCGCCAGGGCGGTCATCACACATTGCGAGCGCAATCGGTTCCGTTTCGCGGTGCTCGACTCCCCGTCGAATTTCGCCAACGCGAACAATCTCGACCCCCGTACCACGATCCAGGACACGCAATACGCTGCCTTCTACTATCCTTGGATTCGTACCAACGATCCCCGGACCGGGGCCCGGGTTACAATCCCTCCGGGCGGTTCAGTCTGTGGTATCTACGCCCAGACCGACAACACTCGCGGGGTCTTCAAGGCTCCAGCCAATGTGGTGGTCTCAGGCGCGCTTGATCTGGAATACGACATCGATCATGGAACGCAGGAGGTGCTAAACCCCCGTGGTGTCAATGTCACCCGGCGCTTCCCGGGCCGGGGCATCCGGGTTTGGGGGGCACGCACCCTGTCGAGCAATCCGCTTTGGCAATATGTCAGCGTGCGCCGCCTGTTCATCTTCATTGAACGCTCAATTTATGACGGTACCCAATGGGTGGTGTTCGAAAACAACGACCAGCGGCTTTGGGAAAGGATACGCCAGACCGTCTCACTATTCTTAAGAACCCAGTGGCGTGAAGGCGCACTGTTCGGAGCCAGTGAGGAAGAGGCGTTTCTGGTCAACGTCGGACGAGACACCATGACCTCCGACGATATCCTCAACGGTCGGCTGATCATTGAAGTCGGCATTGCCCCCGTCCGCCCGGCTGAATTCGTGATCTTCCGGGTGTTCCAGAAAACGCAGGAAGCAAAGGCCTAATGCCTGCCTGACAAAGGAGTCACCGCCATGGCTGAACGCCAAGACCCGCTTCGCAATTTTCGCTACCGGCTTGAGATCGACAGTATCGAGCAGGCCGGCTTTGCGGAAGTCATGATCGGCGATCTTTCGACCGATCCCATTGAGTATCGCGAGGGCGACGAACCCACGACAGTCCGCAAGCTGAACGGGCTGAACAAATACGGCAACATCACACTGAAATGGGGGATTACGGACAGCACCGAACTGGCCGATTGGCACCAGTTGGTGGTGGACGACAACACCCTGCTTGAAGAAGCCAGGCGAACGGTCGTCATCCGCGTGCAGAACGAGGCGGGTGAAGAAAAGGCCGCCTTTGAAATCTTTAAGGCCTGGCCGTGCAAATACGATCCCAGCGACTTTAACGCCAAGGGCAACGAGGTCGCGATCGATACGTTGGAGCTTTGCAACGAAGGTATCCGCCGTATCCAGTAAACCGGAGAACATAACATGGCGTTTCGAACCGAAGTCGAATTCATTTTGCCCAAGGGCTATATCGACGGCGACGGGCAGCTTCACAAAAGCGGGGTCATGCGCCTTGCGACTGCCGCTGACGAAATCCTGCCGCTCAAGGACACCCGCGTACAGCAGAACCAGGCCTATCTGATTGTCATTGTGCTGGCGCGAGTAGTGACCAAACTGGGCTCGGTGCCGGACGTAAACACCAAGGTGATCGAGGGGCTGTTTGCGGCTGATTTGAGCTACCTTCAGGATCTTTACGAGCGGATAAATGATGTCTCGTCCGACGAGGCTGCTACGCCCCAAGAAGAGTTCCGCATTGTGGGGGAAACATGAAGCTCTACCCCACCGCGCAGCTTTATGAAGAGATGGCCTTCATCGCCTATCACTTCCATTGGTCTCATACAGAGCTGATGGAACTGGAGCATCGCGAGCGCCGGCAATGGTGCCGTGAAATTTCCAGCATCAACCGCAAGCTTGATTCTGAGCCCGCGCCGAACAATCCGTTTGCAGGGATATGACGATCCATGACGCGTCCCGATCCATATCGCAGCTTCCGATTCCGGCTTGAGGTTCAGGGTACCCAACTGGCTGGTTTTCAGTCGGTGGGCGGTCTGGAACGGACCACACGGATCGAGCCCTATCGGGAGGGTGGAGTCAATGATTTCGAACATCAACTGGTGGTGCAGACGACTTATCCGCCGCTGATGCTCAAGCGAGGTCTTGTCGATGGCGAACTGTGGGACTGGCATCAGGACGTGATCGACGGGCTTGTCGAGCGGCGTACGGTATCGATTGCACTGATGGACGACGCCGGCAGTGAGGTCTGGCGCTGGATTTGCCTTGACGCATTCCCCAGCAAATGGACTGGCAGCGATCTGGACGCCACCGGCAACGCCGTGGCCATAGAGACCGTCGAGCTTGTTCACCACGGTCTGAGGCGCCAGCAATGAGGCGCCGTTGGTCCCCAGTCGCCCGACCCTTCCGGACCCGTGCTCTGCCTGGTTCTTTGCGCAAGCGTGCGCTGCCTGATCTTCGGTTCCAACCGCTTGCTCTGATCTTTCGCCGGGCACGCAAAAATTGCACCGGGCAGTCGCCGAACTATACCACAATTGAAGGTGCGCGAATAATGGTCGCGCCCCGGCTGCACGTTCAACTACTGCTCTGGAGTGCGACACAGGTTCTTATGCGAACGCCGCAAAACCTTCTGGAAAGCGCGGCAAAATCATCAGGGGCCGTACTGACCGCACCAAAACAACGGCTGTATTTTCCAGCCCCGCGGTTCTTTGAAGGCATGATCTTTCGAAGTTACGGACGGCAATCCCCACACCACGGACGGGCCGAAGTAACCAGAGGTGCAGCAAGCGATTGGCACTCCTTCCCAACGCCAACGCCGTTTCGGTTTAGTTTCCAAAGGTTGTTCTACCCGCACGGCCACCGGCTGCTCTTTAGCGGTCCCGAGCGCCTTGCATCGAACCGAAGTCCACTGACATCCCCTGTTCATTCCGGCTTAGCAGACTGGGCGCAAATCACCTTCGAGCACCGGCAGAGTACTGCAGCGGGATCAGCCGACTGGGTGCAGCCCGCAATGCTTCGATCCCTCCGCATCCTCCGACAAAGACCGCAGCGCGGGGAAACTGATAAAGGGCGTTATGCCGGGAGTTCCCTCGTACCCGCCTCGGTATCGCCACAAGACAGGCGGCGCCAGATCCTTTGGTTGGCACCGCTTCACCGCGCCGGTCTCACGCCGCTGGCGGCGCAACCGGCCGCAATGAGAATTTTGCGTCGATTGACCACTCTTTTCCAAACACCTTGGCCGCGAAACCGCGCACACCTTCGCGTCGCTACGGCGTTGAGTTCATCCCTACATCGCGGCGACGCGGCGCCTGCGCGCCCTGGCGCTCTGACCACCAAAAGGGACGTACCGCGCCTGACTGTGTTTCAGAACGTGACGCCTGCCCGATGGAAACGGCACAGCAATTTGCGGCTGGCTCATATTCACCATTCCAAAACTACCCTAACCCAGCCAAACCGCCCTGTGATGGCGAGGGTTCCAAGCCTTCGCAGTTGGCTCGGAAAGACGCTGCAGCGATTAGAACCTGAGCGGGAGACTCTAAATCAGAAAGCGGTGACTTCCGTGCTTTGGCACCGGCATCGCGCGGCCAGCCCTGCGGACAGCATGCCCCCGCCACCCCCGGCGATGATCCACAGGACGGTGACGTCTCACATACCAGAGTCCCGCCCACCTCCAACGCCCCTGTCCACACCGCAACCGCAGCCGCCTCAGATTGATCTCGACCGCGTCAGCGAAGAGGTGATCCGACAGATCGAACGCCGCGCCCGGATCGAACGCCAACGGCGCGGAATGATGTGAGGAGTCGACATGCCAGAGTTCGCCAAGGCCACCATCACCTTCCTGAAAGGCCGCCGTTCAGGCGAGAGTGTTCCTGTCCTGTTCAATCCATCCGAATACAACCTTGAAATGTCGAGCAACTTCTCTGCGACCTCCCTGCCGGGGCTGAACAACCCGGTTCTGCAATTCGTCCATGGCGAGGCGCAAGTGCTGACCATGGATTTGCTGTTCGATACCTATACCGACCGAGGTGGAGAGGATGTCACCGGTCTGACCGGAGACTTCGCGCAAGCCCTGCTGATTGACGGCGATCTGCATGCCGCGCCACCCGTATTGTTTGCGTGGGGCTCGTTCTCTTTCCAGGCTGTGACCGAGAAGCTTTCGCAGCGCTTCACCATGTTCCTGGACGACGGCACCCCGGTGCGCGCATCGCTTAGCGTGACTTTCAAGCAATACCAGCCGATCCAAGAGCAGCTGCGCAATCCCCGCCGCAACTCGGCAGACAAAAGCACCCGCCACGAGTTTTCCAGCGACGAGACCCTTTGGGCGCTGGCCGCGCGTCATTATGGCGAGCCGCGCTTTTGGCGTCTGATCGCCCGTAACAACCAGATATCCGATCCTCGCCGGGTGCCTTCGGGCACGGTGCTGATCCTGCCACCATTGGAGGACAGCGATGCTGATTCTGCTCGACCGTGAGACCCATTATGGTGATTTCTATGTTCCAGCATTCAGCGTGCGGATGGGCGGCAGGGATCTTGTGCGCGACCGCTTTTTGACGATCCCCAGTGTCGAGGTCGATCTTAAGCTGAAGGCGGCCGGACGGTTTTCTTTCTCGGTGGCCAACGCCTTTGATCTGACAAAGCGAGAATTCGTCGCGGGCGAAGACGGCGCCGAGGTCGATTTGTTGGAACTTTTCCGTCTGGGTGCCGAGGTAGAAATCCGCATGGGCTACGGTGAGCCCGCACGTCTGCCACTTATCATGTTGGGGTTGGTCACAGAGCTTGGCAGCAGCTTCTCCAACGGGGTGCCAGAGCTACGGATCGCAGGTTTCGACAAGCTTTACAAGCTGGGCAAGTCAAACCAACCGCGTCATTGGGAGGACAGCCGCGACAGCGATGTCGTCTCGGATCTGGCCAACCGTCAGGGCATCCGCGCAGATGCTGAGCGCACTGATCCCGAAAAGACGCGGATCGAAAAAGGTCAGGAAACCGATCTGAAGTTCATCGAAAAGCTTGCCAAGCGAAACAGTGCCACATTCTACATGCGCGGCGACCGGATGAAATTCGGACCCCGAAACAATGACCTGGATCAGGTTCTTACGATGGAGTGGGGCAAAGGCCTCCTAAGCTTCGACCCCGAGGCCAATCTGGCCGAGCAGGTATCACGCGTGGAACTGGTCGGCTGGTCGCCGCAGAATGCCCAACCCATCGTCGGACTCTCGGATCGTGGCGATCAGAGCGGTCAGGAAAGCGGGCGGCGGGGTGGCGGAGACCATGTGGCGGAAGCGCTCGGAGAGACCACGCTTTACATCCGCCAGCCTGTGCACAGTCAGGCCGAGGCCGATACACGGGCTCGCGCTGTCCGCGAAGAACGTGCCGAGAAGTTCATCACTGCCAGCGGCGAGTGCATCGGCCTGCCCGAGGTACTGCCCGACACCAATCTGGGCTTGGGTGGGCTCGGGCGCCTGTTTTCGAGGGTCTACTATGTCGAGCAGGCCACTCATGCCATCGGTGCCGACGGATACAAGACCCGGTTCAAGGTACAGGAGACCACGCTATGAGCATGTTATGGTCTGACCCTGACCGCCATGAGGCCGAACGCGAAGCCGACGGTTTCCTCCGTGGCGTGGCGGTCGCTACGGTCACTGATAACCGCGACCCTGACGGACAATCCCGCATCCGCGTTCGCTTTCCCTGGCAGCCTGACGAACAAAGCAGCTTCTGGGCGCGACTGACCATGCCGATGACCGGCGACGACATGGGCACGTACTTTCTGCCCGAAATTGGCGACGAGGTTCTTGTGGCCTTTGAGCGCGGCGAACAGGAACATGCTTTCATAATCGGCGCTCTCTGGAACGGTGCCGCACCCGCGCCCGAAAACAATGGCGACGGCGAGAACAAAACCCGGCTGATCCGCACGCGGGACAAGCACGAGCTGCGCTTTACAGATGATCCCGCTGCGCCCGAGATCGACCTCAAACTCGCCGACGGCAAGCATCTGAAGCTCGACCGCGACGGGGTGGTGGTGGAAGACGCCTCGGGCAACATGCTCACAATCGAAAGCAACAGCGGCGCCATCACGATCAAAAGCACTGGAACCCTGTCCCTGCAATCGACTCAGATCAGTATCGAGGCGGACGCATCGCTGTCGCTTAGCGCTTCGGGAGAAGTCAGCATTCAGGGCGCAATGGTGAGGATAAACTGACATGGGAAAACCTGCCGCCCGCCTCGGAGACCAGACCAGCCACGCCGGTACGCCGCTTGGACCTGGCCCCGGCAGCGTCAATGTGCTGATCGGGGGGCAACCCGCATGGCGCGCTGCATCAGATTTGCATGTCTGTCCGTTGTCGGACGGACCCAAGCCACATGTGGGCGGCGTGGTCGCGGTGGGCAGTACCACGGTGCTGATCAACAATCTTCCAGCGGCGCGCCAAGGTGATCAGGTGATCGAAGCCGGAGCCCCCAATGCCATCCTGCGCGGTGCGCCAACCGTGCTCATCGGAGGGTAGGACCATGACCGAAGAAAAGGAGTTTCTGGGACGGGGCTGGGCCTTTCCAATCGGCACCGACCAAACCACGGGCCAAATTGCCCTGAGCGCCTTCGAGGAAGATGTCCAACAAGCGATCAGGATCATTCTGGAGACCAGCAAGGGTGAGCGCGTCATGCGCCCCGATTTTGGCTGCGGCATCCACGATCTGGTCTTCGATGTGCTGAGCACCGCGACCCTGCGCCGGGTAGAGCTTGAAGTCGACGCCGCCCTGCGCCGCTATGAGGCCCGAATTGATCTTGAAGCTGTTCTGGTGAATGCGGCTGAGGCGGAACGGGGTCGGTTGGATGTGTCCATCGACTACCGGATTCGTGCGACCAACCAGCCAGGCAATTTCGTTTATCCCTTCTATTTCCGGGAAGGAGCGTGAGCGCATGAACGGTTTTTACCCTCCGACGGATCAAAGGCGGCGCGACGCACTTCTGCGTAAGCTGGAGGTCACCGCACAGCGTTTCGTGCCCACGTGGCGCGGGTTAAGCGAGCCCGGTGATCCCGGCCGGGCGCTCTTGGAGATTGCCGCTCATCTGGGGGCCCATGTAACCAGCCGACTGGACCGCACGGCCGAACGGGACCTCCGCGCGTTTCTGAACTGGCTTGATCTTCCGGTGTCAGAGCCGACCCCGGCGGAGGCTTGGCTGGTCTTTGTGCTGAGTGACAAACTCAATGCGCCTGTACTGGTGCGTGAAGCCATTCAGGTCGGGGCTGAAACACCCGACGGCGCGGCGCTGATCTTCGAAACACCACAAGGGCTTAGCGCGACCTTCACACCTGCCCGGTTGATGGGGGCCTTCGCCGTAGACCCGGCCATCGACCGGATCGAGACCGCGCCGCCCGGCTTCGGCAGTCTGGAGCCGCCCCTGACCAGCGATCCCGTCTATCAGTTGCTCAGCTTCGCCCCGCAAAGGGCCGAAAGGGTGCAGATCACACCCCCCCTCGGGCTTGAGCCGGGGGATTGGATCGACATTGACGGAGAGGGCTACCGGATCACTGAAGAAACCGATGGGATTTATAGCATCACGCCGGGCCTGGATGCCGCAGCCCCTGCGGAAAGCACGGTCAGACGGATCACCCGAATGCAGCCGGGCACCATGCGCAACGTGCAGGAGCATGCTTTCTATCTGGGCCATAAAGAGCTGCTGAATATTGAGCAAGCCGCCGTGATCAAGGTGAAGATCCTTCCCGAAGGCCGCGCTCAAACCCTGGCTGGTCTGGATTTGGAATGGGCGCTTTGGGCCACCCTAGAAAACGATGATGAGCCCGACTGGCATGCGCTTGAGGCAGAGATTGAGGGCGCTTCTGTCCGCCTGCGCAAAGGTTGGATTGGCAAGACCGAAGAGCGCGAGGTCTCAGGTGAGAAAAGCCTCTGGCTAAGGGCACGGCTGCGCGGACCCATGGAAGCCGCCACGCCGCTGACGTGTGACCGTTTCGAGCTTTCGCTTAGCTCGGATGGCGATGCCGCAAATGCAGAGGTCGCGGCAGCGTTTCACAACGCTACCCCCCTGCCCCTGCCACCGCCCGGCACGATGCTGCCCTTTGGCTCCGAGCCACGCCTGTTCGATCAGTTCTATCTCGCAGCGCCCGAGGCTCTGTCAAAGAAAGGCGCGACGGTTACCCTTGATGTCGACCTTGCCGATGCCAGCATCCTGGCAATGAACGTCGGCAATCCCGACGACGCGGGGATGATTGGTGTCGGTGCAAACGGTGCGCTCCAATTGCTGATCGATCCTTTCGACAACACGCCGGAATGGCGCGAACTACTGAACCCCGATCTGGAACAGTTTGGTTTGGGCAAGGCCGAACCCAGCTTCGGTGGCTTTACCAGTCACCCCCCCGCCGTAATGCCCCTCAGCGGTGGGACTGGTCTGAATTGTGTCGTGCAACAAGACAATGACATCGGATGGTTCTGGCTGGCCCAGATCGATCCGAGTGCCGCAGACGCAATTGACAAGGTGACTTGGACCGTACTCGATGCCCCGCCGGATGGCCCCTTCACGGCCTTCGCCCTTGCTGATGAGCCCGCTCTTGTGGGCAAAACCCAGTTGTTGGCCGTTCAGGGCGGAAAAATTTGGCGTCGAATACTCCAGCCCGGCGGCCAACCATATGACGACTGGGAAGACACAGGCTTCGATGCGGGCGCGCCCATCGACGACATTCTACCCGTTCGCCGGTCCGGAGACGCCGCCGAACACGTGGTGCTGCGCCTTGAAGGCGGCGATTTGGTGCATCTGTCGGTCGCAGATTGGCAGTCGCAGATGATTGATCAGGCCGATGAGGAAATCAAAATCGATGCGGTCCATCAGAATGGGGTGGATTTGGTTTCCTTCGCCAACAGTGGCAGGACTGAGCTGCGTGTGTGGCAAAGCGACGGCACCGCGACATTGAGGCTGGATCTGACCCCGCAATCCCCATCTGGTCAAAGCAATACGCTCCCGGTTTCGAGCGGACTGTCGACCGGCACCGGTTTGGCAATCGTCGAGGAACTCAACGGCGTTGATGGGAGTCATCTCCTGTTTCTACAGACGCTCGGCGGCAAGACGCGCCTGAGCGCATGGCGTTTACCGAGCGAACGGGTTCTTGATCTTGGCAAACACCCAGGTCTGGGCAGCCCGGTCGCCGGCCCCCTTGCGATCCGGGACAGCGACGACAATTCCAGGATCGTCATTGCCGATGACAATCAGCGTCTGCGCCTGATCAATCCAACCAGCGAAATCCCCGTCGACTCTCCCTCGACGCGGATGCTGCATGTGGTCCCGATACCCAACGATACCGACACCTTTCTGGCCGAGTTCAATCACAGCACTACTGCGCCCGCGCTCTGGCCAGTGTCGGCCACAGGTATCAGCGAAAGCGGCTCGGTTATCGCGCTGTCCGATGCAGGTGCACCGGAGAATCCGACCGAAAACACGGTGATCCTCTGGCGCGACCGTGCGCCGAACCGGGACTTCACGGGCGACATTATAGATGATCACAGCTTCCGTCTGGACGGGGCTGACACAGTTACGGCACCCGCCCGCATGATTACATTCGGAACCCGCAAATTCCACGTCACCGCAGTTTCGCCAAGTCGGGTTGCGACCCTTGCGGAAAGTATCGGCGACCCGCCAGGACAGGTACCGTATCGCTCGATCTCAAATGTCAGCCCTGCGCATATCCAGTTGGATATCGGCAGGGCCGTCATGCTGCACGAAGACGACCACCGCGCAGCCGCACCTCGCCTGTCCACCATCTCTGTTGGCGGAACGGAAAGTCCCGTGCAGGCCGTTGCGACGGACGGTGCCTGGGCGTTGCTGGATACTGCCAGCGGATCAGGCGGTCTGCAGAACATTTCACTTAATCTGCTACCCGATCAGAACGCCTGGCAGGTTGTGGTATTGGCCGACGCCACCAGCAATCCGGAACTTTCGTGGGAGTATCACGACGGGCGTGGCTGGCGCAGGCTTGACCAGAACTTCATCGATCTGACGGGAAACCTTGCGACCTCGGGCATAGTGGAGTTTAACGTGCCGGACGCTTTGTCTGCCACCAAGATAGGCGGTCAGGAAGACTACTGGATCCGCGCCCACCTGATCGGCGGTGATTATGGTCAACCCAGCTATGACAGCGATTTGGAATTCATCAACGGCGGACCCGATTTCACCCAAAAGGTGACCATCGACCGTTCCGACATACGCCCGCCAAAAATCCGTCAGATCAAGGTGTCCTTCAAGCTTGACCTTCCCGTAGCCCCATCACTGACGCTGGTGGAAAATAACCTCACCTCGTTCAACCAAACCGCTGCGGCTGAGACACCAGGCGCCCAGTTCGACCTGCTTGCACCAGCGGCAGCGATTGACCCCAAATGCTCACAAGGAGCGCTTTACCTGGCCTTCAGCAGGCCCTTTGCCGCCGATGCCCTGCGTTTTCTGATCGAAGCAGCCGAACAAGAAATTCAAGTGGATTTGAGTGCAGAAGTTCTGGCCGATGGGCGCTGGCAGTCCGTAGCAGTGCTGGGCGACGACACCAATGGCATGCACCGGACGGGTCTGCTTTCTCTGAGCGTGGTTGCCCGCCCCACTCGCAGTACATTGTTTGATCTAAGCGCGTTCTGGCTGAGGCTAAGTGGTAAGAACATCGGTCTTTGGCGACCCGACCTTGGGTCAATTTACCCCAATGCTGCTCTGGCTACCGCAGTAGAGACCGTCCGGCAGGAACTGCTCGGCTCCACCATCGGAGAACCGAACGCGCGGTTCCAGCTGTCTCGGCAACCCGTGATCCCGGGGTCTCTTGAACTGCGCGTGCGCGAGCGGCTGGGTGAAGAAGCGCGCACGGCCGAGGGGTTGGATGTTCGCTCTAATGTTCCTGATCTGCCAGGGGATTGGGTACTTTGGCGTCAAGTGCAAAGCTTCGCTGACGCGACGCCTGATGGGCGGGTCTATATGCTTGACCCGCGCACGGGACTTGTGCGGTTCGGTGACGACCGTCAGGGTCGGATTCCACCGGGCGGCTCCGACAATCTGCGTGCATTCGTCTACCGCACCGGCGGTGGAGCGTCTGGCAATGTGGCAGCCTACGCGGCGACCAGCCTCAAATCGGCGATCAGCGGTGTTGAGGCCGTCACGAATCCGCTCGCAGCGCGGGGTGGCAGCGACGGTCGTACCGACGTGGCAGCCACGATCCAAGCCAAGGCAGGGACGCGTCATCTTGGCCGGGCGCTTACTGTTCGGGACATAGAGGCCCTTGCCCTTGAATTTGCACCCGAAATCCGTGCCGCACGCTGCTTCCGCCCCGAAGGCTTAGGCAGGCCCCTGACTGTGGCGATCGCCACAACAGGACCCGAGACCATGCCGCAGCCTTCGCTGGCCCTACAGGACGGATTGAAACGTCGCCTTCTAAACCTCGGCGCGTCCAGCTGGTCCGAGCAAGACCTTAAGATCGTTGGACCTGACTACATCATTGTTGATGTGCAGCTGGAGCTTGCCCCCGCAGACACATCCCCGGTCTCCCTCGTGGCCGATATCGGGGCGCGGTTGCGCGCGTTTCTCGATCCGGTGTCTGGCGGACGGGGCGGCGCAGGCTGGCCCTTTGGCCGAGGCCTTTGGCCTTCGGACATTCACCGCGCTCTGGCCGACCTTCTGGGCGCGGCGCGTATCACCGAACTTTCCATAACGCGCCGTGATGGCAGCGGCCCGACCTCGTCAATCCCGCAAACCGGTATCATCACTGTCGCGTCGCAGGGGATCACTGTTAACCCGACCGGAGGACCCCCATGAGCATTGAGGTTCCCCAACTCGACACGATAGATTTCGTGGCTCTGGTGGCCGAGGCCCGCGAGCGCATTCCGCGCTACGCTCCGGACTGGACCGACCACAATCTGCACGATCCGGGGATCACCCTGATTGATCTGGTAGCATGGGTCGCCGATCAGCAGATTTACCAGCTGGGATTTGTTGGTGATGCACACAGACTCGCATTTGCGCGGCTGCTTGGAGTTACACCTCAACCAGCACGACCTGCTCGGGGGCTGCTGTGGCCAGTCTCGCCCATGGGTGAACAGGATCTGCCCTCAGATACCCGTGCCGCAACCCAGGAGAACGCCGACGTTTCCTGCATCATCGATCTGCCCTGCCGGCTAAGCGCAGCTGAACCCATTGATCTGCAAGGCGAGGTCGCGGGCGGTTCGGTTCAGCTATTGGAAATCGGCCCGCGCACGCGTGCATCTTTCCCGGCAGCCCCATCCGAGGATGGGGGCATAGAAGCTGTCACCATCCGGTTTGACAGGCCTATTTTCCGGCACGGCGCTAGCGGAGGAACATCGGCAATTGTGTCTTTGGGGATTGAGATCGAGCAGCCGGCATTGGCAGTGGACGCGACGGGGGAACAGGTCCCGCTCTGGGCGCCGTTGGTTTTTGAATATCGAGCGGCCGATGGCCCCTGGCGCCGGTTGCGGGTGCGGCGCGACAGCACCCATGGCCTGCTGCGCAGCGGCGTGGTCGCACTGGAGGTGCCCGCAATCTCGGATTCTGTCGAGACTACTTTGCGACTGCGGCTTGACCGGGGGATGTTTCCTGCACCGCCCCGAATCTCGCGGATGTCGCTGAATGCCTTGCCGGTGGTGCAACTGACACTCCATCCGCAGGCTGCTCTGCCCCTCAGCACCGGATTACCGGATCAGACGCGCGCGCTGGCTCTGCGTGGCTGCGTTGCCCGAAACGGCGGCGAAGCCTTGCCCACCATAGAGGTGGCGGGTGTCGACGGTTGGGCTGTCTGGCCCGCAGTGGAGTCCTTGGGCAGGCTGGGGCCGTCGGATCGCGTGGCGAACCTGAACCTGGATAAAGATGAACTTTGTTTCGGCAACGGGATCAACGCGGCCATTCCGCCGCTGGGGGCCGCCATCCGACATGGGCCATATGCGACTACCTTGGGGACACAAGGCAATATGCGCGCAGGTTTGACCTGGCGCCTGCCCTCTCAGGGAGACGGCGTCTGGGCGAACAGCGCCGCGATATCGGGCGGGACCGACGCCTGGAGCGTTCGTCAAACCGAACTGGAAGCGCGCCGCCGCCTGCGCCGCCCAGCGCTTGATCTTAACGATGAAACGCTGCGGCAACGGCTTTTGAACCTTCCGGGCTTCGCGATCTCTCGCGTCGAGATTTTGCCACATCGCCATCCCGCTTTGCCTGACCAGGAAATGCCAGGGCACCGGACAATAGCGATAGTTCCAGAACTTTTCCGCACCGGGGATTTCTCAGAGCAGGAGGCCCAGCGTTTTGTATCCGAAGTTCGCACCCTTCTGGATCGCAACCGACTGGCAGGCGAACGGCTTAATGTCGTCCTCGCACAGATTGTTCGCGTTTCCGTCCGGGCAGAGCTTTTGATCGATCAACTTGCTTCGCCGGACGAGGTCGAACAGGCAGCAGAGTTATTGCTTGATCACTGGCTGTCGCCTCTTCCGCCCGCGAATAGGCCCCCGCCCCTGCCGATCGGCGCTTCCATTGGCCGGGGCCAGCTTGCGGGGCAATTGGCGGGCCTGGCGCAGGTTGAGGCGGTTCGGGAGGTAAAGCTGGCATTGGGGGACCACCCCCTTGCTGCAACCGATCTCCAACTCGGCCTCGCACAACTGCCGCGCAGCGGAACTCATGAGATCGTCCTGCGCCGCGTTTCCGGAGGTGACCATGACCCGCACTGAGCCCAGATATTATCGTTTCGAACGGTCGGCTCATTGGGCGGTTTGCGCTCGGGATGGGCTCCGCCCCCATGGCCATGGGCTGATCGTTAGCGGCGGCGAGGGCTGGCAGCCCCTTGACGTTGCCGCAGAAGACCGCGCACCGCTGGCCTTGTCGGCGGGCAGCGGGGTGGCGTGGCTGCGCCGCTCCGGTGTTCTGATGGAGGCCCAGGGCGAAACCGTCAGAGAACTTGGGTTCCTCGGTCCGGTTGAGGGCACCGCCGTGCATCTTGCGTGCGGACCCGAGCACATCTGGGTCGCTTACGCGGGAACCCTTAGGCTCTATCATCGGCGCTATTTGCAATTGCTGGCGGAAATCCCCTGCGAACCGGTTCTGGCTCTGGCGATTGATAGCTCAGGGGCGCGGTGCCTGACGAGCGCGGGTGACGGCGGTGCGATCTGGAGGCATTTCGATGACACCGGACGAGAAGACCGGCCCGCGGTGGAGGTTTCGAACGATCTGGACCCACTGGATGGGGCAGTCGCGCCGTGCTCAGAACAGCTGTTGATCCTCTCGAAACGGCGTGTGCTTATCTATGACCCCTGCAAGTACTGCTGGCGCACTGAGATCGATCTTGCGTGCCTCTGTTGTCACTTTGACCCGTGCGTCATGGACGTTGACTGCGAAGGCGTTATCCATCTTTACGACCCGGCCAAAGGAACGCTCTGGAGTTTTGCAGGAGGTGCCCGAATTGCAGAGCGTAAGACACCGCCCGGGATCGGATCGGGCCGCATCGCAGCAGGTGCTGTGTTCGCCTTCGCCGGGTCTGCAGGTGTTTTCAGGCTGTCGGATGCAGAGGCGCTCGGCAACAGCCTGTCGGCCCAGCGAGACGCGGCGCTGCTGACGCCGACGCTGACATCTCCGCCCGGCACTGGTCGGGGCTGGCAGCGGGCGCGCATACTGGCTGATTTGCCGCCGGGCACTGCGCTCAGCGTGCGGGTCGCGTATTCCGATGATGACGCTCTGGCCGAGCGTATCTCGGCCCTCTTCAACCGGCCTGATCTTCCACCGACCGAACGTCTGGGGGCTGTCGAGGGGCTTTTGCCCTGGGACGACGCCCATGGCGGCGATCTGACCACGGCGGATGATCCTCTGGGTGAGGGCAGTTACGATCTACCCCTTGATGGAATCGAAGCAACCTATCTATGGGTGCTGCTGCGCCTGCAGGTTCCGCCAACCAGCCGCACGCCCCTGCTCCGCGGGCTAATCATTGGCTATCCCGCGCAATCATGGATAGACGATCTACCGGCCATATACCAACGCGATATACGCAGTGCTGCCGAGCTTCGGCGTTTTCTGAGCGCGCTTGCGTCAGTCTTTGACGATCTGGGCGTCAGCATCGCCGAGTTGCCGGATCGGCTTGATCCGACACATGCCAACGATCAATGGCTTTCCTTCCTGCTGACATGGCTCGGCGTCCCGATGCCCGCGGATTTACCCAGCGTACGCAAACGGGCACTCCTGCAAGAGATGCCCCTGCTGCTTGATCGGCGCGGCACTGTGTGGGCGCTCGACCGCGCGCTGGAGATTGTCACGGGGCTGCCGGTTCGGGTGCAGGATCACGCCGCCGGGCCGCTCCCTCAGATTCTGGGCGAAGGTACAGCGCGGCTGGGCTGCACAAGTCTGTTGGTCCGCCAGCACCGCAGGGGCCTTGTTGTGGGTAAAAAAGCGCAACTTGGGCAGATCGCTCTTGGCAAAGTCATACCCAACACGGCCGAGCTTGTCGCACAGCGCACGGGCACACTGGAGATCGGGATTGCCGGGCGCGCGCTGGACAACGAGGCCACAAGGGCTGCAGTCCAGGCGGTGCTGGACCATTTCCTGCCCGCCGCCTGCCGGGTAGCGCTGATCCCGGTTCCCGCGCCACGTCATCGACTGAGTGGACGCCTGAATTCCGACAGTCGAACCGCTGACAGCGCAGACGGCACTTTGGGTCATAGCCTGATCCTGAGACGCACAGCACTTGCCACATCACGCCGGTCTGGACTCCGGCTCGGGCGCTCGGCCCGTATCACCTAACCGCACGATTGGAGGTCTTGCCATGGAAACATCAACGCACACGACCGAGAAATGCTGCTCCAAACGTCCGCGCTTTTTCCGGGACCAACTCCTGACGGCGGATCTGTTCAACGGCGCGCAGGACCATCCGCGCGAGTTGCTTTGGCAGCATAACCGATCAGTCTATGGATCAGGAGTGGTCCACGGGCTTTGGATCAAGGATCGGAAAGAGGGCCTGTTTATCGGCCCCGGACTGGCCATTGATCCGCGTGGACGCATGCTGGAGGTCGGCGAAGAGGGTATGGAGGTCGATCTTGAGGACACCTTTTGCTGCGGACCCGGCATGCCAACCCCGGGTCGCTATACGCTTAGGCTTCATTTTGGCGAGCGGACATGGCCGCCCCAAGCCAATCCTGGCTGCGGACCACACGACCCCGAGGCCAGCTGGATTTGCTCTGGCGTGCGAGTTTCGCTCTGCACCGGCTGTGAGGCATGCGATCCTTGCGCGTGCCCAGAAATCGCATGTTGTAACGATGCCTGCGGTTATGTCTGCGGGCGACAAGGGTCCGGCCCCGGCGTTGCAATGGATCCAGAGCTGGATCAGGCCATGGCCTGTCTGCCGCTGCTGGAAGAACACTGTGATGGCTGGGTTTGGGATCCGGGCGGAGGCGTACCGCTTGCCTGCGTGGACTTGGTTGAGATCCGAGACCCCAAAGGCTGCGAAGAGGGCTACAAGTTATGTTTGGCAGATATCGATCCGTGCACCGTTCGCCGGCACATCTATCGCAATCGGCAACTCTTTGAGCTGATCCAGCAGTGCCATGTAACCCGCCCGCGGCTGCTGCGGCCTGAATGGTTGCCGGACTGGAATGGTGTGGGCCTGCCACATCTTCCCTGGGATGCTTTTGCCGCCCAGTGTCAGGACAAGAGCGGCGGCTTTGCCCTGAATTTTTCCCACACCATGCGCGTAGAAGGGATACATGAGGCAAGCATCTTCCTCTCGGCGGTCACGATGGAACGCCGGACGGATTATCACGAAGCACGGCGCATTCCACTTCGTAAGCTCATCACCGACCGCCATAAAGAGCATGACGGCGCTGACTATGCTGGCGAGGTACGTCTGCTTGTCGAAGCCGAATGGCTCGACGCCGAGGTTGATGGCACGCGATCGACCCTTTTCGACGGATTTCTCGCCGAGCTCACCTTGCGCGGTGCCATGCTGCGTGACCGATGCAACACCATGCTCGATGCCCGTCCGCCCGGTGCGGCCAAGGGGCCCGAACATGTTCGAAATGGCGATGACCTTGTGATCGCGTTCCGCGTCGGACCGAAGGGCGGCGCGTCCAAGACTGGAGATCAGACATGACCAAATCCTCCTCGCTTACTCAAGTTTTAAGGCCGATGTCTCTGGAATATCCCGCATTCCGGGACGGTATGATTCTAACCGCGGACGATCTGGAGGCCGAACGCGCCTATCACATCGGGCGCAGCCGGATGGTAAACCGCGCGATCTTTGGTTGCGGGATCGCCTGCGGGCTGGAAGTTCACAAGACCCCGAAGGACGAGCTCATTACATCTTGTGTCTGCATTCGACCCGGGACCGCATTTGACTGCGCTGGCGACCCGTTCGAGCTCTGCCGACCGGTCAAGCTCGATCTGGACACAGACCCGTGCAAACCGGCCTCGCGTGTCTGCATCGTGATCCGTCGCCATCCCTCTCCTGCACCGTCAGAACGCGGTTGCGGCTGTGACAACACTTCGGGAGAGCCGCCTCAACGAGTGCGCGAAGAGGTCGAGATCCGGGTTGTGGATGCAAACGAACTGGATTGGCGCGACGTCTGCTGGTCCCCTCCCGAGCGCGAGCGCGAGCGCGGTAAAGACGACGAGTGCGAGAAAAAGGACGACGAGTGCGATAAGAAGGATGAAAAGGAAGAACATCCGTTCCCCCATTGCGCGTGCCTGATGGAATGCGAGTGCTGCGACCCGTGTGGAGAGCTCTGGGTGTTGCTGGCCTGTGTGGACCTCAGGGATCGTAAAGACTCCGAATGCGGCCCATCCGACAAGGGGCGCCGGGTCATCGAGGAAATCGACAAGTCCGGGCGGCGCTATATCAAACCGATCCGTTGCTTGTGCCCACCGAAACCTGAACGTGAGAAGTACGCTGAACCAAAAGCAGCAACCAAGGATACCGCTGCCCAGGAAAGCGCCAAATAAAGAAACGGGGCCGCCCTTGCCCAGTACAAGCAAGATACGCCGAAAACCGCCAAGCCGGGCCCGGCCTAACCGGACCAAGGCGGCTCTGGCGCGGCCCACAGGAAAACCGGCAGAGCTTCAGCGCAAGCTCGGCAATGCCGGAGCAGGCGCGCTTTTGCAAACCCTGACCGACCGGCGCGGGCCTGAGGAGGCAACATCAGATGCGTCGCTGATGGTGCAGCCCAAACTTTCCGTCGGCGCACCGGACGATGTGTACGAACGCGAGGCCGATGCTGCAGCCAGCCGGATTTCGGCGGGCCAGCCGGTCGGTCGGGTCTCGGGTGCGCCACCGGCCGGGGCGCTGCAGTCACTGTGGCAGCGGCTCTTGCAACGCCAATCAAACGACTCAGAAGAAATCGGCGCATTGCCGGTTCAGCGCATGTGCGAAAAATGCCGCAAGGAGGCCGAGCAAAAGGACAGCAAGTCAAACAACCAAGCGCCGGTACAGCGCCTCTGTAGCGACTGCGTCGCCCAGCAGTCAGGAGATCGGGCGCAACGGTTGGATCACGAACCCGCGTCACAGCATGAGGCAGGGCTTGAGCGCGGCCGCGCGGAGGCCGCGATGGCACGCACAGGCGGCGGTAGCCCGCTTGGGCCTTCGATGCAGCGGCAAATGGAAAAGGGCTTCGACGCTGATTTTTCCGCCGTGCGGGTGCATACCGGGTCAGCTTCGGACGAGGCCGCCCAGGCTCTACGCGCCCGAGCGTTCACCAAAGGAGCAGACGTCTACCTAGCCCGTGGAGAAAGCCCATCTGACGTAAGGCTGATGGCCCATGAACTGACCCATACAATTCATCAGGGGGCTGCGTCACGAAACGGGGCCGGTGCGGGCGCTGACGCTCCGGATGTGCAGCGCGTACCGGATCTGGAGGACATCTGGAACGAAGCAGAACAAACCGCTTCGGATGTCAGTGATACAGTGTCCGAGACCGCGACTGACATAGGCGGCGCAGTGATAGAGACCGCGTCCGATATCGGTGACACCGTCTCGGAGACAACGTCTGACATTTCCGACGCCGTGTCAGAAACCGGCAGCGCAATCTATGAGGCAGGGGCGGAGGCGGTTGATGCGGCTTCGGGGGTTGCGTCCGACGCCGTTGATCTGCTGGCCACAGAGTTCGGACGGCTGGCTCAGAGCATTGCCTCGGCCGTGGGTGGAACCGTGCGGATTACACCTGCGGGTCTTGAGGTTACCCTACCCAACGGCTGCCCTGTCGATGCGCTGTCGTTTGCTATCCCCCTGCCCAAACTCAAGAAAGAGGCAATGGTCCCGGTCTTCAAACTGCCCATTGCCACTGGGATCTTCCTGTCAGGTGATGTGGGTCTCGTGGCAAGTCTGTCACCGGGGCTAAAGATTCAGCTCGGACCGCTCTGCTTCTCGGGCGTACGCATCGTCATCAACCCGCTCAGCGGCAGCTTCCGCATCAGCGGCACCATTGATGCCACCGCCGCTGCCGCCCTGCAGGCCGAAGCGCGCGGAGGTCTGCGCGGGGCGCTGTCCCTTGAGGCGCTGATCCCGATAGGTGGCGTAGTGGTGCCGGTGTCAGTTCCGCTGGTGGGTCTTGAAGGGGGGCTGGCCGGGCTAGCCCGTGGGATTGGGGCCGCCCACCTGACCATGAGCGGCACCCTGTCGGGTCGGGGCGGCGCGATTTCTTTGCGGACCTCGGGCACGTTACAGCTTGGACTGGCGGCGGATCTCTTTGCGGGCGCGTACGGGCAGATTGATCTGATGGGTAAAAATCTCTGCCGGATCTACTGGCAACCCTATGAATGGCATGGCGACATCGCCGGCACGATCGGCATGGGTGCGCAGCTTTCCGTCGTTCCCGGAGCCTGGCCCAGCATCACCGCCACGATTGATGATCCGACTTTCGATCAATCCCCTTTCGAAGATATTCCTTTGGCAATCAAGCGTACAGGCTTCTCTGATGATTGCGTGATCATTGATGCCCTCTGCGCATTTCTGAAATCCCATAAGCTGCTACCCTCTCAAAACGGCGGAGTTTGGAATTGGTCGGGTCCCTATGGGCCAGGCCCGCAACTTGACGGCCCGCTTGAGGTCTTTCAGAGAGATCCCTCGATCCCTAGCAAGGCCCTGTGTCGTGGTGCCTGTGGACCAGATTGCAAGACCTGCACCGAGCACCCGACCTACATCTACACGGACCCGGTGACCGGGATCGTCTGGCAATACAACAACTTCCAGGAGTGCAATTCAAACGAGGGCTGCCGCCAGCATGATGCGGCGTTTGATTGGGCGGCCGACGTCAAGGGCGAGGTCGGCAAAGGTGCAATGGTTATGCCCTGGCACATGGCCGCCAATATCGAATGCGCCTGCGAAAACCTGGCGGGCAACTGTGTCGCCTGGATCGCGGGGCTGCCGCCCTATGACAGCCAGATGCTGTTTGCCGACACCGCCGAACAAATCAGTAGCGCAGACACCAGGGCTCTGGAGCGGGTGCAGCAATATCTCGATCTGGGTGAGCCAATCCTGATTGTCACGGTGCTAGCCGAGGCACCGCAGGAGGAACGGAGTTTTCTGGCCGCCGATCCGATGGCCATGTCGTTGCTGCAGGAGGCCATCGGTGCATCGCTCTGGCCCGTGGCACAGCGCATCCTCAATGGCGCAGCGTCAGCCAAGGTACCTTCGCTTGATGCCGCCACCTGGTTTCTGACCGATCAGGCGATCCAGACAGGCGATCACGCACAGGCGCTGCGGCTGGTGCTGGACAAGCTTATCGCCCGCCGGATCATTGACAGTAGCCTGGCCGATTGGTCACACGTGGCGCGGGTGGATCAAGGTGAAGGGCTCACCACCTTTACACTTATCGCCGATCCGACGGGCGCGCAGCGGGCCCGGCCGCCCGCAAAAGTCGAGATTTACACCCCCGCTTTCGCGGATGTGGGGCTGCTTTTCAGCACGATCATGCACGAATACCTCCATGTTCAGCAGGCAATCGCGGGCTATGCAGCCGGTGAATTCGACGCTTTAGGCAACCAGAGACCCGAATTCATCGCGCGTGACGAGGTGCAATCTTATTTGTGGGAGATCGAACACGCGACAGGATCCGGCCTGATCAACAACCCTGCGCAGATGCGCGATGTGGGCGAGCGGCTGGAGGATGAATACAACACCATGACGCCAGCGCTTCAAGCACAGTTCAAAGACCGTTATGACGCCGCTCAGCAACGGGTGCGAGACGTTCTGGCAGGGCGCCCGCAAATGTCGATCGACGAGGCCCGACGTATCCTGCGAGACTCCAGCCGCGAGATCCAAGAGCTTCTGCGCCGCCGTCCGACCGACCCGGCCGGAATCGACGCAAAAATCGAAGCAATCCGCCGTCGTCGCTCGGAGGCGCTGATCGAGGTGGCCCTGACCGATAACCCCGCGATCCAGGTCGTGCGCCGAGGCGAGCCGGGCACATACCGCGTCCCCACGGTCGATGCAGACGGGCGAGTGCGTTATCTGCATGGGGGAATTCAGGTGGCTTGGCACATGGCCCCGGCCTCAAGCTCGGCCTACACGCTGGGTGGCGCGCTTAGTGCGGGTGGCAACATGGCGGTGGCGGGCACCGCGGTGCAAGGCCGCGTGCATCCCTTCCCGCCCGATATCGACTTTGACGAAGACATCCATGTGGTCTCGGCGACCGTGGAAGAAGCGGGCCGGAAGGCCGCGAGGAGGATCATCAACCAGATCCGCCGGATCAGCGGCGGCCCGGTGCCGGGGCGCGACGATCTGGAATTCCGCTTTCTGATAACCTTCCCCTCGCGGGGGCGCGGCTTGCGCCTGACGCTAGGAGAGGTGCTGCGCGGCTCGGCCTACGGGCGGCTCGCGCGGGCCATCAGTCGGCTTGGCGGTGGCAACATCAACACTTTCTGGCGCGGAATGCTGGCCGATGGACGGTTTACCGACGTCACCCGGGTGATCTTCGTCACCGCCAATCGGCCCGATGGTACGGAACTGATCGGTCAGAGCGGCAACGCGGATCTCAACCTGGCCTATCTTGAGGATCCGGGTGATATCCCCAGCACCTCGATTGGCGCTTTCGCATGGGCGATGTGCTGCGACGCGGTGCGGCGCGCCAGGGGCCAAAAGTGGCTGAAGGCCGCCAAGCGTGCCTACAACTATTTCTCCACTATCGGAGACACCGCTCACATGGCTGCGCTTGAGCCGGTATTTGAATCCAACGAGGCCCGAGTGGAGCAATATGCGACCGTGATCGAAGGGATCGTGCATACGCTAATTACGCGGGATATGACCTCGCCGCGCGATCGCAGCGGGATCCGCAACCCTCAGACACGTATCCTAACCGTGGATGAAGCGCGCGATCAGGTGCGGCGCGTCGCAGCAGCGGTGCGCACTCTTAATGGCTCTGGCGGCGGATCGAACCCGGACGCTATTGCGCGAGACCTCGAAACTCTGGCAACTTTCCTGCGGGCGCGCAATGCTCGGGGCCATGTGCGGCAAGATAATGCTCTGGGTCGGGATTTCGACCGAGAGCTCACTGCCGTTCGCGAATTGATCGATTCGGGGGTAGAGGCAACAGTCTCTCCGATCATCCGCGACGTGGTAGAACCGGTCTGCCCTGACAAGGATGATTGCAAGAGGGAGCGATGAGCAGAGATCCATTTGAAAAGGCCAACAGACTGTGGTTTGACGAGGGTTGCACGGCCCGGGCGCTTGCGGCCTATGAAGTGGCGCTACGCGTCGCTCCGGACGACCCGGTCGTTGCTTTGCAGACCGCGCGCGCTCTCTGGTCTATGGATCGCTTCGACGAAGCTGCAGCGTTGTTGGAAAAAGCCCACACGCTCCGGGCGGGCTTGAACGCGCGTGGACAACGCGAACTTGACCGATGGCGCGACACACTCCGCTCCGGCCCGCCAGACCGACGGTTCCCGGAACTGCCGCCCGAAGTGCTTGACCGCGACCGGCTTAACGCAGCCGGGACGGTTGACTGGCGTACTGTGGCCGATGCGGCGCGGGCTCGCGAAATGTTCGGTTTGGCCGCCTATGCTGCCGAACAGGTGGAGGGTGTCCCCATCGACGCAGAAGATGCCCGCGATATTCTTGATCACGGAACCCGCGCGATGCTGGAACGGGACTATTTGCAAAACCTGCGCCCGGGCGCGCAACCGCCGCTGGTGCCATCCGAGGATCAGCCCGCCGTGTCAGAGATGGAGAGGCCGACCATTCCGTCTTCGGTCGCCACACCAGAGGCCGCATCCCCTACCCCCAAACTGCCACCTCTTCCCTTAGTATTGCGCGTGCAGGCATACCCTGCGGAGGGGCCCGTGGCTGTGCCGACAACTCTGACCGCAAACCTCATCAACGCTGCGTCTGAAACGGTGATCGTGAACAGCCGAATGCTGCTGAACAACCCTGGTGGGGCTGGCGAGGTCTGGCTAAATGTGCGCGGCCCCGATGGATACCGCAACCAGACGGGGTTTCGCGTCAGGGCGGGACGGACGCCACGAGAGTTTTTTATGGCACTCGCCCCCGGAGCGGCGATCTCTCAATCCTGGAAACTTGGCAATTATCAGAGTCTGCATCTGCCCGGCACCTACCGGGTGGAGCTTACCTATCACAACGCGCTCTCACACACGCCTGACGGACGGCCCATGACTGTCGGAACGTCAACGGGCACCACGCACATTTGGCGTGGCTAACCGCGTCATCGCCACCCATGATCGAATATGATAGCGCCCCTTGCGACCTCTGAATTAGTGAAAAGGTGATAGTTCGGACATGACCATACGTGAACGCGCCATACTACGCGTCTGACGCAGTGTTCGTCTGACAAGCCCTTCCGATGCGAACGTCGGGCCGAAACGGTTCCACCAGTAGCGCACTGTCTCGTGGCTCACTTAGATGCCACTCTTGTGCAAAAGGTCTTCTACATTGCGAAGCGATAGCAGGAACCAAACATATAGCATCCCCGTCTGCTGTTTTTCGGTTGCACCAAGCTCTCTGAGCGCGGCCCTGTATGACGCGAAGCGATCCGTTACAATCTCTTCCGCACAGCCATGGCGCTTCAGCAATTTCCTGAGGAATTTCAATGCTGCCTGCTTGTTTTGACGTTTGGTGACGACTGCTTCCAGCACCTTGCCTTCGTGATCAACGGCCCGCCAAATATAATGCCGCTTGCCATTTACCTTCACGAAAACCTCGTCAACGTGCCACTTCCATTTGGAGAACGCGCGCAGTCGCTGAACTCGCTTTTGTCTGATCTCAGAGGCAAACATCGGACCGAACTTGTTCCACCAATATCGGACGGTCTCATGGCTCACCTCAATTCCCCGTTCGTGCAATAGGTCTTCCACGTTTCGAAGCGAAAGCGGAAATCAAACATAAAGCATCACTGCCAAACGAATGACCTCTGGACTGGTTTTGAAGTATTTGAAGGGAGCAAGTTTGGTCATTCCCAAACGCTAAGCAACCACCCTGTCCCACTCAAGTAAAGTTAATCTGACAAGACCGTCATTGGCGCCGCTCTCAGGATTGGTCCGACATCGGCCCTCCCTGCACTATTCAACGAGTTTTCAAGCTTGACTCTGAGGTTCTACCGTCGCCTGACCCTCTCTCGATTACGCTCCCGACGTTCGGATGTTGATCCGGTGGTCGCGACCCAATGCCCGGTAGAATCCCAGTCCCTTGGACCAGTTCAGAAAATGGGCAAAGCTGTCGACCTGATCGTCGTTGCGCCCGCGTGGAAAGGACTGAAGCTCTCGTTTGAATACCGGCAGCCAGGGTGCCTCTGCAGGCAGGTGCACCTTGCCCTCTTCGACAGGACCGCATGCTGACTGGAAACGAGTTTCCTTATCCTTGTCAGGTCTGACGCGTTCGTACCGCCGACGATCATCACGAAACAACTCATCAAAAAGAGGTTTGCCGGAGGCAGCATCCTCGATCAGAACACGATCCGGGTCCCAACGGCCGACAAGCTGCAGCGCCTTGGCTTTCAGGTCTGGGTAGCCCACCTGCCCACGCCAGACGTCGAGAAGGTACCACACATTTTCGCGGAACCCCCAGGTTGTACAGGCCGAGAAGTCGGACCGGGGATCCGCAGACATGCCCGTATCCCAGCTTTGAACGACCAGTTGGAACCAGCGGCGATCTTCGATGGTCTGGTAGGTGCCAAACCACTCCCAGCGCAAAGGCGATCCGTCTGGTGCGATCGGGTTCTGCTGATACTGGCAATTGAATACGGCCGCGCCCATTTCACGACGCTTGGTGTCCAGCGTGTCCTGATCCAAACGGGACGGACACAGGAGATCACCCGGCTTTCGGCGCTTGACCTTTCCCCGTCCACGAGGAACCGCCTCATGTGCTTCGGCGATGGCGGGCAGGTTCAGGTGCCGATAGGTGCCGCGTTCGAGCAGGTAACCCGGCGGATCCATCTCGTGCAGCCGTTGCGCGACCATAACCACGCGCCCCTCGGCCGTGTTGTCAAAGCGCGACAGCAGAGTGCCCTCAATGAACTCCTGTGCCTTGACCAGTTCCGCTTCGGAACCCGCATCACCTGCCTTCAGCAGATCATCGATGATGATGTAATCAGCGCCATGACCGGTGACAGAACTGCCGATGGAGACGGCCTTACGGCTGCCTCCCTTTGTGGTGCGGATTTCTTCGGACGTGTTGCCTTTGCCGGCCAGGACTGTTTCGGGAAAGATTTCCCGATACCAGCGCGCGGACATGACCCGTCGACAATCTTCGGAATGCTTGCGCGCCAGATCCAACCCATAACTGGCAACAACAATCTTGGCGCTGGGGTTATGACCGAGAAGAAACACGGTTCGCTCTCCCTGATCCGGCAGAACAATTCCCTGTTCGCGCGAGAAAATACCCTGTTCCAATGTTTAGGAAATTTGCACATAAGCCACTGGAAAACATACAGTTTTGACATGCGAAAAGCGGGATGCCAGGTCCGTTTCGCGAAATTCCCTGTATATTGCCGCTTTTCAGGGAAATCTCGCCCAAAGCGACCCCGACAAAGTGCGGCACTGAGACTGGGGCTTGAATCGTGCTCCGAGTGTACGGTCTGCTTCGTCTCTGATTGAAAACGCACACGTCAACGCGCGGGAATTGCGGTACAATTCCGGGTCAGAAAACACCACTGAAGTGAGGCAGGTATGAGTGGCGGGGAGACAGGGATTCGAACCCTGGGGACGCTCTCACGCCCAACGGTTTTCAAGACCGCCGCATTCGACCACTCTGCCACCTCCCCGCGTGGGCCGGGTCTAAGGCCAAGTTGAAACGGTGGCAAGAGCAAATAGGGAAATCTCGCCGAAGCGCGTGCAGTGGTCTTTCCATGACACTTTGCCCACGTTATGCTTTGCGGGAAAGACCGTAGTAGTCCGGCAAAACAGAACCGGCGATCGGCGGCGGGGCTCAGGAAACGAGGCCCCTTCAGGCAAGGGATGACAAAATGAAACGAGCGAGTGAGACACGCGCAAAACCGCGATCGCTGGCGGCATTTGGTGTGGCATTGGCAGTTCTGGCCGGGTGTGAAGAAGGCTTGTCTCCGGAGGGGGCCTCGACGGATGCTCCTGCGGATGACGCGCAGACCGAAAAAAAGGTCGAACTGTTCCCGGACTACTCGAAAACCACTGGTGAAACCGTTGAGGCACCGGATGTGTTTAACGTGGTTGAGGCCGGTCTTTGGGATGGCCGCCCGTCTCTGGGCGGTATCTGGGTGGCCCACCCCGACGTCAACCAGCCTGAACGCGTGGTGATCAAGAACACGACCAACAACAAATCCATCACCGGCGCCTTGTTCCGGCGGGAAAGAAGCCAGCCCGGACCGACGTTGCAATTATCCTCGGCGGCGGCTGAAAAGCTGGGCATCCTTGCCGGGGCGCCGACCAAGGTCGAGGTCGTCGCTCTGCGGCGCAAACCGGTCGAGGAAAAAGAGCCGGCAGCGGAAGAGGCCCCTGAAATCGAAGCGGCTGAAAACACGCCTGCTGCCGAAGACGCCAAGCCCCAGGACGAAGCAGTCGACACCGCAGCGGCCGAAACTGAAAAGCCCGCCAAGCGCAAGTGGTGGCAAAAGAAGGAAACGGTTGCCGCGGCTGGCGCAACCGGAGCAGCCGCCGCAGCGGCAGCCGACACCGCAGACGAGGCAGCGGAACAAGTGGTTGAAACGGCCGCCGAGGCGACCCCGACCCCCACCCTGTCGGACCCCGAGGTTACTGCCCCCGAAGAAAAGCCCGCCAAACGGAAGTGGTGGCAGAAGAAAAAAACCGACACGATCACCGAATCGCCGCTGGACCCCATCGCAGGCGCTGCCGCTGCTATTGAGGCCGCAGAGCCGACCCCGGCCAGCACAACCGCCGCAGTAGCAACGGCTCAGCAAAAGACCCCACGCTCGCTGCCCAAACCGTATGTTCAGGTCGGAACCTTCAATGTCGAGGCCAACGCCAAAAGTGCGGTCTCGAAGATTGAGCGCAATGGCATGTCCGCGGATATTCGCGAGTTGAAGACCGGCGACAAAACGGTCTGGCGCGTGCTGGTTGGCCCGGCGAATACCCGCGCGGAACGCAACGCGATCCAGCGCGACGTCAAGGATCTTGGCTTTACCGACGCGTTTAACGTCAAAAACTGAAACAAAGGAGGCCCCTGTGCTGTCCTCACTGCGATCATCTGTTTTGACCCTCGGGTTGGCGCTGCTTGCGCTGCCCGCCCATGCTTTCGACACACAGGCCCGCGCGGCCTATGTGATGGACCAGACAACGGGCACCGTGCTTCTGTCCAAAGAGGCGGATCAGCCGCTTCCGCCGGCGTCGATGTCCAAACTGATGACGCTCTATGTCGCGTTCGAGGCGCTGCGCGATGGCCGCCTGACGCTGGACGAAACCCTGCCGGTTTCCGAACACGCGATGAGCTATGGCGGCTCGACCATGTTCCTGAACACGCAGGACCGCGTTCGGGTCGAGGATTTGTTGCGCGGCATCATCGTGCTGTCGGGCAACGACGCCTGCGTGGTGATCGCCGAAGCGCTCAGCCCCGATGGAACCGAAGCCGGGTTTGCCCGCTACATGACCCAGCGCGCCAAGCAGATGGGCATGGACAACTCGAACTTCTCCAACTCCAACGGCTGGCCCGCAGCGGGTCACATGATGTCGGTGCATGACCTTGCAGTACTGGCGGACCGGCTGATCTCGGACTTCCCGGAATACTACCCTCTGTTCGCCGAGGAAGTGTTTGAATTCGATGGCCGTGCGCCGTCGAACAAGCGCAACCGCAACCCGCTGCTGAAACTGGGGATCGGTGCCGACGGCCTGAAAACCGGCCACACGCAAGAGGCCGGGTATGGCCTTGTCGGCTCGGCCAAGCAGGGGGATCGCCGGGTGATCTTCGTTCTCACCGGCCTCGACAGCACCGGCAAGCGGGCAGAGGAGGCTGAGGCCGTGGTTAACTGGTCGTTTCGAAATTTTGTCGAGAGGACAGTTGCCAACGCGGACACGCCGATAGCCCAGGCCAAGATCTGGATGGGGGCGAAAAAGACCGTGGATCTGGTTCCCGAAGAGGACCTGTCGCTGTTGTTCCCGGTGCTGGGCGACAAGAATATCGAAGCCGAAGTGGTCTATGACGGCCCCGTAAACGCTCCGGTAGAAAAGGGTCAGCAACTGGCCGAGCTGGTGATCAAGCCCGAAGGTCTGCCGGAAATCCGGCGTCCGCTGGTGGCGGCGGAAAGCGTCGCGACCGGTGGGTTTGTGGTGCGCATGATGACCGTGGGCGGTATCGTTCTGACCGATGTGATCGGCAACCCTCTGGACGCGTTGTGACGAGATCCGGGTTGTTTCTGACCTTCGAAGGCATTGACGGATCAGGCAAATCCTCGCAGGCGCGGATGCTTGCGGATCGCTTGCGGGGTCTGGGCCATGAGGTCGTGCTGACGCGCGAACCCGGCGGATCCCCCGGGGCCGAGGAAATCCGTCGGCTGGTTCTGGAGGGCGACCCCGACCGCTGGTCGGCCGAAACGGAACTGCTGCTGTTCACTGCTGCCCGCCGGGATCATTTGGAACGCACCATCGAACCGGCACTTGCCGCAGGTATAGTGGTGATCTGTGACCGTTTCGCAGACAGCACCCGCATGTATCAGGGCCTGTCGCGCGGGAACCTGCGCGCGGTGGTTGACCAGTTGCACAGCCTGATGATCGGGCGCGAACCGGACCTGACCCTGCTGATCGACATGGACCCGCAAATCGGCCTGACCCGCGCCAAAGGGCGTCAGGGCACCGAGGAACGGTTCGAAGATTTCGGCATCGACCTGCAAGAAAAGATGCGCGCAGGCTTTCTGGCGCTGGCGGAGGAGTTCCAGAACCGTTTCCGGGTGATCGACGGCAACCGGGACATGGACAGCGTTGCCCAGGATGTGACAGAAATCGTCCTGCAAACACTGTGACAGACGATAGATGAGCGACGACCCCCCTACCCCGGATCAGGCCCCCGGTGCCCCGCACCCGCGTGAAACCCAACAGCTGTTTGGCCAGAACGAGGCCGAGCAGGCGTTTCTGAGCGCCTACACCTCGGACCGTCTGCACCACGGCTGGCTTCTGACCGGCCCGCGTGGGGTGGGCAAAGCAACGCTGGCCTGGCGGATCGCCCGGTTTCTGTTGGCGACGCCCCCGGCTGAGGATGGGTTATTCGGCGCCCCACCGCCCCCCGAGTCGCTGACGATTGACCCCGAACACCCCGTCGCACACCGCATTCTGGCTGGCGCCGAGCCAGGGCTGGCTGCCATTACGCGTTCGCTGAACGATCAGGGGCGGCTGCGCAACGAAATCGTGGTCGACGACATCCGCAAGCTGGGGAAATTTTTCGGTCTGTCCTCGGCGGATGGTGGGCGCCGGATCGTGATCGTGGATTCGGCGGATGAGATGAATGTCAGCGCGGCCAATGCCTTGCTGAAAATGCTCGAAGAACCGCCCGCGCGCACGACACTGCTGCTGATCTCGCACCAACCGTCACGCCTGTTGCCAACGATCCGGTCTCGCTGCCGCACCTTACGGCTGTCTCCGCTCGGCCCCGAGGATATGCAGGCCGCTCTGACACAAACGGGCGCGGAACTTCCCGGACAAACCGACCACTTGGCCGCACTGGCAGCCGGGTCCGTGGGGGACGCGGTTCGGCTGATCAATCTGGGCGGGCTGGAGATTTACGCCGAGCTGATTGCCATTCTGGGTACCCTGCCCCGCATGGATCGCCAGCGCGCGTTGGCCTTGGCCGAGGCCGCCGCCCAGCGCGGCGCGGCAGACCGGTTCGAGCTGCTGCTGACCCTGATCGACGTGGCCCTGTCGCGTCTGGCCCTGACCGGCGCAACCGGCACCCCGCCTGCACCCGAGGCCGCGCCGCATGAGGCGGAAACGCTGGCCCGCCTGTCCTCGTCCCCGCAACAAGCGCGCCAGTGGGCCGAGGTTGCCGCGACAATCACGGCCCGCGCACGCCATGGTCAGGCGGTGAACCTTGACCCTGCCGCTCTGGTCCTAGATACGGTGTTCAAGATACAGGAAACCGCCGGTCAGAGCAGATGAGCGACACCCCCCAGATCACCGACAGCCATTGCCATCTGGACTTCCCCGACTTCGAGGGGCAACTGGACCAGATCATTGCCAACGCCGCCGAGGCTGGCGTGACCCGCATGGTCACGATCTGCACGCGCCTGCGCAACGAACCCGCCGTCCGTGCCATTGCCGAGGCCCACGCGCCCGTCTTCTATGCCGCCGGCACGCACCCCATGAGCGCGGCGGATGAGCCGATGGCAACCGTGGACGAACTGGTTGCGCTGTCTCAGCATCCCAAATTCGTGGGCATAGGTGAAACCGGGCTTGATTACCACTACACCGCCGACAGCGCCGATGTGCAGAAACAATCGCTGCGCGTACATATCGAGGCCGCTCAGCGCACCGGCCTGCCGCTGATCATTCACGCCCGCGCCGCCGACGATGACATGGCGCGCATTCTGGCTGAGGAACACCGCAACGCGCCCTATTCCTGCGTCATGCACTGTTTTTCGTCCTCAGCAGAACTGGCCAGGGCCGCACTGAATCTGGGCTTCTACCTGTCGATGTCCGGCATCGCCGCCTTCCCCAAAAGCCAGGAACTACGCGATATCTTCGCCGCCGCTCCGGTCGACCGCGTGCTGGTGGAAACCGACGCACCCTATCTGGCCCCACCGCCATACCGCGGCAAACGCAACGAACCGGCCTATACCGCGCACACCGCCCGCAAAGGAGCCGAAGTGTTCGGCATGGACTACGCCGATTTCGCGGCCCAAACGCAGGCCAATTTCGACCGGTTGTTCATCAAAGCCGCGACCTACAAGGCAGCTGCATGACCGAGCTGCGCTGCACCATCCTCGGTTGCGGCTCTTCCGGTGGCGTGCCCCGGCTGGGCGGGCATTGGGGTGAGTGTGACCCCGACAACCCCAGAAACATCCGCCGCCGCTGTTCGATGCTGGTGGAGCGCGACGGCCCCGAGGGCACCACATCTGTCCTGATCGACACCACGCCAGATATGCGCAGCCAGTTGCTGAGCACCGGCACCGGGCGGCTGGACGGAGTAGTCTACACGCACAGCCACGCGGACCATGTTCATGGCATCGACGACCTGCGCATGATCGTCTTCAACATGAAAACGCGCGTTCCCGTCTGGGCGGATGGGGACACCCAAAACGACCTGTTGGGGCGGTTCGGATATGCGTTCATTCAACCCGAAACCTCGCCGTACCCACCGATTTTGGACCTGAAGACCATCGACGGCCCGTTCGAAATCGACGGTCCCGGTGGCCCGATCCCGCTTCATCCGTTCAAGGTCAACCACGGCTCGATCGACTCGCTGGGGTTCAAGATGGGCAAGCTGGTCTACCTTCCGGACGTGGCAGAATTCTACGACGACTCCTGGCCCTTGCTGGAGGATTTGGACTGTCTGGTCATCGACGCCTTGCGCCGGTCACCGCACCCCACTCACGCGCATCTGGAAAAGACGCTGGATTGGATCGACCAGTTGAAACCCAAACGCGCGGTGCTGACCAACATGCATATCGACCTCGACTATGCCACGGTCGAATCTGAGACCGCCGATCACATCACCCCGGCCTATGACGGCATGGTGATCCGTCAGGCCCTGTAAAGCGCTGCTGTTGCGGCCTGCAATATCCCTCGGGGTGGCAAGATGCTGCAAAACCTGATCGACGTCATTCTGCCGGTGTTTCTGGTGATCGGAGCGGGATATGCCGCAACGTTGCTGGGTTACTTCAAAGAGGTCCATGTCGACGGGCTGATGAAGTTCACCCAGGGCTTCGCCATTCCCTGCCTGCTGTTTCTGGCCATCGCGCATCTGGACCTGAGCGCAAGCTTCGACCCCCGATTGTTGGCCAGCTTTTACACGGCGGCGGCGCTGTGTTTCACCGCGGGCCTGTTCGGCGCCCGCCTGATCTTTCGCCGCGAGTGGGAGGACTGCGTCGCCATTGGGTTCTGTTGCCTGTTCTCAAATTCAGTGCTGCTGGGTCTGCCGATTACCGAACGCGCCTATGGACCCGGAAACCTGTCCGGCAACTATGCGATCATCGCCTTCCACGCCCCATTTTGCTATGCCGTCGGCATCACCGTGATGGAGGTAGTCCGCAATCGCGGCAACGGCGGCACGCTTATGGTGCGGTCGGTCCTGACAGCGATGTTCCGCAACGCCCTGATCCTTGGCATCGCGCTGGGATTTGTCGTCAACCTGTCCGGGGTGGGCGTGCCCTCTGTGGTGGACGAAGCGCTTGGCCTCATAACCCGCGCCGCCCTGCCCGGTGCGCTGTTTGCATTGGGTGGTGTACTGGTCAAATACAGGCCCGAAGGCGACCTGCGCACGATTGCCTATGTCTGCGCCATTTCACTGATGCTGCACCCCAGCCTCATGTGGCTGTTCGGAACGTCGGCTGACCTGCCGCAGGACCTGTTCCGCTCGGGCGTGCTGAACGCGGCAATGGCTCCGGGGTTTAACGCCTATATCTTCGCCAATATGTATGGCCGGGCCAAACGGGTCGCGGCCTCGTCCGTACTGGTCGGGACTGCGGTTTCCATCCTGTCAGTCTGGTTTTGGCTGACAGTTTTGGGCTGACATCGGAACGGCGTGGATTGACTTTGATGCGGCAGGGAACACCTATCGGGAAAGCAGACAGGAACACGTAATGCCCCACGCCCTTATCGTCGCCCATGGCCAGCCGTCTGACCCGATCCCGGCAGAACAGGCGTTGGCCGCCTATGCCGCCGAGGTGGATGCCTTGTGTGATGGCGTGACTGTGCATTCTGCCACTCTGGCCGCACCGGGCATTTTCGAACAGCGCATGGCAGAGCTGACCGATGACGCCGTGATCTATCCGCTTTTCATGGCCAAGGGCTGGTTTGTCACCAGCGCCCTGCCCAAGCGTCTGGCCGGGCGAAACCTGCGCATTCTTGATCCGTTGGGGGTGGACCCCGACCTGCCGAGCCTGGTTGCGGCGGCACTGCGTGACACGCTGCACGAAAACCGATGGACCGCAGAAGAAACCGATCTGGTGCTGGCCGCCCACGGCTCCGGCCGCAGCCGCAATCCTTCTGCCGTGGCACGCACCTTTGCCAACGATCTGGCGCAGCACCTGCCGTTCAAGTCAATGCATCTGGGGTTCGTTGAAGAGCCGCCCTCAATCGCCGAGGCTGCAGCTGGCCTGTCCGCTCGGGCGTTGTGCTTGCCGTATTTCGCCTGCAACGGCGGCCATGTGCTTGACGATGTCCCGCAAGACTTGAACGCGGCAGCCTTCAAGGGTCTGGTGACGCCCGTGGTTGGTGAACTGCCCCGGATCAAGCACCATATTGCAGCCACTCTGTCCCACCTGCTCCACAGAACCTGACCGACCGAACACCCGCGGGTTTGACACAAACTGGGTCGACCCGAGGCGATACTTCCTACCGCTGCCCTACAAGCGCAGAATAAAGGCAATGGCGGGACCTGCCTTTCCTTTTAGCTTCATACAGGGCCAAGTCCGCCGCATTCAGGATTTCGGCGGCTTTGGGGGGCTTGAACTGAGTGGACAACGCGGTTCCGATGCTGGCGGAAATCCGGCAGATGTTCTTCTCGAACGCCATCGGCGTTTGCAACCGATCGATCAGGCGCGCTGCAATTGCCGAAAGAATAGCTTCGTCGGACAGGCTCTTGAAAATAATGACGAACTCGTCCCCACCTATTCGCGCGACCGTGTCGTCATTGCGGGTTTCTTCCACCATGATCCGGGCGGCCTGCTGCAGCACATAGTCCCCCGCAGCGTGCCCGTATTGATCGTTGACCGACTTGAAGAAATCCAGATCCAGATGCATCAGGGCGAACGGTGAATTCCCGGAAATCAAATGACCCAGCAACACATCCATCGCCCGCCGGTTCTTTAGCCCGGTCAGCATGTCGGTAAAGGCTTGCTCCTCAGCCGCCAGCATCGCCCCTTGTAGCCGCAGGTTCAGCGATCGCGAGGCCTCCATCGCGGCCGACTTGGCTTCGACCAGATACAGCAGTTCGATGGCAAGGTCGGTGCCCGAGAAATCCGCACTGGTCAGGGCATAATCGCGCACCGCATCCAGAACCGAAATACCAAAGGACAGGTTGATGACCGCGCCTTTTCCCTGCGGCAAAGGGGCGATCAACCCTTTAAGGGTCGTGCGCGGCGCATCATGAAGCTTGAGGTGCAGCTTGGCCCCTGCCAGGGACATCAGTGCAGACAGCGTTGTCACAGCACGCGGCCGCACCAGTTCGAAGACGTCCAGAAAATCTTTCCCGGCCATCGGTTGATCGGGACGCAGTTTTTGCAATGTCGGCCCCACACGAAGGATCTGCCCGTCTTGGTCCACAAGAACAAACATCGGGCACAGCGTTTCCAAAAGCGCCGCCAGATCACGGGTGTCCATCATGATTTCCGCGCCCCCAAATCGAAGTGCCGCCCTTCAGCAAATGCGCTTTCAACAAGAACAATTGAAATTACTTCTGCCTCGCCCTCCTGCCCATCATGGGACAGTATCGCCAATGCACCGTAGTCATCGGCCATGGCGCGCAGAACCCCGACCATCACGCTGGAATAGCCTGGCAAACCCGGATGGCAGAACAGCTGATATTCCGTTGGCGCCATCTCTCTCAGTTCCAGCGCGGGTAGGTTGAGGTCGGAAACGGCCAGCCGTACCCGGTCGGACAGATCATCCAGCGAATGCAGGAATTCGACATAACTGACACCGCCAAAGCGCAGCAGCCGCCGCAGGTCCTCCATTTTGGGATGAGAAACCAGATAGGTTCCCAGATCCTCAAGGATTTCGGCGCGCGGGCGGTTCAGGTCGACACATAGCGCATCCAGAACCCGAATGGTCATGTCAACGTCATAGACCAGCATGGCCTCGAACTCGACAAAGCCCAGTTCGGCTGCCTCGGTCACGCGCAGCCAGCACGATTGTCCGTAAGTCGCGCATACAAAAGACTGTACCGCCCGATTGATCAGACCATGCATGAGATGCCCCAGATTGGTTTCTGCACCAATCTGGCCTGACAATCCTTAACAAAACCCCAAGATGACTGGCGAGATACCAACAATCTGATCAAGTCTAATGATCGAAACCATTGACTAAAAACTAGAAATCCGTCGGCGCCCCGCCTTCGGCCTTCCGGCGGGTGACAAATTCGGCCAGTTCTTCGCGGATACCTTCATCCATCGGCGGAGATTCAAAGCTGGTGATGATTTCCTTGAACATGTGATGTGCCCGATCCGCCGTCCAGATACCGCCCGCGACGTTCCAGCCTTCGTAGTTCCTCCAGTCACTGAGAAAGGGCTGGTAAAACGCCGTGGTATAACGATCCTGCGTGTGCTGAACGCCAAAGAAATGGCCGTCATTGCCAACCGCACGGATCGCCTCAAGGGCAATCTCGTCAGGCCCGGTCGCGGTAACCTCGGGCTGCATATAGCGTTGGATCTGCTGCAGGATTTCGCAGTCCATGATGAATTTCTCAGGGCTGGCGATCAGCCCGCCCTCAAGCCATCCCGCCGCGTGATAGACCATGTTGGTGCCCGACTGGACGGCGGCCCACAGGGAATTCGACGTCTCCCACACCGATTGCCCGTCAGGCACGTTGGCCGCACAAACCCCTGACGACCGCATCGGCAAGCCGTAGTACCGCGCCATCTGCCCGGTCATTTGGGTCGAGCGCATATATTCCGGCGTGCCAAAGGCCGGAGCCCCCGACTTCATGTCCACATTCGACGTGAACGTCCCGATTACGCAGGGTATCCCCGGGCGGACGTATTGGAACAAGGCAATCGCACACAACGCCTCGGCCAGCGATTGCGCCACGGCCCCGGCCATCGTCACCGGCGCCATTGCCCCTGCAAGGGTGAACGGAGTCACCACGATCGCCTGCCCACGTCGTGCAAGGCGCAGACAGCCATCAATCATCGGGTGATCGTGCTTCAGCGGCGAGGTCGAGTTGATGTTGGTGTACATCCGCGGCGATGCTTCGAACTCTTCATGGCTCAGGCCGCCCGCGATTCTGACCATCTCCATCACGTCTTCGACGCGTTCCTTGCCCAGTGAATAGGCGTGCATTGCTTTGTCCGTCAGGGTCAGCTTGTCATAAAGGACATCCAGATGCCGGATGCTGGCGTGGATATCGACCGGCTCGACCGGATAGCCCCCAGCGAAGTGGATACAGTTGAAATACTGCGTCAGTTTCAACAGGTTTCGGCACATCTCGCGATTGCCGGGAACCTTGGTGCCGATCTCCATGTCCCAGTAGTTCGGCGGAGACGACACGTTGCCGAACACCATGGTCCGGCCGCCGATTTCAATCGCCCGGTCGGGGTTGCGCGGCGTAATGGTAAAGCGCGATGGCGCCTTGGCCACCATCTCCATCACAAATTCCCGGCCCATGCGGACGTTGTCGCCATCGATGGTACATCCGGCCTCGCGAAGAATGCCGATGGCCTCTTCGTTGTAGAACTCGATCCCGATCTCTTCGAGGATACGCATGGCCCCTTCGTGGATCGCCTCGATCCCCGCCTGATCCAACGGTTCGGTCGGATGGTCGATATTGACCGGAGGGTTCCACGGCATCTGGTCGATGACCGCGCTGCCCCTGCGTTCGGCGGCACCGGCCCGTCCCCCACTGCGACGTTTGCGCCTTTTCGTGTCAGCCATTTGATCCTCCGGAACTTGCGTACTCCCATGCAAGCCCCGAAGGCAGGTGTCTGGCCGCTCTGTCTGCGACAGTCTATGTCGGTTTCTTGTCCCGAAACGCCGAAATTGGCCGCGGCGCGATCAGATTTTGGACAGCCAGTCGGGTATATGCCCGATATCAGGCAACACGACATCCGCCATCGGCGCCAGCGCTTCGGCCGGAGCCAGTCCCGTGAGAACACCAATCGTGGTCATCCCGGCAGCGCGCCCGGCTTGCAGGTCATGCAGGCTGTCCCCAACCATGGCTACTTGCTCCGGGGCCACACCGACATGAGCCGCAAAGGCCAGCAACTGCCCTGGCCCCGGCTTGAAACCGTGGCCACTGTCATACCCAGCGACAAAATCGAAATGCTCGTGAATTCCAACCGAGGCCAAGTGCTGCAGTGCCGGTGCTTCGCTGTCATTGGTCGCCACTCCCAATTTGAACCCGGCCTGCCGCAACCCTTCCAGAAAAGGCACCAACGGAATGGCCTGAGCCTGCGGCGCTGCGGCGGCTTCGGCATTCAACACATCGATCAGTTCCTCTTTGGAAGTGTCCTGAATATGCTGGGCGAGAAGATCGGCTATCTCTTCGACTGTAGCAGCTATAACGATGCTGTCTTCTGAATATGTGGCCGTCTCGAGATCAAATCCGATGATCCTACCCAGTTCGGCGGCGCGCGTATGATCGCCACCGGCCAGACGCAGCACCATGTTGCGTCCAAACGCGCCCCAGGTATTGCCAAAATCAAACAGGGTTCCGTCCTTGTCGAACAGGATCGCGTCGATGGGCATTGAATGCTCCTGCAAGGTTGTTGGATCAGGTCCAGTGGACGTCGGCGCCACCAGACAACACCGCGCGCGCCTGACCGGGATGATCATAAGGCACGGAGTTGGCGTCACAGAAAGCGATCACCCACGAATCGTCAAGCATAAGAAACTCCAGAACCGATCCCAGGAACTCCGGTTCGCCCGCCCGGTCACGCAGATCCTGCGCCGATGCACCGGTAGACCCCAGAAAAATCGGCAGCAATTCGTCGTTACCGACCAGCCAGCCCAAGACATTGAGCGCCAGCGTTTCTGCAGATTGGGCGGAGATTGACATAAAATTGCCCCGGATCAGGTCGCGGAAAGGGTTTGTTAACCAGACTCATAAACACTTTGGCAACGCATGCAATCAATGGTGACTGATATGGCCGTGCAGGGAACCATCCTTGTCCTCGACGGGACCTCAACCAATCGCATCATGCTGAAGGTCCAACTGACGGCAGCATGGTACCACGTCGTACAGGGCGAAAGGCTTCAGGGCCTCGCCGGGCTGTTACGGCGCGCCAAGCCCGATCTGGTGCTGACGTCTCAGACCTTGCCGGATGGGACTGCGGCGGATGTCAAAAGGCTGGTTCAGGCTGATCCGGACCTGATCGGGGTGCCGGTGGTGGCGATCGCGCCGCAAAACGACAAGGCCGCCCGGTTGAAGGCCCTGGCGGATGGGTTGGACGATGTTCTGGTGCACCCGTTCAAAGACACTTTCCTGCTGGCAAGAGTGCGCAGCCTGTTGCGAGCACGGGCCGAAACACAGGATCTGCACGTCGAATCCGGTTCACACCCCATGGGCTTTGCAGAGCCCGGCACCGCACCCTTCATGCCCCCCAAAGCGGCCCGTGTGGCCATTCTGACGCAATCTGCACGGACCGGGACGTTGTGGCAGAACGCCCTGTCGAAACGCACGCGGCACAGCTTGTCCGCGCATACATCAACAAACCTGCACGGCGTTTTGTCAGGGCCGGTGCCTGATGCCATCATCTTTGAAATCAGCACAAACCCATCGAGTCTGAACCTGCTGGCAGATCTGAAATCCCGAAGCACCACCCGGCACACGGTTCTTATCGGGGTTCTCGGGGAAGAGAATGCCGCGCTGGCCTCGGAGGCGCTGGACCGGGGCGCCGACGCGATCTGCATGGACGGGTTCTGCGCGGAAGAGGCGCTGTTGCGTCTGGACAGCCAGATCAAGCGCAAGACGCGGCTGGATCAGATGCGCGCCTCATTACGGCGTGGGCTGGTCGACTCCTGGGTGGATCCTCTGACCGGGCTGCACAACCGCCGCTATGCGATGCGCGCGATGGATCAGATCGCCCATCAGTCCACGCGCGCCGGAAAAGGCTTTGCGGTGATGCTGGCCGATCTAGACTATTTCAAGGCCATCAACGACAAATTCGGCCACACCGGAGGGGATCTGGTTCTGACCGAGGCAGCCAAACGGTTGAAGCAGGCCGTCGGTTCGGCCGGTTTCATTGCCCGGATCGGCGGGGAAGAGTTCATGATCGGCCTGTCGCAGACCACGCAAGCCCAGGCTCTAAAACTGGCCCGCAGCCTGTGTGACTGCATCCGCCGGGAACCATTCGACCTACCGGACACCCCTGCCCCCATCCCGGTGACGATCAGCATCGGGCTGATTGCAACCCATGCCAATGTGACCTCACCCACGCTTCAGCCTGCGGGGCTGGAAGGATTGATCAAATCGGCCGACATCGCGCTATACGCCGCCAAAACAGCCGGGCGCAATCAGGTTCGGGTTCGGCAAAGCGCTGCCTGACGCGGTCAGTCCTTGTGCTTACGCCCGTGACGTTTGCGCTGCACAACCTCTTGCAGCCGGTCCGCATAAACCTGACGCTCGGCATCCGTCATCGCGGTGATCCGGTCCAGCCATTCATCCTGCAATGCGCCTTGCAATTCGGCCATGGCCTGCGCCTGTTGCTGCAGCAACGCCTGTACGACCGATGGGTCAAATGGCGCTGCCCGCAAGGCGGCCTCAAGCGCAGCAAAATCCTGAGACCGGAGTTTCGCCCCCGTCGCATGCCGCCCGGACAGTTCCCCGCGCAGGGCTTTCCGATCCTCTTTGGGCAACGCCCGGTAAATCGCAGGTCCAAATCCCGGAGGTGCCTTGCCGTGATCCCCACCCTTGACCCGATAAACCGTGCCCAGGGCAACCCCGACGATCAACAGGTTCAGCGCCAGCGACACGGTCAGCAGAACCGTTACCCACCGTCTTTTGGGCTTGGCATTATCGCTCATTCGGCGTCCTCCAGAAAGGTTGTGTCCAGACCAAGATCAGCGACCACAAAGCTGGTCTCTTGTGGGTAGATAATCGTCGCGGGGTCGGGCAGAAAGCCCGGTGCCGACAAGCCGATCCAAACACCCGCCGCGCTGGCCGCAACCAGACCGCTCATGCTCTGCCAACCACCGATCCCGTCCAGGATCCGCGACCAGACCGGGCGCGGCTGTGCTGCGGGTTTCAGGCGGTCCAGACGCACTGTTTCGGCATCCGTCAGGATACGGACCGCCAGATCATCGGTCAATTCGGGTCGGGTTTGCCGTGCCTGGGCAAACAACTGGTCAAGTTCCGTGTCGTTCTCAGCCATCTTCGTACCCCAGTTCATCTTGCCGCCCGGCCAGTATCGCGGCCAAGGCGCGTTTTCCGCGCGCGGTCAGACTTTCCACCGCTTCCGTCGAAACACCCATGATCCCGGCGATTTCCGGGTTGGGTAACTCCTCGATATGCCGCAAGATCACCGCCTGCCTCTGGCGGTCCGGCAATTGCGATAACGCCGCCTGCAAGGCGTCCTTGCGCGCCGCGTCCTGCATCCGATCCGCTGCACTGAGGTCGCCATCCTCGGGTTCCGGAACTTCGTCCAGACGGTCCGGCCGTTTCTTGCGCTGTATATCCACACACAGGTTCAGCGTTACACGGTACAGCCAGGTTGACACCTTGGCCTGCCCGGACACCCAGTTCGGTGCCATCTGCCACAGCCGCATCATCGCATCCTGCGTGACGTCTTCGGCCTCGGTCCGATTGCCCAGCATTCGCATAGCCACCGACAAACACCGCGGTGCCAGCCGACCTGTCAACGCGCGCGCGGCCGCTGCATCGCCCTTGGCAAACTGCCGCAGCAACGCATCGTCCGACATGTCCGCGGCGCACGGCGCGCCACGGACTTCGTGCAAGGGGGAGGTCAGATCCTCCATCCTTCATCAATTGTCGTCAGAGCCCGCTTTGCCGTGCTTTTTGTGCTTCCGGCCCATCCGCTCTTTTGCATCGGCATATTCCTGTTCCGAGATCGTTCCGCTGTTATCCGCGTCGATACGGTCAAACATCTTGCCAGCGCGGCGCGGTTTGGGCAACTCGTCCTCGCTCAGAAAACCGTCTTTGTTGGCATCCTGCCTTTCGAACATCTTGGTCACACGGTCATTGGCTTTCTTTTGCGCCGCAGCCTGCATCTCCTCGACGCTCAACTGACCATCGCCATTCGTGTCGGCCTCGGTGAATCGTTGCGTTCGGAAGGCCTGCATCTCTTCCTGGGTCAGTTGGCCATCACCATTGGCGTCCAGTTCCTGAAAGCTCGCGGGTTCGCGATCCTTCGGCCCGGCCGCCAGAACCGAGGTGCCTGTGACTGCAACGGCCGAGATCAGGATGGCCGGAATGAATTTCGCGCTTTTCATATCGTTTTTCCTTTGTTTTGCGGCCCCATCGCCGCTGCTCACATAGGTTCAAACGGGTCGGCGCGCGGGTTCCGTCGCAAAAATCAGATTTTTTTGACAGCCAGTTGCAGCCGACCTAAGTCACAAAGCGCCGCACCCCCCTTTTCTGCGGGACAAAACAAGCGCATTATCCTGCGCATTCGAACGCGCGAGTTTCAAAATGACAGATCAGACGATCGACACCACAACCGAGAATGACCGCCCCACACGGCCCGCATTGATCAAAGGCTTTCGCGGCCGTTGCCCGAAATGTGGCGAAGGCAAGCTGCTGCGGGGCTACCTGAAGGTCAACGATAGCTGCAGCAATTGCGGGCAAGAGCTGTTCCACCACCGGGCGGATGACGGCCCGGCCTATCTGACCATTCTGCTGGTCGGTCACCTGCTGGCTCCGGCGCTGCACGTGACCTATGTCGAGTTCCGCCCCGAACCCATGACCATGTTCCTGATCTTTGCCATCGGATGCACTGCGCTGTCGCTGTTCCTGCTCCCCCGGCTGAAAGGCGCTGTGGTTGCCTATCAATGGGCGCGCCGGATGCACGGTTTTGAAAAAGCGCAATGACCCGCGCAGACAGGTCGATCAGCGGATGACAGAAGACAAGTCAGCGATACGGAACGCGGCGACGGTCATCGTCCTGCGGGACCGTTTGACCGAACCATCGATCCTGATGGGGCAGCGCGGGGCAAAAGCCGTCTTCATGCCCAACAAGTTCGTGTTTCCCGGTGGTGCGGTTGATGCGGCGGATGAAGAAATTCCGCTGGCGGCCCCCATGCCCGAGCTTTGCCGCGAACGGTTGAACGAAAAGTCCGAACCGGGGCTGCAGACTGCGCTGGCCGCGGCGGCGATCCGCGAATTATGGGAAGAAACCGGGCTTATTCTCGGTGAACCCGGCACTTGGAGCGGCGCGGTGCCCGAGGACTGGCAGGGCTTTGCTTCCATGGGGTTTCGTCCCTCGGCTGACGCCCTGCAATTCGTGTTCCGGGCGGTGACACCGCCGGGCCGCCCCCGCCGTTTCGACGCGCGCTTCTTTCTGGTCGATGCCAACGCGATTCAGGGCGATCTGGACGACTTCAGCCGCGCCTCGGATGAGCTGTCCCACCTGCAATGGGTTCCGCTCGACCGCGCGCGCGATTTGGATTTGCCGTTCATCACCGAGGTGGTTCTGGCCGAAATCGCGGCCCGGGTTTCAAACCCCGAGCCGCCTGCGACCGTGCCCCTCTACCTGCATACCGAGGAACAGAGCCTGTTCCTGCAACTCAAAGGCTATCCGATGCCTGACGCGGATTAGGCGTCACTTCATCCGGCTGATCACCGCGGTCACTTCGGGCTTTTTGCCAATCTCGGCTTTGGCCGTCTGACGCACGATGCGGCGCATGGCTTCTTCCAGCTTGTCATCGTCGCGCAGGGTTTTGGCATCGGCGCGCATCAGGAATTGGTTCAGATCTTCTTCCAGCACCTCGACCAGGGCGGCCCTAGAGATTCCGATCTCGGGCAAGCCCATCGTGTCGCACCACGGCTCACCCAGGGGTTCGTCCTCTTCATCCAGAATGACCGTCACCGTCACATGCCCGTTCAGAGCCATACGGATACGATCGCGCACGACCCCGTCCAGCGCGCCAACCTTGACGGTGCCATCCAGATACGTGCGGCCGGTTTCGATATAGTCGGCCACCTTGGGTTCATTGCCGGTCAGGTCCAGCATCGTGCCGTTCACGGCCAGAATGCCAGTGCGCCCACCAGATTCGGCCAGTTTTGCATGTTCGCGCAGATGGCGGTGTTCGCCATGCATCGGGATCACCATCTGCGGGTCGATCAGTGCGTGCACCCTTTCAAGATCGGGGCGGTTGGCGTGGCCGGACACGTGGTAAAGACCCGAGCTGTCATCCACCACATCGACGCCCTTTTCACTGAGCTGGTTGATGATGAAGATCACGCCACGTTCGTTGCCGGGGATGGTCTTGGACGAGAACAGGAACAGGTCGCCCTCTTTCAACTCGATCCCACGATACTTGCCACGCGCCAGTTGCGCGCTGGCAGCGCGGCGCTCACCCTGGCTACCAGTCACGATCAGCATCAGGTTCTGGCGCGGCAGGTCCACGGCCTCTTCGGCGCTGACGACCTTGGGGAAATCCGACAGGATGCCGGTTTCCGTCGCCGCTTCGATCATCCGACGCATCGCACGGCCCAGCAACACGACCGAGCGTCCGGCCCGTGCGCCCGCTTCGGCCAGCGTCTTCACCCGCGCCACGTTCGAGGCAAAAGTGGTTGCGACCACCATGCCCTCGGCGCTTTCCACCAGCTTGGTGATCTCGGGGCCAACTTCGGATTCCGAGCGGCCCGCATGGGACGAGAACACATTGGTGCTGTCACAGACCAACGCCTTGACGCCGGGTTTGGCAATCTCGGCCCACAGGTCGGGGTCAAACGGTTCGCCCACCACAGGCTGCGTATCCAGTTTGAAATCCCCGGAATGTACGATCCGGCCCTCGGGCGTGTCGATCACCAGTGCGGCGCTTTCGGGGATCGAATGCGAAACTGGCAGGAACCCGACCTTGAACGGACCAACCGAAATCTGCTCGGGCCAGGCCGAGGCTGTCTGTACCGCATCCTCGGGGTGGCCGTGCTCTTCCATCTTGCGGCGGGCGATGTTGGCGGTGAAAGCGCGCGCATAAACCGGAGCCCCCAATGCTTCATAGCAATGCGCAACCGCGCCCACGTGATCCTCGTGCGCATGGGTGACGAACACGGCATCCAGCCGGTCGGCGCGTTCCTGCAGCCACGAGATATCGGCGTGGATCAGATCAACCCCCGGAGTCGTGTCCATGTCCGGGAATGTCACCCCCAGATCGACGAGGATCAGACGCTCTTTCCCCGGTTTGCCATAGCCATAGACATAGGCGTTCATGCCAATTTCGCCGGCACCGCCCAGCGGCAGATAGATCAATCGTTCACTGCTCATGATGAGCCATTTTCCTTGTTATAGCGATGGATCACGGTCAGCCCGTGCATCGTCAGATCATCTTCGATCGCGTCAAACCCGACATCCGCCTGATCGAACAAAGGCGCAAGCCCGCCGGTGCCGACCACTTTCATCGGCATTCCGTATTCCTCTTTGATCCGGGCAATCAGCCCCTCGATCAAGCCGGAATAGCCCCAATACACGCCAGACTGAATGCAGCCAACCGTATTTGTACCAATCACCTTTTCAGGCCGGGTGATGTCGATATGGGGCAAGGCCGCCGCCCCTTGGTGCAGCGCCTCAAGGCTGAGGTTCACGCCGGGCGCAATGATGCCGCCGACATAGGCGCCGTCAGATGCGACCACGTCGAAATTCGTAGCCGTCCCGAAATCGACCACCACCACGTCACCGCCGTGACGGTCAAACGCGCCGACCGCGTTGGCTAGCCGGTCGGGTCCGGGAACGGTCCCTTCGTCGATACGCGGTGCCACCGGCAGCAGGCATTCCGGCTTGCCCACAACAAGCGGGCGGCAGCCAAAGAAGCGGTCGGCAAAGATGCGCAGGTTGAACACCACGCGCGGCACGGTCGAGGCGATCACCACATCGGTGATGTCCGCGTCGATCCCATAGTGTTTCACCAGCGTCGAATACCAGGTGAAATAGGCGTCCGCCGTGCGGGAATGGTGGGTCGAAGTGCGCAGCGTGCACAGAAATTTCTCGCCATCCCAAATCGAGAAAACGGTGTTGGTGTTGCCGCAGTCAATTGCCAGAAGCATCTGCGTCTCCTTCAGAAAAACACATCCGCAGCCGGAATGCTGACGCGGCCCTTGGCAGTCTTTAGGACAAGGTTGCCGTTCGTGTCCACGGTTTCAAAGGTTCCCACCGTTTCCGAGGTCGAGGTGCGTGCGGTGATCACCTCGCCCAACTTGGCAGCGCGCGACAGCCAGGCGGTGCGGATCGGTTCGAACCCGTAGGTCGTGAACTGAGTTTCATACCGCGCATAGGCCGAGGCCAGTTCGGTCAGAAAATCCTCGGGGATAACAGCAGCACCGGTCTCTGACAGCAACGAGACGGGACGAACGGCGCTTTGTTCGACGGCATAGGCCGGGGGCGCCTCAGCGAGGTTTACTCCGATGCCGATGGCCAAATGAGACAGTTCACGCCCCTGCCCGGTGCTTTCCAACAGGATACCGGCCAGCTTGCCGCCGTTCAGCAGCACATCATTGGGCCATTTCAAGGACAGTCCCGCCGCCCGGCCAGTCACCGCAACACAAGCGTCGAACAAAGCCAGCGCCGCCACAAAACTGCGCAGCGCCGCCTGTTCCGGATTACCCTGCGGGCGCATCAACAGGGTCGCCGCCAGATTGCCCTTGGGATTGGCCCAGGTGCGGCCCCGTCGTCCGCGCGCTGCTGTCTGGTGGTGCGCCATGATCCAGACCGGACCCGGTGCGGTTGGGGCAAGCCGGGCGGCCTCGTTCAGCGTGCTGTCGACCTCCTGCACGATGTGCAGGCCGTATCCTTGTGGCCAATCGGTCATGGCAAAAAGGCCCAGTCCGTTGACCGAGCCTCCTGCAATTGGATGTCTGACACGTCAGTTGACAAGCGTTGCCGCCGCGGCTGCCGCCGCGCCTTCGATGCCGAACTGATAAAACACGCCAACCAGCATCAGCGCAGCCGAGCCCATCAGAGCGACCCACAGTACCGGCGTGGACCGTGTTTCGATCGGATCTTCGTTCTCTTCCCCGAAATACATGTAGAAAACGATCCGCAGGTAATAGAACGCACCGATCACGGACGCGATGGCCGAGACGATGACCAGCCCGGTCAGCCCTGCACTGATGCCCGCCTGCCAGACGCCGAACTTGGCGAAAAAGCCCAGCATCGGCGGCACGCCCGCAAGGCTGAACATCAGGATCAGCACGGCCAGAGCCTTGCCGGGATCGCGCTTGGAATACTGACGCAGCGCGTCAATATCGGTGACGGGTTTGCCATCACGCTCCATCATCAGGATGAAGGCAAAGGTGCCGATATTCATGGTCACGTAGATCGCCAGATACATCAGCATCGCCTTGATGCCCATTTCCGTACCTGCCGCCAGACCGATCAGCGCATAGCCCATATGGGCAATCGACGAGAACGCCATCAGCCGCTTGATGTTACGCTGCCCAATCGCAGCAACCGCACCCAGCAGCATCGACAGCACGGACAGCAGAACGATCACCTGCTGCCAATCCTTGACCACTCCACCAAAGGCGTCATGCATCAGACGGGCAAACAGCGCCATCGCCGCCACTTTCGGCGCGGTGGCAAAGAAGGCGGTGATCGGCGTGGGCGAGCCCTCGTAGACGTCCGGTGTCCACATGTGGAACGGCACGGCCGAGACCTTGAACGCCAGACCCGAGATCAGGAAGATCAGGCCGAACAGCAGGCCGACCGAGATGTCTCCGTGATGAACGGTCTGGATGATGCCCGAGAACAGGGTGGTTCCAGTAAAGCCATAGACCAGCGACGCGCCATACAGCAGCAGGCCCGAGCTGAGCGCGCCAAGCACGAAATACTTCAGACCCGCTTCGGTCGACTTCGCGCTGTCGCGGCGCAGGGCGGCCACGACGTAAAGGGACAGCGACTGCAGCTCCAGCCCCATATACAGGGACATCAGGTCGCCGGCGCTGACCATCATCATCATGCCCACGGCGGCCAAGGCCACCAGCAGCGGGTATTCGAACCGCAGCAACCCGCGGCGCGACATGTAATCTTGACTCATCACCAGAACAGCGGCGGCGGACAGAAGGACCGCAACCTTGGCAAAACGCGAGAACCCGTCGTCGATGAACATGCCGTTGAAGGCCACGTTGACGCCATCGCCATTGGTGGCAATCCAAATGGCCAGCAGCGCCATCAGACCGGCCGTTGACCAAACCAGAACTGGCGCCAGCGCGTCTTTCGCAGTGTAGACAGCCCCTATCAGAGCGGCCATCGCATATACGGCCAGAACGATCTCTGGCAGGATTATTGTCAGATCAGCCTGGATCATGTCTCCAAAGCCTCCTTAATGCGAAGCGGCCGCCTGGGTCACGGCCTCAGCCGCGGCCAGCGCCGTGTCATAGTTCGAAATCAGTGCAGCGGTCGAGTTGCCGATCACATCGGTCACCAGCGACGGGTAGACGCCCAGCAGGATCGTCATCACGATCAGCGGCGCAAAAATCAGCCGCTCGCGCGAGCTCATGTCAGTCATTGCCTTTAGGCTTTCCTTGATCAGGTCGCCAAAGACCACGCGGCGATACAGCCACAGCGCGTAAGCCGCCGAGAAGATCACACCGGTCGCGGCCACTGCGGTTACCCAAGTGTTGACCTGGAACGCGCCCATCAGGGTCAGGAACTCTCCGATAAAGCCAGAAGTGCCCGGCAGGCCGACATTGGCCATGGTGAACAGCATGAAGACCAGCGCATAGGCGGGCATCCGGATCACCAGACCACCGTACGCATCGATGTCGCGGGTGTGCATCCTGTCATAGATCACGCCGACACACAGGAACAGCGCGGCCGAGATGAACCCGTGGCTGAGCATCTGAAAGATGGCTCCGTCAATGCCCTGCTGGTTCGCCGCGAATATTCCCATGGTCACAAAACCCATATGCGCGACCGAGGAATAGGCGATCAGCTTTTTCATGTCCTCCTGCACCAGCGCCACCAGCGAGGTGTAGACCACGGCGATGGCAGACATCCACAGCACCAGATCGGTCATCACCGCCGAGCCCACAGGGAACATCGGCAAGCTGAACCGCAGGAAGCCATAGCCGCCCATCTTCAGCAGGATCGCCGCCAGCACGACCGAGCCAGCTGTCGGCGCCTGCACGTGCGCGTCCGGCAACCAGGTATGCACCGGCCACATCGGCATTTTGACCGCAAACGAGGCGAAGAAGGCCAGGAACATCAGCGTCTGCATCCCGCCGACTACATAGATGCCCAGCACGCTAAAGCTCTCCGACGAGAAATGATGGCTCATCAATGCTTCGATGTCGGTGGTGCCCGCATCCGCATACATCGCCACCATCGCCACCAGCATCAGCACCGAGCCGAGGAAGGTATAGAGGAAGAACTTGAAGCTGGCATAGATGCGGTCCTTACCGCCCCAGATCCCGATGATCAGGAACATCGGGATCAGGCCTGCCTCGAAGAACAGATAGAACAGAACCAGATCCAGCGCCATGAACACGCCCAGCATCAGCGTTTCCAAGAGCAGGAAGGCGATCATGTATTCCTTGACGCGATCGGTGACCTGCCAGCTGGCCAAAATCGTCAGCGGCATGATGAAGGTGGTCAGCAGCACGAACAGAACGCTGATGCCGTCCACACCCATCTTGTATTTCAGGCCCAGCAACCACTCACCCTCTTCCACCATCTGAAAGCCGGTGTTGGACGGGTCAAAGCCCGTATAGATGCCGATCGAGACCAAGAAGGTCACCGTGGTCGCAACCAGAGCCACCCATTTTGCGTTGCGCTGCGCGGCCACGTCATCGCCGTGCAGGAACAGGGCCAGAATGCCGGCTGCCACTGCGGGGATGAAGGTGACGATGGAGAGGATATTATCCATTAGTGTGCGCCTCCGCCGATCGACATCCAGGTGACCAAGGCGGCAATGCCCAGAACCATCCAGAAGGCGTAAGTAAAGATGTAGCCCGTCTGCGCCTTGCCTGCGAGGCGGGTGAAGAAGGGGACAACGCCCATGGCGACACCGTTCAGGAAGCCGTCGATGGTGTTACCATCGCCGCGTTTCCACAGGAACCGGCCAAGCGCCACGGTGGGTTTGACGAAGATCGCGTCGTAGATTTCGTCAAAGTACCATTTGTTCAGCAGGAACAGGTACAGCGGCCGCTGGTTCTGAGCCAGACGCCCCGGCAGCGACGGGTTCACGATATAGAACCAGTAGGCCATGACAAAACCCAGCACCATCGCAACGAAGGGCGAAATCTTGGCCCATTTCGGAGCTGCGTGCGCGTCGTCCAGAATGTGGTTCTCCGGCGCGATATACAGGGCACCCTCGCCCGGCTTGCCCGCGAAGACATAGTGGTGATCCCCACCATGGGCCGCCTCGTCACCGTGACCTGTGTCAGCATGTTCAGCCTCGTCACCATGACCGTCATCCGCCTGCGTGTCCGACGCGTGGTCATCCTCCGCATGGGCCGTATCAGCATGCGCATCCGTCTGGCCGTGATCGCCCGCCTCTACGTGCTCGGACGCTTCGGCCATCGGAATACCATAGAACTTGCCAACCTTGTCCGCGTGACCAAAGAAGTTGCCGTACCAGATCATGCCGGCAAAGACCGCTCCCAGAGACAACACGCCCAAAGGCACCAGCATGGACATCGGGCTTTCATGCGCGTGATCATGTGTATGCTGATCACCACGCGGCTTGCCGTAGAAGGTCAGGAAAATCAGACGCCAGCTGTAGAACGAAGTGAATGCAGCCGCGACCACCAGCAGCCAGAAGCCATAGGCCGACCCGCCTGCATAGGCGCTCTCGATGATAGCGTCCTTGGACAGGAACCCGGCGAACCCGATGGTTGTCAGCGGAATACCCACACCGGTGATGGCCAGTGTCCCGATCATCATCGCCCAGAAGGTATAGGGAATTTTCTTACGCAGACCGCCGTACTCGGTCATCTCCTGCTCGTGATGCATGGCGTGGATCACCGAACCGGCGCCAAGGAACAGCAGGGCCTTGAAGAACGCGTGCGTGAACAGGTGGAACATCGCGGCCGAATACATGCCAACACCTGCCGCCACGAACATGTAGCCCAGCTGCGAACAGGTCGAATAGGCGATGACGCGCTTGATGTCGGTCTGCACCAGACCCACGGTCGCGGCAAAGAACGCAGTCGACGCACCCAGCACGGTGATAAATCCGGTTGCACCCGGTGCGAATTCCATCAGCGGCGACATGCGGCAGACCAGGAACACACCGGCAGTCACCATGGTCGCGGCGTGGATCAGTGCCGACACAGGCGTCGGGCCTTCCATCGCGTCCGGCAACCACGTGTGCAGGATCAGCTGCGCCGATTTACCCATCGCACCGATGAACAGCAGCACACAGATCACCTCAATGGCGGTCCACTCACCCCACAGGAAGTGCAGTTGTGTTTCCGCCAGTTCCGGTGCCGAGGCGAAGATGTCCGAGAAGTTGATGCTATCAGTCAGGAAGAACAGCGCGAAAATCCCCAGCGCAAAACCAAAGTCGCCAACCCGGTTCACCACGAAGGCCTTGATCGCAGCGGCGTTGGCAGAGGGTTTGCGATAGTAGAACCCGATCAGCAAGTAGGACGCGACACCCACACCTTCCCAGCCAAAGAACATCTGCACTAGGTTATCCGCCGTCACCAGCATCAGCATGGCGAAGGTGAAGAAGGACAGATAGGCAAAGAAGCGCGGTTTATAGCTTTCGCCCTCACGCCATTGCGGGTCGTGATCCATGTAGCCGAAGGAATAGAGATGCACGAGCGACGAGACGGTCGTCACGACGATCAGCATGATCGCCGTCAGCCGGTCCAGACGGATGCCCCATTCGGTCGATAGCGAACCGCTTTCAATGAACCGAAGTACCGGCACCGAATAGGATCCCCCGGGATAGGCAGAGGGATCAAAGCTGAAGAATACCAGCCACGACAGCAGACAGGCCAGAAACAACAGGCCCGTGGCCGTCCACATGGCGGCTTTCTCGCCAATGAAGCGCCAGCCAAAACCGCAGATCAGTGCGCCCACAAGCGGGGCAAAGAGGATGGTGGTTTCCATATTCCCTTACCCCTTCATCATGTTGACGTCTTCAACCGCGATGGTGCCGCGGTTGCGGAAGAAGCAGACCAGAATGGCCAGACCAATCGCCGCCTCGGCCGCCGCAACGGTCAGGACAAACAGCGTAAATACCTGCCCGACCAGATCGCCGAGGAAGCTGGAAAACGCCACGAGGTTGATATTCACCGCCAGCAGCATCAATTCAATGCTCATCAGCAGGATGATGACGTTCTTGCGGTTCAGGAAGAGACCGAAGATGCCGATGACGAACAGCGTCGCCGCGACCGTAAGATAGTGTTCAAGTCCGATCATAGCTTCGCTCCTGGCGAGTCGGGGTAGTAGAGTTTGCAGCCACAGGTGTAGTCGATGCGCTTGTGGTCTTTGGTTCTGCCGAAGAACTCTCGAAGCTCTTTGGTGAACGAGTATCGATGCACGGCTGAAATCCGTTCTAGGTCAGCTACAGTAGTATCTGAAGCCAGCCCTATCGGGCCTTCTGGTTTCTGTATCAGATCGATAGAACTTGGAAGGTAACCAGCAATGTTGGATTGGCTGTATTCCCCTTCGATAACAATGCCTTTTCCGGTAGAGCAATTCTGGAAAAACAAGCTCTCTTTGGGGCTACAACCGCTACCGCTATTTATTCTTTGTCCGATGCGACCGTTACCTATGTCGACAACAGCTTCGCCGTTGAACGTGTCCCATCGACCTCGGGCTCCGTTGTTGAAACTACAGTCTGAAAACACGCGTTTCAGCTTTAGGCCTTCATTTTGAATCCTGTCTTCGCACGCCGTTGCTGCAAACGGAGTCAATGTGAGACAAGAGAGCAAAGCCGCTAGATTTGGAAGCCTGTATCTCACAACCCCTGCCCCGGTTTCACATCCTTAAGCTCCATCGCCTTGGCCGGGTCGCGCATCATCTGGCCGACGATGTCCTGACGCTTGATGTCCTTGCGATGGCGCAGGGTCAGCACGATGGCGCCGATCATGGCCACCAGCAGGATCAGGCCCGCCAGTTGGAACAGAAGGAAGTATTGATCATAAAGAATGACGCCGAGCGCCTCGGTGTTGTGGCGGTCCGCCGGGACCGGCTGCGCCAGATTGGCTGCCGCACCCTGCGCGCTGTCCCATGCGCCGAAGGCCATGACAAACTGCATCAGGATGACCAGACCGATCAGCAGGGCCAGCGGCATATAGCGCGCCATCTCAGCCTTGAGCTCGGCAAAGTCCACATCCAGCATCATCACCACGAACAGGAATAGAACCGCGACCGCGCCCACGTAAACGATGATCAGCAGCATCGCCACGAACTCGGCCCCCAGCAGCACGAACAGCCCCGCCGCGGACAGGAAGGACAGGATCAGCCACAGGACCGAGTGCACCGGCTGGCGGCTGATCACCGTGAACAGCCCGCCGGTGATGGCGCTGATGGCAAACAGATAGAAGGCAAAGACGGTCATTGATCCTCATCCTCGTTGTCGCCCATGACCTCTTGCGCCAGATCCAGCGCACGGGTCATGGCCGGGATGCCGGCAAAGACCGACATCTGACCGATCGTTTCCACGATCTCTTGTTTCTTGGCGCCAGCTTCCAGCGCATGACGCACGGTCTGGCGCACCGCTGCATCCGCCTGAGCACCCTGACAGGTCAGCCCGGCCAGCGTTAGCAACAGGCGCGTCTTGGCATCCAGCCCATCCTTGTTGACGGTGTTGCCGAACATCATCTCCATGACCTCTTTGGGCATGGTCGGCCACAGCGCCTCGAACCCTTTGGGCGAGAAGCTTTCCATCGCCGGGTTCATCGCCTTGGCCATGTCCTGAGCCTGCTTCATCATCAGCTCGAACGGATTTGTCGGACTGTCACTCATCGGTACGGCGCGTCCATTTCCAGATTGCGGGCGATCTCAGCTTCCCAGCGTTCGCCGTTGTCGAGCAGCTTCTGCTTGTCGTAGAACAGCTCTTCACGGGTTTCCGTGGCGAATTCGAAGTTCGGGCCTTCGACGATGGCATCGACCGGGCAGGCCTCTTGGCAGAAACCGCAATAGATGCACTTGGTCATGTCGATGTCATAACGCGTGGTGCGGCGGCTCCCGTCTTCGCGCGGTTCGGCGTCGATGGTGATGGCCTGCGCAGGGCAGACCGCCTCGCACAGTTTGCAGGCGATGCAGCGTTCCTCACCGTTCGGATAACGGCGCAGGGCGTGTTCGCCCCGGAAACGCGGCGACAGCGGGCCCTTCTCATGCGGATAGTTGATGGTGGCTTTGGGGGCGAAAAAGTACTTCATCCCCAGTTTAAAGCCGACCCAGAAGTCCTGCAGAAGAAAGTACTTGGCGGCGCGGGTATAGTCGATTTGGGTCATATCCTAGAAATTCCTCTCGAACGGCATCTCGAATTTCTCCTCGCACTGCCCGACGGTATCCACCAAAATCTCATGCATTCGCGTTTTTGCACCTTCGGATTCCGGCGATATTTCCAATATGCGACCACTGGCTTCTCGCCAACGAAAACACTCTGCTTGGTCAAGTGGTCCCAAGACGACATCTACATCTTCGGAAGAATATGAAGGGCCTTCACCGGCTTCATCCATAGGCGTGGAAAGCATTAATTCTTCTATCAGATCGCGTTCTTCTTGGGACAACCAAAGACAATCAGAAAGCTCCAGAAGAGCCCAGTTCGCGTTTACCAACTGTTCCGAAACTGGTTTACTCTCGTTTATGGCCACCATGTATGTTGTTAGTTGGGCCACCTGAACGGAACCAACTATCGCCCAAGCACCAAATTTATTAAAAGCCCGATGCTGATTTTCTGGAAGCGCTGGGTCCCATTCAATTTTTGCATCAGCTAACAGTTTAGGGCCTTGCTCTTCGGCCTCCAACAGCATTTCAATCTGCGGAGCGCAATACGAGCGAGCTGTTTCCAAGTAGTTTGGCTCCCACGTTGATTCCGTTTCGGCGGCGTGAAGGGCGGAAACACTCATCACAAGAATTCCGCAGGCTGCCAGAGAGTATCTCATGCGCGCCTTCATCCCCCAACACTCCACCGGGCGAAGATGCCCCAGAACCATTCGAATTTCGCTGCAAAGGCCACGAACACCACCCAGGCCAGCGAGAACGGCAGGAACACTTTCCAACCCAGCCGCATCAGCTGGTCATAGCGGTAGCGGGGCGTGATCGCCTTGACCATCGAGAAGATGAAGAAGAAGAACGCCATCTTGGCGACCATCCACAGTACCCCATCCGGCAGACCGGGAATCGGGGACAGCCAGCCGCCGAAGAACAGCAGCGAAATCAGGGCGCACATCAGGAAGATCGCGATGTATTCACCGGCCATGAACAGCAGGAACATCGTGGCGGAGTATTCCACCTGATACCCGGCCACCAGTTCCGATTCCGCCTCGGGCAGGTCGAAGGGCGGGCGGTTGGTTTCGGCCAGCGCCGAGATGAAGAACAGGAAGACCATCGGGAAATGCGGCAGCCAGTACCAGCCAAAGAAGCCATAGCCGGTATCCTGCGCGCCCACGATCGAGCCAAAATTCATTGATCCAGTCGAGATGATTACACCGATGATGATCAAACCAATTGACACTTCGTATGAGATCATCTGCGCCGCGGACCGCAGAGACCCAAGGAACGGGTACTTTGAGTTCGACGCCCAACCGCCCATAATCACGCCATAAACCTCAAGCGAGGACACGGCAAAAACATACAGAATCGCCACATTCAGGTCTGACAGAACCCAGCCGTCGTTGAACGGGATCACAGCCCAGGCGATCAGCGACAGAACAAAGCTGGTCATCGGGGCCAGAATGAACACGGCGCGATCGGCCCCGGCGGGGATCACGACCTCTTTCACGACGTATTTCAGCGCGTCGGCCACCGATTGCAAAATGCCATAGACGCCAACCACGTTGGGTCCGCGACGCATCTGGACAGCCGCCCAGATCTTGCGGTCGCCATAGACAAGGAACAACAGCGAGATCATCACGAACGCAACAACAGCAAGCACTTGCGCCAAAATGATGATGGCTATTCCGCCTGGGGTGTTAAAGAAATCAGCCATTGGTCCTCACACCGTGGGTATTCCGTTTTCCGCGAGCGATGCAAAGGCCATGTGCCTGCGCAAACTGCGGCTGGGTCGGCGCGTTGGTGTAAACAGCATCTGCTGCCATTGCGCCACCCTTAATCTTGGGTTTCACACACAAATCAGGCGCGGCGTACTGCCACCCGGCAGTCGCGCTTGCATGTGATATGAAACAGCTTTGGTTCATTCCGCTGCGATCTTCCCGGATTTGCGGGCCTGTGCCTGCGCCGAAAGTTCGGCCATCAGCTGCGAAGCGCGTGCGATCGGGTTGGTCAGGTAGAAATCCTTGACCGCCAAACGGAAGGTCGCCTTGCCCAGAGGGCCTGCATCCAGCGCCTGAACCTCGTTCTCGGCCACTTCGTCGATACGGGCCAGCTGCGGAACCGCTTCGATCAGCGCGGTGCGCAGTTGCGCCAGCGAGTCGAAAGGCAGCGTTGCGCCCAGCTCGGCTGACAGGGCACGCAGAATGGCCCAGTTTTCCTTGGCCTCACCCGGCGCAAACCCGGCGCGCATCGCCAGCTGAGGGCGGCCTTCGGTATTCACGAACAGGCCGTTTTCCTCAGTATAGGCCGCGCCCGGCAGGATCACGTCGGCACGGTGTGCGCCCCGGTCACCATGGCTGCCCTGATAGATGACAAAGGCACCGTCGCTGATTTCGACCTCATCCGCGCCGAGGTTGAAAATCACATCGGCTGCGCTAACCGCATCCATGCCGCCTTCGTTGGTGGCATCCACATCCATCGCGCCGACGCGCGATGCGGCGGTGTGCAGCACGATCAGACCACTTTCTGTATTGGTCGCGATGGCCTGAGCAGCGGCCAGAACGGCAGCGCCGTCCGCCTCTTGCAATGCGCCCTGCCCGACGACGACCAGAGAGCGTTTGCCCTTGATTGCATCATCGCCGCCCATGTCGACGACTATCTGCAGCGCCGCGCGGTCGTCACCCATGTGGTGATACTCATAAGTCAGGTCCACCGCCGGACCGACCAGAGCCACCTCGGCCCCATGCGCCCAAGCCTTGCGGATACGGGCGTTCAGTACCGGAGCCTCGTCACGCGGGTTGGTTCCGATCAGCAGAATGCGCTCGGCGCTGTCGATGTCCTCAATGGCTGCGGTCCCGGCATAGGCACCCCGATTGCCCGCAGGCAGCTTGGCGCCATCGGTACGGCATTCGACAACACCACCCTGCCCTTCGATCATCTGCTTCAGCGCAAATGCGGCCTCAACCGGAGCCAGATCACCGACGATCCCCGCCGGCTTCTCGGCGCCTTTCAGCGCCTCGGCGGCTTTCGTCAGCGCCTCGGGCCACGAGGCCGGGCGCAGTTTGCCGTTTTCGCGCACGTAAGGTTTGTCCAGTCGCTGACGGCGCAGCCCGTCCCAGACAAAGCGGGTCTTGTCGCTGATCCATTCCTCGTTCACGCCGTCATGGTTGCGCGGCAAAAAGCGCATCACTTCACGGCCCTTGGTATCCACCCGAATGTTCGAACCCAGAGCGTCCATCACGTCGATGCTCTCGGTCTTGGTCAGTTCCCACGGTCGCGCGGTAAAGGCGTAGGGCTTCGACGTCAGTGCCCCAACCGGGCACAGGTCGATGATGTTGCCCTGCATGTTCGAATCTAGCGTCTGGTTCAGATACGAGGTGATTTCGGCATCCTCGCCCCGCCCGGTCTGACCCATCTGGGAGATCCCAGCGACCTCGGTGGTGAACCGGACACAGCGGGTACAGCTGATGCAGCGGGTCATCGCGGTGCCGACCAGCGGCCCCAGATCCAGATCGTCCACCGCCCGCTTGGCCTCCTTGAAGCGCGAGCCAGACAGACCGTAAGCCATCGCCTGATCCTGCAGGTCGCACTCGCCGCCCTGATCGCAGATCGGGCAATCCAGCGGGTGGTTGATCAGCAGAAACTCCATCACCCCTTCGCGGGCCTTCTTGACCATGGGCGAGTTCGTCTTGACCACCGGCGGTTGACCTTCCGGCCCCGGGCGCAAGTCACGCACCTGCATCGCGCAGGAGGCTGCGGGTTTCGGCGGGCCGCCCACGACCTCAACCAGACACATCCGGCAGTTCCCGGCGATCGACAGACGTTCGTGATAGCAAAAACGCGGCACTTCGACCCCGGCCTCTTCGCAGGCCTGGATCAGGGTCATCGCACCATCGACTTCGATTTCCTGCCCGTCGATATTCACTTTGCGGAGGTCAGACATCAGTTGTTCATCCTTTTAGGCCCAGAAATCTGCCAATGTCAGACCGGGCTTCCATTTCGCTGTGGGCTACGGCGCAGAATTTCTCATTGTCACCGGGTACAAGCCCAGCCGAGCGGAAATACTCTTGATAGTCGCTAATGAACTTCTCACTGCGAACCCTTCTTGGCATCTCACGAATTTCCTTCGCGTAGTAACCACTATTCGAGAGGCTTAGAACACGACCTCGCCAGTATTGGTTTATGTTGGTATTCAAAATGCGAACCTCATCGCAGTATTGAGCTAGCCCGCGAGCTGTCTCTACGCTCAACACAAATTCGTAGACCGAATCCGGTATATTATTCTGCTGAAATGCCAGAGAACCGGAGTTTCTATTTGCTGTGTCAGTCTCCACAGGAGACTGACAACCTGCCAACAGCAGTGCCACACCAATTGCGCCAATTTTCAGAGTTTCAGCGCCCATCCGTCAATTCGACCTCAAATACACGCCAATGGCGCTGTTTCTTTCGATTTCCTTCCGCCCCAACGTGCAGAAAGAGTTAGGATTTTCATACGTGACACCGTTCTGTGCGAGATACGCCTCGCCCTTGGCGCGCATCCTGTCCTTTTCAGCGTCGGAATCCACATAGGCTCGGATTTCCTTGTCCGAGTAACCCAGCTTGTTTGCCTTAGACCGCAGATCCCACATCACACCAATCGCCTTCAGACGGCGCCCGCTGATCGACGGGCAATACTCTGAAATCTCGTTTGCAATGGCGATATAGTAGAGTTCGTTGTCGATCTCTTTGACTTCGCGCAAGGGCGGTTTTGCTTCGGCAAGGGTCGGCAGGGTCAGCACCGAGATCAATGCAAGCGTTTTGGTACCAGACATGACAATTCCTTTCGACTTGGGAAACCCAAGACGAAAGGCGGTCGGGGCGCTATGCAATAACACCCGCCGCATCATGGCCTGATATGCAAAAACACGCGTCATGGTCGCTGGCAGGTTCCTGCAAAGGTCAGTTTGTCATCGCTGATGCGCAGGTTCTGCGGCTCGGTATCCGGGCCTACCTTCCACGCGATTTTGGAAGAGCCGAAATTCTTGATACAGAACTTGGTCCCTTCAAAGCGACCGGCCTCGCGCGCACCGTCAAGCGAGGCCGAGACGCCGTTGACCACAACCGTAAAGTCAGCCGGTGAAGCTTTCTTGTTGACGGGTTTTACTTTGGCCCGGAACGCGTGACCGTCGAACCGGACCTGATTTTCAGAAGGCGTGACTATTCCGCAAGCTGAAACAAACGTCAGCGCGGCAACCATACCCAGCATGAAACCGTTGTTCTTGAGATGCCTTAGCCCGAACATCCGATTTTTCCCCAGCCCCACCATCAGAACGCTGCCACCAACGCCATGAGGCCCATGACAAACATGCAGGCCCAACCGACGACATAAAGAACCGATCGCAAGCCGCTGTGAGGTTTGCCGATTCCGCGCATATGCACGACCAGCATCGCCAGACGCGCCAACAGTGCGACCGAGGCAAGCAGGTTCACCCAAACCGGGCTAACCCCCATCAGGATCGCTGCAACTGTAACCGTCAGATAGGCAGGCAGCGTCTCGGTCCCGTTCAGGTACGCGCGGTTCAGGCGATACGCCTTGTCGGCATAGTCCTGCGCGGGGATCGCCCCCGGCGCCAGCCCCTTGCCCTGTTTGGCCAGCGCCGAGAACGGGGCCAAAAACAGCACGACGAGGGTGAAAATCACCAGCGACGCAAGCGCGTGGCCGTATTCTGCAAAAATGTCCATCATCGTCACTCCGCCGCCATCGCGCCCATGCGGCCCGACTTCTGCGCCTTGATGCGATCTTCGATTTCCTCGCGGAAATTGCGGATCAGGCCCTGGATCGGCCAGGCCGCCGCGTCGCCAAGGGCGCAGATTGTGTGGCCTTCGACCTGTTTGGTCACATCGAATAGCATGTCGATCTCTTCCGGTTCGGCCTCGCCGCGCACCAGACGGTCCATCACACGCATCATCCAGCCGGTGCCTTCACGGCAAGGCGTACACTGGCCGCAGCTTTCGTGTTTGTAGAACTTCGACAGCCGCCAGATCGCCTTGATAATATCGGTCGATTTATCCATCACGATCACCGCCGCCGTCCCCAGACCCGAGCCCAGATCGTTGCGCAGGTAATCGAAATCCATGATCGCGTCGCGCATGTTCTCGCCGCGCACACAAGGAACAGACGAGCCACCTGGGATCACCGCCAGCAGATTGTCCCAACCGCCGCGAATGCCGCCGCAATGGGTTTCGATCAGCTCTTCAAAGGAAATCGACATCGCCTCTTCGACGACGCAGGGGTTGTTGACGTGGCCCGAGATCGCAAACAGCTTGGTGCCCGCGTTGTTCTGACGGCCAAAGCCCGCGAACCAATCCGCGCCCCGGCGCAGGATGGTCGGCACAACTGCGATGGATTCCACATTGTTCACAGTGGTCGGGCAACCGTAAAGCCCCGCACCCGCCGGGAACGGCGGTTTCATCCGCGGCATACCCTTCTTGCCCTCAAGGCTTTCGATCAGAGCGGTTTCCTCACCGCAGATATAGGCACCCGCGCCATGATGCAGGAACAGGTCGAAATCCCAACCCGAACCGGCAGCGTTCTTGCCCAGCAGACCGGCGTCATACGCCTCATCAATCGCGGCCTGCAACGCCTCACGCTCGCGGATATATTCGCCACGCAGGTAGATATAGCAGGTGTGAGCGTTCATCGCGAAAGACGCGATCAGGCAGCCTTCGATCAGCGTATGCGGATCGTGGCGCATGATTTCGCGGTCCTTGCAGGTGCCAGGCTCGGATTCGTCCGCGTTCACCACCAGATAAGCCGGGCGGCCGTCGCTTTCCTTGGGCATGAACGACCATTTCAGACCGGTCGGGAATCCGGCACCACCACGACCACGCAGCCCCGAGTCCTTCATCGTCTGAATGATCCAGTCGCGCCCGTTGCCGATCAGGCCAGCAGTGCCGTCCCAATGCCCGCGAGCCTGCGCCCCCCGCAAGCTGCGTTCATGCATCCCGTAGATGTTGGTAAAGATCCGGTCCTGATCCTTCAGCATCGCTTACCCTCAGCTCTCCTGACGCATACGCCAGAGTTGAAATATGTTGACGCCCGCATAGACAAATCCTGCCAGAGCGGCGAGATCGAACAGCAGCGCATGGCGCGCCGTCAGTTCCAATGCGGGGCCGATGAACATGTTCATGGCAAGCCAGATCACCATAGTCACCGCAATGACGATGCCGATATGTCGGCCCTTTCGGGCTATGGCCTGTTCCTTGTCCTTGTCCATCTCACCTAAGGCGCCCCGGCTGGGCACCGTCGTTTAGTCTTCGTATGTGCCGTCTTCCTTGGCACGTTTGGCGAATTCGGTTTCCTCACCCGCCGCAAGTTTGGCCGCCTGTTCGATCCAGCCATCGCGTTCGATCCGGCCTTTGAACTTCAGACGCGCATCCACCCAGGCCACATGCTCGGGCGTCCAGGCCGCGATCTGGTCATAGTGGTAGAAGCCAAGCTCGTTTAGCGTTTCTTCCAGCTTTGGCCCCACACCTTTCAGCAGTTTGAGGTCATCCGCCTTGCCATCCCGCGCTGCGGTCAGCGTATCGGGCTGGTCTTCCTTGGCCTCTGCCGGTTCAGGCTTGGCTTTCGCCTCTTCTGCCTGCTTTACAGCCGGCTTCGGTGTTTCAGGCGCTTTCGGAGGTTTCGCCGACGCCGAGGCACCAGCTTGTTTGCCATCCTTGCCCAGCCAAGGGGTCAGGATCGGAACCTCAGTCCCGTCAATGCGCTTGACCGTGTCGCTTAAATCAGTCGCCAGTTCGACGCTCGCGTTGTACTGAGGTTTCTCGGCCTCATATTCGGCCAGACTGCTCAGGCCCTTCAGCGGTTCCGCCGCATAGCGGCCGTTCTGCGGACCCGGCGTCGGCACTTTGCCTGCCACCAGATCGTCGACGATCTTGCCAAAGCTCTCGGCGGTCAGGTCTTCGTAATAATCCTTGCCGATCTGCGCCATCGGCGCGTTGGTGCAGGACCCGAGGCATTCCACCTCTTCCCAGCTCAGCTTGCCATCGGCGGACAGCTCATGCGGTTTCGCCGCGATCTTTTCCTTGCAGACCGCGATCAGATCCTCGGCCCCGCAGATCATGCAGGAAGTCGTACCGCAGACCTGAATATGCGCCACAGACCCAACTGGTTGCAGTTGGAACATGAAATAGAAGGACGCAACCTCGAGCACGCGAATATAAGCCATACCCAGCATGTCGGCGACGGATTCAATCGCCGGACGGCTCAACCAGCCCTCCTGCTCCTGTGCACGCCACAGCAGCGGGATGACCGCGCTGGCCTGACGCCCCTCGGGGTATTTGGTGATCTGCGCTTCGGCCCATTGCTGGTTGGCAGCAGAGAAGGCAAAGCTTTCGGGTTGTTCGGGATGCAGACGGCGGAGCATTAGCGGTCAATCTCTCCAAATACGACGTCCATGGTGCCGATGATGGCGGCGACGTCGGCCAGTTGGTGCCCTCCGGCGACGTGATCCATGGCTTGCAGGTGCAGGAAGCCCGGCGCGCGCAGTTTGGCGCGGTAGGGTTTGTTGGTACCGTCGGCGACCAGATAGACGCCGAACTCGCCCTTGGGGGCCTCGACGGCGGCATAGACCTCGCCCGCGGGCACGTGGAAGCCTTCGGTATACAGTTTGAAGTGATGGATCAGGCTTTCCATCGAGGTCTTCATGTCCGAGCGTTTCGGCGGAGTGATCTTGCCACGCGCCAGAACATCGCCCGGGCAGTCGCGCAGCTTGGCGATGGCCTGACGGATGATCAGCAGCGACTGGCGCATCTCTTCCATGCGGACGAGGTAACGATCGTAGCAGTCGCCGTTCTTGCCGACGGGGATCTGGAATTCAAACTCGTCATAGCATTCATAGGGCTGCGCGCGACGCAGGTCCCATGCCAGCCCCGATCCACGGACCATCACGCCCGAGAAGCCGTATTTCTGGATGTCATCCTCGGTCACGACGCCAATATCAGCGTTACGCTGCTTGAAGATGCGGTTTTCGGTCAGCAGACCGTCAATGTCATCCAGAACAGCGGGGAATTCGTGGCTCCACGCTTCGATATCGTCCAGCAGTTCGGGCGGCAGGTCCTGATGCACTCCACCGGGGCGGAAATAGGCCGCGTGCAGGCGGGCACCACAGGCACGCTCATAGAACACCATCAGCTTTTCGCGCTCTTCAAAGCCCCAGAGCGGCGGGGTCAGCGCGCCAACGTCCATCGCCTGCGTGGTCACGTTCAGCAGGTGGTTCAGGATGCGCCCGATCTCGGAATACAGAACCCGGATCAGCGAGCCCCGGCGTGGCACTTCCACACCGGTCAGTTTTTCGATGGCCAGACACCAGGCATGTTCCTGGTTCATCGGTGCCACGTAATCCAGACGGTCGAAATACGGCAGGTTCTGCAGATACGTCCGGCTTTCCATCAGTTTTTCGGTGCCACGGTGCAGCAGGCCGATATGAGGGTCGCAACGCTCGACAATTTCGCCGTCCAGCTCGAGCACAAGACGCAAAACTCCGTGCGCCGCAGGGTGTTGCGGGCCGAAGTTGATGTTGAAATTGCGGATCTTCTGTTCTCCGCTCAGCGCGTCCGTGCTGCCGTCATCGTATCTTGAGCCGTCCATCAACGCCCTCGTTTCTTTTTCGCATCAGCCCGAACCCGGACCTTTTCCGCCTCGGCCGCCTTGACTGCGGCCCCCGCCAGCAGGACCCCCAACGCACCCAACGCGATCAGTTCCCCCAGCAGCATCATCTCAGCGGCGCTCCAGTTCCTGTAATTTCAGCCCAACCCACCAAAGCAACGCAATCGTGCCGAAAGGGATCAGACAAAGAAGGCACCAGTATTTGTTGATCCCGAAAAACGGCAAAATCTTCACCATCGGGATGATGGTTAGTGCCGAAAGGATCAACCACCAGATGCCACCCATTACTCACTCTCCTGTTTCTCATCCCCCGGCAGGATGTAATTCGCGCCTTCCCATGGGGACATGAAATCGAATTGACGGTATTCCTGAACCAGGCTGACCGGTTCGTAGATCACACGCTTTTGCGCCTCGTCATAACGCACCTCGGTATAGCCGGTGGTGGGGAAATCCTTGCGCAGCGGATGGCCGCGGAAACCATAGTCCGTCAGGATGCGCCGCAGGTCCGGGTGACCCGAGAACAGGATGCCGAACATGTCGAACACCTCACGCTCGAACCAATTGGCCGAGGGGTGAACGTCCACGATCGACGGCACCATGTCTTCCTCGCGGATCGAGACCCGCAGGCGGATACGCTGGTTCTGGTACATCGACAGGAAGTGGTAAACCACGTCGAACCGCTTGGCGCGTTCCGGGTAGTCCACGCCGGTGATGTCAACGAGGGTCGAGAACTTGCAGTTCTGGTCGGTCCGCAGGAATTCCACGAACTCCACGATGTTTGACGGGGCCACATCGACGTTCAGCTCGCCATAGGTCACATCCCAGGATAGAACGCAATCAGCCCGTTTCAGTTCCAGCCGGGCGCCGAGTTCCTTGAGTGCTTCGCTCATCTGCCCTCTCCTCAGCGTACGATGGTGCCGGTGCGGCGGATTTTGCGTTGCAGCTGCATCAGACCGTACAGCAGCGCCTCAGCCGTCGGAGGGCAGCCGGGCACGTAGATGTCCACCGGAACAACCCGGTCACAGCCGCGCACGACAGAATAGGAATAGTGGTAATAGCCACCGCCATTCGCACAGGAGCCCATCGAGATCACATAGCGCGGCTCGGGCATCTGATCGTAGACCTTGCGCAGCGCCGGGGCCATCTTGTTGGTCAGGGTGCCGGCCACGATCATCACGTCGGACTGGCGCGGGGACGCTCGCGGCGCGATGCCAAACCGTTCCGCATCATAACGCGGCATCGAGGTGTGCATCATCTCAACCGCGCAGCAGGCCAGACCAAAGGTCATCCAGTGCAGCGAACCGGTACGCGCCCAGTTGATGATGTCTTCGGTTGAGGTCAGCAGGAACCCTTTGTCCTGCAGCTCGGCATTCAGGGCCTGGGTGGCGACTTCCTTGTCGACGCCAGCGGTGTTTGCACCCGTCATCACTCCCATTCCAGGGCCCCTTTCTTCCATTCATAGGCAAAGCCGATGGTCAGCACTGCCAGGAACACCATCATCGACCAGAACCCCACATCACTGATGTCCTTGAAGCCCACGGCCCACGGGAACAGGAAGGCGATTTCCAGATCGAAGATGATGAAGAGAATCGAAACCAGATAGAATCGGACGTCGAATTTCATCCGCGCATCGTCGAAGGCGTTGAAACCGCACTCATATGCGCTGACCTTTTCAGGGTCGGGATTGCGGACGGCCAGTACCACCGCAGCCAGAATCAGTACGATTCCAAGGCCCACGGCAACGGCCAGAAACACCAGAATCGGGAGGTACTCCCGCAGCAGGTCTTCCACGAATAGCTCCTTTCCTGCGCATACCCCCCAGGGACGCGCCGTCAATTGGCGTGTTGACTGGACATTCTCTATCCCTGTGGGGTCAGAGGGTCAACCGAACAGAAACGCGCAGGGGCTTAATATTCCACTTGCCTCCACAATTGGAAAACCCGGCATTTTGGCGAATCCGATTTTGCACTGACGGGGCGCTAAACCTGAGTATTCCATGCAGGTTTTCGTTTGTCGAAAAAGGCGCTGATGCCTTCGCGCGCCTCGTCGGTTTCCCACCGTTGGACCAGCGATTGGATCGTCCGGTCAATCACGGCATCGTCAATGCGCGGACCCAGCGCCTGCACCAGATCCTTGGCCGAGGCCACCGCCCCCGGTGCGCAGGACAGGTAGGGCTGAACTTCGGCCTCAACGGCATCGCCAAGATCGGCAGCAGGAACGGTTTTGGCCAACAGCCCAAGGTCCACGGCCTCAGCCGCGTCGAACATCCGGGCCGACATGAACACGCGCCGCGCCCGGGCCGCGCCCATGCGGGCGATGACATAGGGTCCAATGGTCGCCGGGATCAGGCCCAACCGGGTTTCGGTCAGCGCCATCTTTATCCCGTCCACGCCCACAGCCACATCGCAAACCGCAGCCAGCCCGACACCTCCGCCAAAAGCATTGCCCTGAAGCGCCCCGACCAGAGGTTTGGGCATCGTGTTCAGCGCCTGCAGCATCTCGGCCAGCTTGCGCGCCTCGGCGAACCGGGTCTCAGGGTCGGCGGCCATCTGGTCCTGCATCCAGCCCAGATCCCCACCTGCACAAAAGCTTTTCCCTGCGCCGGTCAGGACCACGACCCGTACTGTATCGTCCGCCCCCAACTGTGCCGCCGCTTGCGTCAGCTCGGAAATCATTTGCGCCGACATCGCGTTGTGCTTTTCCGGACGGTCGAGCGTCAACGTCGCCACACCCCGCGCGTCCTGCGTGACCGAGATCGTTTCGAACATCACCCTTTACTCCGCTCGCATTGCACGGGCGATCTGAGCGGCCTCTTCGACCGCCGCCTGATCAATCCCGGTTTGATATCCCAGCCGCTCCAGATGCGCGACGACGGCTTCGGTCGCAACGTTGCCGGACGCACCTGGCGCGTAGGGACAACCGCCCAACCCACCAACAGCCGAGTCGAAGGTTCGAACGCCCAGCGCCAGCGCGGCATCAATATTGTCGATTGCGCGTCCATTGGTGTCATGGAAGTGGCCCGCCAACCGGGTGACCGGCACCCGCTCTCGCACCGCCAACAGCATATGCGCGACGGTATCCGGCGTCCCCTGCCCGATGGTGTCGCCCAGCGAGACCTCATAGCAGCCCAGCGCGAACAGATGATCCGCAACCTCGGCCACCTTCTCGGGCGGGGTTGGCCCGTCATAGGGGCAGTCGGTCACGCACGACACATACCCGCGCACCGGCAGATCAATGTGGCGCGCAGCCTCAAGGATCGGAGTGAACCGTTCGATGGACTCGGCAATCGTGGCATTGATGTTGGCTTTCGAGAACCCCTCGGAGGCCGAGGCAAACACTGCAATCTCATCCGCTTTGGCCGCCAGCGCGTCGTCGTAGCCACGCATATTCGGCGTCAGCGCGGCATAGCGCACCCCGTCCGCCCGTTGGATACCGGCCAGCACATCAGCACTGCCCGCCATTTGCGGCACCCATTTGGGCGAGACGAAACTGGCCACTTCGATCCGATTGAACCCGGCGCGGCTGAGGCTGTCGATCAAGGCCACCTTATCGGCCACAGGAATTGCACGCTGTTCGTTTTGCAGGCCATCGCGTGGACCTACTTCGAAAATCTCGACCCGCTCATCCATTGCAGCGCTCCTCCCGGTTTCGTTTCCAACATGTTGACCCGACTGTGCCACGCGATGCGGCGCAGGAACAGGCTACTCCTCTTCCAACCGGACCAGGGCGGCTCCGGCCTCAACCTGCGAACCGTCTTCGGCCAGCACTTCGGCAACGATCCCATCCCGAGCGGCCAACAGCGAATGCTCCATCTTCATGGCCTCCAGAATGGCCAGCCGATCCCCTTCTTTCACCGCCTGCCCGACCGAGGCAAACACCGCCTTCACCAGTCCGGGCATGGGAGCTTCGATCACATTGGTATCGCCAGCGGCGCTGGTGTCACGGTCCAGCGGGTCGACGATTTCAAAAGCTCGCCCATAGTTTTCAAACACGGTGATCCGTGATCCCGACACCGACACGCGCGGCATGGAGGCACCGCCAATCGACCAACCCTCACCGCTGCGTTCCGCGATGAGGGTTTCCTCATCCACCTGCCATATCTGGCGGTTTGGGCCTTGGACCTGAACATCCAGATCGACCAGCTCATCGGCCATCAACTGCACGGCACGATGCAACGGTGCCCATAGGGAAAATCCAGTCTCATCAGAGCTCTCGGCCAACCCCAGCGCCGTCATTGCAGCAGCCACACATGTAGCAGCAGCGGCCGGTGCATCCTGCGTTAACGCTTGCAAATCCCGACCGATCAGTCCGGTATCCACATCGCCCACGGCAAATCCCTGATGCCGGGTCAGCGCGCCCAGAAAAGCCAGGTTGGTCACGGTGCCGGCCACTTCGGTCTGTTGCAGGGCGCGGTGAAGCTGTTCCAACGCAACCGCGCGGGTTGGACCATGGACAATGACTTTTGCAATCATCGGGTCGTACCACGGGCTGATCGTGTCCCCCGCACGCACACCGCTGTCAGCGCGGCAAGCAGACGGGAACTGAAGATGCGTCAGGGTGCCGGTTGCGGGCAGGAACCCTTTCGGCACGTCTTCCGCGTACAGCCGCGCTTCGAACGCGTGGCCATTGATCGACAAGTCGCCCTGCTGCTTGGGTAGAGTTTCACCCGAGGCGACCCGCAATTGCCATTCGACCAGATCAACACCGGTGATCGCTTCGGTCACGGGATGTTCCACCTGCAGGCGGGTATTCATCTCCATGAACCAGAACCGATCCGGGCGCAGCCCGTCCGAGGCATCGACGATGAACTCAACCGTCCCTGCCCCTTTGTAGCCAATCGCCTCAGCCGCGCGCACGCCCGCCTGCCCCATCGCCTCACGCATCTCGGGCGTCATGCCGGGGGCCGGAGCCTCTTCGATCACCTTTTGGTGCCGCCGTTGCAGTGAGCAATCGCGTTCGAAAAGATGCACGGCGTGGGTGCCGTCTCCGAACACCTGCACCTCGATATGGCGGGGTTTGGCGACGAATTTCTCGACCAACACGGCGTCATTGCCAAAGGCGGTACGCGCCTCGCCGCGTGCACTGTCCAAAGCCGAGGCGAAATCCTCGGGCCGTTCGACCAGACGCATCCCCTTGCCGCCGCCGCCCGCGACGGCCTTGATCAGCACCGGATAGCCAATGGTGTCCGCCGCCCCGGCCAGATGCTCGGGGTCTTGATTATCTCCGTGATAACCGGGAACGACGGGCACGCCCGCTTGCTCCATCAGCACTTTCGCGGCGTCCTTCAGACCCATCTTGCGGATCGCATCCGCCGAGGGGCCGATAAAGACCAGCCCCGCAGTGTCAACCGCATCCACAAATTCGGGGTTTTCAGACAGAAACCCATACCCCGGATGGATCGCCTGCGCGCCGGTATCCAACGCGGCCTGAATGATCACATCACCTTTCAGGTAGCTCTCTGCCGGGGCGGCGCCACCAATATGTACGACCTCATCCGCCATCTGCACATGTTTGGCCGAGGCATCTGCGTCCGAGTAAACCGCAACGCAGGTCACCCCCATCTTCTGGGCGGTTTCCATCACGCGACAGGCGATCTCTCCGCGGTTGGCAATCAGGATTTTGTTAAACATGTCTTACCCCTCAACAGCCACATCTTCGACAAGGCGGAACCGCTCGCAAAGCAGTTCCATCTCGGGATCAAACCCGCCATTGCGTTCGAAAAAGCGGCGGTGATCTTCGCGCCATCCTTCAAGCGTTTCATTCTCGCCTTCTGCCAAGGCAAAATCCTCGGTCATATCGCAGAAACGGCAGATTGTGACATCGACCGTTTCAATCACCACAGCCGGGCGGTCATCCCACTCCAGGGCGACATCGCGTCGCCCAACTGCTGGCATTTCGAGACTGCCTGCCGGATAGTCCCGCAGCGCACCACAGGTTGCCGTTTTCCTGCCTGCACGAACCAAAGCCAGCAATTCCGCGCTCATCCTCGCGCTGTCGCCAAACTTGAAGGTTTGCGCGCCGGGATAACGGGCCAACACATCTTTCAAAGTCATGCTCATCACATCCTGAACACGCCGAAGCGTGTCTCCTCAATCGGGGCGTTCAATGCGGCATTCAGTGAAAGGGCCAGTACATCGCGGCTTTTTCGCGGATCGATGATACCGTCATCCCACAACCGGGCCGAGGCATAGAGCGGGTGCGATTGCTCCTCGAACATCTCAAGCGTCGGACGCTTGAACTCGGCCTCTTCCTCGGCCGACCACGTGCCGCCCTGCCGCTCGATCCCGTCGCGCTTGACGGTGGCCAACACGCCCGCCGCCTGCTCACCGCCCATCACCGATATCCGAGAGTTCGGCCATGTCCACAGGAACCGGGGCTGATAGGCGCGACCGGCCATGCCATAGTTGCCAGCCCCGAAGGACCCGCCGACCAGCATGGTGATTTTCGGTACATTCGTCGTGGCAACCGCAGTCACCATCTTGGCCCCATGCCGCGCGATGCCTTCGTTTTCATATTTCCGGCCCACCATGAAACCTGTGATGTTCTGCAGAAAGACCAGCGGGATGCGGCGCTGAGAACAAAGTTCCACGAAATGCGCGCCCTTCTGCGCCGACTCGGAAAACAGCACGCCGTTATTGGCGATGATCCCGACGGGGCAGCCTTTGACATGGGCGAAGCCGGTCACCAGCGTCTCACCGAACCGGGGCTTGAATTCGTCGAACCGAGAGCCGTCGACGAGCCGCGCAATCACCTCACGAATGTCATACGGCGTGCGCAGATCAGCCGGGACCACTCCGAGGATTTCCTCGGGGTCATAGGCCGGGTCTTCGGGGCTGGCCCAATCCACGGTCTGCGGCTTGCGCAGGTTCAGCGATCCGACCGCCCGGCGGGCCAAGGCCAGCGCATGGGCATCATCCTCGGCCAGGTAATCCGCCACGCCGGACAGGCGGGTATGGACGTCACCGCCGCCCAAGTCCTCGGCGCTGACAACCTCTCCGGTCGCGGCCTTGACCAAGGGCGGCCCGGCCAGAAAGATCGTGCCCTGTTCCTTCACGATGATCGTCACATCCGACATTGCAGGCACATAGGCCCCGCCCGCTGTGCACGACCCCATCACCACGGCGATCTGAGGGATGCCCTTCGCGCTCATCCGCGCCTGGTTATAGAAGATGCGGCCAAAGTGATCGCGGTCGGGGAAAACCTCATCCTGATTGGGCAGGTTCGCGCCGCCGCTGTCGACCAGATAGACACAGGGCAGATGGTTCTCCTCGGCAATCTCCTGAGCTCGTAGGTGTTTCTTGACCGTCATCGGGTAATAGGTGCCGCCCTTCACGGTGGCGTCGTTGCAGACCACCATGACCTCGCGCCCCTGCACCCGGCCAATGCCCGCGATGACACCCGCACTAGGCGCGGCGTCCCCATACATCCCATGCGCCGCCGTCGCGCCGATTTCCAGAAACGGAGACCCCGGGTCCAGCAGGTTCGCCACCCGCCGACGCGGCAGCATCTTGCCCCGCGATTCATGCCGCGCACGGGATTTCTCACCGCCCCCCATGCGGGCCGCTTCGGCAGCGTCTGAGATTTGCGCCAGCGCGTCGAGATGAGCCGCGCGGTTTGTTTTGAAGCCCTCGGAGGCGGGCATGGCTTTGGATGTGAGTTTCATATCTATGCGATCCCATTCTCTTCTCGAAAGACCCAAGGCATTCGCCACAGACCAGATTAACCCGATCCGGCCTGTGGCTAATGTGTTTACTGCTCGTAGATGAAGCCGCCCAGTTCGGACTGAAGTGTATGCATCTGCATAAGTGTAAGCCTTGACCTACAATCATCGACTACAGCGCCAAAACCAGAGTGGATGGCGTTCCAACGCGCCTCAATCTCGCACATTGCATCTCGATACTTGACCCAAGCTCTCTGAGCGGTCCTCAGCAGCTCTTCGCTCTCATCAGCCCGTTCAGTGCCATATACGTTGTTTGGCGCTGCCGCCAAATAAACTGGATAAACCTCATTGAGCTTTGCGTCGATTTCCCGGAAGGCGACGTCGTTACAATGGTAGGCGCCACCGGCCGTACTGAGGTTCTGCGTAAATTGGCGACAGCGGCGAATGGCTTGCTCGTAACAGGTAAGTTGGTCTGATAACTCCCAATTGAAACACTCAGCCATGTTAAGGTGTGTTTCAGAAACGAAATCATCAATCGTTTGCAACGGCTGGGCGAATGCTGCCACTGAAAAAACACCAAAGAAGCTGAACACTGTGGAGAGGACTAATGTTCTCATTTTATTTTTTTTCCTTATTCGATTGGTAGGCACCAGACGAATACGTCGCTTCGTCCAAAGCATCAATTCCCGCCTTGGTTGAAACGACTTCCTCTTCAATGGCCAACGCCTTCAATTCCTTCCGGATCACCTTCCCCGTCACCGTCATCGGCAACTCTTGCAGGAACGCCACTTCACGCGGATAGGAATACTGGGCCAGACGGTCCTTGACCCAATCCTGCAACTCCGCGCCTGACACTTCGACCCCCGGTTTCAGCACCACATAGGCCTTCACGATCTCGGTCCGCAGCGGGTCGGGCTTGCCGACCACGCCCACCGTCGCCACGGCCGGATGCGTCAGAAGGCAATCCTCGATCTCGGCCGGGCCGATGCGGTAGCCGGCCGAGGTGATCACGTCGTCATCGCGGCCGACAAAGCGCAGATAGTCGCCCTCCCACACGCCGCGGTCGCCGGTGATCAGCCAATCGCCACAGAACTTCTCAGCCGTGGCATCGGGCCGGTTCCAGTATTCCAACAGCATCGAGGCCGAGCCACGCCGGATGGCCACGTCACCCTCCTCATCGGTCGGATTCCCGGCCTCGTCGATCACCGCCACCTCATGCCCCGGCACCGGCTTGCCGATACAGCCGGGGCGCACCGGGAAATCCTCGGCGCAGGAGGATACGACCATGTTGCATTCGGTCTGGCCATAGAATTCGTTGATCGTCAGGCCAAATGCGTTTTGACCCCAAGCCAGCATTTCAGCCCCCAATGGCTCACCGCCTGAGGCGACAGAACGCAGGCCGGGGATGCTCTGATCCGCCGCCTTCAGCATGCGCAGCGCGGTCGGCGGGAAGAATACGTTCCGCACCCGACCGCGCGCGATCACATCGGCGCAGGCTTCGGGGGTGAATTTCTCAAGCCGCGCTGCGACCACGGGAATGCCCAGCGCCAGACCGGGCATCAGCACATCGAACAATCCACCAATCCACGCCCAATCAGCGGGCGTCCACAGGCAATCACCGTCACGCAAATGGTTGTGGCTGATCGAAACACCCGGCAGGTGTCCGATCAGAACCCGGTGCCCGTGCAATGCCCCCTTCGGGCTGCCGGTGGTGCCTGAGGTATAGATCAACACCGCCGGGTCCTCGGGGCCGGTCTTGGCAAAGGGCAGCGGTTCGTCGGACGGCGCGATCTGATCAACCCGGATTGGCTGCGCCAGATCGCCCAGCAATGCGGCGCCGTCCTCATCTGTCAGCACCACCTGCGCCGCTGCGTCCCCAACACGAGAGGCCAGTGCGTCACGCTTGAACAGCTTGAACAGAGGCACCGAAATCGCCCCGAGCTTCCAGATCGCCAGATGGGCCGCAGCGCACCAAGGCGACTGGCTGAGCAGCACGCCCACGCGGTCACCGGGCTGCACCTGTTTCAGCAATGCCCGCGCAATCCCGTCAGTCATGCGCCCAAGCTGGCCATACGAGACGGCGACGCGCCCACCCGCCGTCAGATCAAGGATGGCGACACTGTCGCCGGGATGTGTCAGGCATTGCCGCGCCATGTTGAGGCTGGCGGGAATATCCCAGCCCCCCATTTCTCGAATACCCGGTATGACGCTAACGGGACACATGCGTGAAACCTGATGTTTTTATGACATTTTTCGACCGGCCGCACTGTGTCAGGCTCGCAGGAATTTGATGCAGATCAGAGTTGGCAGCGTCGTTGCCCGGCAAAACCGATCCATCAGCAAATCCAAAGGCCATAACATGAGCAAAACACTCGCCGCTTTGACACTCTCCACCGCGCTTGTCGCGCTTTCCGCCCCCGCAATGGCCCAGACCCAAGGTGACTGGACCGTTGGTGTCGGTGTTGGCTACCTTGATCCGAAATCCGACAATGGCACCATGGCTGGCATGGACGCCGAAATTGACTCGGACACTCGACCGATTTTCACGGCTGAATACTTTGTCCGCGACAACCTCGGTATCGAACTGCTGGCCGCGACCCCATTCAGCCACACCGTCACACTGGGCGGCAACATCGACGCAGGTTCCGTCAAACACCTGCCGCCCACCCTGTCGCTGAACTACCACTTCCCGACCAACAGCGCCTGGAAACCCTATGTCGGCGCCGGTATCAACTACACCATCTTCTTCGATGAGAAATCGGCTCTGGGCGATCTGGAACTGGACAACTCGGTCGGTGTCGCGCTTCAAGCCGGTCTGGACTATATGGTCACCGAAAAAGGTGCCGTACGTCTGAACGTCCGCTGGTTCGACATCGACTCGGACGTCAAACTGAACGGCACCGATATCGGCACCGCCGAAATCGATCCCTGGCTGGTCGGCGTATCCTACGTCCATCGCTTCTGATCCTTTGAAAGAACGCCCCGCGGCTTCCTCGTCTGCGGGGCGTTTTTCCATCACAGCATTTCGCTCATCATTTCCCGCCCGATCAGCATCCGGCGGATTTCACTGGTCCCTGCGCCGATCTCCATCAGCTTGGCGTCGCGGAAAATCCGACTGACCGCCGAATCCGCCAGAAACCCGGCTCCACCCATCGCCTGCACTGCCTGATGCGCCTGTGTCATCGCCTGTTCTGAGGCGTAAAGGCAGCACGCCGCAGCATCCTGACGGGTCACATCCCCCCGGTCACAGGCCTTGGCAACCTCATAGACATAGGCCCGCGCCGAATTCATCGCGGTGTACATGTCGGCGATCTTGCCCTGCATCAGTTGAAAGCTACCAATGGGCTTGCCGAACTGCTTGCGTTCGGCCAGATAGGGCATGATCTCATCCAGACAGGCTGCCATGATGCCCGTCCCGATCCCGGCCAAAACCACGCGCTCATAGTCCAGCCCCGACATCAGAACCGCGACGCCTTTGCCCTCTTCGCCCAGAACGTTTTCGAACGGCACCTCGACATCTTCGAAAATCAACTCGGCCGTGTTGGACCCGCGCATTCCCAGCTTGTCGAAATGGGGCGAGGTCGAAAACCCCTTCATCTCCTTCTCGATCAGAAAGGCCGTGATCCCCCTTGATCCTGCCTCCGGGTCCGTCTTGGCGTAGACGACCAGAGTATCCGCGTCCGGCCCGTTGGTGATCCAATACTTGGTGCCGTTCAGCCGGTAATGATCGTTGCGCTTTTCCGCGCGCAGTTTCATCGACACCACGTCGGACCCTGCCGAGGCCTCGGACATCGCCAACGCACCCACATGCTCGCCCGAGATCAGGCGCGGCAGATACTTCGCTTTTTGCTCGTCGGTTCCATTCAGCTTGATCTGGTTGACGCACAGATTCGAATGCGCCCCGTAAGACAGCGAAACCGAGGCCGAGGCCCGCGCGACCTCCTCAACCGCAACGGTATGGGCCAGGTATGACATCCCCGCCCCGCCATACTCTTCGGGGACGGTGATCCCGAGCATCCCCAAATCGCCCATCTCTTTCCACAACTCATTGGGAAAAGCATTGGACTTGTCGACCTCAGCCGCGATCGGCTTAACCCGATCCTGCGCCCAGCGATGCACCATATCGCGCAGGGCATTCACGTCATCGCCCAGATCAAATTGCATTGTGGCCGAGAACATACGCGATCTCCTCCTTCGCATAAATGAACACATGTTCAATAAACTGATAGCAGCCGGATTGCATCCGGTCAACGACCCAGTTCGACACCGCTACCCTAAATGCGGACAGCCGCCCAAAGGGCGGCTGTCAAATAAAGCGTGCACCGTAGGTGCACTCGATTGGATCAGGATTGGTAGACCGCACCGACCTCCGATCGGATGATGCGCGCGATCAAACGACAATCCTCCAGCGAAAAGGTCAGTGGCACACGCATGTCCATGATGCCTGCCAGAATGCGGTCACTCGTCGGCAAAGGCACGCTGTCCGCATACCGCCAGCTATCATAGCGCGACGTAAATCCGGTCGGCTCCGCCCCGCCGAACCACTTAAGCTCTACCCCACGCGCGGAACAGCGCCGGATTACCTCAGCAATGCGCTTGGGCGACCAGTCGAGCAACAGGAACTGGATCGACGAACCGACATATGCTTCCTCTTCGGGACGCCCGACGATGGTCAGGCCCGGAGTTCCGCGCAGCCCCGCCGCGATCTCGTCATACCGTTCATTCCAACGCTGCACCTGACGGTCCAGATCCCGCAGCTGCGGGCGCAGAATGGCGGCGCGCAGGTTGTCCATACGGCCGGATACATTCGGCGTGGTGTACTTGATCCGCTCAAACACCTCCGGCCCCGGCGCGGCCAGGTGGCGTTCATAGAGCATATAGGACCCCGACAGCATCGTCGCCTTGGCTGCCAGTTCCTCATCATCGGTGATCAGTAATCCGCCCTCACCGGAGTTGACATGTTTATAGGTCTGACAGGAATAGCACCCAATCGCCCCCTGCCGCCCCGAAAGCTGCCCGCGCCATGCCGCGCCCATCGTATGAGCGCAATCCTCGATCACCGTGACGCCTGCCGCATCGCACATCTGCATCAGTCGATCCATGTCGCACAGATGCCCGCGCATATGGCTGAGCATCAGGACCTTCGCCTGATCCAGCTTTGCCTCAAGGTCATCCAGATCAATGGTCAGGCTCTCAGTCACGCCCACAAAGATCGGCCGCGCCCCGACCGAGGCAATCGCCCCCGGCACCGGGGCCAGCGTGAAGGCATTGGTCAGCACAGGGTCGCCGGGCTGCACTCCTACCGCCCGCAGCGCCGTCGCCAATGCATAGCCGCCGGAGGACACCGCCAGACAGTATTTCGCCCCCATCTGCGCCGCGAATTCCTGCTCCAGCAAAGCGGTTTCGCCCAGCTCTCCGTGCACGACGTTGTAACGGTGCAGGCGTCCGTGGCGCAGGACGGCCATCGCGGCCTCAATCGCCTCTTCGGGGATGGGTTCCTGCTGGGTGAAGCTGCCAGTGAATATCTCGGTCATAGGCTTTTTCTGAGGCCGCGCGGGCTGAGGGTCAAGAGATCACGCCGCCGCACCGATCAGTCCTTCGACCACCGAATGCAGATCGTCGAAGTGATGCAGCAAGGCTTCGGGTTCCAGCGCGGCCATGTCATCGCCGGACGGGCCGAACGTGACAAGAACCGAGGGCACACCAGCCGCGCGGGCGGTGTTACGGTCAGTATCGGAATCTCCGATCAGCACGCACAGATCGGGATGACCGCCCGCCCGACGCGCAGCCTCGCGCAGCGGTTCCGGGTCCGGCTTGCGCACTGGCAACGTGTCCGCCCCGACCAAAGAGGCGAATGCATCCCGCACGCCCATCTGGGTTAGCAACTGATGCGCCAATGCTTCGGGCTTGTTGGTGCAGATGCCCACACCATATCCGGCCGACCGCAAAACCTCGACCGCGTCCAGCGCACCGGGATAGAACTGCGTGTGGGTGTCGATGGCCTGCGAATACGCTTCAAGCAGCGTTGGATAATAGGCGTGAACCGTCTCTTCGTCATAGGCCCCGACCCGCTTGAGCCCATGCGTCAGCATCATCCGCCCGCCCCGCAATGCAACCGCCGCGTCCTGCCCGTGCACCAGCACATCACCGTGCCCCATCTGGCGAAAACAGTGGTTCGCTGCAGCCAGCAGATCTCCCGACGTATCGGCCAGTGTTCCGTCCAGATCGAAGATAACCGTGCGCATTGTGCCTCCTGCCTCGGCGGTTTTTTGCCGTGTCGTGTTGCAAACGGCAATCTTGTTTGATGGCTGAACCGCTTGCGCCTTTGACCTCAGCGGATAAAACGGACGGCAACAAAACACAAAGAGAAATCGATTTCATGAGCACTGCCCTTGTCATCCTTGCCGCCGGAAAAGGCACCAGGATGCATTCGGATATCCCCAAAGTTCTGCACCCCATCGCCCAGACACCCATGCTGGTCCATGCCATGCGCGCCGGGGCTGTGCTGTCACCCGAACGCACCGTGATCGTCACCGGCCATGGGGCCGAGGCCGTGGCACAGGTCGCGGCGGACGAGGACGACACCGCGCAGATTGCCGTACAGGAAGAACAACTGGGCACCGCCCATGCCGTAGCACAGGCTCGTGACGCGCTGACGGGGTTCGAAGGCGATGTGGTCGTTCTCTACGGTGACACGCCGTTTCTGCAACCCGACACGCTGGAGCGCATGATCGCAGCCCGGACGGACAACGATCTGGTCATTCTGGGTTTCGAGGCCGCCGACCCCGCCCGTTATGGCCGCCTGGTCATGAATGGCGACAGTTTGGAACGGATCGTCGAATTCAAGGACGCCTCGGATCAGGAACGCGCCATAACTTTCTGTAATTCTGGCCTTTTGGCGTGTGATGCGATTACGCTGTTCTCCCTGATTGATGCAGTAGAAAACGACAACGCGGCAGGCGAATATTACCTGACCGACGTGGTTGAAATCGCCCGCAATCGCGACCTGAAAGTCACCGCCGTCGCCTGTGACGAGGCGCAGACGCTGGGCGTGAACTCGCGCGCTGATCTGGCGGCAGCGGACGCTGTGTTTCAGGCCAATTCCCGCAACGCTCTGCTGGAATTGGGCGTCACCCTGATGGCCCCTGAAACCGTCTATCTGGCCGCCGACACGATCATCGGCCGCGATACAGTGATCGAACCCAACGTGGTCTTCGGCCCCGGCGTCACCGTAGAAAGCGGCGCGACGATCCGGGCGTTTTCGCATCTGGAGGGCTGCCATGTCAGCCGTGGTGCCATCGTCGGCCCTTATGCCCGCCTGCGGCCCGGCGCGGAGCTGGCGGAAAACACCCGCATCGGCAATTTTGTCGAGATCAAGAACGCTGAAATAGCCGAAGGTGCCAAGGTCAATCACCTCAGCTATATCGGCGACGCTTCGGTCGGGGCGACCACGAATATCGGCGCGGGAACGATCACCTGCAACTATGACGGCGTGATGAAGCACCGCACTACGATTGGCGAGAATGTCTTTATTGGCTCGAACACCATGCTGGTGGCCCCGGTCACGCTGGGAGACGGCGCGATGACGGCAACCGGAACTGTGGTGACCCGTGACGTGGAACCCGACGCGCTAGCCGTGGCGCGCGCCAGGCAGGACAACAAGCCGGGCTACGCGCGCAAATTGTTTGACATGTTGAAGGCGAAGAAGGCTCGCCGCGACAAAGGAGCCTGATCCATGTGTGGAATCGTAGGTGTTCTGGGCGAACACGAAGCCGCCCCCATCCTGGTCGAAGCGCTGAAGCGGCTGGAATACCGCGGCTATGACAGTGCGGGCATCGCCACGGTCAATAATGGCGCGCTTGGGCGCCGCCGGGCGGTGGGCAAGCTGGTCAATCTCAGCGATCTGCTGGTGCATGACCCGCTGCCGGGCAAATCCGGCATCGGGCATACCCGCTGGGCCACCCATGGTGCGCCCTCGGTCACCAACGCGCACCCGCACAAGGCCGGCCCGGTGGCCGTGGTGCATAACGGTATCGTCGAGAATTATCGCGAGCTGCGGGCGGAACTGGCCGAGCATGGCGTGGATTTCGTGACCGAAACCGACACCGAAACCGTGGCGTTGATGGCCGAGCATTACCTGAGCACCGGCCTGTCCCCGGTTGAGGCCGCCTTCAAGACCATCAACCGCCTCAAGGGCGCTTTTGCACTGGCCTTCCTGTTCGATGGGCAAGACGACCTGATCGTTGCGGCACGCAAGGGTTCCCCTCTGGCCATCGGGCATGGGGTTGGTGAGATGTTCGTGGGCTCGGATGCGATTGCGCTGGCGCCGCTGACCGACCGCATCACCTATCTTGAGGAAGGCGACCGCGCGGTCCTGACCCGCACCTCGCTTGAGATTCGCAACGAGGCCGGAGAGCTGGCAAACCGCGAAACCCGCCAGATCAAACTGGACCAGACGCGGGCCGACAAGGCCGGCCACAAACACTTTATGGCCAAGGAAATCGCCGAGCAGCCCGTGGTGGTGGCCGAAGCGATTCGGTCATACCTGCCCACCGGCGGGGATGAGGTCGTTCTGCCGGGTGAGCTGGACTTTACCAAGCTCGACCGTCTGACCATGGTCGCCTGCGGCACCGCATTCTATGCCTGTCTGACCGCGAAATACTGGTTCGAACAGCTGGCCAAGATGCCGGTCGAAGTCGATATCGCCAGCGAGTTCCGCTATCGCGAACCGCCGATCCCGGGTCGTACGGCGGCGTTGTTCGTCAGCCAGTCGGGCGAAACCGCCGACACGTTGGCCGCGCTGCGCTATTGCGAGGGCAGGGCCGACAAGATCGTGTCGGTGGTCAACGTTCCCGAAAGCTCGATCGCGCGGGAAAGCGATATCGCCCTGCCCATCCACGCGGGGGTCGAGATCGGTGTGGCCTCGACCAAAGCGTTCACCTGTCAGCTCAGCGTTTTGCTGATGCTGGCGCTAAAGGCCGCTGCGGACCGGGGAACGCTGAGCGACGAGGAACTGGCCGATCACGCCGCCGCGCTGCGCGGGCTGCCGACGGCGCTCAACACCGCGCTGGATCAGAACCAGGCCATCAGGAAATCCGCTCAGCGCCTGTCCGAAGCCCGCGACGTGCTGTTTCTGGGACGCGGCCTGATGTACCCACTGGCGATGGAAGGCGCGCTGAAACTCAAGGAAATTAGTTATATACACGCCGAAGGTTACGCGTCGGGTGAACTGAAACACGGCCCCATCGCCCTGATCGACAAACATATGCCGGTGGTCGTCATGGCCCCGCGCGATGCGGTGTTCGACAAAACCGTTTCGAACATGCAAGAGGTGATGGCGCGCAAGGGCAAGGTCATTCTGGTCTCGGACGATGACGGCATTGCCGAGGCAGAAGATGGCGTCTGGAGCACCATCCGTATGCCCCACATCCACGCCAGCCTCGCCCCGATCCTGTATTCGGTCCCGGCGCAACTGCTGGCCTATCACACGGCGGTGGCAAAGGGCACCGATGTAGACCAACCGCGCAATCTGGCGAAATCCGTCACGGTGGAGTGAAGCATGGCCAAGCAATTCCCGGAGCTGGACGACGCCCAGCGCAAGTTCATCGCAGATCAGCACCTCTTTTTTGTCGGCACCGCCGCACCTGACGGGCGGGTGAATATCTCGCCCAAGGGGATGGATTCGCTGCGCGTTCTAGGGCCGAACCGGATTGTCTGGATGAACCTGACAGGAAGTGGCAATGAAACCGCCGGGCATTTGCTGGAAACCAATCGCATGACGCTGATGTGGTGTTCATTCACCACCCGCCCTCTGATCCTGCGCACCTATGGGACCGCGCGCACCTTGCATTTGGGCGACGCTGGCTGGGACGAACTGGCCGGCCTGTTTCCCGATCACCGCAGCGCGCGGCAGATTTATGATCTGGATATCGATCTGGTTCAGACCTCCTGCGGCTATGCGGTGCCGTTCATGGAGTATCAGTCCGACCGGGACACCATGCAAAAATGGGTGGACGGCAAGTCCGACGACGACATCCGCGCCTACTGGGTGGAAAAGAACCAGCAGACCATCGACGGCAAACCGACCCGCGCCAACTGATCCGATGCTGGACACCTATCTGGATCAGATCAAAACCCATGCGGATGCCGAGCGCGCCGAGCAGATGGCGGCTTATCACAAGGCCGATCGTCCTTATCTGGGAGTCGGAAACCCTGTGCTGAATGACCTCACCAAAGCGTGGCGTCAGGAACTGGATGTGAATGCGCGCGTGGAACTGGCAGATGCGCTCTGGCAGACCAACATCCACGAAGGCCGTCTGGCCGCCGCCAAGCTGCTGACACAGGCCCGCATTCGCCCAGATGAGGCGGTTTGGGATCTGCTGCAAAGCTGGCTGCCAGATTTCGACGCTTGGGCGGTGGCCGATCACGCCTGCATGGCAATGCAGAAACGCCTGTCCGCCAACCCATCCCGGCTGGATCAGGCCGAACACTGGACGACGTCGGATCATATGTGGACACGGCGCGCGGCGCTGGTGGCCACGCTGCCCTGGACCAAACAGAACCACCCCAAACCCGACGATCTGGCACGGCGCGACCGTATCCTCGGCTGGGCGGCGGGCTATGTCCCCGACCGCCACTGGTTCATTCAGAAAGCCATCGCATGGTGGCTGCGTGAGCTTTCCAAACACGACCCGGACCGCGTGATTGCCTTTCTGGCCTCACATGGCGACGCAATGAAACCTTTTGCCCGCCGCGAAGCCGGAAAATTTCTGAAAGATCAGTTGGAATAGACCTCAAGTTCAACCAACTCGTCGAACGGCAGCAACAAGGCCCGCATCGCGTCCAACGACAATCGGCTGCCGCCACCCTCGGGCCCTGGTGCGGGAACCAGAGTGATATAGGCCTGCGACCCGGTTTTCGGCACAACCACGCGACCGGTGAATTCGGTATCAACCAGCGGCGTCTGCAGCCAACGGCCCGGCGTCGTCGGGTCGCCCAAACCGGCAATGGTGGTCTTGGCCCCGACCCAGCCAGCAGCGGTGGCCGGCAAGGGCTCCGGCTCAACCGGTGTTTCGGCCACAACCTCTTCGGCCTCGGCGGGCTTTTCATCCCCCCCGAAAACGCGGTCTGTCGTCGAGCGGACGGTGTCGCACCCCGCAACCAGAACGCACAAAGTCAAAAGCGCATACCTCATGCCGACAGCCTACCGCCCTGCGCGCATCTGTACCAGCGCAAAGGAAACTTCGCCCTTGTCGCAGGCATGTCCCGGCTTTACCTATGTCGCATGACTGCGCCTCTCATCGACCCGTTCGCCCGTGCGATCACCTATCTCCGCGTCTCTGTCACGGACCGCTGCGATTTCCGCTGCGTGTACTGCATGTCCGAGGACATGAAATTCCTGCCAAAGAAAGACCTGCTGACGCTGGAAGAGCTGGACCGCATGTGCACGACCTTCGTGAAGATGGGGGTCGAGAAACTACGCATCACCGGTGGCGAACCGCTTGTGCGCCGCAATATCATGACGTTTTTCAACAGCATGACCCGGCATCTGGACAGCGGCGCGTTGAAAGAGCTGACGCTGACCACCAATGGATCGCAACTGCATCGCTTTGCGGATGACCTTTATGCGGCGGGCGTGCGGCGGGTGAATATCTCGCTGGACACGCTCGACGAGGAGAAGTTTGCCCAGATCACCCGCTGGGGTCGCCTGAAACAGGTGCTGAACGGCATTGATGCTGCGCAAAAAGCCGGACTGCGGATCAAGATCAACGCGGTGGCCCTGAAGGGTTTCAACGAAGAAGAACTGCCCACTATCACGAAATGGTGCGCCGAACGCGACATGGACCTGACCTGGATCGAGGTCATGCCAATGGGCGACATCGGAAATGAGGACCGTCTCGATCAGTACTGGTCGCTGAAAGACGTGCGCAAGGAATACGAGAACCACTATACGGTAACCGATCTGACCGAACGGACCGGTGGGCCTGCGCGCTATGTACGGCTGGAGGAAACCGGGCAAAAGATCGGCTTCATCACGCCGCTGTCGCATAATTTCTGCGAAAGCTGCAACCGCGTGCGCCTGACCTGCACCGGTGAGCTTTTCATGTGCCTCGGCCAAGAGGACATGGCCGACCTGCGCGACGCCCTGCGCGACCATCCCGACACCGAGCAACCGCTCGAGGATGCAATCCGTGCCGCGATCAACCTCAAGCCCAAGGGGCATGATTTCGACTATTCCCGTCAGGCGGTTGACGGCCAGATGAGCCGTCACATGAGCCACACAGGCGGCTGACATGCCGGATCAACCGGGTCGACCGACATTGCTCTATCACTTGTATTGCGGCCTGACCTCTGTTGCAGGACCGCTGGTCTGGCGCACGGTGCGGAAAAAGCTGCAGGCGGCCGACGTTCCCGTAATCCGTCAACAAGAACGTCTGGGTCACGCCAGTCTGCCCCGCCCCGACGGGCGCCTGATCTGGTTCCACGCAGCCAGCGTCGGTGAAACCCTGTCGGTGATCAGCCTGATCAAACGGCTGGGCGAGCGCCTGCCCGATGCCGAGTTTCTGATCACCTCGGGCACCCCCACCTCGGCTGCGCTGATCGAAAAACGTATGCCGCCACGCACACGGCACCAATACCCGCCCCTAGACATGTCCGGCCCCGTCCGGCGATTTCTGGATCACTGGCGCCCCGACGCCGGTATTTTTGTCGAAAGCGAAATCTGGCCGCGCCTGATTGTCGAAGGCGCGGTCCGTGGCATCCCTCTGGCGTTGCTCAACGCCCGCCTGTCGGACAAATCCGTCAAAGGCTGGAAGAAACGCCCCGACACGACGCGCTTCATTCTGGACCACTTCCGCCTGTTCCTGACGCAGAACGACAAAACGGCGGCAAACCTGATCGACATGGGCGCACGCGCGGAACGCGTTCAGCCCGGTACGAACCTCAAGGCGATGTCCGACCCGCTGCCCGTGGATGAACCCACGCTGACGGACATCCGCACCCAGATCGGAAGCCGCCCCGTCTGGATCGCCAGTTCCACCCATACGGGCGAAGAAGAAATTGTACTGGCCGCCCATACGGACTTACTCAAACGCTGGCCCGATCTGCTTCTACTGCTGATCCCCCGCCACCCCGAGCGCCGCAACGACGTGGCCGCACTGATTGAGCAAGCCGGACAAAACGCGGCGCTCCGGTCAGCCGGAGATCAGATCACCGAGAAAACACAAATCTACGTGGCGGACACTCTGGGTGAGACCGGCACATGGTACGCCCTCTGCCCCATTGTGTTTCTGGGCGGCTCATTGAAAGAGATTGGCGGCCACAACCCGTTCGAACCCGCACAGGCCGGAGCCGCGGTGATCACCGGATCGGGCTATTTCAACTTCGCCGAAACCTTCGCCCCGCTGATCGCAACAGGTGGAGCACTGCAAGTCCAGACTGCCACCGACCTGGCCGCAGCCGTGGCAACCTGGCTGTCGGATCAAAACGCTCTGGACACGGCGCGCAATGCCGCAAAATCCTGCGTGAACACCCAAAAAACCGCGCTGGATGCAATCGTCGATACGCTCTGCACCCAACTCAGCCTGTCTGCCCGGGATTCATCTTCATCTGGCTAAAAATATCCCGGGGGTGCGGGGGCAGAGCCCCCGCGCTGACCCTCAAGCAGCAGGCATCCGCTGTTCCACGATTCCGGCCCACCAGCTGCACCCGGCCGGAATAGCCTCATCGTTGAAATTGTATTCGGGATGGTGCACCGCCGCTGTGTCGCCATTGCCGACCAGAATATACGCCCCCGGACGCTCCTCGAGCATAAAGGCAAAATCCTCGCCGCCCATGATCAAGGGTGCCTCGTCGCAGTTGCCCGAAACGGATCGCGCGACATCTGCGGCGAAACCGGTCTGCTCATCGCTGTTCACCATCACCGGATAGCCCCGGTAGTACGTCACCTCGGCGACCCCGCCAAAGGTCGCAGCCACGCCGCTGCAGATTTCCTTAATACGTTTCTCTGCCAGATCCCGCATCTCCGAACTCATCGTGCGAACGGTCCCTTTCAACTGCACCGTTTGCGGGATCACGTTGAACGCTGTGGACGAGGTCTCAAATGATGTCACCGAGACCACAACCTGGTCCACCGGATCAGCATTGCGCGCGGCGACCGTCTGCAAGGCCAGCACAGCCTGCGCGGCCATCACTGTGGTATCGACGGTCTCATGCGGTTTGGCGGCGTGTCCGCCTTTGCCTTCGAACGTGATGTCGAACTGATCTGTGGCGGCAAAAAACGCGCCCGGACGAATGGCAAAGCTGCCTACGGGGCGGCCGGGCCAATTGTGCATCCCGTAAACCTCCTGAATGCCCCAGCGGTCCATCATACCGTCTTCGCACATCTCGCGGCCGCCGCCGCCGCCCTCTTCCGCCGGCTGAAATATCACCACAACCGTGCCGTCAAAGTTCCGCGTTTCCGAGAGGTATTTCGCCGCCCCCAGCAACATCGCCGTGTGTCCATCATGGCCGCAAGCGTGCATCGCCCCCTCGGTCTTGGAGGCATAGTCCAACCCCGTTGCCTCGTGGATTGGCAACGCATCCATGTCCGCCCTCAGACCAATCACCTTGCCGCCCGTATCAACCTTGCCCTTGATAACACCAACGACACCGGTGCGGCCGATGCCGGTCACCACCTCATCGCAGCCGAACTCCTTCAGTTTGTCCGCGACCAATGCGCTGGTGCGATGAGTCTCGAACAGAATCTCGGGGTTTTCATGAATATCGCGGCGCCACTCGGTGATTTCACTCTGCAGTTCGGCGAAGCGGTTCTTGATCGGCATGGTCATCTCCCATCTTGTTTTTTGACCTGGGTAAATCCCGGTTTAATCGTGGCGTCAATCCAAAGGCGCAGGCCGCAGCGCGCCGGACAACAAGGCAATCAGAACGGCCAAAGGCAGCAAGGCCGTGAACGCCAGTCGTAATGTAAGCATCTCTGCCAGAAACCCAATAAGCGGCGGGCCGATCAGCAATCCTCCATAGCCGAGCGTCGCCACACTTGCGATGGCCTGCCCCGGTGGGACGTGCGGATCATTGGCGGCCCGGCTGAAGGCCAACGGCATGATCACGGCATAGCCGACGCCCATCAGAGCAAAGCCTGCCAGAGCCAGCCCTGCCTCGCCTGCCGAGACAACACCCAGCACGCCCAACGCCGCGCAAACGCCGCCGAAACGGGCAATGGCAACGGGGCCAAAGCGGGCGATCACGAAGCCCCCGGCCAGCCGGAAGGCCACCATGGTCACCGAAAACACAGCGTACCCAAGGGCTGCGATGCTTTCCGCTGCTCCGGTTACATCGCGCAGGAATATCGCGCTCCAATCCGCCACGGCACCTTCGCCCAATGCTCCGCACAGGGCGGTGAAACCCACGAGGATCAGCGCGCCCGAGGGTAATGCAAAAACCGCCCCTCCATGCGCCGCGGCTTTGCGGGACGACCAGCGCACCCAGGACAAAGCCAGCGCCAGGGCCACGACGACACCACCGGCCAGCAAAAAGTGCTGCATCACCGTCAGCCCCATCTGCACCGCGCCAAACCCGCTGAGCGCGCCCAGCCCGGCCCCAAGGCTCCACATCGCGTGAAACGAGGACATGACAGGCTTGCAAAAGGCCTGCTCCACCTCGGCCGCCCAAGCGTTCATCGCTACATCCATCGAGCCGTGAAAAGCCCCGAACACAAACAGAAACGCCGCCAACGCCCAGAACCCATCCGCCATGGCCAGCAGAATCAGCGACAGCGTGTAGAGAACCGCGACGATCCGCGTCAGGGCCACCGCTCCGAACCGGTCGGTCAGTCGCCCGGTGACGGGAAAGGAACACACCGCCCCAGCCGCCATGAACAAAAGGCCATAGCCCAGCGCCTCATGCGTCAGGTCAAGCCGGTCACGCACGGCGGGGATACGGGACGCCCAGATGCCGAACAGCGCACCGTTCAGGATGAACATGGCAGCCACGGCCCGCCACGCGGCCACAAGTCCGATCACCGGGTTTCCTTCGCAGACAGCGTCACTCGCCCCTGTTCTACAGGCTGAGGGTGGATTGGCAAATGCCGTTCATTCCAGCCGCTTGCGAACCTGCCGGATAAAGAACCAGACCGCCAGCACCACCGGGATCGTCACCGCCGCCGTCAGCATCCCCTTGCTCATCCCGGCCTTGGTCAGCGGGTACAACACATAGCTGACCAGTGAGACGGCATAGTAGCTGATCGCAACGACCGAGAGCCCCTCGACCGTGTGCTGCAGACGCAAGGCCAGATCGGCGCGACGATCCATGCTTTCCAGCAGCGCCTGGTTTTGCGCGCTGCGCTCCACATCGACCCGCGTCCGCAACAGTTCCCCGGCCCGAATGGCCCGGTCGGACAGCGCCTGCAAACGACGTTCCGTGGACTTCACCGTGCGTATTGCTGGGTCGTAGCGGCGCATCATGAAATCGGCAAAGCTCTGACGGCCCTCGAACCGCTCTTCCCGCAGAACTTCAATCCTCTGGTTCACGATCGCCTCATAAGCGCCCGTTGCCCCAAACCGGAACGAACACTGGGCTGAAAGGGTCTCAAGCTCGGTCGAGGTAGACAGCAGATCAGGCAGCAATTCGTCGGGATGGGCCGAATTGTCCGTCATCTGCCCCATCAACCCGGTCAGCCTGCTGTCCAACTCGCCGATACGGGGCGTCAGTTGTTTGACCCGGGCGAAACCCAGCATCGACATCGCCTTGTAAGTCTCGATCTCACACAGGCGCTGAATGATACGACCGGTCCGGCGCCGACCGGTGCCCTTGGTCACAAACAGTGCAAAGCGCATGTGACCGGCCGGGTCGATGCGAAAATCGCAGGCACAAATGGCAGCATCGTCCAGTACCCGTGCCACAGCCAGGCTTTCGGGCTCGAACCAATCCGCCAGAGCCGCCTGAACCGCTTCATCCTGCTGCCGTCCGACCACCCGGATCATCGCCGAGGTTACGCGCTGTCCCGGGCTGGCCATCAACCAATCAGGCGGGAAGACCTCAAAATCGGCCGGGTTAAAGGCGCGGTCACTGACGTTCTGCGTGATCGCGGTATAGGTGACGAACTCGGTATGCTGTTCCCATTTCAGCCAGTGACGACCGATCTGCCCTGCGTAGTGGGTGGCCTGAGGCTGCGGGTGCTGTGCGCCATGCCGATCCAACAGGTTGATCAGATGGGCCAGATCCTCATCCCGATCCCGCGCTGCCGCAGCCTCGGGCTTTTTGATCGCAAGAAAAGCCACGGTGCACGGCGTCCCCGCGACCGGAAAAGGGCGCGCATGCAGTTCATTGGCCAGCGCATAGCGCAGCGGATGGTCGTCGATGGGCGTCATACAGGGCTCCGATTCATCCGTGCACTATACGAGACATCGGAAATACATCAATTCTCTTTTTATTTCATGCACTTACATGGATACGACAGTATACACATCCCGCTATGTCATTGATTTGGCTGCCACAGCTCGATCGGATTGCCCTCAGGGTCATGAATGCGGGCAAACTTTCCGACCTCGCTGTCCCACTCGGCACGGGTTTCAACCGTGATCCCGGCGGCTTGTAACTGGGTGATCATCGCAGCCAGATCATCGACACGGAAATTGATCATCCATTGCTGTTCGGCGCGCCCGAAATACTCGGTATCCTGCGCGAAAGGGGCAAACACTGTGTAGCCCTCGCGCTGCTTCCAGGGCACCGGATCGTAGTGATTGACGCCAAGGTGCTTTTCGTACCAGGCACTCAGGGCTTCGGGATCACGCGCGCGAAAGAACACGCCACCTATTCCATTCACTTTCTGCATCACCGACCTCCCCGGGTTGCGTTTGCCAACAGTACCCCGATTGCTTCATCTGGCCAAAAATATCTTTGGGGGGCCGCCTGGGCTTCGAGCATTCGGTGGCGGCAGGGCAAAGCCCCATTCCAAGGAAAACAGAAAAGGGCGCCCGAAGGCGCCCTTTGCAATTTGGTTAACCCTGTAGATCAGTCGATCATCGGCAGTAGCTTGTCCAGTGACTGCTTGGCGTCGCCATAGAACATGCGTGTGTTTTCCTTGAAGAACAGCGGGTTTTCGATGCCCGAATAGCCGGTACCCTGACCGCGCTTGGACACGAACACCTGCTTTGCCTTCCAGCATTCCAGAACTGGCATCCCGGCGATGGGGCTGTTCGGATCTTCCTGCGCCGCAGGGTTCACGATGTCGTTCGAACCGATGACGATAGCCACATCCGTATCCGGGAAGTCCTCGTTGATCTCGTCCATTTCAAGAACGATGTCATAGGGCACCTTGGCCTCGGCCAGCAGCACGTTCATGTGGCCTGGCAGACGACCGGCAACGGGGTGGATCGCAAAGCGCACCTCTTTACCCTTGGCGCGCAGCTTGCGGACCAGTTCGGAAACAGACTGCTGCGCCTGTGCCACCGCCATGCCGTAGCCGGGGATGATGATCACGCTGTCGGCGTCATTCAGAGCCGCAGCAACGCCATCGGCGTCGATCGCCACCTGCTCGCCCTCAACGGCCATCTGCTCGCCCTGCGGGCCGCCAAAGCCGCCAAGGATCACGCTGACAAAGTGACGGTTCATCGCCTTACACATGATGTAGGACAGGATCGCACCCGACGAACCCACCAGCGCGCCAACCACGATCAGCAGGTCGTTGCCCAGCGAGAAGCCGATCGCCGCAGCAGCCCAACCCGAATACGAGTTCAGCATCGACACAACCACCGGCATGTCGGCGCCGCCGATGCCCATGATCAGGTGATAGCCGATGAACAGCGCCGCTAGTGTCATCAGGAACAGCGGGAAAAAGCCGCCCGATGCGGTATACCAGATCAGACAAATCAGCGAGAGACCCGCCGCTGCCGCGTTCAGCGCATGACCGCCGGGCAGCTTGGTCGCCGCAGATGTTACCTTGCCCGCCAGCTTGCCATAGGCCACGACTGAACCGGTAAAGGTGATAGCCCCAATGAAGACACCCAAAAACAGCTCGACATGCAGGATCGACAGCTCTGCGGGGGTTTTCTTGGCGATCAGTTGGGCAAACCCTCCAAGACCGGTGTACAGCACCTCTTTCGATGCATCCTCGGCCGCCATCACTTCGGCGACGTTCAGAACTTCGAAATGCGCGTTGTAGCCGACGAACACAGCCGCCAGACCGACCAGCGAGTGCATCGCGGCCACCAGCTGCGGCATCTCGGTCATCTGGACGCGCTGCGCCACATATTGACCGATAAAGCCACCGCCAGCGATCAGCAGCAGAGACAGCAGCCACAGGCCCGAACCTGGACCGACCAGCGTGGCAAAGACCGCCAGCGCCATACCGACGATGCCGTACCAAACCGCGCGCTTGGCGCTTTCCTGGTTTGACAGACCGCCGAGCGAAAGGATGAACAGAACAGCCGCAACGACATAGGCGGCAGTGGTGAAGCCAAATTCCATGTGCCCGGCCTCCTTAAGATTTCTGGAACATGGCAAGCATGCGCCGGGTTACGAGGAAGCCGCCGAAGATGTTGATCCCGGCCATGAAAACGGAAAGCGCCGCCAGCAGAATAACCAGGAACGAGCCCGATCCGATCTGCATCAGCGCCCCAACGATGATGATCGACGAGATCGCGTTGGTGATCGCCATTAACGGCGTATGCAACGAATGCGAGACGTTCCAGATCACCTGGAAGCCGACAAAGATCGCCAGTACGAAGACGATAAAATGCTGCATGAAGCTGGCCGGAGCAACCAGCCCCACCAGCAGCATCAGCGCACCGCCGACCCCCAGCAGCGTGAACTGCTGCTTGGTCTGCGCCTTGAAGGCCGCAATCTCTTGCGCCTTTTTCTCTTCCGGGGTCAGTTCCTTGACCTCGGGTTTCTTCTGCGTTGCAATCGCCTGCACTTTGGGCGGTGGCGGCGGGAAGGTGATCTCGCCCTCATGGGTCACGGTCGAGCCGCGGATCACGTCATCTTCCATGTCGTGGTTGATCTGACCGTCCTTCTCGGGCGTCAGGTCGGTCATCATGTGACGGATATTGGTCGCGTACAAAGACGAAGACTGCGCCGCCATCCGGCTGGGGAAGTCGGTATAGCCGATGATGGTCACGCCATTGTCGGTCACGATCTTCTCATCCGGCACGGTGCCTTCCACGTTGCCGCCACGCTCGGCTGCAAGGTCAACGATGACCGAGCCCGGCTTCATCGCCTTGACCATATCCTCAAGCCACAGCTTCGGTGCCGGGCGGTTGGGGATCAGGGCGGTGGTGATGACAATGTCCATCTCGGGCGCCAGTTCGCGGAACTTGGCCAGCTGCGCCTCGCGGAACTCTTCCGACTGGACCGAGGCGTAACCGCCGGTCGCCGCGCCGTCCTGCTGGTCCTCTTCAAAGTCCAGATAGACGAATTCGGCCCCCATGGATTCGACCTGTTCGGCCACTTCGGGGCGCACGTCGAACGCATAGGTGATTGCACCCAGCGAAGTCGACGTCCCGATGGCCGCCAGACCGGCCACACCCGCGCCAACAATCAGAACCTTCGCAGGCGGTACCTTGCCGGCCGCCGTGACCTGACCGGTGAAGAAACGGCCAAAGTTGTTGCCCGCCTCGATCACCGCGCGGTAACCGGCAATATTGGCCATCGAAGACAGCGCATCCATCTTCTGAGCGCGAGAAATACGCGGCACCATCTCCATCGCGATCACGTTGGCGCCCTTGGACTTGGCCAGCTCCATCCCTTCTTCGTTCCCTGCCGGGTTGAAGAAGGAAATCAGTGTCTTGCCTTTGGTCAGACGCTTTAGCTCGGTCTCAGTCGGGATCCGAACTTTGGCGATGATGTCAGAGTTTTTCCACAGCGACGCGGCGGTTTTTACAATCTCGACGCCTGCGGCCTCATAGGCCTCATCCGAAAAACCGGCAGCAGCACCCGCCCCTTTTTCGATGGCGCATTCATAGCCCAGTTTCTGCAACTGCACAGCCGAATCCGGGGTCATCGCGACCCGGTTCTCACCGTCCAGTATTTCCTTTGGTGTGCCTATTTTCACTGGCAGTCCCCCTAATTCTCACTCGATCCGAGCGTGTGGTCGGTTATGTTTGTTAAGCAAACATGTATCTTGCGCAACATTGTTTCGCAAGCGCAGCAATCGTTACGTGGTGTCATGACCCTGGCCATCCTAGATCCACCGTCGGGTCTTGCGTTCATACCGGGCGAAATCCGCACGAAACGTACGGCGCAAGCGGTCTTCTTCAGGCAGTATGAAGCGGCGTTCCAGCACCCATACGAAGACAGGAACCAAAACCAGAGACAGCACCGCATCGAACCGCAGAACCAGACCGGCAAGGATCAGGACATCACCGACGTAGATCGGATTGCGGCTGCGGGTGTAGATGCCCGTTTGCACCAAAGACGAGGGCGTTTCATGCGGAATGACCGTTGTCTTGTGTCGGCGGAATTCGACAATTGCCAGAACCGCAAACAGGATACCGCCTCCGATCAGGATACCGCTCAGCAGGTCGGTCAGGCCGCTGTCCAGGGACAACCCCAGCGACAAATGGCGCGCCTGCAGCCAGGCCAACACAGCAAACCCGACAAGCCAGACAGGAGGTATGTCGATCCGGCGCATGTTCATTCCCCGCAATTGACGAAGCGTAAAGATGTGTCGCTTCTGAGCGCTTTCCTATCGCTTTCGGAACAGATTGGCAAAAGCTCAGTATGTCGCATCAATGGACAGGCAATTGCAGATCGGATAGGCCGAAGACAACTGCCGAACCGTGACACAAAATGATGAGCCTCAGATGACAGATTTTGCCGCGACCAAAGCCATGTTCGATCTGCCCGACGGCGTTATTTACCTTGACGGCAACTCGCTGGGCCCGCTGCCGCGCGCCGCCAGCGACCGGGTGAACGACATGATGCGCAACGAATGGGGACAGATGCTGATCACCGGCTGGAACAAGGCCGGGTGGATGGCGATGCCGACCGGGCTGGGTGACCGCATCGGTCGGTTGATCGGCGCCGAGCCCGGTACGGTCGTGACCGGCGACACGTTGTCGATCAAAGTCTATCAGGCCGTAGCCTCGGCCCTTGAACTGTGCCCGGACCGCAAGGTTGTGCTGTCGGACAGCGGCAACTTCCCCTCGGACCTATATATGGTGGACGGCCTGTTGCGCTCGCTTGGGTCGGATTACGAATTGCGGGTTGTCGCGCCCGAGGACGTGGCCGCCCACATCACCGAAGACGTCGCCGTTCTGATGCTGACCGAGGCCGACTACCGCAGCGGACGGATGCACGACATGAAGGCACTGACCGAACTGGCCCAAGCCAACGGCACCGTGACCGTCTGGGATCTGGCCCATTCCGCAGGCGCTATCCCGGTGGACTTGTCCGGTTGCAATGCCGATTTCGCAGTGGGCTGCACGTACAAGTACCTGAATGGCGGCCCCGGCGCGCCTGCGTTTATCTATGTCGCCCCACGCCTGGCTGACCGCGTGCGCCCCGCCCTGTCCGGCTGGCTGGGGCATGAAGCCCCCTTTGCCTTTGATCTGGACTACCGCCCCGGCAGCGGCATCGAAAGGATGCGGGTCGGAACCCCTCCGATCATCCAGATGACCGCTTTGTCGGCAGCGATGGATATCTGGGACATGGCAGACATGGCGGATGTGCGCGCCAAGTCCATCGACCTGACCGAGCTGTTCATCGCCCGCGTCGAGGCCACCTGCCCCGAGCTGCAACTGGCCAGTCCGCGTGATCCGAACCAGCGCGGCAGTCAGGTTTCGTTCCGGTTTGCCGACGGGTACGCCGCGATGCAGGCCCTGATCGCCCGCGGCGTGATCGGAGATTTCCGTTCGCCCGACATCATGCGGTTCGGCTTCACGCCGCTTTACATCGACGAACAGGATGTGGAGCGCGCCGTCGATATCCTGACCGACATCATGCAGAACCGTTTGTGGGATGCCCCGGAATACAAGGTGCGACAGCGGGTTACCTGACCTCAAGCCCAGCGCCGATCAGCGCCGCAATCTGCGCCACCTGCTGTTCATAGACCTCAGCCCCTGCCCCGATCAGCTTGAGCCCCTTGAGCGTGGCGGTGATCGTCCTGCCGGTCTCGGCCGCCCCGGCCAACAGACGCACCCGCCCGGCCTGCGCTTGCTGCGTCAACCAATCAGCGTACAGACCCGCCATCCTGGCCTCTCCTTCCGAGATGATCTCGGCCGCCATGGATTTGGTATTGTCCAGCATCTCAAGCCCGTGAGGTGAGGCCAGTATCGCCGCCATCCCCTCGGTCTGGGCTTTTATCGCGCGGGTCAGAACGTCGGGCACCGACCCAGAAGATGCCAGGGCTTCGGCGACTGCCGCGCTTTTCTCGGCGTAATAAACCTCGGTCAGTTTGCTGACGATCGCCTCTTTGTTCCTGAAGTGCAGATACACGGCTGGCCGGGACATTCCCGCCCCGCGCGCTATGTCATCCATCGAGGTCTTTCTAAATCCATAAGTGGCAAAGGCCTGAAAAGCGGAATTCAGGATCGCCTTTTGCCGTGAATCGTCAACTGTTTCCGTCATACTTGAACTCGTGACAGTTTTTGTTCATTTTGTCAATTGACACACTGACACTTTAAGCCAATTATGTCACAAAACCAGCCACAGCTAGATGAGGTGCGCCATGGCGACCGCGCTAAAAATCAACGGAAAGCAACATCAGGTAGACCTGCCCGATGACGTCCCCCTGCTTTGGGTGCTGCGGGATGAGGTCGGCTTGACCGGAACCAAATTCGGCTGCGGCGTGGCCGCCTGTGGGGCTTGTACCGTACATATCGATGGCGAGGCCGTGCGGTCCTGCCAGGTGACGCTGTCGGATGTCTGGGGTGATGTGACCACGATCGAAGGGATGGGGTCGCCCGACGCAATGACCACGCTTCAACAGGCCTGGGTCGATCATCAGGTGGCGCAGTGCGGCTACTGCCAGTCAGGCCAGATCATGCAGGCCGCCGCGCTGTTGGCGGAAAACCCCGCCCCCTCGGACGCCGAGATTGACGAAGCCATGCAAGGTAACCTGTGCCGCTGTGGCACCTACCCCCGTATCCGCGCCGCGATCCATGACGCGGCCGGCAAACTGAAGGAGGTGTAACCGATGGCATCTGTTGGAAAAATCCTCCGCCGCACCTTCCTGATCGGCTCTGCCGCGATTGTCGGCGGCGTGGCGTTCGGTGCCTATTACGTCAGCCGCCCTGCCGCAAACCCGCTGAAACCCGGCAAGGGTCAGGCGGCGCTGAACCCATTTGTTCTGATCGACCAGAACGGCGTGACGCTCTTTGCCCCCCGTGCCGAGATGGGACAGGGCGTCAAAACCACATGGGCCGCGCTGATTGCCGAGGAACTGGACGTTGATCTGGACCAGATCACCGTCCTGCACGGTCCGGCGGCGGCGGCCTATTACAACTCGGCGCTGATGGGGGAAAGCTTGCCCAACAAAGGTTATGACGTCTCGGACTTCCAGCACAATCTGGGCGAGGCGCTGGGAGTTCTTGGCAAGGCGCTGAGCCTTCAAGTCACCGGTGGGTCGACCTCGATGAAAGACGGGTTCGAGCGGATGCGCCAGGCCGGAGCCTCGGCCCGCGAGACGCTGAAACAGGCTGCGGCGGATCGGCTGGGCCTTGACCGCAGTGAACTGAAAACGGCCTCGGGTCATGTCATCGCCCCAGACGGTGACAAAATTCCTTACACCGAACTTGCCACCGAAGTTGCCAAGCTTGAGCCGATCGACGCACCTCTGCGGGATCCGTCCGAGTGGCGGTATCTGGGCCAGACCCAACCGCGTCTGGACATGGTCGAAAAGGTGACCGGGACGGCTGAGTTCGGTGTCGACGTCCGCCTGCCGGGCATGAAATTTGCTGCCGTGCGCATGAACCCCAGGTTGGGCGGCGCGATGAACAGTTTCGACGACAGCATCGCGAAATCCATGCCGGGGGTCGAGAAGATTGTCGATCTGGGCACCGGTGTCGCGGTGATTGCCAACAACACATGGCTGGCCAATCAGGCGGTTGAGGCGATCGACGTGGATTGGGGTGACGCTCCCTATCCGCCCGACACGGATGGTATCTTTGCCAAGATTGCCGAGGCATTTGACGACGCCCCAAACTCGACCATGCGCGATGACGGCGATGTCGATGTAACGCCCGAGAGCGCGACCGAGATCACGGCAGAGTACCGCCTGCCCTATCTGGCCCACGCCACGATGGAGCCGATGAACGCCACCGCGCTTTATACCGGTGACGCTTTGGAACTGTGGTGCGGCAATCAGGCCCCGACCTTGATTCGCTTCCGTGTGGCCAACACAGCCGGTCTGGATACCGAAGCCGTCCAAATCCACACGACCTATCTGGGCGGCGGCTTTGGTCGTCGGGGTGAGCTGGACTTTGGTGAGATCGCCACCAAGATTGCCATGGAGATGCCCGGCACTCCGGTTCAGACCACATGGAGCCGCGAAGAGGACATGCGCCATGACTACTTCCGCCCCGGCGCCATCGCCCGGATGCGCGGCGCAGTGCAGGACGGCAAAGCGGTTCTGATCGACGGCAAAGTGGCCGCGCAATCCTGCACCCAGCAGGCGGTGACGCGCTACACCGGAATGCCCGGTGCGGGCCCGGACAAGGTGCTGGTCGAAGGCTTCTTCAACCAACCCTACGCGGTGCCGAATTACCGGATGAGCGGCCACATCGCCAAGCTTGACGTCCCCGTCGGGTTCTGGCGCTCGGTCGGCAACAGCCACAACGGGTTCTTCCATGAAACCTTCATGGACGAGATGGCCCACGCCGCCGGTCAGGACCCGCTGGAATTCCGGCTGGAGCTGATGAAATCCGAGCACGCGCCTTCGGCGGGTTGCCTGGAAGCTGTCAAAGAAATGTCGGGCTGGACAGGTCAGACGCCGGATGGCGTCGGACGCGGCGTGGCCTTCACCTACAGCTTTGGCACTCCGGTAGCGCAGGTGATCGAAGTGGTCGACGAAGACGGCACCATCCGCATCAACAAGGCGTGGATTGCCTGTGACATGGGGCTGGCTCTGGACCCCGAAAACGTCAAGGCGCAGATGTTCGGCGGCATGATGTACGGTCTGTCTGCGGCCTGCTACGGCGAGATCACCTTTGCCGAGGGCGAGGTCGAGCAATACAACTTCCCCGACTATGACGCGCTGCGTATGCACACCGCGCCGCAGGTCGAAGTGCGCGTGCTGGAAACCAACCGCCATATGGGTGGCGCGGGTGAGCCCGGCACGCCGCCGTCCATGCCCGCCCTTGGCAATGCTCTGTTCGACCTGACAGGGAAACGCGCCCGCACCCTACCGCTGAGCAATCAGTTCAACCTGCTGGTCTGATCGCGATGCGCCGGTTCCACTATTGCGGGCCGGCGCAATATTCACGCCGTTTGCTGTATCAGGCCGGCGTTCGATCCTGTCGCCCAGGCACGTACGGCTGTACCGAACGCCTCGAACAGAGGACGTGAGACCGGATCGTTGATGGCATCCCACTCGGGGTGCCATTGCACCGACAGGGTAAATCCGGGCGCATCCTTGATATAGATCGCCTCGGGCGTGCCATCAGGGGCGTGCCCGTCGATCACGACGCGCTGCCCGACAGTCTTGATGCCTTGACCGTGCAGCGTGTTGGTCATCACCTCGGGGGCGCCGAACAGTTGGTGAAACACGCCACCTTCGTCCAACGAAACCACATGGCGCAGGGCAAACTTTTCCTCCAACGTCCCGTCCGGCGGCATCCGGTGGTTCATACGGCCCGGCAGATCGCGGATTTCCGGATAAAGCGTCCCGCCCATCGCCACGTTGACCTCTTGGAACCCACGGCAAATGCCCATGAACGGCTGGCCGCGTTCCACACAGGCCCGGACCAGAGGCAGGGTGATCGCATCCCGCGCCCGGTCGAACTCACCATGCGCGTCAGTGGCGTCCTCGCCATATTCCTCGGGATGTACATTCGGGCGCCCACCGGTCAGGAGGAAACCGTCACAGACCTCAAGCAATTCTTCGACCGTGACGTAGCGCGGATCAGAAGGGATCAATAGTGGAAGGCAATGCGAAACGTTGGCCACGGCCTCGGAATTCATCGTACCACCCGCATGTGTCGGGTATTCATCGTTCATGAGGTAAGAGTTGCCGATGATACCGACGACGGGTCGAGTCATTCCGTATTCCTTGCTACCAGTTTGATTAACAGGAAAGCTACCCGCGGCAATGGAAACGTGCAACAGAACACGCCCTGCATGACAGCGCAAGGACGTGTTCAATCACGCACACAGCGTTCTGATATTCGACAAAATACAAGAACACAGTTGCGATAATGGCGGAAATCCAGGGATAATTTCCCGGAAACCGCCATTACTCATCAGCAAAGACTGAAGGAAATCAGATTTCTCCGGTCAGGCCAGCCGCCTCAACTCCGGTCATTCCTGCTGTCGCATCATTGTCCGAGGTATCGCCGGTCACGCCAACCGCCCCGACGACCTCTCCTTTGCGGTCCCGCAGAAGAATGCCGCCCGGAACCGGTACGACTTGTCCGCCATAGACGCCGTTCACAGCGGCCATGAAATAGGCCTGCGCCTCGGCCCGCTGCATTTGCGCTGTGCCCGCCATGCCCAGCATGACCGAGCCATAGGCCTTACCATGCGCAATAGCGAAACGACCGGGGGCTGCGCCGTCTTCGCGCTCAAACGCGATGACGTGGCCGCCTGCGTCCAGAACGACGACGGACAAAGGCCTTAGCTCCATCTCGCGGCCTTTTTCCAGTGTTTTCCGAATGATCGTGCGGGCTTTGCGCAGGTTAACTGCCATGATGTGTCCTCTCGTTCGTTGAGATTAAAGGCTGGCTTTCAGTTCCAGACGGCGGGCGTGCAGGACCGGCTCGGTATAACCCGAGGGCTGGATACGGCCCTTGAACACCAGATCGCAGGCGGCCTGAAAGGCGATGCCGTCGAAGCCGGGCGCCATCGGAGAATAGTCGGGATCGTTTTCATTCTGGCGATCCACCACAACGGCCATTTTGCGCATTGCCGCCATGACCTGTTCTTCCGAGACAACATCATGATGCAACCAGTTGGCCAACGCCTGGCTGGAGATCCGGCAGGTCGCGCGGTCTTCCATCAGACCGATATCGTTGATGTCGGGCACTTTCGAGCAGCCCACACCCTGATCGACCCAGCGCACGACATAGCCCAGAATGCCCTGAGCGTTGTTCTCGATCTCACGCGTGATCTCATCATCGCCAAGGTTGCGGCCGCCCAGCAGCGGTATCGTCAGCAGGTCCTCCAGCGTGCCACGGGCACCACCGGCGGCCAGTTCGTCCTGACGGGCCAGAACGTCGACCTTGTGGTAGTGCGTCGCGTGCAGGGTCGCGGCGGTCGGCGACGGCACCCAAGCGCAGGTCGCACCGGATTGCGGATGGTCGATCTTGGCGTCCAGCATGTCACCCATCCGGTCGGGCATCGCCCACATCCCCTTGCCGATCTGCGCCTTACCCTTCAGGCCGCAGGCCAGACCGATATCGACGTTGCGATCCTCATACGAGGCAATCCACGGCGTGATCTTGATGTCGCCCTTGGGCAACATCGGGCCAGCTTCCATCGAGGTATGAATCTCATCCCCCGTCCGGTCGAGGAAACCGGTATTGATGAAGGCCGCGCGCGATTTCGCGGCGCGGATACATTCCTTGAGGTTGGCCGAGGTGCGGCGTTCCTCATCCATGATGCCCAGCTTTACGGTGTTACGCGGCAGGCCGAGGATGTCTTCGACCATGTCGAAGATTTCGACCGAGAACGCCACCTCTTCCGGCCCGTGCATCTTGGGCTTCACTACATAGACCGAACCGGTGACCGAGTTCCCGCCTTCGCGAGCCAAATCGTGCATGGCGATCAGCGTGGTGCAAAGCGCATCCATCAGGCCCTCACCGATCTCATTGCCATCGGCGTCCAGAACGGCCGGGTTGGTCATCAGGTGGCCCACATTGCGCACCAGCATCAGCGAGCGGCCTTTCAGCCTCGCGTCCACGCCGTCTGCACCGGTATAGGCCAGATCACCAGACAGCTTGCGGGTGAAGGTCTTGCCGGATTTGCGCACCTCTTCGGTCAGGTCACCTTTCATCAGGCCCAGCCAGTTGCCGTAGGCCACGACCTTGTCAGCGGCATCCACACACGCAACCGAGTCTTCGCAATCCATGATCGTGGACAGAGCCGACTCCGTACGCAGGTCCGAGATGTTGGCCGGGTCCGTCGCGCCAATTGCGCTGATCGGGTCGATCATGATCTGGATGTGCAGGCCGTTGTTCTTGAGCAGGACGAATTCAGGTTTGTCAGCCGCGCCGCCGTAGCCCACAAAACTGGACGCATCCGCCAGCGCGGGCACCAACGCACCCGCGTTCACGCTCAGTCCCGTGACATCTGCCCAAGAGCCCCTTGCAAGTGGAACAGCATCGTCAAGGAACGCTTTGGCCCACGCAATAACGCGCGCGCCACGTTCTGCGTCATAGCCTTTGCCGGCAGGCAGATCGCCCATCGCGTCGGTGCCATACAGCGCATCATACAGGCTGCCCCAGCGCGCGTTGGCTGCGTTCAGAGCGAAACGGGCGTTGGTGATCGGCACGACCAATTGCGGGCCGGGAATCAGTGCAATCTCGGGGTCGACGCCGGAGGTCTCGATCTGAAAATCCGCGCCTTCATCGACCAGGTACCCGATTTCGCGCAGGAAAGCCTGATAGGCGGCGGGGTCATGCGCCTGCCCCTTGCGTCCCAGATGCCAGCCATCGACCTGCCCCTGGATCTTTTCTCGCTTGGCCAGCAAGGCGCGGTTCTTGGGGCCCAACTCGGCGGCCATCCGCGACAGACCATCCCAGAACGTCGCAGCCGTGACACCGCTTCCCGGCAGGGCCTTGCCTTCGATAAACTCGGCCAGAACCGTATCAACCTGAAGTCCGCTGCGTGCCTGTCTGCTGCTCATTTGGTGTCTCTCCGCCATTGTGCGCCATTGTATGCCGCACGCATTTAAGCCGATTGTTTCCGACAGGCAACTTTCGACGCCACGTTCGAACCCTTCGGTCTTGCACGGAGGTGCTTCAAAAACGACAAGACAGTGAAGCCGCGGTTGCAGCCCCCCGACGAAGCCCCTAACGTCGCGCCCGAACCAACTGATGCGAGGCCCCCAATGCGCGACGCTGCCCCCACGACAATCTACCTGAAAGACTACACGCCGTTCGGCTATCTGGTGGACAGCGTACACCTGACATTCGATCTGGCCGCAAACGCCACCCGTGTCACCTCGCGCATTGCCTTCCGGCCGAATCCCGAGGCCACCGATCGAACCTTTTTCCTGCATGGCGAAGACCTGACCCTGATCCGCGCGGTCATTGACGGTAAAGAAATCTCGCCCGGGGTCACCGACAAGGGCCTGACAGCAAACGCCCCCGACGCGCCCTTTGTCTGGGAGGCCGTGGTCGAGGTCGACCCCGCCAACAACACCGCGCTTGAAGGGCTGTATATGTCGAACGGCATGTACTGTACCCAATGCGAGGCCGAGGGATTCCGCAAGATCACCTATTACCCCGACCGTCCAGATGTGATGTCGACCTTCACCGTGCGCATCAATGGGGACCTTCCAGTGCTGCTGTCCAACGGAAACCCCACGGGCAAAGGCGAAGGCTGGGCCGAATGGACGGATCCGTGGCCCAAACCGGCTTATCTGTTTGCACTGGTTGCGGGCGACCTGATCGCCCATCCGGGCCAGTTCACCACCAAGTCGGGCCGGGACGTAGAATTGAACCTTTGGGTCCGCCCCGGTGACGAGGGTAAATGCGCCTTCGGCATGGAGGCGCTGAAGAAGTCGATGAAATGGGACGAAGACGTCTATGGCCGTGAATACGATCTGGACGTGTTCAACATCGTGGCCGTGGACGATTTCAACATGGGCGCGATGGAGAACAAGGGGCTGAACATCTTCAACTCCTCGGCTGTTCTGGCCAGCCCCGAGACCTCGACCGATGCCAATTTCGAACGGATCGAGGCGATCATCGCGCATGAGTATTTCCACAACTGGACCGGCAACCGCATCACCTGCCGCGACTGGTTCCAGCTGTGCCTGAAAGAGGGCCTGACCGTCTTCCGCGACGCGCAGTTCACATCCGACATGCGCTCGGGCTCGGTGAAACGCATCCAGGACGCCATCGACCTGCGCGCGCGTCAATTCCCCGAGGACAACGGGCCGCTCTCGCACCCTGTCCGACCGGAAAGCTTTCAGGAAATCAACAACTTCTACACCGCCACCGTTTATGAAAAAGGTGCCGAAGTGATCGGGATGCTGAAACGGCTGGTGGGGGATGAGGCCTATGCGCAGGCGCTGGACCTCTATTTCGACCGACACGACGGGCAGGCCTGCACCATCGAAGACTGGATCAAGGTGTTCGAGGATACAACGGGCCGCGATCTGACCCAGTTCAAACGCTGGTACAGCCAGTCAGGCACGCCGCGTGTGACCGTGGCCGAGGAATATGCAGACGGCACCTACACCCTGACCCTGTCGCAGCGCACCGAGCCGACCCCCGGTCAGACTGAAAAACTGCCGCAGGTGATCCCGGTTGCCGTCGGACTGTTGGGCGCCAACGGGGACGAGGTTCGCGCGACCGAGATTCTGGAACTGACTGAGGCCGAGCAGAGCTTTCAGTTCTCCGGGCTGGCCGCCAAGCCGGTGGCCTCGATCCTGCGCGACTTTTCGGCGCCGGTCATTCTGGAGCACGACCACACGGATGCCGAGCGCGCCTTTCTGCTGGCCCACGACACCGACCCGTTCAACCGCTGGCAGGCCGGACGGTCGCTGGCAGAGGACACGCTGCTGCGCATGATCCGCGAAGACAGCGCACCCGGCACCGACTATCTGGACGGCATTCTGGCGGTGCTGCGTGATGGCGATCTGGAACCGGCCTATCGCGCGCTGATGCTGGGCTTGCCGACACAATCCGAACTGGCCGCGGCGCTGTTCGAGGCCGGAGAAACCCCGGACCCGATGGCAATTTGGCGGGCCGTGGAAACCCTGCGGCAGGCGACAGCGCAACATGTGCAGGACCTGCTGCCACGGCTGCATAGTGAGACCCTGATCGACGCTCCGTTCAGCCCCGACGCCGATCAGGCGGGTAAACGCGCGCTTGGTGGTGCCGCGCTGTATCTGACATCGCGGCTGGATGGTGGCGCCAAAGCGGCCGAGGAATATGCCGCTGCCAACAACATGACGTACCAATTGACAGCCCTGTCGTGCCTGTTGCGGGCCGGGACAGGCCAGCAGGAACTGGCTGCGTTCTATGACCAGTGGCAGCATGATCGGCTTGTGATGGACAAGTGGTTCGGCCTTCAGGTGACCACCGCCGACCCCGAGGCCACAGCGGGTATCGCGCGCGCGCTGACCGGGCACGCTGATTTCAATTGGAAGAATCCCAACCGCTTCCGCGCGGTCATGGGGGCGCTGACCATGAACCACGCCGGTTTCCACTATGCGAATGGGGACGGATATGCCTTGCTGGCGGACTGGCTGATCCGGTTGGACCCGGTGAATCCGCAGACGACAGCGCGGATGTGCACGGCTTTCCAGACATGGAAACGCTATGACGCCGACCGTCAGGCCCTGATCCGGGCCCAACTGACCCGTATCGCCGACACGCCAGAGCTGTCGCGGGATACCACCGAAATGGTGACCCGAATCCTCGACGCATGATCCCGTTCACCTTCACGCGTCACAACCAGACGCCGCGTACGATTCTGATCCTGATCAGTATCTACGTGGCGCTGGTGGCCTTGCTGGTCCTGTTCGATGCGGCGTGGTGGCTGGTCGGGCTCCTGGCCCTGTCCACCCTGCCCGCATTGTGGGATGTCGTGCATGGCACGCGCGCGGGGATGACTCTGGATCACGACCGGATAAAGTGGTTCTCGGGCAATCGTGAGGGCGAAATCCCTCTCGCGGATATCGACCACATCCGGTTCGACACCCGCTGGGATTTCTCGGTCCGCGTCTCTGTGGCACTGACATCGGGCAAGCGGATTCGGCTGCCTGACGAGTCCACGCCCCCCCACAATGAGCTTGAAGTCACCCTGCAAAAGGCTGGTTTCCGGGTCGAGCGGCATCATTTCACCGTTTTCTGAAACAATGTGCCCTAAAGGATGCCATTCACCCGGCACATCCCCTCCCACCCCGCAAAAAGCTTGAATTTGAGGTGAATTTCAGCCAAAATCTCAAGTCAGCCTACCTGTTTGTTTCAGTTTCGAGTTTTACCATGTTTCGGTTTTTCCGGGCGCGTCAGGCCCGCTCTTCTTTGCCTTCCCGTCAGATTACGCAGGACATGCGCGCAGCCGATTGCGCCGTGGCGGCTGGTCTGCCGGACGCGGGGCAACTGAATATTCCGCTGGCCCGGGCCTGCGCCGGGGATCTGGTTGGACGCGACACCATTGAACTTGGGCGCACGCTGGCCAGACAGGACCGCTGGGCCGAACTGTCGCGCCAGATGCGGGCCGCAGACGAATCCCGCACGACCGCGCCCGACGGGATGCCGATTGCGGATCTGCTGGCCTTTGGCGCCCGGTCCGACGTGGTTCTGGCTGTCGAACACGCCCTGTCCGACGGGGCCGCCCTTTCCGAGTATGACCTGCTGGGCGGTATCTCTGAATTGGAAGACGAAATGCGCGCGCAGCCCGATGATCCGATGATCGCGCTGGTGGTCGCCCTGGCGCATATCGACCTGGCCTGGGCATGGCGCGGAACCGCGACGGATGCCAACTTGCCTCCGCTGCACCGGTCGCGCTGTGCCGCGCATTTCGACCGCGCCGCGGCCCTTTTGCCGAAATGCCGCGCAGCCGCGTCGGACAGCCCGTTGGTTGCCGCAACCGGTTGCGCCCTGATGGCCGGTCAGCGCAAAGCCGACCTGCGCGTGGCCGACGAATACGAACGGCTGATCACGCTGGACCCGCACAACCAACGCCACATGCGGGCGATGGGCACCCATCTTCTGCCGCGCTGGTTCGGCAGCTACGAAGAGCTTGAGGTTCAGGCGTTGCGCAACGCGGCCCGCACCTGCGGTATCTGGGGCGCTGGCGGGTATACATGGGTACAGTTTGACGCCATCGCATTGGATGAAGAGGCCTGCGCGCGGCTGGATGTCGAGTATTTCCTGGAAGGCCTGCACGACATTTTGCATCGCCGCCCGGATCAGCAAACCGTGAACATGCTGTCGGCCTATTGCGCCACCACGATCCAGGGCGGGCTGGGCCTGAACGACAAGGCCGATCTGGTGCGCTCGCAGATTCACAAGGCCGCCAACTGGCTGATCCGCGACCACATGACAGAACTGCACCCGCTGATCTGGGCGCATGCCGCGAGCGGGTTCAACAACTCGGTCCGCATCAACTCGGCCGAACGGTTTGCAGCCCGGGGCCAGCGCCAGGCCCTGCGCGCCATCGGCGATCTGTTCCGCGAAGAACTGCGCAGCGGTATGGACGTGACCTTCACACCGTCGGGTCTGCGCCTGTCTGAGCACTGATTCCCCCTTGCCCCTAGCCCCTGCCGGGCCTAATACGCAGGCTTAGACTTCTGCGGAAATGAGGCGCGCCATGCTCGACCTGACATACGAAATGCCCAAAGTTAAAACCATTGCCGGGGCCAAGCACGATTGGGAACTGGTGATCGGGATGGAGGTGCACGCTCAGGTCTCATCCAACGCAAAACTGTTTTCCGGCGCATCGACCCAATTCGGGGCCGAGCCGAACTCGAACGTGGCCTTTGTGGATGCCGCAATGCCGGGGATGCTGCCGGTGATCAACGAATATTGCGTGGAACAGGCCGTGCGCACCGGGCTGGGCCTGAAGGCGGATATCAACCTGAAATCGGCCTTTGACCGCAAGAACTATTTCTATCCTGACCTGCCGCAGGGCTACCAGATTTCCCAGCTGTACCATCCCATCGTGGGCGAAGGTGAAGTGCTGGTCGAGATGGGCGATGGCACCGCGCGCATGGTCCGCATCGAACGTATCCATATGGAGCAGGACGCGGGCAAGTCGATCCACGACATGGACCCGCATATGTCCTTTGTGGACCTGAACCGGACCGGCGTCTGCCTGATGGAGATCGTCTCGCGCCCCGATATCCGTGGCCCCGAAGAGGCCGCCGCTTATATCGCCAAGCTGCGCCAGATCATGCGCTATCTGGGCACCTGCGACGGTAACATGCAGAACGGCAACCTGCGGGCGGACGTGAACGTCTCGATCTGTTTGCCGGGTGCGTATGAAAAGTACCAGGAAACGCAGGATTTCTCGCATCTGGGCACCCGCTGCGAAATCAAGAACATGAACTCGATGCGCTTCATCCAGCAAGCGATCGAGGTCGAAGCCCGTCGCCAGATCGCCATCGTCGAAGGTGGCGGCAAGGTGGATCAGGAAACCCGCCTGTATGACCCGGACAAGGGCGAGACCCGCTCGATGCGGTCCAAGGAAGAAGCACATGACTACCGCTACTTCCCCGACCCCGACCTGCTGCCGTTGGAGATCGAGCAGGCATGGGTGGACGACATCGCCGCAAAACTGCCGGAACTGCCCGATGACAAAAAGGCGCGGTTCATCAGCGAATTCGGCCTGACCGACTATGACGCGTCGGTTCTGACTGCCGAGGTGGAATCGGCTGCCTATTTCGAAGAGGTCGCCAAGGGCCGCAACGGCAAACTGGCCGCCAACTGGGTCATCAACGAACTGTTTGGCCGTCTGAAAAAAGAAGATCACGACATCACCGAAAGCCCGGTTTCCCCCGCTCAGCTGGGCGCGATCATCGACCTGATCGCCTCGGACGCCATCTCGGGCAAAATCGCCAAGGACCTGTTCGAAATCGTCTATACCGAAGGCGGCGACCCGGCGCAGATCGTCGAAGAACGCGGCATGAAGCAGGTCACCGATACCGGCGCCATTGAGGCCGCTTTGGACGAGATCATCGCCGCCAACCCGGCGCAGGTCGAAAAAGCCAAGGTGAACCCGAAACTGGCGGGCTGGTTTGTCGGTCAGGTGATGAAAGCCACCGGCGGCAAGGCCAACCCGAAGGCGGTCAACGAACTGGTCAGCCAAAAGCTGGGTTCGTAAATCGATCTGGATACGAAATGCTGACGGTGGGGTTTGCGCAAAACCCCGCCGTTTTTCTTTTCCGTCTCTTTCCGCGCGAAGATGACTTTCCCAAAATCTCCAGCATGTTAGATTGCCGGGACCCGACAGCAGGAAAATCCGATGCAGCGCTACGAATACAAAGTTGTCCCCGCCCCGCAAAAAGGCATCAAGGCCAAAGGTGAGAAAACCGCAGAAGGCCGGTTTGCCGCATCGGTCGAACAGGTACTGAACCAGATGGGTCAGGACGGCTGGGAATACCAGCGCGCCGAATTGCTGCCCAGCGAGGAACGCGCAGGCCTGACCGGTTCGACGGTGAACTGGCGCAATGTTCTGGTATTCCGCCGAGAGGCCGAGGACACTAATGCATCATCCCAGATCCCGCCCGAGGCCGATGAAAGCGTGTCGCAAGCAAAGCCAATTCCAGGACCAGATGCCGTTGAGGCTCCCGCCCCTATTGCGGAAGAGGCCAAGGAACCCCCGTTATCGCTGAAAGGGGCCGAAAGAAAGACGGAATCCGGGGAAGAGCCTCAGAGCTAACAGACGTCAACACGGGACCGGCGCAACAATCCGCCCCTTTGGAAGCGGCTTTGCGGGGTCGTAGCAGGACAAGCGCCCCGGCCCGTCTCGCCAGAACAGGTTCGGATCTACGTGGCACGTTGGCCAGTGATCGCAACGCCTGACCGCGAAATGAACGTGGGGCGTTTTTCCGATGCTTGGACGGTTCGCCTTTTGGACGTAAGCAACCACTTGGCCCGCCTGGACGCGCTGGCCGCGCCTTAGCCCAGAGACCGGCACCACATGAACCATCTCAAGGAACATTTTTTGTTTGGCCTGCCCCGGTCTGGGCCGAACCGAGACATCCATGCTAATCCCAACAACCCCGCCATATACCGCGTTGTCTTGCTCGATATACTTGATCCGCCCGTTGACGGGCGAAATCACCGGTGAGCCGGCACGTTTGCAAAAATCCATCCCCTCATGACTGGTAATTGTGCGGCTGGGCTCGACCACCTTGTATTTTTGCCCATTGCGCAAACGCGTCTTACCATAGTCCAGGCACAGCCCCCCCGTCCGCCGAAATCGGCTGGACACGCCGTGAACGACCGGTTTGCCATCCGGTGAGACCAGAACAAGGTCCTGCGATGCAGACGAAGATGGAAGCTGAAGCAATAGGCAAACTGCCAGCAGGACCCTGAACGCAAAAGATCTTTCTACAAAACGTCGCATTCCTTAACTTGAAAAGCGACGCAGTCGTCTGTCAACGGTTTTCTGATTTGGTGCTTCGCAGCATAAACCAACGAATTTCTGTAGCTTATTCCCCGATATCCAGCGCCAAGGCGTGAATACGCGGCACGATATCGCCCAATGCCTTGTGGACCGCGCGGTGGCGGACAACGCGGGATTGGCCTGCGAACGCGCTGGCGCGGATGCGGACGTTGAAATGGCTTTCACCGCCATCCTGATACCCCGCATGGCCGCGGTGGCTTTCGCTGTCATCGATGACTTCAAGCTCTCGCGGATCAAATGCCGCCTGCAGGCGGGCTCGGATTTCGTCGGTCACAGTCATTTTTTCGCTCAGCGGTAAAAATTTTACCGCCCCCCTCTTCTACTTTCGGCTGCTTAGATTAAACTGCTGCCTCCGAGTCGAGAAGATGCGTTCTTAAGGATCACAGCATGACGAAATCAGACCCTTTCGGATTCGATATGTCCGTCTCCAGCGCCAAGAAAAAGAACCCGCGCGGGCGTCGGGGGATGTCGGGTGCGTCTGAGACCTCGGTGCGCATCTGCGACCACGAAGGCTGCGAAGAGGCGGGCAAGTTCCGCGCGCCGAAAGCACCGGATGTTCTGGATGATTTCTTCTGGTTCTGCCAGCAACACGTGCGTGAATATAACCAGAAATGGAATTTCTTTGACGGCACCACCGAGGCCGAGTTGAACGCGCAGCGATCCAAGGACAAAGTATGGGAGCGCGAAACCAAACCTATGGGTGACCCCGAGGCCCGCGCTTGGGCACGTCTGGGCATCGAGGACCCGCATCAGGTGCTGGGTGCAAACAGCACGCAGAACAAGGGGCGCACCTCGGGCGGCGGCGGCCGTCGCCTGCCCCCCACCGAACGCCGCGCGATCGAAATTCTCGAGGCCAATGACAGCTGGACCAAGGCCGAAGTGCGCAAGGCCTATAAAAAGCTGATCAAGGTGCTGCACCCGGACATGAACGGCGGCGACCGGTCTCAGGAAGAACAACTGCAAGAGGTCGTCTGGGCCTGGGATCAGATCAAGGACAGCCGGAATTTCAAGTAGGCACAGCGTCGGCCTGCGCGCCGGAAACGTCACCTTAGGCGGCACGAACGTGCTGCCGCGTGGCACGGCGCAGAACCGGCTGCGCGGCGTGTATGGCGGGTGTTGAATTTTGTCCGTCTGACGCCTGTTTAGCCGAGACCCCGGAATTGACCTGACAGTTGCAAGACAAGCCGGCCCGGAGTACCAGTTTGGGTATCCGCGGCAATTCAAAACCACCGCGGTCGGAATGCCGTTTTAATTGCGAGCATTTATTGATGCGCCCTCCTTTGGTTCTTCTGTTCATTTCGATGTGCGGCCTCATGTTTGCTGCACTTGATCCTGTCAGATATGACTGGTTTCTGGTGTTTGTACCCTGTGTGACCGGCAGCCTGATATTGCTGATCCAGAGCGCCTTGCATCGGTTCAGATCCAGGGCAAGCTGGGTGCTGGTAGATGGGTCGAACGTCATGCACTGGAAAAACGGCAAAGCAGATATCGATACCTTGCGCGAGGTATTGTCCGAGTTGGCGGGATCGGGGCTGAAACCTGCAGTCGTCTTCGATGCCAACGCAGGGTACAAGCTCTGCGACCGGTATCTGGATGATCGCGCGTTGGGCCGTCTTCTGGACCTGCCCTCAAGCCGTGTGATGGTCGCACCAAAAGGCAACCCCGCTGATCCGTTCATTCTGAACGCAGCCCGGGATAACAAGGCGCGGATCGTGTCAAACGACCGGTTTCGCGATTGGTTCGATGACTTTTCCGACGTTCTGCAAACAGGGGCACTGGTATCGGGTGGATATAAGCACGGAAAACTCTGGCTGGCGTTGGAGCTAGGTCGCGAAACATGACACTTGTCGGGCTGAGTCTGGATGTGAATAAGTGTTGTCATTTGCAGAATAAGGCCAGTTTCAGGAAAACATCCGGCTAACCTAGCGCCATCACCTCTTTCCCTTGCCCTTGCCCGCAATATGTTGCACCACACACGGGTTCAAACCCGGCAATACGGGCCAAAGGATAAGGACGACGCGCATGGCTGACGGATCGATTGATATCAATGCAAAGCCCACCGAGGATATCTCGGTCCGTGAAGTGTTCGGCATTGACAGCGACATGGCGGTCAAGGGCTTTGCCGAGCGTAGCGATCGGGTGCCGGTGATCGACCATACCTACAAGTTCGACCCCGAGACCACGCTGGCGATTCTGGCGGGTTTCACCCATAATCGCCGGGTGATGATTCAGGGCTATCACGGCACCGGTAAATCCACCCATATCGAACAGGTTGCCGCCCGTCTGAACTGGCCTGCCGTCCGCGTGAACCTGGACAGCCATATCAGCCGGATTGACCTGATCGGTAAGGACGCGATCAAGCTGCGCGACGGCAAGCAAGTCACTGAGTTTCACGAAGGCATCCTGCCCTGGGCGCTGCGCAACCCTGTTGCCATCGTGTTCGATGAATACGACGCCGGCCGCGCGGACGTGATGTTCGTGATCCAGCGGGTGCTGGAGCATGACGGCAAGCTGACACTGCTGGACCAGAACGAGATCATCACCCCGAACCCGAACTTCCGCCTGTTCGCCACCGCAAACACCGTGGGCCTGGGCGACACAACCGGCCTGTACCACGGTACGCAACAGATTAACCAGGCGCAGATGGACCGCTGGTCGCTGGTCTCGACGCTGAACTATCTCAGCCACGATGCCGAGACGATGATCGTTCTGTCCAAGGCGCCGCATTACAACACCGAAAAGGGCCGCAAGACCGTCAGCCAGATGGTCACCGTTGCCGACCTGACCCGGACAGCCTTCATGAATGGTGACCTGTCGACTGTGATGAGCCCCCGGACCGTGATCAACTGGGCCCAAAACGCCGAGATTTTCCGCGACGTGGGTTACGCCTTCCGCCTGTCCTTCCTCAACAAATGTGATGAGCTGGAGCGCCAGACGGTAGCTGAGTTCTACCAGCGTTGCTTTGACGAGGAACTGCCCGAAAGCGCAGCAAGTGCAAGTCTGGGCTAAGACGTGCATTTCGCTAAGCAAAAGTGCGTGTTCATTCACGTTCCGAAAACCGGAGGAAACTTCTTTACCCGCTGCTTCCTTCGGTTTTCCGACGACGCGATCATCACCAGCGGGCATCAGGACGGCACCGACCGATTTGAACTGAATGGCCAAGCGACCAAGTCCAAGCACCAGACCCTGGCAGAGTACTGCGACCTGATTGGCCCGGCCTTTTCCGGCTATACAGTTTATGCTTTTGCCCGCCCTCCGGTCGAGCGGATGATCTCACTGTACTACTCGCCCCACCGCTGGATGCGTGAACAGGAAGACGGCGGCTTTGGCCTAGACGCCCGCAACGAACCCATCGACTTGCAGGAATTCGAGGCGCTTGTATCGACCAACCATTCCATCTCGAATCTGCTGGATACCCAGAATATCCCCGCACGATTGATGCTCAATACCAGTGCCCTACATGCGTCCGGAGCACGTGTTTCACTGCTGAATTTTGCAAAACTGCAAAGCGGGCTGAAAAAGTTTGGGCGGAAAAACGGGTTCGATCTGTCCGACATACCCGCCAAAAAGGTAAACTCCAGCGCCGTCAACAATCCGGTTGCACTAAATGCCGGACAAATGGACCATTTGGCGGAAACCGTTCTGGATTCGCACCACGGCAAGGATCAGGAGTTCTTTCCTGCGACGGGTCTGAAAGGTGCGCTGGACGGGGTTTCCAGGTGGTTTAACCTGTACGCATAGGTGCCAACGCGTTCAGATGAACGAACGGGCCGCCGCCGGGACGGAACGGCGGCTTGCGCGCTGGATTTCCGAATGCACCGAGGTTCTGCCGTAAGCACCGCGCTGGTTTCATGGGAAAACGGGGGTGGACCTATGGCCAAGGCACCGGAATGGCTCTAGGTTGCCCGAACAGAACAAGTCCGGACCTGCCGCCGATGAGCAAACCCAACGACAACCCCGCCGATCCGTTCAAGAAGGCCCTGGCCGAGGCCACCAAGGTGATGGCCGACGACCCGGAACTGAACGTCTCTTATACGGTCGATCCGTCGGGACTGACGGGTGAGTCAATGCGCCTGCCGCAAGTCAGCCGCCGGATGACCCGCGAAGAGGTTCTGCTGGCGCGCGGGACGGCGGATGCCCTTGCGTTGCAGCGCCGATATCATGATGACGCGACCCATGCGCGTTATGCGCCTCCGGGTGATATGGCGCGGGACCTCTATGAAGCGATGGAGGTTGCCCGATGCGAGGCGATGGGCGCGCGGGACATGCCCGGCACGGCCAGCAATATTGACGTCAAGATTGGGCATGAGGCGTTGCGCCGAGGATATGATCAGTGCAAACAGCCTGCGGATGCACCGCTGGCGGTTGCGGCGGGCTATTTGATCCGCCATCTGGCCACCGGACGCGACCTGCCGCCTGCCGCCGAAAACATCATGAACCTGTGGCGCGGGTTTATCGAGGAACAGGCCGGCGGGACGCTGGAAAACCTGGATGAAACCCTCTCGGATCAAGCCGAATTCGCCAAGTTCGCGCGGCAGATGATCAAGGATCTGGGCTATGGCGACCAGTTGGGCGACGACCCGGATGAACTGGACGACGAGCAGGAAGATCAGGCCGAGGAAGACGCCGAGGAACAACCCGATCCTGACAGCACCGGTCAGGACGATCAGGACGAACAGGACGCTGACGCCAACCCGGAACAGACGCAGGAAGAACAGCAGGACCAGTCTCAGGCTCAGGTCTCGATGGACGAGATGGCCGATGAAGAGATGGGCGAAGAGGCCGAGATGCCCGAAGGCGAGGCACCGCTGGAGCCGCCTGCCCCGGCCCCCGCGTCCGAGGCCGATCCGGAATACAAGGTGTATCTGAACACCTATGACGAAGAGATCGCCGCCGAGGACTTGGCCGAACCGGCCGAGCTGGAACGGCTGCGCGCTTATCTGGATCAGCAGCTGGAGCCACTGAAGGGTGCGGTCAGCCGCTTGGCCAACAAGCTGCAGCGCCGCCTGCAGGCGCAACAGAACCGCAGTTGGGAGTTCGACCGCGAGGAAGGCATTCTGGACGCGGGCCGTCTGGCGCGCGTGGTGGCGAACCCGACCACTCCGCTGAGCTTCAAGGTCGAGAAAGACACTGAGTTCCGCGATACGGTGGTGACGCTGCTGCTGGACAACTCGGGGTCGATGCGGGGCCGTCCGATCTCGATTGCCGCGATCTGTGCCGACGTTCTGGCGCGCACACTGGAGCGTTGCAACGTGAAGGTCGAAATTCTGGGTTTCACCACCCGCGCCTGGAAAGGCGGTCAGGCGCGCGAGGCGTGGCTGAACGATGGCCGCCCGCAGCAGCCGGGGCGTCTGAACGATCTGAGGCACATCATCTATAAGGGCGCGGATGCACCGTGGCGGCGGGCGCGGCCCAATCTGGGTTTGATGATGAAAGAGGGCCTGTTGAAGGAAAATATCGACGGTGAGGCCTTGGAGTGGGCGCATCGCCGGATGCTGGCCCGGCGCGAACAGCGCAAGATCCTGATGGTGATCTCGGACGGCGCACCGGTCGACGATTCAACGCTCAGCGTCAACCCCGCGAATTATCTTGAGAAACACCTGCGCGACGTGATTGCCATGGTCGAAAAACGCAAGATGGTGGAACTGTTGGCTATTGGGATCGGCCACGATGTGACCCGCTATTATGACCGCGCGGTGACAATCACGGATGTGGAACAGTTGGCAGGCGCAATGACCGAGCAACTGGCAGCGTTGTTTGACAGCGACCCGCGGGCTCGGGCGCGGGTGATGGGAATGAAGAAGGCCAGCTGAGGCTGGCCTTGCCTCCGGCGGGAGTATTTTCCAAAAAGATGAAGGGGTAAGCCCGGGTTAGGAGAAGTAGGAAATGTTTCAGTCCTTTGAAGTCACCGCGCGTCCGGAACAGGGGCCGCCTCGGTTGGCTGCATTGCGCCTAGAGATTGCGCGAGAAGGGCTGGACGGGTTCCTGATCCCACGCGCGGATGTACATCAGGGCGAATATGTAGCCCCTCGGGACGAGCGGTTGGCCTGGCTGACCGGCTTCACCGGATCGGCTGGGTTTTGTGCCGTTTTGACCGACATCGCAGGTGTATTCGTCGATGGCCGCTATCGGACACAGGTGAAGGCGCAGGTTGCCGCGGAATATACGCCCGTGCCGTGGCCCGAAATCAGTCTCAGTGCGTGGCTGAAAGAGCAGTTGCCGGACGGCGGCAAGGTGGGCTTTGATCCCTGGCTTCATGCCGCTGGTCAAATCGAGAGCGCCCGGAAAGAACTGGCAGGCAGCGGGATCGAACTGCTGCGCTGTGACAATCTGGTGGACCGGATTTGGGAAGATCAGCCCGCCCCGCCGATGAACTTGGTCAAAGCGCACCCGATCGAGTTTGCGGGGGAAACGGCAGACAGCAAGATCTCCCGTCTGGCCGAGGCCCTGCACGAGGCCGACTGTACGGCGGCTGTAATCACTTTGCCGGATTCAATCATGTGGTTGCTGAACATTCGCGGCTCGGATATCGGGTATAACCCGGTGGCGTATGGCTTTGCCATTCTGAACGCCGACGGGACCGTGGACCTGTTCATGGTCGACGAGAAGTTGACGGTGGCTTTGGACGAACAGGTGCGGATCCATGCGCCGGACAGGTTTCTGAGCGCTATCGAAGCGCTGGACGGGCAGGTTCAGGTCGACTTGGGTACTTTGCCTCAGGCGGTTGCGGATGTGCTGCAGGACCGGATCGTGGATAACGGCGATCCCTGCGCCCTGCCCAAGGCCTGCAAGAACGCAGCCGAAATCGCTGGCAGCGCCGAGGCGCATTTGCGGGACGCGGTGGCGGTGATCGAAACCCTGTGCTGGCTGGATGCCCAGCCCCCCGGCACGCTGACCGAAACTCAGGTCGTCACCCGGCTTGAGGAAAACCGCCGCAAGGATAACGCGCTGCAGGACATCTCATTCGATACCATCGCGGGCACCGGACCCAATGGCGCGATCATGCATTACCGCGTGACCGAAGAGACCGACAGCCGCCTTGAAGACGGGCAGATACTGGTTCTCGACAGCGGCGGGCAATATCTGGATGGCACCACGGACATCACCCGTACTATCGCCATCGGTGATGCGGGCGACGAGGAAAAATCCTGTTTCACCCGCGTGTTGAAGGGCATGATTAACCTGTCCATGCTGCGCTGGCCTGTTGGGCTGGCCGGGCGCGACATAGAAGGCATCGCGCGTGCGCCGCTTTGGGCTGCGGGGCAGGATTTCAACCACGGCGTCGGCCATGGGGTCGGCGCGTATCTGAGCGTTCACGAAGGCCCCCAACGTCTGTCGAAAGTCAGCCATGTGCCGCTGCAGCCCGGCATGATCCTGTCGAACGAGCCGGGATATTATCGCGAAGGCGCGTTTGGCATCCGCATCGAAAACCTTGTCGTCGTGCAAGAGGCCCCGGCCCTGCCCGGCGGTGACGACGAACGCGCCATGCTGAACTGGCGAACGCTGACCTATGTGCCCATCGACAGGCGGCTGATTGTGGTCGATATGCTGACAAGCGCAGAGCGCACCTGGCTGAACGCCTATCACCGCGACGTTGCGGAAAAGGTCCGGCCAAGGCTGGGCGATGACGCTCAACTGTGGTTGGATGCCGCAACCGCGCCGATTTGACACCGGACTGTTACATATACCGGGCAGAGGAGCGGCCCAGAAGAGACGAGGAAAAAGAAATGGTAGAGATCACGATCCGCAAGGCACCGGGCAAATGGAGCGTTCGTTCGGGTGGCGCTGTACTGGGTGAAAGCACTGGCGCCCTGGAATTGTCGGAGGGGGACCTGACCCCGGTGATCTATTTTCCCCGCTCGGACATCGCGATGGCATTTCTGGACATGACCGATAAGGTCACGCATTGCCCGCATAAAGGGGACGCGGCGCATTTCTCGATCGTCAATAAATCCTCGGTGACCGAGAACGCGGCGTGGAGCTATGAGGACCCGTTGCCCGCCATGGCTGAGATCAAGGGCTATGTGGCCTTCTATCCGGTCGAGTCGGTGAAGGTTGAGCAAATTTAGGCTATCCGGCCCTCCGGGGGGGGCCGCACGGCCTGCTTCCAAAAGCAAAAAAGCACAGGCCAGGGCGCCTGTGCTTTTCTCGGTTCAGGGTATGGAGTCAGACCGCTTTTCACTCGGCCTGCCGACGCAGCGAGATCAGGATGTCCACGATCGCGTCGATCACCTCGGGATCATCCAAGGCTGGGTCCGGCATGGACGTTTCGCCCGCCACGGACTGCGGATTGCCAAGGAAGGCAACAAGCTGGCTGCGGTCCCACTCACCGCCGACGGCAGAAAGAGATTGCGAGTAGTCGAAATCCGCCAGACCCGCGACCTTGCGCCCATAGACTTCACCCAAAGACGGGGCGCCGGCACTGGGCAGCACACCGAAGCCATGGCATTCAGCGCAGCCTTCCAGCGCGGTTTCGACCGCCTCGGCCGTGTGTTTGGACAGGTCGAGGTTTCCAATTTTCGAAACGGCGAATTGATAGCTGGGATCAAACTCGCCAACAGTCAGGTGCAGCACCTTTTTCTGATCCGTCCACAGAACAATCGCGTCACCATATTGATGCACATATCGAATACGAAAACCCAGCGGGATTTGTTCGTTAAACAGGATGCTGTCGCCCTTCGTCCGGATGCGGAAAAGGCTGTTGCCTGCCAGTGAACCGGCGATCAGATCGCCATCCCAGGCGGGATGGAAATCGTCAATAAGGGCCAGCGAGCTGATGGCGACCGATGGCAACCAGGAATAAGCAGGCAATTCGAACTCAGGGTGGCGCCCGTAGTCCAGAGTGTCGGGCAGCGGCAGCCGGTTATACCGTGTGCCCAGCGACACCTTCGGCCAGCCGTAATCTCTGCCTTCGCGGATAAGGTTCAACTCATCCCCGCCGCGCCGGCCATGTTCAACCGTCCACAGCTTACCCTCGTCGTCGAATGCGATGCCCTGCATGTTCGAATGACCCTGGCTGACAATGCGGCTCTCACCGGTTTCAAGATCAATCGCGATCACCTTGCCATACATCTGCTCGGGGTCCTGAGACAGCGGCACCGGCGCATAAATCCCGTCCTGCGCATAGTCACCGGCCGCAAGATAAAGTGTGCCGTCTGCGTCTACACGAAACCGACCCCCGGCCATGTGCCCTTGAATCGCGCGACCGTTCGGGTTGGGCGCCAGGCAAGGCTCTGTTGAAAACACAAGGCTCCAGTCATCCGCGCCGATCGAAGCATCCGCCGCGGCAGCGCCATTCAGATCTGCCCGTGCGATCGAGGTGCGATAGCAGTTGTCACCTTCAACCCATTCGGTGAACGAAACGAGCAACTCATCGTCCACAACGTCCACATCGTTATAGCGAAAGAAAAAATGGGCGAAGTTGTAGTTCGGATTCGCGGTCTCGAAATCCAGCATGGCCTCCCACCCGTTCGGCGGAGGGGCTATGTCCAGCTTGCGGGCCTCATCCCCGCCTACTTCGAAAAACCCGCCTTCATGCGTCATCAAAAGCAGGTCATTGCCCAGGCTGGTCAGGGCCCCGCCGCCTCCGGCGCGTTCAACTGGAACGTCCAGCGCGCGCATGTTTAGAGCGGTGAAAATGGTCTCGACTTGGGTGGTCTGATCGTCGGACCAGACTGGCACGGTATGGGGCACGCCCACGGGGCGTTTGCGCAGTTCCTCGATCTCAAGAACCAGCAGGACAACCGCCGCTACAAGGGCCACCACGACAAACGGGCTGGTTATAAGCCGTTTCAAAAATTTCATTCCCTGACCTCATGTTTTTTTCGTTGGCCAATGCGCGAAAAGGTGCTGCTCTTGCACATAGAAACTGGATTTTCAGGCAGTATCAACCCGGCTGACCGTTTCCAACTGCCGAGATCGGCGAATGTGGATCACGGGTCCTTTTGGCAACTGCAGATGCCGGAAACGGTCATGCCAGCTCACGCGGCTGTTGAGTGCATGTGAACAGCGGACCGTGCAGAATACGCGCAGTCACCGCCGGAGGATGCCATGTCGATCACACGCCGCCATTTCGCAGGACTGTTAGGAGCTGCCGCGTTGCCCAGCGCGCTTTGGGCCCAGCAGGACCCGGTGCTAGGGGCCGTCAGGACCACGCTTTTCGGTAGCAACGCGGAATTCGAGAAGGGCATGGCCTTTCTGGTGCAACGCGGCAACCCCGACGTTGTTCCCGCCCTGATGACCGGGATGCGCTTTGGCCAGCGACGCAGTGACGAGATCGCCAAGGTCATGCAAACCCTGACCGGCGAAAGCATCGGCACCGACTGGTTCGACTGGATGTTGTGGCAGGAACAAAATCCGCAGCTGGTCCCCCACCCCTCTCTTATCCCGTTCAAACGCGAGGTGCTGCTGGGCATCGACCAGAACTTCGACGACTTCTTGCGCCCGGAATACCTGCAGCGGGATAAGATGAAAATCCGGCTGGAAGAAATTGCCTGGGGTGGCGTGCGCAAGGGCGGCATCCCGTCACTGGACAACCCGACGCTGATACCGGCCGCACAGGCCGATTACCTGAAAAAGGGCGATCTGGTCTTTGGCGTCTCGATCAACGGGGATGAGCGCGCCTATCCCCTGCGCATCATGGGCTGGCACGAGATGTTCAACGAAGTGATAGGCGGTGTGCCGGTCGCGCTGGCCTATTGTACGCTGTGCGGCTCGGGCATTCTGTTCGATACGCAGGTCGCGGGGCGGCGCAAACCGTTGATCTTCGGCTCATCGGGGTTCCTGTATCGCTCGAACAAGCTGATGTTTGACCGCGAGACGCATTCGCTGTGGAACCAATATACCGGCAAGCCTGTCGTGGGGCCGCTGGTGGGCAGCGGGATCGAACTGAAACAGCGCCCGGTGGTGATCACCACATGGGAGAGTTGGAAGACCTCACACCCCGGTACGCAAGTCCTGTCGCTGAACACCGGGCATCGGCGCAACTATGGCTCGGGGGTGGTGTATCGCGAGTATTTCGCCTCGCCCGAGTTGATGTTCCCTGCGCTGGTCGATCAATCCGTGCATCGACAGAAAGACTATGTCTTTGCTGTCCGCCAATTCGGTGCGGCGCGGGCCTGGCCTCTGGCGGCGTTCAGCAAAACCCGCGTGATCAATGACGCGATAGCCACCCGGCCGCTGGTTCTGATCGGCAAAGCCGACAAGCGCACCGTCCGCGCCTATGAGCGGAAATCGCACCAGTTCAAAGCCTCGGATGGCGGGTTGGTCGATCAGAACAACCGTAAATGGACCCTGACCGAAGAGGCCCTGATCGGGCCGGACGGCACACAGTTGCCGCGGGTCGCGGGGCATATCTCGTACTGGTTCGCGTGGGACAATTATCTGGGCGACGCAGCGACGGTGTATGGCGGCTAGGAATGCTCTTCCGCCGCCGTCGCCGCCAGCGCGCGGTTATAGGCCTTCAGCGCATCGACATGATAGAGCGCGCCCACAGGGTTTTCGCTGCCATCCTCTTCCACGGTCACGACCGGAATGCAGGGGATCTCGTCGCGGTCGAAATAGGGCATCGCCGCCTCCAGCGTGGCGGAGGCCTGCACGCAAAGGCCCTGATCGATCAGTTCCAGCGCCTTTTCCCTGGTGATTGACTTCGCATCACCAATTGGCCGCATCACCGCCCCGGCGCGCAGCATCGCCAGCAGATAAGCTTGCGGCCCGGCGGCCAGATGCACGTCACGGCGTTCCAGCTGCGTCAGGAAGAACGACCGGTCCACAAGGCGCGAGGCCAGCGCCGTGGACATCGAGACCGAGACCATCACCGCCAGACCGATCTGCCAGTCTCCGGTCAGTTCAAAGACGATCATGGTGGTGGAAATCGGCGCGCCCAGCACGGCAGCCGCCACGGCACCCATCCCGGCAAACGCATACAGCGTATGTGTCCCTGACACATCCGGCAGCAGCCCGGTGGCGATTAGGCCAAAGGCCAACCCCGTCAGCGCCCCGATCATCAGCGAGGGCGAGAACACCCCGCCCCCCATGCGCCCGCCCATGGTGATGGCAAGCGCCACCGTCTTGATCACGGCAAACAAGATCGCCACTGACAAGGTCAGGTCCCCGGCCAAGGCGCGGATCGTAGTTTCATACCCGACGCCGATGATATGCGGGAACCAGATCGCCAACAGGCCCAACATCGCGCCAGACACCGCCGGGCGTAGCCAGCGTGGCAGGGACAGGCGGCTTTGGATATGGCTGCCGATATCCTCGGCAAAGAAGATCGAGCGCATCAACAACAGCGACACAAGCCCGCAGATCAAGCCGAGGATCAGAAACGCGGGCAATTCGACGTAGAATTGCAGAGATCCTGGTGTTTCCAGAATGAACTCGGTCACGTCGCCATATTCCAGCCGGTTGATCACCGTTCCCGCGACCGAGGCGATGACGATGGGCGCGAAAGCGTGCACGGCAAAGTGGCGCAACACGACCTCAAGCGCGAACAATGCCCCTGCGATGGGCGAGTTGAAGCTGGCTGAAACCGCCGCTGCAACGGCGCAACCCAGCAGGTCGCGCCCCGTGATGCCATCGGCATGGATACGGTCACTGACCCAAGTTGAGATCACCCCGGCCATATGCACCACCGGCCCCTCGCGCCCGGATGACCCGCCGGTGCTGAGCGTGATCAGCGAGGCAAAGAAGGACGCGATCCCCGCCTTGCCCTCGACCCGGCCATTTGTCAGCGCGGCGCCCTCGATCACGTCCGCGACCGAGCGCACGCGTCCGTCATCGGTGAATTTGTGCAGGATCACCCCCACGATCAGGCCACCGATGATGGGGATGATCAGGATCAGAAACCATGGCAGTTTCTCGGCATGGCTATGCAGCAGCAGGATGTCTTCGGTATCATAGACATAGGCCTGCAACGCACTGATCGCTTTGCGGAACCCCAGCGCCATGAACCCCGCCGCGACCCCGATGGCCAGCGCAATGAACCAGAACTGAATCTGGCTGGGGCCGCGCCGCCGCATCACCCGCCACGCATCCTTCATCGCGGCCAAGGCCTGATTGAGTTGGTTGCGCAAAACGGTGCGGGTCGATTGGGTCATTGGCCCTCGGGGATCAAGTCTTAACCCTTAGTAAGCCACGGAGCGTTTTGATAAAAGTGGGATCGCGACGGTTTGGGAACCGGAAAGCGGCAGAATTGTCTCAGGCGTCCAGCAGGGCGCGGGCGGCGGCGCGGGCTTCATCCGTGATGGTATCGCCTGCCACCATGCGGGCGATTTCGTCCACACGGTCGGGATCGGCCAGCGGGATGACGGTGGACAATGTCTGCCCGTCGCTGACCTGTTTCTGCACCCGCCAGTGATGCGCTGCGCGGGCAGCCACTTGTGGTGAGTGTGTCACCACCAGCACCTGCCCACCCTGCGCCAGCGAGGCCAATCGCCGACCCACCGCATCGGCAGTCGCACCGCCGACACCACGGTCGATTTCATCGAAGATCATGGTACGCGCACTGTCGTCACCAGACAGACAGACCTTGAGCGCCAATAGGAAACGGCTGAGTTCGCCCCCCGACGCGATCTTGTTCAACGGCCCCGACGGTGCGCCGGGGTTGGTCGCGACGGTAAAGGCCACAGAATCTGTGCCGTCGGGGCCGGGGTCAGCGGCGGTGATTTCGGTCTGAAACACAGCGCGTTCCATTTTCAGCGGTGCAAGTTCTGCCATCACCGCAGCATCTAACTGCCCGGCAGCCTGCTGACGCGCGGTGCTGAGCGTGGCGGCGGCACTGTCATAAGCGGCCTGAGCGGCCTCGACCGCGGCCCGTTGATCGGCCAGATCCGCATCACCCGCGTCCAGCCGGTTCAGACGGTCACGCAGAGTATCGGCAAACGCCCCCAGATCGTCCGGGGCCACATCGTGCTTGCGCGCCAGGGCGCGGATGGCGAACAGACGCTCCTCGGCGGCCTCAAGCTCTGACGGGTTGAAATCCAGCGCCTGGAGGCAGGAGTTCACGCCGTCCTGCGCCTCGCCCAATTCGATCAGGGCACGGCCAAGCGCGGCGATGGGCTCCTCAAGCTGCCCGCCTGCGTTGTCGGACACGCCTTCCAACCAGCGAACTGCGTCGGACATGGACCCTTCGGCCCCGTCCCCGCCCAGCAGATCAAAAGCACGGGCCACATCATCACGAATGCGTTCGGCCCCCTGCATCATCCGGCGGCGGGCGTCCAGTTCGGCATCCTCCCCCGGCTGCGGGTCCAGCTTGTCCAGTTCGGCAACCGCGTGGCGCAGGAATTCCTCTTCGGCGCGCATGGCAGCGAGCGTCGCTTCGGTCTCGGTCAGCGCTTTTCGCACGCGGGACATTTCGGTCCATGCGGCACGTACAGCCGTCAGATGATCCCCTGCCCCAGCATAATCATCCAGCATGGCACGATGCCCGCGCGGGTTCAGCAATCCGCGATCATCATGCTGGCCGTGCAGCTCGATCAAAGTCTCGGACAGCGCCCGCAGCACCTCGCCGGAACACCGCCGGTCGTTGACCCAAGCGGTCTTGCGCCCCTCAGCCGTGTTGACACGGCGCAGGATCAGTTCCTCGCCACCGGGCAGGCCAGCTTCGGCCAGAACCGCATGAGCGGCATGATCGGGGCCGAGTTCGAACTCGGCGACCACCTCGCCCTGCGCTGCCCCCTGACGGACCAGTTCGGCCCGTCCGCGCCACCCCAGAACGAAACCCAAAGAATCCAGCAGGATCGATTTGCCCGCCCCGGTTTCCCCCGTCAACGCATTCAGGCCCGGCTGAAACGTCAGTTCCAGCCGGTCAATGATCAGCATGTCGCGAATATCAAGGGCGCGCAGCATCGGGTCTCAGCGTCCCACGCCAGTAGCCATGGCGATTACAACCACTCACCTTTGATCGTCTGGCGGTAGATCTGGCTGAGCCAGTTGTTGCCACGGCTCTTCAACTCCAACCCGCGCGAGGTCAGCAGCTTGTAGCCCGCATCGTACCACTCGGACGACTGGTAGTTGTAACCCAGGATGGCGCCGGCCGACTGTGCCTCGTCCACCAGACCCAGCGACAGATACGCTTCGATCAGACGATAGAGCGCCTCGGCGGTGTGGGTGGTGGTCTGGAAATCCTCGACCACGACGCGAAACCGGTTGATGGCCGCCGTATAGTGATCCTGACGCAGGTAATAGCGCCCGATCTCCATTTCCTTGCCAGCAAGGTGGTCAAACGCCAGATCGAATTTCAAAACCGCCGAGGTCGCGTATTCACTGTCTGGATAGACCTCAATCACCGTCCGCAGCGATTGCAGCGCCTGAAAGGTCAGGCCCTGATCGCGGCCAACTTCATCGATCTGGTCATAGTAGCTGAGCGCCAGAAGGTACTGTGCGTAGGCTGCGTCTTCGTCCGTCGGGTAGAAGTCGATATAACGCTGCGCAGCGGCCCGGCTTTCTTCGTAATTCTTGTCCGTGTGGAACGAAAACGCCTGCATGATCAGCGCGCGTTTTGCCCAGTCGGAATAAGGGTACAGGCGCTCCACTTCCGAGAAGTACCACGCTGCATCATCCGAGCGATTCTGCGACAGCTCATATTCGCCACGTGTGAAAATCTGTTCCGGCGTAAAGCCTTCCAGGTTCTGATTGCGGTCTGCGCCGGTGTCGCCGCAGGCCGTCAAAACTGCTGTCAGAAGTATCGCGCCCGCGAACCTGACTGCCGCTTTGGTGCCAACCATTCCGCCTATCCTTGTCGTATTGCTTATCGGGGTAAGCCCCGGATTGGGCTTCGGTTTAGCACATATAGTTCCGGGGCAAAACGCCTTAGTACACCCGCTGGCGGAATTGTCGACCGAGGTGATCTAATCAGGCAACTTCAGGGATTTCGTCCCAGACAAGGCCCTGCCCCGGCAGGCGCGCGGCCTGTTCGGGGGTGCACAGCACCGGGCGCACCGCGCCGGGTGTTTCGAACAGTTTGCGCAACAGCGTGTTGGTCATAGCATGGCCGGATTTATCACCGGTGAAATGGCCGAGAATCGGACCGCCTGCCAGATAGAGGTCACCCAGAGCGTCCAGCATCTTGTGGCGCACCGCCTCATCCGCGTGGCGGAACCCGCCGGGGGTCAGCACCTCGTCACCCTGAACGACAACGGCGTTTTCCAGCGTTCCGCCCAAGGCGAGGCCATTTTCACGCATCGCTTCAACGTCGGTACGACGGCAGAAGGTGCGGCAATCGCTGAGCTCACGCGCGAACGAACCGTTGCGCATGTCCAGTCGCTTGGTCTGGCTACCAATCGCGCCGTCTTCGAAATCGATGTGGAAGTCGATGATCAACCCGTCCGCCGGTGCAATCGACGCGCTGGCGCCTTCGCGCGACGCGGTCACAGGTTTGAGAACTTCAAACGCCAAAACCGGGCTGGCCTGACGGCGCACGCCCTTGGCCATGATGCCGCGCACGAAATCGATCGACGAGCCGTCCATGATCGGAACCTCGGGGCCATCAATCTCGATCAGTGCGTTATGCACGCCACATCCGGCCAGCGCGGCCATGATATGCTCGACAGTCGACACCGAGACGCTTGCCTCGTTCACCAGACGGGTGCAAAGCGGTGTCCGCTCGACCACGTCATAGATCGCGGGGATCAGCGCATTGCCCAGCTCGATATCCGTCCGTTTGAACCAGATGCCGTGACCGGCTGCTGCCGGCTTCAGGACCATCGTCGCAGGCTTGCCGCTGTGCAGCCCGACGCCTGTAAACGTGATCGGAGATTTGAGCGTATGTTGCAAGGTGAACCTCGGTGAGTGGTTTCCGGCCTTATCGGTCCGTGTTGGACACTCAACTAAGGAAGGTCGGGTCAAGGCTCAACTCACTCTTTGCAACTGAATGAAACATGAATGTAACAGATAGGCAAAAGCCTGCTTACATATGATCAAACCCATGTATTCAAAAAGAAAAGGGCCGCCAAACGGCGACCCTTATTAGCTATTTTGTTACCGACTTCAGTTGGCCTGACGGCGCAGGAAGGCAGGGATTTCGATCCGGTCCTGATCGGGGTCGGCCTCGTCATGCGCAGGTGCCGTAGCGTCAGCTTGGCGCATCGGAGGCTGCTGACGCACCGGTTGGGCCGGGGTATCTGCGGCGTGACCGGTCATCCGGTCGATCAGGCGGTTAAAGCCAAACCGGGGACGATCCTGTGCATCTGCCTGCGGCGCGGGGGTTGGGGCCGGTTGCTGGGTTTGCGGACGGGGCGCGGGATGGCCACGCTCGGCTGCCGGGATGTTCTGAACCGCGGCCTGCAGACGCTGCAACGCCTCGGGCGACGGTGTGCCTGCTGCGGCCTGAGGATGCGGCGCAACAAAGCTCTCGGGCGCGGGTTCAACCGGTTCCGGGGTCGGCTCGAATTCGGCTACACGCGGCTGATAGGCCGGGGGCGGCAGGCCGTCATCGTCCCGTTCTGCGCGCGGCTGGAATTGGGGCTGAGCCGGTTCCTCGGCAGTTTCGAACAGCGAGGGTTCGCGGTTCACCTCCGGCTGCGGCGCGGGCTCGGCCACGTCAGCCGCTGCAGCGGGGGTCTCTTCCTGCAGCGGCTCTTCTGCCGAAACGGTGCGGGTCAGCGGTGCCGACATGCTGCGTCGCGCAACCGGTACTTCCTCGGTTTTCTCGCTGGCATCGATGCCAGTGGCCACGACCGAAACGCGCATCCCGCCTTCCATTGCCGTATCCAGGGTCGAACCAACGATGATGTTGGCCTCGGGGTCCACTTCCTCGCGGATGCGGTTGGCGGCTTCGTCCAGTTCGAACAGGGTCAGATCGTGCGAACCGGTAATGTTGATCAGCACGCCCTTCGCGCCCTTGAGGCTGATTTCGTCCAGCAGCGGGTTGGCAATTGCTTTCTCGGCCGCCTGAACCGCGCGATCCTCACCAGTGGCCTCACCGGTGCCCATCATCGCTTTGCCCATCTCGTCCATCACAGCGCGAACGTCTGCAAAGTCGAGGTTGATCAGGCCCGGACGCACCATCAGGTCAGTCACGCCTTTGACACCCTGATACAGAACGTCATCTGCCATCGAGAACGCCTCGGTAAAGGTGGTTTTCTCGTTGGCCAGACGGAACAGGTTCTGGTTCGGGATGATGATCAGCGTGTCGACGACCTTCTGCAGCGATTCAACGCCGTCTTCGGCCTGACGCATCCGCTTGGCGCCTTCGAACTGGAAGGGCTTGGTGACCACGCCCACGGTCAGCACGCCCAATTCCCGCGCGGCCTGCGCGATGATCGGGGCTGCACCCGTACCGGTGCCACCACCCATGCCGGCGGTGATAAAGCACATATGCGCACCAGCCAGGTGGTCGACGATCTGTTCGATGCTTTCTTCGGCGGCTGCGGCACCCACGGCCGGCCGTGCACCGGCTCCCAGACCCTCGGTGACCTTCACGCCCAACTGCACCCGCGCCGAAGACTGGCTTTGCTGTAGCGCCTGCGCGTCGGTGTTCGCGACCACGAAATCGACGCCGTCCAGCTGTTTTTCAATCATGTTATTGACAGCGTTGCCGCCTGCACCGCCAACGCCAAATACTGTAATCCGAGGCTTCAGTTCGTCGTGCCCGGGCATCGAAAGATTCAATGTCATGCTCTGTCCGCCTGTTTTATTGACCCGCCAAAGCGGTGTTTTTTCTTACCTATCCGCTTACAATTCTATCGACCCAAACCGCAAAGGTCACGCCAAAAATCGTCAAATTCCACAAAATATGGAGGAAATAAGGCAGCTGTCAGCGGTATTTCGCATTGCACGCCAGATGTTGCGGAGCGAACTCAATCCACCACAAAGCAAGCGACACATGCGCCGCAGCCGACATGCACGTCACTTAGGGTTTCTACCGGTTTTCAAGATGCGGAAAACTGCTCAGGTCCTGCCGCGGGGCCTCTGACGGGCCTTGTGGATATCTTGCGAGATAAAACGTCGGGCCGCAACCCATTTCTTTAGCTAATTGGGACACTTGGACAATTCAGACCGTCCTCGGTGATGCTGCGCACCTCTTGAATTTCGCGGCGGCTGAAACTGGCCAATCGCACCATCAGGCGGTCTTCGTGCAGAAAGGGCCACCAGCAGACCGGCACGTCATCCGGATCGTCATCGTACAAAAAGCAGATCTGGCCGTTTGGCGTCGTGATTTGACCATAGACGCAGCCCCTCCCCTCCATACGCCAGACGGATTGAGTGGGGCTGAGGAATTCCTCGGTGCCCACCAGAAAGCCGCTGGGGTAGTCATGGAATGTGACCGTCTTGCCCTGAACCGCAGTCAGGAAGGCCTCTGGTGTGATCCGGGTCTGGGCATGGGCGGCGAACGGGGTCAAAGCGACCAGCGCCGCGACCCCTGCCCGCTTACCAATTGTCACGGAACCAGCGCATTGCACGCTTGAACGGACGCGCCGCATAGGTATCGACCGGGATTTCAAAGTCCCACCATTCGTCCTGCGGATGCGCGGCGAACAGGCTGAGCCCCACGGCCGACGAGAACCCCGGCCCGGTCGCCGATTGCGGCAGGCCGTGAACGCGCAGCGGACGACCCAGGCGGACACGCTGGCCCAAAATACGGGTCGCGAGACCATCCAGCCCCATGATCTGACTACCGCCGCCAGTAAGCACGATCTGCTGGCTGGGCATATGTTCGAACCCGGCTGCATCCAGGCGCACGCGCACCTCTTCAAGGATTTCCTCGACGCGCGGGCGCATGATGCCGATCAGCTCGGCCCGGCTGACGGTACGGCGGTCATGTTCCCAATCGCCGGTGTCGCCACCTATGTCGATCAGGTCCCGGTCATCGGCACCTGTAGCATGGACGCCGCCATTGAAAGTCTTGATCCGCTCAGCCACCGCAGCCGGAACGCCCAGCCCCATCGAGATATCAGCGGTCACGTGATCCCCACCCATACGGACGCAATCGGCGTAGATCATATGTTTCTTCATAAAGATCGACACGCTGGTCGTGCCGCCGCCCATATCGATACAGGCGGCGCCCAGCTCCTGCTCATCCTCGACCAGTGCAGAAATACCGGACACGTAAGCCGAGTTCGCAATCCCCGCCAATTCCAGATCGCAGCGTTTGATACAGCGTACGATGTTCTGGATCGCGACCGCATCGACGGTCAGCATGTGCATATCGACCGCAAGGCTCTGGCCCATCTGGCCGCGCGGATCGATCAGGCCCGAGCGGTTGTCCAGCGCAAAATTCACCGGCTGGGCGTGCAGCACCTCGCGCCCGATCCCATAATCCGGCACGTCGCAAGCGTTCAGCACCCGGCCAACCTCGGCTTCACTGACGACCTGACCTTCCAGATCAACCTGCGCGTCCAGACCGTAGGAACGCGGGTTCGCGCCCGAGAAACTGGCGATCACATGATCCACCCGGATATCAGCCATCTTCTGCGCCGCTTGCAATGCGGTGCGAATGGCGCGCTCGGTTTCCTGCATGGCGGTGACTTCACCAAACTGCACACCGCGCGACCGCGTGGTCGCCGCTCCGATCACCCGGAACCCGGTCTGACCGGCCAGAGAACCGATGCTGTTATCCTCGCTCAGTCGACCTGTTCCATCGAACCGCAGCACCAGGCAGGCAATCTTGGAGCTGCCCACATCCAGAATGGCGACAACACCGCGTTGCATCGCCTGCCTGCGCATCTGCCGCATGGCCCGTTGGGACTGATAAAGATCGGTCATCATGGTCGTTACTGCCCGTTACCCACTGTCACTTTTGTATTCCACCAGTCTTCGCTGGCGGCTTTGGTCATTCTGATGGTCGGACGCTGGCCCAGACGCATGTCCACCACCGCCACGTCGCGTTCCAACAAATCCTGCACTTCGTTCACCGCCAGCACGCGTTCAAGCGCGCGCACGGGGCGTTCGGTCGGCAGCATGATGCGCTGACCGCGATCCAGCACCAGATCCCAGCGGCGCTCACCAATCCGCACAAGGCCCCGCACCCGCGTGCCCAAACTGCGCGCGGTTGTCATCAATTGCAGCGCTTCGCCCACATGTGCATCCGCACCCTTGCCAGCGATCAACGGCAGATGAGAGTGATCCTTGCGCGATGCGATCCGTTCGACATGGGCGCCGGTCTCATCCAGCAATTCGATCCCGCTGCGTGTACGCCAGACGATGACCGGTTTCCGTTCCACCACGTCGACCTGCAGGATGCCGCCGGGGCGAACACGGACCGAGGCGGACTTGACCGGATCCAATCCGGTGATCGTGTCCCGGATCTGCTCGACATCCAGATCCCACGAGCTCATCGGGAAATCCAGCGGCACAACCTCGCGGATATCTTCGGACAGGTTGGTTCCCGCACCGTCGATCGCCATCAGGTTGACCATGAATTCAGGGCGCTGCTGGATCGAAGTCTTGATGTCGTTGACATAAGCCACCACGGCCTCGCGCCGGTCTTCAGCACCGAAATACAACCCCACGGCAGCGCAGACCGCTGCAATCGGCAATCCGACCTTCAGCCCCCGCCGAACGCCCGGTGTCAGCATCCAACGCTGCAGGCGATAGCTCATCCGCGACGGGGCGGGATCGAACCGCTGCGTCTTACGCCCGAACAGCTTTGCACCGCGCAGGCGCAGTTTCGGCTCGGCCTCGTGGCGGTCACCCGACGCGAAATCGGCATCCGGCCCGGCCAAAGGTTTCGAGCGGTGTATCACCGGCGCGCGGGTGGCTCTCAGCGGTTGCATGAGGCATCCTCCACCATCCATGCGCAGAGCTGGCCAAACGTCATACCGCGATGCTCGGCCTGTTCCGGCACCAGCGAGGTCGGCGTCATGCCGGGCTGCGTGTTGGTTTCCAGCAAAAACAGCCCTTCGGCGCCCATACTGTCATCCCAACGGAAATCTGTGCGGGAAACGCCCTTGCACCCCAGCACGTTATGGGCGCGCAGCGCATAATCCATACACAGGTCAAAGATGTCCTGCGGGATATCAGCGGGCAGAACATGCCACGAGCCGCCGGGCTTGTACTTGGCGTCGTAGTCGTACCATCCGCCATCGGTCATGATTTCGGTCACGGTCAGGGGGCGGTCACCCATCACGGTCACGGTCAGTTCGCGGCCTGCGACGTATTTCTCGACCATGATTTGGTCGGGCATGTCCTCGGACAGTTTCGGCGGGCCGTTGGCGCCCTCATGCACGATATAGATGCCGACGCTGGAGCCTTCGTTGTTCGGCTTGGCCACGTAGGGCGGCTCCATCACGTGAACCTCGACCACCTCGACCTTGGGCACGATCACGCTGGGCACGATGGGCAGGCCCTCGGTCTGGTAAATCTCTTTGCTGCGCTGCTTGTCCATCGCCAAAGCCGAGGCCAGTACGCCGGAATGCGTGTACGGAATGCGCATCCATTCCAGCAGACCCTGCACACAGCCATCCTCGCCCCAGCGGCCATGCAGGGCGTTGAAAACCACATCCGGCTTGGTCTCCAAAAGGCGCGCGCAGAGGTCGGGACCTGCGTCCAGTTCGACCACTTCAAAGCCTTCTCCCCGTAGGGCGGCTGCGCATTCGCGCCCGCTGCTGAGAGACACCTCGCGCTCTGCCGAGGGGCCGCCCATCAATACCGCCACTTTGGGGTTTGTCCTGCTCGACATACCCAATGTGCGCCTCAATGTCCCCGGACCTTATGTGGTGGTCCGTACTGCGTTTATGCCTTTGATCCGTCGCCTGAAATTGCCTGTTATGGTCTGACGGATGGGGCTTTATTCTTTCAGCGGATCACCGACCCGCATGATTTCCCACTCTAACGTTATGCCGCTTGTTTCGTAAACCTTTTTTCGCACCTCTTCGCCGAGACCCTCGAGGTCGGCGGCCGTGGCGGTGCCGGTATTGATCAGGAAGTTCGAGTGCTTGCGGCTCATCTGCGCGCCGCCCAACGTCGCGCCGCGCATCCCGGCGTCGTCGATCACTTTCCACGCCTTGAGGTCATGCACATCATCCGCCCTGCCGGTCGACGAAAACCCGGCGGGATTGCGAAAGGTCGACCCGGCGCTGCGGTCCTTGGTGGGCTGGGTTTCGTCACGCTTCTGCAACTGTACCTTCATGCGGTCGTGCAAGTCCTGCGGATCACCCGAGGCGCCTTCGAACGCAGCCGAAACCAGCACTGCGCCTTCCGGCAGATCGGACTGGCGATAGCGAAAGTTCAGATCCTCGGGGGTCAGGTCCACCACCTCGCCCTGCCGCGTGACGATGGTGGCCTTGCGCAGCACATCCGCCGTATAGCTGCCGTAACAGCCCGCGTTCATCCGCACCGCACCGCCAATTGAGCCGGGAATGGTGCGCAGAAACGTCAGGTCCACGCCCGCATCCGCCGCCTTGCGCGCCACATGCGCGTCCAGCGCGGCGGCACCAGCGGTAACCATGTTGCCGTCAACCGCGATACCGTTAAAGCCGCGCCCCAGCCTGATCACCACAGCGCGAAGACCGCCATCGCGCACGATCAGGTTCGATCCGACGCCCATGGGAAAGATCGAAACCTCTGCAGGCAGGTCGCGCAGAAAACCTTGCAGGTCTTCAATATCGGCTGGCTGAAACAGGTAATCCGCCGGACCGCCGACGCGCAGCCAGGTCAGGTCGTTCAACGGTCGGGCCTGCGTCAGACGCCCCCGGACGTCAGTCGGATTGATCATGTATTTGCCCGTGCCGCCAGGCTTCGCCCTCCGACTCCGCCCATGATGACCGCCAAAAGAAACGGCAGGACCGCTCCGGTCAACCAGATGAAGGGGCCAAAGGCCTGTTCTTCTTCGCCGGTGTTGACGCCTGCCAGCATCACGATCAGACCCAGCGAGACGGCAGCGGTTAACCCAATCAGCCACAGCAGCCCCTTAAGGCCGATCCAGCGCCCGGCAACAAAGCCCGCCGCGGCCCCAAGGACCAGCGCGATCAGTGGCAAATAAGCGAATGTGGCGACGTCGACCATGGCGGAGACTCCTGAATGCGGCCGTTACTTGTTGGCCGCCTTCATGCCCTGCATTTTCGCCTTTGTCCAACGGGTCAGGTAAATTATCGGCCAGCGCAGCACCGACATGCCCATTGCCAGAACCAGCAACCCAATCCACGGGCCGTTTTGCAAGGTGACATAGCCCAATATCGGGATACCGACCGCAATCAGGATATAGGCGCGCGTCCAGTGATTGTCTTTGCTGGGCAGCATCGCCAGCACATTCGCGGCAATCCCCCACAACGCGGCAAGGCCGATGGACCAGTTCATTCCTGCACCTCCCTGCCCGTCCAGCGGCGCCAGTAATATTTGATTGGATTACGGAACATGGACGCAAAGCCGGCGAAGGCCAGTACCGAGAGGTGCCAGCCGTAATCATGGCCCAACCAGACAATCAGCACGGGTGCAGAGATCAGCAGCACGATGCCCGGAGGAAACTGCAATCGCATCGGCAGCATGGCCACGGCTGTCGCAGCCACGACCCATAGGGATGCGAACACAACTGAATACACCTGTTGGCCCTCCGAGGACGTTGCAACGCTACACTTTAAAGTTGCATCGCTTGAAAGTCCATTGCGTCAAACAGCCTGTTTTTGCTGCAACCGCGCCGGCAAGCCATTGGCCCAGGTGCTGATCGTGCCAGCGCCCAGACATACGACCATGTCGCCGGGGCGGGCCTGTTCGCGCACAAGGCGCTCAAGATCGTTCTCATCCAACAGCGCGCGAGCGTGGCGGTGGCCGTGACGGATCAGACCCTGCACCAGATCATCGCGGGATGCGCCCTCGATCGGGTCTTCCCCGGCGGCGAAGATGTCGGCGATGGCCACAACGTCAGCATCGTTGAAACAGGTGCAGAAGTCGTCAAACAAATTGGACAGGCGAGAGTAGCGGTGCGGCTGATGCACGGCGATGACGCGACCCTCGGTCGCTTGGCGCGCGGCTTTCAGCACGGCGTTGATTTCAACCGGGTGGTGGCCGTAATCGTCGATGATAGTGACACCATCGACTTCGCCCACCTTGGTGAATCGGCGGTTGACGCCGCCGAAATTGGCCAGGGCATTGCGGATTTCCGCGGCTTTCATGCCCAGATGACGGGCGACGGCCACGGCGGACAAAGCGTTCGAGACGTTGTGATCCCCGGGCATCGGCAGGGTACACCCTTCGATCACCGTGTCTTCGTATTGCAGGTGGATGTCGAAATGGGCAACGCCGCCCTTGTAGGTCAGGTTTACCGCCCGCACATCGGCCTGTGCGTTGAACCCATAGGTCCGCACGCGGCGGTCGGTGATGCGGCCCACCAATGTCTGCACTTCGGCATGGTCGGTGCAGCACACGGCCAAGCCATAAAAAGGCAGGTTCGAGAGGAACTCAAAGAACCCGTCACGCAGTTTGTCGAAATCGCCCCAATGCTCCATATGCTCGGGGTCGATATTGGTGACGATAGCAATCGTCGCGGGCAGGCGATTGAACGAGCCGTCGCTCTCGTCGGCCTCGACCACCATCCATTCGCCCTGCCCCATCCGCGCGTTCGAGCCGTAGGCGTGAATGATCCCGCCATTGATCACGGTCGGGTCGAAATCGCCCGCCACCATCAGCTCGGCCATCATCGTGGTGGTGGTGGTCTTGCCGTGAGTCCCGGCGATGGCGATATTCGATTTCAACCGCATCAGTTCGGCCAGCATATCCGCACGGCGCACCACCGGCAGACCCTGCGCGCGGGCGCCGTCCAGCTCCGGGTTGCCCGGCTTGATCGCAGTCGACACCACCACAACGGCCGCGTTCTCCAGATTTTCAGCACGCTGACCGACAAAAATCTCAGCCCCCAAACCAGCCAGGCGGTCTGTGATCTTCGAGGCCTTAAGGTCAGACCCCTGAACCCGGTAGCCCAGGTTCAGCAGCACCTCGGCAATCCCCGACATCCCGATCCCTCCGATCCCGACAAAGTGGATCGGCCCTACATCTTGCGGCAGTTTGGTTGCGGGATTCATGCGGTCTCCTTCTGCGCCAGATCTTCGACAAGGTGCACCAGACGCTCGGTCGCATCCGGCGCGCCGGTCGAGAGGGCGGCATGGGCCATCTTTTGTGCGGCTTCGGGGTTTGTCAGAACTGCGGTGATTTGCTCGGTCAGCGCGGAAACGTCAAGCAGGTTTTCCGGGATCATGATCGCCCCGCCCGCCTGCACCAGGCCACGCGCGTTGGCGGTTTGGTGGTCGCCAGCGGCCGCGGCAAACGGGATCAGGATCGAAGGCCGCCCGATCACCGAGATATCGGCGACGCTGGACGCACCCGAACGTGAAATGACAAGCTGCGCGTCGGACATGCGGCGGGGGACGTCCTGAAAGAACGGCTTGACCTCGGCCCGGATGCCGTGTTCGGCGTAAAAGGCGGTGACCCGTTCACCGTCCTCGTCGCGGGCCTGATGGGCGACGCGGATATGATCGCGCAGCAATTCGGGCAAGGCGGAAATCGCACCCGGCACCATATCGCTGAGGATGCGCGCACCTTGCGAGCCGCCCATTACCAAGACAGACATCGGGTAATCGCCGGGCGGGATATAGCCAGCTGCTGCCCGCTCCAACACCGCGGCGCGGACAGGGTTTCCGGTATGCACGCCCCTTGCGCCCTCGGGCAGGTCGGTGGGCCAGATACCGCAGGCCACCTGTGACACGCGGGTTGCAAACAGCTGGTTCACCCGACCCAGAATGCCGTTCTGCTCGTGGATCATGCGCGGGATTTTCAGCATCGTCGCCGCGCCCAGCGCCGGGATCGAGGGGTAGCCGCCAAAGCCCACCACCACGTCCGGGCGGTCGCGCATCATCTGGACGGCCATGCCAGTCACACCTGCGGCAATCTTCGGCCCGACCAGTGCTTTTGCCGCCAGACCGCCGCGGGCGAAGGTGGCCGACGACGCCTCGACAATCTCGGTCGAGTGCGGAAAACCGCTGGTATAGCGCGCACCGCGCGCATCGGTGGACAGGCGCACGCGCCAGCCCTTTTGCAGCATTGCCTCGGTCAGGGCCTGCGCCGGGAACATATGGCCCCCAGTGCCGCCCGCCGCAATCAGTAGATAGGGTTTGGTCATCAACCTCGTCCGCGCAGAATATCGCCAAGCTCGCCCTGTGGGCGGGTGCGGGTAAACGCCAATAGCATCCCGACTGCAATACCGCCCGCAATCAGGGACGACCCGCCATAGCTGACAAACGGCAGCGTCATGCCCTTGGCGGGCAGAAGACGCACTGCGACGCCCATGTTAATCATCGCCTGCACGCCGAACATGCAGGCCAGACCGGTGCCTGCCAGACGGATGAACATATCACGTTCCTTCATCAGCCGCAGCAGCGAGCGCACCACGATGATTGAGTACAGCGCGATGATGATCAACACCAGGATCAGGCCGAATTCCTCGGCCGCGACTGCGATAATGAAATCCGTATGCGCATCAGGCAGAGACCACTTCACCTGCCCTTCGCCCACGCCCACGCCGAACAATCCGCCCTCGCGAATGGCGTTGGTGGCGTAACCGATCTGAGTGGTCGGATCGACCTCCTGGTTCAGAAAGCCATCAATCCGGCGCGCAAAGTGTTCCGAGTTCGAATAGGCAAACATACCCCCCAGAACCACCGCTCCGGCCATGCCCAGCAGCAGCAGCATCGGTGCGCCGGCCACGAAATACATCACGCCCCAACCGAACAGGATCAGACAGGCCTGACCGAAATCGGGCTGCAGCACCAGCATCCCGACGATGGCCATGCACAGTGCAAAGGACCACAACCGACCCGGAGGGCCATTGATCTCTTGCGACGCGGCCAGCAGCCACGCGGCCACGACGACAAAGCCGGGCTTCAGAAACTCGGACGGTTGCAGCGAGGCAAAGCCCAGCGAATACCAGCGCACCGCGCCCTTGCCGAAGTCGGTGCCGAATACCGGCAGGAAGGCCAGCGCCACGAACGCGCCCAGAAAGCCCAGCACCGCCAGACGCCGCACCAGCGTCGGCGACATCATCGAGGTCAGCAGCATCGCTACCAGCGCCAGCCCGCCGAACAATGCCTGACGCTCGACATAGTGGAATGGATCGAACCCGTTGCGACCGGCCAGGGGTGGCGACGAGGCCAGCCCCAGCAAAAGCCCGATGACAAACAGGATCAGCACGCAGGACATCGTCCAGCGATCAATTGTCCGCCACCACTTTGGTAGAATCGGTTCGCCGCGCTGGTCCTGGACCGCGCCATACACCATCTCAGTCATGAGATACCGCCACTCTCTGCCTCGTTAACGCCCCGTTTTCGGGGTCTGATTGAGACTCTACAGGCATTTTGGTGTTTGGGCTAGCAGAATGACGGGCCGGTTGCGGAAATTAGCGCCCTGCGGGCAGTGGCTTGGACTCAAGGCGCCACTCCCCAAGCTTCGGATCGCCTAGGCAACAAGATCGTAGTGTTTGATCGTTCTGGACTCGACCAATTCGGCTTCGGCCGGATCAATGTGCGGGCTTTCATAGTCGTCACCAACAAAAGCCTTCAGCGCATCCAAACTGCGCCAAATCATCACAAAGCTGAACTCGCGCGGCGTGTCGGACCGCGCGGCGCCTGGCAGAACCTGAACGATGCCATCGGTGCTTTGCATCAATGGGATCGCGGTCTCGTGGAAGAACTTCGAGAATTCAGCTTCTTTGCCGGGCCGAACGGTGACTTGGAATACACGCATGATCATCGGGGCGCCCTCCTCTGCAATGAGCATATTTCGGTTCTTTGACGATAGGAGTTTACCACATAGCTCAAACGTCCTGTGAACAGGCTTCCACTTGCCATCCTCGCCATTTCGCGCCATGCGCTGCGCATGACCTACGACACGATCATCCTTGGGGCCGGTGCAGCCGGCATGATGTGCGCCGCCCATTGCGGTGACCGCGTTTTGGTGATCGACCACGCCAAGGCTGCGGGTGAGAAAATCCGCATCTCGGGCGGTGGGCGCTGCAACTTTACCAACATGTATGCAGGGCCGGGCAACTTCCTGTCGCAGAACCCGCATTTCTGCAAATCCGCGCTGGCACGCTACACGCAATGGGATTTCGTCGATCTGGTCGGGCGCCACGGCATCGCGTGGCACGAGAAAACACTGGGGCAGCTGTTCTGCGACGGGTCCTCGAAACAGATCATCCAGATGCTGCTGGACGAAATGGAACGCACCGGGGCCGAGCTTTGGGTCCGGACTGAAGTAAAGGACCTGCGCAAGACCGAAGCGGGTTTCGCACTGGACGTTGACCGCGAAGGCCAACGCTTCTGCCTGACCTGCCGCAATCTGGTTCTGGCCACGGGCGGCAAGTCGATCCCAAAGATGGGCGCGACCGGGCTGGCCTATGATATTGCGCGACAGTTCGGCCTGCGGATGACCGGGACACGCGCGGCGCTGGTGCCGTTCACCTTTTCCGATGGCCGGTTCAATGACCTGTCCGGCGTCTCACTGCCCGCGCGGCTGTCAAACGACCGCACCAGCTTTGACGAGGCGCTGCTGTTCACCCATCGTGGCCTCAGCGGGCCGTCGGCGCTGCAACTCTCGTCCTACTGGCATGAGGGCGAGGCGATCCGGGTCAATCTGATCCCCGATCTGCCCCTGTTCGATCTGCTGCGCGATCAGCGGCAAAGCAGCGGTCGCAAGGCACTGACAACGGAACTGGCCCGCCACCTGCCCGCGCGGCTGGTGGACTATCTGAGCCAGCACATTCCGATGCCGGGCAATCTGGCCGACCAGTCCGACACCGCGCTGACCGAGCTGGTGGCCGCGCTGTCCAACTGGCATCTGACGCCCTCGGGCACCGAAGGCTATCGCACCGCCGAGGTCACTCTGGGCGGGATCGACACGGATGACCTGTCGTCGAAAACGATGGAGGCCAGGGATGTCCCCGGCCTCTATGCGATTGGTGAAGCGGTGGATGTCACCGGCTGGCTGGGCGGCTACAATTTCCAGTGGGCGTGGTCCTCGGGATACGCCGCCGGAACTGCCATCGCGACCCGTTAGCCTACGACGTTATAACCGCGGCCGCGCATACAGTTGCGCACGATGACTTCTTTGTTCTGGTTCTTCGAATAGACATCCGCACCAGCGCCGATCAGCGCACCTGCTGCCGCTGCGCGACCCAGATTGTCACTGCTGTCCTGAATAATTGCGGTCGTCGCAGCAGCGCCCGCTGCGCCGATTGCCGCGTTCCCGGCAGTGGTGCCATCCACACTGGCCTGCGAGGCGGCAAGCTGCTGGCATTGCTGCAGATCAACATTGTAGTTCGGACCGATCGGACCATCAACGATAGGCTGATAATTGGCGCCTGTGTTGGTGCAGGCGCCTGCAACCAGAATAGCAGGCAGGATCAGAGAAAACTTACGAAATGGCATAGTCATGACCTCGTGTTGAATTTGCCCGGAGCCAAACGTAATTGTCATGGCGCGTCAAGCTGATGGCACCGCAGCTTGGCCCAACCGGCGGTCTATTGCAAATGACTAGCCTGCGAGCCGCTTCAGAATTTGTTGCGTGAAATCGTCTCCGCGCTGTTCAAAATTGTCATACTGGTCGAAACTGGCCGCCGCCGGAGCCAGCAGCACGGTCTCACCCGGCTGAGCGTCCGCCATGGCCTGCGTGACTGCCTCTGCCATTGTGGTGCAGACCTGTGCTTCGGCCTCTAGCTGCATGGCGAAACCGGCCGCGTCACGCCCGATCACATAGGCCTTGAGCACCTGATCCGCCGCTTCGTTCAGTGCAGCCAGACCTCCTTCTTTTTCAAGCCCTCCGCAAATCCAGCGGATCTTGTCGAACGCCGTCAGCGCCTTCAGCGCGCTATCCACATTGGTGGCCTTGGAATCGTTCACATAGGTCACACCATCAGCTTCGGCGATGATCTGGCTGCGGTGCGGCAGTCCGGGATAACTGTGCAGCGCATCCTCTATCACCCGCGGCGCCAGACCAAGCGCACGACAGGCGGCATAGGCCGCACAGGCATTCTGATGGTTATGCGCGCCGGGCAACCCCTTGATCTGGCGCAGGTCGATCGACCCGGCCTGCCGCCCCTTGCGAAATTCCGACAGAAACCCCTTGCGCGCAAAGACCTGCCAACCCGGGCCGGTCAGTTTGCGCGCCACCGAGACACGGATCACCCGGTCGTCAGTCGGCCCTTCGGCCAGTTGCCCCGCCAAAAACGCGCCTTCGGTTTCGTCAATCCCGATCACGGCACGATCCGGACCACCCTCGGCGAACAGGCGGCGTTTAGCCGCGAAATACCCCCCCATTCCGCCATGTCGGTCCAGATGATCCGGCGACAGGTTGGTGAACACCGCCACATCCGGCGTCAGCGACCGAGCCAATTCGGTCTGATAGCTGCTCAACTCCAACACCACGACCGAGCCATCGCCGCCCGGATCGATATCCAGCACACCACGCCCGATATTCCCAGCCAACTGCGCCTCGCGCCCTGCTTCAGTCAGGATATGGTGGATCAAGGCAGCAGTGGTCGACTTGCCGTTCGACCCGGTCACCGCGATCACGCGCGGCGGGGTGTCATAGTTGCCCCATTCCGGGCCTGCAAAGGACCGGAAGAACAGCCCGATATCATTGTCCACCGGCACCCCTGCCGCAAGCGCTGCGGCAACAACCGGGTTCGGCTCGGGATAGAGATGCGGGATTCCGGGCGAAACGATCAGCGATGCGATATCGTCAAACGCCCCGTGACGATGCAGATCAAGGCAGGTAAACCCCTCGGCCTCGGCCGTTTCACGCGCCGCCGGGTTGTCATCCCAACAGACCGGTTCGGCCTTGCCCGCCCGCAATGCACGCGCTGTGGCCAAGCCCGACCGGCCAAGCCCCAGAACCGCAACCCTCTGCCCTGAAAACCCTTTGACCGGGATCATGCCGCGTACCTTCTTCTGACGTCCAATTGGCGTCACACTGCGCAGAAGACATAACCGATGGCAAGAGCGGCACAAGGCTCGCGCCAGCGCGAGCCGGGCCCAACAGGTGGCAGGTGGACCGCAGGTCCGCCGAACCTGGCGGGAGCGTTACCGGACCTTCAAAGTCGCCAGACCGATCATCGCCAGGATCAGCGAGATGATCCAGAACCGGATCACGATGGTCGGCTCGGCCCAGCCCTTTTTCTCATAGTGGTGATGGATCGGCGCCATCAGGAACACCCGGCGTCCGGTGCGTTTGAAATACAACACCTGAATGATCACACTCAGCGCCTCAACCACAAACAGACCACCGACAACGGCCAGAACCAACTCGTGCTTGGTGGCCACCGCAATCGCGCCCAGCGCACCACCCAAGGCCAGCGATCCGGTATCGCCCATGAACACGGCCGCAGGCGGAGCATTGTACCACAAAAAGCCCAACCCGCCCCCGAACAACGCTGCAGTAAAAATCAGGATTTCTCCGGTTCCCGGCACATAGTGCACGTCCAGATACTCGGTAAAGTCGACCCGGCCAACCGCATAGGCAATCACCCCAAGGGTCGAGGCCGCGATCATCGCCGGCATGATCGCCAGCCCGTCCAGACCATCGGTCAGGTTCACCGCATTGGCCGCCCCAACGATTACAACAATCGCAAACGGAATGTAGAACACACCCAGATTGACCAGCGTATCCTTGAGCACCGGCACGGCCAACTGGTACTGCAGCGCCTCGGGATGGTGCAATGTCGCCCAGAGCGAGGCCAGAACCGCAATAATCACACCCAGCGCCAGCCGCATTTTGCCGGACACCCCCTTGGTATTCTGTTTCGAGACCTTGGCGTAATCATCCGCAAAGCCAATCGCCGCATAGGCCAGCGTCACGAACAGCACCATCCAGACATAAGGATTGTCCCACCGCGCCCAGATCAGCGTCGATGTCACCAGCGCCCCCACGATCAACAAACCGCCCATGGTCGGCGTGCCCGCTTTCGAGAAATGTCCTTCGGGACCGTCATCCCGGATCGGCTGCCCCTTGCCCTGCTTGCGGCGCAACACGTTGATCAGCGGTTTGCCGAAGATAAACCCAAAGATCAGCGCCGTCAGAAAGGCCCCACCCGCACGGAATGTGATATAGCGGAAGAGGTTAAAGAAATCCCCTCCATCCGACAGGGCGGTCAACCAATAGAGCATTACAATACCTTTCCTAGGCGGCAATCATGGTTCAAGCGCGCTCCCTTGCCCCATTTTCCGCAAACCGTCAACAATCTGGGCCAGCGCCATGCTGAGCGAGCCCTTGGCCAGCACCGTATCCCCCGCGCGGATCAACTCCGGCAGGTGCTCGGCCATCTCGGCGCTGGTCTCGCTCCACAGCCCGCGCTTTTCCTCGGGCAGCGCTTCATGCAAGGCTTTCATCAGCGGGCCGATGCAATGAACCTGATCCACACGCGCCATTGCCGCGACATCGGCCATTCCGGCGTGCATCGCAATTTCCTGCGCGCCCAACTCTTTCATATCGCCAAGAAAAGCGATCCGACGGGCACCTTGCGACGCGGCCAGCACATCCAGCGCGGCCTCCATCGAGGTGGGGTTGGCATTGTAGCTGTCGTCCAGCAACTCGATCTGCCCACCTGTTGCCAAAGGCAGCGTTTCCCGCACGCCCCGCCCTTTGACCGGAGACCATTGGCGCAGCCCGGCGATGGCGTCATCCAGATCGACTCCAATCTCAACACAGGCCGCCAGCGCACCCAGCGCATTCATGGCGAAATGCGTACCAGCAGACTGCACATCATAGGTGATGGCCATGTCGCCGACAGTCGCCCCGGCATGAACCGAGTCGGCGCTTTGCGTCACTTCGGTCAGAATGTAATCCGCAGCCTTGCGACCGAAATCGACAATCCCGGCCCCATGTTCCTGCGCGGTCTGGCGCAGGATCTCTGCGTGGTCGATATCGGCGTTCACGATGGCCGCACCGCCGGCCTCGAGCCCTTCGAAGATCGCGGCCTTTTCATGGGCGATGCCCGCAACCGACTCGAAGGCCTCAAGATGCACCGCCGCCACGGTCGTCACCAGTGCCACATGCGGACGCGCCTGCCGTGCCAACGGCGCAATCTCGCCCGGGTGGTTCATGCCGATCTCGATCACCGCGAATTCGGTGTCCCGCGGCATCCGCGCCAGCGTCAGGGGCACACCCCAATGATTGTTGTAGCTGGCCACGCTGGCATGGGTTTTTCCCTGCGTTTCCAGGATGCAGGCCAGCATTTCCTTGGTCGAGGTTTTGCCAACACTACCGGTCACACCGATCACGCGCGCGTCCGTACGGGCGCGACCCGCCTGCCCCAACGCCTCAAGCCCGGTCTGCACGTCATCGACGATCAGCAAAGGCGCGTCTTCAGATACGCCCTCAGGGATACGGGACACCAGTGCTGCGCCCGCACCCTTTTCCAAGGCCTGTGCCACAAAGTCATGTCCGTCCCGCGCGGCCTTGAGCGCCACGAACAGGTCTCCGGGCTGGAGGGTTCTGGTGTCGATCGACACGCCGTTCACCACCCAATCAGTCGTCGCGCGCCCATTGGTGGCTTCGGCGGCCTCAGCCGCAGTCCAGAGCGTCATGCCACCCTCCCGTCCAGCGCCGCAACGCTTATGCTGGCCTGCTCCGCATCGTCGAAGGGCAGAACCTGATCGCCGACGATCTGGCCGGACTCATGCCCTTTCCCCGCGATCAACAAGGTATCGCCGGGTTGCAAGGCGTCAATGCCGCGCAATATCGCCTCGGCCCGATCACCGACCTCGGTGGCCTCGGGCGCGCCCAGCAAAACGGCGGCGCGGATGGGGGCCGGATCTTCGCTGCGCGGGTTGTCATCGGTGACAAAGACGACGTCAGCATTTTCAGCGGCGGCCTGCCCCATCAACGGGCGCTTGGTGGCGTCGCGATCCCCGCCCGCACCGACGATGGCAATCAGACGGCCCATGACATGAGGGCGCATCGCCTTAAGCGCGGTGGCCACGGCATCCGGGGTGTGGGCGTAATCGACAAACACCGCCGCGCCGTTTTCGCGCGTTGCGGCCAACTGCATACGCCCCCGAACCGTTGTCAGATGCGGCAGGGTCTCGAACACACGCTCAGGGTCCTCACCGGCAGCGATGACCAGACCACAGGCCAGCAGGATGTTCTCGGCCTGAAACCCACCGATCAGATTTAGACGGCTTTGGAACACCTTGCCCTGCCACGTAAAGCGCAGGTCCTGTCCGGTGGAATCGAAACGCTGGTTTGTCAGGCACAGATCGGCATCGGTTGATCCGACGGTCAGAACCGACTGGCCGCGTGCCTCGGCGATCTTGCGAACCTCGGCACCTTTGGGGTCATTCATGTTGATGACCACGGTCCCGTCCTGCGGCAGAACCCGGTCGAACAGCCCGGCCTTGGCGGCGAAATAGGCCTCGAAGGTTTCGTGATAATCCAGATGATCCTGCGTGAAGTTCGAAAACCCCGCAGCGGCCAGATGCACGCCATCCAAACGGCGCTGCTCCAACCCGTGCGAGGATGCCTCCATCGCGGCATGGGTCACGCCGTTCTCAGCCGCTTCGGCCAGGCAACGATGCAGGGTGATCGGCTCGGGCGTGGTATGTGCCAGTGGTGCAGTCCATGCACCTTCAACCCCCGTGGTACCGAGGTTGACCGCCGCGTGACCAAGCTCCATCCAGATCTGGCGTACAAAGGTCGACACCGATGTCTTTCCGTTCGTCCCCGTCACAGCCACAATCGTCTGCGGCTGCGCGCCGAACCACAACGCGGCGCATCCGGCCAGCGCCTGACGCGGGTCTTCAACCACGATCAATGCCGCGTCCGACGCCGCCAATTCTTCGGCAGCGATCTCAGCGCCCTCGGCATCGGTCAGAATCGCCGCAGCGCCCATACGCAGGGCGAACTGGATGAACTCTGCGCCATGAACGCGGGTACCGGGAAGGGCTGCAAACAGGAAACCGTCCTTGACCTCACGGCTGTCGACGGCCAGCCCGGTGATCTCGGGGTTTGCGCCGCCCCTTGCGGTCAGGGCCAGTTGGCTGAGTGTTTTCGTCCTTGTGCCCATGACCCACCTTTTGCTGGATAGCCTAATTTGAGGTCAGGGTTATAGCAGCGCGTGCCTCAGGCTCAAGCCGGGGTCGCAGGCCCAGCAACGGGGCAATGCGACCGATCAGTTCCGCGGCGACAGGAACCGCCGTCCACCCCGCCGTGCGGCGTTTTTCGCCGTAGGCTACGATGGACGGCTCATCCAGCGTGACGATCAGCACATATTTCGGATCATAAGCCGGAAAGATCGTCGCAAAGGTCGCGATTACCTTGTCATCGTAATAGCCACCGCGCGGCTTTGGCTTGTCCGCCGTGCCGGTCTTGCCAGCCACATCATAGCCCGCGACATCGCCAAAGCTGGCGGTGCCGTCCGTGACCACTTTGCGCAGCATTTTCTGCGCCTGTGTGGCTGCGCTGTCCGACAAGACGCGCGGGCCGTACTGGTGGCCATTCTTGCGCAGGATGGTCGGGCTGACATAGTGCCCGCCATTGGCAATCGCGGCATATCCGGCGGCCAGATGCATCGGGCTGGTCGACAACCCGTGGCCATAGGAAATGGTCACCGTGCTCAGCTCACCCCATTTCTTGGGCTTGAGCGGTTCGCCGCCTGCGGCTTCGACGATCTCGAACGGGGTCGGGTCGAACATGCCCAGCGATTTCAGAAAGTTCTGCTGCCGTTTCGCACCGATCTGCAGCGCCAGCCGGCCGGTGCCCCGGTTCGAACTGTGGACGATCACGTCCGCCACGCTGATCTTACCATAGTTCTTGCCGTTGAATTCACCAATCGGAAACCGCCCGATCCGCATCGGGCCGGAGGTGTCAATGATGGTTTCGGAATTTACCAGACCCAGCTGCACGGCCTGCGCGGCGGTGAAGATTTTGAACACCGAGCCCAGCTCGTACACACCCTGCACATAGCGGTTGAACAGCGGGCTGTCCGACGGATCAAAGCCCGAGGTCGGCGGACGCGGGCGATCATTCGGATCAAAGGACGGCAGCGATGCGGCCGATACCACCTCGCCCGTATGCGCGTTCATCAGAACCGCCGAGGCCCCCTTGGCGTTCATGATCTTCATGCCGCCGTACAGCACTTGCTCAACCGCCGCCTGAACAGTCAGGTCCAGCGATAATTGCAGGGGCTTGTTGCCGTTGGCCGGGTCACGCAGGTAGTCGTCGAACTGCTTTTCGACACCCGCCACACCGATCACCTCGGCGGCGCTGACGCCCTCACGACCGAACCCCGAGCCACCCAGAATATGCGCAGCCAGACGGCCATTCGGGTAAAGCCGCATCTCACGCGGGCCAAACAGAATGCCAGGATCGCCGATGTCATGCACCGCCTGCTTTTGTTCCGGCGAGATGCGTTTCTTGATCCACAGGAACTTGCGATTGCCTGTAAAGTCCTTAACCAGGCGTTCTTTTTCCAGATCGGGGAAAATCGCCACCAGTTGTTCGGCAGCGGCGACCGGATCAATCATCAAAGGCGGCTGCGCGTAGACCGAATATGTGTCCAGGTTGGTCGCCAGAATGCGCCCTTCCCGGTCGACAATATTTGCCCGCTGCATGGCAATCGCGGCACCGGGGGCACTGGCCAGCGGCTCTTGTGCCTCGGACGTGGCCAACATGCCCATACGGACCCCCACCACCGAGAAAGCGCAGAAGAAGAACAGACCCAGCACCAGTAAGCGCCCTTCGGCGCGGGCGCGGGCGCGGTCTTTCATGTCTTCGTGGCGCTGGCGGATGTTTTCGCGCTCAATCGCCTTGGGATTCTCGCCCCGGGCGCGGGCGTCGAGGATTCGGGCCAAAGGGCGCAGGGGCGTGCGGGTCATGGGATCTGCACCTCGCCCAGCGCCTGAATGTTGGTGATGGCCTGCAACTCGATCGGGTCAACGATGGGCAGGTCCGGGTCCTCGGCATATGCAATCTGGTCGGCTCGGCCGAATTGCTCGGCTCGCAGCGGCAGCAGCCCCAGACGTTCAAAGTTCAGGTCGGCCAGCTCGCGCAGCCGGTCGGGTCGGTTCAGATAAGCCCATTCCGCGTTCAATACCGCCAACCGCACCTGCGCCATACCGATTTCACGCTGCAGCTTTTGCGTTTCCTTCACCACCTGCTGGGTGCGGTAATTCTCCTGATACGCCCAAAGCGCCAATCCAAACACGGCCAGAGCGGTCAACACATACAAAATACTCTTCATTTCGCCCTTCCCCCAAGTTGCGGCATCCCAATGGCGCGGGCGTCAATTTCCCCCGCCGGAGCCTCGGTACGTACCGCCACGCGCAGCTTGGCCGAGCGTGCGCGCGGGTTTTCCTGCAATTCCTGTTCGTCCGGACCCAAGGCTTTGCGGGTCTTGAGCGTGAATTGCGGCAGTTCCTGTTCGATTTCGGGCGCGTAACGGTTGGCCCGGCCCGTCTTGCCAGCCCGAGACTGAAAGAACCGTTTGACCATACGATCTTCGATGGAATGGAACGTCACCACGGCCAGTTGACCGCCCGGCTTCAACGCCCGCTCGGCGGCCATAAGCCCTTGGAAAAGCTCTTCATACTCCGCATTCACCGCGATCCGCAGCCCCTGAAAGCTGCGCGTTGCAGGGTGCGACTGCCCCGGCTTTGGACGCGGCAGGCAGGATTCGACAATCTCAACCAGTCGCAGAGTCGTGGTGATCGGATTTTCAGCACGCGCCTTCACGATGGCCTTGGCGATGCGGCGGCTGGCGCGTTCCTCACCGTATTGAAACAGGATATCGGCCAACTGCGTCTCGGTCGCGGTGTTGACCAGATCGGCGGCACTTTCCCCCTCCTGGCTCATCCGCATGTCCAGCGGGCCATCCTTCATGAAGGAAAACCCGCGTTCGGCCTGATCCAACTGCATCGATGATACACCGAGGTCCAGCACCACGCCATCCAAGCCCTGTGCATAGTCGTCCATGCGCGAGAACACACCCGGCTGCATCACCAGCCGGTCACCATAGTCACCGGCCCATTCTGAAACCATCTCAAATGCCAGCGGATCACGATCCACGCCGATGACCTTGTCGGCACCGGCGTCCAACAAGCCACGGGTGTAACCACCCGCCCCAAACGTCCCATCCAGCCAGACACCCGTGACCGGTGCCACGGCGGTCAGCAACGGGCGCAACAGAACAGGGATATGAGGTTTGTCGGAAGGGGTCTCAGCGCCGGCCATGCCGCTACGCGTCCCCGGCGCCATCTAGATAGACCAGAGGATCAAAGTCCTCGGGCTGTTCGTCCAGCCAATCCTCGGCGGCGGCCAACTCTTCGGATTCGTATGTCTCGGGTTTCCATATCTGGAACGTGTCGCCAGCGGCAATAAAGAACGCCTCACCCTCAAGCCCGATCTTCTTGCGTAGCTTGGCAGGCAGTACCAGACGCCCCGTCTCATCCACGGTTGTCGGGAAGGACTGACCATGGAACATGCGCTGCAGCATCTTCCGCTGCATCGAGCCACGCGGCAAAGCGTCAATCTTGTCGTCGACCTCTTCGATTGCCTGCATGGTATAACATTCAAGGAACTTGCGGCGGTGGTCGCCGTAGACAATCACCAGTTCAGGCGTGTCTCCGGGTTGCCAGTTGGGATCAGAGGCCTCAAGCACACGGCGAAACGAGGCCGGGATTGAGACCCTGCCCTTCGTATCAACCTTATGCTGGCTTTCGCCTCTGAACCTGCGCGCCAAGACGACTGTCCCTTTCGCTTGCGCCCCACCTAAATTTCACGCTCCCCCCGGATGAAAAACGGCGGGTTGATCTGCTGCCACTGATCAACCCGCCGCATTAACCCGCTGAGCGGGATGTCCAGCTGCGCGCGCCACCTGGGGGGATGTCTGCTCGCCCGCGCGCCGGATCTCTTGAGTGATGAAAGCGAGATGCCTGTATGAAACCTGTTTTTTGTTGGTTCGGGGTCGTTTGGCGCCCCATGTGCCTCGTCCTCATCGGATGTATAAGGGATGACATGGGAATTCATGGAAAGCAACAACAAATTTCACCGACTCATCATCGAACCCACAGCATAACCAAGCCGAAATCAAATGAAAACCATGCACCTTACACCGCAAATATGAATGCCTTGATAGTTAAACACTATATATGGTGTATTCGGCCAACAACCACGTTGTCCCATGCTTTCCCAAGATATTTCAGAATTTCTTGAGATTCCCGCACCCAAGCACCAGTTCAGACGCCTATCCCGCCCCGAATCACCAAAGAACACTCTGTATCGACGTCCAGCCCAAGCCTGCTCAATCTCTGCCCATGAATTCCCATAGGCCGCGATCCAACCATTGAGCCTGCCGCCACATATAGGTTTCAAAACGCGCAATTTTCAAAAGATGGTGCACAAAGAAGTAGCAGTCACAAACCCACCCCGCCGTTCAGACCCACGCGAAGGCCGCTGATGCGATGGTAAAACCTTTACTTTAAAGCCCATTAAGCATCCCAACGCCCAACACGTTGATATCTATGCAATTGCCGCATAGCAGCATTGACGACATGAGCTATTGTGCAATTGCAGCATTTGCCTATTTTCAGTCTCAAGCAAGCGCCGGAACACACCGGCAATGACAAGAACTAACGGGTACGCAGATGGCCGCAGTAACACATCAGACCGCGCTGAAAGGCGTACCGGCAACTGGCCTGGCTTCTCTGGTCGAGGCAGCAAAGACCCGGTTCGTCCGGTACCGCGTCTACCGCCAGACAGTTAACGAACTGTCCGAACTGACAAATCGCGAACTGGCCGATTTGGGCCTGCACCGCTCGATGATCCGCCGCCTGGCAATGCAGGCGGCCGAAGAACACGTCGCGCACTAAGCGCGCACCGAAATAACAAGGATCAGGTCCTTCCTCCTCCCTTTAGGACCTGTATTACAGCGGCGACATCTCTCCTCCTCCCTGATGTCGCCGCACCCTATACCGGCCCTGAATGCCGGAAACTGACACACCGGGTATTCCTCCTCCCTTTCCCGGTGTTGAAAGCGCGCGGCGATGTCTCTCCTCCTCCCTGACGTCGCCGCGTCTTCCTCATACCGGGATCAAACCCGGGTTCGGATACATCAGGGCTCTCCTCCTCCCTGCCCTGATGTTGAAAAGAACGGCGGTTCCCTCTCCTCCTCCCTGGGAACCGCCGTTTTTACGTTTTCAGACAGAAAAAGGCGCCACAACTAAAGCCGGGCACCCCTCAAAAGAATCGAGCATGTGCCGTCAGGCACATTCCATTTGATTAAAACGGCACGTCGTCCTTGGCCGACAAGAACCGCGAGACAACTTTTTTCGTGCCCGCCTTGTCGAAATCGACCTCAACCTTATCGCCCTCAATGCCAATCACCGCGCCATAGCCGAATTTCTGGTGAAACACGCGCTCGCCCAGCGTGAAGCTGGCCACCGCAGTTGCATCAATCACGGTGTTGCGGCTTTCTTTGGGTTGAGACATCCCGTACTGCCCCTGCCGCGCCTGCATCCGCTTCCAGCCGGGGGAGTTATAGACATTCGCCTCAGCCGCGCGCGTTTCGATGCTGGCCGTCGGCTGACCTCCACCGTAGAGGCCCGGAGGCGTCAGCACCTCCACGTGATCCTCGGGCAATTCGTCGATGAATCGCGATGGCATCGCATTCTGCCACTGCCCGAACACCCGCCGGTTGGCGGCAAAGGAAATCGTACAGACCTCCTCCGCGCGCGTGATGCCAACATAAGCCAACCTACGCTCTTCCTCGAGCCCCTTGATACCGGTTTCGTCCATCGAACGTTGTGACGGGAACAGCCCGTCCTCCCATCCCGGCAGAAAGACGGCAGGGAACTCGAGCCCTTTGGCCGCGTGCAGGGTCATGATCGAAACCTTGGCGCCGTCGCTGTCCTGCTCATTGTCCATCACCAGACTGACATGCTCCAGAAACCCCTGCAGGTTCTCGAAATTGTCCAGCTGGTTGACCAGTTCCTTGAGGTTCTCCAGCCGCCCCGGCGCTTCGGGCGTCTTTTCGTTCTGCCAATGGGCAGTGTAGCCGGATTCGTCCAAAACGATCTGCGCCAGCTCGATATGGGTGTGTTCCGGCGCACCATAGCGGATGGGCGAGACGCCATCATCAATCACTGTATCATCATCGACCTCAATCCGCGGCCCCCGCGTCATCGCACTCCAACGTGCCAGCCCGTCGATCAACTCGCGCAGGGCCTTGCCGCCCTTGCCCTTGATCAACCCGTTCTCAACCGCAATCCGCGCGCCCTCGACCAGAGACACGCCGTTTTCCCGCGCCACCACCTGAATCGTCTGCTGCGCCTTGTCGCCAAGGCCACGTTTGGGCGTGTTTACGATCCGCTCGAACGCCAGATCATCCTCGGGGCTGACCACCAGCCGGAAATAGGCCATGGCATCGCGAATCTCCATCCGCTCATAGAAGCGGGGGCCGCCGATCACCTTGTAGGGCAGACCGATGGTCAGAAACCGATCCTCAAACGCCCGCATCTGATGCGAGGCACGAACCAGAATCGCAATCTCATCGAGGTTCATCGGCCGCACGCCGCGCGTGCCGCCCTGCATCGCGTCAATCTCTTCGCCGATCCAGCGGGCCTCTTCCTCGCCATCCCAATGGCCGATCAGCCGAACCTTTTCGCCCTCTTTCGCGTCGGTCCACAGCTCTTTGCCCAAACGGCTTTCATTGCCGCGGATCACATTCGACGCGGCGGCCAGAATATGCGGGGTCGAGCGATAGTTCTGTTCCAGCCGCACCACATATGCACCGGGAAAATCCTTTTCGAACCGCAAGATGTTGCCCACCTCGGCCCCGCGCCAGCCATAGATCGACTGGTCGTCATCGCCCACGCAGCAGATATTCTTGTGCCCTCCGGCCAGCAACCGCAGCCACAGGTATTGGGCGACGTTGGTATCTTGATACTCGTCCACCAGAATATAGCGGAACCAGCGCTGGTATTGCTCCAGAACGTCCGGATGGGTCTGGAAAATCGTAATCATGTGCAGCAGCAGGTCATCGAAGTCCACTGCGTTCAGCTCGCGCAGGCGGGTTTGGTATTGGGCGTAAAGCTCTATACCCTGGTTGTTATAAGCCCCGGCATCCGCCGTAGGCACCTTGCCGGGCGTCAGCGCACGACTTTTCCAGTCATCAATAATTGCGGCCAGCATCCGCGCGGGCCAGCGCTTTTCATCGATATTCGCTGCTTGAGCTAACTGTTTGAGCAATCGCAACTGGTCATCCCTATCCAGGATGCTGAAATTCGATTTCAGATCAACTAATTCAGCATGACGGCGTAATTGCTTAGCACACACAAAGTGGAACGTGCCCAGCCACGGCATCCCCTCGGCGGGATGCCCCAACAGACGCCCAACGCGATCTTTCATTTCGCGCGCAGCCTTGTTGGTGAAAGTCACCGACAGAATCTCATTCGGACGCGCCCGCCCTGTACTCAGCAGATGCGCGATGCGTGCGGTCAGTGCTTTGGTTTTGCCCGTCCCCGCCCCGGCCAGCATCAGAACCGGACCGTCCAGCCGTTCAACCGCCTCGCGTTGGGCCGGGTTCAGTTCATCCAGATAGGGCGTGGGTCGCGTGGCCATAGCCCGCGCAGACAGTGATGCGCCCTCGAAGGCGTCCATTTCGTCGTTACTGCTCATCCCCCCAAACTACGCCGGATGCGCGCCGAGGGAAAGAGTTTGTTCACCCCTTGTTCGCACAGACTTTCACGCTTTGCCGCCAATTCTAACCAATCCGCTCCTCCGCGCTTCGGTCACGTTAACCCACTGTCAAAGCTTGCATCCGATGCTGAGGTCAAAGCTGTGGGAGCGCGGATCATGAAAAACACTGACGGATCGGACATGGTATCCCGTCTGAAACTTGCTGGTATCCTTCTGACGATGGGAGGCCTCACGGTCCTGTCAGGTTGGGGAATTTACGCGATTCCCGCGCCGGTGGTCGACCGGATGCTGGAATCCGACCTGCGCCACGCCGCAGCGCAGATGAACCGGCAGGTGGTTTCTCATCTCGAAGATGTTGACGCCACCTTTCGCACCGGCAAGCTGGACGCCCATGATGAAGAGTTTCTGGAATTGCTGCCCGCAACCTCGGACATCTACCGTTTCGAACTCTTCAACGACGCAGGGCGGGTGATCTGGTCGACCCGCGCCACGGACGTGGGTTCGGTCAACAGCGACTCCTATTTCAGCGACGTGCTGGGCCGGGGAAACATCGTTTACAAACATGAAGAAAAACCCCTGACCGAAGTGGACGATTTCGACGGCAACCTGCTGGAGCTCACCGGGCCGCAGACCCGCCACGTGGCCGAAATCTACACCCCCGTCATCCGCGAAGGCCGCTTTGTCGGTGCAATCGAGTTCTATTCGGACATCACGCAGGTGCGGAACCTGTTCATCAATCGGGTTCGCCTGTTGCTGACCGTGCTCAGCGGCATTGCCCTGATTGCGCTGTCGGCGGTGACACTGGTCATTTTCCGCGCCAACCGGCGGCAGGTGCGCAGCCTGCGCGGCCGCGCCGCAAAAGAGCGTGAACTGATGGACGACCAACTGCGCCTAGCGCGTGAGGTCCGCTTGCTGGGCGAGTTGAACGAATGGCTGCAATCCAGCCGCTCGCTGGATGAGCTGTTCGACATGGTCTCGCGCTTCATGACCCATATCCTGCCCGAGGCCGAAGGCAGTGTGTATGTCTATTCCAATTCACGCGATGTGCTGGATGGCTGTGCCAGCTGGAATGGCGGCACGCACAAATCGCATATCCATCCGGAGGGGTGCTGGGGTCTGCGGCGGGGGCGCACCTATGAATATGGCGCGTCCGAGATCGACTTTGTCTGCGAACATGCCGAACCGCATGACGGACGACCCTATTTCTGCTTTCCCATTCTGGCCCACGGGGAAACGGTTGGTCTATTACATCTGCGGGCGCATGAGGACTGCGATGAGGTGTTTCATTCCAGCAAGAAGCTGGCCCAGCTATGCGCCGAACAGATCAGCATGGCGATCGCCAATGTCCGGATGCGCGATCAGCTGCATGACCAATCGGTGCGCGACCCTCTGACCGGGTTGTTCAACCGCCGGCACATGACCGAAACGCTGCGCAAATCCATCAGCCGCAGCCAGCAGACCGGTGCCTCGCTGAGCCTGATTGCCGTGGATGTCGACCATTTCAAAAAGTTCAACGACACCCACGGGCATGATGCGGGCGACATGGTGCTGCGCGCCGTCGGATCGGCTCTGGAACAGGGTTGCGACCGGGATGAGGTCGCCTGCCGCATCGGAGGAGAGGAGTTCATGCTGATCCTGCCGGACAACACGCCCGACGATGCCATGACCCGCGCCGAACAATTGCGGCAAGCGGTCGAGGCTGTCTCGGTCCGCTATGGTGAGAAATCCCTGCCGCGCATCACGATCTCTGTGGGCGTCGCCCACTACCCGGCGCATGGCACCATGCCGCAGGACCTGATGCGTGCAGCGGATGACGCCCTGTATATGGCCAAAGACAAGGGCCGGAACCAGGTGCAGGTCGCCAAAGGTGCAGCCTCGGCCCCTTCGACGGTGGCAGATGCAAAGCACAAACGGGCGCCCAAATCCGCGCCGTCGACCTCAGCCGCTTGAAAACCTTGCCGAATCGCTGCGCAGGTTGGATCAATTCATATGGACCTGCACAGCTCATTCCCCGGCCTTGCCGACCTGAAGCGCCGCGCAAAGCGCAGGATTCCTTTCTTCGTCTGGGAATATCTGGCAAGCGGCACAGGTTCCGAGACCACACTGCACCGCAATCGGGCCGCGCTGGATCAGGTGCAGTTTCTGCCTTCGATCCTGCATGGTCCTATCGAATTCAGTACCGGCACGCGTTTTCTGGGGCAGGATTTTCCCCTGCCCTTCGGCATCGCGCCTATCGGGATGGCTGGTCTGATCTGGCCGGACGCGGAAGGGCTGCTGGCACGTGCTGCCACCGAGGCGGGACTGCCCTACACGCTCTCGACGGTCGCCAGCCAGAGCCCCGAGGATCTGGCCCCTCATCTTGGGCGGCACGCCTGGTTTCAGCTGTACCCGCCGAAAGATCCGGGCATTCGCACTGACATGCTGAACCGCGCCAGATCGGCGGGGTTCTCGACGCTTGTGCTGACCGTTGACGTCCCTGTCGCGTCACGCCGTGAACGGCAAACACGATCCGGCCTCACCAATCCTCCCAGATTGACCCCGCGCCTGCTGGCGCAGATCGCCCAACGTCCGGCCTGGGCTTTGGGCATGGCGCAAAACGGGATGCCCCGGATGCGCACACTGGACAAATATATCGACGGGGACAGTGCACTTCCGCCGACCGCCCATGTTGGTTACCTGCTGCGCACTTCGCCCGACATGGAGTATGTCAAATGGCTGCGGGATGCGTGGGACGGGCCGTTCATCATAAAGGGCGTGATGCGCCCTGAGGATGCCGAGCGGCTGCAACAGACCGGAGTTGATGCCCTTTGGGTCTCGAATCACGGTGGACGCCAATTTGACGGAGCCCCCGCAAGTATCAATGTGCTACCGTTGATCCGTGAGGCGACAAACCTGCCCTTGATCTTCGACAGCGGCGTCGAAGGCGGCCTGGACATTCTGCGCGCACTGGCACTGGGCGCGGACTTTGTCATGCTCGGGCGCGGATTCCTGTATGGTATCAGCGCCTTGGGTGCACAAGGACCCGCGCATGTCATCGACATCCTGCGTCAGGACATGCTCGCCAATATGGGCCAAATGGGTCTTTCAAACCTGCAGGAAATCCCGACGGCAATCGCAAACATTGATGCTGCAGTGCAGCAAGTGTAAGACAATCACGCCAAAAGGCGGCGTTTGCGAGCGATAACATGCCGGTTCTACCCAGAAGGACTGATATACGAGCGCGTATTGTCCGCCTACTAACACGGCCAAACCATAAAGACCGGGACCGAAAATGACCGACTTCAAAAAGATCCTGATCGCCAACAGGGGCGAGATTGCCATTCGCGTGATGCGCGCAGCCAATGAGATGGGCAAACGCACCGTCGCTGTGTTCGCCGAAGAAGACAAGCTGGGCTTGCATCGTTTCAAGGCGGATGAGGCATATCGCATTGGCGAAGGCATGGGCCCGGTTGCGGCATATCTCAGCATTGATGAGATCATCCGCGTTGCCAAGGAATGCGGTGCGGATGCGATCCACCCCGGCTATGGCCTGCTGTCCGAAAACCCCGATTTCGTCGATGCCTGTGTGCAGAACGGCATCACTTTCATCGGCCCCAAGGCGGAAACCATGCGCGCCCTGGGCGACAAAGCCAGTGCACGCCGCGTCGCCATTCAGGCTGACGTACCGGTCATCCCGGCGACCGAAGTGTTGGGCGATGACATCGACGCAATCCGGGCCGAAGCCAAAGAGATCGGCTATCCCCTGATGCTGAAGGCTAGCTGGGGCGGCGGCGGGCGCGGGATGCGTCCGATCGAATCCGAGGAAGAGCTGGAAGAGAAAGTTCTGGAAGGCCGCCGCGAGGCCGAGGCTGCGTTCGGTAATGGCGAGGGGTATCTGGAAAAGATGATCACCCGTGCCCGCCACGTCGAGGTGCAAATCCTCGGCGACAAGCATGGTGAGATTTACCACCTCTACGAACGCGACTGCTCTGTCCAGCGCCGCAACCAGAAGGTCGTCGAACGCGCCCCTGCCCCGTACCTGTCCGAAGAACAGCGCGCCGAAATCTGCGAGCTGGGACGCAAGATTTGCGCCCATGTGAACTATGAATGCGCGGGCACCGTCGAGTTCCTGATGGATATGGAAACCGGCAAGTTCTACTTCATTGAGGTGAACCCCCGCGTGCAGGTCGAGCACACCGTCACCGAAGAGGTCACCGGCATCGACATCGTGCAGGCTCAGATCCTGATTGCCGAGGGCAAGACCCTGGCCGAGGCCACCGGTGCCGCCAGCCAGGCCGACGTGCACCTGAACGGCCACGCCCTGCAGACCCGGATCACCACCGAGGACCCGCAGAACAACTTTATCCCCGACTATGGCCGCATCACCGCCTATCGCTCGGCCACTGGCATGGGCATCCGTCTGGACGGCGGCACGGCTTATGCGGGCGGGGTGATCACGCGGTACTATGACTCGCTGCTGACCAAGGTGACTGCCAAGGCGCCAACACCCGGTGCGGCGATTGCCCGGATGGACCGCGCCCTGCGCGAGTTCCGTATTCGCGGCGTCAGCACCAATATCGACTTTGTCATCAACCTGCTGAAACACCCGACCTTCCTGTCGAACGAATACACCACCAAGTTCATCGACACGACGCCGGATTTGTTCACCTTCAAGCGCCGCCGCGACCGGGGCACCAAGGTTCTGACCTATATCGCCGATATCACCGTGAACGGTCACCCTGAAACCAAGGACCGCCCGGAACCGCGCGCCGATCTGAAAGAGGCCAAGCCCCCCGCGTCGAAGGGTGAACCCAAAATGGGCACCCGCAACCTGCTGGAGCAGAAAGGCCCGCAGGCTGTCGCAGACTGGATGAAGGCCCAGCGTCAGCTGCTGATCACCGACACCACCATGCGCGACGGTCACCAGTCGTTGCTGGCGACCCGGATGCGTTCGATCGACATGATCAAGGTGGCGCCCAGCTATGCCGCCAACCTGCCGCAGCTGTTCTCGGTCGAATGCTGGGGCGGCGCGACATTCGATGTGGCCTATCGCTTCCTGCAGGAATGCCCGTGGCAGCGTCTGCGCGACCTGCGCGAGGCGATGCCGAACCTGATGACCCAGATGCTGCTGCGCGGGGCAAACGGCGTTGGTTATACCAACTATCCCGACAACGTGGTGCGTGAATTCGTGCGTCAGGCGTCGCAAAACATCGACGTGTTCCGCGTCTTCGACTCGCTGAACTGGGTTGAAAACATGCGCGTGGCCATGGATGCGGTCGTGGAAAACGGCAAGATCTGCGAGGGCACCGTCTGCTACACCGGCGATATCCTCGACCCGGACCGCGCCAAATATGACCTGAAGTATTATGTCGGCATGGCGAAGGAACTGCGCGACGCCGGTGCGCATGTGCTGGGCCTGAAAGACATGGCCGGTCTGCTGAAACCGGCCTCGGCGCGTATCCTGATCCGGGCGCTGAAGGAAGAGGTCGGGCTGCCGATCCACTTCCACACCCACGACACCGCCGGCATCGCCAGCGCCACCATCCTGGCCGCGTCCGAGGCGGGCGTGGACGCGGTGGATTGCGCGATGGACAGCTTCTCGGGCAATACCTCGCAAGCCACGCTGGGCACCGTGGTCGAAGCGCTGCGTCATACCGAGCGTGACACCGGTCTGGACATCAAGGCGATCCGCGAAATCAGCGATTACTTCGAGGCTGTCCGCAGCCAGTACGCGGCTTTCGAGTCCAGTCTGCAGGCTCCGGCGTCCGAGGTGTATCTGCACGAGATGCCCGGCGGTCAGTTTACCAACCTCAAGGCGCAGGCGCGTAGCTTGGGGCTGGAAGAGCGCTGGCACGAAGTGGCGCAGATGTATGCCGACGTGAACCAGATGTTTGGTGACATCGTGAAGGTGACGCCGTCGTCGAAAGTGGTCGGTGACATGGCGCTGATGATGGTCAGCCAGGGCCTGACACGCGCCGATGTGGAAAGCCCATCGACCGATGTGGCGTTCCCCGACTCGGTGGTCGACATGATGCGCGGCAATCTGGGTCAGCCTCCGGGCGGGTTCCCCGATACCATCATCAGGAAGGTGCTGAAGGATGAAGCCCCGAACACCGAACGCCCCGGCAAGGATGTTCCTGCGGTCGACCTGGAGGCCACCCGCGCCGACCTGTCCAAGCAGTTGGAAGGCAAAGTGGTCGATGACGAGGATCTGAACGGCTACCTGATGTATCCCAAGGTGTTCCTGGATTACATGGGCCGCCACCGCACCTATGGTCCGGTCCGCACCCTGCCCACCCGCACCTTCTTCTACGGGATGGAGCCGGGCGAAGAGATCACCGCCGAGATTGATCCCGGCAAGACGCTGGAAATCCGCTGTCAGGCCATCGGCGAGACCGATGAAAAGGGCGAGGTCAAAGTGTTCTTCGAACTCAACGGCCAACCGCGCGTGATCCGGGTGCCGAACCGCCTGGTCACGTCCTCTACGCAGGCACGTCCCAAGGCCGAGGTGGGCAACGCCAACCATGTCGGCGCGCCGATGCCCGGCGTAGTCGCCACGGTCGCCGTCGCGGCGGGCCAGGAGGTCAAGGAAGGCGACATGCTGCTGACCATCGAAGCGATGAAGATGGAAACCGGCATCCACGCGGAACGCGACGCCACGGTCAAAGCTGTTCACATTCAACCCGGTGGGCAGATTGACGCAAAGGACCTGCTGGTCGAACTGGAATAACCGGTTTAGCTTTCTGGGCTAACAGGGGCCGCTCGGGGAACCGGGCGGCCTTTTTCTTGGCCCGAGGAGGATAATTGCCCATGCTGTCCGTCACACCAGTCTATGCCGCATTGCTGGCAATCCTGTTTATCGCTCTCAGCGTCAAGGTCATCAGCCAGCGGCGCAGCGACAAGATTTCCTACGGCGACGGCGGGAATACAGCGATGCTCAAGGTGATGCGGACGCATTCCAACTTTGTCGAATACACCCCCTTCGCCCTGCTGTTGATCGCGATGGCCGAATTGCAGGGGGCCGGTGGGCTGCTGCTGAACCTGCTGGGCCTGACATTGCTGAGCGGTCGTCTGTTGCACGCCTATGGATTCGGACGCAGCCCGCAGATCGTCATTCTGCGCCAGATCGGGATGCTGCTGACGTTCGCTGCGATTCTGGTGGCCGCCATCGCGAATCTCGTACTGGCACTGTGATCCGATAGGCGGGACTTACCCCGCCAGCACCCGCGTTTCGACCTGCGGTGCATCCCTCAGGACAGGCTCAACCTCACCCAGCCTGTCCTTCTCCGGTAAACAAAGTGCCGATGTCAGCACGATTAGCGCTGCCAGCAGGGCCATCTTCATATCTGCAATCCGTGTCATTTCCTCTCCTCGAACCCTCTTGTTTTTTAATGGTCTATGACTTCAACGCGCCGCCCCCCGATTTCCGTCGAAAGATTTTTCCGCCTTTTTGTGTTTTTCCGCTTGCAGCCCCGCGTGGGAATTTATACATCCCTCCTCACTCAACGGCGCGGGCGTAGCTCAGGGGTAGAGCATAACCTTGCCAAGGTTAGGGTCGGGCGTTCGAATCGCCTCGCCCGCTCCATTGAGAGGTCTTCGGACCAGCATATGTATCTGATGCGGGCGTAGCTCAGGGGTAGAGCATAACCTTGCCAAGGTTAGGGTCGGGCGTTCGAATCGCCTCGCCCGCTCCAGATACCACACTTTCCAAACATGCTGGTTCTTCATGAGGCGTTGCGTCATTCTGGCTGCATTGCGCAACACGGGGTTCACTCATGTCTGAATACGTTATCCGCCCTCTCACCGCTGACGAGTTGCAGCAAGCCGTGGATTGGGCCGCGCGCGAGGGCTGGAATCCCGGCCATCATGATGCCTCTTGTTTCCACAGCACGGATACTGACGGGTTTCTGGGCGGATTTCTGGATGGTGAAATGATCGCCTCAATCTCGGTGGTACATTACGACGATGGGTTTGCTTTCCTTGGGTTCTACATCGTTCGCCCCGAGTTTCGCGGCGCTGGACACGGGCTGAAGCTCTGGCAGCGTGCATTGTCCAATTGCACTGCACGCAACGTCGGGCTGGATGGGGTTGTCGATCAGCAGCACAACTATCGCAAATCGGGTTTTGCCTTTGCGTACAACAATTACCGTTTCACCGGGACCGTAGGCGACATTAAGCGGACATTGACTAGGTCGGCTGGCACTGAAGCTTTGACTGCGGTTTCAAATGAGTTGAAGGCGTATGACCGCCAGCTGTTTCCGACCGCGCGTGACACATTTCTGCAGGGCTGGATCAGTGCACCTGGCCATGTTTCCCGCGTGTATTCCGAGGACGGGCAGATCAAGGGCTCTGCCACTCTGCGCCCGTGCAGGGTCGGCTACAAGGTCGGGCCGCTATTCGCGGACCGCGCAGACATTGCCGAATCCTTGCTGGCCAGCCTGTTGGAAACATTGGCCGAGGATCAAAGCAGGCAAGATGTCTATATCGACATACCCCAACCCAACCAGGCTGCCTTTGCTTTGGCGGCAAAACTTGGGTTAGAGAAGGTCTTTGAAACGGCGCGGATGTATTCAGACCACGAGCCCGATGTCGACCTGAACCGGATCTTTGGCGTAACCACGTTCGAACTGGGTTAGAACGCCTTGAAGGTCATCGTGGTCAGCGACCGTTCGATGTTCGGAATCACCAGCAGGTTTTCGTTGATGAAATGACCCACATCCTCGGTTTCGGGGATGTAGAGCTTCAGCAGCAGGTCATATTCACCACTGGTCGAATATAGCTCGGAGTGGATTTCGCGCAGCGCGATTTCCTCGGCAACCTTGTAGGTGGAGCCGGGTTTACAGCGGATCTGGATGAAAACGCAGGTGGACATGGGCCGGGCCTTGTTTGTTGACTTGTCCGCAGGCTGGCATGGGCCGCGTCCGGGTGCAATCCCCTGCAACAGTTTGCGGTGATTGCGACGGGTGGTCTGGAAAAGCCCGCCCTTCCCCGTCTATAAGCGCGCCTGTAGCAAAAGGAATTCGCCCATGCGCAGCGCAAAGATCAGCCGTCAGACCGCCGAGACCGAGATCTCGGTCGAGGTCAATCTGGACGGCACCGGCACCTATGACAACCAGACCGGCGTTGGCTTCTTTGACCACATGCTGGACCAGCTTGCGCGCCATTCGCTGATCGACATGACGATCCGCGCCAAGGGCGATTATCACATCGACGACCACCACACGGTCGAGGATACCGGCATCGCGCTGGGTCAGGCGCTGACACAGGCCCTGGGCGACAAGAAGGGCATTCGACGGTATGGCGAGTGCCACCTGCCGATGGACGACGCACAGGTCCGTTGCGCGCTGGACCTGTCGGGCCGACCGTTCCTGATCTGGAACGTGGATCTGCCGACACCCAAGATCGGCACGTTCGACACCGAATTGGTGCGCGAGTTCTTCCAGGCGCTGTCCACCCATGGCGGCATCACCCTGCATATCGATCAGTTGCACGGGTTCAACAGCCACCACATCGCCGAGGCTGCCTTCAAGGCCGTCGCCCGCGCCTTGCGGCTGGCGGTGGAAACCGACCCGCGGAAGGCGGATGCGATTCCGTCCACCAAAGGCGCGCTGTAAATGCTGACCGCCATCATTGATTACGAGAGCGGTAACCTGCACTCGGCCGAAAAGGCATTTCAACGCATGGCGTGCGAGGTGGGCGCGGGCGAGGTTGTCGTGACCTCGGACGCGGATGTCGTCGCACGGGCGGACCGGTTGGTTCTGCCCGGTGACGGTGCTTTTCCGGCCTGCGCCGCCGAACTGCGCGGCCACAAGGGTATCTATGACGCGATGGTCGAGGCGGTCGAACAGAAAGGCCGCCCGTTTCTGGGCATCTGCGTCGGGATGCAGTTGATGGCTTCAAAGGGTCACGAATACACCGACACGGACGGTCTGTGCTGGGTTGCCGGTGACGTGGTGCGGATCGAACCTTCGGACCGGGCGCTGAAAGTCCCGCATATGGGCTGGAACGATCTGGTTTTGGAATGCGGACATCCCGTTTTCGACGGGGTGAAATCTGGTGATCACGCCTATTTCGTCCACTCCTACCATTTCCGCGTCAGCGATCCTGCGCAGCGGCTGGCCTATGTGGATTATGGGCAAGAGGTCACGGCCGTGATCGGCCGCGACACGATGGTTGGGATGCAGTTCCACCCGGAAAAAAGCCAGGATGTGGGCCTGCGCATGATCGGGAACTTCCTGACCTGGGCTCCGTAAAGCCTACTGAATGCGCGTCCAGGTCTGTCCACGGCAGACCAGACCACCCGCGACACACCCCTTGACGGTCAGCTCGTTCTGGCTGTCGAGGGTCATTTTCGAGTTATAGGTCTTGTCCCGGTCCGGCGCCCAGATCTTGCCGTTGGCATAGCTGCCGTCACCCTCGGGCTCCATGTCCCAGATGATCTGCTTGCCCAGGTTTTCATACGCCAGCTGCTGATTGCCGGATTTGTCAAAGGCGCTGTCGATGGTGCCGCAGATCGCGCTGCCGCAGGGCGCGATCGTGACATGCAAATACCCGCCTTCGTCGCCGGGCTGTGTTTTCCACAGACCATCGGCCGGATCAGCGAAAGACGCCGTTGCCAGAACAGCAATGCCTGCCGCAAGAGTAATTTTCTTCATGATTTCCTCCCTGTTTTGCCGTCAGTCTGACGGGCGGAACCAAACTGGGCAAGAATGACTTAGCGTCGCGTTGCATCCCCTGCCCTGCCTGTGCGATATCCCGCGCGTGTAACACTGATATAGGGCCGCCGATCATGATCCTTTACCCCGCCATCGACCTCAAAGACGGCCAGGCCGTGCGCCTGCTGCGCGGAGAAATGGACAAGGCAACCGTGTTCAACGAAGACCCTGCCGCGCAAGCCCGCGCATTCGTCGAGGCGGGCTGCGAATGGCTGCACCTTGTCGACCTGAACGGAGCTTTCGCGGGTGAGCCGGTGAACGCAGCCCCGGTCGAAGCCATCCTGAAAGCCTGCGACGTCCCCGCCCAGTTGGGTGGCGGCATCCGCGATATGGCCACGATCGAGACCTGGATCGGCAAGGGACTGGCCCGGGTGATTCTGGGCACCGTCGCGGTGGAAAACCCAGATCTGGTGCGTGAGGCCGCGCGAGAATTCCCCGACAAGGTTGCCGTGGGCATCGACGCCCGCAACGGTATGGTCGCCACCAAAGGCTGGGCCGAGGAAACCGATGTGCAGGTCACCGATCTGGCCCGCAGCTTCGAAGACGCGGGCGTTGCCGCCATCATCTATACCGACATCCACCGCGACGGCGCGATGCAAGGTCCGAATATCGAAGCCACCGCCGATCTAGCCCGCGCCGTGTCGATCCCGGTGATTGCCTCGGGCGGCGTCAGCTCATTGGACGATCTGATCGCCCTGCGGGATTGCGGTGTGGAGCTGAACGGCGCGATTTCAGGCCGGGCGCTCTATGATGGCGCGATTGACCTGAAAGAGGCCATTCGCGCCCTGAGCTAAGTTACTGCGCGGCGACCGAAGTCAGCTTGGCCAACGCGCCGCGCATCTTTTCAATTACGGGGGAGTTTTCGACGGCGTCCAGCTCGTCCATGGTCTCTTTCGGGTCTTCATAGGCCAGCAAGACCTGACCGTTTTCATCCGCGTAGGCCTGCACTTTCAGCGGTAGGAACAGACCGGCACGCGGGTCGATCTGCATGGCAGGCGTTCCCAGTGCCGGGTTGCCGAAGATCAGAACCTGATTGGCCGGAATGGTCAGCCCGACCTTTTCAGCGCCCGCCGCGTGATCAATACGTGCAAACACTGTCGCGCCCGCGTTGCCAACGGCTGCCTCTAGGGCATCCATCGCCTCTGGTACGGATTTGGCGGTGTTCACTTTTATGATGTCGTCTGCCATTGCGGTGACAGCCCCACCAATTACAAAAACGGTTGTCAAAAAGAGTTTACGCATCTCATTGATCTCCTGATGAATTTGGGGACAGTCTCCACAGGATTGAGAGATGTGGCAATCACATCTCCGGCATCGGCGGGGCTTTGCCGGTTCTGGCCATCACCATAACTGCCGCAACCTGCGCGCCTGCCGATCGATCTCAAATCGTGAACATTTCCGCGCAAACGCGCCGAGTTTCCACTGATCAGCCGCAAATTGGTCAAGATTAACCAATACGGCTGGACCGCTATCTTATACCGGAACCTTACTCGTGTTCTATTCGAACGCATAGCAGCCGACAGAGAATTGGCGCTATTACGCTCCGGTCATCGGTTTTTGCGCGTCAATTTTCGTCAGCGCCAGCTTGCTGTTCTTTGTTCAGCCGCTGCTTGCCAAGCTCATGTTGCCCAAAATCGGCGGGACTCTGGCGGTCTGGACCACCGCCATGCTGTTTTTCCAGCTGATGCTGATCCTTGGGTATCTGTATGCCCATATGCTGACCCGCTGGTTTACCCCGCGGTGGCAACTTGTGACACATCTGGCGCTGTAGCTGCTGGCGCTTGGCTTTCTGCCCCTGGCCACACAAGAAGGCTGGAGGTTCGATTCCTCGCAATCCATTGCCCTGCAAACACTTTTACTGTTTGCAGCGGGCGTTGGGGTTCTATTTGCGGTGTTGTCCGCAAACGCACCGCTGCTGCAGGCGTGGTATTCTCGGTCCGGCGGGCCATCAGCCAATGACCCCTATTTTCCTGCATGCGGCCAGCAATGTCGTCTCGCTATTGGTTCTGCTGACCTTTCCACTGATTGCCGATCCTTTTTATGGCGCGCGGGATATAAGCCTGTTCTGGTCCGCAGGCTTTGTCGTTTTTGGCGTTCTGCTGGCCATCAGTGGAGTGATTGCGCTGCGCGGCCCGTCATGCACCATCCTTCCACAAGAACCACGCGGGATCAGCGGCTCTCTCAACGCAAAGACAATTGCCACCTGGGTTTTCATTGCCTTTGTGCCATCGTCGCTGATGCTGGCCACCACAACCAAGCTCAGCATTGACCTGGGGTCCAACCCTTTGATCTGGGTCGTGCCGCTGGCCACCCATATCCTGACCTTCATTCTTGCTTTCGCAAAACGGCAACCGAACACGTTGGAGAGCCTGAAAACCCCGGTTCTGTTCGCCATGGCAATCGGTGTGGCCCTGCTGTTCAGACTAGGGTCCGCACAACTGCCCCTGGCTGCGATGCTGGTTTATATACCGCCAATCTGTTTGCGCACCGATTGCTCTATGAGATGCGGCCGCCCGCCAAGCACCTGACGATCTTCTACGTCGCCCTCTCGGTCGGCGGTGCTTGTGGCGGGCTGTTCAACTCGATCATCGCACCAGCTGTATTTGACCTAGAGATCGAATTCGCCCTGCCCCTTCTTACCGCCGGGGGGCTGTTCCTGATTCAGTCTGGCGCTATCATCCTTCGTCAGGTCCTGCTGGGCGTTGCCGCCGCTGCTCCACTTGCTTTCCTGATCTGGGAACTGAACCAAGGGAACACAAATGATGCCAACACATTGCCCGCGACCGCAGCTTTTTCGGAACACATGCGGTGTATGATCGCGACGGTTTTCGGGTCTACACGAACGGCGCCACGATTCAAGGCGGGCAAAGGTTGACCTCGCCCGGTATCCGTCCTGTCGGGTCATCTTGCTATCATCCGAACGGCCCGATAGCCGAAGTCCTGACTTCGGAATACGGGCGGGCCTCGGACAAAATCGGTATCGTCGGCCTCGGGACCGGTGCGCTGGCTTGCTATCGACAGCCTCATCAAACCTGGAAATTTTTCTAGATCGATGAGACCGTCGACCGGATCGCCCGCAATCCGGAATTGTTCACCTACATGTCAGACTGCGCCCCGGGGTCGACTACCCATTTGGGGGATGCGCGGATCATATTGGCGCATCAGGAATTCGCTTTCGATATCTTGGTGCTGGACGCCTACAGCTCGGACGCCATACCGCTTCACCTGATCACTCTGGAAGCGATCCAGACTTATATGAGCCGGTTGAACCCGGACGGGACTTTGGCCTTCCACATCTCCAACAAATTCTACGATCTGGCCCCGCAACTGGCCCGGGCTGCTGAAACGCTTGGTCTGCACGCGGCAATCAAGTGGGGTACGATCGACGAAGAGGCCCAGCGGCAGGGCGCCGCGAACTCGCTTGTCGCCATCCTGAGCCGCGACGAAAACCGCATCAATGCGTTCATCGACGCGAGGGGTCGGCATCCCATGATCGCCGATGGCGAGAACGCCTGGACAGACGACAAGGCCAATCTGCTCTTGGCGCTCAGGATGTTGGCGCAGAACTAGCCCCACACGCGTTGCGGCGTCGCGAATTCAAATCTCTCGGCACTGGCATCGGCGGGGCTTTGTCGGTAGAGGTGCGGCAACAAAGGACGCCGACATGCTGAAAACCCGCATCATTCCCTGTCTTGATGTCGCCGATGGCCGCGTGGTCAAGGGCGTGAATTTCGTAGGCCTGCGCGACGCGGGCGACCCGGTAGAATCGGCCAAGGCCTATGACGCCGCCGGTGCGGACGAAATCTGTTTCCTGGACATCCACGCCACCCATGAAAACCGCGGCACCATGTTCGACGTCGTGCAGCGCACGGCCGAGCAGTGCTTTGTCCCCCTGACGGTCGGTGGCGGCGTGCGCACCAAGGATGACGTGCGCGCCCTGCTGCTGGCGGGCGCCGACAAGGTCAGCTTCAACTCGGCCGCCGTGGCCAACCCGGATGTGATCGCGGACTCGGCAGATCAGTTCGGCAGCCAGTGCATCGTCTGCGCTATTGACGCCAAGACCGTCAGACCCGGCAAGTGGGAGATTTTCACCCATGGCGGCCGCAAACCCACCGGCATCGACGCGGTGGAGTTCGCCAAAACCGTTGTCGCAAAAGGCGCGGGTGAGATTCTGCTGACCTCGATGGATCGCGACGGCACCAAGGCGGGGTTCAACCTGCCGCTGACCCGGGCCATTTCCGACGCGGTGGACGTTCCCGTGATCGCCTCGGGCGGCGTGGGCAATCTGGACCATCTGGTCGAGGGTGTGACCGAAGGCGGGGCCAGCGCGGTGCTTGCCGCCTCGATCTTTCATTTCGGCGAATACACCATCCGCGAGGCCAAGGAACACATGGCCGCCGCAGGCATCCCCATGAGGCTGACATGAGCATTCTGCACGATCTGGCCGCCACGATTGAGGCCCGCAAAGGCGCCGACCCCGACTCCAGTTGGACCGCCAAGCTGCTTGCCAAAGGCCCCGAGAAATGTGCCGAGAAATTTGGGGAAGAAGCCATTGAAGCCATCATCGAAGCCGTCAAGAACGACAAGGCAGGGCTGACGGCCGAGGCTGCGGATGTGCTCTATCACCTGCTGGTCATGCTGGCTGCGCGGGACGTGGCGCTGGATGACGTTCTGGCCGAACTGGCACGCCGCCAGGGCATCAGCGGCATCGCTGAAAAAGCCGCGCGCCCCAAGGGGTAAGCCACGGGGTTTCGTCCCCCCGCCCTACCCTTTATGATCAGGCCTCACGGTCCACAGATCGAAGGGCAAATAATGATCCGAGCTTTGGCCATTGTTCTGGCCCTTGTGACGCTAGGCGCGTGTTCCGCCCCTCCACCATCCTCGGGGGATGAAGTTCAGCGGTTGGCGACTGAAATCCGCAGCCTCGGCCCGGATATCGACCCGGAAGAGGCCGACCGCGCCGCCCGTATCGCCTATTCCTATACCGCGCAGCTGGTGCAGGAATATGAGATCACCGACCCTCCGCTGATCCATAACGCCAAGGTCAACAAGGGCCTGCGCCCGCGCGGGCTTTGCTGGCACTGGGCCGAGGATATCGAGCGCCGGCTGAAGCAAGAGAACTTCCAGACGCTGGACCTGCACCGCGCCATTGCCAATGCGGACAACCCGTTCAGAATCGACCACAGCACGGCCATTATCGGCCGCAAGGGTGAGACGATGTATGACGGCGTGGTACTGGACCCGTGGCGCTATGGCGGGGTGCTGTTCTGGTCTCCGCTGGTTGAAGACACGAAATACGAATGGGTGCCGCGTGACGTCGTTTTGGAAAAGCGCCGGGTGGAGCAATACGGTGAGCTGTTGCCTTATGTCGGCGGCTAGATTTTGGACGAGATCACACCGGTCGCAAATCCACCCATGCGTAGCTCTCCGAACAGGCGTTGATATTCGATCTTGGGGCAGCGGTTCATGATCGCATCCACGCCGCGCGCCTGCGCTTTGGCGGCGGCGTCAGGGTTTTCGACACCGATTTGCATCCAGACCGTGCGCAGGTTCGGAAAAGCGGCCAGCGCCTCATCGACAATCGGCGGCACCGCCTCGGAGCGGCGGAAGATATCGACCATGTCCACCGGTTCGGAAATCTCGGACAATGAGGCCCGGACGGTCTGACCAAACAGTTCGGTCCCGGCATGGCCCGGATTGACCGGGATGACCGTATATCCTTTCAACGACAGATACCGCGCCACGTAATAGCTGGGCCGCACCGGGTTCATCGACACGCCGACCACGGCGATCACCTTGGTGCGCTGCAGGATGTCTTTCAGGTATGCGTCGGAATAGTCGCTCATGCGGGCACCCTAATCCGAGCCTGCCAAAGAAAAAAGCGCCCAGGTCGAACCTGAGCGCCAGTTGTTGGAACGAGGGACAGTGAAATGACCCGCGGCAGTTCCGTTCCGCGGTCACTGTGACATTTAGGCATAAGTTGGGAGAAAAAAAGAGGGCGCGCGCATTTTTGTGATGACACGTCACAAAAAGCGGAACTCCGCCTATTGCTCGTACAGAACAACGGGCCAGTGCGCCTCGGCCATGCGGATGTATTCGGCCGTCGCTTCGCGCCACATCTCTTCGATCTCAGGCGAGTGTGTCAGGTACAGACGGCCATCAACCACCTGCCAAGCCATCGGGTCCGTACCGACCAGTGTCCCATTGGCCATGGCATATGCACAATAGCCTCCAAATTGGGGTGCAAAGGCGCGCGGGTCACGTTCGAACGCCTCACGGTTCTCATCCGAGGCAAAGTGCCATTCGGCCCCCTTCCAAACGACCGCGTATTCCGGCAGGCCCAGTACCGGCGCGTCGCTTCTGAAATAAGACACCGGATCATACCCCGCCAAGGCGGCACCGTCAGCCTCATAGTACACGGGCACCTCCTGCGCCGTCGCGGCAGGAGCGATCAAAACGGCGGCCATCGCGCCAAGAAGGAAACGTCGGGTCAGCATAACGGTATTCGGATTTCAGACATCAGGGTCTCAAGATGCAATTTTTACGGCCCAGTGAAACCCCATTTAACGGGGTTGTGATCACCTGTGTCGCCTGGACGTCACGTCAGTCGAAGATATCCTCGATGACATCCCATGCCTCATCGAACACGCGCGAGAACATAGTCTTCTTCTTTTTCGGCTTCTTTTTTTTGCGGTATCCCGCCGCGTTTGCGGTGTCGCGCTTTGCCTTGCCCTCGGACAGTTTGCGCTTGGGCACCATTTTGAGGTCATGCAACGGCGCACCGCAACTGGAGCAGCTCAGCTCGTGACGCTGCTTGCCCTTCAGAACCAGCGCAGCGCGGGTCCCGCAATAGCAGCAGGTGGCGATTTTCGACGGGCTGGAAATGGGACTCTCCTGTCTATCTGTGCCTTGAGGCATATAGGGCGATTGCCGCCGCATTTGAGACGTTGAGCGAGCCAAATCCACCGGCTGCGTCGATTTTCACCAATCGATCAACGGTTTCCTTGGTTTTCTGCCGCAAACCCGGCCCCTCGGCCCCCAAGACCAACGCAACAGGCTGGTCCAGCTTTCCACCCAAGGTCGATTCGATGGTGTCGTCGGCCTCACCATCCAAGCCCAGCACCAGAAAGCCCATGTTCTGCAATTCCACGATCGCGTCCGCAAGATTGCGGACCCGCAGATAAGGTTGCCGTTCCAGCGCGCCGCTTGCCGTTTTGGCCAGCGCACCGGTTTCCGGCGCAGAATGGTGCCGCGTACCGATCACCGCACTGGCCCCCAGAACCTCGGCCGAGCGCAGAATCGCCCCGACATTGTGCGGATCAGTCACCCGATCCAGCAGTATCACGCGCGGATGTTCGCGCCCGATGCAATTCTCGGCCAACCCGCCCCAGTCCAACGGCTTGACCTCAAGCGCGGCGCCCTGATGGACAGAGCCCGGGTCAATCGGCGCGGTGAATTTGCGCGGATCGACCAATTCGGCCTCGATCCCTGCAAATTCAATCGCTTCGGCCAGTTTATCCTGCGCATTGCGCGTCACGATCAGGCGCAGTTTCTGCCGGTTGGGGTTCATCAGCGCATCGCGCACGGCGTGCAGACCGAACAGCCAGACGGTTTCCGCAGCGGCCGCTTTGCGCGCCTGTTCCTTTTCAACGACCCACTTGGGTTTCTTCATTTCTTGGGCCTCCGGGCCGGGAATTCGGTTTCCTGCGTCAAAGCCGTATTTTCCTGTTGACGCTCCTTTAAGGCGCTAGTAATCACGCCTCCACGTCAGGTGCAACGCCTGACAGTGGGCGACAGGCCGCAAGGTGTGGCAGGGGACTGTAACTCCCTCGCGGAGACGCACGCCTGGTTCGATTCCAGGGTCGCCCACCATCTTCCTCAGATGGTGACAAAGTGCAACGGCCGTTAATTCGGCAGGCATTCCCATTCTGCGACCACCTGATTTCCCCGAACCGCCAGCATGGTTCCGAGTTGATTCAGCACCGCCTCGCTTTGGGTCGGGCGCAGTATGGCAATATCTCCGGGTGTGACCATGGCCGGGCATGGCCCTGTCCAGACCTCCTGATTGCTGGAGCGACCAAAGATCGTGGAATAGCGGAACCTCTTGGGAAAGACGGGATGTGCCAGAAAATGCCCGCCGAACACGGCGATATCAGTTCTGGTTCGCCATAGAAAATCCAAACCGGGCAGCGGATTACCCGGCATCGCCTTAAGAACTGGCGTGGCAATGAAAGCCGCGGGCTGGAACATTTGTGTTGCAGGGTGATCGAAATCGCTTGGCTTGACCAGAACAGAACCAAAGGCGACCTCGGTGGCGCCGCTGTTAGCCCTATAAGACTGAAAGGTCAGGCTGCCGCCTGTGTTCAGGCACAGCCCTTCCCCGCCCCTGGGCAAGCTGGAAACCGCGCGCCGGAAAGCATCCGCGCTGGATCGAACCGCGCGTTTTCTCAAAAATCCCGGCAGCTTGGCCAGATGCGCCTCGTACCCCATCATGCCCGACAGGCGCGCGTTGGGGTAGGCGTCGATTTCCTGAGCTATATCCGCGACCTGTTCCGGCAGAAACCCTCCGCGATGCAGGCCTATATCGACCTCAAGCGACAAGCGGAGGGCGGATTGCTTGGCTGCCGCAAGCGCCAGGTAATCCCGCAACCGGCCCGGCGTGTCGATCAGCCACTGAACGCACGCCGCAGCCTCCGGGCACGCGGCCAGAACCCGCGCGGCCGAACTGACCGGCAGTGGTTTGCCGATCAAGTGATCCGTTTTGGGCTCGGCCCGCAAAAGTGCCAGCAGCATCGGTTCGGAAAAAGTCATCAGGCCCGAGGTCGAAATCCGCCCCCGGATATGATCCAGCAGCGGCAGACAGGGCAGAGACTTGGCGACCAGCCGGCGATCCAACCCGGCATCGGCCCCGCTGACGGCAAGGGCGCAGTTTGCCTCCAACCGATCCAGATCAACCACGGTGACCGGTTTGTCCACTCCATAGGCCCGCAGCGTGTCGCACAGGGTTTGCAGGTATTCAGTCATGGTCGAAACAGCTTGGCCAAAGCGGGGGTCAGGAACTTGCCGCCCGGGTCAAGCTGTTCCCGCAACACACAGAAGCGGTCGAAATCCGGGTATATGCCCGACAGTTCCTTGTAGGTCAGACTGTGCATCTTGCCCCAGTGCGGGCGCCCACCCGCCTCGACGAAGACAGGCTCCAGCGCGTCGAAACAGCGGCGATGGTTTTCATTGGCATCCGAGTGCACTGCAATCGAAATCCGCGGCCCGCCCTGAAACGGAGACAGGCAGGCCGTGTCGCCTGCGGTCTGGCGCACTTCAATCGGGAAATAGATATCCTTGTGATCGCGGTGAAGGCGGGTGATGACCTCTTGCAGCACGTCCCCGGCCACATCGGGCGGCAGGTGGTACTCCATCTCGTTGAAGCGAATATGCCGGTCGCTGCACAGTACTCGCCAACTTTCGCCGACATAGTCTTCGTCCGAGTGCGCCATGGTCAGCAACTTCAGCAGCATACTGCGCAACCCGCCACTAAACCGGCCTGCGTTGCGCGCGAGCTTCAGCACCTTGACGGCGATCATGTCCAGATCACGCGGCACCGCCCCCTCGGGCGAGTCAGTCAGGTCGTGGCGGATTTCGACCGCCTTGCCGGTGAAGGGAATGTAGAAGAACTCAAAATTCCGGTTCTGCGTCCAGTTTTGGTGCATGTCGGCCAGACTATCCTGCAGATCGGCCAATCGCACCCGGCGGCGCAGGTTGTACTTGGGCACGATCGAGATTTGCGCCTCGGTCAGAATGCCCAGCATTCCCAGCGTGACCTGCGCCATCTCAAGCGGGATGTCGTTGGTGGACAGGACATCTCCGCCTGCGGTGACCAGCTTCGCGGCGGTGATTTCAGCGGCAAGACACGGTAGCGTCCGCCCGGTGCCATGTGTTGCGGTCGAGGCTGCCCCGGCCAGAGATTGTGCGTTGATATCGCCGAGGTTGCGAAAGGCCAGCCCCTGCGCGGCCAGCGCCGGAGACAGATCCCGCAGCCGCGCATTTGCGTTGACCCAGATGCGGTCACCGTCCCTGTCGCCTAGCGTCGGCATGTCCAGCTTGGACAGGTCCACAATACACTCGCCACCCGCAACGATGGGCGTAAACGAATGCCCTGCCCCCACAACGCGCAGGCTGGACGATTCCGCCATCACCTGCTGCAGTTCGGCAATCGTGCCGGGGCGCGTGATCGCAGTCTCTGCGCGTTGGTTTCCGGCCCAGTTGGTCCACATGTGCTGTCTCCTCCCAGGTCGGAGGATTGCAGCACATGCAGGTCGAAACAAGTCAGGTTTACAGCGTGTTACCCAACGAAACTTACGTCAGGCTGCGGCTGCGCGCTGCGCCGTGACGCGGTCGAACCAATCGGTAACGGCCTCGACGCTGGGGGCGAGTTGTTCAGCCGCATCGCCGGTGAACTCCTGAAACTTTTCGCAGTTCAGGCCGTTCACACCGACAAGTACCGGGATCTCCTGCGCCAGCGCCTCGGCAATCACCGGGCGGAAACCGCGCCCGTCGGCCTCATGCTTGCCGAACTTGTTTATGATCAGCAACTGCGGCGAGTCCTCCAACGAGTTGGTGACATACCCCACAGCCTGTTCCAGCGCCGCCGGGTCCAGGCGGCAACCACGGGCGTGTTCACCCAGGGACTGCGAGATGCGGATGGTCTCTCCGTCCGGCAGCACGCGCACGTCCATGTCGCATTTGCTGCTGTCGGCGCATTCGGTGTTGGTTTGAACCACACCAGCTAGACGGGCACCCTTGGCCTGCAGATGTTCGGCAACGGCGCTCAGCAGGCGGTCGGTGGCGCCGCGTTCAGTGGTGGTGACATAGGCCAGATACATTCTGAGACCCTCGTATTATAACTGTGACATTCCAGATAGCACGCATGACCCTGCCCGGCCACTCCCCGCGTTACGGTAGCGGAGACAGGCCGATCACAGGTGCGTGCAGGTGAAGAAGAACCGCAAAAGCGGCAAGTGAAACCAGCCCAACCCACAGGCTGGGCCAGGGGTGCGGAGCCCGCAGCGAAAACCGCGCAGTATTGCGGGACAGTCGTGTCCATTCGATCCCCATATCGCGCGCCTTGCGGCGGTCGATCAGAGACATGCCCAGCACGGCAAAGCCCGCGAACAGACCAAACAGTATGACATGCGACAGGCTGCCATTGGCCAGCAAATGCGCCAGCGCCCACAACATCAGCGCCGCCAGCAAAGGGTGACGCGTTGTGCGCAGTATGCCGGGGTTTTCCGGATCGAACGGACGGTGCCCCAACCCGCCGAACGAAAACGGATTCTGAATCGACATCCCCGCCACGGCCAGCCAGCACACAACCGGCATCACCAGCAACGGCATCCAGCGCAGAATTGGAAAAGGCGGGATAATCTCGACATAAGGTGCCTGCGCGGCAGCAACGATCAGCCAGCCGAGAACAAGCAGCGATAAAACAGAATAGGCGGCGAAATATCCCCTGCGCCCCATCACCTCGATCAACCGCCCGCGCATTGCGGGCCGCGCCGGAATCATGTGCGTCAGCAGGAATGTGACAAGTGCAGCAAGAAAAAGGCTCCAGCCCAGCATTGCAGTCTCCGTGAGTGTTGGCCCGGTTTAGGCGCCGAATGAAGGGGGGTCTTTGTCCGAAGTCAAGTCCGTCGCACAAGTGCTCCTCCACTCAGAACCAGTGCTTGCAACCCGGCAGCGAACACGCGACCCTGCCGTCGGAGGACCCCGATGCACGATTTCGACGACATATACTCCATGGCCGCCGATCGCCATGGCGGGCCTGACGCCCTGGAGGCAAAGCTGAGCAAACCCAAAAGCGTGGCCGAATTGGCCGCCATGCCGGATGACCGCTGGCTTTCGATCATCACCAAATGCATCTTTCAGGCCGGGTTCAACTGGAAAGTCATCGACAACAAGTGGGACGGGTTCGAGACCGCCTTTGACGCGTTCGACATTGGCCGTTGCGCCTTTATGGATGACGAGAAATTCGACTCGCTGTTGCAGGACACCCGCATCGTGCGCAATGGCACCAAGATTGCCACCGTCCGGGACAACGCGGCGTTTCTGCTGGAACTGCGGCAGGAAGGCGGGGTCGGTCAGGTTCTGGGCGGCTGGCCCTCGACCGACTATATCGGCCTGCTGGCGATGCTGGGCAAACGCGGATCACGGCTTGGCGGGGCCTCGGCCCAATACGCCATGCGCTTTGCCGGGCGGGACAGTTTCATCCTGTCGCGCGATGTCACCGCACGGTTGATTGCCGAGGGCGTGGTCGACAAAGCCCCCGGTTCGAGAAAGGCAATGGCGGCCGTGCAGGACGCCTTTAACACATGGATGGACCAATCCGGGCGATCGCTGACGGAAATAAGCCGCGTCTTGGCGATGAGCTTGTGAAAACCGGTTGCAGCGAGGGCGCTTCACATTAGGCTTCGAATATGGCCCGGCGCATTTTGATGACGTTTCTTTTCCTGCTCGCCTCCTGCGGTCGCCCGCTGACGGATCAAGAGCGCGCATTCGCCGGTGCCGTTCAGGGCGAGACATTGAATCTGGACCGCGTGCGCCTGGTCGAAGGCGCCCCCGTCGCGCCGATCACTTTCTACCGCAAGGAACGCCCGCGCCTCGCCTGCCGCGAACGTATCCTGCCGCCCCCGGCCGAAGGCATCGTGACCGCCAAACCCGCCGCCGTTGCCGTTTTCAACAAGATCTACTTCACGCGCGACTGGTATCTTGAGGACTACATGTCCGACTTCCCCGAACAGATGAATCTGATCGCGGCGATGCTGCTGGCGCATGAGCTAACCCATGTCTGGCAATGGCAGAACCGGGAAACCACCGGCTATCACCCGCTGCGGGCTGCAGCCGAACATGGCGGCAACAACGACCCGTATCTGTTCGATATCGAAACCTCGTCCGATTTCCTGTCCTACGGGTTCGAACAGCAGGGCGCGATTGTCGAAGAATATGTCTGCTGCCGGGCGCTGGACCCAATGGCGCCCCGCACCGAGCGCCTGCACGACATGCTTGGGGAGCATTTCGATCTGTCGCCTTTGCCGGACCAACGGCGCGAGCGCGACATCGTAATCCCCTGGGGCGGTGCCAAAATCGAAGGTATCTGCAGGTAGGGCCTATTGACCCTGCAAAGTCTGCAGATAGGCGACCAGATCCACAATCGGCTGGCTGGTCAGGATCGGTTGCCCCTCGGGCGTTTTCATCGAGGTGTCCTGACCGTCGAAATAAGGCCCATAGACCGGCATCGGGCTGCCGTGGCTGACCAGCGGGTCGCGCCCGTCGATCCGGGCCACGACACGGGCGGTTGGAAACACACCGTCTTCTCCGGCCAGTTTAGTCAGGTCGGCCGGTTGAATGACCAGCACCCCGGCCATTGGGCCGTATCCGGTGGCATCGATCCCATGACACGTCGCGCAGTAGTGCTGATACAGCTCGGCACCCATCTCGGCATCTTGGGCACCGGCTTGTGATGCCAGTGTCAGCAGGCCTATAGAAACAGCATTCCGCATCGGTCCAATCATCGCATCCTCCTGCCCAGATTGACATTTACAGGCTTGCCCGACGGTCGGCTTGCCGCAATGATCCAGATCAACGCAGCAGGAGGATACGGGCAATGACACAATACGCAGCCATCATGCTGGCCGCCGGGATCGGCGTGCCGATCCTAGCGGCGCTGAATGCAGCTTTGGGTCGGTTGATCGGATCACCGACCACCGCCGCCGTTGTTTTGTTTGCCATTGCCTTCGGTGCATCCGCAGTGTTGATGCTGCTGTTTCCCGGGTTCGGAGCCCTGTCCAAAGTCGCGCAGGCGCCGAAACATCTGTTGTTGGCCGGCATCCTGATTGCCTTCTACGTGCTGTCCATCACCCATGTCGCGCCGCATTTCGGCGTCGGCAACGCGGTGTTTTTCGTGCTTCTAGGTCAGTTGATCAGCACCGCCGCCATCGATCACTACGGCCTGTTCGGGGCACAGGTCACCCCGCTGACATGGATACGCGCAGGCGGCATCGCCGTAATGGCCGCAGGGGTCGCCATCACTCAACTGGCTTAAGCACGCCCCCGTCCAGCCGCAGCTTGCGATCCATCCGGGCCGCAAGATCCATGTTGTGCGTGGCAATCAGCGCCGAGAGCCCCTCGTCCCGGACCAGCGACATCAGCGCATCGAACACCTGATCCGAGGTCTCGGGGTCCAGATTGCCCGTCGGCTCGTCCGCCAGCAGGACGCGCGGTTTGTTGGCCAGCGCCCGGCAGAAAGCCACGCGCTGTTGCTCACCCCCTGACAGGGCCGCGGGGCGGTGATCCGCGCGCGGTGCCACACCGACACGGTCCAGCAGGGCCATCGCCCTGACCTGTGCCGCCTTTTCGGACACACCGTTGGCCAGTTGCGGCAGGGTGATGTTCTCCAGTGCGGTGAATTCCGGCAGCAGATGGTGGAACTGATAGACAAAGCCCACATCCCGCCGCCGCAGCGCAGTGCGGGTCCGGTCGCCCTTGCCCGTCGCGCTCTGGCCAGCGATCTCGACCGAACCTTCATCGGGCGTGTCCAGCAGTCCCGCGATATGCAGCAGGGTCGATTTGCCTGCACCAGAGGGCGCAACCAGCGCTACCGCCTCACCCGCGCGCAGATCCAGATCGGCGCCGCGCAGCACCTGAACCTCGCCCGGAGTGCCTTTCAGATAGGTCTTGGTCAGGCCGTTCAGCCGCATCGTCACATCATTCATAGCGCAGCGCCTCAACCGGGTTCAGCCGCGCCGCGCGGCGGGCAGGAAAATAGGTGACAAAGAAGGACAGGCCCAACGACAGCCCGATGGCCTTGAGCACATCCGACAGGTGCAACTCGGCTGGCAGGGCGTAGATACCGCGAATGGAGGGGTCCCAGACACCGCCGCCCATGACAAAGTTCACAAAGCTGAAAATCGGATCGATATAGATCGCAAACAGACACCCCAGAACCACGCCCATCGCCGTGCCGATGATGCCAGTGAACGCGCCGCAGATGAAGAACACCCGCAGGATCGACCCTTCGCTCAGACCAATGGTGCGCAGGATGCCGATATCGCGGCCCTTGTTCTTCACCAGCATGATCAGGCCCGAGACGATATTCATCGCCGCGATCAGCACGAGGATCGACAGGATGATGAACATCACGTTGTCTTCGACCTCCAGCGCGCGCAGGAACCCGCCCGAGGCATCCTGCCATGTCCAGATCTGGCTGCGCTCGCCTGCGGCCTCAAGGATCGGGATCAGGATCGGGGTCAGTTCTTCGGGGCGTTCGACCATCACTTCGATCTCATCGGCGACGCCGTCGCGGTTGAAAAAGCTCTGCGCCTGCTCGAACGGCATATAGACCCGCGTGCGGTCGATGTCATAGCGCCCGGCCGAGAACACATAGACCACCCGATAGGCGCTGACGCGCGGTGAGGTGCCAAAAGCGGTCTTCACCCCGTTGGGAGAGGTCAGCTTGACCGTATCCCCCACCGTCGCCCCAATGCTGCGCGCCACGCCCGAACCGATGGCAATGACGAACTCCCCATTTTGAAATTCGGACAGATCGCCGGCCGCCTGCTCGCTTTCGGCGATGCCCGGCAGGTCCAGCAGATCGTCCGGCTGGATGCCGAATACCTCGACCCCGCTGCTGCGCTCGCGATTGGTGATCAGGACCTGGCCTTTGACCAGCGGCGCCGCGCGGACCACACCCGGCACCTGCGCGATGCGGTCGGCCACGCCGTCAAATTCCGCAATCGTGCGATCCAGCCGCCCCTGCGCATCCAGGCTGCCTGCCGAATAGACCGTGACATGGGCGTTGGCCCCCAGAATGGTGCCCACGAATTCGGACCGGAACCCCGACCGCACGGCCAGCGTGGCAATCAGAGCGAACACCGCCAGAGTGATCCCGATCAGCGAAATCCACGTCATCACGCTGACGCCGCCTTCGGCCTTGCGCGCGCGCAGGTACCGCCAGGCGATCTTCCATTCGAATGGGGCAAAGGGCGGGGGCGTCTTGGCCATGTCTGCTCCGGTTTTATTGTTCGGCGCGACCCTTTCGGCATTTCACCGGATGGTCAAGCTGGTTATGCGCGCCCTGCATCGGGATGGGCGGCCTTGCGACCAATTCGGGCGGCAGCGTGGGGCGAATCACCTCTGAAACCGGATCGCCTGCTCTGGCAAAAGGAGATGGCGGCACCGAAGGTTACACCCTTGGTTGTGACGCCGTTCACAGACAAACCCTGATTGTTTCAGCTATGAAGTCAATACGACCGTTGCGTGAGGCACTGATCTCAAAATGCAACATTCATTAAGCAATATTATTTCGCCTTTTGCTTATTTTAAGAAACTTTGTCACCCTAGGAGTAAGGGGGATACCATTTTAAAGAGCGGGGGTCGCTCATGTTTGTAAAGAGTAATACGGAATTGTTGGACCCTATTTTGGTCCGAAACGCATCATCAGAACTGGATTGTGAAACCGCGGCACTGTTGCGCGCCACGATGCGCCCACTTTTCGATACTGCACCAAGTTGGGCAAGTCTGACGGATATCCTGAAAAACAAAGGCTATCGCCTGGTGTTTCGTCAGGGGCGCTTGTGCATCACGGATAGCACTACCGACGAAAAGGTCTGCGGGCTGAACTTTCTTGGCTTTGATTTCAGGGACCTGGTAAGACGTCTGGGTCGTCCGATCGTTGTGCCACGCGGTAACAGCGCGGACGGAGACGTTCTGGCCGAGCGGCCGGAACCGCAACGCACTTAGAGGCGCAGCCAGAACCTAGCCGGGTGGCACAAGGGTTTTCACACCCCGGATGCCCAGCGGTTTTTAAGTTCATGCCTATTGCGCAATCCTTGACGCGAATTTCTACGGACGCCCCTCGGGATCAGTCCGCAAAGTAATCCCAGGTTCGCCACGGCTGTAGCCTGCGCCTCAACGTCACTTTCAGACTATGCAGAGCAGCATTGCGCAATTGCGGCCGGTTCCGGGACTGGCGCAGCAGATTTACGCAGAACCCAAGCGGCAGTTGGCCTGTCCGGAACCAATTCAACATTTCATCTTCGGAATACGTCCGCCCACCAAAGAACGGAGCGTAGTTCTTGCGCCAGCTCTTTGTCATTTCCAGCGCTGTTTTCATCTGGTCCGCAGAAACGCCGCCGGGATGGAAAACCGCAATCGGAACCGACAGCATCTGGTACTCGCACCCTGCAAACAACATGCGCAGCACGAGGTCGTAATCAGCCACAATGCGAAGATCCAGATCGTGACCTCCAAATCGGTCAAACACGTCGCGCCGGATCAGCATAGAATTGTGGCAAAACGGAATGCGTTGCAAAATCGAATGAACCTTACGCTCTCGCGACAGACGTTTGCTTCCATCCTTTTCGATAAAAATGGTTCGTCCAAAGCAGAAATCGGGGCGCCCCGAACCTATCTCTTCACGCGCCTTTTGCAGACAATCCGGCGACACCAGCAGATCATCTGAATTGAGGAACACCACGTACTGGCCCTGGGAAATCTCAACCCCCCGGTTCATGGCGTCGTAAAGACTTTTGTCCGGCAAGCTTTGAAAGCGAATCGGGACAAAGCTTGGACGCGCCTCGATCTCGGCGATCAGATCTTTCAGCAGATCAACCGTTCCATCGGTTGAAGCACCGTCCCAAATGACATGTTCAACAATCGCGCCGCCTTGCTCTTGGGCGGTCTCCAATGCCGCCCGTATCGCCTCGACGCGCCCCTCATCTATGAGGTTGCGCGTTACGGTAATGATCGAAACCGTAGGCAGAGCCATGTCCGATCCAGCCATATCAGGCGCCGTGTGCCAGTTGGTAAATTTCAGCGATCTTGGTCACTGCGGCTTCGGGGCTCAGCTCTTCGCTTTCGCCGGTGCGGCGGCTGGTCAGTTCGACCACGCCGTTTTTCAGACCGCGCGGGCCGACGGTGATGCGCCATGGCAGGCCGATCAGGTCCATGGTGGCGAACTTGCCCCCTGCCCGTTCGTTGCGGTCGTCATACAGCGGCTCCAGCCCAAGCGCGGTCAGGGCGCCATAGAGTTTTTCGCACGCCGCATCCGCTTCGCCGTCGCCTTGCTTGAGGTTGACGATACCGCAATGGAACGGCGTCACGCCTTCGGGCCAGATGATGCCCTTGTCGTCATGGCTGGCCTCAATGATGGCGCCAATCAGGCGGCTGACGCCGATGCCGTGGCTGCCCATGTGGACCGGCGTCGGCTTGCCATCGGGGCCTTGCACAGTCGCGCCCATTGCCTCGGAATACTTGGTACCGAAATAGAAGATCTGGCCGACCTCGATCCCGCGGGCCACGCGGCGGCGCTCTTCGGGGATTTGGTTGAACAGCGCCTCATCATGGGTCTCGTCCGTGCGGGCGTATTTCGAGGTGAACTCTTCCAGAATGGCCTGACACTGTTCACGGCTGTCATAGTCGATTTGACGGTCACCAAAGGTCAGATCGGTGACGGCGCTGTCATAGAAAACCTCGGATTCACCGGTATCGGCCAGCACCAGGAATTCATGCGTGTTATCGCCGCCGATGGGGCCGGAATCGGCGCGCATCGGAATCGCCTGCAGGCCCATCCGCTCATAGGTGCGCAGATAGGTGACCAGATGGCGGTTATAGGCGTGCAGCGCGTCCTCTTTGGTCAGGTCGAAATTGTAGCCGTCCTTCATGTAGAACTCGCGCCCCCGCATCACGCCGAAACGCGGGCGAATTTCGTCGCGGAACTTCCACTGGATTTGGTAAAGCGTCAGCGGCAGGTCCTTGTAGCTGTTGACGTGACCGCGAAAGATGTCGGTGACCAGTTCCTCGGCTGTGGGCGTGAAAAGCATATCCCGGTCGTGCCGGTCTTTCATCCGCAGCATTTCCTGACCATAGTCGTCATAGCGCCCGGATTCGCGCCACAAGTCCGCCGATTGGATGATCGGCATCTGGATCGCGATATGGCCAGCGCGGGCCTGCTCTTCATGGATGATGTTTTCCAGCTTGCGCAGAACTTTGAAGCCCAGCGGCAGCCACGAGTAAATCCCGGCCGAGGCCTGCTTGATCATCCCGGCGCGCAGCATCAGCCGGTGGCTGACGATCTGAGCCTCGGACGGGTTTTCCTTGAGAACGGGCAGAAAGTAACGGCTGAGGCGCATATTGTAACCTTAAAGGTGAGATTTCACTTGAAAGGTGATTATTCCAAAGCCCCGCCGGGGGCAATCGGCCATTGCCGATTTTGCGACCTCCGGTCAGTCGGTTTTCTGATTGACCCGGCAGTTGGCGTTTTCAATTGTGACAGGAATGCAAATTCCAAGAGGTGCCGATGCAGACCATTCAGGAACCCGCCCGTCAGATCCCTGTTGTTCACCAGACCGACGTTCTGGTCGTTGGTTCAGGCCCCGCCGGGCTGGCCGCCGCACTGGCCGCTGCGCGTGCCGGGGCCGAAGTGTCTCTGGTCGATCGCTTCGGCTGCATGGGCGGTAACATCACCGCTGTGGGGGTCGAAGGCTTCGCCTGGTACCGGCACGAACAAACGGTTGAGGCCGGCGGCATCGGTATGGAGTTCGAAACCCGCGCCAGGGACATGGGCGCGGCGGTGCCGGAAAGCCAGTCGCTGAGTTATGAGCTGGACAGCGAGGGGTTCAAACTGGTGGCCGACAAGCTGGTCGAAGAGGCCGGCGTGCATCCGATGCTGCACCGTCAGTTTGTGGCTCCGATTATGGAGGGCAACCGGATCACCGGTATCATTACCGAGTCGAAAGCCGGACGCGAGGCAATCCTGGCCAAGGTCGTGATCGACGCCACTGGCGACGCAGATGTGGCCCACCGCGCGGGCGCACCAACCCACAAAACCGCTCGCGAGGATATGATGGCCGCCTCTGTCATGTTCCATCTGGCCGGTGTCGACAAGCGCGCCTTCATGGAGGGTATCAAGGCCGATCCGCAGACCTACAAGGACTGGGGAGGTGGTGGCGAATGGAACATCGAAACCTCGGGCAAAGAGGACGACATGTTCTCGCCCTTCGTACACAAGCCGTTCCAGCAGGCCATCGACCAAGGCCTGATTCCGCCGCATCTGAACACCATCGCAGGCACATGGGGGGCGATGCATGACACAGGTGAGCTGACCTATATGAACCTCATCCATCTGGCCGAGATCGACGGCACCGACCCCGACAGCCTGACGATGGGTGAGATCGAGGGCCGCCGCCAGACCATGCTGGCCATCGAGGCACTGCGTCGCTTTATGCCCGGTTGCGAAAACGCCCGGCTGCGGAATTTTGGCATGACTATCGGTATCCGCGACACCCGCAAGATCGACGCGATGTATAACATGACCGAGAACGACGCGCGCCATCAGGGCCGGTTCGAGGATACGATCGGCATCTACCCCGAATTCATCGACGGCTATGGCATCCTGATCCTTCCCACCACCGGGCGTTATATGCAGGTGCCCTATCGCTCGATGCTGCCCAAAGGCATCAAGGGGCTGCTGGTCGCCGGGCGGTCACACGGTGCGGACAAAGTGGCCCATGCCGCGACCCGCAACATGGCCTGCTGCGCGGTCATGGGTCAGGGCGCCGGAATCGCGGCGGCACTGTCGTTGAAAAGCAATCAGGATGTGCACGAGTTGAACCTTGCCCCGGTTCACGCCGAATTGGACCGTCAGGGTGTGCGAATTCACTGATGGACCATATCCCCACGATCGACATTACCCCGCTGCATGATCCTGCGCATGTCGACTATGACCGGACCGTTCAGCGGGTGATGGAGGCCTGCACCGAGATCGGCTTTCTATCGATCACCGGGACAGGCATTCCCCAGGAAACGGTTTCTGAGGTCCGCAGGTGTGTGCAGGCCATCTTTGGGATCGACGAAAGCGCCAAATGGGATCAGGCGATCACCCGCGAAAACTATCGCGGGTATATCCCGATGGGGTTTTTCACGCCAAATGACGGATCCGGTAAGGCTGACAAATACGAAGGTTACAAGCTGCACTACGAGACCGCCGCCGACGCGGCCATTCGTGAGGACTGCGCGCTCTACGGTCCGAATGTCTGGCCTCGCGAGACACCCGACGCAGGCGAGGTTATCCTTGACTATTGGGTACAGCTGGATCGTGTGGCGGACGTGCTGCTTGGCGCGATTGAGGCCGGACTGGGTTTGCCCGACCGTCAATTGCGCGATGCGTTCCGTGATCCGATGACCAATATGACATTGCTGCACTACCCACCGCAGGCACCGGACGAAGATGGCTATGGCATCCACCCGCACAAGGACACCGACGCGCTGACCATCATCGCCCCCGATCCCGTGGGCGGACTTGAGGTTCAGACCCGCGATGGCGGCTGGATCACCCCCAACTGCCCGCAGGGCGGTTTCATCGTTAACATCGGCGACATGCTGGAACTGTGGTCGGGTGGCCGTCTGAAATCGACGCCGCACCGGGTGGTCAACCGATCGGGCCGGGAGCGCTACTCGTTTCCCTATTTCGCCGTGCCCCGTCATGATGTGGTCGTTGCGCCGCTGCTGAACCCTCTGCCCGGCTTTGACCGCCCGTCCGTGCATTGCGGTCACTGGTCGGCCGAGATTTGGCGCACCAACTGGCCCGACGAAACAGCAGACGAAGCAACTCCGGAGCTGGGTACGCTCAGCGACTGAAACGCCGGTTTCCCCGAGGCATGAAGCGCTTGCATCAAGACGCTGCATAAGCGAAGAACATCTGCAAGAGCCGACAACAAGGGGACAGCCATGGCTTTGCCGGTGAAGGATCAGCTCAGGTACTGGGGCGTTGCCGCCGCGGTTTTTGTTTTGCTGTTGTGGGCACTTGGCGACGTCTTGCTGCCCTTCGTCATCGGTGGAGCGATTGCCTATTTCCTTGATCCGATCGCGGACCGGCTGGAAAACCTGGGCCTGTCGCGCATGGCGGCCACCGGGATCATCACCATTGTCGGCGTTTTGGGCTTTGTCCTGATGATCCTGATGGTGGTCCCGGCTTTGATCACGCAGTTGATCGATCTGGTCGAAGTCCTGCCCAGCCTGTTCAAAGAGCTGCGCGGCTTTATCGAAAAACGCTTCCCGTCTCTGCTGGACAGCAATTCCAGCTCGCATCAGGCGCTGGTATCGCTGGGTGAAACCCTGCAATCGAAAACCGGTGATTTGCTGCAATCGGTCGTCGCATCGCTTGGCTCCGCCATCAACGTCGCCGTTTTGCTGGTGATCGCGCCTGTTGTGGCGGTTTACCTGCTGATGGACTGGGACCGTATGATCGCCCGCATCGGAGAGCTGCTGCCCCGCGATCACGCCCCCACGATCAAACGTCTTGCCGGTGAAATCGATGCCGTGCTGGCGTCTTTCGTGCGCGGCATGGGGACCGTCTGTCTGATCCTTGGAACCTATTACGCGGTGGCGCTGATGATCGTTGGCCTGCAATTCGGCCTGATTGTCGGCTTCATTGCCGGGCTGGTCACCTTCATCCCTTATCTGGGTGCCTTGATCGGGGGCACGCTGGCCATTGGCCTCGCGCTGTTCCAGTTCTGGGGGGATTGGGTTCATATCGGGCTGGTCGCAGGTATTTTTGCCTTGGGCCAAGTGACCGAGGGCAACTTTCTGACCCCCAAACTGGTCGGCAGCTCGGTGGGTCTGCATCCCGTCTGGTTGCTGTTGGCCTTGTCGGTGTTTGGCGCCCTGTTCGGCTTTGTGGGCATGCTGGTCGCGGTGCCGGTCGCTGCGGCGCTGGGGGTCGTGGCCCGGTTCCTGACCTCGCTTTATCTGGAAAGCCGCTTGTATACCGGCCTTGAAGGGCTGAATCAGGAAGACGAATAAATGCCCCGACAACTGAGCTTTGATCTGCCGGCCAAAACTGCCTTGGGCCGCGAGGATTTCTTTGTCTCGCCCGCCAATGCGCTGGCCGTTGCGATGATTTCAGCGACGTCCTGGCCCGGCAACAAGCTGGTGCTCAGCGGTCCGGCCGGGGCTGGCAAGACCCATCTGGCCCATGTCTGGGCAGCCGAAACCGGGGGCCGGATCATTCGGGCGCGCGACCTGCGGCATGACGACGTGCCAGCCCTGGCCCAAACCCCGATTGCGGTCGAAGGCGTACCGATGATCGCGGATGATCCCGAGCAGCAGAAAGTCCTGTTCCACCTGCACAATCTTGTTCTGGCAGAAGGTCACGCCCTGCTGATGACCGGTCGACTGACCCCGAAGCTATGGCAACTGCCCCTGCCCGATCTGCAAAGCCGCATCGAAGGCGCGCATCACGTCGCGCTCGACCCGCCCGACGATGCGCTGCTGGGGGCCGTTCTTGCCAAGCTGTTCATTGATCGGCAGCTGAACCCCGGCCCCGAGGTCATCGCCTATCTGGTCAAACACATGGACCGCCGCTTTGAAACAGCCGCCGAGGTTGTGGCGCGACTGGATCAAATTGCCCTCTCGGAAAAGCGTGAAATTACGCGCACTCTGGCAGTCAGAGTATTGAATTCGGACGGAAACGATGTCGAACCAGGCAATTGACCCAAACCCGGTGATTTCGCAAACTGCGATCGGAACATCTGGGAAAAAAATGGATCAGACCGTCGAAACCGACATTCCGGACTGGGGGCCTTTCGGAAAGCCATTGTTTGACAACCCCGAGGCCCGCGCCCTGTCGCGTGTCGGTGTTGTCGATGTCGGATCGAACTCGGTCCGGATGGTGATTTTTGACGGCGCCGCGCGGTCCCCAGCCTATTTCTACAACGAAAAGGTGATGTGCGAATTGGGGGCGGGGCTGTCCGAGACCGGTCGTCTGAACCCGCGCGGACGGGTGCGCGCGCTGGCGGCGTTGCGCCGGTTCCGGCGTCTGGCCGATGATCTGGGCCTGCCGGGTTTGCATGTCGTCGCAACCGCCGCCGTGCGCGAGGCGAAAGACGGGCCGGACTTCTGCGATGAGGTCAAATCCGAAACCGGCCTGGCCGTTGCGGTCATTGATGGCGGGGAAGAGGCGCGGCTGTCCGCGCAGGGCGTGCTGCTGGGCTGGCCCGGTGCCTACGGGCTGATCTGCGACATCGGCGGTTCTTCGATGGAACTGGCCGAAATCGGTGAAGGCGACGTGGGTCGCCGTGTGACATCGCCCCTGGGCCCGCTGAAACTGCGTGACATCCAAGGCGGACGGCGGGCGCGCAAGGCCCACATCAAGGCCACTATGGAAGAGCTGCGCGACCAGATGGGCAAGCAACGCGACCGTCTGTTCCTTGTCGGCGGCAGTTGGCGTGCCTTTGCACGACTGGATATGCTGCGCCGGGGTTACCCGCTGAACGTTCTGCATGAATACCGCATGACCACCAAGCAGGTTCATCAGACCATCAAGTTCATCGAAAAGGGCGATCCGGACGAAATGCGCAGCCTGGCTGGTGTTTCCAGCTCCCGTATGGCGCTGATCCCCTTTGCGATGGATGTGCTGGCGCGCCTGATCCGAACGTTCAAACCCAAGGACATAGCGGTCTCAAGCTATGGCATCCGCGAAGGGTTGCTGTATGAACAGATGCCGCAAGCCCTGCGCGACCGCGACCCGCTGATCGAGGCCAGCCGGTTCTCCGAGGCCAAGGACGCCCGCCTGCCGGGGTTTGGCAAACACCTTTATGACTTTGTGATGCCGCTGTTCAAATCAGCCCCCGAAGCTCGCGTGCGTCTGGTCAAGGCCGCCTGCCTGTTGCACGACGTCAGCTGGCGCGCCCATCCCGATTATCGGGCCGAGGTTTGCTTTGATTATGTCACCCGCGCCAATCTGGGTGGGCTGAAGCACTCGGAACGGGTCTTTATCGGCCTCGCCCTGCAGCACCGGTATCGCAACAAGCGCGAGGGCAACAGGTTCGAGCCGCTTTACAAGCTGCTGGACGAGAAGGATCAGAAACAGGCCGAGATTCTGGGCAAGGCCATGCGCTTTGGCGCCATGCTCTGGATGCAGAATGACGCCCCGATGGGTACCCTGCGCTTCTACCCCAAAAAGCACCAGCTTGACCTGCTGCTGCCGAAATCTGCAGGCCCTCTGTTCAACGAGGTGGCCGAAGCGCGACTGACGTCTCTGGCAAATGCACTGAAATCGGACACCCGCGTTATCATCCGGGACTAAGGGTCAGATTTCCGTTCCTTCGTCCGTTTCCTCTTCGGTGTTTTTCGGGGTGTCAGGTTGGTCCTGTTGGGGCTTTTTGCGGATGATGATATCCCCGTTGGGCAGAATCTCGGGCGGTTCATAAGCGCTCCAATCCTCGATCTCGCCTGCCAGGTCCGCCAGAGCGGGCCCCATCTGTTCAAAGAACGACTGCATCGCCGGACCGAACTGGGTGACCAAGCCCTGCAGATCCTCAAGCGCGGGCTCCATTTCCTGGCGCAACCCCTCAAAGAACAACTCGGCACCCTGCTCCATCAGGGATTTTCCTGTGTCTTCCTCGGCATGGGCGGGCAACGCCAGAGCCGCTGTTATCGCACAGATCGGAATAAGATGTTTCATGATCCGAAATATAGGCCGTGACGCCCCATGATGAAAGGTCAGAGGTCGATATCCAGCGTGACCGGGAAATGGTCGGATGCGGTCAGCAGCGCCTGTTGCAGGTCCGGCAAGGCCCGGAGACCGGCGTCCTTGAGCGGGTGCCAGATTCGCCAGGAAGGACGCCGGGAGCACAGGTTTTCACTGATCATGATGTAGTCCAGCAACGCCTCAAGGTAGTTCCCGCGCTGACGGGCAAACCGGGCGGTGGACGGGGTCGGGTCGGCCCCTTTCGCGTGCGGGTCGAACAATCCGGCCTGCAGCAATATCTCGACCGATGAGCGCCCGAACAGATGCTCGAACTCATCCAGCCCCGGACCGTCGTTCAGATCACCCAGCAGAATGACCTGCTCTGCGTCCGTGATATGTGCCTGGACCCGACGAGACAACCAGACGGCCTGCGCCAGCTGCTTTCTGCGGTTCGCAATCGAGATTCGGATTGCATGGTCCCGCGATCCGGCACCGTGCGGCGCCTTGGATTTCAGATGCGCCCCGATCAGACGAACCCGCGCCCCGGCCTTGGTTTGCACTGCCAGTTCCATCGGTGGTTTGGAAAAACGCACATGGTCTTCGGTTGCGTCGATATCGAGGTCAATATGAAACACCCCGTCAAAACGCGGCGCCGCCCGGTCACCCGGAACCGGGTCGTGCTGCACGGTTAGCGCTTTGGGGTCATAAAGCAGGGCAAGTTCCTGATGAGTGTCGTTGGCAAATCCCATCACCGCGTGCGAGGTGCGCAGATCGAAGGCTTCGGCAAAACTCTGCAACGCGCGGATGGTGTCCTGTGATTTGCCCGAGTTTGGCGCCTCGACGATCAGGATCGCGTCCGCGTCAATTGCGGTCAGAACCTTGGCAATGGCCTCGACCTGCTGCGCTTTGGTGACGTTGTGGCGGCCGGACCAGCTGTCATCAACGATCAGATTGTCGTTGCGATCAAACAGGTTGGCGAACCATTCGACATTGTAGGTCGCCAGCCGCATCGGCTCAGGCCCGCGCGCCGTTGATCTCATCCCATGCGCGATTGATGTCGATCATCTTTTTTTCGGCCAAGCGGATGGCCTCTTCGGGCACGCCGCGGGCCATCATCGCATCGGGATGCGTGTCGCGCACCAATTGCCGCCAGACCTTTCGAATATCAGGCAGCGGCATGTCGCGCGGTACACCCAGAACGGTGTAAGGATCCTTGGGCGCGTCAGGCACAAAGCGCGCCCGCAACGCCAGAAACTGCGCCTCGGACTGGCCGAAAATGCGGCTGACCTCTTCCAGGAACTCGTTTTCGTTGGGGTGATAGAACCCGTCGGCCATGGCGATGTGAAACAGCCCCTCCATCAGGTCGCAGAGCGTGGTGCTGTCATCGGCAAACATGCGGGCAATCTTGCGGGCATAATCCTGATAGCCGGCAACATCCGTCCGGGCCATATCGAACACACGGGCCGCGCCGGCCTCATCCTCGCGCGCGATCTGGAAAACGTCGCGAAAGGCGGTGACCTCGTCCCGCGTCACCTGCCCGTCGGCCTTGGCCATCTTCGCACCCAGCGCGACCACGGCAATCGCAAACGCGACCGAGCGTTCGGGCGGTGTGCGCAGTTTCTCAAATACGGCCGTCAGGCTTTCGCCTTGGGCAAGCGCGCTCAGCGCGTCGGATATGCGGGTCCAGATCGACATGAGCGCACCCTAGCGTCCCAAATCGAAACTGTCAGGTGCAACCTATTCGTCAGACGCAAGAATTTTCTGCATCAGCACCAGATCCAGCCGCTTGCCCCATTTGAACCCGACCTCGGGCATCTGACCAACCTGCGCGTAGCCAATCGCGGAATGAAAGGCGATTGCACCCGGATTGGCCGAGGAGATTCCAGCGACCAGCACATGCACGTTCTCGGACCGCGCCGTGTTTTCAAGCGCGGACATCAAGGCCCGTCCTGCCCCCTGCCCGCGCATCTGCGGGGCCAGTTGGATTGTATGCTCGCGGCACTGCGCATAGCCCGGGCCGCTGCGAAATGGGGCGTAAGTGGCAAAGCCCTGAACCTGACCATCCCTTTCGGCCACCAGATAGGCGGGACCACGGGTTTTGATATCCGCAGCAATGGCATCCACGCTGTGTTCGTCGGTGGTGAAGGTCACCAGCGTATCGCGAATGATCGCGTTGGTGATTTCAGCGATTGAAGGGGCGTCTGAAACCTGCGCCCGCCTTACGATCATTCCAACACACGCGGGCCATGCGGTGTTTCAAACTCGGCCCGCAGCGCTGCGGGGCCGGTGTCAAACACCACGGTCTCCAAATCGCCCAGCAATCGGGCCAGTTCCAACGCATCGGGGTGGAACACGACAAGGCGCTGAAGGCGGCACCCGCTGTCCTGCAGCATTTGCGCCGGATGCAGATCACCGTGCCATTCGATGAGGGCGGGAAACAGGTTGTCGAAGGGCAGCCGTCCGTTGGGCGGCACCGCCATTTGCCACTGTAGCGCACCACGGGTCAGGTCGATTGGCTGCCCCACGCCATCAGGGAAGATGGACAGCGAGGCCTCGATATCCGAAACCCGGCAAATCCAGTTGGTCAGGCGCGGCGCGCCCGCGAAGCGATCCAGATCAAACCACCGTGTGCGCTCCACATTCGGGGCCTGGGGATCAATTGCGATGGCCTCCAGATACAGACCGTCCCGCAGGCCCAGCAGTCGGTTGTGGGTGCCAAAGACGTCGTGCTTGCCACCGGCCTGCAGTGACACACCCAAGGCCTGCTCGACATGGGCCGAGGCGTCCTCAAGCGTTTCGCCCGCGATGGCCAGATGATCCAGTAACATGCACTGCCTCCTGCGAATTTCGACCAGACCCATGAGGGGCCTGGTCGCATGTTTCCGCCAAAGGCACAGGATCACAAGATTTTTCGTCGAAAATCTTGGTAGGCTCAGCCTTTGGCTTCGCCGATCAGACGCAGGATGTCCTGCGCGGCCTCGGGGATATTGGTGCCAGGACCGAAGATCGCCTTGACCCCGTGATCGTAGAGGAACTGGTAATCCTGCTGAGGGATCACACCGCCGCAGATGACGATGATGTCCTCGGCCCCGGCCTTCTTGAGCTCCTCGACCAGCTGCGGCGCAAGCGTCTTGTGCCCCGCAGCCTGCGAGGAAATCCCGACCACATGCACGTCATTGTCCACCGCATCCTGCGCAGCCTCGGCTGGCGTCTGGAACAGCGGGCCAACGTCCACGTCAAACCCGATATCGGCAAAGGCGGTGGCGATTACCTTGGCGCCGCGGTCATGCCCATCCTGGCCCATCTTGACGACCAGCAGTCGGGGGCGGCGGCCCTCGGCCTCGGCGAACTGTTCAATGGATTTCTGGATGGCCGCAAAGCCCTCGTCGCCCTCGTAGGCCGCACCATAGACACCGGCCAGCGTTTTCACCTCGGCGCGGTGACGGCCGAATTCTTTTTCCATTGCCATGCTGATCTCTCCTACGGATGCGCGGGCACGGGCGGCCTCGACCGCGGCAGCCAGCAGGTTTCCGCCCTCTTGGGCGGTCTTGGTCAATGCGTCCAGCGCCTGTTGGCAGGCAGCCTCGTCGCGGGTGGCGCGGATACGTTCCAGTCGCGCAACCTGAGCCTCGCGCACGGCGACGTTGTCGACGTCCAGAATATCGATCGGGTCTTCCTGTTCCTTGCGGTACTTGTTGACGCCGACGATCACCTCGTCGCCCCGGTCGATCATGGCCTGACGGCGGGCCGCGCTTTCCTCGATCCGCAGTTTGGGCATTCCGCTGGCCACGGCCTTGGTCATACCGCCCATCTCCTCGACCTCTTCCATCAAGGCCCAGGCTTTGTCGATCAACTCGCTGGTCAGGCTTTCGACATAGTACGACCCCGCCAGCGGATCGACCACATCGGTCACGCCGGTTTCCTCCTGCAGCACCAACTGCGTGTTCCGCGCGATACGGGCCGAGAAATCGGTAGGCAGCGCAATCGCCTCGTCCAGAGCGTTGGTGTGCAGCGACTGGGTGCCGCCCAGAACCGCGCTCATCGCCTCATAGGCGGTGCGGATCACGTTGTTATAGGGGTCCTGCTCCTGCAGCGACACGCCCGACGTTTGGCAGTGGGTCCGCAACATCTTTGAACGTTCGGATTTCGCCCCGAAATCCGTCATCACCCGGTGCCACAGCGTGCGCGCGGCGCGCAGTTTGGCGATTTCCATGAAGAAATTCATGCCGATGGCAAAGAAGAACGACAGGCGGCCCGCGAACTTGTCCACATCCATACCGGCCTCGGTCGCGGCGCGCACGTATTCGCGGCCATCAGCCAGCGTATAGGCCAGTTCCTGCACCAGGTTCGCCCCGGCCTCTTGCATGTGATAGCCCGAGATCGAGATCGAGTTGAACTTGGGCATCTCGTTCGAGGTAAAGTCGATGATGTCCGCGATGATCTTCATCGAAGGTTCCGGCGGGTAGATATAGGTGTTGCGCACCATGAACTCTTTCAGAATATCGTTCTGAATGGTGCCGGACAGCACGGATTTGTCGTGTCCCTGTTCCTCGCCCGCTACGATGAAATTCGCCAGAATCGGGATCACCGCGCCGTTCATCGTCATCGAGACCGAGACCTTGTCCAGCGGAATACCATCAAACAGGATCTTCATGTCTTCGACACTGTCGATGGCCACCCCGGCCTTGCCCACATCGCCCACCACGCGCGGGTGGTCGCTGTCATAACCCCGGTGCGTGGCCAGATCGAAGGCCACCGAGACCCCCTGCTGACCGGCAGCCAGATTGCGGCGGTAGAAGGCGTTCGATTCCTCTGCCGTCGAGAACCCTGCATATTGACGGATGGTCCAGGGCCGGCCCGCATACATCGTGGCCTTCACTCCACGGGTGAACGGCCCGAACCCCGGCAGCGACCCCATATGCGGCAGATCGGCGGTGTCATCCTGCGTATAAAGCGGCTTGACGTCGATGCCTTCCAGCGTTTCTCGGGTCAGGTCTTCCAGCGGACGACCGCGCAGTTCTTTTTCGGCCAGCGCCTGCCAGCCTTTCGTATCGGTCATAGCGATATCCTTTTCTCAATTCGGGTCGCGACAGGGCATCCCGTCTGCGATGTGATGTTCCGGGCGGCCGATCCGGTCGCAATCAGACGCGATATTTTGAACGTCTGGCGCATTTCACCGGTCGCATTCGTCGGCGCAGGGGCTATATTCAATTCAACAGGAGGCCCCATGACACGAACGCTTGCCCTTGTTTTCTCGGCACTATTCCCGCTGGCCGCGATGGCCGCCGACGGGTCTGCACCGGCAGAGGATGAATTTGTCCGCCCCGCAGGCGACAGCGAACTCAGCGAGTTTCTCTGGGTCAACCGGCCCATCGTTGTCTTTGCCGACACGCCGGCCGACCCGCGTTTGCAGCAACAGATCGACATGCTGGTCGAAGGCGAAGCAGCCATGCGCGACCGTGACGTGGTTGTTTTGGTCGATACCGATCCGGCGGCGCGATCACCGATCCGGTCGCAATTGCGGCCACGTGGGTTCCAGATGGTATTTGTCGACAAGGACGGCGTCGTCAAACTGCGCAAACCATCACCATGGAGCGTGCGCGAGATCGGCCGGTCCATCGACAAGACCCCCCTGCGCCAACGCGAGATCCGCGAACGGCGCGAGGGCGGCGGATAGCTTCCGCCACACCCCTGCCCCCCGGCGCGATGCGCCGGAGAGCACTGGATATATGACAAAAGCGCAGCCATGATCATTCGAACTCGATGATCACATCGTCAACGGCAAGGCTGTCGCCCGCACCTGCGTTGATCTTGGCGACCTTGCCCTTCTTCTCGGCGCGCAGGATGTTTTCCATCTTCATCGCCTCGATGGTGCACAGCGCCTGCCCTTCCTGCACTTCCTGCCCTACTTCGACGTCGATCTTCACAACAAGACCGGGCATCGGGCAAAGCAGCAATTTCGAAGTATCGGGCGGCAGTTTCTCGGGCATCATGCGGGCCAGTTCGGCCTGACGCGGAGTGCGCACATGCACCTTGATATCCGCGCCACGGTTGCGAATGCGGAACCCGCCCGAAACCTTGCCGACCTTCAGGACAAGCGGGCTGCCATCGACATCCAGAACAGCCAGTTGGTCACCCGGTGTCCAGTCGGACGCGACGCGCGAGGTGGTGCCATCCGCGAAGGTCACGGTCGAACCATCCTTATCCGCATTGATGGCGACAGCGAACTCCTGCCCTTGCACGGTCACAACCCAATCCGTGCCAACCTTGCGTTCATGATTGTCCATGCGACCCGATACGCGGGTGCGACGAATCTCGGCGACCCTATGCATGGCCGCGCACGAGGCCGCGATGCGGCGCAGATCCCCCTCGGGCAGTTCCACACCTTCGAACCCGTCCGGGTATTCCTCGGCGATGAAGGCGGTGGTCATGTCGCCCTTGATGAAAATCGGGTGATCCATAACCGCCGACAGGAAGGGCAGGTTATGGCCGATACCTTCGACCTCAAAACTGTCCAGCGCCACGCGCATCGCCTCGATCGCCTGTTCACGGGTCGGGGCCCAGGTGCACAGCTTGGCGATCATCGGGTCGTAATACATGCTGATCTCGCCGCCCTCGTAGACGCCGGTATCATTGCGCACGGCCGCAGGCCCTTCGGGCGCATCGCCCTGCCATTTGCCATTGACCAGTATCGGACCGGCCGCCGTTTCCTGCGGCGGGCGATAGCGGGTCAGGCGGCCAATCGAAGGCAGGAAGCCGCGATAGGGATCTTCCGCATACAGGCGGTTTTCGATGGCCCAGCCGGTCAGTGTCACATCGTCCTGCGTGATGGTCAGCTTTTCACCAGCGGCGACGCGGATCATCTGTTCCACCAGATCGACGCCGGTGATCAACTCGGTCACAGGGTGCTCCACCTGCAGACGCGTGTTCATTTCGAGGAAGTAGAAGTTCTTCTCTCCATCCACGATGAACTCGACCGTCCCGGCGCTGGCATAGTTCACCGCCTTGGCCAAGGCGACTGCCTGTTCGCCCATCGCCTTGCGGGTCTCGGGGTCAAGGAACGGCGACGGGGCCTCTTCCACCACCTTCTGATTGCGGCGCTGGATCGAGCATTCGCGCTCACCCAGATAGATGCCATTGCCGTGGCTGTCGCACAGAACCTGAATTTCGATATGGCGCGGCTGGGTCACGAATTTCTCGATAAAGATCCGGTCATCACCAAAGGAATTCGCGGCCTCGTTTTTCGAGGACTGGAAGCCCTCGCGCGCTTCTTCGTCGTTCCATGCGATTCGCATGCCTTTGCCGCCGCCGCCGGCGCTGGCCTTGATCATGACGGGATAGCCGATCTGCTGACTGATCTTGACCGCCTCGTCTGCGTCTTCGATCAGCCCCATGTAGCCGGGCACCGTCGAAACCCCCGCATCCTGTGCGATCTTCTTCGAGGTGATCTTGTCACCCATGCTTTCAATCGCACCAACCGGGGGGCCGACAAAGGCGACGCCCTCGGCATCCAGTGCCTCGGCGAATTTCGAGTTCTCGGACAGGAACCCATAGCCCGGATGCACTGCCTGCGCGCCGCTTTGACGGATGGCATCCATCACCTTGTCGATCACGATGTACGACTGGTTCGCCGGCGGCGGGCCGATGTGCACCGCCTCATCCGCCATCGACACGTGCAACGCGTTTCTGTCCGCGTCCGAGTAAATGGCAACGGTGCCAATGCCCATTTTGCGAGCGGTCTTGATGACCCGGCAGGCGATCTCGCCCCGGTTGGCGATCAGGATCTTGTTGAACATGGAACGTCCTTTGTCTTGGTGTTCTGGAAACGCAAAACGCCGCCGCGGGGCATAAACCCCACGACGGCGTGTTGCGCGATGACGGTCGGGGCGACGGGCGCCCCGCAGTATACGTTAGTAGCAGTTCCCCTGCGTCTTGCAGTAAAGCACGTTGCCTGCTGCGCCGACCACAGCACCCAGCAGCGGGTCAGCGCTGACGACTGCCGCGCCCACGGCCCCCGCGCCACCGCCAAGCAGCGCCTGTTCACCGGTGGAACCGCCACAGGCGGCCAAGCCCGCGCAGGTTGCCACGACAAGGTAGAATTTTGAGATTCGCATACGCTCTGCCCCTTTTGGTTTCTTGATGCGTCGGGGCGCAGATGGCGTAAGCGGGGGCTGCTATTCAATAACAGGCCCCGCAAATCTGCGTTTTGCGCAGAATTATGCCGCTTTAAGCGCAAAGAACGCTCAAAGAAAAACGCGGGCAAGGTATTGTGAGTTTCACAAACCTGCCCGCGGAAGGAAGGGGTACGGAATAGTAGGTGCTTGTGCGGCGCAGGCAAAGTAGAGCCGCACGGCCCGTTCACATTGCACGCCACAATAAGGGCCGCAAACAAAGTATTGTTTCCAAGCGGGATTCCGGCTGGAATTCGCCCATACGGCGAATCCTCGCGCAGAATTGCGCCGACACCCTGCCCCGTCAGGTGCGCGCTTCCATCCGCCTGCACAGTCACATTGACGTTACAACGCTCACTATAGGCGGCCGTTTCTGCATGTGCATCATCACGGTGGGACACAATCCGTCGCTGCGAATCTCCGTTCGCAGGCGTATAGTTAACCGATCTGTTCACCACACTGTGAATAATCCGGAACTTTCGCACAATTTTGATTGAGAAATCGGGCCGGTTTCGTCCCATTCTCGTGATTTCCCACACTGGATTTTGCGTGAAACCTTGCCCGTGCACTTCTGCACACAAGGAATCATCCGCATGATTGTAAAGAGAAAAAGGGCACCTCTGCTTGTTGCCTCTGCGTTGAGCGTGACCAGCACGCTGGCCTTTGCCCAGGACGCCGAAACCCAAGCAGAACTGGATGCGCTGCGCGCCCGCATCGAGGCGCTGGAATCCACAGGGCCAGGTACCACACCCGGAGAGTTCAAGATCGGCAATACCACTCTGGACGTCTACGGATATGTCAAAGCCGACTTCTTCTATGACTTCGAGTTCGACCAGGGCGACACCGCCTTCGTGAACGTCATCGGTGAACCCTCGGCTGCCACCGACGGTACCTTCGGCGCCACCGTACGACAGTCTCGCGTCGGTTTGCTGACCACCACACCCAGCGCCATTGGCGACATCGGAGGTCAACTGGAAGTTGACCTTTTTGCGTCGAACGGCACCGCTGAATTTCGACTGCGTCATGCCAATATCCGAATCGGAGACAATTGGCTGATCGGCCAGTACTGGACCAACTTCCAGCCGCTGGACACCTATCCGACCTCGGTCGAATTCAACGGCCCCGTTGGCATCGCTTTCGCCCGCGTTCCGCAGGTCCGCTACACCAACAGTTTCGGGGCCAACACGTCCTTCGCCGTTTCGGTCGAAGAAAACGTCAGCGGGTCGAACTCGGATGACCCGGTGCTGACCGCCTCGGCGGAATACAATGACGGCACCTATATCGCCCGCGCGGCGGCTCTCTATGGCAAGGCCGAAGGTGGTGGAGTCGAGGTGGATCAGACCGGCTTTACCCTGTCCGGATCGGTGCGCCCGTGGCAAGGCGGGCTGTTTCAGGTCAACTATGTCAACGGCGAGGCCCTTGGCCCCTACCTGATCGGCCTTGGTGATCCGGTTGTCGGCGGTCGGGCCAACGACGTGGACGGCTACACCATCGAATTCCGGCAGGACCTTGGGGAAAAGTGGAACGTCGGCATCGCCTACGGCAAGGAAGACTATGAACTGCCCACCTCGACCGGCACATTGTCCTTTACCGAGTTGGAGACGATCCACGTCAATGCCTTCTATAAGGCCACCGAGAACCTGACCCTGAGCGCCGAGTACATCTATGGTGAGCGGAACGACGAACCCACGGGCCGGACCTTTGACGGCAACCGTGTTCAGGTCGCCGCGCAACTGAATTTCTGAACGCACAGAACCGCCCTGCCCGCGACCGGGCAGGGTTTTTACCGAAGCTTTCCCCGGATGGATATGTGCGACAACGGCCTGCACGGATCAGCGCACCCCGTCGAAGATATCGGGGAACGACACCCGCGCTGCATCCACATCGATCACCAGCAATGCGTCATAGCTGGCCGGATCAAACGGGTCTTCGGCCGGGATGACTTCGCGCTCGAACAGCCAGCTCAGGCGGCCGGCGTCCAGATTGCCACGCTCGAACGGCTGATCACCAAAGTTCTGCCACAGCGCTTCCATGAACGCGGCGTCCGCACGACGGTCGGCCGGTTTGCGATCGCGGAACCGCTCGCGCCGCGTAATCGGCGTGACGCCTTTGGGGTTGGCCCGGCGAATGGTGAACTGGAAATCCGTCCCCGCAAGACGTCCGGGAAATCCGCGATGCTTCAGCATGTCAGCACCTCGCTGTTCACAGGTATCAGGGAAACAGAATCGCCCCTCAAAGCAGACGGGATCATATCGCGCACCTCCAAAGCCGCATTGGTGTTCAGAAACGCTCTGAGGTGGTGAAAACGGGGTTTCATGGTCAGAGCCCCTCCCAGATACATTGGGATTGCTCCAGCCGGTAGGCTTCAAAAAACTGCGTGGCGTCAGGCGCCGATCGTCCAAACTCGACAGGCCGGTCAGACAGCGAGATCACAACACGCGCCGGATCAAGCTCGTGACGCACCACATAGGCAACCGCGAGGGTCTGGCACAGGTGTTCCATGTCGTTCGAGGCAACGTCATAGCCAATTCGCCCGGCGGTGTAGCCGATCCTGGGCGCGACAAAACGGAATCTGACCCACAGCTCGCCCGGGTTGTTGTCCAGCAGCACGTCGCTTAAATGTACGGGCTGTCCCGACGGAACCGGCAACAGGTTTTCGGCTTGCGCAACAGCGGCGGATGACCATCCCAGAAGCAACAGAGTAAAGGCGCGACCCCAGCCCCGATTGACGCGGGCTCCTCTCTCCGAGGTCGCGCGCGCATGGCTTGTGGCCCGCGCTTTTCTATCCCTGATACGGTCAGTCATCTATCAGCTTTAGTCTCAAAGTCAAACTTCGATCCGACAATTGCGCCATGATCCGCCGACCGGGGAATCCCTGTCAGACGGATCATTCGGGAACCCCTTACAGCGGGATATTGTCGTGCTTTTTCCACGGGTTTTTCAGCTGCTTGTTGCGCAGGCTGGCAAACGCGCGGGACACGCGGCGGCGGGTGGATTGCGGCATGATTACCTCATCGATGAAGCCACGTTCGGCGGCGACGAAGGGGTTGGCAAACCGGTCCTCGTAATCCTGCGTATGCTGCGCGATCTTTTCCGCATCGCCCAGGTCGGCACGGTGGATGATCTCGGTTGCGCCCTTGGCACCCATCACCGCAATCTCGGCCGTGGGCCAGGCATAGTTGAAATCGCCCCGCAGGTGCTTGGAGGCCATAACGTCATAGGCACCGCCATAGGCTTTGCGGGTAATCACAGTGACCTTTGGAACGGTGGCTTCACCATAAGCGAACAGCAGCTTGGCGCCGTGCTTGATCACACCGCCATATTCCTGCGAGGTCCCCGGCAAGAAGCCCGGCACGTCAACCAGCGTCAGGATCGGGATCTCGAAACAGTCGCAGAAGCGCACGAACCGTGCCGCCTTGCGCGAGCTGTCGATGTCCAGACACCCGGCCAGAACCATCGGCTGGTTGGCCACAACGCCCACGGTCTGCCCTTCCAGACGGATGAAACCGGTGATGATGTTCTTGGCGAAATCCTCCTGAATTTCGTAGAAGTCGCCCTCATCCGCCACTTTGGTGATGAGTTCCTTCATGTCGTAGGGCGTGTTCGGGTTGTCCGGAATCAATGTATCCAGCGAAGTCTCCACCCGGTCCGTTTCATCAAAAAACGGACGCACCGGGGGTTTCTCGCGGTTGTTGAGCGGCAGGAAATCGACCAGACGGCGCACTTCGGCCAGCGCCTCGACATCGTTTTCGAACGCACCATCGGCGACCGAAGATTTCTTGGTGTGGGTCGATGCACCGCCCAGTTCCTCGGCGGTGACAACCTCGTTGGTGACTGTTTTCACAACGTCGGGGCCAGTCACGAACATGTAGGACGTGTCTTTGACCATGAAGATAAAGTCGGTCATCGCCGGGCTGTAAACCGCACCACCGGCACAGGGGCCCATGATCACGCTGATCTGCGGCACCACGCCCGAGGCCATGATGTTACGCTGAAACACCTCTGCATACCCCGCCAAAGAGGCCACGCCTTCCTGGATTCGCGCCCCGCCCGAGTCGTTGATTCCAATTACCGGCGCACCGTTCTGGATCGCCATATCCATAATCTTGCAGATTTTCTGCGCATGGGTTTCCGACAGAGAACCACCAAACACGGTGAAATCCTGGCTGAACACATAGACCATCCGACCGTTGATCGTGCCCCAGCCGGTAACCACGCCATCGCCTGCAGTCTTTTGATTTTCCATCCCGAAATCGGTACAACGGTGGCTGACGAACATGTCGAACTCTTCAAAGCTGCCTTCGTCCAGCAGCAGCTCGATCCGCTCGCGCGCGGTCAGCTTGCCACGCCCGTGCTGCGCGTCGATACGCTTTTGCCCACCGCCCAGCCGGGCATCGTTGCGGCGGTCTTCAAGCTCGGTAAGGATATCTTTCATGGCGCTCATTCCCTGTGAGATTTCGCGCGACACTATACGCTTACGCATCAGGTCCAAAGCATCTTTCGGCAAATTTGCAAACTTACCGCAACAAACTTCTGGAAAACTGTAAATTTGCTAAGTATCACAATGAAGCGCAATCATGGATAGCATTCCCTGAAACGGTCACTATACCTGTGAACTATGCAGTTCAGTTCTTCCCGGACGCACCGTTCGCCCCCTACGATATCAACGCTGGTTTTACTTTCCGGGCTGTCCGCGCTCAGCCTGAACCTGTTCCTGCCCAGCCTGCCGAACATGGCGCTGCACTTTAAGGCCGACTACAAAGTCATGCAGCTGTCGATTGCGCTGTACCTTATGGTCAATGCGGTACTGCAGATCCTGATCGGCCCGTTTGCGGACAAGGCCGGGCGTCGACCCGTCATGCTGTGGGGGCTGTCGCTGTTTCTTATTGCAACGCTTGGCTGCATCTACGCCCCGAACATCGAGGTTTTTCTGGCCTTCCGGATGTGTCAGGCCATCGTGGTCGTCGGCATGGTGCTCAGCCGGGCGGCGGTGCGCGACCTGTATGATCAGGATCAGGCGGCTTCGATGATTGGCTACGTGACGATGGGTATGGCGGTTGTGCCCATGATCGGCCCCGCCATCGGCGGCCTTTTGGAAGAGAGTTTTGGCTGGAAGGCCAATTTCTGGCTGCCCTTCGCACTGGGCGTAATGACGCTGGCGCTGACCTATGCCGACTTTGGGGAAACCTCAGCCAAAAGCGGCAAAACGCTGATACAGCAGTTTCGCGAATACCCAGAATTGCTGCGCTCGCCCAGGTTCTGGGGCTATTCGCTGTCCTCCGCTTTGTCCTCGGGCGCCTTCTTCGCCTACTTGGGCGGAGCACCATTCATCGGCACCGAACTGTTTGGCCTCAGCGCTGCTCAGGTCGGCATCTATTTCGGCGCGCCGGCGGTTGGGTATTTCTTCGGCAACTTCTTCAGTGGGCGCTTTTCGGTCCGGTTTGGCGTCAACCGGATGGTGCTCTGGGGATGCTGGTTGAACGCAATCGGCGTCGCCCTGTCAGCCATCCTGTTTCTGGCAGGCTTTGGCACCGCGCTCAGCTTCTTTGGTTTCATGACCTTTGTGGGGATCGGCAATGGCATGACAATCCCAAATGCCACCTCGGGCGCGCTGTCCGTACGCCCGCACCTTGCCGCCACTGCCTCGGGGCTGAGCGGTGCGATCATGCTGGGCGGCGGCGCCGGCCTAAGCGCGCTGGCCGGGGCGCTGCTGACCCACGAAACCGGCGCGATGCCACTGCTGTGGCTGATGCTGGTGACATCCGTTCTGGCAATCTGCGCCATCGCTTCGGTCATCCGGCGCGAAAGGCAACTGGGCCTGTAACACAGCTTGCACCGATCGGTTTGCAAAGTTAGCTTGCAGCAATAGAAAAGTTGCAAAGGCACACCATGGCCACCCAAAAGCTCTATGCCGGTGCGAAACTGCGCGAAATGCGCACGCGCCTGACCCTGACACAAAAGGAATTCGCCTCAAAACTGGGGGTTTCGCTGCCGTACCTGAACCAGATGGAGAACAACAACCGTCCGATCTCGACCACGGTTGTTCTGGCGCTAGCGCAGGAATTCGGCATGGATGTGACCGAACTGAGCACCGGCGACAGTGAACGTCTGGTCTCGGACATGCGAGAGGCGCTGGCTGATCCGGTGTTCGACGATATGCCGCCGCTGGCCGACCTGCGCCTGACGGCCTCGAACGCCCCGGCTCTGGCCCGTGCATTCATAGCCCTGCACAGAACCTATCGCCAGACCCACGAACGGCTTGCTTCTCTGGACGAGGCCCTGGGCCGTGAAGACGCGCAAATTCAGGCTAGCCCGTGGGAGGAAGTGCGTGATTTCTTCCATTATTGCGACAACTACATCGACGCAGTCGACCGCGCCGCCGAGCGGGCTTCGACCCGTGCCGAAGAAGCTGGCGGCATTCGCGCCGCAGCGATCAACAGCCTCGGCGAGCGCGGCATTCGAGTACAGTTCGTGGACATTCCCGAAACCCGGAAATACGACGCCGACAGCAAAACGCTGAAGCTCTCGTCGCGCACGGCACCGCCGACACAGGTGTTTCAACTGCTGCTGCAGGTGGCGCTGATCAGCCAGGACAAGCTGCTCGACGCGACACTGGACTTCGCCAAGTTCCAAAGTGACGAGGCCCGCGCGATCGCCAAGATCGGTCTGGCCAACTATTTTGCCGGGGCCTCGCTGATGCCCTATGACGCGTTTCTGGCTGCTGCGCAGGACTACCGCCACGATCTGGAACTGCTGAGCAACCGGTTTGGCGCATCGATCGAACAGGTGGCGCACCGCCTGTCGACCCTTCAACGCCCCGGTGCCAAGGGTATCCCGTTCTTCTTCGTGCGCGTCGATCAGGCGGGCACGATCACCAAACGCCACTCGGCCACGCGCCTGCAATTCGCCCGTTTCGGCGGCGCCTGCCCCCTGTGGAACGTCCACCGCGCCTTTGAAACCCCCGGCCATTTCCTACGGCAACTGGCGGAAACGCCGGACGGCGTCCGCTATATCTCGCTGGCAAGGGATGTGTCTAAATCGGGCGGCTCATTCGGCGCGCCCGTGCGCCGCTATGCCATTGCTTTAGGGTGCGAGGTCCGCCATGCCGAGGCTCTGGTCTACGCCGACAACCTTGATATCAACAACGCAAGCGCTTACGAACCCATCGGCATTTCCTGCCGCATCTGCGAACGGCAAAACTGCCACCAACGCTCGGTTCCGCCTCTGGAACGCCGCCTGTCGATCGACGCCCATATCCGCGGCACCCTGCCCTATGAAGTCACCTGAACTTCACCTAGTCTGAAAATATCCCGGGGGAGTCGCGGCTTGCCGCGACGGGGGCAGAGCCCCCGCCCTTCGGTCTTAATCCTTGGACAGAATCGACCAGATCTCATCTTTCAGCGCAGCGCGCTTCTTGCGCAGCTCGCCTTCGGCCAGATCTTCCATCGGCTCGATATTGGTTTCCGCGCGGTGCACGACGCGGTTGACCTCGTGATACTCATCCACCAGCCGGGCGAAATGCGCATCGGATTGCTTGAGCTGGCTCATCAGTTCGACTTTGTCCGGAAACTCTTCGGCCAGTTCATGCGGGGTGTGGGACATTCCTGTTCGCTCCTAAAATATGTCGTTGCGATTCAGGTCTAAACGTCTTTGTCACACCCCGCTTTGACGCGGATCAAATCACCGCTGCGCAGTTGCCCAAGCCGGGTGAATCCACGGGCGATCATTGGCCTTTGGCAAAGCCTCTTTGCCCAGCAGGTGATCGGACATCTTCTCACCCACCATGATCGACGGCGCGTTGAGGTTGCCGTTGGTGATCTGCGGGAAAATCGAGCTGTCGGCGACCCGCAGCCCGTCCACACCAATCACCCGCCCTTCGGGGTCAACAACCGCGTTCTTGTCGTCGGCCCGGCCCATCCGGCAAGTCCCGCAAGGGTGATAGGCGCTTTCGGCATGTTCGGCGATGAAGCCGTTCAGCTCTTCGTCTGTCTGCACGTCCGCGCCAGGCTGGATTTCCTTGCCCGCAAAGGGTTTGAACGCGTCCTGCCCGAAAATCTCACGGGTCAGTCGGATACACTTGCGGAAGTCTTCCCAGTCCTGATCGTGGCTCATGTAGTTGAACCGGATTACCGGGGCGTCCTCGGGTTTATCCGAGCGCAGCGTGACCGCCCCGCGCGAGGGCGAGCGCATCGGCCCCACATGCGCCTGGAACCCGTGTCCTTCCGCCGCAGCCTGGCCATCATAACGCACGGCAATAGGCAGGAAGTGGTATTGGATGTCCGGGTACTCGACCCCCGGGTTCGAGCGGATGAAGGCCGCGCTTTCGAACTGGTTCGATGCCCCGAGGCCGGTTTTCGTGAACAGCCACTGCGCCCCGATCAGACCCTTGCTGACAAGATTCCAATGTTTATACAGCGTGATCGGCTGCAATGAAGCCTGCTGGATATACAGCTCAAGATGGTCTTGCAGGTTTGCGCCCACACCGGGGCGATCCGCGACAACTTCGATCCCGTGCTCGGCCAGATGCGCCGCCGGGCCGATCCCCGACAGCATCAGCAGCTTGGGTGAGTTGATCGAGGACGCGGCCAGAACCACCTCGCGCCGGGCGCGGATGACTTCCTTTTTGCCGCCGCGGATCAGCTCAACGCCGGTCGCGCGGCCGTTTTCCATGACCACGCGCGACGCCAGTCCACGCACGACTTCGCAGTTGTCACCCTTGAGAGCAGGTTTCAGATAGGCATTCGCCGCAGACCAGCGCCGTCCTTTCCAGACGGTCTGCTCCATCGGGCCAAAGCCCTCCTGTTTCTCACCGTTATAGTCGCCGGTGACCTCATAGCCTGCCTGCTGACCGGCATCGACAAAGGCCTGGAACAAAGGGTTCTCACGCGGGCCGCGCGACACGTGCAGCGGGCCATCCTTGCCCCGCCATTCGGGATCGCCACCATGGCCACCGTCGTGCCATGTTTCCATACGCTTGAAGTAAGGCAGCACGTCCGCATAGGACCAGCCGTCTGCGCCCATGTCGGACCACGTGTCAAAGTCGCGCGCGTGGCCGCGCACATAGACCATCCCGTTGATCGAGGACGACCCGCCGATCACCTTGCCCCGCGGGCAGGCCAGGCGGCGGTTGTTCAGATGCGGCTCGGGCTCGGACTTGTAGCCCCAATCATACATCGGCATGTTCATCGGATAGCTCAGCGCGGCCGGCATCTGAATGAACGGCCCGGCATCGGTGCCACCGTGTTCGATCACCAGAACCGAGGCCCCGGCCTTGCTCAGGCGATAAGCCATCGCGCAGCCTGCGGACCCTGCGCCAACGATGACGAAATCTGCTTCCATATTCAGGTCTCCATAACCTGCCGAACCGCGTTTGGAACCGTTCGGCAGGAGTATTTTCAAAAGGTGAAGAGGTTATTCGCCGCGCGGAAAACGCTGGCTTTCCTCGACGGTGTTCAGATCCATGTGGTTGCGCATGTAGCGTTCGGACGCTTTTTGCAGCGGCTGGTAATCCCAAGGATAGTAACCGCCCTGCCGCAGCGCCTCGTACACGACCCAGCGGCGGGCCTGGCTGGCGCGCACTTCGGCGTCGAACTGGTCCAGATCCCAGCGGGCCTCGGATTTCGCGCGCAGGGATTCCAGCGTTCCGGCATGGGCGGAATCTTCGGCAAGGTTGGTCTGTTCGTGTGGATCAGCCTCAAGGTCGAACAGCTGGTCTGGGTCCAGCGCGCAGCGGTTGTATTTCCACTTGCCATAACGCAACGAGACCAGCGGGGCATAGGACGCCTCGGCTGCGTATTCCATCGCCACCGGCGCGGTGCGTTCAGCCCCTTGGGCCAATGGCACGAGGTCTTCACCATCGGTCCAAGGTGCAATTTCGGCCATGTCCACGCCCGCCAGCGCGCCCAGCGTCGGGGTCACGTCGATTGTCGAGACCGGCGTATCGATGCGTCCCACAGGCATATCCGGGGCCGAGATCATCAGCGGCACGCGCGACGAGCCTTCGAAGAAGGTCATCTTGAACCACAGGCCGCGCTCACCCAGCATATCGCCGTGGTCCGAGACAAAGAGGATGATCGCCTCTTGCCGCGTGGTCTCAAGAACCTCGAGAATCTCACCGATCTTGTCGTCCAGATACGAGATGTTGGCGAAATACGCGCGGCGGGACCGGCTGATATCTTCCTCGGAGATGTCAAAGCTGCGCCAGTCGTTGGCGTCGAAGATACGCTTGGAATGCCGGTCCTGATTGTCATAGCCCAGGTCTGCGACCTCGGGCAGCAGGTGTTCGCAATCCTCATAGAGGTCCCAGTATTTCCTGCGGGCCACATAGGGATCGTGCGGATGGGTAAAGCTGACGGTCACGCACCACGGGCGGTCATCCTTGCCGCGCGCCAGGTCATACAGCTTGGCCGTGGCGTTGTAGGCGACCTCATCGTCGTATTCCATCTGGTTGGAAATCTCGGCCACGCCGGCGCCAGTCACCGACGCCATGTTATGATACCACCAATCGATGCGCTCACCCGGCTTGCGGTAATCGGGAGTCCAGCCGAAATCGGCGGGGTAGATGTCGGTGGTCAGGCGGTCTTCGAACCCGTGCAGCTGATCGGGGCCGACAAAATGCATCTTGCCCGACAGGCAGGTGTAATAACCCGCGCGACGCAGGTGGTGCGCATAGGTGGGGATGTCACTGTTGAACTCGGCCGCGTTGTCATAGACCCCGGTGCGCGAGGGCAACTGGCCGGACATGAAGCTGGCCCGCCCCGGCGCGCACAGTGGCGAGGCCGTGTAGGCACTGGCAAACCGCGTCGACCGCTTTGCCAGCTTCTTCAGGTTCGGAGCATGCAGCCAGTCTGCGGGACCGTCGGGAAAAAGGGTACCGTTGAGCTGATCCACCATCAGGATCAGAATGTTGGGTTTTGTCATTTTTCAGCCTCAAGCAGAGTATTGAGAACCCGCATCGCATGGTTCACGGCCAGCTGGGGTTCTTCCGGCGCGCTGAGCGCAGCGTGGATATACAGCCCGTCGATCAGGGCGATCATGTTCCCGGCCGCTTCGACCGGGTCGCTTACCAATGGACGCAAGGCTTCGATCAGGTTGGACCGAAGGCGTGACTGATAGATCTGCCACAGACGCAGGGCGTCTTCGTTGGTCTGGGCCAGAACGTAAAACGTCATCCACGCGGCGATAACGTCGGGCGTAAAGCACGAAGGTGCAAAGCAGGCGCGGATGATAGCCTGCGCCCGTTCCTGCGGCGCGGCCGTTTTCAGCTCGCCGCGCGCCTCGGCACCAAAATCGGACAGGATGCGTCGCATGGCAGCCAGAAATATCTGATCCTTGCCGCCGAAATAGTGATGTGCCAGCGCGCTGGACATCCCTGCCCGCTTGGCGATTTGGCTGACGGTCACATCAAGGGACTTTTTCGATCCAAGTTCGGCAATTGTCGCACGAACGATCGCGTCGCGACGGATTGGCTCCATTCCGAGTTTTGGCATAGCTGTCCCCTCCCAACGTTACGTGGGAAAACGCTACGAGATTTTTATTGACTCGTCAATTAATAACCAGATTCATGTGCTGAATAGGGCTAAATCTTCGGCGCGATACTGGGGGTCGTCAGGTTGCTGCGGTTCAGAACCGCCTCGCGCCAGGCGATGAAACTGACCGCTGACAGGATCAATGTACCACCCGCGACAACCCAGATGTCGACGCTTTCATGAAAGACCAGCGCGCCAACCAATGTGGCCCAGATCAGTTGCAGGAAGGTGACCGGCTGCGTCACCGCCACGGGTGCGGCTTTCAGCGCAATCGTCATGAAATAGTGACCGGCGGTGGCAAAGCTGGCGACCAGGAACAGAACGCCCAGGTCGCGCAGGCTGGGCGGCGTCCAGACGGCCACCGCGAAGGGGATCAGGGCAATCGTCACCCAGATCGACATATGCGCGACGACAACCGACGGCGGCAGGTCCCGCACAAGCGCTTTGGCAATCAGGTAAGACGCACCAAGCGCCAGAGACGTGCCCAGCATCGTCAGATGGCCCGCTGAAACCTCGCGAAATCCGGGTCGCAAAATGATGATGACGCCAACCACCGCCACACAGATCGCGGCAATCCGCCGAAAGGCCAGCTTCTCACCCAGAAACAGCGCCGCACCCAAGGTAACGTAGACGGGCGTCATGTAGTTCATCGCCGTGACCTCGGCCAAGGGAATTTGCGTCATCGAGAAAAACCACAGCATCACGGCCACGGCGTGCACGATTCCGCGTATTCCGAACAGGGTCAGATTCCGCCGTGTCAGGTGCGTTGTCAGGACAAGTTTCAGGGCGGGCAACAGAAAGACCAGACCAAAGACAAACCTGAGGAACGCCGCCTGTATCGGGTTCATCGTCGATCCCAGCGACTTGACCAGCGCGGTCATGACAACAAAAGAGACCCCGGCGGCGAACATCCAGAACATGCCCACCAGCGGGCGGTATGAGGGCGCAAGAGTTGTCATGTTAACGGTTGAACACCGAAACCCCGGCCGGGGCAACCCTTCACATAACCACAAGTTTGTAAGCGATCCCCAGCATGACCACGCCGATCACCACGTCCAGAACCTGCCAGGCCCGTGGTCTGGCAAAGACAGGGGAAAGGATGCCTGCCCCGTATCCCAGTGAAAAGAAGAACACAAAGCTGGACAGCATCGCCCCCAGCGCAAAGGCCAGGCGGTCATCATACTGGGCCGAGATTGACCCGATCAGCACGACCGTATCCAGATAGACATGCGGGTTCAGCCAGGTGAAGGCCAGAACGGTCAGCAGAACCGACTTCAGGCTGGCGCGCTGCCCCTCGGACACATCCATCACCGCGCCTCCACGCCAGGCCGATTGCAGGCTGCGCAGCCCGTACCATGTCAGGAAGATCGCCCCGCCATAGCGCATGACCGTTTCGAACCAGGGCGCTGCCGAGGCCAGCGCGCCGAAGCCTGCCACACCGGCGGCGATCAGGAGGGCGTCCGAGACCGCACAGGTCAGGCACAAGGGCAGCACATGTTCACGCCGCAAGCCCTGCCGCAGCACAAAGGCGTTCTGCGCTCCGATGGCGAGAATCAGGCTGAAGCCCAGTGCAAAGCCTGCGATCAGGGATGTAGACATGCGACCTCCGGTGGTTCCGAGGCATTGACTACGGCTATTGCCGCCCTCTATCAAATTAAAGATGTTGACCTCAGTTAAGTTTCTCTAATGCTGCTCGATCCCAATCACCTGTCGGCGCTGTCTTCCATTTTGCGCCATGGCAGCTTTGAGGCCGCCGCTGCCGAACTGGCCGTGACGCCTTCGGCCATATCGCAACGGATCAAGGCGCTGGAGGATCGCATCGGCGCCGCCCTGATCCATCGCGGCACGCCTTGCACAGGCACTCCGGCCGGGTTGCGGATTGCGCAACATGCCGAGGATATCGGGCTGCTTGAGGCGAAACTGGCCCGGGAACTGACCCTTGATCAAGCCAGCGGCCCAGCCCGCGTTCGGGTGGCCGTTCCTGCCGACGTTCTGGCGACGTGGTTCATCGACGCGATGGCACAGGTCGATGGCTTGCTGTTCGATCTGGTGGTCGACGATCAGGACCATTCCGCAGAGTGGCTGCGACGCGGAGAGGTCAGCGCTGCCATCGCGGTGGGCAGCCAATTGGTGGCAGGCTGCGATGCCTCGGACCTGGGGGCGCTGCGCTATATTGCGACCGCAAGCCCAAACTATATGCGCCAGTGGTTTGCCGACGGGGTGAACGCGCGCACGCTGACCCGGGCACCCTGCTTGACCTTCAACCGCAAGGACGGACTGCAGAAGTCCTGGATCACCGAACAGACCGGCCAAAGGATTGCACCGCCCTCTCATTTTCTGCCCTCACCGCAAGGGTTCGTGGACGCGGCGATTGCCGGGATGGGCTGGGGCATGAACCCGATCGGGCTGGCACGGCAGGCGTTGGATGACGGTCGGTTGGTTCCGTTGCTGCCTAATGCGCCGCTGGACGTACCGCTGACATGGCAGGTGGGCCGCGTCTTGTCTCCTGCGCTGGCGCCGCTGACCCGTGCGGTCAAACGGGTTGCGGCCCAGGCGTTGCTGTCCACTCAGCGCTGATGGGCCGTGTCATGCCGCCCCGGACTTCTTTGTGTTCGGCAAAACCACCCGATAGCAGGTGATGGCGGCAAACAGGCTGACAAGGACGATGAAGAAAACGGCCCAGGCAACCTCGTGCATATGCGCAATGGCTGCCAATGCGGCTGACAGGATGACCGCTGTGATCCGACAGATACTCTTGATCGCAGCCGCCCCTTTGACGCGCTGATCCTTGGGGGCCACGTCGAGGAAGTACAGTTTTCTGGCCCCGCTGATGCCGGTCACGGCCACAGTCACGATGAACAAGGCCACGGCGTGAAGATGCACTGCGTGATCCACCCCCAGAAAATGCACCGCCAACAGCGCGCCTCCGGTCAGGGCCACCATCAGGTTGCCCACCACCATCACGGCCCGGTGTGATTTCATGTTCACCAACTGCCACAAGGGGGCCGAGACCAGATATCCCGACGCCGATGAGATGATCATGGCGGTCAGACCCTTGGCCGACGCGTGATGTGCCTCGGCCGCGATCAGGGCAAAGAACGGCACCGACAGCGATACCACGACCAACGGAATGCGCATGACCATGTAGCGGCGAAACCAGGCCTGATCGAACATGGCGATGATGTCGGTGAAGTTTTCCGAGAATTTCCGTTTCCGCGCAGGCGGGGCGTCCCTCTTGACCTCTGTCTTCCCCGACATCTCGGACATGGCCAGAATGCACAGGCCTGACAGAACGAAGAACGTGACCGATACAGCAATCACTGCAGTATGGCGCGAAAAGGGCGGGTTTTCCTTGGTGATCTCATGCAACAGCACGGCCAACCCAATGGCGCCCAACCCGCCAATACCAAGTTGCAGGTAATGCAACACCATCCGCGACTTGGATTGCACGTGGTCGCCGATCAGGTCAGTGTACATCAACGACTGGATCTCTTCGATCAGGCCAATCAGGAAAAACGCCGCGACAAAGGCCATGCCGATGGCGGGAACCACTCCGGTCGATGCCACCACCACTGCCATGACAAGGCAGGCACCGATCGCGATTTCAGTCAGAGCAATCCCGCGTTTCTTCTGTTGGCGGGCCGCAATCGGTTGCGCCAGAAACACGTCCGAGATCATGCTGCCCACCATCCGGACCGATACCAATGCCCCGGCAATGAACATCGGCAGTTCCAGCGACACCGCCAAAAACGGCAGCACCACGGACGGGCTGCCCAACGTCCACGCGACCTGAGACAGAATGCTCTGCCCGGCAAGAACCGAAATGTTCCGATTGGGTATGGCGTCGGTCATACGATCACTTGCTTTATCTGCCCCACGGGAAAACTGCTTGCCAGCCTATAGGGTCGCGGGCGTCCGGCCAAGAAACACATGAGCGGAAAAAGAAAAACCCGACCAAAGGCCGGGTTTTCAAAGGCGGCTGTTTGACACGGATCAGAGCTGAGCCATGACTTCGTCCGTGGCTTCGAAATTGGTGGTGACGCGCTGTACGTCATCGTCGTCTTCCAGCGCATCGACCAGCTTCATCAGCTTTTGCATGTCGTCCAGACCCAGCTCGGTCGTGGTGGTCGGTTTCCACACCAGCTTGGTCGACTCGGTCTCGCCCAGCGCGGCTTCCAGCGCGTTCGACACGTCGTTCAGATCGGTGTCGGCGCACCAGATGATGTGCCCTTCGTCCGAACTTTCAACGTCTTCGGCACCCGCCTCGATGGCTGCTTCGAACACGGTGTCGGCATCGCCGACAGCGGCGGTGTAAACCACCTCACCCTTGCGTTCGAACATGAACCCGACCGAGCCGGTCTCGCCCAAGTTGCCGCCGTTCTTGGAAAAGGTCGAGCGCACGGTCGAGGCCGTCCGGTTGCGGTTGTCGGTCATCGTCTCAACGATCACGGCAACGCCGTTCGGGCCATAGCCTTCGTACCGGATTTCTTCGTAATCGTCGCCTTCGCCTGCCTGCGATTTCTTGATCGCGCGGTCGATCACGTCCTTGGGGACCGAGTTCGACTTGGCCTCTTTCACCGCCAGACGCAGGCGCGGGTTCTTGTCGGGATCGGGGTCGCCCATCTTGGCGGCGACGGTGATCTCTTTCGACAGCTTGGAAAACAGTTTGGACCGCGCGGCGTCCTGACGTCCCTTGCGGTGCTGGATGTTGGCCCATTTGGAATGGCCTGCCATGGTGCGTCCTCATGATAGTGATTGCGTGTTCGGCGCTCATATAGACGTTTGCAGGGCATGGGATCAAGAGAGCGGCTTGCCCAAGACCGCCTTGCGGGTATGGTGGCGGCATGACGACAGATCAGATTATTCTTTTTGCTCTTTTCGCCACTGTCTTCGGAATGCTTCTCTGGGGGCGGTTTCGCTATGATCTGGTGGCGTTTTCCGCGCTGCTGATTGGTGTTGTTCTGGGGGTGGTCCCGGTGGATGACGCTTTTGCCGGGTTCGGGCACCCCGCAACCATAATCGTAGCGCTGGTGCTTGTGGTCTCGGCCGGGTTGGTCCGGTCGGGCGCAGTGTTCCTGATCACCCGCACTCTGGTTGATGCCTCGCGGGGGCTGGGCGCGCATATTGCACTGATGGGCGGGATCGGCGCCGTTCTGTCGGCATTCATGAACAATGTCGCCGCGCTGGCCTTGCTGATGCCGGTCGACATCCAGACCGCGCGCAAGGCGGGGCGCTCGGTCGGCCTGACCCTGATGCCGCTGAGCTTTGCCACCATTCTGGGCGGCATGGCGACGCTGATCGGCACGCCTCCGAACATCATCATCGCCTCGATCCGGCAAGAGACGCTGGGCGAGCCGTTCAAGATGTTCGATTTCGCCCCGGTTGGCGGCTTGGCGGCGATTGCCGGTTTGGCTTTCGTGTCGCTGATCGGCTGGCGGCTGATCCCGAACCGCGGGCCGGAGGAAGAAACATCCGAAGCGCTGGCCGAGTATATTGCCGAGCTGACCATCCCGCCGGAATCGGCCCATATCGGCAAGCGGGTTAGCGAGCTTTACGAGGCGGCCGAGAAATCCGACGTCGCCATCATCGGTCTGATCCGGGACGATAAGCGACGTTATGGCCGATCCGCCCATACGACGCTGAAACAGGGCGACGCACTGGTGCTTGAGGCGCGGCCCGAGGCGCTGGACGAGTTTCGCGCCGCGCTGAACCTCGATTTCTCGGATACGCGCCGTCAGGAATTGCTGACCGCCGAAGGCGACGGGCTTGAGGTGATCGAAGTCGTTGCCACAGAAAACGCCCGCATTACCGGGCGCACCGCGCAAGGGCTGGGTCTGGCGTGGCGTCAGAGCACTGTGCTGATGGGGATCTCGCGTCAGGGCCGCCGCATCACCGAACAGGTCCGCAAGACCGAGGTTGAGGCGGGCGACATTCTGTTGCTGCTGTGCCCCCGCGACCGCAGCGCGGATGTGACCGAATGGCTGGGCTGTCTGCCCCTGGCGCAACGCGGCCTGAACGTCACCGCCAACGACAAGGCATGGCTGGCCATCGGGCTGTTCGCTGCCGCCGTGCTGGCGGCCAGTGTCGGGCTGATCTACCTACCAATCGCGCTCGGGCTGGTCGTGGTGGCCTATGTGCTGACCAAGATCATGCCGATCGCCGATCTCTACAATCATATTGAATGGCCGGTGGTCGTTCTTCTGGGGTCAATGATCCCGCTGGGCAGCGCGTTAGAGACCTCGGGTGGGACCGAGCTGATTGCCAATGCGCTGGTGCAACTGACCGACGGCCTGCCCGCGTGGGCCATTCTGACGGTGCTGATGATCGTCACGATGACCCTGTCGGACGTGCTGAACAACACTGCCACCGCCATCGTCGCCGCCCCTGTCGGCATCCAGATGGCCCGCACACTGGAGGTTTCGCCCGATCCCTTCTTGATGACGGTCGCCGTTGCGGCCTCGGCCGCGTTCCTCACGCCCATCGGGCACAAGAACAATACGCTGGTCCTTGGCCCCGGCGGCTATCGGTTTGGCGACTATTGGCGCATGGGGCTGCCGCTGGAAATCCTCATCGTCGCGGTTTCCATTCCCGCCATCCTTGTCTTCTGGCCGCTTTGACGGGTAAGGGCAGCGCATGAAACGATTTCTGATCCTGCAACTGCGCCCCGAGACCGAGGCGTCGGACGCCGAATATGCCTCGATCCTGGACAAGACCGGCCTGTCGCCGGACCAGACCCATCGCATCCGGCTGGATTGCGAAGACCTGCCCGAAGGGCTGAACGTCACCGACTATGCCGGCGTGATCGTTGGCGGCGGCCCCGGTTGTGTCAGTGACGATCCGGCCACGAAATCGCCGATGGATGCGCGCATCGAGGCCGCCATCATGGGACTGATGCCGCAGATCACCGCCAATGATCACCCGTTCATGGGCTGCTGCTATGGTCTGGGCATTCTGGCCGCGCATCTGGACGGAGATGTCAGCAAGAACCAGTACGGAGAACCCGTCGGCCCCTCGACCTGTCACCTGACCGAAGACGGCGCGCGCGATCCGCTGACCGCCGGGTTGGAACAGACCTTCGACGCTTTTGTGGGTCACAAAGAAGCCGTACAGACCCTGCCCGACGGGTGCGTCCACCTTGTCGCCTCGGACCCCTGCCCGTTTCAGATGATCCGCTGGGGCCAGAACGTCTATGCCACACAATTCCACCCCGAGGCCAACGCGCGCGACTTTGAAGAGCGTATCAATATCTACAAGCACCACGGCTATTTCCCGCCTGACGACGCGCAACGCCTGATCGATATCTGCCACGCCGCCGACGTCACCCAACCCGGCGAAATCCTGCGCCGTTTTGCCCAGCGCTACGGATGACCCAACGGCGCGGTTGCTTGAAACTTCGACCCTCGCATAGGCTGGTCCGAACGGCTTTGGGAGGAGTTGTTCTTGGATCTGCTTATCAATGTCGGCCTGCCGCTGTCGCTGGCCATTATCATGCTGTCTCTGGGCGTTGGGCTGCACGTCGCCGATTTCCGCCGCGTTCTGACCCGAGGTTACCCGTTCGCCATCGGTGCGCTGAGTCAGGTTGTGCTGCTGCCAATTGCGGCGTTCATCACCGTCAAGCTGTTTGCCCTGCCGCCCGAGATTGCCGTGGGCTTCATGTTGCTCAGCTTTTGCCCCGGCGGTGTGACCAGCAATATCCTGACCAAATTGGCAAAAGGCGATGTTGCGCTGTCGGTCAGTCTGACTGCGGTTATCAGTCTTTTGTCGATGGTGACGGTTCCAACTCTCGCGGCTTGGTCGATCGCCTATTTCATGGGAGAAGATGCACCCGAGGTTTCGATCACCGGTCTGGCCATTGCCCTGTTTCTGATCACAACCCTGCCCGTAGCCATCGGCGTTAGCCTGCGCCATTTCGCACCCGCCTTTGCAGAACGGATTGACGCCCCCTTGTCCAAAGTGGCCACCGTCCTTTTTGTCCTGATTGTCCTCGCAGCGCTGGCCGGGAACTGGAAGCTGTTCATCGACAACCTTGAGATCATGGGCGCCGGGCTGGTCACTTTGAACATCGCTTTGCTGGCCATCGGGCTGGGGTTGGCTCGTGCCGCTAAACTGTCGTGGAACGAAAGTAAGACGGTCTCTATCGAAACCGGCATACAGAACTCGACACTTGGGATTACGCTGGCGGCGCTGATCACGGGAACAGATAGCGGGTTCAGCCCGCTTGCCCTGCCCTCGGCCGTCTACGGTATCATGATGTATGTCGTGGCGCTGCCATATATCGGCTGGCTCCGCAGCCGCTGAAAGGACAAGACATGACCAACAACACTGCTGATGCCATCGTCGTTGGGGCCGGATTGGCCGGGCTGGCTGCCGCAGCCGAGTTGGGGGACCGCGGCAAGAAAGTGATCGTACTGGATCAGGAGCCCGAGCATTTTCTGGGTGGGCAAGCATTCTGGAGCCTTGGCGGGCTGTTCATGGTCGACACACCGGAACAGCGGCGCATGGGGATCAAGGACAGCCACGAGCTGGCCCTGCGCGACTGGATGGGCAGCGCGCAGTTCGATCGCGACGAAGACGCCTGGCCGCGCAAATGGGCCGAGGCATATGTGGAATTTGCAGCCGGAGAGATGCGCCCCTGGCTGCATGAGATGGGCCTGCGCTGGTTCCCCATCGTCGGCTGGGCGGAACGAGGCGGGTCGTATGCAGACGGTCACGGCAACTCGGTTCCGCGGTTTCACATCACATGGGGCACCGGGCCGGGCGTTCTGAAACACTTCGTCCGCCGCGTGCAGGACCATGTCAGCGCCGGGCTGATCGAGTTGAAATTCCGCCATCAGGTCAGCCATATCATCATGCAGAACGGCGGCACCAAAGGGGTCTCGGGCGAAGTTCTGGCCGATGACACGGCCCCTCATGGTGCCAAGACCAACCGCGATGAGGTGGGCGAGTTCGAGGTCTATGCGCCCTCGGTCATCGTCACCTCGGGCGGGATTGGTGGCAATTTCGAGATGGTGCGCAAGAACTGGCCCCGCGACCGGTTGGGCGAGCCGCCCAAGGACATGGTGGCAGGCGTCCCCTTCCACGTCGATGGCCGCATGATCGCCATCAGCGAAAAGGCCGGCGGCCACGTCATCAACGGCGACCGGATGTGGCACTACACCGAAGGCGTACGCAACTGGAACCCGATCTGGCCCTCGCATGGTATCCGCATTCTGCCCGGTCCCAGCTCGATGTGGTTCGACGCGCGTGGCAACCGGCTGAAGCCGCCCTGTATGCCGGGATTCGACACGTTGGGTACACTGAAGGAAATCCTGAAATCTGGGTATGAATACAGCTGGTTCGTTCTGACCCAGAAAGTGATCAAGAAGGAATTTGCCCTGTCGGGTTCCGAGCAGAACCCCGACATGACCGATGGTGGCTGGCGCGAAGTACTGTTTCAACGGATTCTGACCGGATCAAAAGCCACTGCGCCGGTTGAGGCGTTCAAGGACCACGGTGAGGATTTCATCGTCGCCAATACGCTGACCGAACTCGTCAGCGGCATGAACCAATTGGGCGGTGGCCTGATCGACGAATCCCACTTACGCGCGCAGATCGAGGCGCGGGATAGCCAGGTCGACAACCCCTTTACCAAAGACGCGCAGATGGCCGCCATTCTGGCCGCGCGCAACTATCGCGGCGACAAGCTGATCCGCACCGCCAAGCCGCATAAATTCCTTGATCCGGCCAACGGCCCGCTGATTGCGGTGAAGCTGCACGTGCTGACCCGCAAGACGCTGGGTGGGCTGCAAACCAATCTCGACAGCCAGATGATCGGCGCAGATGGTCAGATCGTTCCCGGCCTGTTCGCGGCCGGAGAGGTCGCAGGATTCGGCGGCGGTGGCTATCATGGCTACAACGCGCTCGAAGGCTCCTTCCTGGGCGGCTGTATCTTCTCGGGCCGCAATGCGGGGCGGTCACGGGCCGTTGCGTGATTACGGCGTGCGCATGAACTTGAGCACCGGTTGGCCTGCCACATCCAGCAGTACCAGACTGTCCCCCGCCATCGCATAGCTGGATACGCCCTGCAGGGCGGCAAAAAACTGGTCCTCGACTGCCTCCAGTTCGGGCGGGCAGGCCATCAGCGTGGCAGCCATGTTGTCCGGAAACTCAAGCGTGTTGCCCGACAATTCGGCTTGCCCCGTAAAACGGTTGCACCCGCCCGTGCCGCTGAACGCGCCGCCTTGGGCAAAATCAAGCTGTGGCGGGCGTTCGGTATTCAGAACGTCGCCGTTGATGCCAATCGCGGTCCAGTTGGAGTTCTCAATCGTGGCACGGCCCTGGCCGCCCACCTGCACCAAAACAAGGTCGGTCGTCTCCCCGTCCCCGTTGGTCAGCACCGGATGCACCGTATCGGTAGTGAACAGTAATTGCCCGTCGCGATGAATCGAGGCTTGAACCGCATAGGTCATGCCGTCGCGGATCAGCGCGTCATCAAAGGTCAGCTCGAATGCAGCCGGTACGCCGGTCAGCGCGTATCGCTGGGCGGCCAGCGTGACAGCGGGCGCATCGGCCAGTGAAATGTCCTGCAACTCGACATATAATGTTGCATCTTCGGGCACCGCGATCCTCTCGCGATAGGTCGCCGTTCCCGTAACTGTTCCGGCATGGCTTTGGCCGCCGATAATGGTCAGCGCGATTGCGACGGCGACAATGGCCTGACCTATCTTTGGAAAAGGCATGATCCGATCCTTTCACATTCATCTTTGTTGAAAAGATCGTGACCAGATCGGCATTTACAAGGGCGGCAAGCACAGATCGGCGATTCCGCGCCGCCCTTACAATGGCCAGATGAATGGGATCAGCAAGGATGCCAGCAAACCGACCGTCAGGTTCAGCGGCACTCCGACTTTCAGAAAATCGGTAAACCGGTAGCCCCCCGGCCCATAGACCATCATGTTGGTCTGGTATCCGATGGGCGTTGCGAACGATGCCGAGGCCGCCACCATCACCGCCACCACCAGCGGGCGCGGGTCGATCCCGACCGCTTGCGCCAGACCGATGGCAATCGGTGTGACCACCACGGCCACCGCATTGTTCGACACCAGTTCAGTCAGCACCGAGGTCAGCAGGTAGACGGCCCAGATGATCAGGAAGGGCGGCAGCACGCTCAGGCCCGGAGCGATCGCTTCGACGATCAGCGAAACGGCCCCGGATTTGTCCAGCGCCGCACCGATGGCCAGCATCGAAAAGATCAGCGCCAGCAGGCGACCTTCGACAAAGGAAAACGCCTCATCCGCGTCGATGCAGCGGGTCAGCAACACCACGGCAACCGCCAGAACCGACAGCAGCAGAATCGGTGCCACGCCCAGCGCGGCCAGCACGACGATCCCGACCAGCGCGCCAATGGCAATCGGCGCATGGCTGCGCCGGAATGCACGGGCCGAGGGCTGGGTGACGTCGACCATATCCATGTCGGATGCCAGTTTCTGGATATCTGCAGGCGAGCCTTCCAGCAGCAGCGTATCGCCGACCCGCACCACCAGGTCATCCAGCTGACGCCCGATATTCTGGTTCCGCCGATGCACCGCCAGCACATAGACACCATACCGGCGACGCAGACGCAGCGTGCCGAGCGTCCGACCGACCATTCGACACCCCGGTGTGATCAGCACCTCAACGGTCTTGGTCTCAACCGCCGAAACCTGATCGACACGTTTGAGTTCCTTGTTGCTTTGCAGGCTCAGCAACTCGGTCATCTCGGTGCGCAGAACAACGCGGTCGCCAAGCTTCAGCTCAACCCCTTTCAGGTTGCGCCGCAGCGACTCGTCGCCCCGGATCACATCGATCAGGCGCACGCCGGGGCGCTTGAACAGCTGCACCCCTGTCACCTCGCGCCCGATCAGGTTGCTTTCGGGGGGAATGACGGCCTCGGTGAAGAACTTCATCTTGGACCGGTCGGACAGCAGCGAGGCCATGCTGTCGCGGTCCGGCAACAGGCGCGGCGCGATGAAACGCAGATAGACCATGCCATAGATCACCAGAGCGATGCCCAGCGGCGTGACCTCAAGGATCGAAAACGCCTTCATCCCCTGCGCCCGGGCCACACCATCGACCAGCAGGTTGGTCGAGGTCCCGATCAGGGTCAGCGTACCGCCCAAAATTGCCGCGTAGCTCAACGGGATCAGCAGTTTAGATGCCGGAACGTTCAGCGTGCGTGCGATTTGCACAAAGACCGGGATCATCACGACCACAACCGGCGTGTTCGACACCACGGCCGAGGCCAACACGACGAACGCCATCAACAGACCAATGGCAAAGCGCGGATTCACCTGCGCCTGCTTTTGCGCGGTCGAGGTAAACGCATCCAGCGCCCCGGTTCGCACCAAGGCCCCCATGATGATGAACATCGCCGCAATCGTCCACGGTGCCGGGTTGGACAGCACCGCCAGCGCGCTCTGATACGGCAGAATGCCGGTCACCAGCATGATGGCAACGCCACCGATGGCGACAACCTCGGTCGGGTAAACCTCGCGCAGGAACATGACGAACATGCCCGCAACGACCATCAGCGCCACGATCGCACTGCCCGTTTCTGTCAGTTGAAGGAAATGCATTCTTGGTTTTGTGTCCGAACCTTGGCCTGGCTTGCGCGCCCGTCGGGCAGTTTCCCGCATTGCGCGCGGCAGAGCAAGCCTTACTGCGGCCCGGCCTGCTGCAGTCGCCCGCCAACGCGCACCATCTGCACAGATTTTGCCTGCCCGTCGCGATCATCGGTCTCGACGAACACACCGCTCAGCGTTGCCTCGCCATTGGCCGGAGTGAACCGCGCCTTGGGCATCCCGGTAATGAATCGGCGCATCGGTTCGACCTTGTCCATGCCGATCACCGAGTCATAGTCCCCACACATCCCAGCATCGGTCAGGTAAGCTGTGCCACCCGGCAGGATCTGCGCGTCTGCCGTGGGCACATGGGTATGCGTCCCCACCACAAGGCTGGCGCGTTTATCGCAATAGTGCCCCATTGCCATCTTCTCGGACGTCGCCTCGCAATGCATATCGACGATGATGGCCTGCGCCTGCCCGCCGCGCGGGTGGGACTTCAGGATCGGTTCAATAGCCGAGAACGGATCGTCAAAGGGCCGTTTCATGAACACCTGCCCCAGCACCTGCACCACAAGCACTTTGCGCCCGCCCGGCGCAGTATAAAGGCGATGCCCCCGCCCCGGCGCGCCTTTGGCAAAGTTCACCGGGCGCACGATGCGCGGCTCTTTCTCAATGAATTGCAGCATGTCTTTCTGGTCAAACGCATGATCGCCCAGCGTCAGGCAATCGGCACCGGCGTCCAGGAGCAGCTTGGCGTGATCTCCGGTCAGGCCCATCCCGTTAGAGGCGTTCTCGCCATTGATCACAACAAAATCCAGCCGCCATTCTTCACGCAAACGCGGCAGATGTTGCTGTACGGCCGTGCGTCCCGCACGGCCCATGACGTCACCCAGAAAAAGTATCCTCATTCAACCTGTCCTAAGTGTGGTCTTTGGCAAGCACAAGCGATTAAGCTGTCAGCATAATCTGTCAAAGCACATTACACAGGAGAATCTATATGTCTCGCATCCTTCTGGCGGCCGTCGGGTTCGCGGTTTTGACCGCCTGTCAGCCCATAACGCCGCCCGAACTTGCGCCACAACTGGCAAACCCGGCGGCAACCTTCTGCGTCGAAAGTGGTATGCGTTATGAAATTCGTGACGGCGACAACGGCCAGACCGGGGTCTGCATTCTGCCGGACGGGCGCGAAGTGGATGCCTGGAAATACTTCCGCGAGAACAGCCCGACCTGAGACACTCAGGCCGGAAACGTCAGTACCCGGCTTTCGGTGATCACCATATCCAGCGGCTGATCGGTGGGCTCCAGCGGCAGCCCTTCGGCCTCTTGCGCGTCAAAGGCGAAACCGATGGCCAACGTCGGGTGCTTGGCGCGCAGCCCTTCCAGCGTGCGATCATAGAACCCACCGCCATAGCCCAGCCGCCCGCCCTGCGCATCGAAGGCGACCAGCGGAACGATCAGAATCTCGGGGTCGAAATAGTCATCAACCTCGGGCACTTTGGCGCCGAAAGGCCCGTCTTTCAGCGCGCCCTCGGGCGTCCAGCGCGAAAACTTCAGCGGCTGCCCGGCAGCCTGAATCACCGGCACGCCGACCGGACCATAGGCCGAGGCCTCGGCCATTGCAGCCAGCGGATCAATCTCGGTCCGGATCGGCATATAGCCAGACAGAGGCACGCCACGGTGCCCGGCCAGAACCTCGGACAAACGCCCGGCGGCTCCGGGCAGACGGGTGTCAAACGCAGCCTTGCGGCGCGCAAAAGCCGCCTTGCGCGCGGCGGCTTTGATGTCGGTCAGATCGGTCACAGTAGCACCACGCTGGCAAGCCCCAGAAAAATGAAGAACCCCATGACATCCGTTGTGGTGGTCACGAAAGTCCCCGACGCCAGCGCCGGGTCAACGCCCATGCGGTCCAGCACAACCGGTACTACCGTACCTGCAAAGCCCGCGATGACCATATTCACGACCAAGGCCGACCCGATCACGACACCCAACATCGGAGAATCGAACCACATCATCCCCACCGTCCCCAGCACGATGGCAAAACACAGCCCGTTCAGCATCCCCACCAGCAATTCCCGCCGGATCACGCGCATGACGTTGGCGTTGGTCAGGTCGCGCGTTGCCAGCGCCCGCACCGCCACTGTCAGCGATTGCGTCCCCGCATTGCCGCCCATCGACGCCACGATCGGCATCAGAATCGCCAGCGCCACAAGCTGATCAATCGCCGCCTCGAACTGCGAAATCACCAGCGAGGCACAGATCGCCGTACACAGGTTCACCGCCAGCCACGGCAGGCGCCGCCGGCTGGTCGCCGCCACGCTGTCCGAGATCGAACTTTCGTCGCTAACCCCCGCCAGACGCAGGATATCTTCCTCGTGCTCCTCATCCAGAACGACCATGGCGTCGTCGATGGTGATCACACCAACCAGCCGCCCATCCGCATCGACCACCGGGGCCGAGATCAGGTGGTACTGATTGAAGGCATAGGCCACGTCTTCCTCGTCCTGATCAACGGGGATGGTGTGAAACTCTTCCTCAGCGATGTCGTGCAACGGCACGTCGCGCCGCGTGGCCATCAGCTTGCCCAGCGTGACCTGCGCCACCGGTTTCAGCCGCGGGTCGACCAGAACGACGTGATAGAACTGCTCGGGCAGATCGTCATTGGCGCGCATGAAGTCGATGGCCTGACCCACCGTCCAATGCTCGGGCGCCATGACCACCTCGCGCTGCATGAGACGACCGGCCGAGTTCTCGGGGTAGGACAGTGCCTGTTCGGCCGCGATCCGCTCAGAATCCGCCAGCGCACCGAGGATGGCTTCCTGCTGCGGCTCTTCAAGGTCTTCCAGCAGGTCGACAACATCGTCGCTTTCCATCTCGCGCACAGCGTCGGCCAGAACGTCGGGCTTGAGGATGCCGATGATCTCTTCGCGCACCGCCTCATCAAGTTCCGAGAGGATGTCGCCGTCAAACTCCTTGTCATAAAGGCGGATCAGGCGGGCACGATCATATGGGTTGATCTGTTCCAGAAGGTCGGCGATGTCGGCCGGGTGCAGCGGCTCCATCAGCTCGATCAGCTTGTCGCGGTCGTCAACATCGACCGCGTACAGAATGGCCGCTACGGTTTTGCGATCCAGCGCGTAGGCGTCCTCGTCACTGGCCGAGTCGTTTACGGGTTCATCGAAGTCTTTCGTCATGTCTGCCCCCGTATCATTCGGTCATTGGCCCCTAATTAGAAGAAGCAGCTACCGGAAAACAATGACAATGCGGCGATTTACCGACAAGTTTCGCCCGCCTATGCTGTTTCGCAGTCCCATACAGGCGGAGATGAAGGAAAATGGCGCAAAAAACGCTGCTGAAAGGACGTGTCCTGAGTTTCACCGGCACCCCGTTCGAGGGTGAGCCGGTCGAGGCCGTCAAATTCAGCGAGGCAGTCCTGATTGAAGACGGCCGCATTTCCGCCGTGGCGGATGCTGACAGCCTGCACGCCGCCCATCCAGACGCCAACGTGGTGGATCATGGCAAGCATGTGATCATGGCCGGGTTTGTGGACGCCCATGTGCACTATCCGCAGACCGCCATGATCGCCAGTTGGGGCAAGCGTCTGATCGACTGGCTGAACACTTATACGTTCCCCGAAGAGATGAAGTTCGGCGACCCCGCCTATGCGTCCGAGATCGCCAACCGCTATCTGGACCTGACCGCCGCGCACGGCACAACAACCATGTGCAGTTTCTGCACCATCCATCCAGAAAGTGTCGATGCCTTCTTTACCGCCGCGCAAGCGCGCAATCAGCGTGTGGTCGCCGGTAAAACCTGCATGGACCGCAACGCGCCCGAGGGGCTGCGTGACACGGCCCAGACAGCCTATGACCAGTCCGAAGCGCTGCTTGCAAAATGGCACGGGATCGACCGGCTGTCTTACGCCATCACTCCGCGCTTTTCCCCCACCTCCACGCCCGAACAGCTTGAGGCGATGGGCGCCCTCTGGGCCGAGCACCCGCATAGCCTGATGCAAACCCACCTGAGCGAACAGACCGACGAGATCGCCTGGGTCCGCAAGCTGTTCCCCGAGGCCCGCGATTATCTGGATACCTATGAAAAGTTCGGCCTGCTGGGCGCGCATGGCGTCTACGGCCACGTCATCCACCTGGAATCGCGCGAACGCGACCGGCTGCGCGAGGTGGATGCGGCGCTGATCCATTGCCCGACCTCGAACACGTTCATCGGCTCGGGCCTGTTCGACATGACCGGGCTGATGCGGGACGGCCACCGCGTCGGGCTTGCGACGGATACCGGCGGCGGGTCCAGTTTCTCGATGCTGCGCACAATGGCCGCCGCCTATGAGATCGGGCAGCTGCGGGGCGCACCCCTGCACGCCGCGCAACTGCTGTGGCTGGGCACCGTGGGATCGGCGCGTACATTGCGGATGGACGATTGCATCGGCAATGTCGCACCGGGGATGGAGGCCGATCTGATCGTCCTCGACCTTGCCTCGACCCCGGCCATCGCCCAGCGCGAAGCCTGCGCCGACGACCTGTGGGAGGCCATCTTTCCCACCATCATGATGGGTGACGACCGGGCGATTTCCGAGGTTTGGATCGCCGGTGAACGCGTCAGCCACTAGGGCTGCAGCGCGCGCGCCAACTGGTTCTGCCGCGCGATCACACGGGGCATGTCCAATGTGGTGACGTGCCCGCCGCGCACGATCTGACGGCCTTCAACAAACAGGTGTTTCACATTCATTGGCCCGGCCAGCAGCAACGCCGCCGGATCCCAACTGCCTGCGCTTTCAATGCCACGCGTGTCCCAGATGGCGATATCGGCGCGCTTGCCGGGCTCCAGCCGCCCGCAATCGGGGCGGTTCAGAACGTCGGCTCCGCCACGCGTCGCGATCTCCAACGCTTCGCGGGAAGACATCGCATCCGCACCGTTCGCGACCCGTTGCAGCAGCATGGCCTGACGCGCCTCAAGGATCAGGTTGCCGATATCGTTACTGGCTGACCCATCCGCCCCCAGTCCAACCGACACGCCGTGATCGCGCATGGCACGCACCGGCGCGATGCCCGACCCCAGACGGCAATTGGAACAGGGGCAATGCGCGACACCGGTCCCGGTTCTGGCGAACAGGTCGATCTCGGCCCCGTCCAACTTGACGCAATGGGCGTGCCAGACATCCGCACCGGTCCAGCCCAGATCCTCGGCATATTGCCCCGGGCGACAACCGAACTGCGACTGCGAATAGGCGATGTCCTCGTCATTCTCCGCCAGATGGGTGTGCAGCATCACGCTCTTGTCCCGCGCCAGAATCGCAGCATCCCGCATCAGATCGCGGCTGACCGAAAAAGGGGAACACGGCGCCAGCCCGACGCGGCACATGGCGCCCTCGGAAGGGTCGTGAAACGCATCTACGACCCGGATCATGTCCTCGAGGATCGCGGCCTCATCTTCGACCAGCGAATCCGGCGGCAGGCCACCGTCACTTTCGCCAATGCTCATGGCACCGCGGGTGGGGTGAAACCGCAAGCCGATCTCGGCCGCCGCCGCAATCGTGTCATCCAGTCGCGCACCGTTCGGGTACAAATACAGGTGATCAGAACTGAGCGTGCATCCGGACAAGGCCAGTTCAGCCAAACCGATCTGGGCCGAAACAAACATCTCTTCCGGCCCAAAGCGGGACCAGATGGGATAGAGCGTCTTCAACCAGCCAAACAGCAGCGCATCCTGCCCGCCGGGCACCGCGCGGGTCAGGGTCTGGTAAAGATGGTGATGGGTGTTCACAAGGCCCGGTGTCACGACGCACCCGGCGGCATCGTGAACCTCGCCGGTGGTCTGCAGGCCGTGGCCGATCTGTTCGATCCGCCCGCCACAGATCAGGATATCCGCGCCAGAGAGTTCGCGCCGCGCGTCGTCCATCGTCAGGATGGTGTCTGCATTCTTGATCAGGATTTCGGTCATTCCGCCCCCTTGCTTTACACCCGTTTCGTGCAAGAAGAGCGTTGGCTGGCGGAAAACGGGTACAAGAACCAGCCGGGCAAACCCTAGCCGACCGTTTCAGACCCGGCAATCACTTTCAGTGTTGGCGCAAGATCTCCAGCGCCGCCGCGTGCAACGTGGCATTCGCGGCCGCCAGCACGCGCCCGCCCTCATGCACCGGGCCACCCTGCCAATCAGTGACAACACCGCCAGCCGCTTCGATCACCGCAATCGGCGCCTGAATGTCATAGGCATTCAGGCCAGCCTCAATCACCAGATCGACCTGCCCCGCAGCCAGCAGAGCATAGGCATAACAATCCATGCCATAGCGTGTCAGACGCGCCTGTTGCGCCACGGCCTCGAACCCGGCGCGGTCTTCAGGGGTTCCGACCTCGGGGAAAGTGGTGAACAGTACCGCCTGATCCAGGCCGGAGGTCAGGCGGGTCTTCAATGGGACCGTGCCGTTTGGGCCGGTCACCCGCGCGATATCGGCCGACCCCACAAAACGCTCGCCAATATAGGGCTGGTCGATGACGCCCAGTATCGGACCGGCCGGTGTGCTCAGCGCGATCAGCACGCCCCAAGTGGGTGTTCCGCAGATGAAACCGCGCGTACCGTCGATCGGGTCCAGCACCCATGTCCGGCCGCTGATACCCTGAACCCGGCCGAACTCTTCCCCAAAAATACCGTCATCGGGCCGGTGTATTTCCAGAACCGCGCGCATGGCCTGCTCGGCAGTCCGATCGGCAACCGTTACCGGATCAAAGCCCTCGGCCAGTTTGTTGTCAGTCTCAAGATTGGATTGCCTGAAAAACGGAAGAATGGCCGCGCGCGCGGCGTCGGCCATTTCTTCGGCAACATCCAGATCGCTCAAAATGGTCTCTTGCATGCGCTACCCGTGCGGCCCGCGCGTGCCAGAGTCAAGCCCGTTCGCTCAGGCGACGTCGCTCAGCACCCGGGCCAGTTCAAACAGACGGCGGCGTTGATTTTCAGGGATTGCATAATAGGAACGCACCAAATCCAGAGCTTCCTTGTCCCCCATCAGATCAGCCGGAACCGACTTCTTGCCGGTTGCTTCTTTTTCGGCCTCTTCCAGACCTTCAAAGAAAAAGCTGACAGGCACATCCAATGCCTCGGCGATGTCCCACAGGCGCGATGCGCTGATCCGGTTGGCACCCGTCTCATATTTCTGAATTTGTTGAAACTTAATACCAACTTGCTGCGCCAACTGCTGCTGGGTCATGCCAATCAGCCAGCGGCGATGCCGGACGCGCTTGCCCACATGGACATCGACGTGATGGGTCATTGGTATTCTCCTCTAAACTACACACACAACCGATTTGAGTGCGCGACAGGCCTTTTTACGCAACACTAGCGAGCCGCCCTTAACTACTTCCTAATCAGGAACATGCCCCCAAATCAGCACCTCAGACAATATTGCGCTTTTTCGGTATTTTTTCAAGAAGGTTGAATCTGTTTCGCAGAGCAGATGTTTAAAGTTGTGCCGCGCCAGCCCGGCACACGTCCCTGCCGCAGGGTAAGTCTGACGCGGCGGCTACACTCAATTCCCGGCTAAGAGATTGACAAACCCCAAACGGCACGAACCTATGCGCCTAACCACAGGAGCACACTCATGCTGGCCTATCGAATTTCAACCCAGGGCGCGGCCGCCCGGCTTTGCGATATTGACATCCCGCAGCCTCTGGAAGGTCAGGTGCGGGTCGCTATCAAGGCCTGCGGCCTGAACTTTGCCGACCTGCTGATGCAGAAGGGTACATATCAGGACACGCCGCCCGCCCCCTTCACGCAGGGCATGGAAATCGCCGGAGTGGTCGATGCAGTCGGTCCCGGTGTGTCACATCTGAAAGCAGGAGACCGGATCGCGGTCTATTCCGGTCAGGGCGGTTTGGCTGAATTCGGAGTGTTCGACGCAGACCGCGCGATTCCCCTGCCCGATTCGATGGGTTTCGAAGACGCCGCCGCCATCCAGATCGCCTATGGCACCAGCCACATCGCATTGGACCACCGCGCCCGCCTGCAACCCGGTGAGACCCTGTTGGTCACGGGCGCCGCAGGTGGTGTCGGCCTGACAGCGGTCGAGATCGGCAAACTGATGGGCGCGACCGTGATCGCTCAGGCCCGGGGCGCGGACAAGCTGGCCGTAGCGCAAGCCGCCGGGGCGGACCACCTGATCGACGCGTCCGAAGACCTGCGCACGCGCGTCAAGGAACTGGGTGGCGCGGATGTGGTGTATGACGCAATCGGTGGGGATGTGTTCAAAGCCGCCTTCCGCGCCACCAACCCCGAAGGGCGCCTGCTGCCCATCGGTTTTGCGGGCGGTGAGGTTCCACAGATTCCTGCGAACCATCTGCTGGTCAAGAACCTGACAGTGATCGGATTCTACATCGGAGGGTACCTGACCTTCCGGCCTCAGATCGTACGGAACAGCTTTGAAACCCTGTTTCGCTGGCACGCCGAGGGGAAAATCAAGCCCCATATCAGCCACATCCTGCCTTTAGCGGACGCCGAGAAAGGCTTGCAATTGCTGCGAGACCGTATGGCGACCGGCAAGGTCGTAATCACCCCTTAGCCGACAACCGCCTTCAAGGGGCTACTGCCGAGCATACGGAAATTTTGCCGAACGAGGTCGGTCAACGCCTCGACCACGGGGCCACGTCCGGGCTCTCCGCCGTACAGGTTGATCATATGCGCAGGCAGATCGGGCAGCACACCGCCATCGTCGATCTGAACCAGATGCGCGGCCTCGGTGCCGTCCAGCATGGCGTGAATCGCCAGATCGGCGGACACGGTGGCCTCGATGGTGCGGTCGTTTTCGGTTTCCACCGACAGCTCCCATGGAAGGCCGGCCTCATCCAGCGCTGCGATCATTTGCGGCCGGAACATGCAGCGGCGCCCCACCGCGATGGGTATTGGCCGTTTACGCCAGGCCGACCCGCCGGGCGCACCAATCCACCGCAGCGGCAATTCCGCGACGGTTTCAGCACCATCACCCCTGTTTGCTTCGGTCGTCAGAATCAGGTCGCACTCGCCACGTTTGAGCATATCTTTCAGTTGCATTGAGTACGAAGACACCAACTGCACCCGCACCCGTGGAAAATCCGCATTGAACCGCTGCAATACCCGTGGAATCGCCGGGTAGACAATGTCATGCGGCACGCCCAGCACCACCTCACCCTCGAACGCCTGATCGGTAAGTTTCGAGATCACCTCATCATTCAGCGCGATCATGCGGCGGGCATAGGCCAGCAGCTGCTCGCCGGACGCGGTCAGCGCGATTGTCCGACCGCTGCGGTCCAGCAGTTCCAAGCCCAGCAGCTCTTCCAGCCGTTTCAGCTGCATCGATACCGCAGATTGCGTCAGGTGCAGAAACCCGGCGGCGCGCGTCACGCCGCCCTGATCCGCCACCGCCACGAATGATCGCAAGGTCGTAATGTCCAGATTTCGCATGTTCACGAATCCTTATGTGTTACTTCATAAACATTCATTTTCAAAATGTGCCTCATCGCGCCATATAAATCAAGGAACTTGATGAGACCACAGAAACTCATCGAGGATCACGGAAAGGACAATAATTATGACCCAAGTCGCGATTAACAGACACTGCCCGCCCCGCCGCCGCTTTGGCCTGACTCTGCTGTGGGATGCACTTTCCCTGCGCCGCCAGCGATGCACTCTGGCAAGGCTGGACGCCCGGGCTCTGGAAGATATCGGGATCACGCGTGAACAGGCCGAGGCCGAAGCGGCCCGCCCAATCTGGGATGCGCCGGAATTCTGGCAAAAATGACTCCGACACTCATCTTTTCTCAATGAATGGCGACCCGCACCCGCAGGTCGCCATTTTTGTTTCGTGTTTTAGCCGGATTCCGCCTCTAAACCCTTGAAACGTGACCCGCAGTTGCCGATATTTGCGAGGAACGGGGTCCGCTTTTCGGACCACGACAAGAATGATGTGAAGGGAGACCCTTTAATGGCACAATTTGACACGATCCGGACGGCGGCCGGCGCGCGCGCTGCCCAGATTGACGAGGGCCTGCGCGCCCACATGAACAAAGTCTACGGCACGATGTCCGTGGGCATGCTAATCACATTTATGGCCGCTTGGGCTATTTCGGGATTGGCGGTAACCACCGATCCTTCGGCGGCGGCTGGTCAAATCAGCTCGGGCACATATCTGACATCACTAGGCGCGGCGATCTACACTTCGCCTTTGCGCTGGGTGATCATGTTCGCACCGCTTGCGTTTATTTTCGGATTTAGCGCCGGAATCAACCGCTTGTCAGCCTCGGCTGCACAGTTGGTATTCTACGCATTTGCCGCAGTGATGGGGCTGTCAATCAGCTGGATCTTCATCGCCTTTACCGGCATGTCGATCATCCAGGTCTTCCTGATCACGTCGATCGCATTCGCAGGCTTGTCCATCTATGGTTATGTCACCAAGAAAGACCTGTCTGGAATGGGAACCTTCATGATGATGGGGTTGATCGGCCTGATCGTCGCGATGGTCATAAACATATTCCTGCAGTCACCTGCGATGATGTATGCCATCTCAGTCATCGGCGTTTTGATCTTTGCCGGTCTGACGGCCTATGACACGCAGAAAATCAAGACGACATACCTGCAGATGGCCCATGCGGGTGATCAGGAATGGCTTGGAAAAGCAGCGATCATGGGTGCGCTGAGCCTGTATCTGGACTTCATCAACATGTTCATGTTCCTGCTGCAACTGCTGGGTAACCGCGAATAACAGCGCTCAGAACGCTTACATCTGGGGCGGGTCCGAAAGGCTCCGCCCCTTTTCTTTGCGCGCGTGTTTCTCAACCAACGGGCAGCGCAAAAGAAAAGCCTCCGCCGAATTCGGCAGAGGCTGTTTCAGAATTCGCGTGAACCGGTGTCAGCTGCAGTTCAGCGGCACGGCAAAGCCCGAGCTGCGTTTGGAATTGCCCTTGCGGTACACATTACCTGCAGACAGGCATCCGGTGAGCTGCTCGACACCCTGACCAAAGCCTGAACCATAGGAGTTGCTCACTTTTCCGCTTGATGTGCGCAGAACGCCGAACAGAGTACCGTTCACGTTGACATTGCTGAGATAGAGGTTCGCACCACTCGCGGTCAGATGAACAGCATTTGTGTTGTTCTGACCGGCATTGTTGATCGCAACACGTGCCATTTCCTCAATTTCAGTTTCGTCTGACGTGACCGAAATGGTGGGCAGCACAGCCAGTTCAGCCGGTACATTCGTCGCAGGCGGCAGGAAGGCAGCAGCACCCGGCACATCCGAGATCGAGCGGGGCTCACCATCGATTCCCGTGAACCCGACGCCTTCGCGGTCAAAGGGGTCTTCGCAGGCCGCAAGGGCCAGCACAGTCATTGTGGATAACAAGATTTTTTTCATGACGGCCAACATTTTGGAACGATTTGTTGAAGCGTAGTGGCAAGCCCCGGCAAAAAGCAACCCACCGCGGACCCGATTGCCCTGCCCGCTGATGCTTCGTTGCAACGGCGCGAGGGGCCATGAGGCCCTGCCCCCGGAATGACCCGCAAAGAAAAAGGGCCCTGCCGTGGCAGAACCCTTTGAAACTGTCCAAGCTGGACGGCAGATTACTTGATCTTGCCTTCCTTGTACTCGACATGTTTCCGAGCAACCGGATCGTATTTACGAACGGTCATTTTCTCGGTCATGGTGCGTGCGTTTTTCTTGGTCACGTAGAAGTGGCCCGTGCCCGCGGTCGAGTTCAGACGGATCTTGATTGTCGTCGGCTTCGCCATGGTTATCTCCTGCGTCCGAAAAGGCAGGGGCCTTTCGGTTGAATTCCTATGAGCGTGCGCTTTTACCCGGTCGCGCGGCTGAGTCAACCGGATTCCGTCCGTAAAGCTCATAAATCATGAGGTCGGGGTACAGGCTGGTTTGGCTGGTTCACGGTTCTGTGATATGGTCGCGCGATTACACCCGACAAAAGAAGCCGATAACAGGCTCGGACCCCGAGGCGCCACGTCCAGGCGAGACGCTCTGCCAGCAGAGTTTTTTATGATCACTTGGGGGCATGACAGGTGAAGACACCGACGAGATGGCGAGGCGGCATGTCTTCGGTTTCCCCGATGGGCTGGAATTGGAACCGGGAAGAACATGCAGAGCGTGCCCGGTCCCGATTATCGTTTCCGTGGCAGCCCACCGAACATCTTTTCTCCTGCCAAACACGTTTGAAGGCTATCGCGCGGAAAAGGGCGGCAGAACAACCAGCCTGCCCGTTATCCCCAAACAGCATGGCGTTCTTCCGGTACCGGATCGGCATCTGACGCCACGGGCGCCTGAATAACCGCGACCGGCTGACACTTGCAAGAGGGCTATAGGACCAGCCTGATTAAAGGTCCTGCATCAACTTTTACAGGAGTTAGACATGCCTATTTTCATTACCTACGCGTCCTATTCACAGGATGGAGTCAAGGGGATGCTGAAAAAGCCTGTGGACCGTACGGCCCCTGTCAGGGCTTTGCTGAAAAAGGTCGGCGGTAAGCTTTTGGGTTTCTATATGACGACGGGCGAAAATGACGTGGTGGTCATCAGCGAAGCTCCGGACGGCACGGATGCCGTGGCAGTCGGAATGGCAGTTGCCTCATCAGGCGCGGTGTCAAAAGTTCATACGGTGCGCGCCTGGAAAGCGAAGGACTTTGTCGCCGTCACCAAGAAAGCCGCCAAACTGACCGGCGCCTATGCGCCGCCGGGCAAGTGATTGGAATGACGCGCGGAGGGCCTGTAAGCCGGATCTTGTTCCAGGGTTGCCCCTTCGATGACCATTCCTCTAGGCCGCGCATTGCTGCGCGGCTCAAGCTGCCAACCCGGTCCCTCTCGGCCAAGACGCGCTTAGCGGCGGTATCGGCTGACGCCGACCTGTCCGCGCGGGGACCCTATTTGGCATTGCTCCCGGTGGGGCTTGCCGTGCCGCCCCTGTTGCCAGCGGCGCGGTGGGCTCTTACCCCACCGTTTCACCCTTACCGTTGACCGAAGTCGCGGGCGGTCTGATTTCTGTGGCGCTTTCCGTCGGGTTGCCCCGCCCGGGCGTTACCCGGCACCGTTGTCTTGTGGAGTCCGGACTTTCCTCTCGGGCTTGCACCCCAGCGGCCATCCGGCCCTCCGCGCAGTGCGGTGGGTATGCTTTGGGCTGGGTGGCGTCAAGTGGTAAGGGCATAAAGGGGCCAGCCCCTTCTTGGCCTGCGGCCAATTCAACCCCGGGATATTTCTGGCCAGATGAAGAACGGATCAGTATCTATCGATCCAGCGGCGCGAAATCTGCAGGGTGCAGGTCGCCCGTGGCCCAGGGACGGTATCTGAGCCGGACCGCAGCCAGCAGAGTGTCATCGTCGGTCTCAAGGGAAAACCCGGCCGCGCGGGCTGCGGCCCGGAATGATTGCATCGTCGGGTTTTGTGGAGCTTTCCCCTCTCCGCGACGGCCTGCGAGGTTCACGTGCTCGAGTCGTTGCCAGGGGAAGCGGGGACCGGGATCGCATTTTCGGCCTGGTGCCATGTCGGAATGGCCAATCACGTGGTCCGGGCTGATCGACCACCGTTTCTGAATCTGGCGCAGCAGGCTTTCTAGCACAACGATCTGAGGCTCTGAAAACGGATGCGACCCGGTATTGTCCAGTTCGATGCCGATCGAGCGGGAGTTGATGTCGCTCTGGCCGTTCCATTCGCCTGCGCCTGCATGCCAGGCGCGGTGTTCCTCGCGCACCATCTGCCAAAGCGTGCCATCCCCGCCGATCAGGTAATGGGCCGAGACCTCGTGGTCGGGATTACACAAGCGATCCAGCGCCGCCTGCGCGCTGTCCATCGCGGTGTAGTGGATGACCACCAAAGACGGATTCAGCCCGTCCCTGCGCTCACCAAAATTCGGGGACGGGTGCCAGATGGGTGCCGGTGGTTCAGTTGTTGACGGCACTGCGGAACGCGCTTGGGTCCCAGCCGCAGGCGAAACCGTCGCCATCCGGGTCCAGGCCTTTGCGGTCCTTCTGCGGGCCGCCGTTGGACAGGAAATCGATCTGAGCCTGATCGGCCGAGGGGTAGCGGGCGCAGTTGCGTTGCGCCTTGGCCTGCAGGTTGAACCCGGCGCGGCTGTAAAGCTGGGTTCCCACCGGGTTCGAGGTGTTCAGCGCATATTGGACAATATTGGGCTGACCGTCCGTACCACGCGCCGGAACGGCGGTCGGCGCGACCACCTCATATGTCTGGCGGTTTTGTTCTATCCGCGCAGCATCGGATTCGATTGTGCGACGGCCAGAAACGGCGTCGAAATCCTGCTCGTCCGAGATTGCAGTGTTCACGGGGTCTTCGACCGGTGACGCAGGCGGTACATATGTGGGTTGCCCCGACGTGCTGGCCAAGGCGGCCGCCGTTGCCGAGGCAAGGTCAGCGTTTTCGCCGGTTGGCAGAGGAGCGTCAGCGTCAGGCGCGCCCAGTTGTTGTTCGGTCACCTCGGCGGGGCCAAGCAGAGGATTTCCGGTGTATCCCTGCCCTGCCAGCTGCGCCTCGCGCTGCGCCTGGTAGGTTGGCGTGTTGAAATCCGGGCCACCCACGGGGGCCACCGTGTCACAGGCGGCCACCAATCCGATTGCGGGGATCAGAAGCGTAAAGCGCATTCAGCTGCTCCGTCTTGTGTTGTCTTGCCTGACCTGAGGCTTACCACCATTTGCCCGGCTTGGCCACAAACCCGGCCGCGTTCTCAAGCGCGTAGGCTGTGTTCAGCAGATCGCCCTCTTCCCACGGGCGCCCGATCAGCTGCAGACCCAGCGGCAAACCTTGTTTGTCCAGACCAGCCGGCACCGAGACACCCGGCAGGCCGGCTAGGTTCACCGTCACGGTGAAGACGTCGTTCAGGTACATCTGAACCGGATCGGCCTCGGTCATCTCGCCCAAGCCAAACGACGCCGATGGCGTGGCCGGGGTCAGGATCGCGTCGACGCCTGCGGCGAAGACATCTTCGAAGTCTTTCTTGATCAGGGTCCGGACGCGGCGCGCGCGGTTGTAATAGGCGTCATAGAAACCCGCAGACAACACGTAGGTGCCGATCATGACACGGCGCTGCACCTCGTGGCCGAAGCCCTCGGCGCGGGTTTTTTCGTACATCTCGGTGATGCCGTCGCCCTGCGCCAGCTGCGCGCGGCGGCCATAGCGCACACCGTCATAACGCGCGAGGTTCGAAGACGCCTCGGCCGGGGCAATCACGTAATAGGCAGGCAGCGCGTATTTGGTGTGCGGCAGCGAGATATCGACGATCTCGGCACCTGCGGCTTTCAGCATCTCGGCGCCGTCGGCCCAGAGCTTTTCGATCTCGGCGGGCATGCCGTCCATGCGGTATTCCTTGGGGATACCGATCTTCTTGCCTTTGATGTCGCCGGTCAGCATCGCTTCGAAATTCGGTACGGCCAGTTCGGCGCTGGTGGAATCCTTGGGATCGTGACCGCACATGGTTTCCAGCATGATCGCCGCGTCGCGCACGTTCTTGGTCATCGGGCCTGCCTGATCCAGCGAGGACGCAAAAGCGACGACACCCCAGCGCGAGCAGCGCCCATAGGTCGGCTTGATACCGGTGATCCCGGTGAACGCGGCAGGCTGGCGGATCGAGCCGCCGGTGTCGGTGCCGGTGGCCGCCAGACACAGGTCAGCGGCCACAGCCGAAGCCGAGCCACCCGATGAACCGCCCGGCGTCAGCGGTGCGTCGTCATTGCCACGGCGCCACGGGCTGACCGCGTTGCCATAGACGGATGTTTCGTTGGACGAGCCCATGGCGAATTCGTCCATGTTCAGCTTGCCCAGCATCACGGCACCGGCATCGGCCAGTTGCTGCGACACGGTGGATTCGTATTCCGGCTTGAAGCCTTCCAGAATCTTCGAGGCCGCCTGCGAGGGCACGCCCTTGGTGCAGAACAGATCCTTGATGCCGATCGGCAGGCCGCACATCGACGGCGCATCGCCGCCCTTGATCCGCTCATCCGCAGCCTTGGCGCGTTCCAGCGCGATCTCGGGGGTCTTGTGTACGAATGCGTTCAGCGCGTCGGCTTCATCAATGGCCTTCAGGCAGGATTCGGTCAGCTCGACCGAGGTCACCTCACCCTTGCGCAGCGCGTCACGGGCCTCGGCCAAGCCCAGTTTGTTCAGATCGCTCATGTCTTACTCCACCACTTTGGGGACTGCGAAAAAGCCCTCGCGCGCGTCGGGGGCGTTGGCCAGAACCTTGTCCTGCTGGTTTCCGTCGGTGACCACGTCCTGACGACGCTTCAGGCGCATCGGCTCGACCGAGACCATCGGCTCGACGCCTTCGACATCCACTTCGTTCAGTTGCTCGATGAACCCGAGGATGGTGTTGAACTCGGACGCCAGCGCGGGCAGCGCGTCATCCTCGACCTTGATCCGGGCCAGTTTGGCCACCTTGGCGGCGGTGCTTTGGTCAATCGACATCGGAAAACCTCATATGCGTTAGGGGGCATTTACCTGTCTGGGGGCCGGGTCGCAAGACCGCCATCGGGTCGATCCGCCCCGTTTCCACCTGCGCATGGCAAGTGCCATTCAATTTTGCATATCCCCTATACGCAAAAGTAAACCGATTAGTTCATTTGGCGCATTGAAAAAGTGAACCGAACTGTTCATTTCGAATTGTATGGCACAGCCATCAATCGGAGAAAGACAATGAAAACATTCATGACTGCATTCGTACTGGCCACCACTGTTCTTGCTGCTCAGGCGCAGGCCTTTGGCCCCACCATGAACACCCTGACGCGCGACCTGACTTTCCCCGAGACTGCTTCGCAGCCCGTTTCGCGGGATCAGACCAAGCTGGGTAAATGATATCCCCCCTCGTTCCGGGTCGGGTATTCGACGTCCGGCCCGGAAAAGTGCAATTGACTGCTGCGCTTATTGCGTCCAACCGCTAGGGTGATCGAAGTGATCCACCGGACCGGACAGCAGGTTCGGTAAGCCAACGGAGCGGACGATGAGCGCGCGCAAACAAGCAGTTCTGGACGCAATTGATGCGGCCAACACCCAAGACCCCAACCTTGATGACGGCCAGCCGGTCGAGCTGCTGTACGGCCAGCGCATGAGCGCTGAGCTGGACCGGCTTTTCCCGGACGCTTCCGATGTGTTGCAGATTGCGGCTCGGGGTCAGCATGTCGAGCGCTGGAAACTGGCGCGCAGCGAATACCCCGAGGGCCGCGCCGGATATCTGGCCTGGCGCAAGGCGCAGGGCGTCCACCACGCCGAGGTTGTCATGGCGATGATGGAACAGGCCGGTTACGGCGCGGATGAGATTGAAGCCGCCGGGCGAATGTTGCGCAAACAGGGCATCAAGCGGGATGACGACGTGCAGGCGCTGGAAGATGTGATCTGTTTCGTGTTCCTGAAATGGTATTTTGGCCCCTTCGCGGCTAAACACTCAGCCGAGAAAATCCAGAGCATCGTTGAAAAGACCGCCCGCAAGATGTCGGCCGAGGGCCGGGCGCGGGTTCTGTCTGAATTTGACCTGCCCGAACATCTGGCTTCTGCGTTTGAAACCTGAGTGTCAGGTCTGAGACGCGCGGGCCATGTGCCTGCGATAGACCTCGATCATCCATCCCAGCATGGTGGCGTTCAGGATATGCCACATGAAATGCGTGCCCAGCGGAAGTTGCATGCAAAGGGGCTCGTCCAGCGCACGGAAGGTGATCGAGGCAATCAGGATTGCCGCGCCGATCGTAAGACCTCGGGCCGTGTCCGGCACACGTTTGCGCAGCAGAAACGCGTAGATCAGAATCAGCAAAGGCACCGGCGCGTAGCCAGCCGATCCGCCCAGACCCGGAATGAACTGGAACAGCGGGACCGTAGCTGCGGCATAAGGCACGAACAGAAGGGTGACGATCAGGGCATAGCCTGGCCGCATGTGCCAGACATCCCGATTGATGGCGAAGATATAGACCAGAATATACAGCAGAATCGGCGCGACATCGGCCATCGCGGCCCAGACCTGCGCATGGGTATGGAACAGGTAACTGCCCACTCCGATCACCGCGAGGATGATCACCAGCACCATCGCCAAGGGCAGCCCCTGCCCGCGCACACGCCGCCACATGACAAAAGCCGCGATCAGAAACGCCGCGTTTGTCACGGCGTTGATCGGCTCGGCCCAATAGGCGGGCGACAGGCGCTCGCAATAGCCGTCAATTTCCTGCAACCAGTCCATGAACTTTTACATAGCCGATGCTAAGTTGATGCCAACAGTTTGTTTTAGGAGGACGATTCATGAAGATCATTTGGCTGGGGCACGGCAGTTTCCGCATCGAAACCGGGGGGCAGGTTCTGCTGATCGACCCCTGGCTGACCGGCAACCCGGTGCTGTCCGAAGAACAGCACGACGCCGCATTGGACGGGGCAACGCACATCCTTCTGACCCACACCCATTTCGATCACGTGGCCGACGTGGTGTCGTTGGCCAAGCACCTGAAGGTTCCCGTAGTCGGCCAATACGATCTGATGGGCTATTGGAGCGAGGCCGAGGAGTTGGAAACCATCGGCTTCAACAAAGGCGGCACGGTGAACCTGAACGGGGTGATGGTGTCGATGGTGCCAGCCTCTCACAGCTCGACCTTTTCAACGCTCGAGGGGTTGCGGACGGGCGGCAGCGAGGTTGGCTTCATGATCGCATCGGAGGGACACATGCTCTACGTCTCAGGCGACACCGATATCATGGCGGACATGGAGTGGATGGGCGACTATTACAAACCCGACATTGGAATCCTGTCGGCGGGCGGGCATTTCACGATGGATATGAAAGCAACAGCTTACGCGGCAAAGCGGTATTTCAACTTCAAGACCGTGATTCCCTGCCACTACAAGACCTTCCCGATTCTCGAACAGTCCGCTCAGGTGCTGATTGATGGGTTGGCGGGGGTGGATGTGATCGAGCCCGAGGTAATGAAACCCATCACTCTCTAGGATCACGCCGCGCGGCAAAGAAGGTTTTCAACAGGTCGGCGGCCTCCTGCCCGGCGATGCCGTCATAAATCTCGGGGACATGGTGCGCCTGTTTGTGAGTAAACACCCGCGCGCCATGGGCCACACCGCCGGATTTCGGGTCGGCTGCGCCATAATAAATACGCCGGATACGCGCCGCCGCCAATGCCGCCGCGCACATCGCGCAGGGTTCCAGCGTTACATAGAGGTCATGGTCAGGCAACCGCTCGGACCCGGCCTCGGCGCAGGCGGCGCGCAAGGCCAGAATCTCGGCATGAGCGGTGGGGTCGCTCAACTCACGCGTCCGATTTCCAGCTGTGGCTACAACGCGACCGTCAGGCGCGACGACGACGGCGCCCACCGGAACCTCTCCGCGATCTGCGGCTGCGCGCGCTTCAACCAGCGCCTTGTCCATATGCGATCTGAACACCATGACCCCTGACTGCATCAGAAACCTGTCTTTCGCAAGGCGGCGGGATGCGCTATGGGCTGCGGATGACCAAAACCCCTCCTCCCGGCGACCGGATCGCCAAAGTGCTTGCCCGCGCGGGTGTTGCCTCGCGCCGTGAAGCCGAACGCATGATCGAAGCCGGTCGTGTGACCGTGAATGGCAAGGCCATCGACAGCCCTGCCCTGAACGTCACCGGCAAAGACAAGATCACTGTTGATGGCAAACCGGTGTCCGAGCCCGAACCCGCGCGCCTGTGGCTGTATCACAAGCCATCCGGCCTGGTGACGACGACGCGCGACGAAAAGGGCCGCCCGACCATCTTCGACAACCTGCCCGAAGACATGCCCCGCGTCATGAGCGTTGGGCGGTTGGACCTGAACTCGGAAGGACTTCTGCTGCTGACCAATGACGGCGGCATCAAACGAAAACTCGAACTGCCATCGACCGGATGGTTGCGGAAATACCGCGTGCGGGTGAACGGGCGGCCCAAGGACGAGGATTTTGCCCCACTGCGAAAAGGTCTTGTGATTGATGGCGAGCGGTTCCTGCCGATGGACGTTTCACTAGACCGCCAACAGGGCGCAAACGCCTGGCTGACCATCGGTCTGCGCGAAGGCAAGAACCGCGAAATTCGCCGCGCGATGGAGGATATCGGCTATGCCGTGAACCGCCTGCTGCGTGTGTCCTATGGACCATTCCAGTTGGGCAGCCTGAAACAAGGCGAGGTCGAGGAAATCCGCCGCCGCGTGATGCGGGACCAGTTGGGGCTGGACGCGGAACTTGAAGCAAAGCCGAAACGCCCCGCACGACCGCAACGAAAACGGGCGCCAATCGGCAAGAAAACTCGCAAGTGACGCGGGTTTGGCAACCTTCCCCCTAGCGCCAAGCCCTCGTATCGCCTAAATTTTCCGTGAGCGTTGCTTATGGGGGGCGTCATGTCAGGGACCGGAGTGCAAAAACTGGCCTATGCGGCCTTGTTGGTGCTGTTGTTCGGTGTCTGCACCGGCGTATTGGGGGGCCTTTAGCGCATGTCACAGCGGTATGGCGGAAAATTCAGCCCTCAAGGTGGTGGGTCCGACGACGACAAACCGCCGCGCGGGCAATTCCACGGCGCAAGGGTCGAACCGGCAGGCGCGCGGGTAAATATTCTGTTCTTGCCCGCCATACCACTGGTGTTTCTGTCGCTGAACGACGGAGCGATCGGGATGACGATCGGGCTGATCGCAGCAGGCCTGCTGACCGGCGCCGCCTTTCTTCTGCGCGAGGGCTTGCGCGCCGAGGCCGCCTTTGACGCGCGCCGCACCGCCCGCCGCCCGGCCTTTCCCCGCAAGATTTTCGCCAGTGTTCTGACCGGGCTGGGCACCGCGCTGGCCGCATATCGGTCCGAATATCTGGACGCCGAGACCGCCGCGCAGGCCAGTCTGGTGGCTCCGATCCTGTTTGGCGCGGTGGCCACGGTGCTGCATTCGGTGTCGTTCGGGCTGGACCCGATGAAAGACAAGGGCATGGAAGGGGTCGACACGTTTCAGCAGGACCGTGTGGCCCGAGTGGTCGAAGACGCCGAAACCCATCTGTCCGAGATGACCGATGCCATAAAACGCGCCGGCGACCGCCGGGTCGAAGCGCGGGTCGAACGGTTTCAGGACACTGCCCGCGATCTGTTCCGCACGGTCGAGGAAGACCCGCGCGATCTGGCCGGCGCCCGCAAATACCTGACCGTTTATCTGCAAGGTGCGCGCGACGCGACGGTGAAGTTTGCCGACGTCTTTGCCCGCACCCGGGATGCGCAGGCGCTGGCCGACTACACCGCCTTGCTGGACGATCTGGAACAGAATTTCGCGGCCCGCACCCGCAAGATGCTTTTGGATGACCGCAGTGATCTGACGGTTGAAATTGACGTGTTGCGCGAACGTCTGCAACGCGAAGGCGTCCGGTTGGACTGACCGGACAGTTATTTGAGAAAGGATTACCCCATGTCCGATGCGATCAAGAACAAGGCGGTCGAGGCCGAAACACTGGTTCAGGAAGTCACTGCCGTGGCCCTGCCCGAGCCTGTGGCTGAAGTTGTTTCGCTGGAGGAGGCCGACGAACCCGTAAGCGCCGAAATCCGCAAGCGGATGGATGAGATCGACATGGACAACACCAACTCGATCGTATCCTTCGGCTCATCCGCTCAGGCGGAACTGCAGGAAATCAGCCAGGCGATGCTGGCCGATGTGCGCAACAAGGATGTGGGTCCCGCCGGGGACAGCCTGCGCAACATCGTGACGACGATCCGTGGTTTCTCGGTCAGCGAACTGGACGTGCGCCGCGAGCGCAGCTGGTGGGAAAAACTGCTGGGCCGCGCCGCGCCTTTCGCCAAGTTCACCGCGCAATACGAAAACGTTCAGGGCCAGATCGACCGTATCACCGACGACCTGCTCGGCCATGAACACACGCTGTTGAAAGACATCAAGTCGCTGGACCTGCTCTATGAAAAGACGCTTGGGTTCTATGACGAACTGGCGCTTTACATCGCGGCGGGTGAGGAAAAGCTGACCGAGCTGGACAGCCACGACATCCCCGAAAAAGAGGCCGAAGTTCAGGCCGCGCCCGAGGACCAGCAGGTGATGAAAGCGCAGGAGCTGCGCGACATGCGCGCCGCGCGCGACGATCTGGAGCGCCGGGTCCATGACCTGAAACTGACGCGGCAGGTGACGATGCAGTCGCTGCCGTCGATCCGACTGGTGCAGGAGAACGACAAGTCGCTGGTGACCAAGATCAACTCGACTTTGGTCAACACCGTGCCTCTGTGGGAAACCCAACTGGCGCAGGCCGTTACCATTCAGCGCAGCGCCGAGGCCGCCGCCGCCGTGCGTGACGCCAATGACCTGACCAACGAATTGCTGACCTCGAACGCGGCGAACCTGCGCGAGTCCAACAAGATGATCCGCGAGGAAATGGAACGCGGCGTATTCGACATCGAAGCGGTCAAACAGGCCAATGCTGACCTGATCGGTACTATCAATGAAAGCCTTGCCATCGCGGACGAAGGCAAGGCCAAGCGCGCCGCTGCCGAACAGGAACTGCAGAAGATGGAGGCCGAACTACGCGACACGCTGGCCTCGGCAAAGGCGCGTCAGGACGGGATCGGCGACACTGCCGGAACGGCGGTTCCGGGCTGACGGCGGGTCGCGCGTGCGGGTATCGGGATATCTGAAGCCCCTTTTGGGTTTGGTATCGCTGTTGGTTTTGGCCAATTGCGATGAAACCCTGACGTCTTCGGTTGTCCCGCAACCGCGGCCAGAGACGCCCGCACCTGCGCCCAATGCCTATGTGCCGCCGTCCGCGGCAAGTCAGGATCTGGCGCGGTTCTATCAGCGGGTCGAACGCGATCTTTTGACCCGTGATTTGCTGCGAATAGACGGGGGTGGCCCCGACACGCCCTATGACGCCGACGATCTGGCCCGAAATTTCGAGGCCATCGCGTTCTATAGCGAATACCCCGACCACGCGGTGACCGCGTCTTCGCGCAAGACGGACGGGCAGCTCAGCCGGTGGACGGGGCCGGTGCGCGTGCAGACCGAATTCGCCCCATCGGTTGCCCCCGAGGTGCGCGAACAGGATGCCGCGCAGGTCGATGCCTTTACGGCGCGGCTGGCCAAACTGACTGACCACCCGATCTCGGTCGTCAATCGCAAGGCGAACTTCCACGTGTTCTTTGCGGGCAAAGATGACAGCAGCTATGTGGTCATGCGCCTCAAGCAATTGATCCCGAATATCGGTCAGGCCTCGCTGGATCTGGTTGCCAACCCGCGCGCCAATATCGATTGTTTCGTGTTTGCCTCGGCCACGAGCAATGCTCCGAACCGGTATGTGCGGGCGGTGACGCTGATCCGGACAGAATTGCCCGACCTGCTACGCCGCAGTTGCATCCACGAAGAGATCGCACAGGGCCTTGGCCTGTCCAATGACAGCCCTGCCGCGCGCCCTTCGATTTTCAACGACGATGATGAGTTTGCGCTGCTGACAAGCCATGACGAGAAACTACTGACGATGCTCTATGACCCGCGTCTGACACCCGGCACGACGGCCGAGGACGCCCGCCCTGTGGTGCGGATCATTGCGCGTGAACTGATGGGCCAGCAGCTCTGAGCCCAAGGAAAGGAGACCCCAATGGGTATTTTCGATTTTCTGACCGGAGAATTCATCGACGTCATTCACTGGGTCGACGACACGCGCGACACCATGGTCTGGCGGTTCGAACGTGAGGGACACGAGATCAAATACGGCGCTAAGCTGACCGTGCGCGAAGGCCAGGCGGCCGTGTTCGTGCATGAGGGGCAACTGGCGGATGTGTTCACGCCGGGTCTTTATATGCTTGAGACCAACAACATGCCGATCATGACAACCTTGCAGCATTGGGATCACGGCTTTCAGTCTCCGTTCAAGTCCGAGATCTATTTCGTCAACACAACCCGGTTCAATGACCTCAAATGGGGTACAAAGAACCCAATTATGCTGCGCGATCCCGAATTCGGGCCGACCCGCATCCGGGCCTTCGGCACTTATACAGTGCGCGTGAAGGATGCCGCAAAGTTCCTGATCGAAATCGTGGGCACCGATGGTGAATTCACCATGGACGAGATCAGCTTTCAGATTCGCAACATCATCGTGCAAGAATTCAGTCGCGTGATCGCCGGGTCGGGTATTCCAGTTCTGGACATGGCCGCCAACACCGCCGATCTGGGCAAGCTGATCGCGGCTGAGGTTTCGCCGGTGCTGGACAGCTACGGGCTGGAGATGCCTGAGTTCTACATCGAAAATATCTCGCTTCCGCCCGCGGTCGAGGCCGCGTTGGACAAGCGCACCTCGATGGGGCTGGCGGGTGATCTGGGCAAATTCACCCAGTATTCCGCAGCCGAGGCAATGACCGCCGCCGCCAACAACCCCGGTCAGGGTGGCGGCATGGGCGCGGGTCTTGGCATGGGCATGGGAATGGCCATGGCACAGCAGATGTCGAACATGGCAGCGGGTCAACCGAGTGGCCCATGGGGCAGTTCCGCCCCCGCTGCCCCGCAACCGGCAGCGCACGCGGCACCGCCGCCGCCTCCTCCGGTCGAGCATGTGTGGCACATCGCGGTGGATGGGCAAACCAGCGGGCCGTTCTCGAAAGCCAAGATGGGACGGATGGCGACGGACGGGGAAATTACCCGCGACACCCACGTCTGGACTGCCGGACAAGACGGCTGGAAAAAGGCCGGAGACGTGCAGGAACTGGCGCAGTTGTTCACCATTCTGCCACCGCCGCCGCCCGGCGCCTGACCTTTCACACGTCCGCGCAAGAATAAGGCCGCACGATGACCGAAGAACATCGATTTCCCTGCGAGCAATGCGGTGCAGATTACCGATTCAACCCCGGTGACGGCAGCCTGACCTGCGATCATTGCGGGCATTCCGAAGCTATCGGCGCCGGCCCCTGGGGCGGTGCCAGCCTGAAAGAGCTGGATTTCGTGGCCGCCATTGCGGACCGCCTGCCCGACAGCGAGATCGAGGAAACACGTGTTCTGTCCTGCCCAAACTGCGCGGCTCAGGTCGAGTTCGACCCCGCCACCCACGCCGCTGAATGCCCGTTCTGCGCAACGCCGGTGGTTACGGATACCGGTGTCAATCGGCATATAAAGCCGCGTGGGGTGTTACCCTTTGCCATAGATGAACGTTCAGCGCACAAGGCGATGGGGGACTGGCTGGGGCGGCTGTGGTTTGCGCCGAACGGGTTGCAGGAATACGCCCGCAAAGGTCGCAAGATGCAGGGTATTTACGTCCCATACTGGACGTTTGATGCGGATACGCAATCCAGCTATCGCGGCGAGCGTGGCACCGTCTACTATGAAACCCGAACCGTCATGCGCGACGGCAAGCGTGTGCAGCAGCAGGTGCCCAAGGTGCGGTGGTCTCCGAAATCCGGGCGGGTGAAGCGGTTCTTTGACGACGTGCTTGTGCTGGCCTCGCGGTCTTTGCCCAAAAGCTACACCGACGCGCTGGAGCCCTGGGACTTACCAGCGCTGGAGCCTTATCAGCCCGAGTATCTGGCTGGGTTTCGGGCCGAGGCCTACACCGTTGAATTACAGGAAGGCTACACCGAGGCGCGCGGGTATATGGCCCGGGTCATCGAAAGGGATGTGCGTTTCGACATCGGTGGCGACCGCCAGCGGATACACACGATCGATACGGATGTGCGGAACGTGACGTTCAAGCATATCCTGCTGCCGGTCTGGATGGCGGCCTACAAGTATCGCGGTCAGACATACCGCTTTGTCGTGAACGGCCGCACAGGTCGCGTTCAGGGTGAGCGCCCCTGGTCCGCTATCAAGATCACCGTCGCCGTCGTTCTGGGCCTGCTTGTGGCCGCCGGCGTCGGATATCTGATGGCAACTGGCCAACAAGGGTGAAATCGGACCGAAATCAGAAATTGTTAGCGCTTGAACTCCGCTCGATCAGACGCCATTCTGCGCCGCGTCAAAGCCGAGCGGGGAGGCCAGTGTGACACTATCCGATCTGACCCAATTGCTGACAGCGCGGCATTCCTGCCGGGCCTTTCTTCCCGACCGGGTCCCGAAGGAGCAGATCGAACAAATCCTGACCAGCGCCATGCTTGTGCCCAGTTGGTGCAACGCCCAGCCCTGGCACGTGATCCTCACCAGCGGCGAAGAAACCGATCACTTTCGCACGGCGCTGCAGACAGAGGCCATGACCGGCGCCCCTGCCCCCGATCTGCCCTTTCCGACCTCGTATTCAGGTGTCTACCAGAACCGCCGCCGGGCTTGCGGCTGGGCCTTGTATGAGGCGGTGGGCGTGGAGCGCGGCGATCGCGCGGCCTCGGCCCGGCAGATGATGGAGAATTTCGCGCTGTTCGGCGCGCCGCATTGCGCGATCATAACCAGCCCGAAGGAACTTGGGGCCTATGGCGCGCTGGATTGCGGCGGGTTCGTCACCGCGTTTTCACTGGCCGCACAGGCACTTGGCGTAGCCACGATCCCGCAGGCGGCGGTCGCCACGTACAGCCCGTTTCTGCGCCGCTATTTCGACATCCCGGACGACCGGATGATTTTATGCGCGATTTCCTTTGGCTATGCGGATAAAGATCACCCCGCCAATGGCTTTCGTACCGACCGCGCCGATCTGAGCGAGATTGTCGAATGGCTAGGGTAACAAACGCACCAGGCGGAGAGTAAATTTGCGCGCAGTCCTACAACGAGTTTCACGCGCCAGCGTATCGGTCGGCGGTCAAGTCATCGGCCAGACCGGACCGGGGCTGATGATCCTGGTCTGCGCAATGCAGGGCGATGATGAAACGAAGGCGGATCAACTGGCCGCCAAGGTCTCGAAACTGCGGATTTTCAAGGATGACGCCGGGAAAATGAACCGCTCGGTGAAAGATATCGAAGGCTCGGCGTTGGTGATCAGCCAGTTCACATTGGCCGCCGATACGTCGCGCGGCAACAGGCCCGGCTTTTCCGAAGCGGCGGCGCCGGATCTTGGCAAGCATCTTTATGAGGTGTTCGCCCAGCGCCTTGCGGCGCATGGCGTGCCGGTCGAAACCGGTGAGTTTGGGGCGGATATGGCAGTAGAACTGGTCAATGACGGGCCGGTCACGATTTGGGTGGAAAGCTGATGGACAGAAAAGAACAGGCAATTCGCATCTGGCAGGCTGGTGTCGATGCCGTGGGCGGCCACGCTGCGACCAGCAAAGTGCTGCACGATATCGCCGCACCCGATCAAATCCTGGCCGTGGGCAAACCCGCTGCCGCAATGGCCCGTGCCGCTTTGGAGCATTTTGGCCCACGCCCGACACTGGTTGTCACCAAGGACGACCACGGGCGCGACCTGCCGGATCATGTGACAGTGATCGAGGCCTCTCATCCGGTTCCCGACAGCCGCAGCCTTGAGGGCGGTCAGGCCCTGCGCGAAGCAGTCGAAGCCATGCAGCCCGGCTCGCATCTGCTGTTGCTGGTGTCCGGCGGGGCGTCTTCACTGGCCGAGGATTTGCTGCCGGGAAAAACGCTGTCCGATCTGGAGCAGTTGAACAAACAGCTACTGGCCGAGGGGCTGGACATAACGGCCATGAACGCCGAGCGCCGCAAGCTGTCGCGGATCAAAGGCGGCGGGCTTCTGTCTCATTTCCAAGGGAAAAAGGCGACCGTACTGGCGATCTCGGACGTGCCCGGGGATGACCTGAATGTTGTCGGCTCGGGGATCGGGGCACTGCCGGATAGCTATAGCTTTGAGGCGAGCACGCAGATCGTGGCCTCGAATGCTCATGCCCGCGCGGCCGCTGCGGATTTGGCGCGGGACGAAGGCCTGACAGTTCTCACCAACGAAGAATGTCTGCACGATGACTTTTTGAACATCGCCGAAGCGTTAGGTGCTCGACTCCGCGCCATGCCCAGCGGCGTCATGGTTTTCGGCGGAGAGCCGACGGTTGTCCTGCCTGAAAACCCGGGGCGCGGCGGGCGCAATCAGGGGTTGGCGCTGGCCCTTGCCCGCGAGATTGCGGGAACTGAAGGAATAACGGTGGTCGTCGGCGGAACCGATGGCACGGATGGCCCAACCGATGCGGCCGGCGCTATCATCGACGGCACCACCTGGGGCGAAGGTGCGGAACAAGCGTTGCAGCAGGCGGATAGCGGCAGCTTTCTGGATCGCGCGGGTGCATTGCTGGTGACGGGGCCGACGGGAACGAATGTTATGGATCTGCTTGTCGCAATCCGCGAATGATCTGACGATTTTGAGCCAACCTGATTTGAACTTCCCCCGGACAGTGTGCGAATGACGCCGCCTGCCAACGCGCTACGCACCATCGAAGAAAGCCCCGACGTCGGCATTGAAATGCCCGATTGCTGTCGCTTGTCTGCGCGCATCTGGCGACCGACGGATGCGGCGGACAACCCTGTCCCCGCTATTCTGGAGTTTCTGCCCTATCGCAAGCGTGACGGAACGACCGTGCGGGATGCGCTGACCCACCTTTGGTTTGCGGAACGGGGCTATGCTTGGATACGCGTCGACATGCGCGGCAATGGCGACAGCGAAGGGTTGATGGAGAACGAATACACCCGGCAAGAGCTGGACGATGCCGTCGCAACAATCCATTGGCTGGCGCAGCAACCCTGGTGTACCGGCATGATCGGGATGATGGGGATCAGCTGGGGTGGGTTCAACGCGCTGCAGGTGGCGACGCTGGCGACCGGCGGCTTGGGGGATGCCTATAAGAACACCGTTCCTTTGCTGGTTGAGCAACTGACAGCCCCAGTCAAAGGGATCGTGGGGCCTTGGGTGCACAAGTACCCTCATTTCGCAGTACCCGAACCAAGAATCGGATTCTTGCAAGAAGCTCTGCGCTGGTGGGATCACTGGCTGAAAGGCATTGATACCGGCGTCGACAAAGATCCCGCCTACCGCGCCTATCTGATGGATGGCGTGCGACCGCAGCGCCGGTACAATGAACGGTCGGGGCGCTGGATCGCCGAGGCCGAGGGGGCCACGTCTCATCTGCCCGCCCTGACACTGGGCCTGTCGGATGAGGGCCTTGGACTGGACGGCCCGCTGAACGTTCGCGTGCGGTCACCGCAGACCTGCGGCATGGAAAGCGGAGATTATTGCGCCATCTGGCTGGGTCCCGACATGCCCGGAGACCAGCGCGCCGATGATGCGCTTTCGGCCTGTTTCGATGGCGCACCGCTGGCTGAGAACATGGACATCGTCGGCGCGCCACGCATTCGCCTGCGCCTGAGTGCCGACCGCCGGCAGGCGCAGATTGCCGTTCGGCTGAATCATGTGCACCCGGACGGGGCCTCGACACGCATCACCTATGGCGTGCTGAACCTGACGCATCGCGACAGCCACGCCGAGCCAACACCACTGACGCCGGGCGCCGTTTATGACGTTTCGCTGGATCTGGATCACATCGCCTATCGCGTGCCCAAGGGGCACAGGCTGCGGGTCGCAATCTCCAGCGCCTATTCGCCGCTGATCTGGCCGTCGCCCGAGCATACCGAACTGCATCTGACGCAGGGCGACATTACCATACCGCAACGCCCATCCGGTGGCGACGAATACACGTTTCCACCGCCCGAGTCGGCCCCGGCTCTGGGTCAGACGTCGCTACGCGCGCCGAATAATTCGCGGCGGGTGGAAACGGACATGAACTCGGGCGAAACCCACCTGATCATCAAGGATGACTTTGGCCTGGTTACCAATAACGACCACGGCCAAATCCACGGCGGAATGGCGCATGAACGCTGGACGATCCACCCGGATGATCCCTTCTCGGCTCGGGGACATTGCAAATGGACGCAAGAAATCAGCCGGAACGGTATCGACCTGCGCACTGAAACCTCATGCGAGATGTGGGCGGATCAGAATTCCTTTTTCCTCAGGGCTCGTAAGGATGCCTTTGAGGGCGACAAACTGGTATCAACCAAGCGACTGGAGGATGCCATACCGCGTGATCAAATGTGATGCTGGACGCTCAAGTGTCAGACATTTGTTCTTGCCCGTCCGACCGAATTCCGCCTACTTTGACTCACGCGTCAATAAAAAGCCCAAAAGGGCAACAATCCAATCAACCGGGAGACCATGATGAACGAACAAATCACTCACATGACCAAACAGGTCACAGCCGGCAAGCTCACCCGCCGCGAATTCATGGGGAAAGCTGCGGCTTTGGGTGTTTCTGCGGCCATGGCCAGCACCATGTTTGCAGATGCCGCACGCGCGGCTGGCCCGAAAAAGGGCGGCGACCTGAAGATCGGCTCGGTCGGTGGCGAATCGACGAACTCTCTGGACCCGGCGACCTACGCCAGCCAAGTGCCTGCTCTCAACGGTCGCCAATTTGGTGACACTCTGGTGGTCGTAGCGCCGGACGGCTCGATTGAATCACGTCTGGCCGAAAGCGTGGAAGCCAGCGCTGACGCCAAGGTGTGGAACTTTAAAATCCGCCCTGGTGTCGAATTCCACAACGGCAAGACACTGACCAGCGAAGATGTGCTGAAAACCATGCAGCGCCATTCGGACGAGAACTCGAAATCCGGTGCCCTGGGCATCATGAAAGAGATCGAGTCGATGAAGACAGACGGCGACGTGTTCTCAGTCACGTTGAACAGCCCGAATGCTGATTTGCCTTACCTCATGGCAGACTATCACCTGATCATTCAGCCGGACGGTGGCCTCGATAATCCGGGCGCGGGGATCGGCACAGGGCCATACAAGATGGAAGTAAACGAGCCGGGTGTGCGTCACGTTTACACGAAATTCGACAATTACTGGGCGGATGACGGCCATTTTGACAGTGTCGAAATTATTGCCATCAACGATGCAACCGCACGTACCGCGGCGCTTCAGTCCGGTCAGGTTCACCTTATCAACCGGGTTGAGCCCAAGGTGGCCAATCTTCTGGGCCGCGCGCCGGGTCTGAGCGTACAGCCTACGACGGGTCGCGGGCATTACGTATTCATCATGCATTCGGATACCGCCCCGTTCGACAATCTCGATCTGCGGCTGGCTCTGAAATATGCGATCAACCGCGAAGAGCTGGTTGAAAAGATCCTGCAGGGTTATGGGTCTGTTGGCAACGACATGCCGATCAATGCGGCCTATCCGCTGTTTGACGATACAATCCCTCAGCGCCCGTTTGATCTTGAAAAGGCAGCCGAGCACTACAAGAAGTCCGGCCACGACGGATCACCGATCGTTCTGCGTACCTCGGATGTTGCATTCCCGGGTGCGGTGGACGCTGCGGCGCTCTTCCAGCAAACGGCAAATCAGGCCGGTATCCCACTTGTCATCGAACGTGTCCCGGGTGATGGCTACTGGTCCGAGGTCTGGAATGTCCAACCGTTCTGCGCCTCTTACTGGACGGGCCGTCCGGTACAGGATCAGATGTACACCACCGCGTACCTCTCGACCGCCGACTGGAACGACACACGTTGGAAACGGCCCGAGTTCGACGATATGCTGAATCAGGCAAAAGGAGAGCTCGACACCGCCAAGCGGAAAGAGATCTACTCTCAGATGGGTCGGCTGCTTAACGAAGAAGGCGGCCTGATTTGCCCGATGTTCAACCAGTTCATTGACGGTGTCAGCGACCAACTGGCTGGTTGGGAGCCGGATCCGTATGATGAACTGATGGGTGGCCAGGCCTCACGCAAAATGTGGTTCGCCTGATACGGGCTCAGGACAATGCATCCCGTCATCAAACTGGTTTCCCAGCGCCTTGCGCTGGGAATCCTCTTGCTCTTTGGTGCATCGGCTCTGATTTTCGGCCTCACCGAAGCTCTTCCCGGGGACGCTGCCCAAGCTGTCCTTGGTCAATCCGCAACCCCCGAATCTTTGGCCAACCTGCGCGAAGAGATGGGCCTCAACCGCCCTGCCCTGACCCGTTACTTCGAGTGGCTGGGCGGCATTCTTCAGGGTGATCTGGGTCAGTCCCTGACTAACAAACTCGATATCGCGGAAAGCATTGGAAAACGGCTGGGGAACACGCTGTTTCTGGCCTGTGTTGCAGCCATCGTATCGGTTCCACTTGCCATCTTTCTGGGTTTGCTGGCCGTCCGGTACCGCGACCGCTGGCCGGATAAACTAATCTCCGCTGTCACGCTTACAACTGTTTCGATCCCCGAATTCCTGATCGGCTACCTGGTGATCTACTTCATCTCGGTGAAACTGGGCTGGTTTTCTTCGCTCGCTATGATCAATGATTCAATGTCTTTCGGGGAAAAGCTCTATACCATCGCCCTGCCTGCCTTCGTGCTGACGCTGGTAGTTTTGGCGCAGATGATGCGGATGACCCGCGCCGCGATCCTGAACCTGATGCAATCGGCCTATATCGAAACGGCCGAGCTGAAGGGCCTGTCGAACTTTCAGGTCATTGCACGCCATGCGTTTCCCAACGCAATCTCGCCCATCGTAAACGTCGTGATGCTGAACCTGGCCTATCTGGTCGTCGGCGTCGTCGTTGTCGAGGTAGTGTTCGTGTACCCCGGTATGGGGCAGTATCTGGTGGACTCGGTGACCAAACGTGACGTGCCGGTCGTTCTGGCCTGCGGAGTCGTCTTTGCCGCCGTCTATATTGGGCTGAACATGGTGGCCGATATTGTGTCGATCCTCGCCAACCCAAGACTGAGGCATCCGAAATGATGAAGAATGTTCCTATTTCGGCTATGATCGGTCTGTTTTTCACCGGGCTGTACTTTTTCATAGCCTTCGCAGCCCCCCTGATCGCCCCCTACGGCATGGCCGAAGTGGTCGGAGATGTGTGGGAACCCTCAAGCGCCGAGCATCTGCTGGGCACCGACAACATCGGGCGCGATCTGTTGACCCGCATGATCTACGGTGGCCGTACGACCATATTTATCGCCGCGGCAGCCACGATCCTCAGCTTTGTCACCGGCACCTCTCTGGGTCTGCTGGCGGCCGTGCTGGGCGGATGGGCCGATCAGGTGCTCAGCCGGGCAGTTGATCTGGTCATGTCGATCCCGACACTGATCCTGGCGCTGGTTATTCTGGCAATCGTTCCGGTGACCGTTCCGATCCTGATCCTTGTTATGGGCCTGCTGGACGCCACGCGGCCCTATCGCCTGTCGCGGTCGGTGGCCGTGGACATCAACGTGATGGACTATGTCGAGGCCGCCAAGTTGCGCGGTGAAGGCCGGGGCTGGATCATCTTCCGGGAAATCCTGCCCAATGCCTTGTCGCCTCTGGTGGCTGAGTTCGGGCTGCGGTTCATCTTCATGGTTCTGTTCATCTCGACCCTGTCGTTCCTGGGTCTGGGCGTTCAGCCGCCGCTGGCGGACTGGGGTGGCATCGTGAAGGAAAACAAGGACGGTATCGTCTATGGCATCGGCGCGGCGTTGTACCCCGCTGTGGCCATCGCGACGCTGGCCATCTCGGTCAATCTCGTGGCTGACTGGGTCCTGAACCGCACCACATCGCTGAAAGGAGGCCGGGGATGAGTGATACCCTTCTCAAGGTCCGCGACCTCAAGATCGGCGCGACCGTCTATCCGCCGGGCGAAAAGCCCCATGACATCGAAATCGTGCACGGGGTCAGCTTTGACCTCGAACGCGGCAAGGTGCTCGGTCTGATCGGCGAATCCGGTGCCGGTAAATCCACCATCGGTCTGGCCTCGATGGCCTATGGCCGGGGTGGCGTGAAAATCACCGGCGGCGAGGTCTGGGTCAACGGACGCGATATCCTCAAGACGTCTCATGGGGATATCCGCAAGCTGCGCGGGGGTGAGGTCACCTATGTGTCCCAATCCGCCGCCGCCTCGTTTAACCCGGCCAAGAAGATCATGGATCAGGTGGTCGAAGCCGCAGTCGAACAGAAGAAATTCACCCGCAAAGAGGCCGAAGCCCGCGCGCGTGAACTGTTCGCCAAGCTGGGTCTGCCCGACCCGGACAATATCGGCAGCCGCTACCCGCACCAGGTTTCCGGCGGTCAGCTGCAGCGTTGCATGACAGCGCTGGCGCTGTGCCCCGAGCCTGATCTGGTGGTGTTTGACGAACCCACCACGGCCTTGGACGTGACCACTCAGATCGATGTTCTGATGGCCATCAAGGAAGCCATCGCAGCGACTGGCGTTGCCGCGCTCTACATCACCCACGACCTGGCGGTTGTGGCGCAGGTGAGCGACGACATCATGGTGCTGCGGATGGGGAACACGGTCGAATACGGCAACACCGATCAGATCATCAACAACCCGCAGGAAGACTATACCAAAGCTCTGGTCTCGGTGCGGTCGATCGAGCACGAAGAGAAGAAACCCACGCCCGAACCGGTGCTGAGCGTTGACGGCATCACCGCGCGCTACAAGGGTCTGAACTTCGACGTGCTGCACAACGTCAATGTCGAGCTTCATCCAGGCCAGACGCTGGCGGTTGTGGGTGAATCCGGTTCGGGCAAGTCGACGCTGGCCCGTGTGATCACCGGCCTGCTGCCGCCGCGTGATGGTGAGATCACCTTTAACGGGCGCAAGCTGAGCCCCGATCTGAAGGGACGGTCGCTGGAAGACCTGCGTGAGCTGCAAATGATCTATCAGATGGCTGATACGGCGATGAACCCGCGTCAGACCGTTGGTACGATCATCGGTCGCCCGTTGGAGTTCTACTTCAACATGCGCGGTGCCGAAAAGCGCAAGCGGATCGTCGAATTGCTGGATGAGATCGAACTGGGCGAAAAGTTCATCGATCGCTATCCGGCGGAACTGTCGGGCGGTCAGAAACAGCGTGTCTGCATCGCACGCTCGCTGGCGGCCAAGCCCAAGATGATCATCTGCGACGAGGTCACCTCGGCGCTGGATCCGCTGGTGGCTGACGGCATTCTGAAACTGCTGCTGGATCTGCAGCAGATCGAGGATGTGGCCTATCTGTTCATCACCCACGATCTGGCGACGGTCCGCGCAATCAGCGACAGCATCGCGGTGATGTATCAGGGACGTGTGGCGCGGTATGGGTCAAAGAGCGAGGTGCTGAGCCCGCCGTTCGACGACTATACCGACTTGCTGCTCAGCTCGGTGCCCGAGATGCATCTGGGCTGGCTGGAAGAGGTGGTCGCCCACCGTAAAATGGAGAGCGCCGGGAACTGATCCCCGTCCCCATAAAAGCTTCGAAATCCCGGCATGTGTCACAAACAGGTGTCGGGATTTTGCTATTCGGGGCGCGAATTGACAGTCCATGCGCGGCGAATCCCCTAGGCTCGCCTGACGTGTTTAAGAAAAGGGTCGGAAAATGGACCGCAAAATCCTTCTCATCATTCTGGACGGCGTCCCGTGGCGCAATTTTCGCCGGTTGTTCGGCAACCTCGAAGGTTGGGTCGACAGTGGCGAGGCGCAGGTTTGGAAGCTGCGTTCGGTGCTGCCGTCGACTTCGGCCAGCTGCTATGCGTCGATCCATACCGGCGTCACACCACAGGAACATGGCTGCACCGGCAATGGCAACGTCTTCCGCCTGAGCCACAAGGACGTCTTCAGCCAGGTGCGTGAGGCCGGCGGCGTGACCGGAGCTGTCACCCATAGCTATTGGTCACAGTTCTTCAACCGCCATCCGTTCGATTATGTCCGCGATGTCGAATATGACGAACCCGACAGCAAGACCATCAACCACGGCCGGTTTCACACCATGACCGGCTATGGCAAAGCCAATCAGATGACGCCGTGTGACGTGGACCTGTTCGCGTCTCTGACCAACCTTTGCCTGCGTTTCGGTCTGGATTACGGCATCCTGCACACCTGCACGCTGGACAGCATGGGGCATCGGTTCTTCCACGATTGCGAGGAAATGGATCACGCCTGTTTCGTGATGGACGAGATGCTGGCGCCCTTCATCCCCCGCTGGCGGCAGTTGGGCTATGAGGTCATCGTCACTGCTGATCATGGTCAGGATGAGCGCGGCCACCACGGCGGGCGCAGCCCGTTGCAGCAGGAAACCGCGCTGTACTACTTTGGCGATGCAAAAGGCCCCGACGCGGACGCTGCAATCGACCAGTTACAGCTGGCCCCCACGATCCTGAACCGCATGGGCGCACCGATTGCCGAAACGATGAAGGCCGCGCCGTTCCTGAAATAAGAGATCAGTCGTAGGGCCAAACTTCTTGGCCCAGCGCCTCGATGGCGACCGATATCCGCTCGAAACTGTCTGCGGCGCGCTTTACCGAGGTTCGCGCCCGCAGATAGCCATGCACGAGGCCGGGTTCGTTGATCCAATGCGCCTGCCCGCCGGCTGCCGCGATTTGCTCGCAATAGATCGCTCCGTCATCGCGCAACGGATCGCAATCCGCCGTCACGACCACGGTCGGCGGCAGGGCCGAGAAATCGGTATCGTGCAACGGCGCAAATGTCGGGTCGTTTTGCGGCGCCGTGCCACCACAGCGGACTTTCTCATAGAACTTAATTTCGTCCAGCGTCAAAAGCGGTGCTTGTGCGTGTTCGATGTAAGAGCCGGTCGATGTGTCGCCGCCCAATCCGGGATAGATCAGAACCTGACCCAGAACGCCCTCAAGACGCCCGCGGCCATGCTGCGCAACCGCAGCCGCAAGGTTCCCCCCGGCGCTGTCCCCGGCCAGAACCAGAGGGTCGCCGAACTCGGTCGCCACCCAGTTCGCTGCAGTCCAGCTGTCCTCGAACTGGGCGGGATGCACATGTTCGGGGCACAGGCGGTAATCTACGGCAACAACACGGTACCCGGTCTGTACGCATATCTCGGCGCAGACATCATCGTGGCTGTCCAACCCGCCAACAACAAAACCGCCGCCATGATAATAGACGACGGTTCGCGTTGGATCTCCGGCGGTGTAAACGCGGACAGGCACGCCATCGGCGGACCTGTCCTGCACCTCCAGACCCGGAGGCCGGGGTTGGCGAAAGTCCTGACACATCTCGTTGTAGACGCGGCGTTGATCCGCGATCGACAGATCGACCGCGTCGTCAGGATAGCTTTCCGCCGTTCGTCTTATGAACGCCCAGGTTTCTTCATCGATCAGACGTTCATAATCCATTGTACCTCCGCGGTCAGGCAGCCCACTCCCATGGCCGGGTAAACGATCCCAGCACCTTACCGACATCGTCCTCCGAGGAGCCGTTGGCGTCAAGCTGCGCGACAAGCCCGCGCTTCTTGTCGTCGACAACCGAGACAACACGAGCATCCACCCCGGCCTTTTCAAGCGCGCCGTTATAGATGCGGGTGATCGCCTGTTTTCGCAGCTCGGGCTTAAACACCTTACCTACGGCGGTTTTCGGCAGCTCATCCAGAATAGTCATGTGCTTGGGCTGCGCCGCGCGTTCATGGACATGCACGCCGCAATACTCCATCAGCTCTTTCTCGGTCACGCTGGCGCCATCGACCAGTTCGACAAAGGCGCAAGGCACCTCACCCGAATAAGCGTCGGGCTGACCAATAGCGCCGGCAAAGGCGACGGCGTCATGCCCCAGCAGAGCCTCTTCGATCTCGGCCGGATCGATGTTGTGACCACCGCGAATGATCAGGTCCTTGGCGCGGCCTGTGATCCACAGATAGCCATCCTCATCAAACCGCCCCAGATCGCCGGTGCGCAGATATTTGTCGAAGTGATAGAGGCCCACGTTCTTGTCGGCCTCGGTATAGGTGTTGCCCGCATAGACACCGGGGTTCGAGATACAGATCTCACCGATCTCGTTCGCGCCACATTCCTTGGGGCCATCCGGCCCGTCCTGCAGGATTTTGACATCCGTATAGGGGAACGGGATCCCGATCGAGCCGATCTTCTTTTCGCCATCCACAGGGTTGCACGACACCAGACAGGTCGCCTCGGTCAGACCATAGCCTTCGACGATGGTCACGCCGGTCGCGTCTTCAAAGCGGCGGAACAGTTCAACCGGCAGCGGGGCCGAGCCCGAGAAGGCTGTTTTCACCGTCGAGATATCCGCGTCCACCGGGCGCTGCATCTTGGCGGCAATGGCCGTGGGTACGGTGATGATAAAGGATACTTTCCAACGTTCGATCAGCTTCCAGAAATTGTCGAACACCCCGTCGCCGCGATACCCGGCAGGGGTCGGGAAGACCACATGCGCGCCCGAAGACACAGCCGCCATCACGATCACATGCACGGCAAAGACATGGAACATCGGCAGCGGGCACATGATGACATCTTCATCCGAGAACAGCAGCGTGTTGCCCAGCCAACCGTTGTAGATCAGGCCCGAATACTTGTGCTGCGCCACTTTGGGCATACCCGTGGTGCCGCCGGTATGGAAGTAACAGGCAACACGGTCTTCCTTGCTGTCCTCGAAGGTCAGGGTTGTGGGCTGCTTGGCCAGTTCCTGATTGAAGTTCTTGTAATCTGCGTGGGCCAGATGCTCCTTGTCCCCCATCTTGGGGCGCAAGAACGGCACCAACCAGGATTTCGGCGGTGTCAGATAGCGGTTCAGATCAATCTCCAGAATGGTGTTGACCTTGGGCGCGTGGCGCACCGCCTCTTCAACCTTTTGCGCCACATCGGTCTTGGGGAAGGACTTCAGCGTCACCACCACCTTGGCACCGGTTTCACGCAGGATTGCAGCGATCTGTTCGGGTTCCAGCAGCGGGTTGATCGGATTGACAATCCCGGCCACCGCGCCGCCCATCATGGTGATCAGCGTTTCGTTACAATTCGGCAGCACATAGGCCACCACGTCCTTTTCGCCGATGCCCAGCGACCGGAACAGGTTGGCGGCCTGATTGACCTTGCCCAGCAGTTCCGACCAGGTCAGCGTCTCGGCCTTGTCGGTCGGGCCGGACAACAGCTGAAAGCTCATCGCATTGCTGTTGGGGAATTTCTCTGCGGTACGTGACAGTAACTGGTGGAAAGTGACCGGTACATCGCGGTCCTCCCACGACATTTCCTGCTCCATCCTTGCCTTGTCTTCCAAACCCACAAAGGCCATGCGGTTCCTCCCTTATCTCTCCCGTGTCCGGCACGGGTTTTGTATCCACCGTCAAGATGGAAGCAAAACCGCGCAGGTTCAAGAAAGGCCTTAGCTGTGAAGGCACCAAAGAGGTAGAATGACGCTGCGGACTTAGCTGTAGTGCCCCAGCGTCACCTTATTCGGCGGCAATACCGTCGGTGAATTGCAGGCGCGCCAGACGGGCATAGAGGCCGTCCTGCGCCACCAGATCGTCATGGGTGCCCTGCGCCACGATGCGGCCGGCCTCCATCACCACGATCCGGTCGGCCTTTTTCACCGTCGCCAGCCGATGCGCCACGATCAGCGTGGTGCGGCCCGCGCGCATTTTATCCACGGCACCCTGCACCGCCCGTTCGCTTTCCGCATCCAGCGCCGAGGTCGCCTCATCCAGCAGCAGAACCGGCGCGTCGCGCAGGATCGCACGGGCGATGGCGATGCGTTGTTTCTGGCCACCCGACAGCATCACGCCGCGCTCGCCAACGAAACTGTCATAGCCCTCGGGCAAGGCCGCAATGAAATCATGCGCAGCAGCGGCCCGGGCGGCGGCCTCAACTTCGGCATCCGAGGCGTCCAGACGGCCAAAGCGAATGTTCTCACGCGCTGAGGTGGCAAAGATGATCGGATCCTGCGGCACCAGTGCCATATGGCGGCGAAAGTCGGCACGGTCGATGTCACGCAAATCAACGCCGTCCAGCATGACCTGCCCCGAGGCCGGATCATAGAACCGCTGGATCATCTGGATGACGGTTGTCTTGCCCGCCCCCGAAGGGCCGACAAAAGCCACAGTCTCACCCGGATTGACCTGCAAAGACAGGTGCTCCAGCGCCACAACATCAGGACGTGAGGGATAGCGGAAGGTCACGTCGTCAAAGCGAATCTCGCCACGAACCGGTGACGGCAACGCGGCCGGGTTGGCCGGATCATTGACGGTGTCCTGCGCATTCAGCAGCTCGACAAGACGGTCGGTGGCGCCAGCGGCGCGCTGCAGCTCGCTCCAGATTTCCGACAGGGCCGCGACCGAACCCGCCATAATGATCGAGTAGATCACGAACTGGATCAGCACCCCTTCGGTCATCACCCCATTGCGGACGTCATTGGCACCCATCCACAGCACGCCGACAATGCCGGTGAACACCAGGAAAATCACGATGACCGTCAGCACCGCGCGGGTCTGAATACGACGCAAAGACACCACGTAGGACGTTTCGGTCATGTCATCGAACTGCTTGCGGCTGGCCTGTTCGTGGGTGAAGGCCTGAACGGTCTGCACCGCACTCAGGGCCTCTCCCGCGTTGCCGGACGACGCCGCAATCCAATCCTGATTTTCACGGCTGATCACACGCAGACGGCGCCCCAACAGCAGAATCGGCACCACCACAATCGGGATCAGCAGCATCACCATCCCGGTCAGCTTGGCCGAGGTCAGCAGCATCAATACCAAACCGCCGAGGAATAACAGCATGTTGCGCAGGGCGATGGACACGGACGAGCCCAGCACCGATTGGATCAGCGTCGTATCGGTGGTGATACGGCTCAGAACCTCGCCGGTCATGATGCGCTCGTAGAACTCGGGGCTCATTCCGATGACGCGATCGAACACCGCCTTGCGGATATCGGCCACCACGCGTTCGCCCAGACGGGTCACCAGCGCATAGCGCAGGCCGGTGCCTACGGCCAACACTGCGGCAATGCCCAGCGCGGCCAGAAAGTACCAATCCAGCAAGTCGCCGTCTTCGATGCGGAAATTGTCGACCACGCGACGTACGGCCAGCGGCAGCGTCAAGGTCATGCTGGCGGTCAAAACCAGCGCCAGCGTCGCACCGATCATCAGCAACCGGTACGGCAGCATGAACGGCCAAAGTGACGCCAGAACGCCAATCTTCTTGGATCCGGCGCGCTCTTCGCTGGCGCCTGGCGCGGATTGCTGCGCTGGACTGGCTGAGGCTCTTCTTGCCATGCTTGGTCCTTAACTCATGTTCGCATTCGTTTGCCCGCTTCTTGGCGGCAGCGCACCGCCGGGTCAAGCTTCGCAACGCGAATTGACCCCTTCTCAGGGCCATTTGACGCAGTATTCTGGGGCTGACTTGGAGCGGGCGGCGGGAATCGAACCCGCTTCATCAGCTTGGAAGGCTGAGGTAATAGCCAGTATACGACGCCCGCTCAGCGCAGGTCGGTTTAAGCGATGCGCCTGACGCCGTCAAGCGCCGTTCGACGGCAGATTCCAATTTCCGCACACTGCCTCGGCGAACCGTGTATAGCGGCCCCGCTACATCTGCACCGGAAGCCAGTCACACGTGTCGAGACCAGACGAAATTCGGATCATCGACGCATATTGCAACGGCTGTGCGGCCGTTTGACCAATCAGTGATGCCGGATAAGTCGTTGCGGCGGCCAGCGCTTCCTGCAGTGGCACCCCCACATGAGTAACAAGATTGCGGATGGCCGTAGTCAGGTCCAGATCAGCCCCCGCCAGCGTTCCGTCCTCAAGCGTCAACCGCCCATCTGTCCGCGCAATCCGGCGGCCTTCCAGTCCGAACGCGTTCTGATCCGTGCCCGCAACAGCCATCGCATCGCTGACCAAAAAGATTTGACCTGGCGCGGTTTTGGCGGCCCACGCCGCGCGCATCACCTCGGGGTGAACATGGATACCATCGGCGATCAGACCCGCCGAAAAGCTGCCATTGGCAAGCGCCGCCCCCACCAGACCCGGCTCGCGGCTGCCCAGCTGGCTCATGGCATTAAACAGATGCGTCACACAGCGCGCACCCGCGGCAGCATAGCGCTGGCAGGTCGCGAAATCCGCATCGGTATGACCCAGCGACACCAGAATACCAGCGTCGAACAATGCCTTCACTTGTTGCTCGGAAACGGATTCGGGCGCGAGGGTCACCTTGAGGCACGGCAGTTCCCCCGCCGCTTCGATCAGCGCCGTCAGGTCAGCGTCCTCCATCGGGCGGATCAGCGCCCCGTCATGCGCACCCTTGCGTGCAACGGAGAGGTGCGGCCCCTCCAGATGCAGCCCAGCCACGCCCGGAACACCGGCACGGACCGCCTCTGTCGCGGCCTGGATGGCGGCCTGCGTTTTCTCGGGCGTATCGGTGATCAAGGTCGGCAGCAAAGATGCCACGCCCAGACGGCGATGCGCATCAGTAATCCGCCGTATTGTTTCAACCGACGGATCATCGTTGAACATCACCCCGTCGCCGCCATTGACCTGCAGATCAACATATCCGGGGCACAGGGTATCTCCGTTCAGGTCGATGACCTGACCTTGGTTTTTCGCCCGCTCTTCAGGCTCAAGCGCGGCCAGCGCGCCATCATGAAAAACCACCGCCTGACCGAAATGCAGGCGCCCGCCATCGAACAGCGCCCCATTGCGAAATGTCACTGAACCTGAGGTCATACCGTCTCTGTCACCTTTCTCAGATGGCGCGGTGCGTCCGGGTCGATTCCGCGGGCACAGGCCAGGGCTTCGACCATACTGTAGAACGAGGTGATGGTGGCAATAGGATCGGTCAGCCAGTGATCGGTTCTTGCCACCGGCAGGCTCTGTGCGCGGGTAACCCTGTTGGTCGCCGCGAACACCGCAGCCCCTTTGACGGCCAGAGCGTCGGCAGCCTCGGCCGTTGTCTGTTCCGCCGCGTCCGCTGCGGCGAAGACGATGGTGGGGAAGCCCTCTTCCACAATCGAGACCGGCCCATGCAGAACTTCGGCCGCCGAATAGCTTTCGGCGTGAATCTGGCAGGTTTCCTTGATCTTCAGCGCGGCCTCATTGGACACGGCAAAGGACGGACCGCGACCAAGCGTGAACAGCGACCGTCCCGTGATCGCCTCGGCCACCGCTGACCAGTCGCACTGCGCGGCCTGCGCCAAATGGCCCGGCAGCGATCGGATCGCGCCGGACAACTCGCTGTCGCCCTTGATCTCTGCCAGCAGCCACAACCCGGTCACAAGCGAAGTGATAAAGGTCTTGGTCGCTGCCACACTCAGTTCCGGCCCCGCGTGAAGGGGCAGCACCGCATCCGTTACACTGGCCAATCGCGAGCTTTCATCGTTGGTGATGGCCACAGTCACCCCGCCCCCGGATTTCAGCGATCGTGTCATTCCAACGATATCCGGGCTTTGACCGGACTGTGACACCGACACGCACAACGCCCCCTTGGCCTGCAAGTCCACGTCATAGATCGAACTGACCGACGGCCCGACCGACGCCGCAGGCAGCTTCAGCAGCAGCTCGGCGGCATATTTCAGATACAGGCAGGCATGATCGGACGATCCCCGCGCCACAGTGATCAGGAACCGAGGATCGGCTTCTTTGACCAGCGCTGCCGCACCCTTTATGTTGGTCGCGCCTTGGCTCAGCAGCCGGTCAACCGCATCGGGGATTTCCAGAATCTCCTGACGCATTTTCGAGCTGTGTTCAGACATGATTTTTCGGCCTTTCCGGTTACAACCGCAATTCGGCGACGAAGTCATAGGCGTCACCGCGATATAGCGACCGGGTCAGTTCCGCGACCCGCCCGTTCTTGAGGAATGAAATGCGTTCGATATTCAACCCGGCAGCCCCTTCGGGCACGCCCAGCAATTCGGCCTCACGCGCCGCCAGATTGAGCGCCGAGATCTTTTGCACCGCGCGCACCGGCCGCAGGCCCAGACTGTCCAGAACCTCATAGAGTGACGTCGTCACCTCGATCGGGTTCGGCAGGATGTCCAGCGGCAGCGCGGCGCGTTCCAGCGCCAGCGGGCGACCATCAGCCTCGCGCAGGCGGTAGATGCGGGAAATCTGTTCTCCGTCTTTCAGGCTCAGCGCCTCGATCTCTTCCTGGGTTGGCGCAAAAACGCCGCGTTCCAGCCATTTCGAGGTCGTCCGCATTCCCCGGCTGGACATGTCCTCGGTGAAGGATGTCAGATGCGTCAGCGATTGCTCGACCCGCGGCATACGCTCGCGAATGAACGAACCCGAGCCCTGGCGCTGTTCGATCACACCCTCCTGAACCAGTTCCTGTATTGCCTTGCGTACGGTGACCCGCGACAGATCGGTGATCTCGACCAGTTCCCTTTCCGAGGGCAGTGACGCGTTCGGGGCCAGCACGCCAGTATCGATCCCCTCTTGCAGCCTGCGCCGCAATTGGACATAGCGCGGCCCTTTTTCGGGGCTCAGCCAACGGTCGGCACGCAGAAAGTCAGAGATGCTCATGGCGTATCTCCTTCGCCATGGCCAATGCGCCGGCCAGCGGCTCGCCTTGCGGGGCGCGAATGGCGGGCTGCATCTCGTCCGGCAGATAGGGCGCGTAATGCCCTGCAATTCCGCCGGTCAGGCAGATCGCCCTGCCCGACTGCCAGCCCAGACGCTTCGCGATCTCAGCGATGTAATCAGCACCGGCCTTCAGGATTTCCACAGCAACAGAGTCGCCCGCCTGAGCGGCAGACGTCACTGCGGGGGCAAGCGTGCCGAACTGCGCAGGCGTCGCAGACCCGGCGAAAGACACGACGCCCGCCGGACCGTTCAGATCGGACAACAGCTTTTGCGTCAAGCCGGTCTGAACCTGCGTACCGTCATGGGCGCACAGCGCTTCGGACAAGGCCCTGCGCCCGACCCACTGGGCCGAGGCCTCATCCCCCAGAACCGATCCCCAGCCCCCGGCGAACCGCATTGCACCATCCACCTGAACTGCAAGGAACGAACCGGTGCCGCAATGCGCGATCAAACCATCCTGTGCGCCCAACGCACCGCGCACAGCGGCGGGGCGATCATCCTCGATTCGCGCGCAGGTCAAACCCAGCGCATCGCGCAAGCGCCCCGCAATCACAGCATCGGTAACGCCCGCAAGACCTATGAACGCAGGCCAGTCACGCAGGTCCGCGCCCTCTATGCAGGCTTGTCGGGACAATGCTTCAAGCCCAGCCCGAATCTGGGCCAGCGCCGCATCAAAATTGGTCGAGACATTGGCGGTGCCCGTTTCAACGCAATGGATCACGCCATTGACCTCACAGGCCACACGGCAGCGCGTTCCGCCACCATCCACCGCCAAAACGGCGCTATTTCGAGACTCGGTCATAGCAATACCATTATAATACCTTTCGAACTTGGAAAAGCCCATATTCCGTAAAATTCTTGATCTGGCGTTCTTTTTTTGCTGAAAACGCCCGATTTTCTCACAGCAAAAGAAAAATATGGACAGGTGGTATTAAATAGGTATTGTAGAGCGAACACACGAGGGGATTCTCTTGACGCTGCCGCTGACCGAACAATTGCACCCTGACGCCTTACATCTGACCCAAGGCAACCTGGTCAGTGCCGCACGCGCGCTGGCCGAGGGGCAGATCGCGGCGGCCGCCGCCGTCCGGGACGCCCTGGACAACATCGCCCGCGGCGCCGAGGCCATGGCGGCAACGATCCGCACCGACGGGGTGCTGCATTTCGTGGCTGCCGGATCGTCTGGCCTGATGGCAGCAGCTGACGCACAAGAACTGGGCGGCACGTTTTCAATCCCCCCAGCCCGCCTACGCATTCACATGGCCGGAGGTTTGCCGACCGGCGTCCAGATGCCGGGCGGAGCCGAAGACGCCGCAGACGGTCTGGAGCAGGCGATGGGCCAGGTGACCGCACGCGACACGGTGATCGCGGTGTCGGCCAGCGGGTCCACGCCTTACACGATGGCGGCCGCAAAGATCGCCCGTGCACGCAAAGCAACCGTAATCGGCATTGCGAATAACGCGGGCAGCCCGCTGCTGCAGGGCGCGGACATTCCGATCCTTCTGGCCACACCGCCCGAGCTGATCTCGGGCTCAACCCGCATGGGCGCGGGAACGGCTCAGAAAATCGCGCTGAACATGCTTTCGTCGCTGATGGCGGTCGAGTTGGGGCATGTGCATGGCGGGATGATGGTCAATCTGCGCGCCGATAATGACAAACTGCGGGCGCGGGCTACCGGAATCGTCGCCCGGATCGCCGACGTGGACGCCAACACTGCACAGCAGGCGCTGGATGCGGCAAACGGAGAGGTGAAACCCGCCATCCTGATCGCCGCGCAGGGCCTGTCTCTGACGCAGGCCCGCACGCGGTTGCAGGCCGACAAGGGAATTCTGACCGCCATACTGGCGCAAAACTGACAACGACAAACAAACGGGAGAAACCAATGACACACAAAAGCCTGAAGCTGGCTTTGCTGGGCACGACACTGATGGCCACAAGCGCCCTTGCCGAGGACGTGACTCTGACCATCGAAAGCTGGCGTAACGACGACCTGACCCTGTGGCAGGACCAGATCATCCCCGCTTTCGAGGCAAAGCACCCCGGCATCAAGGTTCAATTCACCCCTTCGGCCCCGGCGGAATACAACGCCGTTCTGAACTCGAAACTCGACGCGGGCTCGGCCGGCGATCTGATCACCTGCCGACCGTTCGACGCCTCTCTGGCGCTGTATGAGGCGGGTCACCTTACCGACCTGTCCGGCGTCGAAGCGATGGGCAACTTCTCGGACGTGGCAAAATCGGCGTGGCAGACGGATGACGGTGCGGTCAGCTTCTGCGTTCCGATGGCTTCGGTAATCCACGGCTTCATCTACAACAAGGACGCCTTTGCCGAATTGGGCATCGAAGTTCCCACCACCGAAGACGAGTTCTTTGCTGCGCTCGACAAGATCAGGGAGGACGGCACCTATGTCCCTCTGGCCATGGGCACCAACGACCAGTGGGAAGCCGCCACTATGGGTTACAACAACATAGGCCCGAACTACTGGAAAGGTGAAGAAGGCCGTCAGGCCCTGATCGCGGGCGAGCAGAAGCTGACCGATGAGGCATGGACTGCGCCCTATGCGACCCTGGCCCGTTGGGGCGAGTATATGGGTGACGGATACGAAGCGCAGACCTATCCCGACAGCCAGAACATCTTTACCTTGGGACGTGCCGCGATCTATCCCGCCGGGTCGTGGGAAATCTCGGGCTTCAACACACAGGCCGATTTCGAGATGGGTGCATTCAAGCCGCCAGTCCGCAACGCTGGCGACACCTGTTATATTTCGGACCACACCGATATCGGCATCGGCATGAACGCCGCCACCGAACATCCCGAGGCCGCCGAGACATTCTTGACCTGGGTCGCAAGCCCGGAATTTGCAGAAATTTTCGGCAATGCCCTGCCCGGCTTCTTCCCGCTGTCCAACACTCCGGTGGACCTTCAGGACCCGCTGGCCAAGGAAATCGTCGGCTGGCGCGAGGAATGCGAGTCGACCATCCGCTCGACCTATCAGATCCTGTCACGCGGCACGCCGAACCTGGAAAACGAAACCTGGGGCGCATCGGTCGCCGCCATCAAGGGCGCCAAGTCGCCCGATGAACTGGGCGCCGAACTGCAGGAAGGTCTGTCCAGCTGGTACGCTCCGCACCAGTAACCTGATCCCTACCCGGGCGGAGATGCCCGCCCGGGTAATCCCGACACTCCGTTGAAAGCAGTCCAATGAACCGCCCCCGCTTCCGCTGGCATATCATCGTGTTTCTGGCACCAGCCGTACTTGTCTATACGGCGGTAATGATCTTTCCTTTGTTCAACACGCTACGTCTGGCGCTGTTTACCGAAGTCGATCAGACCCGCGTGTTCGTTGGATTGCAGAACTTTCAGACCCTGTTTTTTGACCCCATCTGGTCCGAGCAGTTCTGGAACGCCCTGGGCAACAACTTCTGGTTTTTCCTGATTCATATGCTGGTGCAGAACCCCATCGGCATTGCCTTGGCCGCGCTTCTGAGCCATCCGCGCCTGCGGTTCGCTGCGCTGTACCGCTCGGCGATTTTCATCCCCACGATTCTGAGTTTTGTAATCGTCGGTTTTGCCTGGAAACTGATCCTGTCGCCGATCTGGGGCATCGCCCCCTCGATGCTGGACGCCATCGGGTTGAAGTCGCTGTTCGCGCCGTGGCTGGGGAAAGAGGAATACGCCCTGACCACATTGGCGCTGATCTCGGTCTGGCAGTTCGTGGGCATCCCGATGATGCTGATCTATGCCGCCCTGCTGACCATCCCCGAGGAAATCCTTGAAGCCGGAGAGATCGACGGCATCACCGGAGCCTCGGCCTTCTGGAAGATCAAGCTGCCGCTGATCCTGCCCTCGATCGGGATCATCTCGATCCTGACCTTCGTCGGCAATTTCAACGCGTTCGATCTGATCTATGCCGCCCAGGGCGCGCTGGCGGGACCGGATTTCTCAACCGATATTCTGGGCACCTTCATGTACCGCACCTTCTTTGGCTTCCAGTTGCAACTGGGCGACCCGCATATGGGATCGGCCATCGCGGGGGCCATGTTCGCGATCATCCTCGTGGGCGTCTGCATTTACCTTTTCGGCATCCAGACCCGGATGCGCCGGTATCAACTGTGAGGGCGCAGGTATGAATAAAGCACGCCAGAACCCGATCAATACCGCCGCGATGCACGGCGCGCTGATCCTTTACACGCTGATCGCCCTGTTCCCGGTCTTTGTGATCCTGATCAACAGCTTCAAAAACCGTCGCGCGATCTTCCGCGAACCGCTAGCCCTGCCCAATGCGGACAGCTTCTCGATGATCGGCTATGAGACGGTGATGAAGCAGGGGGATTTCTTCCTCTACTTCCAGAACTCGATGATCGTCACGGTCGCGTCGCTGTTCTTTGTCCTGCTGTTTGGCGCGATGGCGGCCTATGCGCTGTCGGAGTATCAGTTCAAAGGCAACATGGTTATGGGCCTGTACCTTGCGCTGGGGATTATGATCCCGATCCGCATCGGCACCGTGGCCATCCTTGAGATGATGGTGACGACCGGGCTGGTGAACACGCTGTGGGCGCTGATCCTGGTTTACACAGCGCAAGGGCTGCCGCTGGCGGTGTTCATCCTGTCCGAGTTCATGCGGCAGGTCAGCGATGACCTGAAAAACGCAGGGCGGATCGATGGGCTGTCGGAATACACGATCTTCTTCCGGCTGGTACTGCCATTGGTGCGGCCCGCGATGGCGACCGTGGCTGTGTTCAACATGATCCCGATCTGGAATGACCTGTGGTTCCCGCTGATCCTTGCGCCCGCCGAAGAAACCAAGACGCTGACGCTGGGCAGTCAGGTCTTCATCGGCCAATTCGTCACCGACTGGAACGCTGTTCTGTCGGCGCTGTCGATGGCGATCCTGCCGGTGCTGGTGCTGTACGTCATCTTCTCGCGCCAGCTGATCCGCGGCATAACGTCAGGAGCTGTCAAATGATCCGTGTTCTGATCGCTGGCCTTGGCAATATGGGCCTCAGCCACGCGCTGGCCCATCACCATCACCCGGACGCGCAGATCGTGGGGCTGGTGAACCGGTCGGGCCGCGTGGATCACCCCGACCTTGCGGGCTATCCGGCATATTCCGATTTTCGGACTGCCCTGACCGAGGCGAAGCCCGATCTGGTTGTCGTCGCCACCTATTCCGACAGCCACGCCGATTACGCCTGTGCGGCGATGGAGGCCGGCGCGCATGTCTTCGTGGAAAAACCGCTGGCCACCAATGTCGCTGATGCCCGGCGCGTGGTTGAAACAGCCACCCGGCTGAACCGCAAACTGGCTGTCGGTTATATCCTGCGCCACCATCCTTCATGGGTCCGCCTGATCGCCGAGGCGCGCGATCTGGGTGGGCCTTACGTGTTTCGCCTGAACCTGAACCAGCAATCCTCGGGCGCGGAATGGGAGACGCACAAGGCGCTGATGCAGACCACCTCACCCATCGTGGACTGCGGTGTTCATTACGTCGATGTGATGTGTCAGATCACTGATGCGCAACCTGCGCGCGTGCACGGTATGGGCCTGCGCCTGTCGGATGAGATCGCCGAGGACATGTATAATTACGGCCAGTTTCAGGTGGTCTTCGACGATGGTTCGGTCGGCTGGTACGAGGCCGGATGGGGCCCGATGATGTCCGAGACCGCGTTTTTCGTGAAAGACATCGTCTCGCCCAACGGTTCGGTCTCGATCACTGACGGTAACAAGGGCGCGTCTGCCGACATCGACGGACACACCAAGGTGGGCGGCCTGCTGGTGCATACACCGGACGGAAACCGCACGGTCGAGATGCCCGATGAGCCCGGCCATCAACAACTCTGCGATGCCGAGCAAGCCTATATGTTGCGTGCCATCGCAGACGATATCAACCTGACGCGCCATATGAATGACGCCGTCCAGTCCCTCGCCATTTGCCTGGCTGCCGATGAAAGCATCCGCACCGGCCAACCCGTTTCGCTCAAGGAGCCCGCGTCATGACCGCTCTGACCCTGACCAATGTGAACAAGTCCTTCGGCAATGTGCACGTCCTGAAAGACATCTCGCTTGAAGTTGAAGAAGGTGAGTTCGTCGTCTTCGTGGGCCCCTCGGGCTGTGGCAAGTCCACCCTGTTGCGGGTGATTGCGGGGCTGGAGGATGCATCCTCGGGGCAGATCAATATCGGTGGCCAGCAGGTCAATCTGATACCGCCCTCCAAGCGCGGGATCGCGATGGTGTTTCAAAGCTACGCGCTCTACCCCCACTTGAACGTGCGCGGGAACATGACGCTGGCGCTGAAACAGGAAAAGCAACCCAAGGCGGTGATCGAAGACCGCGTCGCCACCGCCAGCCGGATGCTGAACCTTGAGGAGTATCTGGATCGCTACCCGTCCGAGCTGTCCGGCGGTCAGCGCCAGCGCGTCGCCATCGGGCGCGCCATCGTGCGCGAACCGAAACTGTTCCTGTTTGATGAACCCCTCTCGAACCTCGACGCCGCCTTGCGGATGAACACGCGGATCGAAATCGCCAACCTGCACCGCGCGCTGGATGCCTCAATGATCTATGTCACCCATGACCAGACCGAGGCGATGACGCTGGCCGACAAGATCGTGGTACTGCGCGACGGGCGGGTGGAACAGACCGGCACCCCGATGGAGTTGTATAACAACCCCGCCAACCAGTTTGTCGCGGGCTTCCTTGGGTCGCCGTCGATGAATTTCCTGCCCGAGAAGTTGCTGGGGGATGGTCAGAACACCATCGGCATCCGCCCCGAAGACCTGTTCCTGTCCGACAACGGCCCACTGGCCGCACGGGTCAGTCACGTGGAAAAACTGGGCGGAGACACCAACGTGATCGCCAAAATACACGACCACGCGGTAACGGCACGGCTGTTCGGCCAGCACGCGATTTCCGAGGGGCAGGAACTGCGCTTTGCCTATGCCGCTGACAAGGCTTATCGGTTCGATCCAGCGGGTCGGCGTTTGCGCTAAGTGTCGCGGTGTGGCGCGGGTTTTGCCAGCGTGGTTTTGATCCTCTGCGCTGATATTCCTGCCTTCGCGCCGCAAACGGGACGTCAGGTCATTCACCTCACTCAGAACTGTGAAATTTCGGAAATCGTCCTTATCTAGGGTGTTAGCACCTTGTCACAATGAAGCTCTAAATGCTCTTTATCCACTTTTTTCAAACGGTCAGGAGTTATTCATGAAAAACGCTGACCCTACCACTCTATCCGCCGACGACTGGGACGAGCTGCACTTCCCCCGCCCCGAGGAAAACGATTTTGACCGCGTTGTCGAACGCGCAATTTCGCGGCGTGGTTTCATGGGCGGCGTGCTGGCTTTTGGCTCGGGCGCTGCGGCCATGGGCGCGGGTCTGATGGGGGCCACTTCGGCGCAGGCACAAACCGCTTCACGCTTTGTGTTCACTCCGATTGCCGCGCAGACCGGTGGCACCGTGCACGTACCCGAAGGGTATGAATGGAAAATACTGATGCGCTGGGGCGACCCGCTGTTTTCCGACGCGGACGGCTATGATCTGACCGACGGTGGAGCGGTCGAAAAATCGGACCGCGTGTTTGGTGAAAACACCGACGGGATGGAGACCTTTTCGTTCCAGGGTCACGAGCTGATCGCGATCAACCACGAATTCCCGAACCGAAGGATCAACCTGCCCGCCGCACAGAATGGCGTTCCGGCCAATGCCGGCGACGTTCTGAAGATGCAAAACCTGCAGGGTGTCACCGTGATGGAAATCACCGAAGGTCCGGACGGCTGGTCAGTTGTCAAAGACAGCCCATTCAACCGTCGCATCCACCACAACTCGCCGATGAAAATTGTGGGCCCCGCAGCTGGTCATGACCTGCTGAAGACCGAGGCCGACCCGACCGGCACCGCCTCGTTGGGGACCATGAACAACTGTGGTGCGGGCAAGACCCCATGGGGCACTTACCTGACCTGCGAGGAAAACTTTAACGGTTATTTCGGCTCGTCCGATGAAACCGCCAGGTATGACCAGAAGGTCGCGGATGGCATGGCCCGTTATGGCATCGCGACCGCAAGCTGGAACGGCTACGAGTTCTTCGACCCGCGTTTCGACACCGCGAAAAACCCGAACGAGCCGCACCGCGCGGGCTGGATTGTTGAAATCGACCCGACCCAGCCCGACAGTACGCCGGTCAAGCACACCGGACTGGGCCGCTTCAAGCACGAAAACGCCGAGGTAACGCTGGCCGCCGATGGCCGTGTGGTTGTCTATATGGGCGACGATGAGCGCGGTGAGTACCTGTACAAGTTCGTCTCGAACGGCACCTACCAGCCGGGCGGCGAGACCGAGAGCCTGTTGAATGATGGTACGCTTTTCGTGGCCAGGTTCAATGACGACGCAACGGGTGAATGGCTGCCGCTGACGCCGGAAACCACTGGTATGGACCAGGCCGAAATCTGCATCTTCACCCGCATGGCGGCGTCGAAGGCAGGCGGCACCACAATGGACCGTCCCGAGTGGGTGGCCTCCAGCCCGGTTGCGGTCGAGGCCTATTGCTGTCTGACCAACAACAGGAACCGCGGCGTCAAGCCGAATGCCGGTGGTGACGATACTTCGGTCAATGGACCCAACCCGCGCGAGGCCAACAAATATGGCCAGATCGTGCGCTGGCGTCCGGCGAACGACGACCACGCCGCCGAAGCCTTCGACTGGGATTTGTATGTCATGGCCGGGAACCCGACCGTGCATACGGACGCTTATGCAGGTTCGCCGAATGTGAACGCGGGCAACCTGTTCAACTCGCCCGACGGCATGGTCATTGACTCGACCGGTCTGATCTGGATCCAAACCGACGGCAATGACAACAACGAAGAAGATTTCGCGGGCCACGGCAACAACCAGATGCTGGTTGGTGACCCGGTCACCGGTGAAATCGCGCGCTTCATGACCGGCCCGAACGGCTGTGAGGTCACCGGTCTGGCCTGGTCCGACGACCTGCGCACCATGTTTGTGGGCATTCAGCACCCGGGCAGAAACTGGCCTGATGGCGGAACACCACGGTCTTCGGTGATCACGATCAAGCGCGCCGACAACGGGCTGATTGGCTAAGCCACAAGCCCCCAAGCCTTGCGGGTGCGGGGGCATCTTTTGTCAGATATCCTGACCCGGCGGCTCCAGCGGCCCTCCCGGAGCCAAAAGATGGCGCTCCGAAAGCCAAGGGTTCAGGTCCAGGGCTTGATTCAAAGCCTCCCGCGCCTCAGCCAATCTTTGCAATCCCAACAACGTCAACGCACGCCCGCTGATCGCGGCCACATGATTTGGCGACAGCTCTATCGCCCTGTCCAGATCGGGCAAGGCGGCTTCGAAATCCTGCCCAAGATAGAACGCGAAGGCGCGCTGGTTGTACCCTTCAGCGTAAGACGGGCAGTAAGCGATCAGCTTATCAAACTCCTCGATCGCACCCAACAAATCCGAGGCCCTGAGACGCGCCATTCCCAGATCCAGCGTGGCTTGCGCGCTTTGGTCCGGCGCGTCTGTCCAGAACTCCCACAACTGGTTCGACAAGGCACGGGCGGCCTGTTCTGTCTCGGCCTTCTGAATTTGCGCGATCACCCCGCTGACATCGGCGCTGTGATCCGGTGCAACAGGGCAGTCCGCCGCCTGAACGGTCGTGGACGTGAATAGGACGAGGCAAGCAATAGCGATCTGGTTCATGATCCAATGGTGAGGCCATCAGACCGTTCGTCAACCCATCCCTTCGATGGCCCCGGAAACACCGGTCTCTTTCACCGCCTCCATCGCAACGAAGGTCGAGGTATTCGCCACATGCGGCAGGGATGAGACTTTCTCGGCCAGAACCGCGCGGTATTCCGACATCGAGCCGGTGCGGATTTTCAGAAGATAGTCGAAATTCGACGCGATCATATGGGCTTGTTCGATCTCGGCCACCTTGCGCACCGCTGCGTTGAACTCGGCCAGGGCCTTTTCGCGCGTGTCGGTCAGACGCACTTCGACAAAGGCGACATGATCCAGTCCAAGGCGGATCGGGTCCAGCAGGGCACGGTATCCGGTGATGATCCCTTCGGCCTCAAGCCTTTTCACACGGGCTTGCGTCGGGGACTTTGACAGCCCAATGCGCCGCGCCAGATCAGCGACCGAGATACGTCCGTCCTCGGCCAGAATCGTCAGGATCGACCGGTCAAACCGGTCCAGATCAAGGCGGTTCGTTTGCATTGCAATCCCTCTGGAATTCAGATCATTTGCCCTCTGAAATCACAAATTAAGGCGATTGTCCCGAAAAATCGACGCTATACTCTCCTAAAGCCCGGAGGATACATGACACACAGCCAGCGCACCCATATTGACGGCAAGACCTATGCCGATCAGTCCGAAATTCTGGATGCCCTGATCACGCAGGCAAAGCTGAGCGAACCCGACCGCGCAGCGATCTGCGTCGCTGCGGCTCAGTTGGTGCGCGACATCCGGTCCAGTACCTCGCCCGGCATGATGGAAGTCTTCCTTGCCGAATACGGCCTGTCCACCGACGAAGGCGTCGCGCTGATGTGTCTGGCCGAGGCGCTATTGCGGGTGCCCGACGCCGAAACCATCGACGCACTGATCGAGGACAAGATCGCGCCGTCCGATTGGGGCAAACATCTGGGCCAGTCGTCCTCGTCGCTGGTGAACGCCTCGACCTGGGCGCTGATGCTGACGGGCAAGGTTCTGGACGAGGGCAAAACCTCTCCGGTCAGCGCCCTGCGTGGCGCGATCAAACGTCTGGGTGAACCGGTGATCCGCACCGCCGTGGGCCGCGCGATGAAAGAGATGGGGCGGCAGTTCGTTCTGGGCGAAACCATCCAATCCGCCATGGACCGCGCCAGCGGGATGGAGGCCAAAGGTTACACTTATTCCTACGACATGCTGGGTGAGGCCGCCCGTACCGAGGCCGACGCCGCCCGCTATCACCTGTCGTATTCCCGCGCTATTGCAGCCATTGCGGACGCCTGCACCCATGACGACATCCGCGCCAATCCCGGAATTTCCGTGAAATTGTCGGCGCTTCATCCGCGCTATGAAATCGCGCAGGAACAGCGCGTGATGAACGAGCTTACGCCCCGCTTGCGCGCTCTGTGCCTGCTGGCCAAGGCAGCCGGGATGGGGCTGAACGTGGACGCCGAGGAAGCCGACCGTCTGTCACTGTCTCTGCAGGTGATCGAAGAGGTGATGGCCGAGCCCGCGCTGGCCGGATGGGATGGGTTCGGGATCGTGGTGCAGGCCTACGGCCCGCGCGCCGGGATCGTGCTGGAAACGCTCTATGACATGGCCCTGCGTCACGATCGGAAGCTGATGGTGCGGCTAGTCAAGGGGGCATATTGGGATACCGAAATCAAGCGCGCGCAGGTCGAGGGCGTCGATGGCTTCCCCGTGTTCACCCGCAAGGCGGCAACCGATATCTCGTACATTGCCAATGCCCGCAAATTGCTGGGCATGACCGACCGGATCTACCCGCAATTCGCAACCCATAACGCCCACACGGTCAGCGCAATCCTGCATATGGCCGACGATCAGCCGTTCGAGTTTCAGCGCCTGCACGGCATGGGCGAAACCCTGCACCAGATCGTCAAGGATCAAAGCAAGACGCGCTGCCGGATCTACGCACCGGTGGGCGCACACCGGGACCTTCTGGCCTATCTCGTACGACGCCTGCTGGAAAACGGCGCGAACTCTTCGTTCGTGAACCAGATCGTGGATGAAGCCGTGCCACCGGAAGAGGTGGCCGCTGACCCCTTCGCCACCACTCAGGAGCCGAAATCCCCTCTGCCAACCGGCCCCGAACTGTTTCAGCCGGAACGTCCGAATTCGAAAGGCTTTGACCTGCAGCACACGCCGACGCTCGACCAGATCGACGCGGCCCGGAACGCATTCCGCGCCCATCACTGGTATGCGCAACCGCTGTTGTCCGAAGAGGCACAGCCGGATGAGGATCAGCCCGTCATCAACCCGGCCCAACCACAAGACCGGCCCGGTTTGGTTGCCCCAGCAAGCGCGCGGGATGTGGAACTGGCCTTGGCCTCGGCCTGTCCGTGGCAGGCAAACGCCGAAGATCGGGCACGCATCCTGAACGCCGCCGCTGATTTGTATGAAGCGCATTTTGGCGAACTGTTCGCCCTGCTGGCCCGCGAGGCTGGCAAGTCCATACCCGACGCAGTGGCCGAGCTGCGCGAAGCGGTGGATTTCCTGCGCTACTATGCGGCCAACATCCCGCAGGCGGAACCAGCCGGGACGTTCACCTGTATCAGCCCGTGGAACTTTCCGCTGGCAATCTTCACCGGCCAGATTTCCGCAGCCCTGGCCACCGGCAACGCCGTTCTGGCCAAGCCCGCGCCGCAGACCCCTCTGATCGCGCACCGGGCCGTGCAATTGCTGCACGAGGCTGGCGTACCCCGCGACGTATTGCAATTGCTGCCGGGCGGGCCATCCGTCGGGGCCGCGCTGACATCGGACCCGCGCGTGTCGGGGGTGGCGTTCACCGGCTCGACGGCGACGGCGCTGAAAATCCGTGCGGCCATGGCTGATAACCTGCGGCCAGGCACGCCCCTGATCGCGGAAACCGGCGGGCTGAATGCGATGATCGTGGACAGCACCGCTCTGCCAGAACAGGCCGTGCAGTCCATTATCGAAAGCGCGTTCCAGTCGGCGGGGCAGCGGTGTTCTGCCCTGCGCTGCCTTTACGTGCAGGAAGATATCGCCGACGATCTGCTGACCATGCTGACCGGCGCGATGGAGGCGTTGCAGATCGGGGATCCATGGATGCTGACCACCGATTGCGGCCCGGTGATTGATCAGGACGCGTGGCAGGGCATTGCGGATCACGTCGCGCAGGCGCGCAACGAGGGGCGGGTTCTGAAGGAACTGGCCACACCGCCCGAGGGCACCTTCATTGCCCCCACCCTGATCGAACTGCCGGGCATTGCGGCGCTGGAACGCGAGGTCTTTGGCCCCGTGCTGCATGTGGCCCGGTTCAAAGCATCCCAGATTGATCAGGTCATCGCCGATATCAACGCAACCGGCTATGGGCTGACCTTTGGCCTGCACACCCGCATAGACGACCGCGTGCAGCATATCACCGAGGCCATCCATGCGGGCAACATCTACGTCAACCGCAATCAGATCGGAGCCATCGTCGGCTCTCAGCCCTTCGGTGGCGAAGGCCTGTCGGGCACCGGCCCAAAGGCGGGCGGGCCGAACTATATGGCGCGGTTCTGTGCGCCGGATCGGCAAGCCAGCAAGGCCGAATGGGAAACCACCATGGGTGACCTGCCCGCCCCGCAGGGCCAACCCGCCGCCACCCGCACCCAATCCCTGCCTGGCCCGACCGGTGAATCCAATCGGCTGAGCGAAACCCCTCGAGCGCCCCTGCTGTGCATGGGGCCGGGGCCGGACGCGGCGCAAGCACAGGCCGAAGCTGTCAAAGCTCTGGGTGGCACGGCCATCCGCGCAACCGGAATGGTTGACCTGCACCGGCTGGAAAATGCTGCCGGATTCTCGGGCGTGCTCTGGTGGGGGAACGATGACACTGCACGCGAGATCGAACGCCACCTGGCTCGCCGCAATGGCCCGATTCTGCCGCTGATCCCCGGCCAGCCAGACCGCGCGCGCGTGTTGGGCGAGCGCCACGTCTGCGTCGACACCACCGCTGCGGGCGGCAACGCGGCGTTGTTGGGAGGTGCGGCGTAACCGGACCTTGACGCTGGGCCGGGAAAAGCCCAGCGTCGCCACATGTTTCCGATCCGTGACCACAACCCCTCGGGGCGCACGCCATATGTCGTCTATCTTCTGATGGCGGCCAATATCCTGATTTTCCTCAGCTATGTGGGGATCATGAGCAACGATCAGCTCATGAACCGGTTCTATTTCGACTACGCGGTCATCCCGGCGCGGATCACCGACGGGTTTGCGCTGGAAACGCTTGTAACCTCGATGTTCCTGCACGGCGGCTGGATGCATCTGGCGGGGAACATGCTGTTTCTGTGGATCTTCGGCGACAACCTCGAAGATGAGATGGGCCACCTGCCCTTTCTGCTGTTCTATCTGGTCGCTGGTATAGGTGCGGGCCTGATCCATGTCGTCACCGCCCCGGACTCGGTTGTGCCGACCATCGGTGCATCCGGTGCAATCGCCGGGGTCATGGGGGGCTACCTTCTGCTGTTCCCCAAGGCCCGTGTGGATGTCCTGTTGATCCTGATCGTCTATTTCCGGGTCTTCACAATTCCGGCCTTCATCATGCTGGGCATCTGGCTGGGCCTACAGTTCATGGGCAGCCTTGCCAGCAACCCGGACGAAGGCGGCGTTGCTTATTGGGCGCATACGGGCGGTTTCCTTGTCGGCCTGATCCTGTGCATCCCGCTTTGGCTGAAACGCGGCGGGACAGCCTATTGGAACCGTACCCACGGCCATCCGCCCCACCCCGAGCACAAATACAAGCTGTCGCAATCCCGCATTCCACGCGTCCCGCGCAAATAAACGTCAGCTTTCTGTCTGATCCCGCATCCAGCCACCGCTGAGATGCGTGATCTCCTGTGCGGCGTCTTTGACCAATGCCCCGAGTTCCGGCGCCCTGTCCGCGCGAAAACGGACAGACGGACCCGAGACGGAAACCCCAGCACAGGGTTCGGCGCGGTCGTTGTAGATGGCGGCGCCAATGCAGGACATGCCTTCGTACCGTTCCTCGTGGTCATACGACCAACCTCGGGCGCGGGTCTTGTCCAAATCCGCCATCAGGTCCGATCCGGGCGTCAGCGTGTGGTCCGTAAAACGTTCGGGATCCACAGAACCGAGGGCTTTTCTGGCCGCATCCGGGATCATCGCAGCCAGTATCGCCTTGCCCGTGCCCGACGCATACATCGGCGTGCGCGCACCGGGCGGAAAGAAGGCCCGGATCGGGTTCAGCGTCTCGACCTGACCGACAAAAACCACTTCGGCCCCATCCGGCACCGCCAGATTGGCAGTCTCGCCACTCTCCTGCATCAGACGCCGCAGGATCGGTCGCCCGATCTCAATCACACTGTTGCGACGCAGAAAAGAAGCTCCGGTCCGGTAGGCCTCGATCCCGATCATCCATTCCTGCCGCTCGTCATCGAAGGTGGCAAACCCGTGCTTCTGCAAAGTGGCCAGAATACGGTGCGTGGTCGCCGTCGGCACGCCCACTTCGCGCGCCAGATCGCTGAGCGAGGCGCGCTCCATCCGCGCCACGGTGGTCAGAACGCCCAGCGCCCGATCCAGTGACTGCATGGTCCCGGCTGAGCTTTCCTTGAACAGCGATTTCGGCCGGCCGCGCTGCCTTTTCTGGGTCTCCATCTTGGGCTCTCTCCTCTGCTCTCAGCGGTTTTTTCGAAATCCCCATTTTCAACCTCGAAAAATGAAAAACGGAAAAGTCATCCAATTCATGTGCTTATCAATTTACTTACAAAAATGAAAATACTTTTCAAGAAAATTGCACACGCGGGCAGTTTCCCCGACACTGATTTCCATCTTGGAGGAATATAGTGATGTCCACTCAGAACCCTGTTTTCATACCCGGCCCGACAAACATCCCGGATCGCCTGCGACTGGCAATGCAGGTTCAGACACAGGACCACCGCGCGCCGGATTTTGTCGAGACTTTTGCCCCGGTACTCGACGAGTCCAAGAAGGTGTTCGGGACATCATCGGGCCAGGTGATCACCTTTCCCGCCAGTGGGACCGGCGGATGGGAAGCGGCAGTGACCAATACGCTCAGCCCCGGTGATGCGGTTCTGGTGGCCCGCTATGGTATGTTCAGCCATCGCTGGATCGATCTGTGCCAGCGTCATGGGCTGGACGTGCGGATCATCGAATGCCCTTGGGGCAGCGGTGCCCCGGCCGATAAGTTCGCCGAGGCTCTGGCGGCCGACAAAGCCCATGAGGTCAAGGCCGTTCTTGTCACCCATAACGAGACAGCGACCGGCGTGCGTTCGGACATTGCGGCAGTGCGCAAGGCGATGGATGCCAGCGCCCACCCTGCGATGCTGTTCGTGGATTGCGTCAGCTCTCTGGCCTCGATGCCGTTTGAGTTCGATGTTTGGGGCGTTGATATCGCGGTGTCGGGCTCGCAAAAGGGCTTCATGCTGGCGACCGGCATGGCAATCCTGTGCGTCAGTCCCAAGGCGCTGGCGGCGATGGGGGCGGCCAAATTGCCGCGCACTTTCTTCGACTTCCGCGACATGATGGATGCCAACGCCTCGGGCGGCTTTCCCTATACCCCGCCGCTGCAGCTGATCTACGGGATGCGCGAAAGCCTTAAGATGCTGTTCGAGGAAGGTCTGGACAATGTTTATGCCCGCCACTTCCGTCTGGCCGAAGGCGTGCGTAAGGCCACCGCCGCCTGGGGGTTGGAACTGGTGGCACAGTCGCCGGACCTCTACTCGGATACAGTCAGCGCGATCTATGTGCCCGAGGGCCTCGACAGCAATGCGCTGACCGATCATGCCTTCAACGCCTATGGCGTCAGCTTTGGCATCGGGTTGGGCGAGATGAACGGCAAAGCCTTCCGCATCGGCCATCTGGGCAGCCTGACGGATGTGATGGTCCTGTCTGGACTGGCCACGATCGAAATGGCGATGGCCGATCTGGAATATCCGATCAAGCTGGGCAGCGGTGTGGCTGCGGCGCAGGAGTACTTTCGCGCAGGCCACGCCAACCCGATGCAATCCGCGGCGTAAGGAGGCCAATATGCTTGACGACATGATCACAGCCGATTGCCTGACCCTTGCCGACATGCGCGAGGCGCATGAGCGGATCAAACCGCATATCAACCGTACCCCGGTGCTGCGGTCCGACTATCTGGACGATCTGACCGGCGCGCAGCTTTTCTTCAAATGCGAGAACTTTCAGGAGGCCGGAGCTTTCAAGGTGCGCGGCGCCTGCAACGCTGTATTCGGCCTGAATAACGAGGCCGCCGAGCGCGGGGTCTGCACTCATTCTTCTGGCAACCACGCGCTCAGCCTGTCGTATGCGGCCGGTCGCCGGGGCATTCCCTGCAACGTGGTGATGCCGCGCACAGCGCCACAAGCCAAAAAGGACGCGGTGCGCCGCTATGGCGGGATCATCACCGAATGCGAGCCCTCAACCACCTCGCGCGAGGCGGTGTTTGCCGAGGTGCAGGCCCGCACGGGTGGTGAGTTTGTGCACCCCTATAACGATCCGCGCGTGATTGCGGGCCAGGCGACGTGTTCCGCAGAGTTGTTGGAGCAGACCGATGGTCTGGACGCGGTGGTTGCCCCCATTGGCGGCGGTGGCATGATCTCGGGCACCTGCCTGACTCTGTCGAACCTGGCGCCCGAGGTGCAGATATATGCCGCCGAACCCGAACAGGCCGACGATGCCTATCGCAGTTTCAAGGCCGGTCACATCATCGCCGATGACGCACCGGTTACCATTGCAGACGGGCTGAAAGTGCCGCTGAAGGAAAACACCTGGCACTTTGTTTCGAACTTCGTGAGCGACATCCACACCGCCAGCGAAGACGAGATCATCGCCGCGATGAAGACCATCTGGAAACACCTGCGCATCGTGATGGAACCCAGCAGCGCCGTGCCTGTGGCGACCATCCTGAAACACCCTGAGGTGTTCAGTGGAAAGCGCGTCGGCGTGATCATCACCGGCGGCAATGTGGATCTGGACAAACTGCCCTGGACTTTGGGTTGAGGAGGAAAACATGAACAAGCCCGCAAACATCAACCAGCTTGAGGTCGGCTTCGACATCCCCGCCGCCATCGGCATGGACGCGTCCGAGATTCAGACACCCGCTCTGGTGCTGGATCTGGACGCGCTGGAGCGCAACATCAAGAAGATGGGCGACTACGCCAAGGCCCACGGAATGCGCCACCGGGTGCATGGCAAGATGCACAAATCCGTCGATGTGGCCAAGCTGCAGATCGAACTGGGCGGAGCATGCGGCATCTGCTGCCAGAAAGTCTCAGAGGCCGAGGTCTTTGCCCGCGGCGGCATCAAAGATGTGCTTGTCTCGAACCAAGTGCGCGATCCCGCCAAGATCGATCGGCTGGCGCGGATACCCAAGCTGGGCGCGCGGACGATCTGCTGCGTCGACGACATCGACAATGTCAGCGATCTGTCCGAGGCCGCACAACGCCACGGCACCCAGATCGAATGTCTGGTCGAAATCGATTGTGGTGCGGGCCGCTGCGGCGTGACCACCACCCCCGAAGTGATCGCCATCGCCAAGGCCATCGACGCCGCTCCTGGGCTGACGTTTGCGGGCATTCAGGCCTATCAGGGCGCGATGCAGCACATGGACCTGTACGAGGATCGCAAGACCAAGATCGACATCGCCGTGGCGCAGGTCAAAGACGCCGTGGACGGGCTAGCGGCCGAAGGACTGGACTGTGACATCGTCGGCGGTGGCGGGACAGGGTCCTATTATTTCGAGAGCACCTCGGGCGTGTATAACGAACTGCAATGCGGCTCTTACGCCTTCATGGATGCCGATTATGGCCGCATCCTTGATGAAAACGGCAACCGCATCGACCGTGGAGAATGGGAGAACGCCTTCTTCATCCTCACCAGCGTCATGAGCCATGCCAAGGCGGACAAGGCTATCGTGGATGCGGGCCTCAAGGCGCAGTCGGTGGACAGCGGGTTGCCAGTGGTGTTCGGGCGTTCGGATGTGGAATACATCAAATGCTCGGACGAGCACGGCGTTGTTTCCGACCCCGAAGGTGTTCTGAAGGTCAATGACAAGCTGCATCTGGTGCCCGGCCACTGTGACCCGACCGCCAATGTCCATGACTGGTATGTGGGCGTGCGCGGCGGCAAGGTCGAAGCCCTCTGGCCCGTTTCCGCGCGCGGAAAAGCGTTCTGAGCGGGGGAAAGGATCGTGAAAGATATGACAGATAAACCTTTGCTGATCGTCGGAGAGGACCTATGCCAGAAACTGGTAGGCCGGGCCGAGGCGTTCGACGCGGTGCAGGACGTCTTTGCCGCCCTGGCGCGTGGTGACGCCTATAACTTCCCGGTCATCCGCGAAGCCATCGGTTACGCCGATGCGCTTTACGGCTTCAAGTCCGGCTTTGACCGCGCGGGTCAGGTGCTGGGCGTCAAGTCCGGCGGTTACTGGCCGGGGAACATGGAAAAAGGGCTGACCAACCACCAGTCCACCGTCTTTTTGTTCGACCCCGATACCGGGCGGCTGTCGGCGCTGGTCGGCGGCAACTACCTGACCGCCGTGCGCACGGCCGCGTCCTCGGCGGTGTCGATCGCCCATCTTGCGCGCAAGGACGCCAAGGTGCTGGGCATGGTCGGCGCGGGTCATCAATCCGCTTTCCAGTTGCGCGCCGCTGCCGAGCAGCGCGATTTCGACAAGGTCGTCGCCTGGAACCCCCACCCCGAGATGCTGCCCCGTCTGGGCGCGGTCGCGACCGAACTGGGCCTGAACTTCGAGGCCGTGACACAGGAGGAACTGGGCGCGCAGGCCGATGTCATCATCACCATCACTTCGGCCTTCGAACCGCTGCTGATGAAGGATTGGATCAAACCCGGCACGCATCTTGCCTGCATGGGCACCGACACCAAGGGCAAGCAAGAGGTCGACGCGGCACTTGTGGCCCACGCGACTGTCTTCACCGACGAGGTCGCCCAGTCCATCTCTCTCGGCGAGGCGCAGCACGCGGTTGCAGACGGGAGGTTGACCGAAGATCAGATCACCCCCATCGGCGCCGTCATCAACCGCGACCATCCGGGGCGGAGATCAGACAAAGAAATCACCCTCTTCGACGGAACGGGCGTTGGCCTGCAAGACCTCGCCGTGGCATCTGTCGCCGCGAAACTCGCGGACGAGGCCGGTCTGGCTGAACGCGCGGTCCTGTAAAACGAAAAAGCGCGCCTCGAACGGGGCGCGCTTGCTTAATCGGTATGTCGGGTGATTAGCCCCGGATCACCTTGGCAAACTGGTCAAAGATCGGTTCGTTCGAACAGATCACTTCACCATCCTCCAGCACGCTGCCTTCGGGGTTCAGGGCCTGCACAAAGCCACCCGCCTCTTTCACGATGATGATCCCGGCAGCGACATCCCAGGCGTTCAGACGACGCTCCCAGAACCCTTCGTAGCGGCCAGCAGCCACATAAGCCATGTCCAGCGCCGCAGCGCCCCAGCGGCGCACGCCAGCGCAGGCAGGCATCAGACGGGCCAAATCCTGCAGCGTTGCAGGCAGATCGGAACGGCCACCAAAGGGCAGCCCGGTCGAAAAGATCGACTCGATCATGCGATGACGGCCCGAGACACGGATGCGGGTGTCGTTCATCCATGCGCCCTCGCCTTTTTCGGCAAAGAACATCTCGTCCTTGGCGGCATCATAGATCACGCCGGCAACGATCTTGCCTTTGTGTTCCAGCGCGATCGAGATCGCCCAGTGCGGCAGGCCGTGCAGGAAATTGGTGGTGCCGTCCAGCGGATCGACGATCCAGCGGCGGGTCGGATCTTCGCCGGCGATGGTGCCGCCCTCTTCGGCCAGCCAGCCATAGGTCGGACGCGCGCCCAGCAGTTCCTCTTTCAGGATCTCCTCGGCTGCAATATCGGCCTTGGAGACAAAGTCGCCCGCGCCTTTCATCGACACCTGCAGGTTCTCGACTTCACGAAAATCCTTGACCAAAGAACGCCCCGCTTTGCGCGCGGCCTTGATCATGATGTTGAGGTTTGCACTGCCAACCATTGTCCAAAGGCTCCTGTCCGGTCAAACCGCGCGTATACTGGGGCAACGCGCCCTTGCCAAGAGGAATGATGCGCATAACAGGCCCGCGTTTCGCGCTTATTGTGACTGCAGCTTGCGCGCCTCGGTTCCGGCCAGTTCGATCAGTTCCTGCACATAGGGTTTTTCAAGGTCTTCGGTGCGGACCGCAGCGTACAGGCTGCGGGTGATCCCGTCCCTGGTCAGCGGGCGGGTGACGTAGTCCGAGTTGTACTTTACCTCACGTACCACCCAGTCGGGCAGCACCGAAATGCCCCGGTTCGAGGCCACCAGCAGCAGGATCACGGCGGTCAGTTCAACCTGCCGGATCGCAGCCGGTTCGACCCGCGCGGGGATCAGCAACTGGCTGAAGATATCCAGTCGGGTGCGTTCGACCGGATAGGTGATCAGGGTCTGGCCCCGGAAATCCTCAGCCTCGATGAACTCTTTCTGCGCCAATGGGTGCGCAGAGGCCGCGACGAAAACCGCGTCATAGTCGAATAGCTCGATGAACTCGACCCCCGGCAGATCCTCGGGATCGGATGAGACGACCAGATCGACCTCTTCCTTCTGCAAGGCGGGCAAGGCGTCGAACGCCAGACCCGGGCGGATATCGACATCCACATCGCCCCAGGATTTGCGGAACGATTCCAACACCGGGAACAACCATTCGAAACAGGCATGGCATTCGATGGCGATATGCATCCGGCCCGTGCGCCCGTCACGCAGGGATGAAAACTCCTGTTGCGTCGCCTCGACCTGCGGCAGGATCTGTTCCGCCAACCGCAACAGGCGCAGCCCTGCGGCTGACAGCTTCATCGGCTTGGACCGGCGCAGGAACAGTTCGACCCCAGCCTGATCCTCCAACCCCTTGATCTGATGGCTTAAAGCCGATTGCGTGATATTCAGCTGATCCGCCGCTCGGGCCAACCCACCGCATTCATGGATTGCCTTGATCGTGCGCAAGTGGCGGAATTCAATGTGCATTGCAGTGATACTCATGTTGTTCTTGAATAATATGAGTTTGTCTCACAATGCAGGAACTGGCACAAGGGCCTCAGATTGGACCTGTGAGGCAGATATGACGACACCTGAGATTTCATTCGAGTTCTTCCCGCCGCAAACGCTGGAGGCGTCGTTCCGCCTATGGGATACGGTTCAGACCCTGGCGCCGCTTGAGCCGCGCTTTGTATCGGTCACCTATGGCGCTGGAGGCACCACCCGCGAGCTGACGCGCGATGCGGTGACGACGCTGCACAAATCGTCCGGCCTGCCGGTCGCTGCGCATCTGACCTGTGTTGATGCCTCGCGTCAGGAAACGCTGGAAATCGCCGACACTTTCGCACGTGCCGGGGTTGAAAATATCGTTGCCTTGCGTGGCGACCCGCCCAAAGGTCACCACCGCTTCACGCCCCACCCCGAGGGGTTCGCCAATTCGGTCGAACTGATTTCGGCGCTGTCCGAGACCGAAATGTTCAGCATCCGCGTCGGAGCCTATCCCGACAAGCACCCAGAAGCACAGGATTTCTCGGCGGATGTGGATTGGCTCAAGGCCAAGCTGGACGCCGGCGCGGACGAAGCACTGACCCAGTTCTTCTTTGAGGCCGAGACGTTTTTCCGCTTCCGCGATGCTTGTGAAAAAGCGGGTATCGACAAGCCCATCGTTCCCGGCATCCTGCCGATCGAGAACTGGAAAGGCGCCCGCAAATTCGCCCGCCGCTGCGGGACCCATATCCCGGACTGGATCGAACACGCCTTTGAAAAAGCGATTCGCGATGATCGTGAGGACCTGCTGGCCACCGCTCTGTGCACCGAGCTGTGTTCCGACCTGATCGATGGTGGCGTGGACAAGCTGCATTTTTACACGCTGAACCGGCCCGAACTGACCCGTGATGTGTGCTTTGCACTGGGCATCACACCGCGGGCCGAACTACAGAACGTCGCCTGAACCTACCTGTTGGTCACTTTCGCCCGGAGCCTGCAAAGGCTCCGGGCTTTTTCGTTTGTTTGACGCCTGTTTTGGTGGCCACAGCATATGCGTGGACAATAATCTTCCCTCGGGGCAACTGTCCCCCGATCTGCAATAAATTTCCGCTAAAATTTGACAAAAACCTGCGCCTCTTCAAACTGAGGTTGTTGTGTTTGTTTAATGAGTTGATTTGGGAATGGAGCCTGTCGAAAAGATAAATGCACGCGCTGACGCGCTGGCGGCTCTGGGATTAGACCAGACAGCAAGGTCCGACGATATTCGGGATGCCTGGCGCCACATTGCATTTCATGCTCATCCCGATCACAGAAACGGCGACTGCACCCATTTCGCCCGCGCCAAAGAGGCATACGACTTTTTGCGCCGCGAGGGTCTGACCACCAAAGGGAAAACTGCCGGCACGCCCCGGCGACCGAAGCTGCGCAAACGTGTGATCGAGCTGGAAACCACCGATATCGACGCCTGCCGTATGTTGCTGAACACCGCACTGGCGCACAGCCCGGACGGTGACGGACCAAACCCGGATTCTCAGCGCAATTCCGATGCGGACCATGTCCCCGATGCGGTTGGGTTCTATGGCCGCCACCTGACCTATTTCGTTCCAACCCCGGTTCAGGAAGGATCGAACCGTGTGGCGCTGCCGACCTCGTTCCTGGCTGCGGCCCGGCGAATGGAAACCGAAGTGCTGAGCTTTCAATCCAAGGATACCGGTGCAGGCGAGGTTGTGATCCCGGAAACGATCACGGCCCGCAAATTCCCCGGTGCCAAAAGCGTACGCATCAAGTTCGACGCAGATCAGCAGATGCGCGACGATTTCTGGCTGGCGGGCTGACAGTGAAAAAACCCGGCCAGGTAAGAGCCGGGTTTGTTCTTGCCGCGTAGCGGTTTAGTTCGCGACCGGGCCTTCCGAGGTAAATTTGGGGATCACGCTGGTCGATGCGGCATCAGCCTCGATTCCCGGCCAGTTACCTTCGGCCAGATTTATGTTGCCCGGGATATCCTCTTCGAAGAAACCAACAACAACATCGGTGATGTTCAGATACAGCTTGTCGTCAACGATGCGCCACAGGTTCGGGTTCGCCGGAACCTTGCCGCCCCGCGACACACCGTAGGCGCAGTGCCCGTCATAGGCAGGGGCGTAGTAAGCCGGGTTTTCAAGGAACTTGTCGCGGTTTTCTTCGGTCGAGAACGCCCAGGTCGCGCCATTATAGTCTGCCGTGATATCCGCATGACCCCGCACCGCCTCGGGCTGGGACTGTCCGACCGGTGCCTGATCCAGATTGCGATAGGCAACCACGTCATAACCCGACACGGCAAACCCGGTGCCGTCCACATACTGATCCCCGGCAAAAGCGGGAACGGCAAGGGTCAGAGCAGTCGCAAGAGTCAGGGCAAAGCGTTTCATATGGTCAATCCTTTTGTCCTTTGGGTTTGGCGTTGCTGAGAGGATAGGTGTTTTCGCCCCGATGGGCAGTCCTGCTCGCGCCGCTGTGAGGTCCGATGAAAAAACGTGAGAGGTTCGACCCCGTTTGTTACAAAACCTCTTTGACATCCGGGGTTGGACTCGGGGCTTTGCAACATTAGCTGTTGTGGCGAACGGACAATTCACCCGAACTTTGCTGAGAAAGACAACAGATGACCGAGCAATCCCCATACACGCCCCCCAAAGTCTGGACCTGGGACAGCGAAAGCGGCGGCCAGTTTGCCAATATCAACCGCCCCATCGCCGGTGCCACCCATGACAAGGACCTGCCGGTCGGGCGCCATCCGCTACAACTCTATTCGCTGGCGACGCCCAACGGTGTCAAAGTGACCGTGATGCTCGAGGAACTGCTGGCGCTGGGTCACGAAGGCGCCGAATACAATGCCTGGCTGATCAATATCGGCGACGGTGACCAATTCGGCTCGGGCTTTGTCGAGGCCAATCCGAACTCGAAAATCCCCGCGCTTTGGGATCGCTCGGGCGACGCGCCGTTGCGTGTTTTCGAAAGCGCCTCGATCCTGTTCCATTTGGCTGAAAAGTTCGACGCCTTCCTGCCGAAATCCGGCCCCGAGCGGACCGAGGTGATGAACTGGGTCTTTTGGCAGATGGGCAGTGCGCCATATCTGGGCGGCGGCTTTGGCCATTTCTACGCCTACGCGCCCGAGAAATGGGAATACCCGATCAACCGTTTCGCCATGGAGGCCAAGCGCCAGTTGGACGTACTGGACCGTCAGCTGGCGGAAAACACCTATATCGCGGGCGAAGATTATACCATCGCCGACATGGCGATCTGGCCCTGGTATGGCCAGCTGGTTCTGGGGCGTCTCTACAGCGCGGCCGAGTTCCTGGATGTGGAATCCTATGAAAACGTGATTCGTTGGGCCAAGGCCGTCGATGCGCGCCCTGCCGTTCAACGCGGCCGCATGGTCAACCGCGCATTTGGTGAGCCGCATACGCAGCTGCACGAGCGCCACGACGCCAGCGACTTTGAATCCCGCACGCAGGACAAGTTGGAAGCTGCAGCAGAATAGAAACGCATGGCCCCGCGACCTGACGGTTCGCGGGGCCTGCTTATTTCAGCACCGGCGGCTTGTCCGGGTCACTGCCCGGTGTGATGTGTTGAACAACCTTTTGTTCGGGCTGCGGCAAATCGAACTTCAGACCAACCCGCGCCAAGGCGGCTGCAGCAGCATCATGTGGGCTGAAAAACCCGACATCCATCGCCCCGGCCTCAATCCCGGAAAAAGTCAGCGCCTCAGAAGCCGCTTTGGCCAGTGCAGGCTCAGCCCCTTCAACCGCGCCGACAAAGCCCAGCAGATGTCCCGCGCCCCCATCCTCTGATTTGGTTCCAACCAGAAACGCGGCCTCGGCCAAGCCAACGGCTGTGGCCAGCTTTGCGTCCAACGCTTTCAGCAAGTCATCCGGCAGGCCGGTCGGAGGCAGGAGCTCGGCCAAACGTTGCTGCACCTCTTCCGGTGCGTGTTCCAAAGTGGTGGCCAACCAGCCCAACGCCTCGGCCGGGATCAGCATCGAGGACGACGCGACCTCAAGGTTCAGCCCCAGACCGATCCCCTGCCCCGCCAGCACCCCGGACAGAACCCGGCCCGAAAGCGCGACGTAGGGCACAGGGCGTTCGGCAAAGCGGGCCAGCCGGTCCTCGCGGTCGAAGGCCAGAACGAACCGGCCATCGGCCACGTCGAACAGCTCCGGCGTGATGTTTTCATCCTGCGCTTCTTCGGCCAGAAGCAGGAACAGCTCGCTGTCGGCAAGCTGTTCAAAGAAACGCAACCGCGCGGCGTCGTCCTGCGGGTTGGCCTCCATGGCGGTGTGGGCGGTATCAAGGGCGGTTGTGTCAGTCATTCAGAACCTCTTGCACCCGTGCGCGCAGAACCGGCAGCAGCTCGGCCTCGAACCACGGGTTTTTCTTCAACCATGCCGTATTGCGCCAGGACGGATGAGGCAAGGGAAAGACCTGCGGCGCATAGTCATGCCAGCCTCGTACCGTGTCCGTGACCGAGCCGCGTGCGCCAAGGTGGTACTTATGCGCATGTCCACCGACCAGAACGGTCAGCGGCACCTGCCCCAGTTCGTTCATCACCCTGTTGTGCCATGTCTGCCCACAGATCGGCGGCGGCGGCAGGTCGGCCTTGCGTGCGTTGTATCCCGGAAAACAGAACGCCATCGGAACGATCGACACGCGGGCGCGGTCGTAGAAAACGGCCTCATCAATCCCCAGCCAGTCGCGCAGGCGGTCACCCGACGGGTCAGTGAACGGACGACCCGAAGCATGAACCCGCGCACCCGGCGCCTGCCCCGCGACCAGCAACGGCGTGCCGTTCCGAAACCAGACCACCGGGCGCGGTTCATGCGCCGTCTGCGTGGCCCGAAACCTGTCCGCGCAGATACGGCAGGCTTCAATCTCTTTCTGTAGTGAATTCATCGGATCGCAAGTTTTCCTGCATCAAACTGGTTGACGGTCGAAGTGAAAGATAGTCAACGCGTTGCGGCAGTCCAACCGATGCATTGGTCACAGTGCCGAATGGTCGCTTTCACGCGCATTGATCATTTGTTTCATATTTCGACATAATGTAGCCAATAAGGACCGGTAAATTTTCCGTTCCTTCACCGGCCCGACCGGTGCAACAAACGTAAGAGCAGCAGGCCTTGAATGCTTGAGTTCGAGAATGTCAGCAAGTCCTTCTGGACCGGGACGCGCCGCAAGGTGATCCTGGACCGGGTCTCGTTCCGGATCGAGCTTGGGCGCTCGATCGGCATACTTGCCCCCAACGGCACCGGTAAGACGACCCTGATCAACATGATGGCGGGACTGGAAAAGCCAGACGAAGGCGTGATCCGAAAATCCTGCCGGATCTCGTTTCCGATGGGGTTCTCGGGCGGCGTGGCCAAGAAGCTCTCTGCGCTGGAAAACGCCCGCTACATCGCGAAAATCTATGGCATGGACCCCGATTACATCGAGGCGTACTGCAAGTGGCTATGCGGTCTGGGTGAATATTTTGACCAACCGCTTGGAACCTATTCGTCCGGTATGCGGGCGCGCTTTACCTTTGCTCTGATGTTGGCGCTGGATTTCGACATGTACCTGATTGACGAAGGGATGCCGGCGACAACGGATGTAGAGTTCAATAGAAAGGCAGGCGACATCCTGAAAGAGAGGTTGCGCACCACGACCCTGGTTATCGTATCGCACAGCCCCTCCGTTCTTGAGAAGTTTGCACAGCAGGCCGCTGTACTTCTGGACGGTCAGCTTTACATGTTCGAAACCTTGGAAGAGGCACGACAGTTATATGACTACCAAACCCAAGGCTAAGAAATACCGCTGGCGGCGCAACCGTCAGGGCGCAGACGCGGCGGACGCACGGGCCGATGCCATTTCGCGCATCAGAAAGGCGACGCAACCGTCCGAGGCCGCAAATGACGCGCAGCCTGCTACCGACATCGATGCGATCAAACGCGAAGGCCTGACCGGGCGGCAACTGCGCGTAGCCCGGCGTCTGGCGCAGAAAAACGGTCTGGCGGCGACGTCAGACTACGATGCGGTGCGCCTGCTGCGCCAAAAAGGCATTGACCCGTTTGAGCGGGCCAATCTGCTGGATCTGGCGGCCGAAAAGAAAGACGCGGAAGATCAGGCCAAGGACAAAATCACCATCCAACTGCCGCAGACGGTGAAGGAAACACCGCAAAATCTGCCCGGACCCGAACTCAGCCCCGCTGAGCGGCGCAATCTGGAAATCGGTGAAATTCAAAAGGACATTGCCCGCCGCCGCAAACGCAAGCTGTTTGCGCTTTTCGCGCGGTTGGCAGTGTTTGTTCTGCTGCCGACCGTGATCGTCGGCGTTTACTTCTATCGGGTCGCGACCCCGATGTATGCAAGCGACTCGGCCTTTTCGATCCTGCAGGCAGATGGGGGTGGTGCGTCCTTTGGCGGGTTCCTGGCAGGTACCCAATACGCCACTGCGCAGGACTCGGTCGCCACGCAGGAGTTTCTGGAATCAAAGGACGCGCTGGTCCGGCTTGAGAACGACACCAATTTCTCGGAAATCTTCAAGCAGGAGTGGATAGACCCGATCCAGCGCCTGCCTCAGGACGCGACCCTTGAGGATACCTATAAGCTGTTCAAGCGGATGATCACCATCGGGTATGACCCAAGTGATGGGATCATTCGCATGGAAGTTGCGGCCCCAAGCCCGGAAATATCGGTCGAGCTGTCGACCCTTCTGTTGTCCTATGCCGAGGAAACAATCAACGGCTTGACGGAACTGAAGCGCGAAGACCAGATGCGCGATGCGCGGGCAGGTTTTGAACTGGCGCAGGAAGAACGCAGAAAAGCGCAGGAAGAACTGATCGAACTGCAACTGCAGGGCGCGGTGCTGGATCCCGAGAACGTCCTTGCCGGTCTGCGGGCGCGGATCAATGCGATCGAAATCGAGCTGCAGGAAAAGGAACTGCAACTGGCGGCGCTGTTGGACAACCTGCGGCCGAACCAGGCCAAGGTGGACGGTGTGCGCGCTGATATCCAAAGGCTCGAAGTCGTACTGGCAGAGCTGAACGAAGAAATGCTGGACGTCTCAGCGGGCGAAAACTCGCTGGCAAGGTTGAGCGTGCGGATTCAGATGGCGCAAGCCGACCTGGTGGCGCGGGATTTGATGCTGCAAACCGCGATGGAGCAGATGGAAACCACGCGAACCGAGGCCAACCGCAAAGTGCGTTATCTGACGGTATCGGTGAACCCGGTCGCCAGCGAAGATCCGACCTATCCGCGCAAGTTCGAAAATACGATTTTGGCTTTCCTGTTGTTTGCTGGTATCTACCTGATGATCTCGCTTACCGCGTCGGTCCTTCGTGAACAGGTATCCTCGTAAGACACATGAAACATGTAAAAATCTCCGATCTCACGGTCGGCAATGATCTGCCTCTGACGATCATTGCCGGCCCCTGCCAGCTTGAAACCGCCGATCATGCCCAGATGATTGCGGGTAAAATGAAAGAGGCCTGCGATACTGCCGGTGCGCAGTATGTCTTCAAGGCCTCGTATGACAAGGCAAACCGGACGTCCCTGTCCGGCAAAAGGGGTATGGGTATCGACGCCGGGCTGAAGGTTCTGGACGACATCCGCAAGACGATGGGCATTCCGGTTCTGACCGACGTCCACACCGAAACGCAATGCACCGTCGCCGCCGATGCGGTGGATGTGCTGCAAATCCCGGCTTTCCTGTGCCGCCAGACCGACATGCTGCTGGCTGCGGGTAACACCGGTAAAGCCGTCAACGTCAAGAAGGGCCAGTTTCTTGCCCCTTGGGAAATGGGCAATATCGTTGACAAAATCGAAAGCACCGGAAACCAGAACATCCTGCTGACCGAACGTGGAACATCCTTTGGTTACAATACGCTTGTGGCCGATATGCGCGGTCTGCCGCAAATGGCAAAAACGGGCTACCCTGTCGTAATGGACGCGACCCATTCGGTGCAGCAACCCGGTGGCAAAGGTGGGTCATCCGGTGGCCAGCGTGAGTTTGCTCCGGTCATGGCCCGTGCCGCAGTGTCATTGGGTGTTGGCGCTGTATTCATCGAAACCCATCAGGACCCGGACTCGGCGCCATCTGACGGACCAAACATGATCCCTCTCGATCAAATGCCTCAGTTGATTGACACATTGATGCGCTTTGATGCATTGGCCAAAGCCAATCCCATCCAGATTTAGCCAAGAGCGATAGTATGACCAAACCCATCCCCGAGGTGACTCCAAACACCTGGAGCTTTCTGCGCGACCCGATGATCAAGCCCACCGGGTTTCGCGAATACGACGCCCGCTGGAAATACCCCGAAGAGATCAACCTGCCCGGCATGACCGCGCTGGGGCTGGGTCTGGGCACCCAAATGCGCAAACGCGGGATCGAGCCCGTGATCGCGGTGGGCAACGACTATCGCGACTATTCGCTGGCGATCAAGAACGCGCTGATCCTGGGGCTGATGCAGGCCGGTATTCAGGTCAAGGATATCGGCCCGGCGCTCAGCCCGATGGCCTATTTCGCCCAGTTCCATCTGGACGTGCCTGCAGTGGCGATGGTCACGGCCAGCCACAACCCGAACGGCTGGACCGGCGTGAAGATGGGCTTTGACCGTCCGCTGACCCACGGCCCGGACGAGATGTCAGAGCTGCGCGATATCGTTCTGAACGGCGAAGGTGTTCCGCACGACGGCGGCTCGTACGAGTTCGTCGATGGTGTAAAAGAGGCCTATATCGACGATCTGGTCGGGGATTTCAAAATGTCCCGTCCGCTCAAGGTCGTCTGCGCCACCGGCAATGGCACAGCCTCGGCGTTCGCGCCGGAAATCTTCGAACGGATGGGCGTCGAAGTTGTGCCCAGCCACAACCGGCTGGACTACACCTTCCCCAACTACAACCCAAACCCCGAAGCCATGGAGATGTTGCACGACATGGCCGACACCGTGAAGTCCAGCGGCGCGGATATGGCGCTGGGGTTTGACGGCGACGGTGACCGCTGCGGTGTTGTGGATGACGAGGGTGAGGAGATTTTCGCCGATAAGGTCGGCGTGATCATGGCCCGCGATCTGGCCAAGCTGTATCCCAACGCGACCTTCGTGGCCGACGTGAAATCGACCGGCCTGTTTGCCAGCGACCCCGAGTTACAGGCCCACGGTGTCAAGGCAGATTACTGGAAAACCGGCCACAGCCACATGAAGCGCCGGGTCAAAGAGATTGACGCTCTGGCCGGGTTCGAAAAATCGGGCCACTACTTCCTGGCTGAACCGATCGGACGCGGCTATGACTGCGGTATGCGGGTCGCGGTTGAGATCTGCAAACTGATGGACCGCAATCCGGACAAGAGCATGTCGGACCTGCGCAAGGCGCTGCCGAAGACCTGGTCGACGCCGACCATGTCGCCCTATGCTGCGGACACCGAGAAATATGACATCCTCAAACGTCTGGTCGACAAGCTGGTTGCCAAGGCCGATGCAGGCGAGGCATTCGCGGGTCGCGCGATCAAAGAAGTGGTCACCGTCAACGGCGCGCGGGTCATTCTGGACAATGGCAGCTGGGGTCTGGTGCGTGCATCCTCGAACACGCCGAACCTTGTTGTGGTTTGCGAAAGCAGCGACAGCGAAGACGAAATGCGCGCCATCTTCGCCGATATCGACGCTGTGATCCGGACCGAACCCGGTGTCGGCGATTACGACCAGACGATCTGATCAAAATAAAACTGGGGCGCCCAAGGGCGCCCCGTATTAGTCTGCTCCCAGCAGTTTGAGCAGGCCTTTCCTAGCCTCTTCTTCCAGCTTGTTTTTCAAAGCGTCCTCGGCGCTTTCGGTATCGGTTACCGCGGTTCCCAGCTCATCGCTGACCTTGTCCAGAACCTTTTGCTTAGCGTCATCTTCCAGGTCTTTGAGCTGCCCTTCCGCGGCGGCTTCGATCACCTTCGTCAGATCGGGCTTGATCGCCGGGTCAGCCCACGGACCGACAACGTGCACCGGTACCGAAAGGCCCTGCCCTGAATTTGCCCTAAGCGCGGTAGGCGTGAACAGATAGTCGATTGTCTGCGCCCCGATATTGACCTGTCCGGTTCCGTCCGCCCGAAAATTATCCAACGACATCAGCAGGTCGTTATTGGTCAGAACCCCCTGATCGATGTTGAAACTGGCCGTCAGACTGTTGAACACAGTCGTACCTCCGGCGCCCTTGCCCCGCCCCATCAGACGGTCGAGGTCAAAGCCGGCGATGACGCCTTGACCAACATTCAGGTTACCCTGGCCGCTGAGGGATCGCATAATCTGGTCCTCGGTCTGACCGACGCCCAGGAACTCGAATTCGCCCGAAGCGGCCCCCGTCAGACGATTGATCCCGGCCATGGTTGACAGGGCTTGCTGCAGGTCGATGCCCTGGGCGTTCAGCTTACCACCAACGGACAAGCCATTTCTGTTGTTGGCAACCACCTGCCCGGTCACCTGTCCTGCAAACAATGTGGCGGGGTCCATCCGCAAAACGGCACGGGACCGATCAAGGCTGAGCGTCAGGTCGCTGGGGCCCAGTGTCAGCTCGGGGACGGCAATGGACGCGGCCGTCAGGCGGATCTCTCCGTTCGCCAGCGCCAGGGCCGAAGCATCGATCGGATCTGTCGACCATGCGTTGTCAGGTGTCGACGCGGAGGCCGTGTCGGAACCATCCCCGGACGAAGCGGGCGCATCGTTGTAGCGGGACAGGTCGATATCCCCGCCCTTTAGCCGCGCGGTGATGTTGGGCGGGTCCGAAATCTCGATATCGGCCTCGCCGGTGAACCGGTTGTGATCCAGCTGCGCCACCAGATTGCGCAAGGATATCCGGCCCTCACTTGTATAGGTCATGTGCCCCGATACATCTGCGGCACGCCCCAACCCCAGCGGCACCCCGACACCGGCCTGCCCGAATGCGGCCAGCATCTTTTCCGTACTTTTGGTCTTAACCTCCAGATTGCCGTCCATCTCACCCGCAAGGTTGACGCGGCCGTCAAACCCGACCTCTCCGCCCGGCGCGGTCAGCGCCAGTTGCAGCGGCGTCGCAGCGCCCGAGGCATAGGCAGGCAGGTTCGGGATTTTCAGGTCCACGTTCACATTGCCACCGGGGACCGTCATCCGCGCCTGCATCACCATGGGCGCGGTTGGCCCGGGCCAACTGGCGGAAAGATCGACATCCGAGAAATCATAGGTCGTCGTGCCATTCTCGACATAGATCAGCCGCGCGTTGGTCAGTTCCAGACGATCCAGTGTCACCGCCCCTTGCGGCGAGGCCTCGGCAGGTGTGCCGCCGCCGCCAGAGGTTGGCTGAGGGCCAGCGGCGCTCAATTCCCAGTTGCCGCGCCCGTCTGACAGTTCCAGCCGCAAGACCGGCTTGTCGGCGATCACGCGCCGTATCCGGAAATCGCCATTCCACAAACCCGCGGCATCGACCCCAACGGCCAGGCTTTCGGCACTCAGCATCGGTTCTGAGCCCGCCCAAGATGCATTGCCAAAGGTGACCGGACCGGTCTCGACCCCCAGAACCGGCCAGAAGGACAGGCTCACATCACCGGACAAAGTCAGCTCGCGGCCGGTCTCGCTTTTGACCTGTTCGGCCAGAATCGCGGCCAGCTTGTCACCGGGCATCAGCAACAACGCGCCGATGACCAGGCCGAAGGCGACCACGAATAGGAAGAGTATGCGCAACAGCCACTTCATTTTTCTGCTCTCCGCTTATTGGGCATGCGTTGAAAAGATCATTCAAAGCCTGACCCGCATTTGCAAGGGGAAGCGTTCCCCACTATATGCCGCGCCATGAGCACGAACCCGCCAAACCTCCGCCCCGACCTGGCACCCTCTGCCCGGATCACCGATATGCCGCGCCCGAACCAGCCCACCATTGGGATGGTCTCATTGGGCTGCCCGAAGGCGCTGGTTGACAGCGAACGGATTCTGACCCGCCTGCGGGCCGAAGGGTACGGCATTTCACCGGACTATTCCGGGGCCGATGCCGTGATTGTGAACACCTGCGGGTTCCTTGACAGCGCCAAGGCTGAATCTCTGGATTCCATTGGTGAGGCGCTGGTGGAAAACGGCAAGGTCATCGTGACTGGCTGTCTTGGGGCGGAACCGGATTACATCCGCGAACATCACCCGCGCATCATGGCGGTGACGGGGCCACATCAATACGAACAGGTTCTGGATGCGGTCCATACGGCTGTTCCACCCGACCCGGACCCTTTCGTGGACTTGCTGCCTGCAGCCAATGTGCAACTGACCCCACGCCACTATAGCTACCTCAAGATTTCCGAGGGCTGCAACCACAAGTGCAAGTTCTGCATCATCCCCGACATGCGCGGCAAACTGGCCAGCCGTCCGGCTCATGCGGTGTTGCGTGAGGCCGAAAAGCTGGTCGACAATGGCGTGCGCGAATTGCTGGTGATCTCGCAGGACACCTCGGCCTATGGGCTGGATCGCAAATACGATGTAAACCCGTGGAAAGACCGTGAGGTGCGCAGCCACATCACCGATCTGGCGCGCGAGCTGGGGCAGCTCGACGCCTGGGTGCGGCTGCACTACGTCTATCCCTATCCGCATGTGCGCGAACTGATCCCGCTGATGGCGGATGCGGGCTGCAACATTCTGCCCTATCTGGACATTCCGTTCCAGCACGCCCACCCGGACGTTCTGAAGCGCATGGCCCGCCCGGCCGCGGCCGCCAAGACGCTGGACGAGATCGCCGCGTGGCGCGCAACCTGCCCCGACATCACCCTGCGGTCGACCTTCATCGTCGGCTATCCCGGCGAGACCGAGGCCGAATTCCAGACCCTGCTGGACTGGCTGGACGAGGCGCAACTGGATCGCGTCGGCTGCTTCCAATATGAAAACGTGGATGGCGCGCGGTCGAACGACCTGCCTGATCACGTACCAGCTGAGATCAAACAAGAGCGCTGGGAACGGTTCATGGAAAAGGCGCAGGCGATTTCCGAGGCCAAGCTGGCCGCGAAAGTCGGCCAGACGATCGACGTGATCGTGGATGAGGTCGATGACGAGGCCGCCACCTGCCGTACCAAGGCGGACGCGCCCGAGATCGACGGCAACCTGTTCATCGACGAAGGTTACGAAACCCTCAAACCCGGTGACATCGTCCGGGTCGAGGTGGACGAGGCCGGCGAATACGATCTGTGGGGCAAGCTGGCCTGACCCGGTCACCCGGCCTCGGCAAAGCGTGAGCCAAGTTTATTGGCATTTGTCGCGCGATTCGTGGATCATGACAGGACATTCCGCCCTGAGTGAAGGAGGGTTTAATGTCCTGTCCGCATCCCTTTGGCCTGAAATGTATCGCAGTGATTCTGGCCGCCCAGCTTTATGCCGCACCCGTTGCTGCCGACAGTTTCCGCTCGGGCGGGTTCATTGTCATTGGTTCCAAGTCGCTGAGCCTTCACCTGCGCAGCACGCACCATGTGCACAGGCATTACGGCGCGCCCAGAACTTATTATCCCAAGGCCAAGGTTCATCGCCCTAAAGGCAAGGTTTATCACCACAAGAAAAAGCCCAGGGTTTATTATCAAAAACCCAAGGTGTATTACCTGAAACCGACAAGACGACACCACCGCGCCGTGCGAGGCTTCCCCAAAAGACACGCCTCGCCCTACCACATTCCACAAAACTACGGCATTCAGCGCCGGGGGTATCGCTTTGGCGGGTAAAACCGTTGCGACTTGCCTCAGAGCAGGCTGACAATCCCGACAACCCAGGCCACCCCGGTGGCCACGGCCGTCAACGCAACGGCTGCGCTGGCCGCGTCCTTGGCCTGACCCGCCAGTTCACTGTGATCGGTCGAGGTGTGGTCAACGGCACGCTCAATCGCGGTGTTCAGCAACTCAGCCACCAGGACAAGCAGCCCCAGGACCAATATCAATGCACGAATTCCGTCGCCCAACGGTAACCAAAGCGCCAGAGCAGCAGATAACAGGTTCGCCCACACCCATGTCCGGAATGAATATTCTGCGCGCCATGTGGAAACGACGCCCTGCCAGCTCCAGCGGGTGCGGTCCTTGAGGCGGGTAAAAAAGGTTCTCATCTGGCCTCGACTTTTGGTCGCTGAAACTGAAATCGGAATAGTGACCGGCAGACAAGAAAAAACCGCCCCGGTGGCGGCCATGATGGTGATATTGTTGCGGGCGGCTTCGCAGAAAAGCCGCCCGCGGAATTCTTATTGAGCAACCGGGTTACAGACAGTCTGACCCGCTTCGGTCGTGGCCAGCTCGGTCCCTGCCGGGCAGCTCGGCGTGCCGTATTTGTCATACTCAGGCGTGATGTAAACCGGCGCCGGCTCTTCCTGCTGAGAGCAAGCAGCCAAAACAAGGGCAAATGCACCAACGGCAGCAAATTTAAGTTTCATGTCCGTCATTCCTCTATTAATTTCCTGATATTGCCCAAGAATTCGGGGCCAGGCATAGGATAGGGCCTTGATGGTATTTTTGCAACGAAATCAGTCACGCATTTGTGAGTAAAGGCGGAACCACGCTGGTAACCCCCTCAGAAACAGCGGATTTATGAGCAAAAGCTACCGTTTTCCGCGTTTCGGCCTACACTGTTCAGGTGACATCAGCCAAAGACGGAGTAGCCCCATGTCAGATAGCCCCACCATCGCGCAAAAAGGTCCCTTCCCGGTCGAGGTGACCGAAGGGAAAAGCTATTTCTGGTGTGCATGTGGCCTATCCAAACGGCAACTGTTTTGCGACGGCTCACACAAGGGGACCCGGTTTGAACCGGTCAAATACACTGCGGACAGCGGCAAGAAGGTCTTTTTCTGTGGGTGTAAACACAGCGCCAATCCGCCGTTGTGCGACGGGACTCATTCGAAGGTCTGATCACGCCTTCAGCGCGTTCATCTGTTCGGCATTGGCGCAGAAATCCGGGGCCGCGTGGGCCTCGGACTGTTGTTCAGACAGCCAGATTGCGCATTGGCCGCTGCAATGCGATGCCCGGCAGCGCGTCACCATTTCGGCATAGCGATCCGGTGTAAGCCGACCTTCGGCCATTGCTTCGGTCAGCGAGATATTCATGCACCTCGCCACAGATCGGGTGAGCCAAAAATGTGTCTCGACATCTCCCAAAGCAGACCGTGTCATGCGTTTTCCTTCTCTAGCCTTGTTTTCAGCGCTGCAAACCGTTGCCGGTTTTCGCAGGTACACGGTGCACCAGCCACGGCTTCCTGTTGATCCAGCCAGTCGGGGCACCGGTTGGCCCAGCCGCAGCCCCGGCAATATTGAATCATCTCGGCCCAGTCCTGTTGGGTCAGGTGACCTGAATGGTGCGCCGCGACCACGTCCGCCCAGGTTGCCTGCCCCATACGCAGGACAAGGCGCAAATGGGTCATGATCTCTCCGAGATGCAGCATCGAGATCTCCGGTGGTTAGGGTGCAAGTTTGTTGAGCAAGCCCTGGTTGCGGCAATATTCCGGCGCCCGGGCCACCACAGCTGGTTGGTCCAGAAAACGCTGGCAATGGCCAGGATTCGGGCAGTCCGTGCAGTTCAAAACAGCGTCGGACAACTGGTCGATCGACACGTCACCGCCTATCGCCGCCTCTTGCAAATCGACCCCCAGCTTGGAGGCCATCCGGTCCACCAGACCGGCATGGAGTTTCAGATTTCCTGGCTGGGCATCGAAGACCCCTTCCTGTTTCGCGTCCAGAACAGGATAGCGCAACGCCCCAAATTGGCCTTTGACTCAGGTCAAGACCCAATCCCGATGTGGTCCAGATAGGCGCGGGTGGCGTCCTGCACCCGGCGGAAGCGGTCCCCGCCCAGCTTTTTTCCGCCGTACCAACGGGTGACGATCACCACGTGGTTTTCCATCCCGGCGCGTTCCAGCATACGCAGGATCACCATGCCCGCACCACTTTCACCGTCATCCGCCTTAAGCGCACCCGCGGGCAAAACAGCCGCCCAGGTGTTGTGCGTGGCCTTGGCATAGGCCTTGTCCGACTTGAGGTCCTGCAACACGGCATCCACATCCGCACGTGTGCCGACAGACGCGCCCGAGACGGCGTATTTCGATCCCCGATCCGTCAGGATCACCCCCAGTCGCGTCAGTGTCGTCATGGGGTCAGTCCCAGTTGTCGTGCGGTATCCAGTACAACCTGCACCCGATCCGCGTTGGGTGGATGTGAACCCAGAAACTGATCCCCCGGATCGGGAAGGCGGTCAAAGTACTTTGCGCCGATCAGCGGGTCGTACCCTGCATTGTGGGTGATGATCGTTCCCATTTGATCGGCCTCAAGCTCAAACGCCTTGACGTTTACCTGCACCCCCACCTCGGCGCCCAGTTTCTGCACACGCTCCAGGTCTTCTCCGTTCTCGCCATACAGCTTGCCCAGATCGTTAAAGATCGCTGCACTTTCCCGTGCATTTTGCGATTGCCGGTCGATATGGCCCAACACATGATGCGCCGCCTCATGCCCCATCACAAAGGCCAGTTCGTCGGCATTTTCCGCAGATTGGATCATTGCGCGGGTAAAGATAATCACCGGCTGATCCTTGTCGTCCCGGGTCTGAAACGCGTTTGCCGGTGCGCGCGGGTTCAGGTCGACCAGAATCGTGAAATCACAGTTGCTGACCATGGCCTGGCGCAAACATTCGGCGCGGGCCTCTTTGCCAACTGCGCGGCTGATCTGCTGGAAAGTTGCCGCGTCGACCTGGAATTCACCCGAATCCTGCGACCATTCCGCTGCCGGTTGCACACGCAGAGCACCGGCGCTGCACGCCGCCAGCACCAGAGGAAACAGCAAATAGGTCAGACGGCGCATTCATATTCCTTTGAAACGGAAATCCCGTTTGAAAAAACCATAGCGCGGCCCGCACGGGACTGCCACCGCGCGATTGCAAGGGAACGGGTTGCATTGCCGCGCAACGCCCTGCACTTTGGCTTCATGTTTTCGATTGAGCATGAATTCGACTCGACAGTCATTACTCTGGTGGACGAAGGCCCCAAGCCTTTGCAAGAGGATGTCGTCATCAACAGCTTCGCCGAATGTGTGACGCTTGAGCAATTGGACCCTCGTACGGACCAAATTCAAATGATAACCCTGTCGCCCGAACAGGTGCGCGATCTGGCCGCCGCGCTGGACCTGCCCGAGGGCGTGTATCAGATCCACGAAAGACCGGATCAGGGCGCATAGACAAACAACTTGTCCCGCGCGGTCTGCCCCTGTTTCAGGGTCAAATCGGACGGGGCGACGCCCATTGAGACGGCCAGTATCCGGCGCACCGCGTCATTCGCCTTGCCGTTTTCCGGCGGGGCGGTCACGGTGATACGGATTGCGCCCTTGTCCACCACAATGCTGTCCTTTGCCGCTTTGGGCGTTACCCGGACCGGAATCGCCGCGCCGGGGGTGGCAAGGCCGCTTAAATCCGGCACATCGTGCAGTTTTGGTTTCGCCATCTTGTTCCTCTTGCTTGCAAACACTCTTGCACGGGGAACCGGGGAATGAAATTGATCCCACATCACCAGCTGTTTGCACTTGAAACGCGCCAGAGCCTCAACCAGATACAGACTGCCCATGTAAAGGAAGTTAACATATGTCCTTGAAGAACCCGGCCGCCCTGGAGTTTCTGCAATCACGCCGGTCGCGTCCCGTGAAGACTTTGGTCGCTCCGGCCCCCACACGGGAAGAGTTGCTGCCCCTGCTGACCGCCGCCGCCCGCAGTCCGGATCACGGCAAGTTGGAGCCGTGGCGTTTTATCGTTCTCGAGAAGGGCGCCATGGACCGTCTGTCATCGCTGACACAGGACTGCGGAACAAGGCTGGGCAAAGCCCCTGAGGACATCGCGAAGGCCCGCAGCCAGTTCGACATGGGCCATCTGGCCGTGGCGGTTATCGAGGTCCAGACCCCGTCGGACAAAGTCCCGGCCATCGAACAGACCTATTCGGCGGGCGCCGTATGTCTGGCGCTTCTGAATGCGGCCCTTGCGGCCGGTTGGGGCGCAAACTGGTTATCCGGCTGGCAGGTTCATGACGCCGCGTTCTGCCGCCAGGCCTTTGGGCTGCAGGGCAACGAACGCGTGGCCGGCCTGATCCATATCGCCACCGAAGGCAAAACCCCACCTGAACGCCCCCGCCCCGATGTCGCGGCGCTGACCGAGTGGGTTTCGGAGTGATGATCCTCAGCGCGTTCTTCGCAGCATTGGGTCAGATCGGAGACCCCAGGTTCCGCTCCGTTCTGCTGCGCGGCGTTGGTCTGACAATTGTGCTACTGATCGCGGCCAGTGCCGGAGCAATCTGGCTGATCAACTGGCTGTCCGGGGACGAGATTTCGCTGCCCTGGATCGGTGCTGTGCCGTGGCTCAACGACGTGTTGAACTATTCCGGCATCTTTTTGGTGATGATCCTGCCGGTGTTCCTGATGATGCCCGTCGCCTCGGCCATCATCTCGATGTTTCTGGAAGAGGTCGCGCAGGCGGTCGAGGACAAACACTATCCCACCCTGCCCGCCGTTCCCGGCATCCCGTTCAGCGAGGGGATGCGTGATGCGGCAGAGTTCATGAGCGTGCTGATCGTCGCCAACCTGCTGGCGCTGATCCTCTATGCGATTTTCACGCCATTGGCTCCGTTTATTTTCTGGGCAATGAACGGGTTTCTGCTGGGCCGGGAATATTTCACACTGGCCGCGATGCGGCGTGTGGGGCGGGACGGCGCGCGCAAACTACGTGCCAAGCATATGCCCACAATCTGGCTGGCTGGCACCCTGATGGCCATCCCGTTGTCAGTGCCGCTGGTGAATCTGGTGATCCCGATCCTCGGGGCGGCCACCTTCACCCATCTCTACCACAAGCTGTCGGGGCGGACGCCCTGACGCTTACTGGCGCGGCTCAAGCTGGTTCAGCCAGTCGAAGTCGCGCACCGAAATCACGCCCGAGATGATGATCCCTGCGATGATCGCCCAGAGCACCACCGAAATCCCGGTGGTGATCCAGAGCTTTTTCTTCATGTGGTGCACTTCCGGCGCACCCGCATGGGTGCCCGGAACGATATCGCCCAGATCACCCTGCGTCTTGATGCGGATCGGCAGCACGACCAACAGCGTCATGAACCAGATGACGGCAAACAGGACCAGTGCAGCGGTAATCGTCATGACAGCCTCGCTTGGGTCAGACCTGTTCCAGCTCGACCAGGCAGCCGTTGAAATCCTTGGGGTGCAGGAACAACACCGGCTTGCCATGCGCGCCAATTTTGGGGTCGCCCGATCCCAGAACGCGGGCACCGGTTTCTTTCAGGTGGTCGCGGGCGGCGATGATGTCGTCGACCTCATAGCAGACATGGTGAATGCCACCGGCCGGGTTCTTTTCCAGAAATCCGTTGATCGGACTGTCATCGCCCAACGGATACAGCAGTTCGATCTTGGTGTTCGGCAGTTCGATGAACACCACGGTCACGCCATGATCGGGTTCGTCCTGCGGCGCGCCGACCTTGGCGCCCAGCGCGCTGCGGTACTGCTCGGATGCGGCCTCAAGGTCAGGCACGGCAATGGCGACATGGTTCAGACGACCGATCATGGAACTCTCCTCCGTTCTGCGTTGCAGCGGTTATGGGGGCTGTTTGGACAAAGAACAAGTGCGCCAAATTGCCGTTAACGTCGTGTTAGCCAGAACTTCCTAGCGTGGGGCATCTGCTGATTAGGAGTTCTGCCATGGACGATTCGAGCCCCTTCGCCTCTCCCGCGCAGCCGACGGCCACGCGGCCTCTGCTGGGCCAAACCATTCTGGTTGTCGAAGACAGCCGCTATGCCTGTGATGCGATCCGGCTGATGTGCCTGCACAGCGGCGCCCGCATCCGGCGCGCGGATTGTCTGACCTCGGCACGGCGTCATCTGCAGATTTATCGCCCTTCGGTCATTCTGGTGGATATCGGCCTGCCGGATGGCTCGGGGGCCGAGCTGATCGCCGAACTGACCGAGGCCAGCCCGCGTATCGGCGCCATTCTGGGGATGTCCGGCGATGATGATGCACAGGCCTCTGCGCTGCAGGCCGGGGCCGACGGTTTCTTGCACAAACCTCTGAAATCACTTTCCTACTTTCAGAAGTTCATTCTGGAAAGCCTGCCCGAAGATCGCCGCCCCAACAGCCTGCATGCGATCCGGGATGAAGTCATTCGCCCCGATCCTATGGCCTATCAGGACGACATGGCCCATATCGCGGACGTTTTGGCCGGGCCGAACGATCACCGCACGCTGGACTATGCGGCACAATTCTTGCGCGGTGTTGCCCGCGATGCCGAAGATACGATTCTGGCCAATGCAGCGCAAAAGCTGGCGGAATCGCGTGCATGTGGCACGCCCGTTACCGCTCTGGCTGCGCAGGTTGCTGGTATCGTTCAGGCGCGGCTTGAACAGCGCGAGGCGATCTGAGATGGCCGCAGCGTATTTTCTGACGGCTACGATCCTGATCATCTGGGCCTACTACCAGACCAGAACAACGGCTCGGAACATTCGCTTGGCGCGCGGCGCACGCCCCTGCCCTTTGTGCTTGAACGGGAACTCGGGCTTGGCGCTCCCGGCCAAAGAAAAACCCGCCGCATAGTCTGCGACGGGCTGTTGATCAATCCTGCGGGATGATGCGCAATCCCAGCTCCATCAACTGATCCGAGGTCGGATCGGATGGCGCGTCCATCATCAGGTCCTCGGCGCGTTGGTTCATCGGGAACATCATGACCTCGCGGATGTTGGCCTCATCAGCCAGCAACATCACGATCCGGTCAATCCCGGCAGCACAGCCACCGTGCGGCGGGGCGCCATAGTGGAAGGCGCTGAACAGGGCACCAAAGCGGGATTTCACTTCATCCTCGCCATAGCCGGCCAGTTCGAAGGCCTTCAACATGATCTCGGGCTTGTGGTTCCGGATCGCGCCCGACACCAGCTCATACCCGTTGCAGGCCAGGTCATACTGATAGCCGCGCACATCCAGCGGGTTGCCGTTCAGGGCGTCCAAACCACCCTGCGGCATCGAGAACGGGTTGTGTTCAAAGTCGATTGCGCCCGTTTCTTCGTCCTGCTCGTAAATCGGGAAATCCACGATCCAGGCAAAGGCAAAACGGTCTTTCTCAGTCAGGTTCAGTTCGTCGCCGATCACGTCCCGCGCCTTGCCTGCGACCTTTTCAAAGGCTTTCGGCTTGCCGCCCAGGAAGAACGCCGCATCGCCAACGCCCAGACCCAGCTGTTGACGGATCGCCTCGGTGCGCTCCGGGCCGATGTTCTTGGCCACCGGGCCTGCGGCTTCCATGCCCTCACCCTGATCGCGCCAGAAGATGTAACCCATGCCGGGCAGACCCTCTTTTTGCGCAAAGGCGTTCATGCGGTCACAGAACTTGCGACTGCCACCGGTGGGCGCCGGGATGGCGCGGATTTCCGCGCCTTCCTGCTCCAACAGCTTCGCGAAAATCGCGAAGCCAGACCCGCGGAAGTGGTCGGAGACCACTTGCATTTTAATAGGATTGCGCAGGTCGGGTTTGTCGGTGCCGTACCACAGGGCCGAGTCCTTGTAGGAAATCTGCGGCCACTCCTGATCGACCTTGCGACCACCGCCGAACTCTTCGAACACGCCGGTCAGAACGGGCTGGATCGTGTCGAACACGTCCTGCTGCTCGACAAACGACATCTCGAGATCGAGCTGGTAGAAATCGGTGGGCGAACGGTCGGCACGCGGGTCTTCGTCGCGGAAACAGGGCGCGATCTGGAAATACTTGTCGAAACCCGACACCATGATCAGCTGTTTGAACAGCTGCGGCGCCTGCGGCAGTGCGTAGAATTTGCCTGGGTGCAGACGCGACGGCACCAGGAAGTCACGCGCACCTTCGGGCGAGGAGGCGGTGATGATCGGCGTTTGATACTCACGGAAGCCCTGATCCCACATGCGTTTGCGCATCGAGGCCACGACATCCGAGCGCAAGGTCATGTTCTGCTGCATCGCCTCGCGGCGCAGGTCCAGATAGCGATAGCGCAGGCGGGTTTCCTCGGGGTATTCCTGATCGCCGAACACCATCAGCGGCAGTTCGTCGGCAGCGCCCAGAACTTCCAGTTCGCGCACGTAAACCTCGATCTCGCCGGTGGGCAGCTTCGGGTTCACCAATTCGGGATGACGCGCTTTGACGTTGCCATCAATGCGGATGCACCACTCGGAGCGCACATTCTCAAGCTCGGCAAAGGCCGCGCTGTCGCCGTCGCACAGAACCTGCGTCACGCCAAAATGGTCGCGCAGATCGATGAACAGCACGCCGCCGTGATCTCGGACACGATGCACCCAACCGGACAGGCGGACGGTTTCACCGACATTGGCGGCAGTCAGAGCGGCGCAGGTGTGGCTGCGGTAGGCGTGCATGGATCATATCCCTTCGGGCGCAGAATTCGTCGCGCCGATACACCCCGTCAGGCTTGGAAAGTCAAGGCAGGTATACCGCTCAAAACGGCCTTTGCACATTGCCCGAGTAGAAATAGATGCCCAGACCCGCGGCAAAGATGATGTTCCCCGCAATCGCGTGCAGCAGGACAGCATAGAAAAACGATCCGCGCTGGCGATAGGCCCAGGTGAACAGAAGCCCCCCGGCAAAGGTCATGATGGCGACGATCCAGCTCCAGTACATCAGATGCGCCAGCGAAAACAGCGCCGCATTCAGCAGATTGGCCGCCCGCCCGTTCGGGAGGATCGCGTGATAACGGCGGAAGAACAGGGACCGGAACAGCAGTTCTTGCGGCAGGGCCGACAGCAGCGGATAGCCAAGCCAGATGACCAGCAGAAACTCGGGCCGGTTGCGCAGCAGGAAAAACGCTGCTTCTGGCTGGGTGGCCATCACCAGAGCGGTGCAGAAAGTGGTCATAGCAACCGCAAACAGCGCGACTTCGCGCCAGGACCAGTTGCGCCAGTTGTACCGCAGCTCGGCCCAGGAAAAGCCGGGTGTGGAGTGCAGAAGCACGATGCCGATGGCCGTGAAGGCAAACAGCGACGGGAACATCCAGTTCGGAGGGAAAAACACCGCGATCAGCACCGGTACGGCGATGAAGAACATCCCGAATTCCAGCCGCAATCGCAGATGCGGGACTGCGCTGTCCGCCCAATCGGTTTGTTTGCTCACTGTTCTGCCAACTCCGCCCGGATCAGACCGCGCAACGAATTTCCCACATAGATTTTTGATGCGTTTTTCAGGTCGGTCAAGGTCAGGGTGGCTTCGGTAACCTGTTTATTATCCAGCAGTTCTTCGCGCAGGATGCCCGGCAGGACGCCGCAGGACAAAGCGGGCGTAAGGTGGCGGCCATCGGGCATGTGCAGAAACAGGTTGGTGATGGTGCCTTCGCACAACTCATCGCGTTCGTTCAGGAACAGAACCTCGTCGATCCCTTTCGGCAAGGACGCGCGGGCGTTGTCATAAAGCGCACGTTTGGTTGTTTTGTACCGCAACCAGATGTCATCAGCGGTCAGGCGGGTCTGGGCAATCGCCACCCGCCAGACCGGAGGGTTGTCGGTCAGCGCCCCCGTCGTCACGTCCAGTTCCCCCCCTGCGGCCAAAGTCAGGCGACAGCGCAACAGCGATGCGCCTGCAACCGCATCCAGTTTGTCGGCGGCCACCCCGTCATCGAACGGAAACCCAAACGCTCTGGCCGAACGCGCCATGCGGGCCAGATGCCGGGCCCGTCGCACAAATCCATGCCCTGGCCGAAAGGCCAGCGTTTCAATCAGGCGGAAGTCAGAGTCAATTGGTGCGCAAAGCGGGCTTTCCATAGCGCTTCCTCGTATTCCGATGGGGCCGTACTGTCCCAGACCACGCCGCCGCCCACGTTCAGCGTAGCTTTGCCATCTTCGACCATCAGCGTGCGGATTGCCACGTTGAACTCGGACCGTCCGTCGGGAGCGGCCCAACCAATCGCACCACAATAGATATCGCGCGGCCAGGGTTCGAGGTCCGACAGGATCTCCATCGCGCGAATCTTTGGCGCGCCGGTGATCGAGCCGCAAGGGAACAGCGCCATCAGGATGTCTGACAACTCGGCCCCCAGATGAAGCTGCGCCTGCACCAATGAGATCATCTGGTGCACGGTGGCGTAGGTCTCGACCTTGAACAGCTCGGGCACCTTGACCGACCCCGGCAGCGCGACGCGGCTGATATCATTGCGCAGCAGGTCGACGATCATCAGGTTCTCGGCCCGGTTCTTTTCGTCGGTCGACAGGAAGGCGCGGCGGCGTGCGTCCTCGGCCATATCCTCGCTGCGGGGCTGAGTGCCCTTCATCGGGCGGGTTTCGATCATCCGGTCCGCATCGGTGCGAAAGAACAGCTCGGGTGAGCGGCTAAGGAGGTCCGGCAACCCGTCTTGCTCTACCAATGCGCCATGACCTACCGGCTGACCCGAAGCCAAAGCGGTATAAAGCGCGGCGCTGTCCCCTTCGACAGTCAGGTCGATGGGAAAGGTCAGGTTGGCTTGATAGATATCCCCGGCCCCGATGGCATCGTGAACCTGCTGAAAGGCGCGTGTATAGCGCGCCTCGTCCCAGCGCGGGTCAAAACCGGTGACGGCACCCGAAGCCGCGGGCAGATCACGCTGGCCGGGCGCATCATAGACACCAAAGCACAGCAGAGGCAGGCGGCGATCCCGTGGCATACGGTCGGCCAGGCGGGGTTCCAGCGCATAGCCCAGCTCATAACTGGCGTAGCCCGCCAGCCATGCGCCATCCGCGCGCGCCTCATCCAGCGCCGCCAGCGCGTGGGGCACGTCATCCGCTTTGTCCGCGCGGATCACATTGGCAGGCCGTTCGAAACTGGTTCCGGGCCCGGCTGCCCCCTGATCAAAACGAATACGCAATTGCATCCTCATTTGCCGTGTTGCGCGGTATAGAGAATACGGCGGCAAGGGAAAGAGGGGAAAGCGGCAATTTCACACCCAATTCCGATACCCCTTGAACCTTTTCGCGCGGTCCCTATAACGCAGGACAATTTGGGCGCTTGGGGGCGCCCTGACTCGCGGACAATCAAAGGACCAAGGCCATGCCGAGAAGAACCGACATCAAGTCGATCATGATCATCGGGGCGGGCCCCATTGTTATCGGTCAAGCCTGCGAGTTCGACTATTCCGGTGCCCAAGCCTGTAAGGCGCTGCGCGAAGAAGGATACCGGGTCATTCTGGTGAACTCAAACCCGGCGACGATCATGACCGATCCCGGACTGGCGGACGCGACTTATATCGAGCCGATCACCCCCGAAGTTGTTGCCAAGATCATCGAGAAAGAGCGCCCCGACGCCCTGCTGCCGACAATGGGTGGGCAGACCGGCCTGAACACCTCCTTGGCGCTGGAAGAGATGGGCGTGCTGGACAAGTTCGGCGTTGAGATGATCGGGGCCAAACGCGACGCCATCGAGATGGCCGAAGACCGCGCCCTGTTCCGCGAGGCGATGGATCGGCTGGGGCTGGAAAACCCAAAGGCAACCATCGTGACTGCGCCCAAGCGCGAGGATGGCTCGACCGATCTGGATGCGGGCGTACAGATGGCTCTGGATGAGCTTGAGGAAATCGGCCTGCCCGCCATCATCCGTCCTGCCTTTACCTTGGGCGGCACCGGCGGCGGTGTGGCCTATAACCGTGAAGATTACATCCACTTCTGCCGCTCGGGCATGGATGCGTCCCCGGTGAACCAGATCCTCGTCGATGAAAGCCTGCTGGGCTGGAAAGAGTATGAGATGGAGGTGGTGCGCGACACTGCCGACAATGCGATCATCGTCTGTTCGATTGAAAACGTCGACCCGATGGGTGTGCATACGGGTGACTCGATCACGGTGGCCCCTGCCCTGACGCTGACCGACAAGGAATACCAGATCATGCGCAACGGCTCGATTGCCGTTCTGCGCGAGATCGGTGTCGAGACCGGTGGGTCGAACGTGCAATGGGCGATCAACCCCGACGATGGCCGCATGGTCGTGATCGAGATGAACCCCCGCGTGTCGCGCTCATCTGCGCTGGCGTCCAAGGCGACCGGTTTCCCGATTGCCAAGATCGCCGCGAAACTGGCCGTGGGTTACACGCTGGATGAGCTGGACAATGACATCACCAAGGTCACGCCTGCCAGCTTTGAGCCGACCATCGACTATGTCGTCACCAAGATCCCGAAATTCGCCTTTGAAAAGTTCCCCGGCTCCGAACCCTATCTGACCACCGCGATGAAGTCGGTGGGCGAGGCGATGTCCATCGGCCGCACCATCCACGAGTCGATGCAAAAGGCGCTGGCCTCAATGGAATCGGGTCTGACCGGCTTTGACGAAATCGAAATCCCCGGCCTGAACGTCGGCCTCTGGGACGAAGCCGATGACAAGGCCGCCGTTATCAAGGCGATCAGCCAACAGACCCCCGACCGTCTGCGCACCATCGCGCAAGCCATGCGTCACGGGCTAACCGATGATGAGATTTTCGGCGTCACCAAGTTCGACCCGTGGTTCCTGGCCCGTATTCGTGAAATCATCAAGGCCGAGCGTCAGGTGCGCAAAGACGGCCTGCCAGTGACCGAAGAAGGCATCCGCAAGCTGAAAATGCTGGGCTTCACCGACGCGCGTCTGGGCGACCTGACCGGTCGTGACGAAGACAACGTCCGTCGCGCTCGCCGCAATCTCGGCGTTAACGCCGTGTTCAAACGCATCGACACCTGTGCCGCGGAATTCGAAGCGCAGACGCCTTACATGTATTCGACCTACGAGGCCCCGATGATGGGCGAGGTCGAGTGCGAGGCACGCCCCTCCGACCGCAAAAAGGTTGTCATCCTCGGCGGTGGCCCGAACCGGATCGGTCAGGGGATCGAGTTCGATTATTGCTGCTGTCATGCCTGTTTCGCGCTGACCGAAGCGGGGTACGAGACCATCATGGTCAACTGCAACCCCGAGACCGTATCCACCGACTACGATACCTCGGACCGTCTGTATTTCGAACCGCTGACCTTCGAACACGTCATGGAAATCCTGACGAAGGAACAGGAAAACGGCACGCTGCATGGTGTGATCGTTCAGTTTGGTGGCCAAACCCCGCTGAAACTGGCCAACGCGCTGGAGGCCGAAGGCATTCCGATCCTCGGCACAACGCCCGACGCCATCGACCTGGCCGAAGACCGCGAACGCTTTCAGGCGCTGGTCAACGATTTGGGCCTGAAACAACCGAAAAACGGTATCGCCTCGACCGACGAACAGGCGCTGGAGATTGCCGAAGAGATCGGTTTCCCGCTGGTCATCCGCCCCTCCTACGTTCTGGGTGGTCGCGCAATGGAAATCGTCCGTGATATGGATCAGCTGAAGCGCTATATCAACGAGGCCGTTGTGGTCTCGGGCGACAGCCCCGTACTGCTCGACAGCTATCTGGCCGGCGCGGTGGAACTGGACGTGGACGCCCTGTGCGATGGCACCGACGTGCACGTCGCAGGCATCATGCAGCATATCGAAGAGGCGGGCGTCCACTCGGGTGACTCGGCCTGTTCGCTGCCGCCCTACTCGCTGTCGAAAGACATCATCGGCCAGATCAAGGATCAGGCATTCAAACTGGCCAAAGCGCTGAACGTCGTTGGTCTGATGAATGTGCAGTTCGCGATCAAGGATGATGAGATCTACCTGATCGAAGTGAACCCTCGTGCCTCGCGTACCGTGCCCTTTGTGGCGAAGGCAACCGACAGCGCGATTGCGTCGATCGCAGCCCGCGTCATGGCTGGCGAGAAACTGTCAAACTTCCCGATGCGTCCACCCTATCAGGAAGGCAAGGACACCAAAATCGCCGATCAGATGACCCTGGCCGATCCCGACATGCCTTGGTTCTCGGTGAAAGAGGCCGTGCTGCCCTTCGCCCGCTTCCCCGGCGTCGACACGATCCTTGGCCCGGAAATGCGTTCGACCGGTGAGGTCATGGGCTGGGACCGCGACTTCCCGCGTGCCTTCCTCAAGGCGCAGATGGGGGCCGGTATGGTGCTGCCCTCCTCAGGCCGCGCCTTCATCTCGATCAAGGATGCCGACAAGACCGCAGCGATGCTTGAGGCCGCGCAGGTGCTGACCGAGCAGGGGTTCAAGCTGATTGCGACCCGCGGCACCCAAAGCTGGCTGTCCAACCACGGCGTCGACTGCGACGTGGTCAACAAGGTCTATGAGGGTCGTCCGGACGTCGTCGACATGCTGAAAGACGGTCAGGTGCAACTGCTGATGAATACCACCGAAGGCGCGCAGGCCGTCGAGGACAGCAAGTCCATCCGCTCGATCGCGCTGTATGACAAGATACCCTATTTCACCACAGCCGCCGCCAGCCATGCCGCCGCACTGGCGATCAAGGCGCAGGCCGAAGGGGATGTCGAGGTGAAATCGCTGCAGGGCTGACCGGCCCGAACCCGCTTAAATACAACACATTTTACGCGCCCGTTGACCCCATGTCTTCGGGCGCGCATCTTTTCTGCAAACGAGCAGAAGGATAACAGAAATGCGCAGGTTTATGGTTTTTGCCGCCCTGTTGACGCTGGCCGCGTGTGACGTACCGCTGGTTCCGTTGATCTGACGCGGGCTTTGGCGTTGTTTTCACTGTTTCTGTGGGTATGCAGGCGGCATGATGCTGTCTTGAAACCAGCAGGAGAGCCATGCGCCTTTACACCACATACGGCACCAATGACCTGAAGCAGGCCATCCGGTTTTATGACGCGATCTTTGCGGTTCTGGAGCAGCCGCGTCTGCCGGGATGGACCAAGGATTGCGCGGGCTGGGGAACCGAACCCGACGCAGGTGTCGGGTTTTGGATATGCTCACCCTTTGACGGCCAGACGGCCAGCGTGGGTAACGGCACGATGATGGCCTTCCCTGCCGACAGCGCCGCTCAGGTCCGGCGGTTTCACGCGGCAGGGCTGGAATATGGTGGCTTCGACGAAGGGCCGCCGGGCACACGGGATTACTATTCCCCCGAATTCTATGTCGCCTATCTGCGCGATCCGGATGGCAACAAGCTGTCCTGTTTTTACTACCATTTCGACCCGACAAAAGACCCGGGCGACTGAAAGCAGCCGCCCGGCATTCGTCAGGCTGCTGCGGCCTCGCGTTTTTCATCTCGCGCGAAGAACACGAGGTAGAAAACCGGCGCCGCAACCATCGTCAGGATCGTGGCAAAGGCCAGACCTCCCATGATCGTCACCGCCATGGACCGGAAGAACGCATCCGTCAGCAGCGGCGCCATCCCCAGAATGGTGGTGATCGCCGCCAGCATCACGGGACGCAGACGCGAGACCGAAGCCTCGACAATCGCCTCGCGCAGCGGTTTGCCGGTGGCGCGGACCAGATCGATCTCCTCGACCAGAACGATGCCGTTCTTGATCAGCATCCCCGACAGGCTGAGCAAGCCCAGCAACGCGGTGAAGGTGAACGGCAGGCCGGTGCCCAGCAGGCCGATCACCACCCCGTTCACTGACATCGGCACCAGCAGCCAGATGATGATCGGCTGGCGGATGGCGTTGAAGATCAGCACCGAGATCAGCACCATGATCAGCAGGCTCAGCGGCAGCTGACGCCCAAGGCTTTCATTGGCTTCACCTGCGTTTTCAAACTCACCGCCCCATTCCATCCGGTAACCCGGCGGCAGGTCCATGCCCTCGATGGCGTCGCGGACTTCCGAGTGAACCTGAGCCGCCGTCATGTCGGGTGGGATGTCGGCCCCCACGGTGATCGTCAGAACCCGGTCGCGGCGATGGACCAGCGTGTTGAGCGGTTTGTATTCGAACCCGTCGACCATTTGCTCAATCGGCACAAACCTTTCGGACTGATCCGAGTACACGACCTGATCGACGATCGAATAATCCCCGTCCGCAGGGCGGCGCAGGATGATGGGGATCAGGCGGTCCCGCTCGCGGAATCCGCCAGCGGTGATCCCGTCTGTCGAAAACTGCAGCGTTGCAGCAATGTCTTCGCGCGACACACCGGCGGTCTGCGCCCGCTCGGTCGCGTAGATCGGCTGCACTGCCAGTTCCTGCTCGCGCCAGTCGTGATAGACGTTCAGCGCGTTGGGCGAGGCCTCGCGCATTTTCAGCACCGCCGCCTCGGCCAGTTCACGCAAAACCGCCGGATCACTGCCCGAGAACCGCGCCTGAACCGGATCACCGCCGCCCGGACCAAAGATCAGCCGCTTGGTGCGGAACTGCCCTTCGGGGAATTGGGCCTGACCAAACGCCTCAAGATCCGCCTGCAACGCCGGAATGTCCTCCAGCGAGTTGGTACGGATGATCATGTGACCATAGCTGGGGTTCGGTTTTTCCGCCGAATAGGTCAACAGGAACCGGGTCGCGCCCTGCCCGACAAAGGTAGTGACCGACACCACGTCGTCACGCTCGGTCAGCCAGTCTTCGAACACGGCCATGTCTTCGGCGGTGCGGGCAATCGGCGTGCCTTGCGGCAGGTTGTAATGCACGAAGAACAGCGGCGTGTTCGAGTCCGGGAAGAACTGCTGTTTTACCAGACCGAAGCCCGCGAAACACGCCACAGTGACGCCGACCAATGCGGCAATCACCAGCCAGCGCATCCGCAGCGACCAGCGCAGGATCGCCCCGTAGACGCGGAACATGATGCCGCCGTAGGCATCGACCGCGCCTTCTTTGCCCTGTTGGAAGAAGTAGTGCCCCAGCAGAGGTGTCACGGTCAGCGCCAGCACCCAGCTGAGCATCAGCGAAATGCCGATCACCGCAAACAGCGAGAACAGGAACTCGCCGGTCGCATCGGGGCTGAGACCGATCCCGGCAAAGGCCATGATGCCAATCACCGTTGCCCCCAGCAGCGGGATTTGTGTTTTCGAGGCCGCTTCATCCGCCGCGTCACGCGAATTCTTGCCGCGCAGCATGGCAATCTGCATCCCCTCGGCCACCACGATGGCGTTGTCCACCAACATCCCCATTGCGATGATCAGGGCGCCCAGCGAAATTCGCTCCATCTCGATCGAGAAGATCGACATGAACAGCAGCGTCCCCACAACGGTCAGCAGCAAAGTCGAGCCAACAACCACCGCCGCGCGCCAGCCCATAAAGATGCCCAGCACCGCAACCACGATACTGACCGACATCGCCAGGTTTTTCAGGAAATCGTTCGAGGCCTGCTCGACCACCACATGTTGCTGATAGATCGGCAGGATTTCCACGCCAAAGGGGATTTGGGCGTCCAACTCGGCAAACTTGGCATCGGCGCGCTGGCCGACCTCGACAATGTTCTCGGTCGACAAGCCCGCGATACCCAGCGTGAACGCCTCGGCGCCATTGAACCGGATCATCACGTCCGGATCGGTCTGACGGCCCCGGAACACGTGGGACATATCGAACAGGTTGATCACCTGTCCCTGCGAGCCTACGGACAGTCCGGCAATGGCCGAGACGGAATCCGACCCTTCGGCCGTCAGGATCGTGGTGCGGTCATTACCGGACCGGACGGACCCCGACGCGTTGACGGAATCCGCGTTGGCGATGGCGTCATTGATGGTCTGGATCGGCACGTTCTGGTTCACGGAAATGGCCAGATCGGGTTCGACAAAGATCGCCTCTTGCGGCAGGCCCATCACCTCGACATCTGCGACACCGGAAACGGTCAGCAACTCGCGCCGCAAAAAGGTAGCCAATTCGTGTTTCTCGGCGTCTGAAAAGCCTTCGGCGGTGACGGCGTAAAACAGGCCGAACACATCGCCGAACCCGTCATTGACCAAAGGCGCGCCAACACCCGGAGGCAGGCTCCGCGCCGCGTCGCGCGTCTTGGCGCGCAGTTCGGTCCAGATACGCGGCAGTTCCGTGCCATCATAGGTCGACTTAATCTCGACCTCAATCAGCGAGAAACCGGGTTGGTTGACCGACGTAATGGTATCGACTTCGCCCATTTGTTGAATGGCGGATTCCAGCGGCTCCGAAACCTCCAAAGCCACTTGTTCCGCCGTAGCCCCCGGGTACTGGGTTGCGATGACGGCGTTTTTGATGGTGAAGGCGGGGTCTTCCAGGCGGCCCAGCGACAGGAACCCCCAGATACCGCCAAACAGGGCAAACAGGATGATCAGCCAAGTATAGAGCGGCCGGTCGATTGAGGCGCGTGCGATGTTCATCCGTCCACCCTCAGTTCGCGAAACCGGCAAAGCGGCGCACCGCCTGACCATCGGTCAGCGCACCGCCTCCGGCGACGACAATCTCGTCGCCATCCGACAAGCCGGTCAGCACCCGAACATCACCCGTCTGGGTCGGCTCAATGGTGACAGGCATGTGGCGGATGGTGCCCTCGTCGGCGCCGACCGGCGAAAACACCATGACGCCCAGCGCGCCGTCAGCACCGGCAACGATGGCCGAGGCCGGAATGATGATGCCTGTGCGGGCATCCTGCACCTGAACATTCACCGTCACGGACGAGCCGGGCAGGATTTGCAGCCCCTCGGGCGGGGTCAGGCCAAACTGTATGCGAAACGTCTGCCCCACGGTCGAGCTTTCGGCATCGAACTCGCGGATCTGAAGGGGAAACACTTCGTCGCTGGCGGGGAACTTCGCAGTGATCGTAAGGTCATCTTCCTGCGAGGACCGCTGGAATAGTATCTCGGGTACGTCGACCTCGATCCGCAGCTCGGACATGTCATGAATGCGCACGATGGGTGTCCCCGCTGACACGGTCGTGAAAGCCTCGACCGCCCGGCTTGAGACCAGCGCATCAAACGGCGCGGACAGCGTGGCGTGTTCCAGATCGTATTCCGCATCCCGCACCGCGATCTCGGCCAGTTGCGCGGCGGTTTCCGCATCGTCTACCGCCACCTGACTGGCCGTCGTCCCACGCAGACGCGACAGGCGGGCCAGGGTTCGATCGGCCTGGTCCTCTTGCAGCACGGCCCGGTCATAACGGCGCTGGAACGGGGCCTGATCCAGTTGCGCAATCAGCTCGCCCTTGGGGATCACAAAGCCTTCGTTCACCGGCATTTCCACGATCTGACCGGACACCTGAAAGGCGAGGTCAACAGTCTGCCGGGCGGCCACCCGCCCGAAAAATTGCCGCGAAAACCCGGGCGAGGTTTCCCGCACCTGCATTAGTTTGACCGGCTTGGCCGTATCTTGCGCCACAACCGTGGTCGCCAGCGCGATCAGGGTCGCGCTCAGAACAGAGAGGAGTTTCATTTCGTCAGTCCCTCGGGAATTCCCGTTTTCAGAATGTTGTCTCGGATTTTGCGCGCCAGTCGCGCGAATTGGGCCGTTTCGTCCGCATCCAGGCCAGAGGCGCGGTGGAACAGGTCTCCGGCCACGGACACCAACATGTTACGCATCTCTTGCCCCTGCTCTGTCAGAACCAGCAGCCAGGCCCGGCGGTCCTGAGGATCGCGATCGCGGGTCAGCAGACCCGCCTTTTCCAAACCGTCTGCCGTTGCGGTGATGGTCGATGGGACGGTCAGCATGTCGGCGGCCAGAACGCCCATGCGCTTGGGCTGATCCAGCTTGATCAGCATGTGGCACTCAAGATGGCTGAGATCGGTTTCGACGCAGTCAAAGGCCTCTTCCAGTTTCCAATACAGTGCATACACCCCCATGATGGCCTGAATCTCGGGGCTGAGCCGGCCCAACCTGGTGCTGATATCGTCTGACATACGAACCCTCCGGATGAGTCAGGCTGGTCATATACTTCGAATTTCGAACTATTCAAGATATGAAGCTGAATTAGATTACCCCCGTGCATTCCGTTAGGTCACCATACCTTGATCAAACCCGGCTGTGACTGCATTTTAGGCCAACTCGAAACGTCCAGGATCCGCCATGTATACCCCTGCAATCACCGGCACCGGTGTTTTCACCCCCGAAAACGTTATCACCAATGCCGAGCTTGTCGCCGCCTTCAACGCCTATGCCGACAAGCAGAACGCCGCGAATGCCGACGCAATAGCAGCGGGCGAGATGGAGCCGATGCAGCACTCCTCGGAAGAATTCATCTTAAAGGCGTCGGGTATCGAGAACCGCTATGTGATGGATAAATCCGGCGTTCTGGACCCGGATGTGATGCACCCTATGCTACGCCAGCGCAGTGATGATGAGCCGGGCATCATGACCGAGATGGCGGTGGACGCTTGTAAAAAGGCATTGGCACAGGCGGGCCGCAGCGCCGAGGACGTCGATCTGGTGATCTGCGCCGCCTCGAACCACGAACGCGCCTATCCGGCGATTGCGATCGAGATCCAGCAGGCACTGGGGATCAATGGATTCGGCTTCGACATGAACGTCGCCTGTTCCTCGGCCACATTCGGCATTCAGGCGGCGGCGGACATGATCCGCTCGGGCTCGGTGCGGTCGGCGCTGGTGGTGAACCCCGAGATTTGTTCGGGCCATCTGGAATGGCGCGATCGCGACTGCCACTTTATCTTTGGAGACGTGGCCACGGCCACGCTGGTCGAACGGATCGAAGACGCAACGGGCCCGCATTTCGAAATTCTCTCGACCCGCTGCGCCACGTCGTTTTCGAACAACATCCGCAACAATAACGGCTTCCTGCGTCGCTCGCGCCCGGATGGAGTGATTGACCGCCGTGATATGCAATTCGTCCAGAATGGCCGCAAGGTGTTCAAGGAAGTGCTGCCGATGGTCAGTAAACATATCTCGGATCACATGGAGTCCGAAGGCGTGGCCAGCGGTGACCTGAAACGTCTGTGGCTGCATCAGGCCAACAAGACGATGAACGATTTCATCGGAAAAAAGGTGCTAGGCCGCGAACCAGAAGCAGGCGAGCAACCCAACATCCTGCAGGACTATGCCAACACGTCCTCAGCCGGGTCGATCATCGCGTTTTCCAAGTATTCCGATGATCTGACGGACGGAGATGTCGGCCTGATATGTTCCTTCGGCGCCGGGTATTCGGTGGGGTCGGTGATCGTGAAGCGGTGCGGGTAAAACGACTTTTAACTGCGTTGTAATCGAACGCCGCCAAGCCTGCATTGGCTGGATTTGAGTCTCCATGTGTGGCAATCCATTCCTGATGGCGCATTCAACTGCAGAAACCACGCAACACTATGACGCCGCCGCGCCGCTGTGGCGGGATAAGATGCGCGCGTTGGGATACTACGACGCTTATCTGGGTTTTTTATCCTCGCCTCAGTCAAGTCCGGCCGAGGGATTGAGCGTCATCGATATCGGAGCGGGGACAGCTGCTTTTGCTGAGGCGTGGGTCGCAATTTACGGACCTCCTGAAGAAATGACCCTGCTTGACCCAAGCAGCGCAATGCTAAAGCGAGGTCAGGGCGCGCTGCGCGCACGCAGCGTAGAGCCCACATTAATTCAGAAGGTATTAGGGGCCTCAGTCCAGAAATCAGCAGATGTTGCCTTGGCCGCACACGTTCTTGAGCATTGTGACGATCCTCTGACAGCGCTTAAGCAAATGCGCAGTCACTTGCGCCCACGTGGCCGCCTGTACCTTGTCGTTTCGAAACCGCATTGGTGCAATGTCATAATCTGGCTTCAATGGCGGCACCGAACGTTTGCCAAGGACGAAATCACGAGATTATTGCAGACAGCGGGTTTCGAGATTGAGCGGCTATATTCCTTCCCCTCGGGTCCGCCATCGCGAACAAGCAGAGGTATCGTCGCAATTAGACCTGACTGAACGCTGTCGAGCGACTTACCAGAACCAAAGCAAGAAAGCTTCAGCTCACGCTTTCCTCTTCCAGATGCAGCTTCATCTCGATCAGCACCTGTTGCAGCAGGCTGGTTTCCTTCAGCAGGCGCTTGGCTTCGTTTACGGTGATGATGCCGTCCTCGATCGCGGCCTGATATTCGGTCATCAGCATCGCGAACCGCTGACTCAGGGCGATGACGTCCGAATTCACTCCGCCAGTGCGCGGTTTTTCCGAGTTGCGACACTCATAGGACAAGGTGATGTTCTTCAGATCGGCAAGCGCCGAGGTGACGTGCGGATATGTCGATACGGCTTCAAGCCTGGCCACTGCGTCCACTGGCATGAACCGATCAACATGTTCGGCGTTGTCTGAGTAATACCGGCCCAGAGTCGCCTTGGATTTGCCGGTGATCTCACATGCGGATTCAATGCCGACATCTTTGACCAATGCTTCTGTGTGCTTTTTCAGATAGGCCCCGATATCTGCCATGTTTTTACCTTTTCTGCCTGTCTCCCCCACAACATCTGCCACTATGGGGGAAAGGGAAAAGAAATTTCCCATACTCCAGTCATAATTGAAATGTCATACATTGGCTATCCCTCAGATATTCGGGGGTTTTGTGAGTGAGTGACGGCAGTTCCGGCTGGTAATTAGTGATTGCGGGGCAGAATATTAGCTTCGCTCTGTATTGGCCGCCTGTCGGCCAACGGCGTCGTTGTTGTTGACGCGGGGGATCCATCCCCCTTGAGCTTTGCGCTCGGCCCTTGCGCAACAATAGCGACGTCGATTCTTACCCCCGATTTTGGCATCTTGCCCAAGGGGGTCAGGCGTTTTAGACCCGGGCACATGGCAAAGCTCTACTTCAACTATTCGACCATGAACGCGGGCAAATCGACCGTGTTGCTGCAGGCCTCGCACAACTATCGCGAAAGGGGCATGGACACCTATCTGATGACCGCCGCGCTGGATGGGCGGGCCGGAGTGGGAAAGATCGCCTCGCGGATCGGAATCTCCGCCGATGCCGATACATTCTCGGTCGGCGACGATGTGTTTGCGATGATCGAAGCACGCCTGAACCGGGGTGAGATCGCCTGTGTCTTTGTGGACGAGGCGCAGTTTCTGACCGATGATCAGGTCTGGCAACTGGCCCGCGCCGTCGATGATCTGCGCGTCCCGGTTTTGGCCTATGGGCTGCGGGTGGATTTTCAGGGTCATCTGTTCCCCGGTTCGGCGGCCCTGCTGGCGCTGGCCGATGAGATGCGCGAAGTCCGCACAATCTGCAAATGCGGCCGCAAGGCGACCATGGTGATTCGTCAGGATGAGAACGGCAAAACCATCACCGAAGGCGCGCAGGTGCAGATCGGCGGGAACGAGACCTATGTCTCGCTCTGCCGCAAACACTGGCGCGAGGCGGTGGGAACCTAAACCGGATTCGGCAGCGCCCGACCCGCGGCAAAAGCCGCAACGTTGTCCAGCGCCATATGGCCCATATCGGTACGCACTTCCTCGGTCGCTGTACCCAGATGCGGCAGCAGGGTCACGTTCTGCATGTCGCGCAGGGCTTGCGGGACGGCGGGTTCGAATTCGTAGACATCCAGCCCCGCACCTGCGATCTGGCCCGCTTGCAGTGCGACGGTCAGGGCGGCTTCGTCCACGACCTCTCCTCGCGCGATGTTGATCAGAATGGCCGACGGGTTCATCGCCTCCAAAACCTGTGCGTTGATCAGGTGCCGTGTGTCTGCGCCGCCGGGAACCGCCAGAATCAGGAAATCGACCGATGCCGCCAATGCGGCCAGATCGGGGAAGAACTCGGCGGGGAAGTCCACATCTTTCGGGCTGCGGGACTGATAGGCAACCTGCATCCCGAATCCGAAATGGCAACGGCGCGCGATGGCCTGACCGATGCGCCCCATGCCGACGATACCGACCCGTTTGCCGGTGACGTGATGGCCCAGCATCTGCGTCGGGTGCCAGCCCTGCCAGTCGCCTGCACGGAGCAGCCGTTCACCTTCACCCGCGCGGCGAGCGGTGGACAGCAGCAGGGTCATGGCAATGTCGGCGGTGGCATCGGTCACCGCGCCGGGTGTGTTGGTGACGGCAACGCCAGCGGCGCCGGCCGCGTCCACATCGATGTGATTGTAACCGACGCCGAAATTCGCCAGCAGTTTGCAGCGGGGATTGGGCGCGTCAGCAAAAACCTGAGCGGAGAACTGGTCGCCCAGCGTGGGCACGACTACATCAAACTCCCTCAAAGCGCGCAGCATCTCATCACGGGTCATCGGCAGCGTTTCGCTGCGGATCTCGGCATTGAACTCGGCGCGGGCGCGAGCCTCAACGGCAGCCGTCATTGGACGAGCGATAAACAGTTTCATCAGTGCATCCGCCCGCCAACAGGAACCTCGCCATCCGGGCCGATCAGTACGATTTCACCGTTTTCATCGGGAAGACCCAGCACCAGAACCTCGGACATGAAGCGTCCGATCTGGCGCGGTGGGAAGTTGACCACAGCCATCACCTGCTTGCCCACCAGCGTCGCCGGATCGTAATGCGCGGTGACCTGGGCCGAGGTTTTTCGCTCCCCAATTTCATCGCCAAAATCGATCCACATCTTGATCGCAGGCTTGCGGGCTTCGGGATAGGGCTCGGCGCGGGTCACCTCACCCACGCGGATATCAACCTTGAGGAAGTCATCGAAGGTAATCTCACTCACGGGACAGCTCCTTGGATCGGTCGGTGGCGGCTTTGACGGCGCGGTGCAACAGGTCGGGGAAACCTTCTTCCTCATGCATCAGAACTTCAAGCGCGGCCTGCGTGGTGCCATTCGGGGACGTCACATTCACGCGCAACTGAGAAGGGTCTTCCTCGGCGGCCAAAGCCAAAGCCCCTGCCCCGGCAACGGTGGACTTGGCCAGCTTCATCGCTAGTTCATGCGGCAATCCCTGTGCCTGGCCGGCAGCGGCCAGCGTTTCGATCAAGTGGAAGACATAGGCCGGACCCGAGCCGCTGAGGCCGGTAACGGCGTCCATCTGCGATTCATCCTGCAACAGCACCGTTTCGCCAATAGCCGACAGCAGGTTTTCAGCCAGGCCCACATCCGCGTCCGACGCAACCGAATTGCCGATCAACGCCGTGATTCCCTGCCGAATCGCGGCGGGCGTATTCGGCATAGCGCGTACAATCGGCGTCCCCTCACCCAATACGGATTCGAACGTGGCAATAGAGGTGCCCGCAGCGACTGATACAAACAGGCTGCTACCCCCGCCCAGAGCTTTGATCGCGGGCAGCGCCTCACCCATCATCTGCGGCTTGACGGCCACCAGCACCACAGCGGGCGCTTCGGGCAACGGCGTGTTGATGTTCACGCGCTGCGCCTTCAACCAGTCCGAGGGGTTCGGGTCGATCACCCAGACCGCTGATGCAGGAAGGCCATGCTCCAACCATCCGGCGAGCATGGCCGATCCCATCTTGCCGCATCCCAGAAGCACCAGCCCCTGCTCGGCGACGCGTGACATGTCCATGATTGCCCCTCCCCCTAGTCGGCTTGGGGCAAAGCTTTACGCGCGGCCGTAGGCCTCTGCAATGGCGACTTGCATCGCCTCTTCGGGGGTGCGGTTGCCCCATGTGACCAGTTGGATGGCAGGGTAGAACCGTTCGGCGCTCAGCACCGCTGCGTTGATCAGCGTGTCGATCTGCTCGGGGCTGGCCATCTGGCCGCCGGTCAGAACCAGACCGTACCGATAGACCATCAGCTTCTGATTGGCCCAATAGGTAAACGCCCCGGCCCAGCACTGATCGTTCATCTTGTTCAGCAACTCATACAGCTCGCCCTCACGATCGGACGGTGGCTCCATTTCAAAGGAGCAGACCATGCGCAGGGTTTCGTCATAGTGCGACCAGGCCAGAGTGATCGAATATGTGCGCCACTGCCCTTCGACAGCCATGGCAATCTGATCATCCCCGATCCGGTCAAAGTCCCAGTCGTGGTGTTCAGCCAAATGTTCAACAATATCGATCGGATGAAGGTCTTCTTCGAGAAACTGCTCGGAAAGGGCCATAATGCCACCTCACTAATCTCTAGCATTTCGGGGCTGGCAGCGCCCCAGCGCTAGTTGCCTGCTCTACAAGCCGGGCTTCCCCCATAGGCCTGTACTAAATATGGTGCGATGCGAGATGGGTTCTGGCAACCCTATTTATTGGGGATAACAGCAATAAGTTGTGGACAGAAGGCAACGACGATCAAAATATTGGCGCATAACGCAGCTTTGTCTTGATTAAAATCCGCAAGGCGGCATGATACACAGCGCCGCACAACCCAGGCTCGGATTGCGCGACGGATGCCTTTTTCTCGAAATGTTCTGAGTTGGACGTTACTTGTCCAGTTTCGCCTCAAGCGCGGCGATGCGCGCCTCAAGCGCTGCGTTCTCTTCGCGCGCCTTCTGGGCCATCGCCCGGACGGCATCGAATTCCTCGCGCGTGACGAAATCGCGGTCGGCCAGCCAACGGTCGATCATCGACTTCATCGCGTTCTCGGCCTCTTCCCGCGCGCCCTGCGCCACACCCATGGCGTTGGTCATCAGCTGGGATACGTCGTCGAGGATCTTGTTGCGGGTTTGCATGGCTTTACTCCGAAATCGCGGTTGGTCTCTATATGGGGAATGATTGGCGCGGGCTCAAGGTTGACTTGCCCCGCAAACCCCGGGCAATGAGACGCACATGCAGGCTGTTCTGAATTTCCCCGATCTGTCGCCCGAACTGTTCTCGATCTCGCTGTTCGGGATGGAGTTCGCGCTGCGGTGGTACGCGCTGGCCTATATCGCCGGTATCCTGATTGCGTGGCGGATGGGGGTGATGGCGCTGAAGCGCCCGGCCCTTTGGCTCGACAATGCACCACCGATGAAGCCCGAACGGCTTGAGGATCTGATCACCTGGATCATCCTTGGCGTGATTCTTGGCGGGCGTCTGGGCTTCGTGCTGTTCTATCAGCCCACTTATTACCTTTCAAACCCACTGGAGATTCTGAAGGTCTGGCAGGGCGGCATGGCGTTTCATGGCGGGCTGCTGGGGGTTGTGATCGCGTCTTACCTCTATGCGCGGCGTCACCAGATTCCGGTGCTGTCGATGGCGGACCTGATCGCCCACACGGTGCCGCCGGGATTGCTGCTGGGGCGGCTGGCGAATTTCATCAATGCCGAACTCTGGGGTCGACCCAGCGAGTTGCCTTGGGCCGTGATCTTTCCGGGCACAGCCGCACAGGACTGTCCCGGCGTGGTCGCGGGCATGTGCGCCCGGCATCCGTCACAGCTGTATGAAGCCGCGCTGGAAGGTCTGCTGCTGGGTGCCCTGCTGCTGTGGCTGGTTTATCGGCGCGGTGCGTTCCGCAAGCCCGGCCTGATCATGGGCCTGTTCATGGTCGGCTATGGCACGTCGCGGTTTATTGTCGAGTTCTTCCGGCAGCCCGACGCACAGTTCATCTCGGCCGGAAACCCGCTGGGGCTGGCCCTGCAGGTCGGCGGGTACGGCCTGACGATGGGGCAATTGTTGTCACTGCCGATGATCGCGCTTGGCTTGTGGTTCGCCTTGCGTGCAAGATCGACAGCATGAGCCTGAAAGATCAACTGTTGGCGCGAATTGCGCAGGACGGCCCGATGAGCGTGGCCGACTATATGACGGACTGCCTGCTGCACCCAACGCATGGATTTTACACCACCCGAGACCCGCTGGGCACGCAGGGGGATTTCATCACCGCTCCGGAAATCAGCCAGATGTTCGGAGAGCTGATCGGCCTGTCTCTGGCGCAGAGCTGGCTGGATCAGGGTCATCCGGATCATTTCATACTGGCCGAGCTTGGACCGGGCCGCGGCACGCTGATGGCGGATATGCTGCGTGCCACGGCGCGCGTGCCGGGATTCAATGACGCTGCCGAGGTGGTACTGGTCGAGGTTTCGCCGACCCTGCGAGGCTTGCAGGCGCAGACGTTAAAGGACCACGACCCGCGCTGGATCGATTCGGTTGCCGACCTGCCCGAATCGCCGCTGTTTCTGGTCGCGAACGAGTTCTTCGACGCCCTGCCCATCCGCCAGTTCCTGCGTGACCGCGATGGCTGGCGCGAACGGCTGATCGGCGCGGATGGCGGCGCGCTGAGCTGGGGGCTGGGACCGCAGGGCGAACAGGTGGCGCTGAAGGAACGGCTGGATGACACCAAGGACGGCGATCTGGTCGAGCTGTGCGCAGCAGCGATTCCCATCATCACCGTGATCGCCGGGCGAATCGGCACTCACGGCGGCGCCGGTCTGATCGTGGATTACGGCGACTGGCATTCCCAGGGCGACACGTTTCAGGCACTGCAGGCGCATGAACGCACTGATCCATTGGCCCTGCCCGGTCAGGCCGATCTGACGGCGCATGTTGATTTCGAACCGCTGGCCCTTGCGACCCGCGCCGCAGGATGCGCCCATTCGCGCCTGACACCACAGGGCGTGTTCCTTGAACGACTGGGAATCACCACTCGCGCGCAGGCATTGGCGGCCTCTCTCGGCGGGTCTGAGCTTGAAGTGCTGATTGCAGCACATCGCCGGTTGACGCACCCCGAGGAAATGGGAAACCTGTTCAAGGTGCTGGGTCTCTACCCCACCCCTTCCTCGCCGCCACCGGGACTGGAGCCATGACCCTGGAGATTCTGACCTCAGATTTGCTGTCGCCCATGCGCCACGGGTTCTTCAGCCGACGCGGCGGCGCTTCATCTGGCGTGTTTGCCGGCCTCAACTGCGGTTACGGCTCATCCGACCAGACCGAGGCCGTAGCGGTGAATCGCAAGCGGGTGGCGCAGGCGATGGACGTCACACCCGAGGCGCTGATCGGCGTTCATCAGGTGCATTCGCCAACCGTGCTGACCGTCGATGCCCCCATCAACGGCGAAAAACCCAAGGCCGATTCGGTGGTCACGGCGACACCCGGCCTGGCGCTGACGATCCTCACTGCTGATTGCCAGCCGGTCTTGTTCGCCGATTCTGACGCAAATGTGATCGGTGCCGCCCATGCCGGTTGGCGGGGTGCTCTGGACGGCGTGCTTGAGGCAACGCTGGACGCAATGGAAGCCCTGGGCGCGAAACGGGAAAACACCGTGGCCGTGATCGGCCCGTCAATCTCGCAGCGCGCCTATGAGGTAGGCCCCGAATTCCTGGATGAATTTGTCGCCGATTCTCCGGGAAACCTGCAATTCTTCGCAAATGGCACAGGCGACAGGCTGCAATTTGACCTGCCCGCCTTTGGCCTGCACCGATTGCGGCAGGCGGGGGTCGGCCAGGCCGAGTGGACGCGCCACTGCACCTATTCCGATCCGGACAGATTCTATTCCTACCGCCGGTCGACCCACGCGAAAGAGGCCGATTACGGCCGCCTGATTTCAGCCATAAAACTTTAAGAACGCGTCTGGATTGCGGCGGCTTCGCCGCTTTTTCGCCACAATTTTTTGTCTACCTGAGTCGCAGAAATTCGATTTTTATCGTCCGCTCTCAGGTGGTTATCAGTCAAAACTCTGGCCGAGCGTGACGTATCCCGAAAAGAGGTATCGCCAACCGTTCTTAGTCCTGAATTCATCCCGGATCAGCCTTATCGCCGCCGCATTGGTCCGGCACATTGAGGGCTCAGAGGAAAACGGGGCGACAGTCCCCAAAGTCGGGCAGGACATAACATGAAGATGAAATCTCGCTTTCTCAGCGCCGTGGTTGCGGCCACCAGAGAGCACAAGCTGGAGATGCCGTGGAAACGGGTTTCCAGCCATTCGGTCAGAGTCGCACGCCGCCTGGCGGCACGTCGCTGATCAAAAGGCTCCACGAACCAAGCTGCCGGTTCTTGGGCAACCAAAGACGCACAGCGGAGGAAGGCTCCGATCCGGTGTGTGACCTGCCGCGAATATTGTGTGCGGCTGTGGTGAGGGGCACGTGTGCGCAGGCAATTTCGCCCGCGTTTGTATGAGTTTGTCTGGGGGACAAGTGGTGACTAATAACGTAGGGAATTTTGTAGCGGCAAGCGCCGATCAAGCCCGCTGTCCTGCGGTCGCCAGCTTCTTTCTAGACGAAAGTAAATCCGATCAAGCGGGCCTGTACGGGGGTTCAGCCTGCCTGTGCGGTAGTCAGAGGGGACGAAATTGATATGGATATCCCACGTTCGTTATCGCGCGCTGCCAGAAATGCCGTTGAAACCTCGTCATTGCTGCGCGACGCGCCAAGACCAACCACACAGAAAAAAGCGCAGTTGCGGCGCTTTGAGGTCAGTACGCTGATGAAAAACGGGGATGTCGTGCAGACCCGTCACATCGCACCTGCCCTGCCCATGTTCGAAGACGCATTCTGCGCCTTTACCCGAGGATCTCTGGTTGAAACGGAATTCGGGCCGATGGCGATCGAAGACCTGATGCCCGGCGATACAGTCCTGACCCAAAGCGGCACTTCGGAAACGGTGCTGTGGAAGGGATCGGTCACGCTGGTGCCCGGACGCGAGGACGCCCGCGGCCGAACACGACCGTTGACGCGGATCATGGCCGACACGTTCGGTATGCAAAAACCGATGTCGGGCGTTATCACCGGCCCGTCCGCGCGGTTGCTGGGAACGCCTGCGCACCTGCGACATCTACACGGCGACGATCAGATTCTAACACCGGTCCACGAGTTCCAGGACGGCACAAGCATCATCGAAACGCTGCCGCCGACGCCGGTCGAGCTGTTTCACATCTGTCTCAAACGCCATGCGGTGATCGGGGTCGACGGGCTGCAGTTCGAATCCTATCACCCCGGCGTCAACACCATTCGCAAGGTCAGCCGGTCACTGAAGTCGATCTATCTGAACCTGTTTGCGCATATTGACACGCTGAACGATTTCGGACCATTGGTTTTGCCACGCGCCGGGGACGGAGAGGTCAATGCGATAGACGCCTGAATCCGGGCTTTTTCTGCAATGTGGGGGCATTATGCAGTTATTGTTAAGTTGGGTGTTTTACATGACGGTGGCAGCTTTTCTGCCACAGATGAAGCCGCATCCGAAGGGCGCAGCGCTTACGCCGTCCGGTTCATTCGTTCTTCCAGAACATCGAAAGGCACACCGGGTTCGTCTTTTGCGCCGCGGATGACCAGCGAGGTCTTGACGCTGGCCACGTTCGGCGTGGTCAGCAGATCGCCGGTCAGGAACTGCTGAAAACTGCTCAGGTCCGGTGCCACGCATTTCAGGATAAAGTCGACCTCGCCGTTCAGCATGTGGCATTCCCGCACCAGAGGCCATTCGCGGCAGCGTTCCTCGAACGCGCTCAACTCGGATTCGGCCTGGCTTTCCAGACCGACCATTGCAAAGACCTGAACCTCGAAGCCCAGTTCGCGCGAGTTCACTTCGGCGTGGTATCCGCGGATCAGACCCGATTCTTCCAATGTCCGCACACGACGCAGGCACGGAGGCGCTGAAATGCCCACGCGCTTTGCCAGCTCGACATTGGTCATGCGACCGTCTGCCTGCAATTCCGCCAGAATTTTGCGGTCAATCTCATCCAGCCGTATCGCGACCATCAAATGCTCCTGATTTTTCGGTTGTTATATCAGCACCCAGAGGATGCGCAATAATCTTTCGTGGTCGCGCAATATTGTTTATTTTCAATGTCCTTATTTTGCGCGCCATTCACGCGGCACATAGCAGGTGTGAAACAGGAAGGGGCTTTAAGCGCGGCACAGGGGTCGCTATATCCATCGCCCAAGGGCCGCGCGCCCATATCAGGCAGATCGAGTTGGGGGTACCATGTCCGAAACACGTCACACCAAGGTTCTGATCATCGGGTCGGGACCTGCCGGTTACACTGCAGGCGTCTACGCAAGCCGCGCGATGCTGGAGCCGATTCTGGTTCAGGGCATCGAGCCCGGCGGTCAGTTGACCACCACCACGGATGTCGAGAATTACCCCGGCTTCACCGAAGTTCAGGGCCCGGACCTGATGGTCAAGATGCAGGAGCACGCCCAGGCCATGGGCTGCGAGGTGATCGGCGACTTCATCAGCGATCTGGACGTCTCGAAACGCCCCTTCACCGCCAAGGGTGACAATGGCACCACCTATACCGCCGATGCCGTCATTCTGGCCACCGGCGCGCGTGCGAAATGGCTGGGCCTGCCGTCGGAAGAGAAATTCAAGGGCTTTGGCGTGTCTGCCTGTGCCACTTGCGACGGCTTCTTCTATCGCGGCCAGGAAATCGTGGTGATCGGCGGCGGCAACACCGCAGTGGAAGAGGCACTGTTCCTGACCAACTTCGCCAGCAAGGTCACTCTGGTCCACCGCCGCGACGAGCTGCGGGCCGAGAAAATCCTGCAGGATCGCCTTCTCAAGCACGAAAAGATCGAACCGCTGTGGTTCCACGAGTTGGAAGAGGTGGTCGGCACCGATGCCCCGCTGGGCGTCGAAGGCGTGCGCGTCAAGAACGTCAAAACCGGCGAGATCACCGAGATCCCCTGCAAAGGCGTGTTTGTCGCCATCGGCCACGCCCCGGCCAGCGAACTGGTCAAGGATGCGTTGGAAACTCATATGGGCGGCTATGTCGCGACCAAGCCGGGTTCGACCGAGACCTCGGTCCCCGGTGTCTTTGCCGCCGGTGACCTGACCGACCACATCTATCGTCAGGCCGTCACCAGCGCCGGCATGGGCTGCATGGCCGCGCTGGACGCGGAACGTTTCCTGGCGGAGCAGGACTAACCCAATGCTGGAATTCTCCGGCGCAGTCTGGAGAATTCTGTTTCTGTCACAGATCGACGCCCCTCTGGCCCCGGCACAGGCGCCCGAGGGGCGTTTTCATTACGCGGGTCAGACAGCCCTTTATGCCTCTCTCAGCGCAGAGGGCGCCGGGGTCGCGATCCGGCGGTATGTGTCGGACGGTGACCCGCCAAGGGTCTTGCAACGCGCAAGCGTTACCGGTGCAATGCTGGCGGACCTGCGCGGACGCGCCGATGCCTCGATTGTCTGGCAAGGCATCCACGACGCTCAAGGCCGCTCACCGACATGGCGGTTTTCCGATGATGCCCGTGCGATCGGCGCCGATGGGTTGTTGTACAGCTCACGCTCGCGTCCCGAGCTCAACCATGTCGTGCTTTTCGACATCTCCCCTGCCCTGATCCGCATGGACGCTGCGGCAACCGAATGGGTTCCGTCTTATTCTTGACCCGTTCGCCCGCCCGTATCAGACTCGCTCTCAAACAACCCGAATGCAGGTGATCTGATTGAACAGCGTTCTATGGCGAGGCGGGTGGGCAACCCGGCTGAGGATCGGCAGCGGCCTGATCCTGTTTACCTTTGCCTTCTTTCACTTCATCAATATCGGGCTGGGTCTGTTTCACACCGACTACCTGCACGGAATGCAGGATGGCCGCAAAGCCGTTACCCGTCACGACGCCATGAGCGTGATCTTATACGCCGCCCTGCTGGTACATGCCGGGCTGGCGCTGCATTCGATCAGTCAACGCCGAACATTGCGGATGCCATTTGCAACCGGATTGCAGGTTGTTCTTGGCCTGCTGATCCCGCTGCAACTGATCTCTCATATCGTGCAAACGCGCTATGCGCATGAAATCTATGATGTAAATGACGAGATGGGCTATATCATCATCCTGATGTGGCCCGGCACGGTGATCTGGATGCAGAGCCTGCTGTTGCTGTTGGTCTGGGTGCATGGCTGCATCGGGTTGCACAGGTGGCTGCGGCTAACCCGCTGGTGGTCAAAAACTGTACCCTATCTGATCGGCGTTGCCGTGTTCATCCCATCATTTGCGCTGGCCGGGCTGCTGACCGAAGGGCGGCGCATCTGGGTGGATTTCTCCGATCCCTTTCTGCGCGAACAGTATATCGAGCATTACAACTGGCCCTCGCCCGAGGCATTCGAGGCCATGTTCAGCGTCAAGGACAATGCGCTGATGGCCTTCTGGATCGCGCTGGGGGCGGCGCTGGCGGTATTTGCGATCCGCAAGCTCTGGCGACGCCGACACTCCGTGCGGGTGAAATATGTCGAAGGCCCCGAGGTTGTGGCCGAAAAGGGTATGACCCTGCTTGAGATTTCGCAGGCCAATGGCATTCCGCACACGGCCCTGTGTGGCGGTAAGGGGCGCTGCACCACCTGCCGGGTGATCGTCGAGGAAGGCGCCGATAACCTTCCCGCCCCCAGCGAGATCGAAGCCCGCAGCCTTGCTGCTGTTGGTGCCCCCAGCGGGGCGCGGCTGGCCTGTCAGATTTGCCCGATTGCGCCGCTGACCGCGTTTCGCATGTTCCGTCCGGATGGCGGGCGGCACCGTGCCCACGCAAGCCAGGGGCAAGAGCGCAAACTGGCCGTTCTGTTTCTGGACATGCGCGGGTTCACCTCGCGCACCACTGGCCAGTTGCCCTATGACATCGTGTTCCTGCTGAACCGGTTCTTCGACGCCATTGTTCCGGCGATCACCACTGATGGCGGTGTGGTCGACAAATACATGGGCGATGGCCTTCTGGCCGTGTTCGAAACGCCCGACACCGAAAGCTCGGCCCGGGCGGGGTTGAAGGCAGCGGCCGATGTCAGTCGTGCCCTCGCACAGTTCAATCAGCGGCTTGAGGCCGAGGGCAGTCCCCGCATACGCATCGGGATGGGGTTGCATCTGGGCGATCTGGTGCTGGGGGAAATCGGCGCTGCCGGCCATGCCGCGCGCACCATCATCGGTGACGCGGTCAACGTGGCCAGCCGGCTTGAGGGCGAAACCAAAGCGCTGGGGGTCGAGCTTCTGGTCTCGGCCGAATTGCTGCAGGCGGCAGGGTATGAGGGGGATCAGAATGGCATCAGACCCTTTGACCTGCGCGGCGTGACCCGCCCGATTCCCGCCCTGCCGGTGACCAGCGCCTCGGACTTGCTGCTGGCCACCGCAAGATAGGAACGGATGTGCTGAATTCGCACAGCAACCGCACGTCAGCGGGAATTAAATCGCGAAAAGCCGCGCCTACCGAAATTTCCTTCTAATCCCGATAAAAACCGCGATTATCGTCCTTAATTTCGTGAATGTATATGGACTTCGACCAGCAGTCGGGGCAAATGCCCCGCAAACACCCCTGAACCACCGGTAAAACCGCACTTCGACAAGAGTATTCCAATGACGATGTTAAGCAATCTGGCTCCGATCCCCGAGCTGTATGTATCTTATGAATCTGCCCAAAAGCTGAAAGTGGAAGCCGCTGATCTGACCAGTTGGGACCTGAGCCCGCGTCAGATCTGCGATCTGGAGCTTCTGATGAATGGCGGGTTCAACCCGCTCAAAGGTTTCCTGTCCGAAGCCGACTACGACAACGTCGTCGAAAACATGCGCTTGGCCGATGGCACCCTGTGGCCGATGCCGATCACGCTGGACGTCAGCGAAGACTTTGCCGAAACCATCGAACTGGGTCAGGACATCGCCCTGCGCGATCAGGAAGGTGTCATCCTCGGCACTATGACGGTCACCGACCGCTGGACCCCGGATAAGGTACGCGAGGCCGAAAAGGTCTTTGGCGCCGATGACGATGCGCATCCGGCCGTGAACTACCTGCACAACGTGGCTGGCAAGGTCTATTTGGGTGGGCCTGTGGTCGGCATTCAACAGCCGGTTCACTATGATTTCCGTGGCCGCCGCGACACGCCGAACGAGCTGCGTGCCTATTTCCGCAAGCTGGGCTGGCGCCGCATCGTTGCGTTCCAAACCCGTAACCCGCTGCACCGCGCGCATCAGGAACTGACCTTCCGCGCCGCCAAGGAAGCGCAGGCCAACCTGCTGATCCACCCGGTCGTGGGCATGACCAAGCCCGGCGACGTCGATCACTTCACCCGCGTGCGCTGCTATGAGGCGGTTCTGGACAAGTACCCGGCCTCGACCACATCGATGTCGCTGCTGAACCTGGCGATGCGTATGGCTGGGCCGCGCGAGGCGGTCTGGCACGGCCTGATCCGCGCGAACCACGGTTGCACCCACTTTATCGTCGGTCGCGACCACGCCGGCCCCGGCAAGAACAGCCAGGGCGAAGACTTCTACGGCCCCTATGACGCGCAGGACCTGTTCCGCCAGTTCCAGGATGAAGTCGGCGTCGAGATGGTCGATTTCAAACACATGGTCTACGTGCAGGAACGTGCTCAGTACGAACCGAATGACGAGATCGAAGACAAGGAAAACGTCACGATCCTGAACATCTCGGGCACCGAACTGCGCCGGCGTCTGGCCGAAGGTCTGGAAATCCCGGAATGGTTCAGCTTCCCCGAGGTTGTGGCCGAATTGCGCAAGACGAAACCGCCGCGCAGCCAGCAGGGCTTTACCGTGTTCTTCACCGGCTTCTCGGGCTCGGGCAAATCCACCATCGCCAACGCGCTGATGGTCAAGCTGATGGAGATGGGTGGTCGCCCTGTGACTCTGCTGGATGGTGACATCGTGCGTAAGAACCTGTCTTCGGAACTGGGCTTCTCGAAAGAGCACCGCGACCTGAACATCCGCCGCATCGGTTACGTGGCCAGCGAGATCACCAAGAATGGCGGCATCGCCATCTGTGCCCCGATCGCGCCTTACGCCACCACCCGCCGCGCCGTTCGGGAAGACGTCGAACAGTTTGGCGCCTTCTGCGAAGTGCACGTTGCGACCTCGATCGAGGAATGCGAACGCCGCGACCGCAAGGGCCTGTACAAGCTGGCGCGTGAAGGCAAGATCAAGGAGTTCACCGGCATCTCGGACCCTTATGACGTGCCTCAGAACCCCGAGCTGAGCGTCGAGACCGAGAATGTGGACGTCGACAATTGCGCCCACCAGGTTCTGCTGAAACTGGAGAGCATGGGTCTGATCGCCGCGTCGTAAGTCGGCACCAGAAACATTCAAAGGCCCTCGCATCGCGGGGGCCTTTTTTTGTGGTCAGAGCTCGGCGCGGATGGCGGCGACGGCGCGGGCTTCGAAGTCTCCGAACTCGGCCGCCTTGGGCTGGATCGCCTGCAGGTGCGGCAAGCGGGTGGCATAATCCTCGGCTGAGGCCGCCTGAATTGCACACTGAATATCAGCCTCGGAGTCGCACAGGATCATGCCGGACGTATCGAAGAAATCCCCGATATTCGGACAGCCCCAATAGATCGGCACCGTCGAACACAGGATCGCGTCCGTCAGCTTTTCCGAGAAATAATTCCGTTCCTGCACGTTCTCGATCACCACGGAATAGCGGTACGGGGTCAAACCGTCGGATTTGCGGTCAAACGGCGTATAGCCGCGCCCCATGATATCCACATCCGCGCCGGTTTCCCGCAGCCAGTCGATCACCGAATGGCGCAGCTGGTGCCCTTCAAGGTCGCGCTTGGCCGACGCGATCAGCGAGCAGGATTTGGTTTTCGTGACATCAAGGTCCTGCCAGTCGGGCACCATGGTAACGCCATAGGGCAGGAACACGGCGTTCGGAATGTTCTGCAACAGCACATCGTGAAAGGTCAGCACCCGGAAGAACCGCCGCCACGTATATCGCAGCATCCGGTCGTGTTTGCCATGAATGGCCGAGGGCTCGCCCATCATCAGCGATATCCGCGCGCGGGTGCCCCGACGCAGGCGCAGATGGACGGTCGAGTTCGGATGCATGATCAGGTGATCGGTGGGTTCCAGATCACCGACCGTCTTGCCGGTCAAACGATCCGGGCAACCTTCGGGCCAGATCAGATCCGACAGCGGGATCGAGGCCAGTTTCGGCCCCAACCGATGCCCATAGGGCAGGATCGCGATCGCGGGTTGGGTCATTCTGCAGCCTCGGGCAGGTCCACTTGACCGCGCATCAGAATGTGGCCGCGCCCCGCAACCTTGATGCCGGTCATCGCATCCGGCGGGCCAACGCGGGTGACAGTGGCCTGACCGGGCCGCCCCATGTCGTGGCCCTGCTCGGCGATGAATGTGTCTTTGGGCATCAGCCCGTGTTTCCACAGATACGCCGCCATCGCGCCGGTGGCCGATCCGGTGAACGGATCCTCGGGCGGGCTGGGCGGCGCCATCAACAGGCGCGAGAATGTGTCGCCCGCTTCGGTCGCACCTTTGAGTGTGACAAGGAAAGGTTCGGCCATGTCTGATCCTGAAAACCCTGCTTTCTCAGTTATTTTCGGCAGCTTGCTGATGTCCAGCTTTGCGGCGCGCAAGGCCTCATGATCGCGCAGAACAGTGACGCAGAAGGGCAGCCCGGTGGAGACAAATTGCGGCGGGGAAATGATAGCCTCTTCGGGAAGGCTGATCGCAGCGGCAACCATATCGGCTGGCACGGCACTGCCAAATTGCGGCGCGACCTGTGTCATCTCGATTTCATCGCCGTTCAGGCGAATCGAGACAATCCCGGCCCCGGTCTCCAACGTCAGCGCGTCGCCCTGAAACAGGTCGCGTGACCGCATTGCGGCAACGGTGGCGATGGTGGGATGCCCGGCAAAGGGAATCTCGCGGCTGGCCAGAAAATAACGCACCCGGATATCGGCCAGATCGGACGGGCCGGTAAACGTGCATTCGACCAGAGAAGTTTCGCGCACATAGGCCATGCAGACCTCTTGCGAAAGAACAGCGCCGCCATGAACCACTGCACAGCCGTTGCCGCCAAACGCACGGTCGCTGAAGGCGTCTACCCAGTCAAAGTCAAACCAGCTCATGAATTGCGCCCTTTCGATATGCGAACCGCTATAGGTCCGCATATCTTGCCCGCGGGGCGGCAGATGTCACGGGCAAATCGTGTGGCTCAGTGGACGGCCACCGGTGAAAAATCATGTTCGCGCGCCAGGACAAAAGCCAGCTTGCGGTCGGCGACCAGCGCCAGTTGCTGACCGTCGGAATCGTGAACGGCGTAAAGCTGATCCAGATCGCCCGCCTGCTCGCGCACTTCCCGAGGCAGATCAGCGACGTCGACAGCTTTCACATAGACGATCCGGTCGCCTTCGGCATTCAGCTCAATCGGTGTATTCATTGCTCTTACCCCTTTCTTATGTTGATCGTTTGCACCACGGTTTCGGGTACGGCGCGGGTCAGGTCTACATGCAGCAGGCCGTTTTCCATGATCGCCTCGCCCACCTCGACCCCGTCGGCCAGCACGAACATACGCTGGAACTGACGCGCCGCGATGCCACGGTGCAGGAAAACTCGCCCCTCGCTGTCGTCGCGTTGACGGCCCCGGATCACCAGCTGGCGATCCTCGATGGTGATCGACAGATCCTCTTCTGCGAACCCGGCCACCGCCAGAGTGATGCGGTACGAAAAGTCCGAGGTCTGTTCGATGTTATAGGGTGGGTACCCTTCGTTACCGGCCTTTGCAGACCGTTCCAGAAGGCGTTCCAACTGCTCGAACCCCAAAAGATGCGGGTATGAGCCAAGAGTAAGTTTCGACACGTATTTTCGTCCTTTATTGCCAAAGCGACGTGTGGTGCGGCCCCGTTCTGGCAACCGCGTAGAATAGAATATGGGAATATGCGGGGATGTCCACAAGGTCTGGCCGGATAAACCCTGACACACTATCTTGTGTGCTAAGCACCACAAAAGGCACTGAGTCGCACATGAACGCGCCCACCGATCTTTCGATGAAAACAGACGAGGTTTTGCGGGTTGAACTGGAGGTTTTCCGCCGCCAGCACCGAGACCTGGACCAGGCGATCGAGGCGCTGCAATCCACCGGCACGGCCGATCAGCTGACGCTCAAGCGGCTGAAAAAGCAGAAACTGCGGCTAAAGGACATTATTCGTCTGATCGAAGACCGTTTGACCCCTGACATCATCGCCTGACGCATTGCCACGAATTCGGATTTGGCTATAGTGCCCGCTCTTTCGAAAGGCAGGGACGCAAGCGGATGAGCGACGTGAAAGTGGGGATCATCATGGGCAGCCAGTCGGACTGGCCCACGATGAAAGAAGCCGCAGACATTCTGGATGATCTGGGCATCGCGTATGAGAAACGCATCGTTTCGGCGCACCGGACCCCCGACCGGTTGTGGGATTACGGCAAAACCGCCGTTTCGCGAGGGCTGCATGTGATCATTGCAGGGGCCGGAGGGGCCGCGCATCTGCCGGGCATGATGGCCTCGAAAACCCGAGTGCCGGTGATTGGCGTTCCAGTGCAGACACGGGCGTTGTCGGGTGTCGATTCGCTGTATTCCATCGTGCAGATGCCCAAGGGTTTCCCGGTGGCGACCATGGCGATTGGCGCGGCTGGCGGCGCAAATGCGGGCCTGATGGCGGCTGGTATTCTGGCCCTGCAGGACGACGCGCTGGCCCAGCGGCTGGATGCCTGGCGCGAGGCGCTGTCGGCCTCGATCCCCGAGGAGCCCCAGGGATGAGCCGGATCGGATTCATCGGAACCGGGCATATTGCGGCTCCGATGGTTCGGTTTTTGGCCTCGAAAGGGCATTTCATATCCGTTACTGATCGTAACACCGACGTTTCGGCAGCCCTTAGGACCGAACTGGGTGTGACGGTCACTGATGCGCAATCTGTAGTCGACACCTCGGACATCGTGTTTCTGTGTCTGCGCCCGCAGATTGCACCGGACGTCCTTGAAACGCTGACGTTTCGCGCCGACCAGCAAATCATTTCGGTCATGGCGGCGGTATCGGCCCAGCAACTGGCGCAGCTTTGCGCCCCGGCCTCTGATTTCGTTCAGACGATCCCTCTGGGTTTTCTGCAACAGGGTGGGTGCCCCCTGGCAGCCTTTGGAAATGACACTCTGCTGGCGGATTTGTTCCAACCGGAAAACCCGGTCGTCAGTGTCTCGGACGAGGCGGCGCTGAATGCGCATTTCGCGATTTGCGCAATGGTCCCCGGTATGCTTGACCTGATGGCGACCGGTGCCGCGTGGCTGACCGAACAAACCGGCGACGCGGACGCCGCCGAATTCTATACCACTCAACTATTGTCAGGGTTCCTGTCCACGATGGAAACGGGTACGTCGGGACGGTTGGCCACTGAGCGCGACGCCCTGGCGACCGAGGGAACGCTGAGCCTGCAGATGACGGATGGATTGCAGTCCGGTCGCGCCCATGATGTGTTGCGCGCGACCCTGACGGCGATTGGATCACGGTTGGAGACGAAAGAATGACCGACACACTAAAACCCGGTGCGAAGATCGGTATCCTGGGCGGCGGTCAGCTGGGACGCATGTTGTCCGTGGCGGCGGCCCGCTTGGGGTTTGTGACCCACATCTTCGAACCCGGCGCCAACCCGCCCGCGGGGCAGGTCGCTGACCGGGTGACCACCGCGGCCTATGACGATGCGGACGCCCTGCGCGCCTTTGCCGAGTCGGTCGACGTCATCACCTATGAATTCGAGAACATCCCGACCGAGGCGCTGGACCTGCTGGAATCCCACCGCCCTATCCACCCGGGGCGCGAGGCGCTGCGCGTCAGCCAGGACCGGCTGACCGAGAAGAATTTTCTGCAAGGTCTTGGCCTGCAAACCGCGCCCTTTGCCGACATCACCGACCTGGACAGCCTGAACGCGGCGATCAACCAGATCGGCACGCCTGCCATTCTGAAGACCCGCCGCTTTGGCTATGACGGCAAGGGCCAGGCGCGGTTGCATGGTCCCGAAGATGCCGAGGCTGCTCTGGCCGATATGGCGGGCGCGCCGTCGATCCTTGAAGGGTTCGTCGAGTTCAGCCACGAGGTTTCGATCATCGCCGCGCGCGGGTTGGACGGTCAGGTCGCCTGTTTCGATCCCGGCGAGAACGTGCACCGCGACGGCATCCTGCACACCACAACGGTCCCTGCCCGCCTGCGCCCGGCGCAGCGTACGGATGCCGTGCTTTTGGCAGCCAACATCCTCAACGCGTTGGACTATGTTGGCGTTATGGGTGTTGAGCTGTTCGTCACCCCCGCCGGTCTGATCGTGAACGAGATTGCGCCGCGGGTGCATAACTCGGGGCATTGGACCCAGAACGGCTGTGCGGTGGACCAGTTCGAGCAGCATATCCGCGCCGTGGCCGGGTGGCCGCTGGGGGACGGGCAACGGCATTCGGATGTGGTCATGGAGAACCTGATCGGTGCCGACATGGATCGCGTGCCAGAGCTGGCGCAGGAACGCGACGTGGCCCTGCATCTTTATGGCAAGGCCGAGGTAAAGGCCGGTCGCAAGATGGGTCATTTCAACCGCATCTCGCGCTAGGGGATCGCGCTGCCGCGCGATGCCTCCGGCGGGAGTATTTGGGAAAAGATGAAGCGGGTCAGCGAACGAACCGGGCCGCGATATCTCCGGCCATGTAGCTGACCCGGCCAGCTGCCAGAGTCGCGGCAACGCGATGGGTTTCGGCATCCAGAATGACCAGATCGGCACGCTGCCCCGAAGCCAGCGTGCCCCGGTCATGCAACCCCAACACGTGCGCAGGCCCCGAGGACACCAGCGCCCATGCGCCTGCCATATCCACCAACCCGGATTTGGCCAGCATCAGCGCAGCACGTCTGGGGCTGGGGTAGTGATAATCCGAGGCCAGCGCGTCGCAATACCCCATCGTGATCAGGTCAAGCGCGCTGACATTGCCCTTGTGCGAGCCCCCACGCACCACATTGGGCGAACCCAGAATGATATAGTCGCCGCAGGCACGGGCGGCCTCGGCGGCCGCAAGCGTTTCTGGAAATTCGGCGATTTGCGCCCCGCGCTTGCGCCAGTCGGCGCGGGTCAGCGCGGTGGCATCGTCATGGCTGCCCATGCGCACGCCCTGCTTGGCGAGGGCTGCACACAGAGCGTCCAGCGCCGCAGGCACCTCGGCTCGGCGGTCGTGCATGGACAGCAACAGTTCGAAGTGTTTCTCTGGGTTGCGCCCGGCCTTGAGCGCCTGTCCGGTCAGGCGCGGTGGTTTGCGCCGCTCGGCCAGACGGTCATGTGGAAGGTGATCGTTGAATACCACATAGGGCACCTGCCATTCGGCAATGCGTTTGGGCAATCCCGCATAGTCGTCCAGCATATGCGTCTCAAACCGAAGCTGAGGCATAAGGTCGGTCACGACGCGATCCTTGACTGCAGCAATGGCCTCAAACACCTGCCCTGCGAATTCGGGGCCGCGCACGCCGCCCTCCCAGCTGTGGAACTGGGCCAGAACGGCGGTGGTGATGCCGTTGGCGGCCAGCTCAGCCTCGACCGAGAGGATGCCCTCGTCCATCTGCTTCATCGCCCCGCGACGCGGCGCTATATGGCGCTCGAACCCATCCCCATGCAGATCAATGATGCCCGGCAGCACAAGATATCCTGACAGGTCGATTTCACGCCCGGTGCGGTCCGGTTGAATGACGCCGTCCGCCATGGCCAGGTCAGAGTGCACAAGGCCTTGCTCCGGCAACAGCACTTCTGCGCCGGTCAGGGTCAGGTTTAATGCGGTCATTGCGATGGCTCCGAGGCAGGTTCCGAGCAATCCTGCCCGATGCAGATTTCGTCGATGATATCCATCACGCCGTCCAGCCAGGTGATTTGAGGATCAAACTGCCCGTACTCGATGAAGTGCAGCGCCTGAGCCATGACGCGCGGGTTGTTCATCATGAAGGTGTGGGTCACCGGCAGGACGATGTGATCCTTCATCCCTTCAACTTTCGTCGTCTCAATCGACACTTTGCCGTCATCCCGACCGTCGATCATGGACGAGAACAGCGGGTTCAACGAGTTCTCGCCCGCGATCACGCCCAGTTCGAAATCAACCGGAGGCAGTTGGCGTGGGACGCCCTCGGGGCCGGTACCCAATGCCAGTCCGGCGGGGCCATGCAACATGCCGAACACTTCATACGCGCCCAGTTCATCGACCAATTGACTGCCCTGATTGGGCGGGCCGAGCATGACCACGCGACCCAGGTTCTCGGGCCGATGATCCTGCAACCAATAGCGCAGCAGAATGCCGCCCATCGAATGCGCCACCACGTTTACCCTGTCGTTGCCACAGGCCGCAAAAGCATCTGGCAGAGTTTGTTCGACCAGCTTGGGTATCGGCAAGTCCGTTGACGGATACCCCGGACGCACAACGTTATAGTCATGCGCCTTGAACAACTGTTCCATCACGGTGAACGAGGCCTCGGTCCGCGCGAGCCCGTGCAACAGCACCACGCATTTCGCATGAGCCGCCATTGGGGCGAGCAACAGAAAGATGGTAAGCAGGTATCTCATAGCCGCCAGATAAAGCTTAACCTAGGTTGATTAAACCCCCTGACGGGGTTTCAGTCGCAGAACGGCCAGCGCGATCCCGCCCAGAACCAGCCCCGCGCCAAGGACCAGACGCAGGCTGGCCGTTTCGCCCAAAAGGATGACCCCTCCGACAATCGCGATAATCGGGACGCTCAGTTGCACGACAGCTGCAGTGGTGGGTGCTAACTGAGGCAGAACGCGATACCAAAGCGCATACCCCAAACCCGAAGTGACGCCTCCGGACAGTGCCGCCAGCATATAGCCCGTTGCCGACATTCGCCATTCCACTCCGGCGATCAGCAAGGCCAGTGCAGTGAGTGGCAACGCGACGACGAAATTTGCAGCCGTCCCCGCCAGCGCGTCCGGTTCTGACCGCCCAACCAGCGAATAGATTGCCCAGCCGATCCCCGCTGCCGTCATCAATGCGGCGCCGACCAGATTGACCTGAACCGCGCCCGAAGGCCAAAGCACATAGGTCAATCCCGCAAGCGCAATCGCGGCACCGGCAACCTGCCGCATTTGCGGAGTGTTACCCGACATCGACGTAACCGCGAACATGGCAACCTGCACGACCCCGAACAGGATCAAAGCCCCCAACCCGGCATCCAGGGTCAGATACGCCACGGAAAACCCGATCATATAGAGGGATAACGACCCCGCCCCCGCGATCCTGCGATGGTTGCGCAGCGGCAGGTGCCCGGCTTTTACCCAGACCAGAACAGCCAGCACCACAGCCCCGGCCAGAACCCGAACAACCGCGAACCCGGCGGGGTCGCTGGCCCCGCTGTTGATGGCCAAACGGTTCAGGATCGAGTTTGCCGCAAAAGCGCACATGGTCAGCGCGGTGAGGAGGAACAGTCTCATATCAACCGCATAGCGGTTCCGCAGGGATTTGCACACTCACTTTCCCGCAGAGGAACGCCCCCGCTTCATCTTTTCAAAAATACTCCCGCCGGAGGCATGCACGCGCAGCGGGCATCCTGAAAAAAAACGGGGCCGCCCGAAGGCAACCCCGTCCATATTCCTGCGACTTTTCCCTCTCGGCAGCTTTGCCTTGCAGCCAAGCGCCTGTCGGGACCGTCAGAATTCGCCAAGGCGAATTCGACGTGCTTACATCATGCCGCCCATGCCGCCCATGTCCGGCATACCGCCTGCGGCAGGTGCGTCTTTCTGCGGCTTGTCTGCAACCATCGCTTCGGTGGTGACCAGCAGACCGGCAACCGATGCCGCATCTTCCAGAGCGGTACGGACAACTTTGGCCGGGTCGATCACGCCGAACGAGAACATGTCGCCATACTCCTCCGACTGCGCGTTGAAGCCGAATGCTGCGTCGTCGCTTTCACGGACTTTGCCAGCAACAACCGCACCGTCGACACCTGCGTTCTCGGCGATCTGGCGCAGAGGCGCTTCGATTGCCTTGCGAACGATGTTGATGCCTGCGTCCTGATCGGCGTTTGCACCTTTCAGGTTTTCCAGTGCTTTGCCGGCCTGAACCAGCGCAACACCACCGCCGACAACAACGCCTTCCTGCACAGCAGCGCGTGTTGCGTTCAGAGCATCGTCCACACGGTCCTTACGCTCTTTCACTTCAACTTCGGTCATGCCGCCGACGCGGATAACAGCAACACCGCCTGCCAGTTTGGCAACACGCTCTTGCAGCTTCTCACGGTCGTAGTCCGACGAGGTTTCTTCGATCTGAGTGCGGATCTGAGCAACACGTGCTTCGATCTCGGCTTTCTCGCCAGCACCGTCGACGATGGTGGTTTCGTCTTTGGTGATTTCGATTTTCTTGGCGGTGCCCAGCATGTCCATGGTCACGGACTCGAGCTTCATGCCCAGATCTTCGCTGATGACCTGACCACCGGTCAGGATTGCGATGTCCTGCAGCATGGCTTTGCGGCGATCGCCGAAGCCCGGAGCTTTGACAGCAGCAATTTTCAGGCCGCCGCGCAGTTTGTTGACAACCAGAGTTGCCAGCGCTTCGCCTTCAACGTCTTCCGCGATGATCAGCAGCGGCTTTTGCGACTGGATCACCTGCTCGAGCAGCGGAACCATCGGCTGCAGCGAGGACAGTTTCTTTTCGTGCAGCAGGATCATGCAGTCGTCGAGCTCTGCGATCATCTTGTCTGCGTTGGTGACGAAGTAAGGCGACAGGTAGCCACGGTCGAACTGCATACCTTCGACAACATCGGTCTCGGTTTCCAGACCTTTGTTTTCTTCGACGGTGATAACACCTTCGTTGCCAACCTTCTGCATCGCGTCTGCGATCTGCTGACCGATTTCAGCCTCGCCGTTGGCCGAGATGGTGCCAACCTGAGCAACTTCAGCCGAGTCCTTGACTTCGCGCGAAGCCGACTTGATGCCTTCAACAACCTTGGCAGTTGCCAGGTCGATGCCGCGCTTCAGGTCCATCGGGTTCAGGCCAGCAGCAACCTGCTTCAGACCTTCGCGAACGATGGCCTGGGCCAGAACGGTTGCGGTGGTGGTGCCGTCGCCGGCTTCGTCATTGGTGCGGCTGGCGACTTCTTTCACCATCTGCGCGCCCATGTTTTCGAACTTGTCTTCCAGTTCGATTTCCTTGGCAACCGATACACCGTCTTTGGTGATGCGCGGTGCGCCGAAGGATTTGTCCAGAACCACGTTGCGGCCTTTGGGGCCCAGGGTCACTTTAACAGCATCGGCCAGGATGTTCACACCTGCCAGCATGCGGTTACGGGCATCGGTGTCGAACTTGACGTCCTTTGCAGCCATGTCGTTTCTCCTTGAGAAATTAAGTTGGGAATGAAGAGTCAGAGAAGCGCGTGGGCTTACTCGATGATCCCCATGATGTCGCTTTCTTTCATCATCAGCAGCTCTTCGCCGTTGACCTGAACCTCGGTGCCCGACCATTTGCCGAACAGGATCTTGTCGCCAGCTTTCACAGCCATAGCGATCAGTTCGCCGCTGTCCTTGCGTGCGCCTTCGCCGGTTGCAACGACTTCGCCTTCGCTGGGCTTTTCTTTTGCGCTGTCAGGAATGATCAGACCACCAGCGGTTTTTTCATCGCTTTCGGTACGGCGAACCAGCACGCGGTCATGAAGCGGTTTCAATGCCATCTTTGCAGCTCCTTGGGCTCAAAGTTTGTTTATCCTCCCCCCGCCGGCTGGCGGGGCGTTAGCACTCGGGGTGTATGAGTGCCAGCGACGCATAGCTAGGGAGTCCAAATCCCCGAGTCAACAAGCTGTGATGGATTTTTTGGCAAATGGCCTCAGTCGGCGCTTTCCCAGCTATAGGCCCAGTGTTTCAGGCCCTCGCTGCCTGCATCCGACAGCGCATAGACGCCCTTGTCGATCTTGTCGAACCAGCCATAGTGGTTTTCCCGCATCAGGCGGGTGGCCGTGGGTACTCCGGTCGCTTTTGCCACCTCGGCCCCCTTGGTCGCGCCGCATTCGGCCAGATGAGCCGCGCATTTCAACGCGTCCTGCCGATAGGCCGTGACGATCCCGTGCCGGGTGGCGCCTCCGGCATTGGGATCACCTTCCAGCCGGTCGAATTCACGCAGCAACCGCGCCGCTTTGGCCTTGTTCTTGCGCGGCGCATAGGGGCCGGGGTCGCACTGTACCTCGACCGTACCATCGGCCCGCACGGTGATCAGCCCCAGACCCAAACGGCGACACAGAGCAAGGTTGTCCTTCAACGCCCGCCGGGCCGTGCGCCCCTTGGGTTTGCACACCCCGATATAGACCTGATCGGTCACCTTCAGCCGCGTGATCGCCTGATGGAACAGTGCCAGCGAAAACCGCAGCTTCAGTTCCACGATCACCGGCTCATCCCCATCCCGAACGGCGACGATATCGGCCGCGCCGACCTCGCCTTTGACGGTATAGCCCTGACGCTCCAGCAACGCCTTGATGGGGGGATAGAGATCCTGCTCGCGGTTCATAAACACATGCTAGGCGAATTGCCACAGAATGCCAGAGGCCACATGCAAGCCTCTGATCTGCCTTGCATACCGCCCTGCACCGAGGCAAGGTCCGGCAAGATGACATCACCGGGATGATACACATGCGCCTGTTTCTTTTTCTGATCTGCCTGCTGCTGCCCGCCACAGTTCAAGCTGCCTGCGAAGGGCGTGATCTGAAGGCCGATCTGACACCTTCGGCCAGGGCGGAACTGGAACGGGCCCTTGAAGGCGTTCCCTATCCCGAGGGCAACCACTGGATCGCGAGCAAGGGCGACACGGTTCTGCATCTGATCGGCACGCTCCACCTGAGCGATTCGCGCATGGACACGATTGTAGAACGCCTTGCACCAACACTCAGTCAGGCCGATGCCTTTTATTTCGAGGTGACTCAGGACGAGATGGACGCTTGGGAACAGGAACTGGCCCGTGACCCAAGCCCGATCCTGATTACATCCGGTCCTACCCTGATCGAATTGCTGCCCGAAGAGGCGTGGTCGGCCCTATCGTCAGCAATGGCTGAGCGCGGCATACCCAGTTGGATGGGGGCAAAAATGCGCCCCTGGTTTCTGGGCATGACGCTGGCGATGCCTGCGTGTTTGATTGCGGACCCCGAGGCCAGTCGCGGGTTGGATGCACGCCTGACCGAATTGGCCGAAGAACGCGGCATCCCGCAATTCTCGTTGGAGAGCATCGAGGAACTGATGGCGGTGTTCGAAATCCACACCATCGAAGAACAGGCGGAATCGCTGGCGCGGATGTCCAATGCCTATGGCAACAGCGACGACCAGATGGTCACCATGGCAAAATCCTATTTCGACGAAAATCACGCGCATTCCATCGAACTGGGTCGCATCATGGCGCGCAAGTATTCCGGCATGTCACCCGAAATCTTTGACGAGGAATGGGATGCGTTCGAACAGCACCTGTTAATCGAGCGGAACAACAACTGGATGCGACATATACTGAATATTCAGGATCAGACCGCCGTGATTGCCGTGGGCGCGGGGCATCTAGGCGACACGCACGGCCTTTTGTACCAGTTGCAACAGGCCGGATACACCCTGACCCGCGCCCAGTTCTGAGGGTATACGGACGAATTTCAGACCAACCGTCGCAGCGTAAACACTGCCGGGTGACAAGCCCGGCGGTCCGACCTATAAGGCGCGCAAATTTATCATCCTCAGGACGCTGACATGACAACCCTTGTATTTGGCCATAAATCCCCCGACACGGACTCCACAGGCTCGCCGATCCTGTGGTCGTGGTACCTGAACGAAGTGAAAGGCGAACAGGCCGAGCCAGTTCTGCTGGGCGAGCCCAACACCGAAGCGGCCTTCATGTTGCAACGCTGGGATCTACCCAAGCCGCGCATTATCGAAGATGTGGACGCGGATGCTCCGGTTGTCATCGTCGACACCAACAACCCGGCCGAGCTGCCCGCCAGCGTCAACAGCGCCGACATCCGTGCCATCATCGACCACCACAAGCTGGTTGGCGGTCTGGAAACCAAAGGCCCGATCGACATCACCGTGCGCCCGCTGGCCTGCACCGCGACCATCATGGTTGACCTGATGGGCGACGACGCCGCCAAGATGCCCGACGCCGTCAAAGGCGCGGCACTGACCTGCATCCTGTCGGACACGCTGGAATTCCGCTCGCCCACCACCACCGCGCATGACCGCGAAGTGGCCGAGAAACTGGCCGCCGATCTGGGTCTGGACGTCTCGGCCTATGCTGCCGACATGTTCGCGGCGAAATCGGACGTGTCGTCCTTTTCGGACGCTGAACTGATCCGCATGGACAGCAAGGAATACGAAGTCGACGGCACCAAGTTCCGCGTCTCGGTTCTGGAAACCACCGCACCTGGCGTCGTGCTGGACCGCAAGGCCAGCCTGGCAGATTCGATGGTAGACGTCGCCAAGGAAGATGGTGTTGATCAGGTTTTGCTGTTCGTGGTCGACATCCTGAACGAAGAAGCCACCCTGCTGGTGCCGAACGATCTGGTCAAAGGCGTAGCCGAAAAAAGCTTTGGCGCATCGGTCGATGGCGACGCCGTTGTTCTGCCGGGCATCATGAGCCGCAAAAAGCAGATCATTCCGAACCTCAAGGTCTGATCTAATCTGAACGCCAGTTGCAGGGGCACCTATTCCGGTGCCCCTGTTTTGTTCGGGACACCCGCATTCGCGTGCTGGTGAAACAAAAGCCCCTCACGGCGATACAAAATCAAGCCGTGATCCGTATACAGATCACGTTTGAAAACCCGCTCCCACTCTTCCTGATCTGCAGATTTGTCCAGACGCCAATACTGAACACACAGGTCTGCCAACTCGACTTCAAGTATATCCCCCAAGCACTGGGTATCCCCAGATGGGACAAACGTCTCCACCTTGAATTCATAGCACGTTCGGAACGGGGCAATCCCCCGACATCGCTCAACCGCATAAAACTCGATGCGGTAGGCAAAGAGATTGACGTTAAAGAGGTCGCCAAAGAAAAGCACCTCATTCGTCTGCATTTCATTCCGATCCAGCCAATAGTCGGGTGAGAAGAACTCGAACGCCGTGGCGTACATGAATTCTCGCTCGCCCCACTTTCCGTCAAAGCGATAGGGTTTGTGCGAACTCGAACTCCAATAGTTTATGATCGGTTCCTCGCCTTCTTCTACTGGCAGGAAATGTTCCTCGCCGAACAGCGCCGTGGCAAAAATCAGGGTAAGTTCCTTATGGCCCGTGTTTCGCACGGTCGAAGAAATCTTGACCGGCACCATCCCCATCTCGATTACCGGCTCTCCGACCGAGGCCGAAACATTCACCTCCAGCACATAGCTCTTGCCAAATTCAAGCAAGCCGAACTGAAACACCGCCCACAAACCGGCGAGCGATATTGCGATGATCTGAAACCATCGGAAAACCGCTTCGGTCCTACCCTGAGAGCCGCCCTCTTTCTGCATCCTGCAATCGCAATAAACGTAACAAATCGGCGCGTAGCATAACACGAATCCGGCTCTGAGCCGAATGGCGCGCTGCCCGCTGACACCGTGCGGGATGGTCATTCTGCCCGCGCTTTGGCATAGCTAGCGCAAACCTGTTTTCTTGCCCGAGGCCATTATGACCCAGATCATCCACGCCCTGTCCGACGTATCCGACCGCTATAAGGCGCTGTTTGTTGACCTTTGGGGCTGCGTTCACAATGGCATCACCGCCTTCCCCGAGGCCGTCGCCGCCCTGCAGGCCTATCGGGCAAATGGCGGGATCGTGGTGCTGGTCACGAACTCTCCGAAACCCCGCGCGGGTGTGGCCGAGCAGCTGGCACAATTCAACGTGCCCGAGGATGCCTATGACACCATCGCCACCAGCGGCGACTCGGCGCGTTCGGCCATGTTTCGGGGTGCGGTGGGTGAGAAGGTCTATTTCATGGGGGAATGGCAGCGCGATGCCGGGTTCTTTGAGCCGCTGAAACTGCTGCACCACCCCATCCACATCGAACGTGTCCCGCTGGTCGAGGCCGAAGGCATCGTCTGCTGCGGCCCGTTCGACCCGATGGCGGACCCGTCGGTGAACCGCCCCGATTTCCTCTATGCCAAGCAAAAGGGTATGAAGCTGCTCTGCGCCAACCCCGATATTGTCGTCGACCGGGGCGAGGTTCGGGAATGGTGCGCGGGCGCGCTGGCCCGGCTATACACCGAGATGGGTGGAGAGAGCCTGTACTTCGGCAAGCCGCATCCGCCGATCTATGATCTGGCCCGTCGTCGGCTGCAGGAATTGGGTCATGACATCCCTGATGGCGATATTCTGGTGATCGGTGATGGCCCCCATACCGACATTCTGGGCGGTATGGGAGAGGGAATTGATTCTCTGTTCATCTCGGGCGGATTGGCCGCAGCCGAAACAAAAACTGAGCACCATCCGCACCACGAATCCCTAACTGACTATATCGCAAGGGAAAAAATCAACCCCACCTATACAATCGGCCGTTTGAGATAGTCAGAAAAGACTTGATTTTCTGCGACTGCGAAGTAATAAAGTTGCCGAACTAGGGCGACTTTGGTTGTTTTGTTGCCCTGCGGATTCAAGTGAGGGCGACATGTTGGACAATCTTCCGCGCGGCACGATCTGTATCGAAGACATCGAAATGGGTATGACCCGCTACCTGCGCAAAGTGGTGACGGACGAAGATATCGAGATGTTCGCGCAGGTTTCGACTGACCGGAATCCGGTGCATCTGGATGACGATTACGCCCGTGACACGATCTTCGAGGGGCGCATCGCGCACGGGATGCTGACCGCCGGTCTGATCTCGGCCGTGATCGGGGAACAACTGCCCGGCCACGGCACCGTATACATGGGCCAGTCGCTGAAATTTCTGGCCCCGGTCCGCCCCGGCGACATGGTCTATGCCGAGGTCAAGGTGATCGACATCGACTTTTCCAAGCGTCGGGTCAAGCTGGACTGCCATTGCTCGGTCGATGGTAAGAAAGTGCTGGTCGGTGAGGCCATGGTATTGGCCCCGTCGCGCAAGTTCGACTGAGCCGAATCCAGGCTCTACCTGTCATGTTTCAGCCATCGGCCCGGTCTACCTCCGGGCCGTGAGTCATTTCGGCGCGCACGTCATCTGTGCAAACCCACGCAGCGGCAGCACGTTTCCGTGCAAACGGCTGGCCGCAGCCGGATGCGCGGCCAAACCGGCATCCTACTTCCGCTCACCGCCTCTGGTCGACTGGATGACGCATTCATCAGGGCCAACACACCTATCCGAACCCGTACGCCGCCCTGCGCATGGTCTTTGACAAGGCCCGCTGGCGAGTGACTCAGTTGGGCATTGATCCTTCCCGTGCAGCCTAGGTCACGCCTCAGACCGCCAGACCGGCAGGTACGACAATTCAGAAATAGGTCCGACGGCTTCAAGCCGACAGACCCTCGGCGGGACGGCGAAATCAGGCGCTTGAACCCACCCCGCAGTCCCGCTAGGCAGGCACTATGCGCATTATCCGGGATTTTCAGTTTGTCGAGCCTCAGGACCGCGGCGCCAGCGTGGCGATCGGGAATTTTGACGGCGTTCATATCGGCCACCAATCGGTGATCGAACTGGCGCGCAATGCGGCCCCGGATGCCCCTTTGGGCGTGCTGACATTCGAACCTCACCCGCGCGAGTATTTTGCACCCGATGCCCCCCCCTTTCGCCTGATGCGCGGCAACGCCCGCGCGCACCGGTTGGAAAAGCTGGGCGTGCGGAAACTGTACGAATTGCCCTTCAACGCGGCCTTGGCCGGGCTGACACCCGAGGAATTCGCCCGCAACGTGATCTGCGATGGGCTGGGCCTGTCGCATGTGGTCGTAGGCGCCGATTTCCGTTTCGGCAAAGGCCGCAGCGGAACGGCGGATGACATGGCCCGCTTTGGGCAAGAGATGGGGTTCGGCGTCACCATCGCTCCGCTGATGGAGCGGTCCGAGAACGTGGTCTCCTCGACCGCAATCCGCGCCGCATTGTCCGAAGGCCGCCCGCGCGATGCTGCCGCCATGCTGGGACACTGGCATCGCATCGAAGGCGAGGTCATCGGCGGCGAACAGCGTGGCCGCGAGCTGGGCTTCCCCACGGCAAACATGTCCATCGAGGGGCTGCACCCGCCGAAATTCGGCGTCTATGCGGTGCTGGTCGATGTGTTGGACGGCCCCCATCAGGGCAGCTATCACGGCGCGGCCTCGGTGGGGACCAGGCCGATGTTCCACGGCGAAGTGCCCAATATCGAGACCTTTCTGTTCGACTTCTCGGGCGACCTTTATGGCGCGACCCTTTCGGTCGGGTTGATCGACTATCTACGCCCCGAGATGACCTTTGACGGGCTGGACGGCCTCATCACTCAAATGGGTGCCGATTGCGATAAGGCTCGCAGCATTCTGGCGGTGCTATGACAACCGATCCGATTGATCGCAACGGTCTGAGCCCCCGTTTCTGGGAACGCAAACCACTGGCCCAGATGAACCAGCACGAGTGGGAGGCACTGTGTGACGGCTGCGGCAAATGCTGCCTGAACAAGCTGGAAGACGAAGATACCGGCGAGGTCGCCCTGACCTGCGTCGCCTGCCGCCTGCTGGACGATGAGAGCTGCCGCTGCACGCAATACGATATCCGCCACCAGTTCGTGCCGGAATGCATCGTCATGAAGCCGGACAACATCGACGACCACGCCTATTGGCTGCCACAGACCTGCGCCTATCGGCTGCTGTGGGAAGGCAAACCTCTTTACGACTGGCACCCGTTGATATCTGGTACGCCGAACAGCGTGCACGCCGCCGGGATGTCGGTTCAGGGCCGCACGGTATCCGAGTTCGAAACACCGCTTGAAGAGTGGGAAGACTATATCATCGAGGAGCCCAGCTGATGTATTTCGCCTCTGACAATTCCGGGCCGGTTCACCCCCAGGTCATGGCCGCACTGAACGCGGCCAATGAGGGCTATCAGATGGCCTATGGCGCCGACACGCTGATGAACGAGGTGCGCGATCGCATTCGCGGCATCTTCGAGGCTCCGGGCGCGGCGGTTTATCTGGTGGCCACCGGAACGGCGGCGAATTCGCTGGCGCTGGCGACGCTGGCAAACCCTTGGGATACGGTTTTCTGTTCGCCTGTTGCGCATATCCATGAGGATGAATGCAACGCGCCGGAATTCTACAGCGGTGCCAAACTGACGCTGGTGCAGGGCAGCGACAAGATGGAGCCCGAAGCCCTGCGCCGCTCGATTCTGGCCGAAGAGACACGCGGTGTGCATGGCCCGCAACGCGGGCCGGTGTCGATCACGCAGGTCACGGAACGCGGTTCGGTTTATTCACTGGCCGAGCTGCAGGCGCTGTGCGGTGTGGCCAAGGAATACGGCCTGCCGGTGCATCTGGACGGTGCGCGGTTCACCAACGCGCTGGTTGCGCTGAACTGCTCTCCGGCTGAGATGACGTGGAAAGCGGGTGTGGACGCGGTCAGCTTTGGCGGTACCAAGAACGGGCTTATGGGGGTTGAGGCGGTTGTCTTCTTCGACGAAACCAAAGCGTGGGAGTTCGAACTGCGCCGCAAGCGCGGGGCGCATCTGTTTTCCAAACACCGCTATCTTTCGGCGCAGATGGCGGCCTATCTGCAGGATGACCTTTGGCTGAAACTGGCACGTCAAGCCAATGCCAACTGCGCCCGTCTGGCCGAGGGATTGCGCGCCAAGGGGGCCTCGTTCCTGCATGAACCGCAGGCCAACATGATCTTCGCGCAATTCTCGCGCGCGCGGCACAAACTGCTGCACGACGCAGGTGCCGTTTATCACCTGTGGGGGGCGGAGCTGGAAGGCGACGATGACGCGGAAATCCTTGCCTGCCGCCTGGTCTGCGACTGGTCGATCAGCGCTGAGGAGATCGACCGGTTCCTCGCCCTGCTTTAACGGCTGCCGACGTCCTGCCAGAACTGCCGTACAAGGCGCGCAGTGTCTTGCGGATGCGAAATCGGCAACATATGCCCTGCCCCCTCGACCACGGCGCAGTGTGCATCGGGCAGCCGCCTTTGCAGCCCCTGTGCAATCACAGGCATCACCGGATGCGTCCTTGACCCGCTGAGGATCAGAACCGGCATGGCCGCTCGGTCCAGAACGCCGGGGCTCAGCAGCCCTTTCTGGTCCTGAAACAGAACATCTTCGACCGCTGGAACAACGTGCACGCCGCGCACCATCGCGGCACGCGTCCGCTCCGGCAGGTCCGGCCAGCGGGGGCTGTCATCGGTGCTCCACATCCTGTTGAACAGGCGCGCGGCCAGCGCCATGTCTCCGGCGGCCAGAGCGTCCGTGTAGGGCTGCGCCTCGTGGTCGTGCTTTGCCATCAAATCGGGCGCGTCCTGTTTCGCGACCGCAAAGAACACAGGCTCGATCAACACGGCGCTGCGGATCAACTCAGGATGTTCGACCGCAAGGCGCAACGCTATCATGCCGCCAAAGGAATGGCCGATCACGTCCATCGGCTCGGTCAGCTGTGCGACCGCCGCTTCCGTCGCGAGGTCGAAAAAATCGCCCTGCCCGTCCCAATCCGGACTGCGCCCATGCGACAGCATGTCCGGAGCGATCAGGGTCGCCTCGCCCTCCAGCGCCGCAGCCAGACCGGACCAGGCGCCGGAATGCGCAATCGTGCAGTGCAGGGCCAGAACGTTTCGCGCGCCCTGCCCCAAGGTTCTGACATGAACCGGTGACAGGTCCTTCACCCTTTCATCTCGGTCAGGTGCCGATCCAGATCGTCCAGCCGATCCTGTCCCCAGAACCTCTGATCATCTTCGGTGATATAGAAAGGCGCACCAAAGACGCCGCGATCCACCGCCTCTTCCAGATTGGCGGCATAGGTTTCAGCCCCCACCAGCAGGCCACTGTCGGCAAGGTTCGGATCAAACCCGGCGTCTGACAGGCACGCGCGGATCACGTCATCCTGCGCGATGTCCTTTTCCTCGACCCAACAGGCGCGCAGGAAGGACTGGACCAGTTGGCCCACATCGCCAGAGCCGTCCTTGACCGCCGCGATCACCGCATAAGAGGACGGCGCCATATTGGTCGGCCAGTGCGCCGGTCGCAGATTGAACTCCACTCCCAAATTTCTGGACTGCCGCAGCAACTCCTGCGCCCGGTATTCAACGCGCGAGATATGCCGATCCTTCGGTGGCGTCCCCCCGGTGCGTGCGAACAGGGCCATGATATCCAGCGGTTTGTAATTGATCGTCGCCCCGTGCCTGGCCGCAATTTCTTCCAGCCGCGCGCCAGCCAGATAGGTGAATGGCGAGAGTGTCGCAAAAAAGTAGTCAATCCGGGCCATGTTCACTTTCTCCGCAGCGTTATCTTTGCTGGACGTTAAGGCCATGCTAAGCGGTGTCAACATCACGAATCTGTCACATTTGCCATTGCTGCCCGGGGACCTCAGCCGATGCCGACACTCCACGAACCCAAGCTTATCGCTGGGAACGCCAATCTTCCGCTTGCCGAATCCATTGCTCGCCGCATGAGCTTGTATCGCGGTGTCGATCAGGGTCTGGTCGATGCCCGGGTCGAACGGTTCAACGATGGCGAGATTTTCGTCGAAGTGTTCGAAAACGTCCGTGGCGAGGATATGTTCATCGTCCAGCCGACCTCGAACCCGGCCAATGACAACCTGATGGAATTGCTGATCATCGCCGACGCGCTGCGCCGCTCGTCCGCGCAGCGGATCACCGCCGTGATCCCCTATTTCGGCTATGCCCGTCAGGATCGCCGCACCAAAGCCCGCACGCCGATCAGCGCCAAGCTGGTGGCCAACATGCTGACCGGCGCCGGGATCGAGCGGGTTCTGACAATGGACCTGCATGCCGCGCAGATTCAGGGGTTCTTTGATATCCCCGTGGACAACCTTTATGCCTCGCCGATCTTTGCACTGGATGTGAAAAATCAGTTCAAGGACAATCTGGACGAGATCATGGTGGTCTCGCCCGACGTTGGCGGCGTGGCCCGCGCGCGTGAGCTGGCCAAGCGGATCAACGCGCCCCTGTCAATCGTGGACAAGCGCCGCGAAAAGGCCGGCGAAGTCGCCGAGATGACCGTGATCGGTGACGTGAAGGACAAGATCTGCCTGATCGTGGACGATATGTGCGACACCGCCGGCACGCTGTGCAAAGCGGCGCAGGTGTTGCTGGATAAGGGCGCAAAAGAAGTGCACTCGTACATCACCCACGGCGTCATGAGCGGCCCGGCGGTCGAACGCGTGACGAACTCGGTGATGAAGTCGCTGGTGCTGACCGACACCATTCAGCCCACCAAAGAGATCGACAAGGCCAAGAATATCCGCATCGTGCCGACCGCGCCGATCTTTACCCAAGCGATCCTGAACATCTGGAACGGCACCAGCGTGTCGTCCCTGTTCGAGGACAAGACCCTGACGCCGATCTACGAATCCATGTACCACATGGACTGACAGAGACGGGCGGCCCGACAGCCGCCCTTTTTCGTTGCAATATCAAATCAGGACGTTCCAGTGACCGCCTCAAAACGCATTGTTCTTTCCAGCGACCACGCAGCCATCGATCTGCGCCAAGCCGTCGCCGACCACGTTGCAGCCCAAGGCTGGGACGTGGTCGATATCGGACCAACTACTCCCGAAAGCACGCATTACCCCAAACATGGCAAAGCCGCAGCGCAGGCTGTGGCCTCGGGGGATTGCGAACTGGGGATCATTCTGTGCGGCACCGGACAGGGTATCATGATGGCGGCGAACAAAGTCCCCGGCATCCGCTGTGGCGTCTGCTCGGACGCATTCTCGGCCCGGATGATCCGCCAGCACAACAACGCCAACATGCTGTCCATCGGCGCCCGTGTGGTGGGTGAAGGCCAGGCGCTGGACATCGTCGATGCGTTTCTGGGGGCCGAATTCGAAGGCGGCCGTCACGCGACGCGGGTAGACATGATCGAGGAAGACAAAGGGGCCTAAACTAGCCCTTTCTTCAAAGCACCACGAAACCTGACGCCGCTCTCTTGCAGAGCTTGGTCGTAATGCGTCTGACACATTTTGGAGCTCTCCGGCGTGGCAACTTCGTAAGCGACCTTTGCACGAGCGCGACGAGTACCGCAGGAGTTAGACAAGTTTAGCCGCCTAAAGCGCAGTATTACTGCAAGCACCTTTCCTTGTGCCGGTACACTAAATCCGCCGACATTCGGCCAATTTTCACCACATTATCTGGGTAGGGATTTTCGAAACCTTAAGTTTAATTCTTGAGACATCGACCTATGTCCAGCGCAAGCTTTCAGGACCGCATTCAACGCATCAACGCTAAAAATCCGCATTCGAGCGCCCCCCTTTCGCAAGAGGTTACAAAAGCTTCATCATTGCGTCCGACACACTGGAAGGTACTTGTCGGCATTCTGATTTTGAGTGTCGGCCAACAATTAATGAGACAGGCCAACGATAGCTACGAGACTATAAAGCAAAGCTATGGGATGGGTGCCGCAGCCGGGCTGGGTATCGGAGGCGCGTTGATGCTGGTGTATGGCTGCGTTCTTATGTACCGCGGCCTTACTGCGGCCAACACGCAGCAGAACAAGACAATCTCACACGGTTCCGGAACTGACGGGCGCCCCAAACGTAAAGCGTCATACATGGCGCGGACCATCAGTTCTGTTGTGGGCTTCATTTTTGGCTCCATCGCGTCATTTTACCTGATCGTCGGAACAGTCGCCCGCTCAATCGACACCAATGTTGCGCGTGAGTTCGCCACTGAGGCAGGCATGGCTATGATTGGGCTAGCTTTTCTTTCCGTGTTCATCGGAATTACCGGGCTTCGTCTACGTGGATTTGGCTTGGGTCGTGTTCCTGTTTACTTTCTAATTGGAGCCTTAATAACGATTTCCGCCATAAACCTGAGCGGCACTAACCCCTACGAATGGGGTTGGTTGGTTTCCAGACTGCGCTGATCAACGCGAAGAATGCATGGTATGTCTTTCTAAGCTCATGCTTCACGATATCTCCCAGTCATCCTCGTGAGGCACTTCACCTATAGCCGTCCACGTCACCCGTATCCGGGCAATGCGTGTGTCTGACCATGTTCGGAACACGGCGACAAAACCTTCGGGCGTTACGTCGGCAGCCGTCACTTCGGCACGCAAGGCAGAGGATGTGTCCACATCCCACAGCGACACGCCAATCTGAACCACCGGCACCGACCGGAAGGGCTGACTGAAGGTGACAGGTTTGCGCCGTTCGCGCGGCCCCTCACCCGTCCACATATCGCCACCATCAGCGAATTCGGAAAACAGCACGGCCTCGCCTTGGTCGATGCCAATCGGGTGGGTTCGAAATGTCTTCATTACATCGTCTTTTTCTTTGAATTCCGACTCCTTATCCCGAGGTTTCTTTAAAATCACCACAAAAAAACGGCCCCGCGCAAGCGAGGCCGTTTTCGACATTCTGATTGCAGTGAACCTTACAGGCTCATATGCGTTCCAAGGGCTTCCATGTCGGCCAGCAGCTTGGCGGCGTCGTCGACGATGGATTGGTCATCGCCTTCCTTCGCTGCTTCGTGCGAAGCGCGGGCTTCGGCCACCAGATCGTCCAGATGCGACCGGGTCACCTCGGCAACCGGAATGGCCTTTTCGGCCAGAACCGACAGGCCATCGCCGTTGATCTGAGCAAACCCACCGGTGACCAGATATTCACTGGAGCCTTCGGGTGAGTCGACCTTCAGGATGCCTGGGCGCAGCGTGGTAATGGTGGGGGCGTGATCGGGCATTGCCGTCATGTCCCCGTCCGCGCCGGGAATCTGGACCGCCGTCGCACTGAGCGAAGCCAGGCTTCGCTCGGGGCTGACGAGGTCGAATTGCATCGTGTTTGCCATCAGGGATACTCCTTAGGCGGCTTCTGCGGCCATCTTTTCCGCCTTGGCAATCACTTCTTCGATGCCGCCAACCATCAGGAAGGCCGCTTCGGGCAGGTGATCGTACTCGCCGGCCACAACGGCCTTGAACGACGCGATGGTAACATCCAGAGGAACCTGAACGCCGGGCGAGCCGGTGAAGACCTGAGCCACGTCGAACGGCTGCGACATGAAGCGTTCGATCTTACGGGCACGGGCCACGGTCAATTTGTCCTCTTCCGACAGTTCGTCCATGCCGAGGATGGCGATGATGTCCTGCAGCGACTTGTAGCGCTGGAGGATCTGCTGAACGTCGGTCGCAACCTTGTAGTGCTCTTCACCAACAATGGCCGGGTCGAGCAGACGCGAGGTCGAGTCGAGCGGGTCAACCGCAGGGTAGATACCCTTTTCCGAGATCGCACGGTTAAGAACGGTGGTCGCGTCCAGGTGCGCAAACGAGGTTGCCGGCGCGGGGTCGGTCAGGTCGTCCGCAGGTACGTAGATGGCCTGCACCGAGGTGATCGAGCCCGACTTGGTCGAGGTGATGCGTTCCTGCAGGGCGCCCATATCGGTGGCCAGTGTCGGCTGATAGCCCACAGCCGAAGGAATACGACCCAGCAGAGCCGAAACCTCGGAGCCCGCCTGCGTGAAGCGGAAGATGTTGTCGACGAAGAACAGAACGTCGGTACCGGACTGGTCGCGGAACTGTTCGGCCAGGGTCAGACCGGTCAGAGCAACACGCGCACGTGCTCCCGGAGGTTCGTTCATCTGACCGTAAACCAGGGCCACCTGCGATTCCGACAGGTTGTCCGGCTTGATCACGTTCGATTCGATCATCTCGTGGTACAGGTCGTTGCCTTCACGGGTCCGTTCACCAACACCCGCGAAAACCGAGAAGCCCGAGTGCACTTTTGCGATGTTGTTGATCAGTTCCATGATCAGAACGGTTTTACCAACGCCGGCGCCGCCGAACAGGCCGATCTTACCGCCCTTGGCGTAGGGCGCCAGCAGGTCCACAACCTTGATGCCGGTGACCAGAACTTCCGACTCGGTCGACTGCTCATCAAAGGTCGGCGCGGGCTGGTGGATTGCGCGGGCCTCAGACGCTTCAACCGGACCTTTTTCATCGATCGGCTCACCAACGACGTTCAGGATACGGCCCAGGGTGGCGTTGCCAACCGGAACTGAGATCGGTGCGCCGGTGTCGGTCACGGCTTCGCCACGGACCAGACCTTCGGTCGCGTCCATCGCGATTGTGCGGACAGTGTTTTCACCCAGGTGCTGAGCAACTTCCAACACCAGGCGCTTGCCGTTGTTGGTGGTTTCCAGCGCGTTCAGAATTTCAGGCAGCTGATCTTCGAAGTGCACGTCGACGACGGCCCCGATGATCTGTGTGACTTTGCCTTTTGCATTCGCCATGTTTCGTCTCCGGTTTGTCTCTACAGCGCTTCGGCGCCGGAAATAATTTCAATCAGCTCGTTGGTGATCACGGCCTGACGCGAGCGGTTGAACTGGATCGTCAGTTTGTCGATCATCTCACCCGCGTTTCGTGTCGCATTGTCCATCGCGGACATCCGTGCGCCCTGTTCCGAGGCTCCGTTTTCGAGCAGAGCCGAGAAGACTGCAGTCGCAACCCCCTTGGGCAGCAGGTCGGCCAGAATGGCCTCTTCGCTGGGCTCGTAGTCGAATACCGCGCCACTTTCGTCACCCTCGGTTTCCTCGAACGAGGCGGGGATGACTTGCTGTGCCGTCGGGATCTGGGTCACAACGTTGACGAACTTCGAGTAGAAGATCGTGGCAACATCGAACTCACCCCCATCAAAGCGGGACAGGATATCCTTCGCGATGTCCTGCGCGTTGGTGTAACCAATGCGTTTTGCTTCGCTCAGGTCGACATGTCCGACGAACAGATCGCCCAGATCACGCTTGAGCGCGTCGCGGCCTTTCTTGCCGACAGTCAGAACCTTGACCGTCTTGCCTTTCAGGCGCAGCTCTTCCGCTTTGACACGGGCCAGCTTGGCGATGCTCGAGTTGAAGCCGCCGCAGAGGCCGCGTTCAGCTGTCATCACAACCAGCAGGTGGACATCATCACTGCCCGTACCACGGAGCAGCTTGGGGGCGCTGTCGCTGCCCCCGACCGATGCCGCCAGCCCCGCCATCACGGCATTGAACCGTTCGGCATAGGGACGCGAGGCTTCGGCAGATTCCTGGGCGCGGCGCAGTTTTGCCGCCGCGACCATCTGCATGGCCTTGGTGATCTTGCGGGTCGATTTGACCGACTCGATCCTGTTTTTAAGGTCCTTAAGATTTGGCATATGCCCGCCTCTCCCTTAAGCGAAGGTTGCGGCGTATTCGTCAATCGCAGCCTTGATCTTGTCGGAAGCATCGCCCTTGATCTTGGGATCTTCGTCCGTGATCCACTGAAGCAGATCCGCGTGCTTGCCACGCAGGTGCGCCAGCAGGCCAGCTTCATAGCGGCCAACGTCCGAAACATCGATCTTGTCGAGGTAACCGTTGGTGCCAGCGAAGATCACGCAGACGATTTCAGCGTTGGTCAGCGGCGAATACTGCGGCTGCTTCATCAGCTCGGTCAGACGCGCACCACGGTTCAGCAGTTGCTGGGTTGCGGCGTCAAGGTCGGAACCGAACTGCGCAAACGCAGCCATTTCGCGGTACTGAGCCAGTTCCAGCTTAACCGGACCAGCAACCGACTTCATCGAGTTGGTCTGAGCCGAGGAGCCCACGCGCGAAACCGACAGACCGGTGTTCACGGCGGGACGGATGCCCTGATAGAACAGTTCGGTTTCAAGGAAGATCTGACCGTCGGTGATCGAGATCACGTTGGTCGGAATAAACGCCGAAACGTCACCACCCTGAGTTTCGATAACCGGCAGAGCAGTCAGCGAGCCCGCGCCGAAATCTTCGTTCAGCTTCGCCGAACGTTCCAGCAGACGCGAGTGAAGATAGAAAACGTCACCCGGATACGCTTCACGTCCGGGCGGACGGCGCAGCAGCAGGGACATCTGACGATAAGAAACAGCCTGTTTCGACAGGTCATCATAGATAATCAGCGCGTGGCGGCCGTTGTCACGGAAGTATTCGGCCATCGCGGTTGCGGCGTAAGGCGCCAGGAACTGCATCGGTGCCGGGTCGGACGCGGTCGCGGCCACAACGATCGAATACTCAATTGCACCGGATTCTTCCAGTTTCTTCACCAGCTGCGCAACGGTCGAACGCTTTTGACCGATCGCAACGTAAACGCAGTACAGTTTCTTCGACTCGTCGTCACCTGCTGCGTCGTTGTAGGATTTCTGGTTCAGGATCGCGTCCAGAGCAACGGCGGTTTTACCGGTCTGACGGTCACCAATGATCAGCTCACGCTGGCCACGGCCAATCGGGATCATCGCGTCAACCGACTTCAGGCCGGTCGCCATCGGCTCGTGCACCGATTTACGCGGGATGATGCCAGGAGCCTTAACGTCTGCAACGCCACGCTTGGTTGCGTTGATCGGGCCCTTGCCGTCCAGCGGGTTGCCCAGACCGTCAACAACACGGCCCAGCAGTTCGTCACCGATCGGAACGTCCACGATCGAGTTGGTGCGCTTGACGGTGTCACCTTCTTTGATGTCACGGTCGGAACCGAAGATAACGACACCCACGTTGTCGCTTTCCAGGTTCAGCGCCATGCCCATGATGCCACCGGGGAATTCGACCATCTCACCGGCTTGCACGTTGTCCAGGCCGTATACACGGGCAATCCCGTCACCGACGCTCAGCACGCGGCCGATCTCGGCTACTTCGGCTTCCTGACCAAAATTCTTGATCTGGTCCTTCAGGATTGCAGAAATCTCTGCAGCTTGGATTCCCATTTATCCGACCTCTTTCATTGCATTCTGTAGGGAGTTGAGCTTGGAGCGGATCGAGCTGTCGATCATCTTCGAGCCCACTTTAACGACTAGACCGCCGATGAGGCTTTCATCAACAGTCGCATTGATTGTCACGGTCTTGCCCACGCGCTCGGACAGCGTCTTGGACAGTTTATCCAGTTGCGCCTTGGTCAGCGCCTTGGCCGAGGCGACATCGGCGGTCACTTCGCCGCGCTCGTCCGCCAGCATGTCGCGTAGAACCTGCACCAGCTGCGGCACAACGAACAAGCGGCGCTTCTGCGCCATCAGACCCAGCGTGTTGCGCAGGATGGCGTGCAGGCCCATCTTGTCGGCAACCGCAGTAATCGCGCCTTCCTGTTCGGCCCGCGAAATCAGCGGAGATGCGATCAGGTCGCGCAGTTCGGCGCTTTCGCCCAAAGCTGATGCCAGATCATTGATGCCGGATTCCAGACCTGCAAGGTCGTTGTTCTCTTTTGCAATCTCAAAGATTGCGGTGGCATAGCGCTCGGCGATGCCTGTGGAAATCGAAGCTGGTTCGGACACGTCCACCCTTCCGATACTTGAGGCCCCGATTTTGAGTAGCGGCCGCTACCTTGGGGCGTGAGGAAACCCCGTCCTTTTAGGGCGGGGATCAAAATCACCGGGGATGTAGCAGAGCAGAACCAACCAAGCAATATGCTATAGCGGTAACAGAATTATCCACAAAGTATTATTTTTCAGATACTTACACAAAGTGCGACGGTTTGAACCCCCTGGGTCAGTTGAAAAATGTTACGAATATGCAGGTTTTTGCGATTCCTGTGACTTTTTTCCCGCGTTTTTTCCGAACGCATGGCGGCTCAGCGGTCACGCGGGCTTCAACAAACCGTCCAGCGCCTTGATGGGGCGCCGCTCGGTATCCTTTGTGACGCTGCCGCTGGGAGGCCGAATATGTTTGGTCACCTCAACCATCAGAACGCCGCCAGCCATGACCGTGGGCAAGCGTTGCCCGGTTTTCTCGATCAGACTTCCCGATTTCAGCCAGAAGCGGCGAAAGGAGGGCGGCATGTAAAGGGCGGAACAGTGACTTTCCGGGATGAAATGGTGTCCCTTTAGCTGACTTTCCAGCTGCGACGCCGAATACGGCCGCCCGAACCCGAACGGCGTCCGGTCCGTTCGCGACCACAACCCGGCCCGGTTCGGCACCACGAACAGGGCCCGCCCACCCGGCCCCAGAACGCGCCAGCATTCATCCAGCAACTCACTGGGGCGGCTCGAGGTCTCAAGCCCGTGCATCACCACCAGCTTGTCCACATGGCCGGTCTCAACCGGCCACAAGGTTTCCTCGATCAGAACCGACACGTTGGGCATGCCCGCGGGCCACGGCATCACGCCTTGCGGCCCCGGCATCAGGCCGATCACACGACGTGCGTCGGCCAGATAAGGGCGCAGCAAGGGCACCGCAAAGCCAAAGCCCACCACCGTCTGTCCCTTGGCTTCGGGCCATATCTCGGTCAGCCGGCCCCGAATAGCAGCCTGCGCCGCCCGGCCCAGTGTGCTGCGGTAGTAGAAGTTCCTCAGATCCTGCACATCAAGATGCATTGCGGACACCCGGTCAATCGGCTTAGCTGAGCGCAGTCTAGCAACGAAAGGGCAAAAGGCCATGCCTCTTGAGATCGTCACCATCCCATGTCTCAGCGATAATTACGCTTTTCTGGCGCATGACGCCGCCAGTGGCCAGACCGCCCTTGTTGATGCGCCCGAATCCACCCCGATTTTGACCGAACTGGAAGCACGTGGCTGGAACCTCAGCCATGTGCTGCTGACCCATCACCACTGGGATCACGTCGACGGCTTGCCCGGCATTCTTGAACAGCACCCCGCCAAAGTCATCGGCGCCGCTGCCGACGCCCATCGCCTGCCCCCGCTGGACCAGCAGGTCGCGGACGGTGATACGTTCGAGGTTGGCGGCGAACCGGTGCAGGTGCTGGACGTCTCCGGCCACACGGTCGGGCATGTTGCTTATTACATGCCGCAAAGCTCTGTAGTGTTCACCGCCGACAGCCTGATGGCGCTTGGGTGTGGCCGCCTGTTCGAAGGCACCGCGCCGCAAATGTGGGCGTCGCTCTGCAAACTGGCCGCCTTGCCGGACGAAACAATCGTCTGCTCAGGGCACGAATACACACAATCCAACGCCAAATTTGCCGTGACCGTCGATCCCGACAACGCCGCGCTGCAGCAACGCATTGTCGATATCGACCGCGCCCGCGCCGAGGGGCGACCCACGGTGCCGTCAACTCTGGCGCTGGAACAGGCCACAAACCCGTTTCTACGCGCCTCCGATCCTGCGATTCAGGCACATCTGGGGATGGGAAATGCTGACCCTGCGGCAGTTTTCGCCGAGATCCGGGCTAGAAAAGACCGCTTCTAGTGCCTATTTCGCTCTCTTCACGGCCACGGTCACGTTAAATGTGACTGTCAAGAGCAAGAAAACCCTTGAAGCCGGGCCACGATCAACCAAACTCTAATAGTATGAGGACATGGTTGGATTGGGGCCATAGCCGCCCCGCTTCGACCCAAGACAGAGGAGCACCCGCGTGCCTTCATTCTCGAGCACATTAGAACAAGCCATTCACGCGGCCCTTGCGGCTGCGAATGAACGGCGACATGAATTCGCAACGCTGGAACATCTGCTGCTGGCGCTGCTGGAGGAACCTGATGCCATCCGCGTCATGAAGGCCTGCAGCGTCGATCTGGAAGAATTGCGCAGCACTCTGGTCGAGTTCATTGACGAAGACCTGTCCAATCTGGTCACCGACATCGACGGGTCCGAGGCCGTACCGACTGCTGCCTTCCAGCGTGTAATCCAACGCGCCGCGATCCATGTGCAAAGCTCGGGCCGGACCGAGGTGACCGGCGCCAATGTCCTGGTTGCCATCTTCGCCGAACGCGAAAGCAACGCGGCCTATTTCCTGCAGGAACAGGACATGACCCGCTATGACGCGGTGAATTTTATCGCGCATGGCGTGGCCAAGGACCCGGCCTTTGGCGAAAACCGCTCGGTATCCGGCGCGGATCAGGTCGAGGATGAGGTTCAGGCCACCGCTGGCGAGGGCGACCAGAAGGAAAGCGCGCTTGGAAAATACTGCATTGATCTGAACGCCAAATCGCGCGCAGGCGACGTTGACCCGCTGATCGGCCGCGCCGATGAGGTTGAGCGTTGCATTCAGGTTCTCTGCCGCCGTCGCAAGAACAACCCGCTGCTGGTGGGCGATCCTGGCGTGGGCAAAACTGCTATCGCTGAAGGTTTGGCTCACAAAATCGTGGGCGGCGAAGCACCTGATGTGCTGTCCAATACCACCATCTATTCGCTGGATATGGGCGCGCTGCTGGCCGGAACCCGCTATCGCGGAGATTTCGAAGAACGGCTCAAGGCGGTCGTAACCGAATTGGAAGATCACCCCGACGCGGTGCTGTTCATCGACGAGATTCACACCGTGATCGGGGCCGGTGCCACCTCGGGCGGGGCGATGGATGCCTCGAACCTGCTGAAGCCCGCCTTGCAGGGCGGTAAGCTGCGCACCATGGGCTCGACCACTTACAAGGAATTCCGGCAGCATTTCGAAAAGGACCGCGCGCTGAGCCGTCGGTTCCAGAAGATCGACGTGAATGAACCTTCGGTCGAGGACAGCGTAAAAATCCTGCGTGGCCTGAAACCCTATTTCGAAGCACATCACGAGATCAAATACACTGCGGACGCGATCAAGACCGCCGTGGAACTCTCGGCGCGGTATATCAACGACCGCAAACTGCCCGATAAGGCCATCGACGTGATCGATGAGGCCGGCGCCGCGCAGCATCTGGTCGCCGAAAGCAAGCGCCGTAAAACCATCGGTGTGAAAGAGATCGAGGCGGTCGTCGCCAAGATCGCCCGCATCCCGCCGAAGAATGTCACCAAGGACGATGCCGAGGTTCTGAAGGATCTTGAGGCTTCGCTGAAACGTGTGGTGTTCGGTCAGGATGACGCCATCGTGGCGCTGTCCAGCGCGATCAAACTGGCACGGGCCGGTCTGCGCGAGCCTGAAAAGCCCATCGGCAACTACCTGTTCGCCGGTCCGACCGGTGTGGGTAAAACCGAGGTCGCGAAACAGTTGGCGGATACGCTGGGTGTGGAACTGCTGCGCTTTGACATGTCTGAATACATGGAGAAACATGCGGTTTCCCGTCTGATCGGTGCGCCTCCGGGCTATGTCGGGTTTGATCAGGGCGGTCTGCTGACCGATGGCGTCGACCAGCATCCGCATTGTGTACTGCTGCTGGACGAGATCGAAAAAGCGCATCCGGATGTGTTCAACATCCTGTTGCAGGTGATGGACCACGGTGAGTTGACCGATCACAACGGCCGCACGGTGAACTTCCGCAACGTGGTTCTGATCATGACCTCGAACGCAGGCGCGCAGGAACAGGCCAAGGCCGCCATCGGCTTTGCCCGTGACCGCCGCGAAGGCGAAGACACTGCCGCGATCGAACGGATGTTCACGCCGGAATTCCGCAACCGTCTGGATGCGGTGATCTCGTTCGCGCCACTGCCGAAAGAGGTCATTCTGCAGGTGGTCGAAAAGTTCGTGCTACAGCTGGAAGCGCAGCTGCTGGACCGCAACGTGACCATCGACCTGACGCCCAAAGCCGCTGAATGGCTGGCCGACAAGGGCTATGATGACAAGATGGGCGCCCGCCCGTTGGGCCGCGTGATTCAGGAGCACATCAAGAAACCCCTGGCCGAGGAACTGCTGTTCGGCAAGCTGGCCAAGGGCGGTGTGGTTCGCGTCTCGGTCAGGAAAGGTGAGTTGAACCTGGAAATCTTCGGCCCCGATCAGCCGCGTATTCCGGGCGACAAGCCGCCGTTGTTGACTGCGGATTGACCCCGGTCCCACAACAAATCCATACGCCCGCCGACCTATGTTGGCGGGCTTTTTTTGTGACGGATACCCGTCTGCGGAAGGAGAGCCGGAATGCGTAAAATCGGGGCGTTGATCTTTCCAGGGTTCGAGTTGCTGGATGTGTTTGGCCCGATGCAGATGTTCGGCCTGCTTGCCGATGACTTCTCATTGGAGCTTGTGGCCGAAACCGCAGGCCCGGTCACAAGCAATCAAGGGCTGAAAGCCTTCGCCGAAAAATCACTCGGGGATGGTGGTCACTATGACGTCCTGTTTGTACCCGGCGGCGCAGGAACACGCCGCGAGGTTGGCAACCCACGCCTGCTGGATTGGATAGCGCACAGTTCAAACACTGCGGAGTTCACTCTCAGCGTCTGCACTGGCAGCGCCCTGCTTGCCAAAGCGGGCCTGCTGGACAATCGGCGCGCCACAACCAACAAGGCCGCATTTTCGTGGGTCTGCGAACAGGGGCCGCAGGTCGACTGGATTCCGCAAGCGAGGTGGGTGGAAGACGGGCCATTCCTGACCTCGTCCGGCGTGTCCGCCGGCATGGACATGGCACTTGGCGCAATCGCCCTGATGCACGGAAAAGACGTGGCCGAAAAGGTCGCTAAATGGTGCGAATACACATGGCACAAAGACAAGACCAACGACCCGTTTGCCCGCATTCATGGATTGGTCTGAACGCCCGGAAGTTAGCGCTCGGTCAGCTTCAGCTCGATCCGGCGGTTCTGCGCGCGGGCTTCGGGTGTGTCGGCCGGGTCGACAGGCTGGAATTCACCAAATCCGTTGGCCGCCAGCCGGTTCGGGGGGATTCCCAGTGCGTCAACCATATAGCGTACCACCGACAAGGCCCGCGCCTGGCTCAGCTCCCAATTGTCGCGATAGCGCCCTGTCCCAGCCAGAGGCACGTTGTCCGTGTGGCCGTCGACGCGGATCACCCAGTTCAGACCTTCGGGAATTTCCGCCGCCACGCTGCGCAGGATGGTGGCCACTTTGGCGACCTCTTGCTGACCGACCGGGGACAAGATGGCCGACCCGGTGTCGAACAGCACCTCGGAGGAAAACACGAAACGGTCCCCTTCGATCCGCACGCCCTCTTCATTGCCCAGAACGTCGCGCAGGCGGCCGAAGAATTCCGACCGATAGCGCTGCAGGTCCTCGGCCTGCGCGGCAAGGTCCTGCGCCTCGGCCTCAAGACGGATACGTTCGGCCTCTTCCAGCAGGCGGCGGCGGCGCTCTTCCGAGGCCGCACGCGCCAGCGCGGCGTTCAAATCCTGCCCCAGCGACTGGATGCGAATGTCGGCGGCGGCGTTGCGCTCGGCGTAATCGTCCAGCAGCGCCTGCAAACCACCCAACTGCTCGCGCAGCGCCGCCATCTGCTGGTTCAACAGCGCGGTTTCGCGCTGCGCCTTTTCGGAAATCGCCTGCTCGGCTGACAGCGTGTCGCGCGCCACGGCCAGCAGGGCCGCGCGCTCCTCGGCCAATGTCCGTTGTTCCTGCGCCTCGGCCTGAGCCTCGGTCTGGGCGGCAAGGGCGGCTTCAAGCCGGGCCCGCAGTTCTTCGTTATTCAGATCGCCAAACTGCTGTTCCAGTTCCGCCTTTGCGGCCTGCGCTGCGGCCAGCAGGGTCAGCGTTTCCTCGGCTTCCTTGCGCTGCGCCTCCAGCGCGAGGGTCATGGCGGTCAGTTCGGCATCTGCGTTCTGCAGACGGGACCGCAGGTTTTCGGCAGCGGCGGCCTCGGCCAATCTGGCGGCTTCTTCCGTTGTCAGCTGTTCTTCAAGCTCGGATATCCGGGTGGTCTGCGCCGCATCCGCTTGTTCCAGATCGGCCACCAACGCCTCAAGCGCCTCGCGTTGCGCGGCGGCCAGACGGGCGGCCTCGGTCTGTTCGTCGATCTCGGCCCGGCTTTGCGCCAGAGCCAGGTTCAACGCGTCCTGTTCACTCTGCAATTCGGCGATTTCATCCTGTGATCGCGCCTGATCCAGCAACAGGGCCGCGACCTGATCCTCAAAGTCGGTGAGTTGTATTTGCGCCTGCACCAATTCCGTCTCGACCTGATTCAGGGTCGAGCTCAACACCCCCAACCGCGCCTGCAACCGGCTGTTTTCCCGTTCTTCCAAGCCCAACGCCCCGGCCAGGGCCGCGACCTCGTCCGACAGGGCGGTCAATTCATCCTCTTGCCCGGAAATGGTTTCGCGCAGCACGAACTGCACCACCATGAAAATGGTCAACACAAAGGTCAGCACCATCAAAAGCCCGGTGATCGCATCCACGAATCCGGGCCAGACCGAGCCCTGAAAACGCTGACCTGTGCGGCGGGACAGGGCCATGGGCTACTCGCCTTCCGGAGCAGTACGCACGGCGCCTCGGGGCAGTGTCAGGGCTTTGACCAGCAGTTCGATATCCTTGCGCAGCTCGCTCATGCTTTCCTGCCGGCCAGCCGAGATTTCTTCGAGAATGCGCAGCAACTGCACATCCATTGACCGCAGGCGCATCCGGCTTTCGGCATCGATCCCGTCACCGGCACCCTGTTCGCGCATGTGACCCAGAAGCGCATCCTGCCCAAGGGCCACCCGTTCCAAAGCCGCTGTCACATTGTCGTTGTTCGATTGCCGCGCGTTCATTTCGCCAATCGAGTCCGCCAGCTGGCCCAACTTGGTCGACACCGCTACGCTGTCTGCCCCTTGCGCGGAAAACAAATCCTGCAGCGCGTTCATCTGTTCGGACATGGCGTCGAGCACAGGCGTCAGCACGGCCAGTTCGGCGTTGCCTTCGTCCCCGGCGGCAAAACCGACGCGAGTGATCGAGGACAACCATTCCTCAAGCTCGCGGTAGAACCGGTTCTGCCCGTGACCCGCGAACAGTTCCAACAGGCCAACGATCAACGACCCCGCCAAGCCCAGCAGCGAGGACCCGAAGGCCACGCCCATGCCCTGCAGCTGCGACTCCAGCCCGACCATCAGGCGGTTGAATACGGCCAGCCCCTCTTCGCCCTGTTGCGGGTTGAGGCTGCGGATGGTGTCGACGATGGCCGGAACGGTGGTGGCCAGCCCGAAGAACGTACCCAAAAGGCCAAGGTATATCAGGACGTTGGTAATATAGCGGGTAATCTCGCGCTCTTCCTCAATCCGCTCGGCCACCGAATCCAGAATGGACCGGGTTGAGGTTGAACTGATCTGCGACCGCGCGCCCCGTTCGCGCAGCAGCGATGCCAGCGGCGCCAGCAATTGCGGTGTGCGGGCGTCCTCACCAACAACACCGCCGACAAACGCCTCGATCCAGCGGACCGACCCAATCAGCTGTGTCACCTGATAGAAACAGGCGAACACACCGATGATGAAGACGAGTATGATGAAACCGTTCAGGTAGGGGTTGGCATAAAAGACCGGCAAAACGTAGGGCAGCGCCATGAAGACCCCAAGCCCCGCCAAGGCGATCGCGACCAGCATCGTAACGATCTGACGAATGGGTTGCGAGAAATGCGGTCTCGCGCCCTGTTGTGCCTGCGCCATGCGCGTGGTTCCCGGTATTTTGCCTGCTCTACGTTGAATCTAGCGAAATTACACCGGTGACGCCAAGGGTTTATGCTGTGATGGTCCGCACCCGTTGCGCCAACCACTCAAGATCGGGATCGCGCAGGTCGATCTCGGCCAGATGTTCGGCTGTGTTATACAGGTATTCGGTGTTCGGCCCGCGCCCGCCAACAGCATGGGCGATGATCTGCGCCTGTTCCTCCAGCGGCATCCCCCCGCAATATTGCACATGGTCGGCGTCGATCACGTATGTCACCGCTGTCACCACTTCGCCGCTGTTCAGGTGCACATCCAGCATTTTCTCGACATAGGCCGATGAAATCAGCTCGCGTTCGCGCAATTCATGCAGCGTGCGCTCTTCGTGACCGGCCTCAACGGCCAAAGCTAAACCTTTGCAATGGGCATCGGCCTGTTCGTCCAGCGCCAGAACAAGGCCGGGATGATCTTCGGTGCCGCGGTGGTGGATCGAACTCATGCAGAAGGACCGGGCATAGCCGTTCAGCGTGGCGCGTTCGCTGCGGGCCACCGGAAAGCCCGGATTCCACAGCAGCGATCCATATCCGAAAACCCACATCGTCATAGCACTGGTCCTTGCCCGTTTGCGCCTATAAACATCAATTCCGAGGCGGGAAAAAGGGCCATCTGTCATGCGCGGTCTGGTGCGGTTTATCATTTTCATCTTTGTCGCATGGAGCGCCTATTGGTTCATCGCCGGTTTCGGGCTGCGCAATGCCATCACCACATGGTTCGACAAACAGCAGGAACGGGGCTGGCAGGCCGAGTTCGCGGATGTGGAAACCGCCGGATACCCGTTCCACCACATGACCCGCCTGAACAGCCCCGCGCTGGCCGATCCGGTCAACGGCACCGCATGGAGCGCCGATTGGATTGAGTTCCAGAGCCCCGCAATCTGGCCCGGCCGACAGGTGCTGCGGTTTGCCGACACGCCACAGCGGCTGTCCTACTACGATCAGACGGCCACAATCGAAGCCAGCGGCCTTCAAGCCGAGCTGCAATTGCAGCCCGGCGTCGCGCTGGTGTTGGAAAAGATGGCGCTGACCGCTGGTCCGTGGTCGATCACCGACGATGCCGAGGCGCTGGCCGGTGGTGATACTCTGGCCCTGGTGATGGAGCAGACGCCGACCCCCGAGGCCTATGTAATTGGTGCCCGGATTGATGGCTTCACCCCCGGTGACGACCTACGCGAGTTGATGCGCTCGGCCACGTCCCTTCCGCAGGCGTTCGAGGCGCTGGAACTGGATATGATTGCCACCTTCGACAAGGCCTGGGATCGCTCGGCGCTGGAGGACAGCAGGCCGCAGCCGGTAAAGATCGACCTGCGTCTGGCCGAGATGAAATGGGGCGCGCTGCGTCTGTTCGCGACCGGAGAGCTGGATGTCGATCAACAGGGCATCCCCACCGGAGAGATTGCCGTAAAGGCCGAGAACTGGCGCGACATGATCGCCATGGCCAACGCAGCCGGTGCCCTGCCCGATCAGGCGGTTGATCCGGTAACGCGCGCGCTGAACTTCATGGCCGGGCTGGGCGGCAACCCCAACGCCCTGGACCTGCAACTAAATTTCCGCGATGGTTTTGTGGCGCTTGGCCCCCTGCCCCTTGGACCGGCCCCACGCCTGATCCTGCGCTAACGGCAGTACGGCCCCCGGCGGTGACGCGCCGTGTCCAAGTGGAAATGATCCCGGTGATATCGGTCCGAGTTTGGCCCCAACACGGTACCAAACGGCCCGCACGCCCCGCGCCAGACCTTGGTCAGCTGCCGCTTTGACGGGTTCTTGCGCCAGCCTTTGAGCACGGTCACAACCTCTCCGTCCGCCATCTTGAAACCCGAGATATCGATCGCCCGGCCCTTGCCGTGTTCCGAGATACGCGCACCTTTGCGATTGTTACGCGTCCGGCAGGCGTAATGCGCGGCGACCTGAAGCTCGACCACCGGACCGCGCCGCTTGAAGGCGGGCTTGACCGATTTGTCGACCCATTTGTTCAGCGCAATGGCCGTGCCGCAATCCATCGTCGACGGACGGCTGAGCGCCACGCCCGAGATCGAGGTGACCTGAACGGCATCCTTGATGCCGCACGCCGCGATCCTGCCCGGAACGTTGCCGACCGGTTTGCCCTGAATGTCGATATCCCCGCAAACCGAGGTTTTGCGCAGCTTGCGTTTCTTGAACAGCACCTCAAGCTCCAGCGCATTTGGCCGCAAGAGCGGCCGGATTGGTGCGCTTTGCTCCAACACCGACACATCCGCCGGGACCGCCGCTGCGGCCAGAACGATTTGCGGCTCGGGCCGCAATTTGGGGCGAATCTCAACGGGGGCCGGGTTTGCAAAGGCCAACACCTCTGCCTCAGAGGGGCGCGTGACGGGCACCAGTGACTGTTCCGGAGGCGCCGCGTAGGACCATGTGGCGCTGACCGCCACGCATCCGACCATCAGGAACCTCCAGCCGCGTCTCATGGGTTTGCTTTGCCCCGTCCAAAGTCCGGCGCATCCGTGTCCTGGCCTGCGTCGATAATGCCGCGCCGGATCGCGCGGGTTCGGGTGAAATAGTCGAACAGATGCTCGCCATCACCGGTACGGATGGCGCGCTGCAGGGCGAAAAGCTCTTCGGTAAAGCGACCGAGGATTTCCAGTGTTGCATCCTTGTTGGTCAGGAATACATCGCGCCACATGGTTGGGTCCGAGGCCGCAATCCGGGTGAAATCCCGGAAACCGGCGGCGGAATAATTGATCACCTCGCTGTCGGTCACCCGGCGCAAGTCGTCAGCCACGCCTACCATCGTATAAGCGATCAGGTGAGGTGCATGGGACGTCACGGCCAGCACCAGATCGTGGTGATCCGCATCCATCTCATCGACATTCGCGCCCATGCCTTCCCACAGCGCCCTTAGACGGGCGATAGCGCCCGGGTCCGAGCCCTCGACCGGCACCAGCAGGCACCAGCGATTGTCGTAAAGCTCGGCGAAACCGGATTCGGGGCCTGAATGCTCGGTCCCGGCCAGCGGGTGGGCGGGGACGAAATGCACGCCTTCAGGAATATGCGGGGACACGGCCTGAATCACGTGCCGTTTGACCGAGCCCACATCCGTCACCGTCGCGCCGGGTTTCAGCACCGGGGCGATATCTGCGGCCACGGCCTCCATCGCGCCGACAGGGACACACAAAACCACCAAATCCGCGCCTTCGGCCGCCTCGCGCGCGGTGTCGCACACACGGTCGCACAGACCGATGCGGCGGGCCGTTTCGCGTGTCGCATCGGACCGGGCATAGCCAGTGACCTCACCTGCAAGGCCGGCGCGTTTGATGGCCCAGAACATGGACGATGCGATCAGGCCCAACCCGATCAGCGCGACGCGGTCGTAAACCTGGCTCATGCCGCACCTCCTTTGAACGCGGTGATGGCCGCAACAACACGGCGGCAGGCTTTCTGGTCACCAACGGTGATCCGCAGGGCGTTGGGCAGGTTGTAGCCCGCCACGCGGCGCACGATCAGACCTTGGGTCTTGAGGTAATCGTCACAGGCCTCGGCCTCGGCCCGATCGGCAAACCGGACGAGGATGAAGTTGGTGCAGGACACATCCGACGGAACACCGATCTTGGCCAGCTCCTCGGACAGCCACACCCGCAGGCGCGCGTTCTCGGCCTGACAGAAGGTCAGAAACTCCACATCCTTCACCGCAGCTTCGGCCGCCGCCAGTGCGGTCAGCGACAGGTTGAACGGCTGGCGCACACGGTTCAGCACATCGATGATCGACTGCGCGGCATAGCCCCAGCCGACGCGCATTCCGCCCAGACCGTAAACCTTGGAAAACGTCCGGGTCATGATCACGTTCTCGAACCGGTCGACCAGAGACGCACCACCGTCGAACCCGTCAACGAATTCGGCATAGGCGCCGTCGATCACCATAAGACAAGCCTGCGGCAGCGCCTCGGCCAATCGCACCAGTTCAGCCTCGGGGATCATGGTCGAGGTCGGGTTGCCCGGATTGGTCACAAACACGATCCGCGTTTGGTCCGTGACCGCCGCAAGGATGTTGTCCACATCTACGTGCCGGTCCCGCTCGGGCACCATCACAGGCGTCGCGCCGGCCATGCGGGCGATGATTGGGTACATGGAAAACCCGTGCTCGGTATAGATGACCTCATCCCCCGGTCCGGCATAGGCTTGCGCCACGAATTGCAGCACCTCGTCACTACCCACGCCGCAGACGATCTGCGCCGGGTTCAGCCCGTGCCGCTCAGCAATTGCCGCACGCAGGGGGGCGTGATCGGTGCTGGGATAACGATGCAGGGTCGCGGCACTGTCGCGCACCGCCTCGATCGCCTTGGGGCTGGGGCCAAACGGGTTTTCGTTCGAACTCAGCTTGATCACATGCTCGACCCCGGCCACATGCGACTGCCCGCCCTGATAAAGCGCGATGTCCATAATGCCGGGTTGAGGGGTGATCTTGTTCATAAGAGGCTCCGTTGATTGGAGCCCCTCATACCTGTCTCAACGCGTTGAGAAAAGCGGCAATTCCGTCACGCCGCTTTGAAGCGGGCGGCTGCCGGGTCGGCGCTGTAAATGGGCGCGAATTCCTCGGTCCGGTGGGACAGGTCATTGACGCTGTCGATGATGAACTGAACCGTCTCTTCGCTCATCAGATACGAGAAATTCAGGCGCACCCAGCCCGGTTTCTTCATCTCTTCCCCGGCAGACAATGCCGCGTGCAACTCGTTCGACATCTCTCGGTCGATCCCCAACAGGCGGTGCGCGTAGGGTCCGGCGCAGGCACAGCCGCCGCGGGCCTGAATACCGTAGATATCGCTGAGCATCCGGGTGAACAGTTGCTGATGAACAGGCTGCCCCGAGTTGTCGCGCACCAGGAAAGAATAGATCGGCAGCCGATGCGGGTTGTCCGTGCCCAGCAAGGTCAGGTTTGGGTTGTCGCCCCACCCCTCCAGCGCCATGCGGTTGTATTGCGCCTCGCGGTGGGCAATCTCATCGGTGCCGACCACATCCTTGACGATGAAGGCCAGCGCCGCGCGGATATCACCGATCACGTTGGGCGTTCCGGCCTCTTCGCGCGTAGCCAAATCCTCACTATAGTCGTGCCGCCATGGCGAGACGAAGCTGACCGTGCCGCCACCGGGCCAACTGGGGCATGTGCGCTTTACAGCGCTCTGGTTGACGATCAGCACGCCCGACGCGCCCGGTCCGCCCGGAAACTTGTGCGGAGAGACAACGATGGCATCCTTGCGCGCATCCTCCGGCCCCATGTCCATCGGCAAATACGGCCCGCCGCCCGCGTAATCCCAAACCGACACCGCCCCATTTGCCTTGAGCAACCGGGTGATCGGGTCCGGATCGGTGATGATCCCGGTGACATTCGATGCGGCCGAGAACGACCCGATGATCAAGTCGGAACCGGCATTATCGACCAAGGCTTGTGCAAGCGCAGCCAAGTCAACACCGCCCCCTGCAGCCTCGGGGATCTCAATCACCTGCGCCTTGCTTTCGCGCCAGGGCAGAATGTTCGAATGATGCTCGTACGGCCCGATCAGGACGACCGGCCGGTCAGCCGCATCCACACCCAACAAGCTGACCAGCCGGTTCAGACCCGCAGTGGCGCCGGACCCGGTGAAGATCACCGCGTCTTCGCCCCTCGCACCAACAATGCGGGCAATTTCTGCGCGTGCTTCACGGCGCAGACGGGTCATATAAGACCCGCAATAGGAGGCCTCGGTATGGCTGTTGGCATAGAAAGGCAGCACCTGTTCGGCGACAAAGTCCTCAACCTGCCGCAGCGCACGACCCGAGGCGACGTAATCCGCATATACCAGCGGCACGTCCCCATGCAGACCCGGGATCAGAACGTTTTCTCCGATCAGCCCGTCGCGCAAGCTTGAATTGCGAGTGGTGGACTGGATGTCTGCGCGAAATTTGGACAGGGTCATGGCATAGGCTCCGTATTGCCCTTTAAATATGATTGAATAGCAGCGAGGATTCTTCACCTTTCTTTTGATGGTTTTCCAAGTTTTTGTGTCATATGATCAACTATGTCAGAAAAAATGGATCAAATTGACAAACGCATCCTGCGTGAGCTGCAAACCGACGCCACGCTGTCCCAACGTGAATTGGCGGATCGGGTCGGGTTGTCACAAAACGCCTGTTGGCGCCGCCTGAAGGCGCTGAACGAAAATGGGGTCATCACTGGCTCAACCGCCCGGATCGCGCGCGAGAAACTGGGGCTGAGCCTTGTGGTCTTCGTCATGCTGCGCACGCGGCACCATTCGGCCGAATGGCTGCAGGCCTTTCGCAGCCACGTCCTGACCATTCCCGAAGTCGTGGATTTCCACCGCATCGGCGGCGACTATGACTATCAGCTGAAAGTCGTGACCGAGGATATGGCCTCGTATGACAAAGTCTATCAACGCCTGATCGAAAAGGTCGAGTTGGATAGCGTGACTTCGTATTTCGCGATGGAAGCAATCGCCGAGGGGCGACCGCTGCCGATTTGACTCGATCTTCTTGTTGGCAGAAAATCTCGGATGGAAGCCTCCTGCCGCAGTGGCAGGCCCACCCCAACAAAAAAAGGCCGCGCACACTGCGCGGCCTTGGAATTCCAGACGTCGGCGAAGATTAGTTCTTCGCGTAGAATTCGACGACCAGGTTCGGTTCCATCATGACCGGGTAAGGCACATCGCTCAGGCCCGGTGCACGCACGAAAGTCGCGGTCATTTTCGAGTGATCGGCGTCGATGTAGTCAGGCACATCGCGCTCGGCCAGAGCAACAGCTTCCAGAACAACGGCCAGCTGCTTGGACTTATCGCGCACTTCGATGATGTCGCCTTCTTTGACACGGTAGCTAGGGATGTTGACCCGCTTGCCGTTCACCTTGACGTGGCCGTGGTTCACGAACTGACGTGCGGCAAAGACGGTCGCGACGAATTTAGCGCGGTAGACCACAGCGTCCAGACGGCGTTCCAGCAGACCGATCAGGTTTTCGCCGGTGTCGCCGGTCACACGCACGGCTTCGGCATAAATGCGGCGGAACTGCTTCTCGGTCAGGTCGCCGTAGTAGCCTTTCAGCTTCTGCTTGGCGCGCAACTGCAGACCGAAGTCTGACAGTTTGCCCTTGCGGCGTTGACCGTGCTGGCCGGGGCCATATTCACGACGGTTGATCGGGGATTTCGGACGACCCCAGATGTTCTCGCCCATCCGGCGGTCGATTTTGTACTTGGCAGACGTGCGTTTGGTCACGGCTGATCTCCTTCGTTTTGGTCGAAGGCGCTCCCCTGCTAAGGGAATAGGTTAGCGCCTACTATGAAGGGCGTTGTCCTCTTGAGGTTTCCCCCATGACAGGCATCCCCTTGCGAGGGCCACCAACACCAATGAAGCCGCGCTTATATCCGCGAAACAGGCAGAGTCAACCGGCCGCACGAGGCGACAACGGCTTTTCTGTCAAAAAATTTGGGATTTATTCGGCCCTGCGCCCGGCGGCACCCGCAACCCGCAGTTCGGCCCCGCCCATGTCCTGCCTTGGCCGGGCCGGGAATGTGACGACGGTATTCACCAACTCCGAGGACGTGCCGTCTTGGAGCCCGCTTTCCGCAATTTCGCTGATCCAGAATTCCTGATCCCGTTCGGGGCAATCGCCTTCGAATACCAACATCGGAACTGATTCACCTGCCACTGGGAACAAGGCCGCTGTGAATGTTTGTGCGCCATTGGTCAAAACAAGAAGACCGTTTGCTTCGTCCGGCAGATTTTCAATTTGAGCGCAATGATCAAGAGTTGCAGCCTTGCTGCCACCGGCATGTCCAGTCCATTCCACCGCGTGGGCGGCCGTCTCAACCAGATATCGCGCCTGTCCGCGCCATGACCACGCTGCTCCGACAGACAGAAAGGACAAAGGCGCCGCCTCAAGCCCATCGATTTCCGTCTGACTCCAAAATACTGCCGTTCGACCGTTTTTTCCGGCTCTCATTGTACCCGCCTGCACCTTCAACATTTCACTACTGACTGGGCTGTTCTTATCAATGCTAAATGAGGCGGAAAAGAGACGTTTCCGCAACATTAACGAAATTTTTACCTAAACGATTCGACCATTGACCGTGGCTGCAAAGACACTTGCCAATCTGGCTTTATCTACCGTGTTAGCGGTTGGCAGTCTCAACAGCAGCAACCTCAAGATGCTTCGGCTTCTCAAGCCATCCTGAATCAAGTCACAAGCTTACCCGAATAGGCCAGTTGGCATATAGCAAAGAATGGCTGAGAGGATCAAAACTAGAAGGCGCCCGATCCATAAACCGAGCGCCTGCAAGCAGTTGAAAAACCAAGGGAACACGTGCCTTGAGCGTCACAGCCCCTTCGGATCGAGGCTAGGTTCTACTGAGCCGCTTCGCGTCGCCTTGTATTTCATTGGCAGGTTACTCCCCCCGGGATCAGCCACATTTGGAGTGCCCACAACTGCGACAGGTCATGCAGCCTTCGATCATCACCATGTCGAACTGGCCGCAGGACGGGCATGCCTTGCCGCGGGGGGCATCCATGTTGACCACCTGCGCTTGCGGGTCGGACTTCAGGCCCATGCCTTCGCCCTCGAGGAAACCAATGTTGATCAGGTGTTGCTCGATCACCCCGCCGATCGCGGCCAGGATTGAGGGGATATACTTGCCCTTCACCCAGGCACCACCGCGCGGGTCGAACACGGCCTTCAACTCTTCGACCACGAACGACACATCTCCACCCCGGCGGAACACGGCCGAGATCATCCGGGTCAGGGCCAGGGTCCAGGCGTAATGCTCCATGTTCTTCGAGTTGATGAACACCTCGAACGGACGGCGACGGCCACCAATGACGATATCGTTGATGGTCAGGTAGATCGCGTGCTCGCTATCTGGCCATTTCAGCTTGTAGGTCGAACCTTCCAGCGATTGCGGCCGGTCCAGCGGCTCGGACATGTAGACGACCTCGCCTCCATCCACCTCATGCGGGGCGGCCGCGCTTTCACCCGGCGCGGTGTCGGCGCTCTCGGATACGGTCAGAACCGATCCGGTCACGTCATTCGGACGATAGGTGGTGCAGCCTTTGCAACCTTGGTCCCAAGCCTGCATGTAGACGTCCTTGAAGGCGTCAAAGCTGATATCCTCGGGGCAGTTGATCGTCTTCGAGATCGAGCTGTCGATCCATTTCTGCGCCGCCGCCTGCATCTTGACGTGATCCGACGGAGACAGCGTCTGCGCGTTGACGAAATACTCCGGCAGTTCCTTGTCACCGAACTTGTCCCGCCACATCTGCACGGCGTAGTCCACGACCTCTTCCTCGGTGCGCGAGCCGTCCTTCTGCAGCACTTTGCGCGTATAGGCATAGGCAAAGACCGGCTCGATCCCCGAGGACACGTTGCCCGCATATAGGGAAATTGTGCCCGTCGGCGCGATCGAGGTCAGCAGAGCGTTACGGATCCCGTGCTCGCGGATTGCATCGCGTACGTCATCGTCCATCTGCTGCATGGTGCCACTGGCCAGATATTTCTCGGCATCGAACAGCGGGAACGCGCCTTTTTCCTTGGCCAAATCCACCGACGCCAGATACGCGGCGCGGGCGATCGCCTGCAACCAGCGCTCGGTCTGACGCGCCGCCTCGTCGGACCCATAGCGCAGGCCAAGCATCAGCAACGCATCCGCCAGACCGGTCACCCCCAGCCCGATGCGGCGCTTGGCCTGTGCCTCGGCGGCCTGTTCGGGCAGCGGGAATTTCGACGCGTCGACCACATTGTCCATCATCCGCACGGACGTCGCGACCAACTCTTGCAGCGTTGCCTCGTCCAGATGGGCTGCGTCTTCGAACGGTTCAGCCACCAGCCGCGCTAGGTTGATCGACCCCAGCAGGCAGGCGCCATAGGGTGGCAGGGGTTGTTCGCCACACGGGTTGGTCGCCGCGATGGTTTCGACATAGCTCAGGTTGTTGGCCTGATTGATCCGGTCGATGAAGATCACGCCGGGTTCGGCATAATCATAGGTGGCCTGCATGATCTTGTTCCACAGATCACGGGCTTGAACGGTGTGATAGACCTTGTCACCGAACACCAGTTCCCACGGGCCATCGGCCTTGACCGCCTCCATGAACGGATCGGTGACCAGCACCGACATGTTGAACATGCGCAGACGCGCCGGGTCGGATTTGGCGGTGATGAACTGTTCGATATCCGGATGGTCGCAACGCATGGTCGCCATCATCGCCCCACGGCGCGAGCCTGCGGACATGATCGTGCGGCACATCGCATCCCACACATCCATGAAGCTCAGCGGCCCCGAGGCATCGGCTGCCACCCCGTGCACATCGGCCCCACGCGGACGGATGGTCGAGAAATCATAACCGATCCCCCCGCCCTGCTGCATGGTCAGCGCGGCCTCTTTCAGCATGTCGAAGATGCCGCCCATGCTGTCGGGCACGGTGCCCATGACAAAGCAATTGAACAGCGTCACCTGCCGCGCGGTGCCTGCGCCTGCGGTGATACGACCGGCGGGCAAATATTTGAAATCCTCCAACGCCTCAAAAAACTTCTCTTCCCAGTGCGCGGGGTCTTTTTCCACCCGTGCCAGATCGCGGGCGATGCGCCGCCAGCTGTCCTCAACCGTCTGGTCGATGGGCGTGCCATCCGCCTGTTTGAAACGGTATTTCATGTCCCAGATCTGCTCGGCGATGGGGGCGGCAAAGCGGCTCATTGGCGATTCCCTGTGTTAGAAGAGGGATACAGACTATCATCTACTAAACCTTGATGACAATCGCGCATGAGCTACAATGGATAGATAGTCGATGGACGACTCTGTGGGAAAGCTGTGGATAAGTACGTAAACCTCATAAAACTCTCGGTTGGCTCGGAAAGCGTCGACACGCTGATGGCGTGGCAGGACAGCCGCAAACCGCTGTATGAGGACGGCTGCCCGCGCCATGTCACCCGCATGTGGCCCAAGCGCGAGGCCGAGATTCTGAACGGCGGTTCGATCTATTGGGTGATCAAGGGCGTGATCCAGTGCCGCCAGCGTATCCTGCGGCTGGACGAGGTACGGGGCGAGGATGGGATCCGCCGCTGTGCCATCGTGCTGGACCCCGAGGTGCATCGCACCCAGAACGCCCTTAAACGACCGTTTCAAGGCTGGCGCTATCTGAAACCAGAGGACACGCCTGCCGACCTGCCCAAGGGGCGCGAGCAGGACGACACCCTGCCCGATGACCTGAACCGCGCGCTGGCCGATATCGGCTTGCTTTAACGCAGCCGATCCATCAGTTCGGACAGAACCGCCTTTTCCGCTGCATCGCATTTCGCCACCCGGCTGCGCCACAGCGTCGCCTGCGATTGCAGGATCAGCCCGTCCGACAGGATTTTCAGGTGGTTTGCCCGCAGGGTTTCCCCGGTCGAGGTGATATCGGCAATCGCCTCGGCGGTTTCGTTCATCACCGTGCCCTCGGTCGCTCCCTGGCTGTCGACCAGAGTATAATCGGCCACGCCCGCATCCGTCAGGAACTCACGTACCAGCCGATGATATTTGGTGGCAATGCGCAGCCGGTGGCCGTGGGTCTTGCGAAACGCCGCCGCCGCTGCATCCAGATCGTCCAGCGTGTCCACATCCACCCAGCAGGCAGGCGTGGCGATGATCAGATCAGCCTTGCCGAACCCAAGCTGCGAAACCTCTTCGACCTGCTGTTCCCAGCGCGGCAGTTTCTCATGCACCAGATCGATGCCCGTGACGCCCAGGTGAATGCGCCCTGCCGCCAGTTCGCGCGGGATTTCCCCGGCGGACAACAGAACCAGCGAAACACCATCGATCCCCTCGACCTTACCCGCATATTCCCGGTCCGATCCGCTGCGCGACAGGGTGATGCCGCGCTTTTCGAACCACGAAAAGGTCTTCTCCATCAACCGGCCCTTCGAGGGCACGCCCAGTTTCAGGCTCATTGCGCGTCCTCCTCAATCTCCAGCATCAGGTCGGGACGGATGACGCCGCCCACAGCCGGAATTTCAGCGCCGTTGCCCAATTGCCGGGTCAGCGCGTCATAGCGCCCGCCGGTTGCAATCGGAGGCAGGTCCGGACGACCCTCGGCGTAAAAGCCAAAGACAAACCCGTCGTAATATTCCATCGAGGTCCGGCCATAGGCGGCCTCGAAATCCAGCCGCTCCACATCGACGCCGCGCGCCTGCAGCGAGGCGACCCGTGCCTCAAGCCGGTCCAGCGCCGGGGTAATTTGTGGCAGGTCCACCGCCACGTCACGCAGTTGCTCCAGCGCAAAGGGCATGGTCTCGCGTACGTTCAGCAGCGTTTCCAGACCAGCAAGTTCACTGTCTGAAATCGGCGGCGTATCGCGATCTTCGCGCAGGGCTTCGATCCGTGCCTCTACCTCGGATACACGGCGCTTGCCGATCACGGGGATGTCGTGGCCCAACGGGTTTTCCGCGTTCAACAAAGCATCGCGCCCTTCCGGGGCGGGTTTACGGCCCGCGAAACGGTCCAGCAGAACCCGGAACCGGCGCGGACGCCACAGATGCCGCATCAGCGCGGCTTTGCGGCGGTCCGTCGTGCGCAAGCCCTGGACGGCTGCGGTCAGGATGCCGATATCCCCGGTCGCGGCACGCAAAGGCAGACCGCGCAGTTGCAGCGCGAACAGCGAAAACACCTCGGCATCGGCGCCCGAGGGATCGTCACGGTCGAACACCTCATAGCCGACCTGAATGTATTCGTTCGACCGATCCGGGTCGTGTTCCTGACGGCGGAACACCTCACCGGAATAGGTGTAACGCGCGGGCTCGGCCCCCTCGCTCATGTGCATCTGCACTACGGGCAGAGTGAAATCGGGGCGCATCATCTGCTCACCGCGCAGCGCATCCGAGGTCACGTAAGCGCGCGCGCGGATATCCTCGCCATAAAGGTCCAGCAGCGTTTCAGCCGGTTGCAGCAGCGGCGGGTCCACCACCTGCGCGCCTGCGGCCTCGAACCGGACGCGCATCATCGCGGCGCGGGCCTGTATCTGGGAACGGTTGGGCATGGCTCAGTCCTGACTGTCCAGAATTTCGCGTACCTTGGCGACCAGATCGCTGCGCGGGACTTCGAATTGGCTGGGGCGTTCCTTCCATTCCTCAAGCGTGGCGCTTTCGGCAATCTTCGCACCCAGGATCAGGTCCTTGATCTGCACGATGCCGTTGGCCTTTTCGTCACCACCTTCGATCACCGCAATCGGCGAGTTGCGCTTGTCCGCATATTTCAGTTGGTTGCCAAAGTTCTTGGGGTTGCCCAGATAGACCTCGGCCCGGATGCCCGCATTGCGCAGCTCGGCTACCATCGCCTGATAGTCTGCCATCCGGTCGCGATCCATGACCGTGACCACCACGGGACCAGTCGCCTTTGCGGCGATCCGGCCCTTTTCGCGCAAGGCAGCCAGCAGGCGGTCGACACCGATAGAGATACCGGTTGCAGGCACTTCCTGCCCGGTGAACCGCTTGACCAGATCGTCATAGCGGCCACCGCCCGAGACCGATCCGAACTGCCGCTTGCGGCCCTTCTCGTCGAAAATCTCAAAGGTCAGCTCGGCCTCATAAACAGGCCCGGTATAATAGCCCAGGCCGCGCACCACCGAAGGATCGATCTCGATCCGGTCCGCGCCGTACCCGCCTGCATCCAACAGCGCGCCGATCTGTTCCAGCTCGGCAATGCCATCCGCACCGATCTTGCTATCGCCGACAGCGGCGCGCAGGTTCGCCAGCGTCCCGGCGGTATCCGCGGCTTTCGAAGTCAGGAAGGCAATCACGGGCTCTGCCTGATCGTCGCTCAGGCCGACGCCATCGATGAACGCACCAGACGCATCCAGACGACCCTTGGTCAGCAGCTCGCGCACACCGGCCTCACCCACCTTATCAAACTTGTCGATGGTACGCAGGACGTTGTCACGGGCGGAGGCGTCTTCGCCCAGACCCATCGCCTCGAGCACACCGTTCAGGACCTTTCGGTTGTTCACCCGCACCAGATAGTCACCGCGCGGGATGCCAACGGTTTCCAACGTGTCCGACAGCATCGCGCAGATCTCGGCATCCGCGGCCATCGAGGCCGTGCCCACCGTATCCGCATCACACTGATAAAACTGACGATAGCGCCCCGGCCCGGGCTTTTCGTTGCGCCAGACCGGGCCCATCGCGTAACGGCGATAGGGCGTCGGCAGATCGTTGCGGTGCTGCGCATAGACACGGGCCAGAGGCGCGGTCAGGTCATACCGCAGGGCCATCCAGTCGCCCTTGTCGTTTTCGTCAACCTCCTGCCACGCAAACACACCCTCGTTCGGGCGATCCACGTCGGGCAGGAACTTGCCCAGCGCCTCGACGGTTTCAACCGCGCTGCTCTCTAACGCATCAAAGCCGTACCGATGATAGACGTCCGCAATAGTCCGCAGCATTTCGGTGCGCTGCGAGACTTCCTGGCCGAAATAGTCGCGGAACCCTTTTGGCGTAATTGCCTTGGGGCGGGGCTGTTTCTTGGGCTTGGCCATGTGGGACGTCCTTGGGATTTTCATGTTCCGCGCGCGGTCTATCCCATGGCCTGCATCGGGGCAAGGCGCGCTTTCGCTGGCCACGGCGTCACAGGGCCGCTATGACCGGCGCAGGAACAGGAGTCCCCAATGCAGCATCTGGAAGAACAGATCGCCCATCTGACCCGCACGGTCGAAGAGCTGAACACGGTCGTCACTCGCCAGCAGGGTGAGATCGACCGACTGACCCGCCGCGTCGAGATGCTGTTGCAACGCGAGGCCGAACGGGCGCAGGAAGGATCAGGCGGAGTCGTCTTCGGAGACGAACGCCCGCCGCATTATTGACGGATCACAGGCCCAGCGTCGTTTTCACCGCGTTGTCGACCACCCCGCCCAGCAGGGCATCCTTATCGGCGGCGCATCCTTCCGACAGCGCGGCGATGAAGGCGTCACGCAGCTGGGCCTTTTCCTCGTCAGTGGTCGCGTGATCTTCAATATTAATCTGACGATTATACAGCGATAGGGCCGTCATCTTTTCAACGACGGCCACAACAAAGGCCTCATCTCCATCCGCCTCTTCGGCAATCGAAGCGCAGGTATAGTGCATCACTGGCAAGGCGTCCTGTACCATCTGATCAGCCGCGTCATCGGCAATCGCCACGCACGGGACCGCCACGATTGCGGCGCAAACGGACATTTTGAATCTGATAAACTGCATCGCCATCACTTCCAGTTATGTCCGATAACAGCACCGGCCACGCCACCAATCGCCGCGCCCTTACCGTCGCCGACCAGTGCCCCAACGCCCGCGCCAATCAGCGCGCCTTCGATCGTCTTTTTCTTTTTGTCATCCTTGTTATCTGCCAGCCCCCCGGACACCATCGCCACGGAAGCGACGGCTGCCAACGCAAATGTTCTTAATCCCAAAGTTGAAAAGCGCATGAAAGTGCCCTCCTGTGACACGCCCCAAATGAAGCAATGATCACAGCCTAGCCGCGCAAAAACGCTGTGGCAACAAATGGCTGGCTCAGATTTCCTGAACGTCGGTGACGCCGTCCAGCGATTTGATCGCACCCTTGATCTGTGGGTTGATCGGGAAATCCTGCCCCAGATCCATCTCGACATCGCCCGGCAGACCCGGGTCCATCAGAAAGACATGGATCGGCCCTTTCGAGGCCCGCTTGGCCGCGCCGGCGGCGTCCTCAAGCACCTTTGCGACGGTTGCCAGCACCGCCGGTTCGTCCACGAATATCCGCAACCCGGTCGCTCCGGCCTCGGCCACGACCGTATCCACCGGCCCGACCGAGCGGCCCAGAAGTTTCAGCTGATCCGCCTCCATCGTCGCCTCGGCGGTCAGCACCACCTGCGCCCCGGTTTCCAGATACTCGCGCGATTTCTCCAGCGTTTCCGAGAACAGCGTAACCTCGTAAGCCCCCGTCGGATCCGAGAGCTGGGCAAAAGCGAACCGGTTACCGCGCGCTGATTTCCGTTCCTGCCGCCCGGCCACGACACCTGCCATTTTCGCAATGAATGGCCCCGAGCGCGCCTTTTCCGTCACCTCGTCCAATGTCAACACCTGCTTGCGTTTCAACGCGGGCATGTAATCATCAAGCGGGTGACCCGAGAGGTAAAAGCCGATGGCCTTGAATTCCTCGCTCAGGCGCTCGGCAGGCAACCAGTCGGGCGTCGGCGACAGGCGCGGTTCCGGCAGGTCGTCCCCCGCCTCACCAAACAGCGATACCTGGTCCGAGTTCTTCTGATCGTGGATTGCCGCAGAATACTGTACCAACGGATCAAGGCTTTCGAACACGCGGCGGCGGTTCTTGTCGAGCTGATCAAATGCCCCGGCGCGGGCCAGCATCTCCAACGGGCGTTTGCCGACTTTCTTCAGATCGACGCGGCGGGCGAAATCGAACAGGTTGACGAACGGTTTGTCGGCGCGCCCCTCGACCACAAGGTTCATCGCCTCGACGCCAACGTTTTTCAGTGCGCCCAGCGCATAGACTAGATGGCCTTCGACCACGTCAAACGTCGCCAGAGAGCGGTTCACGCAGGGCGGCACATAGGTCAGCTCCAGCCCCTTGCGGACCTCTTCAAAATAAACGGCCAGCTTGTCGGTCAAGTGGATATCGCAGTTCATGACCCCCGCCATGAACTCGACCGGGTGGTTCGCCTTCAACCAGCCGGTCTGATAGCTGACCACTGCATAGGCAGCCGCGTGGGATTTGTTAAAGCCGTAGTTGGCGAATTTCTCCAGCAGGTCGAAAACCTCGGAGGCCTTCTTGGCATCCACGCCGTTCTCGCCCGCGCCCTTCTCGAATTTCGGGCGCTCGGCGTCCATCGCCTCTTTGATCTTTTTACCCATCGCACGGCGCAGCAGGTCGGCGCCACCAAGGCTGTACCCCGCCATGACCTGCGCGATCTGCATCACCTGCTCCTGATAGACGATGATGCCCTGCGTTTCCTCAAGGATGTGGTCGATCAGCGGGTGAACCGAAGTGATCTCGCGCTGGCCGTTCTTGACCTCGCAATAGGTCGGGATGTTCTCCATCGGGCCGGGACGGTACAGCGCCACAAGGGCCACGATATCCTCGATACAGGTCGGCTTCATCCGCTTGAGCGCGTCCATCATCCCCGAGGATTCCACTTGGAACACCGCCACCGTCTTGGCCGCCGAGTAAAGCTTGTACGTCGCCTCGTCATCCAGCGGGATGGCGTTGATCTGGTTCTCGGCCCCTTCGGCGGGTTCGTAAAGCTCAGTACCGTCCGCCGCGATGTGCAAAGGACGCCCGGACTTGAAGATGATGTCCATCGCGTTCTGGATCACGGTCAGGGTTTTCAGACCCAGAAAGTCGAACTTCACCAGACCGGCCTGTTCCACCCATTTCATGTTGAACTGAGTTGCCGGCATGTCGGATCGCGGGTCCTGATACAGCGGCACCAGTGCGTCCAGAGGCCGATCTCCGATCACAACGCCCGCCGCGTGGGTCGAGGCATTCCGCAACAGCCCTTCGACCTGTTGGCCGTAGGTCAGCAGCCGGTCGACGACCTCTTCGTTGCGTGCCTCTTCGCGCAGGCGGGGTTCGTCCTTCAATGCCTTTTCAATCGAAACCGGCTTCACCCCCTCAACCGGGATCATCTTGGACAGGCGATCCACCTGCCCGTACGGCATCTGCAGAACCCGCCCGATATCGCGCACGGCGGCCTTCGACAGCAACGCACCGAAGGTGATGATCTGCCCCACCTTGTCGCGGCCGTATTTCTGCTGCACGTAGCGGATGACTTCTTCACGGCGATCCATGCAGAAGTCGATATCGAAATCGGGCATCGAGACCCGCTCGGGGTTCAGGAACCGTTCGAACAGCAGCGAATAGCGCAGCGGGTCAAGGTCGGTGATCGTCAGTGCATAAGCCACCAGCGAGCCCGCACCCGAGCCCCGCCCCGGCCCCACCGGAATGTCGTGGTCTTTGGCCCATTGGATAAAGTCGGCAACGATCAGGAAATAGCCGGGAAAGCCCATGCCTTCGATGATGCCCAGTTCAAAATCCAGCCGTTCCTGGTATTCTTCAGGTGTCACCGCATGGGGGATCACAGCCAGTCGTTTCTGAAGGCCCTCATTGGCGATGCGGCGCAGTTCGGCCACCTCGTCATCGGCGAATTTCGGCAGGATCGGGTCGCGGCGATAGGCCATGAAGGCGCAGCGCCGCGCGATCTCGACCGTGTTCTCGATGGCCTCGGGCAGATCGGCGAACAAGGTCACCATCTCCTGCTGCGACTTGAAATAATGCTGCGCGGTCAGGCGGCGGCGGCCCTCCTGCTGGTCGACATAGGCGCCCTCGGCGATACAGATCAGTGCGTCGTGGGCCTCATACATGTCTGTCGTCGGGAAATAGACGTCATTGGTTGCGACCAGAGGCAGGTTCTTGGCATAAGCCATTTCGACATGGCCACGCTCGGTGAGGCGTTCGGTCTCGGGCTGCCCATCCTCACCCGGATGGCGCTGCAGTTCGATGTAAAGGCGATCCGGGAACATCGCCGCCAACTGATCAACCAGCGCCTCGGCCGCCGGGCGCTGACCCTGTTGCAGCAGCATCCCTACAGGCCCATCCGGCCCGCCGGTCAAACAGATCAAACCGTCCGACCGGTCCGCCAGCTCTTCCAACGTGACCTGCGGCAACTGCCCGCCCTTGTCCACGTAAAGGCAGGAACTGAGCTTCATCAGGTTCTCATAGCCCACCTCGGACTGCGCCAGCAGCACCAGTGGCGCGGGCGCTTTGGGCTTCTCACCGGGTTGGGCCTGCAGATAGGTCAGATCGACCTGGCACCCCATGATCGGCTGCACTCCGGCGCCGCTGGCGGTGACCGAGAACTCCAGCGCCGAAAACATGCTGTTCGTATCGGTGACGGCGACGGCGGGCATCTCCATCTTCTCACACAGAGCGGGCAGCTTTTTCAGCCGCACGGCGCCTTCCAGCAAGGAGTATTCGGTGTGAACACGGAGGTGAATGAATCGAGGAGTACTGCTCATACCGCCTACGCTATCCCAGCCAGCTGCCCGGCAAAAGCGGGAACCGCAGCTTTGGAATGCCAAAAAAATCAGTGTGGATTATTCGGCTTTTGCAGAAGGTGCTTCGGGATTGACCGGGCGCCGCCTGCAAAAAGCGCTTTATTTACAAGCGACTGCCTTTTACACAAACGCGACATTCACAATCTGCGCCTGTCGAATGGTACATTACATAGGCAGTTTTTCTTGCCAGAGAACCTGCCCTGTTTCTAACATCTTACGGCAAGCTATCCGCCCGCCACTCTTTCTACGTCGCATCGAAGGAGGGCACCCAAGGGCGCAACCGGGTAAGGCGACGGGTTTCTCGAATGAACATCACGTTTCTTCTGAACGGAGAGACAGTGGAACTGGCGGATGTTGATCCGACAGCGACCCTGCTGGACTGGCTGCGCGAGGATCGCGGGTTGACCGGCACCAAGGAAGGCTGCAACGAGGGCGATTGCGGCGCCTGCACTGTCATGGTGACGGATGAGGGCGGCGCCAAGGCGCTGAACTCCTGCATCCTGTTCCTTCCGCAACTGCACGGCAAAGCGGTCCGCACAGTCGAAGGGGCCAGCGGCCCGAAAGGCGAGATGCATCCAGTGCAGCAGGCCATGGCCGATTTGCATGGCTCTCAATGCGGCTTCTGCACCCCCGGCTTTGTCATGTCGATGGTTGCCGGTCACGCGATTGGCGCGACGGATCACGACACCCAGCTTGCCGGAAACCTGTGCCGCTGTACCGGCTACGCCCCCATCATTCGCGCGGCTCAGGCCGCTGAGGATCAGCCCGTTCCCGTCTGGGTCAAAGACAAGCCAGTCACAGCGCAGGCATCGCCGATGTTGCCCGGCTCGTCCGATGAATTGGCGGCAGTGTACGCCGACAACCCGGATGCTACCCTTGTCGCCGGTGCAACCGATGTGGGTCTTTGGGTCACCAAGCAATTGCGCGATCTGGATCCGGTGATCTTCCTCAACCGCTGTGAGGACCTGAAACAAATCACGATCACCAAGGACGAAATTCGCTTTGGTGCCATGGTGGACATGAACCGCATGGGCGAAGCCCTGACTGACCTGCACCCGTCATACGCCGAAATGATCCGCCGTTATGCCAGTGTTCAGGTGCGCCACGCGGCCACCGTCGGCGGCAATATCGCCAACGGCTCGCCCATCGGGGACAACCCGCCCGCCCTGATCGCGCTTGACGCCACTTTGCATCTGCGCAAAGGCGACACGCGGCGGCAGGTCCCGCTGGAAAAGTTCTTCATCGATTACGGCAAGCAGGACCGCGCTCCGGGCGAGTTTGTTGAGGCCGTCAGCTTCCCCCGTCAAGCGGACCGCCTCAAAACGTACAAACTCAGCAAACGGTTCGATCAGGATATCTCGGCCGTGTGCGGCTGTTTCAATATCACTGTTACGGACGACACCGTCACGCAAGCGCGCATCGCGTTTGGCGGCATGGCGGGCATCCCGAAACGGGCCACAAACGTCGAGGCCGCGCTGATCGGCAAACCGTGGACGCGCGAGACGATTGATGCCGCGCTGCCCGCCTTTGCCGAAGACTATTCTCCACTCACGGACATGCGCGCCTCGGCCACCTATCGTATGGAAACCGCCAAGGCGATGCTGGAACGCTACTTCCTCGAGGATCAAGGCGAACTGACCAATGTGCTGGAGGTGTCGGCATGAGTGTGACCAAACCCCTCCCCCACGACGCGGCACCGCTGCATGTGTCCGGTTCGGCGCGGTATGTGGATGACATCCCGACGCCCAAAGGCTCTCTGCATCTGGCGTTTGGCCTGAGCCCGATTGCAAAAGGCAAGATCACCACGATGAACCTGTCCGCCGTGAAGGCTGCCGACGGGGTCGTGATGGTGATGACGGCGGATGACCTGCCTTTTGCCAACGACGTCTCACCCTCGATCCATGACGAACCGCTGCTGTCTGACGGAACAGTTCACTATATCGGCCAACCCGTGTTTCTGGTCGTCGCCACCAACCATCTGGCCGCCCGCAAGGCCGCGCGTCTGGGTAAGATCGACTATGCCGAAGAAACACCCATTCTGACCGTTGAAGAGGCGCTGGCCGCCGACAGTCGGTTCGAGGACGGCCCGCGCATCTATGCCAAGGGTGACGCGGACGCGGCCATCGCGGGCGCGGCCCACGTGATCGAAGGATCCTTCGAACTCGGCGGGCAAGAGCATTTCTATCTGGAAGGTCAGGCTGCGCTGGCCGTGCCGAATGAAGGCGCGGATATGCTGGTGCACAGCTCGACCCAACACCCGACCGAAATCCAGCACAAGGTGGCCGATGCTTTGGGCGTTCCGATGCACGCGGTCCGGGTTGAGACCCGCCGGATGGGCGGCGGCTTTGGTGGCAAGGAAAGTCAGGGCAACGCATTGGCCGTGGGTTGCGCCGTGGCTGCACGGGTGACAGGCAAGGCCTGCAAGATGCGCTATGACCGCGACGATGACATGATCATCACCGGCAAGCGTCACGCCTTCCGGATTTCCTACAAGGCCGGGTTCGATGAGCACGGCCATATTCAGGGCGTCTCGTTCCTGCACCACGCCATTTGCGGCTGGGCACAGGACCTGTCCCTGCCCGTCGCCGACCGCGCAATGCTGCATTCTGACAACGCCTACCTGTTGCCCAACGCGCGGATCGAAAGCCACCGGTTGAAGACCAACACTCAATCGGCCACCGCCTATCGCGGGTTCGGGGGTCCGCAGGGCATGGTCGGGATCGAGCGGGTGATGGATCACGCGGCCCATGAACTGGGGCTGGACCCGGTCGAACTGCGCCGTCGCAACTACTATGAACCCGCGCACAAAGTTGCCGAGGCAGAGCTAAAGGAAAAACCCCTGGGCCATCCCGACCCGCATGAGGACCTGACCAGCCGTGGTGCAGTGGAAATGGGGGACGCCCCGGTACGCCCCCTGCCCGCAGGCGGCAACACCACGCCCTATGGTATGGAGGTCAGCGATTTCGAACTGCACGGCATGACCGAAGCGCTGCTAAAATCCAGCGACTATGCCACGCGCAAGGCCAAGATCCAGAAATGGAACGCCGAGAACAGCGTGATCAAGAAAGGCATCGCCTTCTCTCCGGTCAAATTCGGGATTTCCTTCACGCTGACCCACCTCAATCAGGCGGGTGCGCTGGTGCATGTCTATCAGGATGGCTCGGTCCACCTGAACCATGGCGGTACCGAGATGGGACAGGGCCTGTTCCAGAAAGTCGCTCAGGTCGCCGCGTCGCGCTTTGGCATCCCGCTGGAGATGGTGAAGATCACCGCCACCGATACCGCCAAAGTGCCGAACACCTCGGCTACGGCAGCATCTTCGGGCAGTGACCTGAACGGCATGGCCGTGAAAGCGGCCTGCGACACGATCCGCGACCGGATGGCCGAGTATCTGGCCGAGCGTCATCAGGCCGATCCGTCGACAGTCACTTTCTCGGACGGCCAGGTTTCGGTCGGCGAAGAGCGCTATAGCTTCGCCGAAGCGGCCGCGCTGACCTATCAGGGGCGCATCAGCCTGTCGGCAACAGGGTTCTACAAAACGCCCAAGATCGAATGGGACCGAATTGCTGGACGTGGACGCCCATTCTTCTACTTCGCCTATGGCGCTTCGGTCACCGAGGTCGCCGTGGACACTCTGACCGGTGAAAACCGCATCCTGCGCACCGACATCCTGCATGATGCGGGCGCCTCGCTGAACCCGGCTCTGGATATCGGGCAGGTCGAAGGTGGCTATGTGCAAGGCGCGGGTTGGCTGACGACCGAGGAACTGGTTTGGGACGGCAAGGGCAACCTGCGCACCCACGCCCCCTCGACCTACAAGATTCCGGCCTGTTTCGACCGACCCGACATCTTCAATGTCGCGCTCTGGGATGGCGAAAACCGCGAGGACACGATCTATCGCTCAAAAGCGGTGGGCGAGCCGCCCTTCATGCTGGGTATCTCGGCTTGGTTGGCGCTGTCCAACGCGGTGGCCGCCTGTGGTGACAGCTATCCGGCGCTGGATGCACCCGCCACGGCCGAAGAAATCTGGCACGGCATCCAACGGGTAAAAGGAGGAACCTGATGGGATTTGATCGAGAGGCTTTGAGGGAGGCGGTCAAAACCCACGGGAAAGTCACCCGGGTGGTCATCGCTGCGATCAAGGGGTCATCCCCGCGCGAGGTCGGTGCTGCAATGCTGGTTTGGGAGCATGGGCAAAGCGGGACTATCGGCGGTGGGACGCTGGAGTTTCAGGCGGCGCAAGCCGCGCGCTCGCAGACCGCCCCTACGCGCCTGACCCATCACGCGCTTGGCCCTGACATGGGTCAATGCTGTGGCGGTGCGGTATCACTGCTCAGCGAAGTCTTTGATTTAAAGGCGGTTGAAGCGCTCGACGACACGGTCATAGTGCGGTCAGCCTCGGAAGGTGAAATGCCTCTGGCCGTGAAAAGGTTGCTGGCAACCGCGCGCGGTCAGGGGATTGCCCCCGAACCACAACTGATCGACGGCTGGATGATTGAGCCTGTGCACAAGCCAACACGGAACCTATGGATCTGGGGCGCAGGCCATGTAGGCCGTGCGCTGGTGGATGTCTTGTCGCCGCTGCCCGATCTGGCAATCACCTGGGTCGATACCGACCCCGAACGGTTTCCGGATGCAATTCCGGCCGGAGTGACAGTGGTTCCGGCCGCAAAACCAGCGGAACTGGTGCGTCATGCACCACCCGATGCTGAACATCTTGTGCTGACTTATTCGCACAATCTGGATTTAGAACTGTGCAACCGACTGCTTTCGCATGATTTCCGCTTTGCTGGCCTGATCGGCTCGGCTACGAAATGGGCGCGATTCCGGTCGCGGCTGGCGGCCCTCGGGCATTCGCCCGAACGGATCAGCCGGATCACTTGCCCGATTGGGGACCCCGGCCTGGGCAAACACCCGCAGATGATCGCCGTTGGCGTCGCCGCGCAGCTCTTGCGCCCGGCCCGACAGAACGAGTTGAAGAAGGACCTGAGCGCGTGACCACTCCACTTTTAAGTCTGCAAGGGCTGACCAAAGCCTATCCCGGCGTCGTGGCCAATGATCAGGTGTCCTTTGACATCGGTGAAGGCGAAGTCCACGCTCTGCTGGGCGAAAACGGCGCGGGGAAATCCACGCTGGTGAAGATGATCTACGGGTTGGTGAAACCCGACAGCGGTGCGATGCTGCTGCGGGGACAGCCCTTTGCGCCACCTGAACCCCGCGCCGCGCGGGCTGACGGGATCGCAATGGTGTTCCAGCATTTTTCGCTGTTCGATGCGCTGAACGTGGCCGAGAACATCGCGCTGGGGATGGAGAACCCGCCGCCGATGGGCGATCTGGCCTCGCGCATCCACGAAGTATCTGAAACGTACGGCCTGCCTTTGGACCCTTACCGCACGGTTGGTGATCTGTCCGCAGGTGAACGCCAGCGGGTTGAGATCATCCGCTGCCTTTTGCAGGATCCGAAGTTGCTGATCATGGACGAGCCGACCTCGGTTCTGACCCCACAAGAGGTCGATATCCTGTTTGAGACGCTGAACAAACTGCGCTCCGAGGGCACTTCGATCCTATATATCTCGCACAAGCTGGAGGAAATCCGGACCCTGTGCGACCACGCCACGATCCTGCGTCTGGGCAAAAATGTGGGTGAATGTGTTCCGTCTGAAACTTCAGCCCGCGACATGGCCGAGATGATGGTCGGATCGACCCTGCAGACACCTGAACGGTCGGGCCGCGAATTCGGCGAGGTCGCGCTGGATGTCAGCGGGTTGTCTGTGCCCTCGCCGTCGGAATTCGGCACGGCCTTGCGCAATGTCCACATGACGGTCCGCAAGGGCGAGGTTCTGGGGATCGGAGGCGTCGCCGGGAACGGACAGGACGAATTGCTGGGCGTGCTGTCGGGCGAAATCCCGACAACCGCCGATGCGATCAAATTCAACGGCCAGAAAATCGGCAAGCTCGGCCCCACCGCTCGGCGGAAGCTGGGCGTGCTGACCGCCCCCGAGGAACGGTTGGGTCATGCGGCGGCTCCGGATATGAGTCTGACCGAAAACGCGCTGCTGACCGGATCGGTTCGGGAGGGGCTGGAAAGCAACGGGTTCCTCAAATGGGCCGAGACCAAGAGTTTCGCAGAAAAGATCATCAGCGCCTTTGATGTCCGCACGCCGGGGCCGGAGAACGCAGCGCGCTCGCTGTCGGGCGGAAACCTGCAGAAATTCGTGATCGGACGCGAAGTTCTGCAGAACCCCGACGTGCTGGTGGTCAACCAGCCGACATGGGGCGTGGATGCGGCGGCAGCGGCCTCGATCCGGCAGGCCATTCTGGATCTGGCCGCAAAAGGTACGGCGGTGATCTGCATCAGCCAGGACCTCGATGAGTTGATGGAAATCTCGGACAGCTTCGCGGCCCTGAACGAAGGCCGCCTGAGCGCCCCGCGCCCGACCACGGGCCTGACGGTTGATGAGATCGGCCTGATGATGGGTGGGGCACATGGCATGGAGGTGGCGCATGTTTGAACGATCGCGTCGCCTTCGGCGAGAGTACTTGAAAAAAGATGAAAATGGGTGGGGGATGAGCAGATGATTGTGTTGGAGAAACGGCCGCAGCCGTCCAAGGCGTGGTCTTATGCCACCCCTCTGGTCGCGGTGCTGGCGACGATGGTGTGCGGCGGCATTCTGTTCGCCATTCTGGGCAAGAACCCGGTTGAGGCCATCGGAACCATTTTCTGGGAGCCTCTGTTTGGTGAGTTCGCCTTTTACTACCGCCCGCAATTGCTGGTGAAAGGCGCGCCATTGGTGTTGATTGCCATCGGCCTGTCGCTGGGTTTCCGCGCCGGTATCTGGAACATCGGGGCCGAGGGGCAGTATATCATGGGCGCCATCTTTGGCGCGGGGGCCGGTCTGGCCTTCTACCCTCTGGATGCGTGGTACATCTTTCCGATCATGGTGATTTTCGGTGCGTTCGGCGGCTGGCTCTGGGCAACGATCCCGGCCTTTCTGAAAGTGCGGTTTGGGACCAATGAGATCCTTGTGTCGCTGATGCTGGTCTATGTGGCCGAGCAAATGCTGGCCTCGGTCTCGCTAGGGCTGCTGAAAAACCCCGAGGGGTTTGGCTTTCCAGGCTCGCGCAACCTGCAATCCTATGACAGCGCCCATAACGCCGAGTTGATTGTAGGTTCGGGGATGCATTGGGGCGTGGTGACGGCGTTGATCGCGGTGATCTTTGCCTATGTCCTGCTGAACCGGCATATGTTGGGCTTCCACATCCGCCTGACCGGTGAGGCCCCTCGGGCCGCCAAATTCGCCGGCGTGAACCCGGCCCGCCTGATCCTGTTCTGCCTTGGCCTGTCCGGCGCTCTGGCAGGACTGGCGGGGATGTTCGAGGTCTCGGGGCCCGCGGGCGTAGTCAGCATCGACTTTAACGTGGGCTACGGCTTTACCGCGATCATCGTGGCCTTTCTGGGCCGCCTGCATCCGGTAGGCATCCTGCTGGCCGGTGGCCTGATGGCGCTGACTTACATCGGTGGTGAGATCGCGCAGTCCCAACTGGGCCTGCCTGCCGCGGCTATTCAGGTGTTCCAGGGGATGTTGTTGTTCTTCCTGCTGGCATTCGACCTTCTGACAAATTACCGCATCCGTGCGGCTCGTAGCGAGGTGGCGTAACCATGGACCTTGGTGAAATTAATCCCGTACTTCTGGTTGCCTCTCTGATGGTGGCCGCAACCCCCCTTCTGCTCGCCGCGATCGGAGAACTGGTGGTCGAAAAGGCAGGCGTTCTGAACCTCGGCGTTGAGGGTATGATGATCGTCGGCGCAATCAGCGGATTTGCGATCTCGGTCGAGACCGGCTCGCCCTGGCTGGGCTTCATCGCGGCGGCCATTGGCGGCGCGGTGCTGTCCCTGCTGTTCGTGCTGCTGACGCAGTTTGCACTGGCCAACCAAGTGGCAAGTGGCCTTGCGTTGACCCTGTTCGGGTTGGGCTTTAGCGCGCTTCTGGGGCAAAGCTATGTGGGGATCAAACCGCCCAGCATGGGGGAAATCCATATCCCGGTGATCAGTGATATCCCGGTAATCGGCCCGATCCTGTTCCAGCATGATCCGATCCTCTATGTCGGCATCGCCCTGACTGCCGCTGTCTGGGCCACACTGAAATACACCCGCGTCGGCCTGATCCTGCGTGCGGTGGGCGAAAACCACGATGCCGCGCACGCGCTTGGCTACAAGGTCATCAAAATCCGCATCATGGCGATCCTGTTCGGTGGAGCCTGCGCGGGCCTTGGTGGGGCTTACATCAGCCTGATCCGCGTGCCGCAATGGACCGAGGGCATGACGGCCGGTGTTGGCTGGATCGCTCTGGCTCTGGTGGTGTTTGCCAGTTGGAAGCCGTGGCGGGCCCTGCTGGGTGCCTATTTGTTCGGCGGAATCACGGTGTTGCAGCTGAATTTGCAGGCAGCGGGCGTTGCCATTCCTGTCGAGTATCTGGCAATGTCGCCCTATATCATCACGATCCTTGTGCTTGTGATCCTTTCGGCCGACAAGAGCAGCGCACCTGCCGCACTGGGCCGGACCTTCCATGCCTCGCACTAGGGGCCAACTGAACCAACTTGGGGAGTAAAACATGAAATTCACTACACTTTTGACAAGTGCCGCCGTGGCGCTGGGTCTGGCCTCGGGGGCCATGGCCGAAGACAAGACCAAGGTCGGCTTCGTCTATGTCGGCCCGGTGGGTGACGGCGGCTGGACCTATGAACACAACAAGGGCCGTCTGGCCGTGGAAGAACATTTCGGCGACAAGGTCGAGACGGTGTTTGTCGAATCCGTTCCCGAAGGTCCCGACGCCGAGCGTGTGATGACCCAGATGGCGCTGGAAGGAGCCGACCTGATCTTCACCACTTCGTTCGGTTACATGGACCCGACCATCAACGTGGCCAAGAAATTCCCGGACGTGAAGTTCGAACACGCGACCGGCTACAAAACCTCCGACAACGTCTCGGTCTATTCTGCCCGCTTCTACGAAGGCCGCGCTGTTCAGGGTCACATCGCCGGAAAGATGACTGAGTCCAACATCGTCGGCTATATCGGCTCCTACCCGATCCCCGAAGTGATCCGCGGCATCAACTCGGCCTATATCCACGCTAAAAAGGTGAACCCGGATGTCGAGTTCAAGATTGTCTGGGCCTACACCTGGTTCGATCCCGCGAAAGAAGCCGACGCGGCCACCGTTCTGATCGAACAGGGCGCGGACGTGATCCTGCAGCACACCGACTCGACCGCGCCGCAGGCGGCCGCGCAAGAGGCAGGCAACGTAATCACTTTCGGTCAGGCCTCGGACATGAGCGAATACGCTCCGTTCCCGCGCGTGTCGTCGATCATCGACAATTGGGCCCCCTATTACATCGCGCGCACCCAGGCTGTCATGGATGGTTCGTGGGCGACCGTGAACACCTGGGACGGCATCCGCGAAGGCATGGTTGAGATCGGTGAGATTTCCGACGCCGTACCGGCAGACGTGAAAGAAGAAGCCCTGGCCATGAAAGCCGCAATGGCCGCGGGCGAATACCACCCCTTCTCCGGTCCGCTGAAAAAGCAGGACGGCAGCGACTGGCTGGCCGAAGGCGAAACCGCCGATGACGGTACGCTGGCAGGCATGAACTTCTATGTCGAAGGGCTGGAAGGCGAAATCCCGCAGTAAGCTGCAATCAAACGCGATCGAAAAGCCCGCCATATCGGCGGGCTTTTTTCTGAAACCACGCGAAAAAGGTAAGAAATGTCAGAGTATTCCCGAATATTCCGAAGTATTCCGTTTTGAACCCTTACGAGACTGAACTTGCCGGATCTAAAAAGTTCATGTTGGACCAAAAAGGAGAATGACATGAAGAAACCCAATCACAACGCCGATATGAAAAACGCAAACAAGGGCAATCCGGGCCAAAACAAAACTCATGCTAAAAACCAAGGCAATCGCGGCGCGCAGATGAATCCGAACAGGAAGCCTGCGCCCGTAAAAAAGTAATGGACCACGCCGGGGCGCGAACGCTCCCCGGTCTTTTCAAGGTTTGAATATGAGCGGCAAGACCAAAAAAGACCCCTTTCCCCAGACCAAGGAACTGATCCGCATCGCCGTCAATCACGGTAAATCACAAGATGAAATTGGTAGAATGTGCCGAGTGAGCCAGACGCAAGTCAGCAGATGGCTCAACGGCAAAGCACTGGCAAACCGCGCTCAGGTTCAGACACTACTGCAAGAATACGGCGATTTACTGTTCCGCGCGCCCTTCAAACTCTACCAAACCGCCGCAACATCGGAAAAACCCAGACAGTATGTTCGTGTCGAAGGGAAACTGATCCTGCGTGAGAAGTTTCGGGGCGTCACCCAAAATGACACGACGACAACGCTCCGGGCATCGATCCATCGTCAAGGCGCTGTTCAGTTTGCTTTAGTAATTGAATATACAAATGCCCTGTACCCGGACCGGAATAAACAGACCGGCGCAATGCCCCTGATCACAGATCGACTGGCTGCCTGGTTTTTGGAAGGACCCCTTGATCATTCCATATACATTGTAGGGTTAGGCAAGTTACGAAATTTGACTCAACATCTGGCAGGCGTAGAAAATACCAAGAATTTCCCAACACTCGAACAACTGCCATTTCTTGTCACCGAGGCACTGCTCAACCACGGGTACAAACTGGATGACCTTGTGGAGTTCAAACTCGCAGAGTAATCTGCACCTCCACAACCAAGCCGCCCAAAAGGGCAAACTTTGGCAGCGCCTGAAACACAGTCCCTGCGTCAGGTTTGTGAGCGTCACAGCACGCCGCGTGATCCGGCCTTTTGCCGCCGCGCCGCGCACGAACCGTTAAGGTCCGAACGAGACGACCCGAGCCCGAGCCTAACACGCGACGGCAGGCTCCTCTCTAAGGGGTATGGGGTGGGTCGCCACCAAGCCGCGGGCATGACCCGCCGCTTGATGGCAGTTTTCCAGCTTACGCCGAGCTTCAATGCCCCGTCAGAACCAGCGTGTTCACCGGCATCAGGATCAGGCGCAAGCGCAGGCCTGCCGCGTGGACCACACCGATCGTGTCGATCACGTGCAGCGCGGCAGAGTGCCAAAAGCCCAGATCCTCGTGCTCCAGCCGCTCATGATTGTCGGTATAGACATTGGCCAGACAGTTGCTGCCCGGCGGGATGTCATCGGCCATGGCTTTATAGAGCGGCTCCATATACACCAGAATTGAGCCCGGCACCTTGTTGGCCTGCACATCCCGCAGCTCATCCGTTGGACGGATTTGCCCGGACGGGATCACGTCCTGAACCTCGACCACCACCATCGGGATCACTGTGAAGGGTTTGGTCATGCAGCCCAACTCGCCGATCATACCGGGTTTGATAACCTGTGCTGACATCTGGTTGAAGGCCGCCTGAAACCGGTTTTGGCCCGATCTTGACGGGACCAGAATACCAGCCGGGCGCAACAGCGGGCTGACATAGTCACCGACCTGCAGACCGAACTGTTCAACCCGGCCCGTCACACCAGCGCTGATTACGGTCTTGTCCAGTTCGGTCAACGCGGCATCCAGTTGCGCGCTGGCGCTGACCAGTTGGGCGGGGATCAGCTCTTCGATCTGTTGAACGACAGCGGCACGCTGCGCCTCTGCCGCCCTCAGTTGCGCCTCACGTTCAGCCACCATGTTTTCCAGCCGGTCGATCTCGGCAAGCCTCACGGCGCTGGAGCCTTCGTCGCGCAGGGTTGTGTTGCGCTCCAAATCCTCAAGCGATTGATCCAGCGAGGCGCGAGCCCCAGCAATCCCGGCTTCGGCTTCGGCCAGATCGGTTTCCGCCACTTTCAACGAGGCCTGAACCTGCGCGATCTGGGCATGGGCGGCCTCAACCATGGCGGTCTGGGTGAAATCCTCGATCCGGAAAATCGGCTGGCCTGCGACGACCTGCTGGTTGTTGGAGACGTAAACCTCGGACACGCGGCCACCCAGTTGCGGCAAGATCGTCACCGTGCGGAAATACGAAGCGGCCGTCTTGCTGGCCGGGTGGAAATAAAACAGCGTGGTGATCACCGTCAGCGCCAGAATGGCACAGGTGGTCAGGCCCCAGCGCAGCTCGTACCACATGGTAAACAGCGTGATTTCATGACCGATCCGCTTGCCCTGTACAAACCGGCGGAACAGATAGTCGGGCAGCACCGTTACCAGCGCGCACATCAATGTCTCAAGCATGTCTTACTGCTCCTGCTGCGCGGCGGGTTCGGCGGACTGGGTCGGCGCCGGTTCGGGCGGGTCCTGTTTGCCCAAAGATCGGATCGCGTCGGCGATTGCCCTCAGCGGGGCGGCAACGTCGGGGAACTGGAACCCTGCCACCAGGACGGCGGCAACCCAAAACAGACCGTTATGGGTGAACAGCGCCAACAGGGCCAGTATGCCGACCAATTGGAACTGTGGGTGGTTGGATTCATGCGCGATCTTTTCGGGGATCGAGTGCAGGGTGAAATATCCCACGCCAATCAGAATGATGACGACAACGGTAAAAATAAACATGAACGTCAAAAGAAAATCACTGCCGTCCGCCTGGGTCACGTAGGACGGAATATGCCCCGTGGCCATCGGGTGTAGGTCTGCGGTACTCACCCTGCCCTCCTGTTTCTGCTTGGTTCTTGTTTGGATGGGTTGATGCGTAAATTCAAGCCTGCTTAAAGTTTTCAGACGTTTTCATGCACTGAACACAGCACGTGACCAAAGGGGGCACATGATTGATTTTCTGATCATCGGCGGCGGCATTGCAGGCCTCAGCACCGGGGCGCGGCTGTCTCAGCACGGGAAAGTCACCGTGCTCGAGGCCGAGGAGGCCCTGGGCTATCATGCCTCGGGCCGTTCGGCCGCATTGTTCGAAGAAAGCTATGGGCCGCCATCGGTTGTGGCGCTGAACAGGGCCAGCGCCAGTTTTATGCACACCGAAAACGGTGGCTACTTGACGCCGCGCGGGCTGATGCTGGTTGGCGGAAAGGATCAGGGCGAGGCCTTCGAACAGGACGTGGCAGATCTGAACATGCAGGTCATTACCACGGACGACGCACAGACCCGCGTGCCGATCCTGAACCTCGAGACGCTGGGTTTTGCCGCGATCAGCAATGGAGCGTTCGACATCGACACGGACAGGTTGCTGCAGGATTTCGCCCGCGTCATTCGCAGCAATGGTGGTGAGGTTTTGACCAAAGCCAAGGTCACCGCCATTCGCAAAGCCCGTCACTGGATAATCGAGGCCGGTGGCACCTACGAGGCAGATACTCTGATCAATGCTGCGGGCGCCTGGGTGGACGAGGTCGCAGCAATGGCCGGGATTGCCCCGATCGGGATCATTCCGAAACGCAGGTCGATGGCACGCTTGCCTGCGCCGGGCGGGCATGACGTGAAAGACTGGCCCATGATGCTGGGCGTGGGTGAGGCGTGGTATGCCAAACCCGATGCGGGCAAGCTGCTGGTTTCTCCGTCCGAGGCCGATCCGGTGCCGCCACATGATGCCTATGCCGACGATATGGTTCTGGCCGAAGGTCTGGCCCGGTACGAAGAGATGGTCACCGAGCCCGTCACGCGGGTTGAAACCAACTGGGCGGGGTTGCGCAGCTTTGCGCCCGATGGAACCCTTGTGCTGGGGCCGGAACCGGCTGACCCGTCGTTCATATGGGTGGCCGGTCAGGGCGGGTACGGGTTCCAAACCTCTCCGGCCGCGTCGCAGTTGGTTGCGGACCGCGTGATCGGTGCTGCGCCGGACCTGGATGCGGAAACGATTGCGGCCCTCAGCCCGGAAAGGTTACGCAGATGACCAAACGCCCTTTACCGTCCAATGCCAGTGTCGCCACTGAAGGGCAGGATGGGCGGCTGATTGCCCCCGCCGCAACCCGCAACGCCGAGGCGCTGTGTGACCTGCTGACGCAATGGGCCCCAACGACCGGACAGGCGCTGGAGATCGCCAGCGGCACAGGCCAGCATGTCAGCGCCTTTGCTCAAGCCTTGCTCGGCCTGCATTGGCAACCGACCGAAGTTGAACCCGATCGGCGTGCCAGCATCGACGCTTATGCCACCGATCTGCCCAACGTCGCTGACGCCGTCGCACTGGATGCAACAGCGCAAGGGTGGCATGAAGCGTTCGCCGATCAGAACCTGATCGTTCTGATCAATCTGGTGCATCTGATCAGTTGGCAGGAAACGCAAGTACTGATTGCCGAAACCGCACAGGCACTGGCCCCCGAGGGAAGGTTCATCCTCTACGGGCCGTTCAAACGCTCAGGCCAACTGACCAGCGACGGCGACCATAGGTTCCATAGCGCGCTGGTCCAGCAAGACCCCGAGATTGGATATAAGGACGACAAGGACATTGCCGGTTGGATGGCGGGGCAGAACCTGATTGTCCTCGATATCGTCGAGATGCCTGCGAACAATCTGGCCTTTGTCGCGGAAAAGACCGTCACCTGATCAAGATCAAGGCCCGCTTTGACGCATCAAAACATATTCCGTTTGCCTGATATTAAATGGAATGATGACATGAGCTGGCAGGACAAGATCAAAGACACACGCAATGGTCTGCGCAACCTCAACGGCGCGATACCCGATGCCACCCGCGCATTCGGTGCGCTCAGCGCTGCGGTCAAACAAGGCGGAACACTGGATTACAAGACCAAAGAGTACATCGCCTTGGGCATGTCCATTGCGATCCGGTGCGAACCCTGCATCACGCTTCACACCGAAGCGCTGGTCAAAGCGGGCGCAACGCGAGAGGAGTTTTCCGATGTGTTGGCCATGGCCGTACAGATGGGCGGCGGGCCATCGATGATGTACGCCGCCAAGGCGCTGGAATGCTACGATGAACTGAGCGCCTGATCCCGAAAGCAAAAGGCCCCGGGCTTAGCCGGGGCCTTTGTGTGTTCAGCCGTCCTTGCGGATGGTTTCGTTCTTCGGATCGTAGGGGCTGTCGCAGGTGACGACCGCATCCCATAGCTTGTCCTGAATTTTGACTTGCAGCTTGGTGCCTTCGACCGCCATCTCGGGCTTTACGTAGCCCATGCCGATGGATTTCTCGAACGCTACCGAGTAGCCGCCCGAGGTCAGACGACCCACACGCTCACCTTCCGGCGTATACAGCGCCTCGCGGCCCCACGGATCGGCATCGTCCGGTCCGTCGATCAGCAGAGTGCAGCACTTCACGCGCACACCGGTCTCTTCCAGCTTGGCCTTGCCGTAGAAGTCTTTCGACAGGTCGACAAAGCGCGGCAGGTCGGCTTCCAGCGGGGTCGCGTCGCGGCCCAGTTCGGTGCCGAAGGCGCGATAGGATTTCTCCTGACGCAGCCAGTTCTGGGCACGTGCACCGACCAGCTTCATACCGTGCTTCTCACCGGCTTTTTCCAGCAGGTCAAACAGGTAGTTCTGCATCTCGATCGGGTGGTGCAGTTCCCAGCCAAGCTCGCCGGTATAGGCCACACGGATCGCGTTCACCGGGCACATACCCAGTTCGATCTGGCGGGCCGACAGCCACGGGAAGCGCTTGTTGGACAGCGCGGTTTCCGGATCGGCGTCCTTGATGACCTCTTTCAGAACGTCACGCGACTTGGGTCCGGCGATGGCGAAGACGCCCCACTGGGTGGTCACGTCCTGGATTTCGATATAGCCGAACTCCTCCATCTTGTCCTCAGCCGCCTTGCGCAGGTAGTCGGCGTCATACTCGGTCCAGGCACCGGCAGAGACGATGTAGTAGTTGTTCTCGCCATTGCGGACGATGGTGTATTCGGTGCGGGTGGTGCCGTGCGAGGTCAGCGCATAGGTCAGGTTGATGCGACCGACCTTGGGCAGCTTGTTGCAGGTGAACCAATCCAGGAATTGAGTCGCACCGGGGCCTTTGACGACGTGTTTGGTAAAGGCCGACGCGTCGATCAGGCCAACACCTTCGCGGATCGCTTTGGCTTCTTCGACGGCATATTGCCACCAGTTGCCACGGCGGAACGAACGGCTTTCCTCGTCGAAGTTTTCAGGCGCATCGACGGGGCCAAAGTAGTTGGGGCGTTCCCAACCGTTTACCCAACCGAACTGGGCGCCACGCGCTTTCTGGCGGTCATAGGCCGGGACGGTCCGCAGCGGACGGCAAGCCGCGCGCTCTTCATCCGGGTGGTGCAGGATATAGACGTGCTCATAGCACTCTTCGTTCTTGCGGGCCGCGAACTCGGTGGTCATCCAGTTGCTGCTGTAGCGTTTGGGGTCCAGCGAGGCCATGTCGATCTCGGCTTCGCCATCGACCATCATCTGCGCCAGATAATAGCCGGTGCCGCCTGCTGCGGTGATGCCGAAGCTGAAGCCTTCGGCCAGCCACATGTTGCGCAGGCCCGGAGCAGGGCCAACCAGCGGGTTGCCATCGGGGGTGTAGCAGATCGGGCCGTTGAAATCGTCTTTCAGGCCGGACTCAGCACAGGACGGAACACGCTCGGCCATCGCCATATACTGTTCAGCGATCCGGTCCAGATCCAGCGGGAACAGGTCGGCACGGAAGCTGTCCGGTACGCCATGCTCGAACTGCGCGGGTGCGCCGTGTTCATAGATACCCAGAATCCAGCCGCCGCGTTCCTCACGCGCGTAGGATTCGTTGTCGGCGTCACGCACAACGGGGTGTTCGGGGTTGCCAGCTTCGCGCCATTTGACCAGCTCGGGGTCTTTGTCCATGACGATGAAGGTATGCTCAACCGGGATCGCGGGCATCTTGATGCCCAGCATTTTGGCGGTGCGCTGCGCGTGGTTGCCGGATGCGGTCACGACATGTTCGGCGGTGATCACCACCTGCTCATCTGACGGAACAAGGTTGCCGCCCTTTTCCACCATCTTGGTGCAGGTGACTTCCCAATGGGTGCCGGTCCAGTGGAAGGCGTCGGCCTGCATCTTGCGAACGATCTCGACGCCGCGCTGACGCGCACCCTTGGCCATCGCCTGCGTTACATCGGCAGGGTTAATGTAGCCGTCTTCGGTGTGGTAGATCGCGCCTTTCAGGTCCGAGGTCTCGATCAGCGGCCAGCGTTCCTTGATCTGCTCAGGCGTCAGCCATTCATAGGCGACGTCGCAGGTCTCGGCAGTGGACGCATAGAGCATGTACTCGTCCATACGTTCCTGCGTCTGCGCCATGCGCAGGTTGCCGACCACGGCGAAACCTGCGTTCAGGCCGGTTTCTTCCTCAAGCTGCTTGTAGAAATCAACCGAGTATTTGTGGATGTGGGTCGTCGCATAGGACATGTTGAACAGCGGCAACAGGCCCGCTGCGTGCCAGGTGGATCCGGACGTCAGCTCGTCCCGTTCGATCAACATCACATCGTCCCAGCCTGCCTTGACCAGGTGATAGGCAATCGAGGTCCCGACGGCGCCGCCGCCAACGACCAGTGCTTTGACTTGGGTTTTCATAACCGGACGTCTCTCCTTGGAATCTGTTGGAACCATATGGCGCATTTGCAGGGCCAAACGCGACATTCATCCGACCAGTGAGAGAAGGAAAACGACCCCGCCGCTGCATATGAGCGGCGGAATCTGTCTATCTGAGCTTATTGCCCGATGACTGAACACCGCTTGATGCTACCGACCTTGGCACAGCCACCACCCAGCCCGCCCTTGTGCACACGCACCGGTTGGCTGGCCTTTGTGCGCGTTGCCGCAGCCTCTTTGGGTTCCGATTCCCCGAACGCCGGCAGCTTGTCTTTCAGTCGGCTAAAAAAGCCAGGCGCCTCTTGTTCGGCGGCGGCGTCCTTTGCTGCGTTATCCACTTCAGCGGCAATATCCGTTGCTGCGGTGTCCTGTTCGGCCGGGCCATCCAACGCGGCGTGACGTTCATCCGAATCCAGCAGCAATTTCTGCGCCCGCCCATAACCGATCTGCAGAATATCCTGATTTTCGAAAACCTCTCCGCCGGTGATGTCCATCAGACCTTCGCTGTTGAAACCCGACGCTGTCATCGCGTTCACCATAACCGCGGCAAAATCCAGATTCTCGAGCTTTTTGCTGGCTGTCTTCTCCTGAACCATCTTCATTTTGGAATACAGGCGGTCCATTTTCGTGGCGACCTCCGGCTGCCGGGCCATCGGCACCGATAGCCCCTTCCCCACCACAGGCGAAGGGAAGGTCATCAAAGCATTCAGCGCCGCATAATCAACCTCGCCTAAAAGCTCGCGGATCGAGGCGTCGCTTGCATTGGTGTGCATCCTGACGACGACCTCTTCGTCGATCCCGATCCGCCCAACGATCTTGCGATACGCAAGCGCTTTAGCCGGAGACGTCGTGTCCTGAGTAATCTCGATGAAGGCGACACCATCAACGACGGCGAATCCTTTCTTGATCACGGCATGTGCCATGAAATTCTGCTGCCGGGACAGCGCGATCCCTGCCAGCGTATTGCGCGCCGATTCCGGCTTCAGGCTGATATCGAACCAGGCGATTTCCTCACCTTGTACATAGACCGCACCCGTCTTGCTGAGTTTGCGCAGAATGCCGTCCTTGCCAGCATTGGTCAGGCTCATCAGTTCTGCCGTGTTAGAAATGGAACTGATCAGAGGCGTCATGCCATATTCTGTGATCGCGGTCGCAACGTCTTCGTTACCCGCATCGGTCAACTCGTACCGCATCCATTCTTTGGTAGAGGCGGGAAGATGGGGTTTTGCACCCGCTTCCCACAACTTCTTGCGTTCCCGCTCGGCGGCTTTGACATCACGCTCGACCTGCTGCTGCGCAAAGCGATGCTTGATCGTGTCCACATAGCCATTGGCGGACAAAGTGCCTTCGTGTTTTTTGTCCTGTTGATAATAGTCCAGACCGATGATGACCAAGACTATGATCATCACAAACCCAAGAATCCGCAAACCATCCATCTGAATATCCGAAATCAATCACTGCTCGTTTTTGCGAAAGATAGACCCAAATTGGGGCGGTCTTATGGCTGCAACGCCGGAATTTCGGTGCGGATAACAATCATGTGGACGGCAGAATTTTACCCGGATTCATGACGTTATCCGGGTCCAGAGCCATCTTGATCGCCGCCATATAGGTGACCGCCGGGCCCAGTTCCTTAACCAGATAGGGTCGCTTGCCCTGCCCGATTCCGTGTTCGCCGGTACAGGTCCCTTCCATCGAGATCGCCAGATCGTTCAGCCAGCCGACAAAGCCATCGGCCTTGGCCACCTCGTCCGCATTCTCCATGTCGATCAGCAGCAGAGTGTGAAAGTTCCCGTCACCCACATGCCCGACAATCGGGGCCAATAAGCCAAGCTCCTGCGCCTTGGCACGCGTCGCCGCGACGCATTCCGCCAGGCGCGAGATCGGGACGCAGACATCGGTGGAGATGCCGCGCGCGCCGGGGCGCAGTTGCAAGCTGGCCCAATACATGTCGTGCCGCGCCTGCCACAGTTTGTTGCGCTCTTCGGTGGTCGAGGTGGCAGCGAAATCCGTACCGCCAAATTCTTCGGCAATCTGACCGAATGTCTCGGCCTGCTCGACCGCACCAGCCTCGGAACCATGAAACTCCAGCAGCAGCAGCGGCGTTTCCGGCAGGTCCAGCCCGGAATAGGCGTTGGCGGCTCTGACCGACAATTCGTCCAGCAGTTCGATCCGTGCCACCGGCACGCCATATTGGATCGTCACCATCACCGCCTGACAGGCCGCATCGACCGTTGGAAAGGAGCACCGGGCCGAGGTGATCGCCTCAGGGATGCCCTGCAGGCGCAGGGTAAGTTCTGTGATAATGCCCAACGTGCCCTCGGCCCCGATCAGCAGGCGGGTCAGATCGTACCCGGCCGAGGATTTCTTGGCCCGGTGCCCGGTGCGGATGATTTGCCCGTCCGGCATCACCGCTTCCAGACTGAGGATGTTGTCCTTCATCGTGCCATAGCGCACCGCATTGGTGCCCGAGGCCCGCGTTGCCGCCATTCCACCCAGCGAGGCATTGGCACCGGGGTCGATGGGAAAAAACAGGCCTTGATCGCGCAGATGGGTATTCAGGTCTTCGCGCGTGACGCCGGGCTGCACGACGCAATCCAGATCGCCCGCATGGACAGCCAGCACCTTGTTCATCTGGCTCAGGTCCACCGAGATACCACCTGCCGGAGCATTCACATGCCCCTCCAGCGAGGTGCCGGTTCCAAAGGGGATCACCGGCACCTTGTGCAGGGCGCAGGTTCTGACGATCTCGGATACTTCTGCGGTCGAATGCGGAAACACCACCGCATCCGGCCACTGGTTTTCGATCCATGTGGTCGTGTGGCCGTGCTGTTCGCGGATCGCCTGACCGGTTTGCAGGCGATCGCCGAACTTCTGCTTCAGAATGCCGACAGCTGTTTCAATCCCGGCCTCGTTTCGGGGCAACGCTACTGCCTGCACCATGAAGACCCCCCTCTTATTCGCCTAGCGCGATGCCTTCGCGGCGCGGGTCTGCGCCACCGGTCAGGACATCTCCGATTTCAATCGCGTGCAGGCCCGAGGTCAGGTCACGCGGGTTGACCTCGTACCCCAGCTCGATCAGCGCATCGGCATAGCCCTCGGCGGCTGTTCCCTGCTCGACATCATAGGTGCCAAATCGGTTGACCAGATGCGGCAGAGACAGCGCCTGTTGCACATCCATGTCCCAATCGGCCCAGGCGATGATCGACTTGGCCACGTAACCAATGATCCGGCTGCCGCCCGGAGAACCAATCGCCAGTACGGGCGCGCCGTCTTGCATCACGATGGTCGGGCTCATGGACGAGCGTGGGCGCTTGCCCGGCTCCAGCCGGTTGGCAATCGGAACGCCGTCGCTATGGGTCTTGAACGAGAAGTCGGTCAGTTCGTTGTTCAACAGGAACCCGTTGGTCATCAGCCGCGAGCCAAACCCGTTCTCGATTGTCGTGGTCATCGACAGCACGTTGCCATACTGGTCGACGACCGAGATATGCGAAGTCGAGGGTAACTCCAGCGAGACATCATCCGCCCAGTTCGACGCGTGGTCGAATTCGGGGTTGCCGGGCGCGACTTCGGTCAACGCCCCCTCGCCGCCCAGCAGTTGCCCGCGCTCGGACAGGTAGTCGGGATGAACCAGGCCCTGTGTGGGCATCGGGACAAAATCGTGATCGGCCATGTATCGACCGCGATCCGCAAAGGCCAAACGCGAGGCATCGCCGATCAGACGCCATGTATGCACGTCCTCCGGCCCCATCGTCGCCAGATCATACCCGTCAAGCATCCCCAGTATCTGACCAACCGTCAGCGCCCCGGACGAGGGCGGACCCATGCCGCAGACCTCATAGGCTCGATAGGCGGCGCAGATCGGTTCGCGCTCGATCACCTGATACAGGGCCAGATCGACACCGGACAGTACACCGGGATTGCCCGGCGCGCCGCGCACCGTGCTGACGATCCCCGCCGCGATCTCACCTCCATAAAACCCGGCCGACCCTTCGCTGGCCAGAACCCGCAGCGTTTCGGCATAATCCGGGTTCATCAGCCGTTGTCCCTGCTGCAATGGCTCTCCGCCCGGCAGAAAGTACTCAGCGGTCGCCGGGAAACGTGACAGACGCTCGGCATCAGCTTCGACCAATGTGGCCAGGCGCGGCGAGACCAGGAACCCCTCGTCCGCCAGCGTGATGCCATCCTCAAACAGGCTGGGCCACGGGCTGCGGCCCCAGCGCCGGTGTGCCTCGGCCAGCAAAGCGGGCGTTCCGGGCGTGCCGACCGAAAGACCGCCGACCACGGCATCGTAGAATTGCAGCGGCTCGCCGTTTTCATCGTGGAACAGCCTGTGGCTCGCCTCAAGCGGAGCCGTCTCGCGCCCGTCCAGTGTGGTCAGCTTGCCGGTTGCGGCGTCGTACCATACCAGAAATGCTCCACCGCCAAGGCCCGAGGATTGCGGCTCGACCAGCCCAAGCACGACCTGCACGGCGACCATCGCATCGGCGGCCGATCCTCCGGCCCGCAGCACCCTGGCCCCGGCCTCGACGGCCAGAGGGTTCGCGGCAGCAACCATCCAGTTCTGCGAAGTCACCGGCTGACCGGCCATCTTGGCCTCAAGCGCGGCGATAATCTCGTCCGTAAGACCCTGAACCTGGCCGTCCGAGGCCCCCTCGGGGGCTACCGCATCCGCCGTCTCCTGGGCAAACGAGGCCCCGCCCAGCATCAACGCCGTCAAAAACAATCCCGAAATCAGATTTCGTTTCATCGTATCCTCCTGAAAATTCGTTTGTCATCCCTGCGGCGCAAACGCGTCACAACATGGATGGCACAACCTGATCCGGCGGGCGGTGCCCATCTTCAAAGGTCTTGATATTGATAATGACTTTTTCGCCCATCTCAATCCGCCCTTCCAACGTGGCCGATCCCATATGAGGCAGCAATACGACGTTCGGCAATTGCCGCAGGCGCGGGTTCACATGCGTGCCGTGCTCGTACACATCCAGCCCCGCCCCGGCGATATCGCCCGAGCGGATTTGACGGGTCAGCGCGTTTTCATCGATCACCTCACCCCGCGACGTGTTCACGATCACGGCCGATGGCTTCAACAGCTTCAGACGCCGCGCATTCATCAGGTGAAAGGTCGACGGCGTAGACGGGCAGTGAATCGAGATCACATCCATCCGCGCCACCATCTGGTCGAGGCTTTCCCAGTAGGTCGCCTCAAGCTCCTGTTCGATCTCGTGGCGCAACCGGCGGCGGTTGTGGTAATGCACCTGCATCCCGAAAGCCGAGGCACGGCGGGCCACGGCCTGACCGATCCGGCCCATGCCCAGAATACCAAGGCGGCGCCCGCCGATCCGGCCACCCAGCAACGCGGTCGGGGCCCAGCCTATCCAGTCGCCTTTTTGCATGACCGACAGCCCCTCGGGGATCCGGCGAGTCACCGAGAGGATCAGCGCCATGGTCATGTCCGCGGTATCGTCGGTCAGCACGCCGGGCGTGTTCGACACAAGAATGCCCCGTTGCCGGGCCGTGGCCACATCGATATTGTCGACCCCCGCCCCATAATTGGCGATCAGGCGCAGATTTTCCCCCGCCTGCCCCAGCAACCCGCCATCAATGGCGTCGGTCACGGTGGGCACAAGGACATCCGCGCTTTGCACCGCTGCGACCAGTTCGTCTCGTGTCATGGGCGTGTCATCGTCGCGCAACTGTACATCGAACAACTCGCTCAGCCTGGTTTCAACCGCCTCGGGCAACCGTCGCGTAACGACAACACTCAGACGTTCTCTTGGCACCTTTGTCCTCCCACCGCTTTGCAAACTTTCGCGCGCCATGGCATCGTGGCGCAGGATAAGGCGGGGCACAAGAACCCCATCGCATTGAGACGACCTTTTTTCGAAACCCGATCAACAGGCACAAGAGCAAACAGTCAGTGAGTGGTTTTCTACCAGTAAAACGCCGCCTTCTGGTGGTCACGTCCGCAATTCTGGTTGCACTGGGCACTCTGAGCGCCAGCGCACAGGACAAGCGTGGCCCAGTCACCAACCTGCCCCTGCCGCGATATGTTTCGATGAAAGCCGCCGAGGGCAACGTGCGCCGCGGGCCCTCGCTGACTCATCGAATCGACTGGGTGTTCAAAAGGCGCGGAATGCCGCTGCAGATCACGGCTGAATACGGCAACTGGCGCAGGGTCCAGGATCGCGACGGTGCCGGCGGTTGGGTTCACTACGCTCTGCTATCCGGTGCCCGCACGGTGCTGATCGAATCCGAATTGCTGACCGTCTACACCAGCCCCGACCAAAATTCTCAGGTCAGCGCTAAATTCGAATCCGGAGTGGTGGCGCGTCTGGGCAATTGCAGCCTGGACTGGTGCCACATCTCGGCCGGCGGTTATCGCGGCTGGGCGCAAAAATCGAACCTCTGGGGCGTCGACCCCGCCGAGATTCGCGAATAGCGGGGCGTTCCTGCCGCCCCGCGTGAAACGTGCAGCTGCTACGCGCTTTCGGCGGTACGTGTGCCCATTTCCTTATCCAGCAGCAACAGGTTCCAGCGATCCCCGTTGGCCGCTTTGGTCTGGTCGAGGATTTTTCCGAACAGGTCTTCTTCCTCGTTCTGCTCTGCCAGGAACCAGTTGAGCATATTCTGAGTGCTGTATTCCTTGACCTCATGCGCCAGCCCGAACAACGCATTGATCTGGCCGGTCACGGTTTCCTCGTTCGCAAGCGCGTGTTCCAGCGCCTCAACCGGCGAGGCATAATCCGTTTTGGGTTTGGCGATCCCGTCGATTTCGATTCTTCCGCCACGCTGGGCGACAAAGTCGAAGATACGCATGGCGTGCCCGCTCTCTTCGACCGAGTGCCCGCGAAACCACTGGGCAAATCCGGGCAGGTCCTCGGATTCGAAATACGCCGCCATAGCGAGGTAGGTATAGGATGCGTGAAGTTCGTTGTTGATCTGACGATTCAACGCTTCTGCGACCTTCGGGTTCAACTTCATCTTCTTCTCCTGTGTCACGAGGTGCGGGGGTTAGCATACAGCTATGATTTCCAACCTACTGGCGCAACCGCTGGCTTTTGGTTTTTCAAATATTTTTCAATAATTTACCTGGAATTTCTGCAAGTGAATTGCACTTGCAACGTCTGAGGCCTTCCACAACCCAACGCGATCAGCTGCCCCCCCACACGCGACAAGACTAACAACTGGTGCACCCCCAGCCAGGACTTTGCGCAGTCGCGACTGCCCATACACCTCGAACACCTTTTCGTTCAGTTGGCCGACAGGCGAAAATTCAGAGCTCTGAGCCATCGAGAACGCGAGCCAAAAATTTTTGCTCCAAGCCAAAGTTTTTCACTCAAAACCTCTTGAACCCTCCGATCAACAATCGTAGATAGCCGCTCACCGTTGGGGTGTAGCCAAGTGGTAAGGCAGCGGTTTTTGGTACCGTGTATCGTAGGTTCGAATCCTACCACCCCAGCCAGCGTTCTCCGAAAGAGCCACGAAATAAGGGGAATTCCGCCCCTTCAAGCCGACATGTATCCCATGCCTCCGAAGGTGGGATACAATGCGGGATACACGCTCGTCACTCCAAGATCGGATTTCGACCCAGGCGACGCGCTCGCGTCGGCCCATATCTTATGCGGCGAGGCCGCACCTATTTCTTCATGAAGCGTCTGCCGAAAAAATCTCTGGCAGCGCATCAAACCGATTTCTGCGCTTTTCTCTGCAGACCGACCTACCGCTCGACGCCGTTGTGCGGGCCGGATGCCTGCTCGCGGTTTACGAGCAAAGGGAACCGGAAATCGTGGACGCAGTGAAAAAAAACGAAATAACACCTGAAACCGAACACGCTGTCGGGCCAATTGACGGATGGTCGCGAAACACTTCCTTTTCCATCCGTCAACCGACTTGCGTGAATAGCAGCCGCTTCTTTCTGTAGGTCGACGCTGGCATCCCGACATATCGCCGGAACGCATTTCGAAAACTCGACGTTTCGGTATACCCAACCTCTCCGGCGATTGCGTCAATTGGCAGATCCGTTGTTTCCAGCATCTGCTTTGCTTCTTCGATCCGCAGTGTTTGAACATAATCAACCGGGGTTTGCCCTGTGGCTTTTCGGAAACGGCGCAAAAGGCTGCGTTCCGTCAGGCCGCTTCTTGCGGCCATGGCAGCGACCGGTGTCGGCAATGCGTAGTTGTCAGCCGCCCAAACCTGCGCGTCTGCAACCAGTGCATCATCGTGCTGTGTGCCGGCCGTCAGCGAGGCATAGTGCAACTGTCCTTCTGTATGGGGCTGCAACAGATAGATCTTGGCAATGCGACGGGCCTCGTCTGGGCCTGCGATGCGCCCGATCAGATAGAGCACGAGATCGCCCCAGGATGATGCGCCACCTGCTGTCACGATCCGGTGCCCTTCGCCCGCAGGCACCAGAATGCGTTCGCGGCGCATTCTTATGTCGGGATACTGCCGGGCAATGACATCACAGAAACTCCAGTGGCTTGTCGCATCAAGACCATCCAGCATCCCGGCCTCGGCGAGCAGATAGGCCCCGGAACAGACCGATGTGATCAAGGCTCCGTCATCGCGTGCTTTCTTGAGCCAGATAATCATCGGGGCGAACTCATCCGGGACACCAGTTCCCGGTGCGAAGTGAAAGTCTGGGACGATGACGAGATCGGGCTTTCCAAAACTGTCCAGCGACCCATCCGGTGTGATGCGCCGTCCGTTGATGTCCTGATAGGCAGCACCGTCACACGATATCAATGCCGCATCAAAAACAGGCGGTCTGGGGGCCGTACCATGCAACATTTCCCAGTCACGTCCGACGGACGCCAGCGCGTCGAGAATGCAATAAGCGGTTGAGGTGCCGACGCAGGGCATGGTCAGAACCGCGGTTCGGCAGGTGGATTTCTCTTGCAGCATCAGAGTGTCCGATATTCACCTATTTTGGCATTTTGCAGGCGTAGTATCACAAAACCTCGTTACGCAATACCTCGTTCCTGACCAAAACGCGCACGATTGAGCGCCGCCAAGAGAGGGCGCTGGTCTGTAGCATAGGGGTGAATGTGTCTGAAATTCACCGTTTTTGGCATATCTGAGCATATCGCGACTCGGCCGCGGCTGCCAAACAGTTCCCAGCATTTCAGCCGAAACCCTGTCAGACCGGAGAAATCCAATGAACAAGCAACCCGCAATCACATTTGATACGGCCAAAGCCGAAGGATTTGCCGAACTCATGGGTGGCGCGCTGAACGCAGCCTCGCTGGCTCTTATGTCTTCGATCGGCCATCGCTCCGGCCTGTTTGACGCATTGGCAGCATTGCCCAATTCCACCTCGCGCGCGTTGTCTGACAGCGCGGCCCTGGCGGAGCGCTACGTTCGCGAATGGCTGGGCGTGATGGTGACATCCGGGGTCGTGGAATATGACGCGAAGGCAGGAACCTATTTTCTGCCCCCAGAACACGCGGCCTTTCTCACCACTGCGGCGGCGCCCGACAATATGGCCGTCACCTGCCAGTTTATCGGTGTGATGGCGTCTGTCGAAGAAGAGATTGTGGCCCGATTCCGCGATGGCGGCGGGACGCAGTATCACGATTACTGCCGCTTTCATGAGGTCATGGCCGAAGACAGTGCGCAGCTTGTGGTTTCCGCGCTGATTGAACACATTCTGCCTCTAGACCCCGGGCTGATTGCACGGCTGGAAAGCGGCATTGACGTGCTTGACGTTGGGTGCGGCGCAGGCCGGGCGATGATGGAATTGGCCAAAGCCTTTCCAAACAGCCGGTTTGTCGGTGTCGATCTTTGCCCCGATGCCTTCGCGGTAACACAGGTCACGGCACATCGGAACGGGCTTTCCAACCTATCCTTTCGTGGACAGGATCTGTCAGGCGTCGCAACGATGGGCAGCTACGATCTGATCACTGCTTTTGACGCGGTCCATGACCAAAAGGACCCGCAAGGCCTGCTGGATCTTGTGAAAAACTCTCTGGCCGATGACGGGCTGTTCCTGATGCAAGACATCGGCGGATCACGTGATCTGGAGAAGAACATCGAGAACCCTTTTGCACCGCTGCTTTATAGCCTGTCTCTGATGCATTGTACGCCGGTTTCAATTGGTCAGGGCGGCCCCGGTCTTGGGGCGATGTGGGGGGTTGAAACCGCGCAAGAATACCTCGCCCGCGCGGGATTTGATCGGGTCGAAACCCATCGCCTGCCTCACGACCCGCTCAACGCCTATTTTCTTGCGCGCCCTTAGCCTCATAGCATCAACGGAGACACAAAAATGACTATCCCCCTTACCGCACATGCCATCGTTATCGGTGCCGGATTGTCCGGCATGGCTGCGGCCACGGAACTGCTCAAACGCGGCGTCCCTGTCACCATCCTTGAGGCATCCAATCGCGTCGCTGACCCTTGGCGCGCGCGTCATCCTAGACTTCGACTGAACATCCATCGCCATTTTACCCGCCTGCCGGGGCACCATGAGCCACGCGCAAAAGACAGGTTTTTGCCCCGTGACGCTGTGGTTGACTATCTGGGTGACTACGCGGACGGGCTGAAAGATCACATTGTGTTTAATACGTCTGTCTTGTCCGTGCGTCGCGAAGGCGGTCTTTGGCAGGTCGACACCAACAATGGCAGCTATTCCTGCACTGATCTTGTCGTGGCCACCGGGCGCGAAAAAGTGCCCGATATGCCCGTTTGGCCGGGAATGGAGGATTTCGGCGGCAAGGTGATCCACGCGGCGGATTTTGGCGATCCGTCGGACTATGACGGCAAGAACATCGTTGTTGTTGGTGCCGGAAACTCTGGTTCCGATGTGCTGAACCACCTGTCGCGCAACAACCCCGCGCGGGTCTGGGTCGCCGTTCGTTATGGACCTTCGATCCTGCCGTCCAAAATCCTGGGCTTTTCACTGCAACGCATGGCGAACCTGTTTGCGCGTTTCCCAAAGTGGTCGCTCGATCCGGTATTTGGCTTCATGCAATGGACGTTTTTTGGCAATCTGCGGCGTCATGGCTTGCCGCGCCACAAGCTTGGCGGCGGTTCTCGCATGCTCAAGGATGGCGTGACATTTGCGCTGGATGACGGGTTTGTGGCTGCGCTGAAAGCGGGGCGCTTTGAGGTCGTGCCTCAGGTCGTTGGCTTTGGTGATTACACCGTCGAACTGGCCAATGGCCGCAAACTTCGCCCTGATGTTGTGATCTGCGCTACAGGCTACCGGCCTGATCTTGAGCGGCTTTTTGGAGAACTTGGCGCATTGGATGCCAAGGGGTATCCGCTGCATCCGATGGGGCAGGAGGATGTCAACAATCCCGGCCTGTGGTTCACAGGCTATACTCCTGTGTTTCAGGGGTTTTTCCACGCCGCAGGAGTGTGCGCGGTTCGCATCGCTGCGCTTGTGGCCGCCCGCACGGCAAAGGCACCCAATGCGCCGCACCAGCGGCAAGTTGCCCATCGTCCCCAGATACAGCCCCGCTTCGCAAAAAGAGCAGAATAATGAGCATAACAAACGGCACTAATGTGCCCTATGCTAAACCATCAATCTTCTACAATTTTTGGGCACATTTTTGCATGTGGCGGGATCGGCGACGGCTTGCCCATAGGGGCCGCAGATTCGCAGAGCTGCCTCTCGGTCTGTTCCGGGATGTCGGGCTGGAACATCTGCATGATCTCAAAACCGATCCAACATTCCCGCATCGCATACTTTAGCAACGCAAGTCTCAATCGTCCCAAATCCCAAAGGAAACCACATGTCTATCTACAAGACTTGTAAATTGGCCATCGCACCTGGATCAAACGGTTCGCTTACCGCAGCGACGCTGACGGGATACATTGCTGTAGCGGGTACTTCGCTGTCGCTGGCACTCTTGCTGGCGACGGGATCTACCCGCGCGGAAAACGCCGCGCCGACGCAATGGCCCGAAAGCCTAGAGGACAGTGATTTCCTTTTTGAAGGCGCACCAGACGAAGCCATCGTTGAGCTAGGGCGCAATCTGTTCTTTGACCCGATCCTTTCGGGCAATCGCAATATTTCCTGCGGGACATGCCATGATCCGGCGCGCGGCAGCGGCGATGGCGTCGCCTTGTCCATAGGCGAAGGAGGGATCGGGTTTGGCCCGGAACGGCGGACCAAAGATGGTATCACCGAACGTATTCCGCGCAATGCGCAAGCGTTGTGGAACATCGGCGCCAAAGAGTACCTGTCGATGTTTCATGACGGACGGGTGGAGCCTGATCCGGCGCACACCTTTCAAAGCGGGTTCTGGACACCCGCACGCGAACACCTGCCACAAGGGTTGGATAATCTGTTGGCGGCGCAGGCCATGTTCCCGGTGCTTTCCGCCTCTGAGATGGCAGGACAAAAAGGCGAAAACCCCGTGGCAACCGCAGTCGCCGAAGACCGCGTCACGGACGCCTGGGATTTGCTGGCAGCACGTCTGCAGGCCACACCAAAATACCAGAATTTGGCCCGCGCCGCCTTTCCCGATCTGGACGCGATCACCATGGTGGCAGCGGCCAATGCGCTGGCCGCATTTCAGTCCCGTGCTTTCCGCTCAGACAACAGCCCGTTTGATGCCTTCTTGCGCGGCGATCTTACGGCTTTGTCCGAGGACGCTCGCGCCGGGGCTGATTTGTTTTATGGCAAGGCAGAATGTGCGGCCTGCCACACGGGCAAATTGCTGACGGATCACGAATTTCACGCCATTGCCGTGCCGCAAATCGGACCGGGCAAAGGCCACGGTGAGGACAAGAGCCTTTGGCGGGCATCCGGGTTTGCCCGTGCCACAGAGGATGAGGGGCGTTATCGTGTATCATTCGACCCGGCTGACCTCTTTGCATTCCGCACGCCGTCCCTGCGGAATGTCACGCTCACGGGGCCATGGGGGCATGATGGCGCTTTTGCCGATCTGGAAATGATGGTGCGCCATCATCTCGACAGCGTGGCCTCGCTGGAGGCATATGATGCCGATACCACCGAATTTCCGGTCATTGACCAGATCATAGAACAGACCGGCAAAGGGTCGTCATTGATCTTTCGCCCCGTGAACCCGGAGCGCCGCGTGGCCTTTGACCTGCGTGACACATGGGTGCAGAAATCTGATGCGTTGCGTGGAAGGATTGCACAGGCAAATACCCTGGCACCTGTGGCGCTGAGCGATCGCGAAGTGGCCAGAATTATGGCCTTCCTCGAAGCATTGACGGATCCCTCTGCCAAAGATCGTTCTGATCTTATTCCGCGAAGCGTTCCCTCAGGACTTACCCCGCAGCCAATGCCGAAACTGCCGGACGGCTAAAGGCCCACTCCGCGGCCTCCCGGCCTCATCTGCAAATTCACCAGAGTTCCGGCACCCGTACTTGCCGGTTCACCAGGCAGATTTGCCTCCCACCAACCAAAAGGACCATAAAATGAAACCCATCTTTCTTGTCAGCGCTGCCGCGCTTGCCCTTACCACTGCGACCCAATCTGGCGCTGAGGACGCCACCAAAACCAGTTATGATCCGCCGGAAAGCATGTCGCTGACCTTTATCTTTCACATTGACGACGGCATGGCCGAACAGGATGTGTTCTATGAAAAAGTCCCGGGCTCAGGCGAGGTGTTCCGCCCCACGACAGCGACCCGCGATATGGACGCGCCGCTCTATGCGCCGGGGGTCGAAGTAAAACACAATTTTCTCGACACCAGTGACACGGGCCCATACCCCAAGGGACGTCCGCTGGGACTAACCCTTGGTGAATGGTTCGCGGCCAAAGGCAGCGGCACATATACGTGTGAAAATGGTGTCGGCACCGTCGATCTGGCCTTTGAAAACCTGATCCCGAATGGGGTTTACTCGATCTGGCATGACTTCATGGCCTGGCCGCCTACGGACCCGTTCATCGGCACCTACGATCTGCCATTTGGCGCGCGCGACGGGTCTGAAAATACGTTTGTCGCCAATGCCGACGGGTCCGCTGAATTTGACCGCACGATCACACCCTGTCTCCAGCTCAGCGGCGAACATCTTGCCGCCGACCTGGGTTTGGCGTGGCATTCCGATGGCAAGACCTATGGTCCGCTGCCGGGCGAGTTCTCGACCGTCACGCATGTTCAGATGTATGTGGCTCTGCCGGAACGGACCGGTCTCTGAAGCTGCGGATCGGGGCGAGTTTCGTGCTCGCTCCAATCTTTGAAAGCAGGGGAACATCCTCATGTTGATAAGACGCAACACTTTTGTGCCATGCCCTGCTCAATAGAAATGGAATGCAACGATAGATATCGACAACTGGTCTTAATGGGACCAACCGAGCAAACCGCCTGCCATATGGACAGGCTTGGTTGCGAGGCCACAGCATGGCTGCGTCGGTGAGAAAACCGCCCCGACAAGGAGCCCTGTCATGGAAATCACATGCATTGACCAAGAAGAAAATGGAGGTTCACAATTTTCCAATCATGCCTGGGTCCCTGAAAAAGGCAGTTTCACACCACCCTCTCCATCGGGATATCGCACCTCGCTGCCGTTAGATGCCAAGGGCGTTCTGATGATGCATCGTCCTGCAGGTTATGTTGATGCGTGCACACTGCACCAGCTGTGGTTCTTGGGGCGGTGCGCATAGAGACCAGCAATTTGGACACTCGGACACGCTTCTCGTCAATTGCGGGATGGTTCCGACTTTTCCAAAGTTAGCGCAAAGGCCTATGTTCCGGCATTGGTGTTAGATGATGGGCGTTGCCTGACAGAGGTGATCGCAATTCTTGACTGGATCGATTTTAGAGCACCGCAGGCCGCGCTACTGGGCCTGCAAGGGACCACTTCGCGACAAGAGGCCACGACTTGGTTTGCTATTGTCGCGACCGAAATCCACAAAAGCTTCAGCCCGCTGTTTCGCCCGAACACCCCGCGAGAGTTCCTAGTGCCCGGTCAACAGCACCTGAAAAATCGGTTGTCCGTCATTGAAACACAATTGACGGGGCGGCAATATTTGTGTGCAGACACTCCCAATGGTGCAGATTATTACATGTATGTTATGTCTCGCTGGATATGCGACTCCGGACTTTGCACCCGGGATTGGCCCGCCAAACGAGCCCACGCAAATCGGATCGAAACGCTAACTTGCGTTCAGGATGCGCATGCTTCTGACATCAGATGACGCAGGGTCTGTTCTCGCAAGGCTCTTTCAAAACAAGAGAAATGAACCATGGATATTGCAGAACTATCGGCCCGCCTAATGGGTATGGATGACACCACCTGGCAACGGCACGCCAACCCCTGGAGTGGTTGGTCGCGCATGACAATCCTTCCGCTCATTTGCCTGGCTATCTGGAGCCGGATCTGGCTGGGTTGGGGCGCATTGTGGCTTGTTTTGGCCGTTGTCATTTGGACGTGGCTCAATCCACGCCTGTTTGGCCCGCCGCAACATCACGACGCTTGGATGACCAAAGGTGTGCTGGGTGAACGGATTTGGCTGAATCGCAAAACGGCGCCGATCCCTATCCATCATGCACAAGTCATCCGTCTGTTGACATTCTCTGCCGCGCTCGGGGTCGCCATCCTCGCAATTGGGCTTTGGCGGCTCGAATTAAGTTGGGTAATCGTAGGCTTGACGCTGGCTATAGGTGCAAAACTCTGGTTTCTGGACCGCATGGTTTGGCTGCTGGCTGACACAAGTGCTTGAGTCCTTGGTCCCAAATGCTGTGCATAGAACTGAGCGACTCGGTGGATCTGCTGAACTTGACCGTCAATGTCTTACCAGCGCTTTCGCAATCTCTCGCAGGTGTCTGTGTCCTGTTCCACAGCAACCGCCGAAGATGTCCATATGCGGGAATCGTTCTGCCAGGCTGAACAGTTGTGAGGCAAGTTCGGCGGGATCGCCATCCTCAATGTGGTGTAATTTGCACAGGGCCAGCTTCTCCATCTTCGACGCATTCGGGCGCACGCCGCGCAACCGTTTGATCCAATCTCCGTTCTCAAGGGCCGGTTCATATTCAAGCGGGTGGGAGCAATTAACGATGTAAAACTCAGGCGCGGCCTCACCGGCCTGAGCGTCAATTTCAACGATCGCCTCGGCCAGAGTTGGCCCCGATTTCAACCTGCACGAACTATCGAGCGTCAAAGACACCGAAAGAGGCAGGCCGATCCGTTCTGCCGCGCGTAACGCGCCAACAGATTCCGCGATATTGTTGAATGTCAGGGCGCTGACAAATTCCACATCTGCCCGCCTCAATGTCTCGAGTTGAACGGCGTGGTAATCCTCGGCGGATTCAGCGGTGATCTCCTGGTTGAGACTATAGGCATCTCCGCGTGGCCCAAGAATTCCACCAATCAGAAGGTTTGGTATTTCTCCTTCATACCCTTTTGAAATTTCACGGAGAAGCTCAATTGCGGCAATATTTGCATCTGCCAAGCTTGAGGCTGAATAGCCCAGTTTTGCACCCCAGTCCGGGCTGGCACGATAGTCAAAGCCAGTCAGCAGAAACGACAAGCCAAATTCGGCAGCAACATCAAGCTGCTTAGAAATCACATCTCGCATTGCGGAGACAGCCCGAGGATTGTCCAGAAGCGGTAGCATTGAAAACTCGGGCAATTCAAACCCATGGCGATACATGATTTCTGTTTCTGTACCACCTTCGGTCAGAAAGAACTCGCCGGAACCCATTGGTGGAAGTGGGGATTGAACGGTCATCTCAAACCTCCGGCTGAATGTTCTGGTTGAAACGAAACCGGTTCTCGGGATCATACTTTGACTTGATCTCGACCAGCCGTTGATAGTTCGCGCCGAACGACGCCCGGGTTAGCGAATCCCCGTCCTCTCCGTGCCCAGGGAAGTTCAGATAGGCCCGACCGTGATGCCCGTAGGGTTCAGCGCTTTCCCAGCCTTGACGTGCCCAGTCAATATTGGCTGCATCGTCACCTGCGTCTGACCACACCCCATCCAGAGAGTACATCCAGCCCATCGAGCGGTCGCCAAAGGCCGTTGCTTCGGCTGTGACCTTTGCCGTTGCACCGCCAAAATTCCACAAAGATGAAATCGAATTGTCCGAGGGCGCGGCAGTTGCATTTTTCATTGCCAGATCAATCATCTCATCCGACAAATCCGTCAGGTAGCGCGCCTTCCAGTAGCACCGATATTCTCCGGCTGGCATCAGCATGTCAAAGAGCTGTTGCACGTCGCAATAATTCATTCGACCCGAAAAGTCGGTCACCATATTGCCGAGTTCACGAAGCGGTTGAAGCAGCGTCTCTCCCTCGGCCGCATCTCCGTTGTAGACACAAGCCAGAGTGTAGACGCGCTTGCCCCAAAACTCTTCAGGGAAATCTTCACCTCCTGCCGTTGAGAACTCGCACAGGGATCCGACAAGATCACCGTGTTTCGCCAAAAAATCGCGCCATGCGCGGATGGGTCCCGGCCCGTCTTCAACCGCATAGATCGGGGCGGCAAACATGACCTCAGGGCCGATCGGATGTAGGGCAAATTCAAACCGGACAACCACTCCGAAATTGCCACCTCCGCCCTTGAGCGCCCAAAGCAGTTCTGAGTTTTCATCTGCATTGGCATGTACCAATCTGCCGTCTGCGGTTACCACATCTGCGGCAACCAGATTGTCGATCGACAACCCATGCTTGGCTCTCAGCCAGCCGATCCCACCTGACAAGGTCAAACCGGCGACACCGGTATCTGAGATCAAGCCACCGGGCGTTGCCAACCCATGGGCCTGGCTTGCAGCGTCCACGTCCCGCCAGAGCGCTCCGCCTTCCACCGATGCGGTGCGCTTGCCGACATCTACAGTCACATTGCGCATCAGGCTGAGGTCGATCATCAATCCATCGTCACCCACCGCATGGCCCGCTACATTATGGCCACCTGAGCGGATAGAGATCGGCAGATCGTTGTCGCGGGCGTGATTGACAGCCGCTATCACGTCATTCGCATTCCGGCAACGCACGATCATTGCAGGATGCCGGTCGATCATCGCGTTCCACACGGCGCGTGCCTCATCATACTCAGCCGAGTCGGGCATCAATGTCTCAGCTTTGAGTCCGACAGGTGATAAATTCCGGTCTGTATCCATACTGTTCATAATGCAGTTCCCTTTGCGATCTTCTGGAATGCTATGCCACTGGCGGCCCTCATATCAGTGGCAAGATGGCCAAAGCTGCGGCATACTGGACAAACGAATATGGCAAACTGGTCAAAAACGTGCCGTTTCAGACAGGGCCGTCAAATGAACACAGCCAAAAGACCACTCATCGTGTTGCTCGCCGCGCCAGAAACATCGGCATCAGTCCTTTATGGACTCTATGATGTTCTGATGTCCGCAGGCGCGGTTTATCCGGATATGGTAACTGGTGCGCCGGGCGACGAAATGCTGGATGTCCGCATCGTATCTGCCGATGGCAAGCCCTTTCACTGTATTGGCAACATCCCGGTGGAGCCCCAAAGCGCCATTGGCGAGATTGAAGATGCCGACGCTGTTGTGATCTGCGACCTGTACACATCGATCTATGATGTGCCCAAAGGTCGATATCCACGCGAAATAGACTGGCTCAAGCGGGTGCACCAGCAAGGGGCATTGCTGACATCGGTGTGTTCCGGCTCCCTGTTGCTGGCGGAGGCCGGGTTGCTGAATGGCCATCAGGCGACTGCACATTGGGCCTATCGCGATATGTTTCAGCGCCATTTTCCCAAGATTACGTTTCGCAATGAAACTGTGCTTTGCCTGGCAGCTGAGGCTGACCGGATCGTAACTGCCGGTGGGGTCACCGCCTGGCATGACCTCACGGTCTATCTGATTGCACGATACTGTGGCTACCAGACTGCGATTGAAACCGCCAAGGTCTTCCTGTTCAGTGGGCATTCCGAAGGTCAGTCACCCTATTCGGTGATGACCCGCCCGATGGAATCAAACGACGGTCCGATCTCCGACTGCCAGGTGTGGATCGCGGATCATTATGCGACAACCAAACCAGTTGAGAAGATGGTTGAACGGTCGGGGTTGAATGCACGGACCTTTTCGCGACGGTTTCGCGCGGCAACGGGTTTTGCCCCGATTGAATATGTTCAGGCGCTCCGCGTCGAAGAAGCCAAACAGATGCTGGAGACAGATCAGCTTTCGAATGACGATGTTGGCGCGGCCGTCGGTTATGACGATCCGGCATCCTTTCGGCGCGTATTCAAACGCGGCACCGGCTTGTCCCCGGCCGCGTACAGGAAGAAATTCCAGCGTATCTCGCAAATTGCCCGTCCGCATTGAGTGAGCTTAAAATCAAAATAAAGCAAAAAATTTTCGCGCCATTGCAACGAACTCATACTTAGTTCACCGCTATGTAAATTTGCAGTTTTAGATTTGTCGCGGCCAGCATGAATGACCGGTTTTCCTGCTGCGGGGCAGCGCGCCTGTTTACGCTACTGCGACATTTCTTGTGATGCGAGCGCGCGCAGCGAGAAATCGACCGTTCCATTGTGGACTCGGGGTGAGCGACCACCGCAATTTCTATGACGACCGGTCCGTTTCAGCGAATGGCGAGCTTCAGGCAAAACCTCTCAAAAATGACGACATTATACAGGAGCCTCACATGATCCATGTGATTTGACATGAACGGCTGGTCACAAATCGCGGTGGGATTGCCCATTTCTGTGGCACCGCAAGTCGGCACGGAGCCCTTGCGGCCACTTGCCTGTTGTCAGAACAATTTGTGCACATCCTTCGAGTGGATCAGGTTGGCATATTTCTGCTCCATGTCGAACAAGTTTGCTTCGTGAGGGCCTTGCGCCCGATCTCCGACGCAGTCCGAAATGACTGTTGGACGGAAATTTCCACTGACAGCGTCTACCACAGTGGCCCTAACACATCCGCTTGTTGTCGCTCCGATGACGGCGACCGCATCAACGTTCTTGCCGCGCAGTACCGATCCAAGGTTCGTGTCGAAGAATGCCGAAGGCTGAGTTTTGCAAAGAACATATTCGCCGCGAATCGGTCGCAGAATGTCAATTACATGGCTTGCAGGATTGCTTTCCTTCAGTTCGCGCAACCGGGGGGCCTTTTCACACCAGACCCCCGCATCAGACCCGTCCTCTGAATAAACGATACGGGTGAATACAATCGGAAGGTCCTGTTTTCTGAACGCTGATAGAACACCGATGCTTGTCTGCGCCGCCTCCAAACAATTTCCACCCCCGAATATCTCCGGGTCGATAAACCCGTTTACAAAATCGACCACAATTAGCGCTGTTCGGTTTCCCTTTTCCAGGGCTCCGCCCAGTTGCTGCTTTTCGTAAATTTCTGTGTCTGCCATCGAAACGTCCTCTCAACTCACCTATCAAAAACCCAGCATGCACCGTTTTGATTGGCAGCATTGTCTGCGCGGTCCTGTTCTTGCCAATCAAAGCCGTGCTGCAACTCGCATGAATGACCGCATTTTCTGCTGCGCTGCAAATCAAATATTGGCGGCGGTGCAGCGAGAAACCTTCTGCGCGCGTGACCGGGGTCGGGAAGCGCAGGTCTTCTGTCCGAATGCCGGTGGTACGGGTCATAGGCTTGCCTCTGCGGTTGGACGCTGAACGCCCAACCCTTCGATGCCCAGCTCCATCTTGTCGCCCGGCTTCAGATAGGTTTGCGGGTCTTGCCCCATATCCACGCCCGGAGGCGTTCCGGTCGAGATCACATCGCCGGGCTGCAGGGACATGAACTGCGGCAGGTGCGAGATCACGGTCGCCACATCAAAATGCATCGTCTTGGTCGAGCCGTCCTGATAGCGATGCCAGTTGACCTCAGGATACATCGGCAGGTTCTGCGGGTCCGGCACCTCATCGCGGGTCACCAGCCAGGGGCCGATGGGACCGAGCGTGTCGGCGGGCTTGCCCTTGACCCACTGACCCGAGCGGTGCAGCTGAAAGTCCCGTTCGGACAAATCGTTGATCACACAATAGCCAGCGACGTGGTCCAGCGTGTCCTCGACAGGTACATATTTGGTGTGCTTGCCGATCACCACGCCCAGCTCGACCTCCCAGTCGGTCTTGACCGAACCGCGCGGGATTTTCACGGTGTCATCAGGACCCATGATCGCCGACGTTGCCTTGAAAAAAGATCACCGGTTCTTCGGGCAGCGTCATACCGGGTTCAGCGGCGTGGTCCGCATAGTTCTGACCGATGCAAATGAACTTGCCCACCTGACCAACACAGGCACCAATACGAGGCGCACTTTCGACCACAGGCAGCGCATTCACATCCAAAGCCCGCAAAGCATCAAGCCCGGCATCCGACAGCGCGTCACCTGCGATGTCGCTTACTTTACCGGACAGATCACGGATCGCACCGCTCTCTTCCATCAGGCCGGGTTTTTCTTGTCCAACCGGGCCATAACGCAGCAGTTGCATCTCAAACCTCCCTGATCAAACGGTCCAGCCACCGTCAATGGCGAAGGTCTGTCCGGTGGTGAATTCGGTCTCGTCGCTGGCCAGATAGACGGCCAAGGCGGCGATCTCGTCCGCGTGGCCGATGCGGCCCATGGGTTGGCGCGCGATAAAGTCTTTCATCGCCTGTTCATAATCGCCGGTGGCGCGCAGGCGGTCGTGCAGGCTGGGGCTGTCGACGGTGCCGGGGCAGATCGCGTTGCAGCGGATGCCCTGCGTGATGAAGTCGGCGGCAATGGATTTGGTCAGGCCAATCACGGCCGCTTTCGAAGCACAATACGAGAAACGGTTCGGCACGCCTTTCATCGACGAGGCGACTGAAGACATATTGATGATCGAGCCGCCGCCATTTTCCAACATGCCGGGCAGCACCAGCTTGGCCAGCCGATACATTGCCTTGACGTTCAGATCAAAGCTGAAATCCCACTGGTCGTCATCGCATTCCAGAATGGACCCGGCCCCCACGAACCCTGCGCAATTGAACAGTACGTCCAAAGCGCCGGCGGTTGCCACGACCTCGGCCACGGCATCCGCATCGGTGACGTCCAGTTTCAGAGCTGTCACGCCCTCGATTGCAGCCAGTTCAGCAAGCGTTGCCTCATTGATATCGCAGGCGATCACCTGCGCGCCTTCGGCCACATATTTTTCGACGCTGGCGCGTCCAATGCCCTGCCCTGCGGCGGTTATCAGCGTTTTCTTTCCGGCCAGACGGCCCTGTGGTTTGGTCATGTCGTCCTCAATCCGTGTGGAATACTTCAATCATGGGTGCCCATTGTTCGCCTTCGGCGCGGCTGGGCAGCGGGCTTTGGCAAGGGTCGGTGAAAGTCCACCATTCCTGCGTTCGGGGGTCTTGCGCCATGCGGGCCATATCCCCTTTGAAATCAGTGCCGTGATATTCCCAGCACCCAAACAACAGGTTCTCGGGTTCACGCAAAAAGATCGTGCAACTGCAGATATTGCTTTTAGCGATCTGCGCCAGCACATCCGGCCAAACAGCGGCGTGCAGACGCTTGTAATCGTCCAACTTTTCGGGTTTTACACCGATCACCATACCCATACGTTTCATTATACGACCTCCCTGATCTCAATCGGTGGGGGCTGGGCAGCGATAGCCTGCCAGTCCCACGCGACGCCCAGACCCGGCGTATCTGATGGAATGGCAGCCGTCCTCGATCTGCATCGTATGCGTGGTCACATTGTCAAGCTGCGGGATGTATTCCAGCCACTTGGCATTCGGCACCGCACAGACCAGCGGCAAGTGCTGTTCCATCAGGAAATGCGAGCAGACCATCATGTTATACGCCTCGGCCAGATGCGCCACTTTCAGCCATAGTGTGATCCCTCCGACCCGCGCTGCGTCAACTTGTACGATACTGGCCGCGCCCGCTTGCAAAAAATCCTTGAACTGACTGAGCGAATACATGCTTTCACCGACGGTAATCGGAACAGAACTCCGGCGCGACAGCTCGGCGTGGCCTGCGACGTCATCAGCGGGAAGAGGTTCCTCGAACCAACCGATATCATAGTCTTCCAATACCTGCGCCCGGCGGATCGCCTCAGAGAGGGTAAAGCCCTGATTGCCATCGGTCAGGATTTCATAACCCGGCCCAACGGCCTCGCGCCCGATCACAGCGGGCGCCAGCGTTTTCTCTGGCAGCGCCATCACCGACGGGCCACAGGTGCTGATGGTATAACAATAGCCCACACCCTGCGCCCGTCGCTATCGGTCACGATGAGTGTTTCCCGACTGACAATGGGCTGGATCACATCGACCTGTTTGACCAATGGGATCAGGTCGATCATGCGCAGTTCGATAGAGCTTCGACAAAAGCCCCGGGGAACGATCCCCAGTCCGATTCCGCGTGCACCGCACCTGCAGCCATAACGGCGCAGCTGGCAAGCAACCCGCTGATTGTTCTGGACGAATTCATCACGTGCTTCTCCCTAGATTTTTTCTTTGGTGGCTCTCCCGTATCGCCTTTATTCGTATGCAAAACCTTTTTTCATATGTAAATCTACGTTGACATTTGCCATGTTTTCAAGTCACTTTCTGAGGCAGTCGCCCTCAAACGCGACTTGGGAGGAATACGTGTCGGCAGCTTCTGAGAAATATCGCGCCCCTGCCCTTGAGAAGGGGCTGGACATTATCGAATTGCTATCGCAGCACGCCGACGGACTGGCGCAGGGTGACATTGCACGCGCGCTCGATCGCTCTCAAAGCGAGATCTATCGGATGCTCTCGACTTTGGTGCGGCGCGGATATGTCATCCGGTCGTCTGATGATGATCTCTATTCGCTCAGCCTGAAAATGTTTGCGATTTCGCAAAGATATCCGCCAGTCGAGCGGCTGCTTGAGATGGCGACACCCAAAATGCGGGCCGTTACGCGAAAAGCCTGGCAGTCCTGCCATATGGGGATGGAAAGCAATGGGGACATTGTTGTTGTTGCGTCGATCGCCTCTCCCGGGAACTGGGGTCTGGCGTTGCGCGTTGGAACCGTGATTGGCCTCGGCAACACCGGCACCGGGCGCGTTCTGGCCGCCTTCCGCAGCGATATCGAACTTGACGAACTGCTGGACAAACACAGGCTGGCGCAGGGCGAACCGGAACTGGATGCGGTCGAATTCAGGGAACATGTGGCCCGCATCCGCGAGTTGGGCTATGAGCGAATGCCATCAGCCACCGCGGTTGGGGTGACGAACCTCGCCTACCCTGTGCTCGACCATGAAGGGACGGCAATCAGCGTCGTGAACTGTCCGTTTCTGGAAAGGATCGATCAACTGGACGTTCCCGGACTGGAAGAAGTGCATCTGCTTTATAAATCGCTGGCCGATGAACTGACCGGTTTCTACACAGGTAAGTCGCAAGCCTGACGAGACGAGGCAGCCTCAGCTTATTGCGACCGGGATTACGTCAGAGATCAGAAGGCAAAGCCGATGATTGACACCCATCAGCATTTCTGGCGCCTGTCGCGTGGCGGCTACGCTCGCGCACCACAGCAAGCCAGTTGCAGGAAAGTATCGCCACAGACATGCCCCTGCCCCGCACACCCTGCTATCAATCGATCTGCGGAACGGCCCCAGCAATATTACGCCCGAATTGATCTTGGGTCAGCGCGAATTAGCGTCACCAAGAGGCCGTGTGCCTGACCCGCCGAGATCATATCGCCGCTGTTGATCAGTTCGACAGCCTGCTCTTATGAAACGGTTATCCGCTTACAATCAAAAAACAAACCAGCTAGATCAGGTTACGCGGTGTATTCATTTTCATTTGGCCTGCAAGACTATGACAGAACAAAACCAAACGAGCATTGACTTAACACCTGAGCTTGAGGCTGCGGCTACGAATGCCGGAGATATCCTCTTGGATCAAAAACGAGTTGTCAAAATCGACTACAGAGGCGATCCGAACAACTGCCTGACGCAGAGGATGAAAGAGTCTCGTCAGCTTAACAAGGCTTCCCTCGCAACACTCTTGGTTGAGGGCGGCAACGTATATGCTCTTTGGTCAAAGGATCAAGGTACCGGCTATTGGCAACTTCGATACATCGGCCAAAGGAAATCCAAAGGCATAAGAGAGCGACTGTGCCAACACCTGTTTTCAAAAGACAGGCGGACAGGCGCACAGCTTGAAAATGTGCAAATGTGTCTGGAGAACAATCAAGATGTTGGTGTAAGTGTAATTCAGGTTACCCCTGATGAAGTCAGAAGCGCAATCGAAGAGCTTTTAATCAAAAGCAACAAACCCGATTGGAACGTTCACAAATAGCAGCCCCTTGAACGACACATGGGACGTTCGCATAGCAACTGGTTGAGATCATCGGGCCAAGGGCATCGTAGCACCAAAAGTTGACGGCACCCGGTCAGTTCTATGCAGAGCGAATTCCGGCCAAAGCCTGCCTTCACAATCAGGCGCAGCGTGTGAAGCCATCGATTGCGGACTAATACGACGTTGCCGGGCCATTCACGCAAATGTCGTGTAGAGGGCATATCGCTGAAGCTTTCATGCCTCGGGACTGCTCTTGTTCAATACTCGCAACTGCGGATCAAATCACCTGAAAGGACATGTAGGTGATGAAATCACTGGCGATCACTGAATGTTTGGAAAGTACTCGGCAGGGGAAATGAGTATCTTGGTCAATTCCGCATCCGAACGGGTCAAAAGAACGATGTCGGGGCCGATCAGCCCTTCTCGCTCTCCAGACGTCAGTACGGCAACCACCTGATCAAGCGCCATAGTCCCCTGCATGGTCGGGTCATCAAAGGGGGCCGCCAGAACTTTGCCATTCATGAGGCCCCGAATGACTGTGTGGCTGATATAGGTCGAAATCAAACCGGGTGGGCTTGGATTGTCGGAGTGCATTAATGTGCCAATGGCCGCTTCGATCGCTGGTGCACTGCCAATCAGGTAATCGGCATTCGGGTAGCGCTCCAATGCCATTTCGACCTGAGCCAATTGCTGACTAAGGCCTGTATCGGCACCAAAGACCTCAAGGATTGTCACCTCGCTGCCGCTCAGGCCATTGCGCAACCCGACCTCCAGCGGGCCGGTCCAACCGGCTTCTGGCGGGCCAGAGATGAGGATTGCGGTTTTTGCTGGCGATCCTTGGGGATGCAGCTTGGCCAAGTGATGCCCAACGGCTTGTCCCATATCCTGCCAGTCGACCCCGATGCGTCCGCTCAGCGTCTCTGCATGAAGCTCGTTGACCAGACCAAAAACAGAGGTCCCCAGCGCGGCCCGTTCTATTGCCGCGATCAGATCCGCATGATCGGATGTCACCGCACCGATGAGGATCGCATCGACGCCCTGTTCAATGCAGGTATCAATCTGTTCGATCTGGCGGGACCGGGCGCGATAGCCGCCCGCCTCATAGAACAAAAGGTCCAATCCCAACCGCTCAGCCTGCTGTTCCAGGCCATAGCCGACGCTTAGCCAGTATTCATCCTTGAAATGGGGAACAAGCACGCACACCAGAGGGCGCGGGCCTGCCGCAGCAGCAGACCAGAACGCGACACATAGTCCGGTCGCCAAGATTGAACCAGCCCAGAAGGCCCCGTAGTGTCTGACAATGCGACGGACGAGATTTGACACGCGGCTGATCCAGATTCTTTCGGCAATGGGGGCGCTTGCCATTATGGTGGGTATCGTCGCGATTGCCGTCAACCGATATCTTATTCGCACGCAGAACGAGCTGATCGAAACCAACCTGCCCGCGATTGAGCTGGCCAGCCGGATCGGTGCCTCTGCCGAAGTTGTCGGCACGCTTGCCACCGCATTCACGCAGGCGGATACCAGCGATGATCTTGATCGCATTTCAGTTGCGCTTGGTCAGACCGTCGAAAGCATCGAACGTGGGGTTCAGGTCCTGCAGGGCATGACCCCCGCCATGGCAGGCGCGGGGCCGGAACCTCGTGCCAGCGAAGTAGTCGCCCAAATGGCCGAAAACGGACAGGAGGAGTTGCAGCTTGCCATCCGGATCGCGGAACAGACAGACGAAATCATCCAGTTGGCGGGCCAGTTGGATTCACTCATCAGCGACGAGACCGATCTGGCGCGTCTGCGGATAACAGCTGGCATCGTAGGGATTTATACCGAGTCTGAAGGCGACCCGCGCCCGGCGCTGGACGAGCTTGCGGATCGTCATTTCTTTGCATTCGAACGGTTGACCGAGCTCGCAAACGTGGTTGATGCGATCCGGCTGAAGCTGCAGCAGGTGCAGGTGATGGCCGCGCAGGATACGCTGGCCGATCTGCGCGCCGAGCTATCGGATCGTCTGACGCTGGCCGACCACCGCATCCGCTATCTGCCGACGCCTACAGCACGGGATGCGGCACAGGCTGCGCTGCACCAGCTGCGCGGAACCATTGCGCAAGGCGGTTTGGTTGATACGCAGAGGGACAGGATCGCTTTGCAGATGGCGATTGCTGACGACAGTCAACACCTGCAATCCATGATCACCAGCCTGTCATCGCAAGCCCGACAGGCACGCGACGCAGTGCAGGCCCAGGGGGTCGCCCAGATCGCGGCTGCGGAACGGCAGTCGTCGGTGATGAACATCGCATTGCTTGTGGTGGTCGCGGCTGCGGTGATCACCGGTTCGATCTTGTGGCTTTACGCCCGACGGCAACTGGTCGCACGTCTGGGAGAGCTGGCCCGACGCATCGTGGCCGTGGCAGAAGGGGACTATGGCGCTCCGCTGCAGATCAGCGGTCATGATGAGATCGGGCGCATGGAAAAGGCGCTCAACATCCTGCGGCGCCGTGCAAGCGAAGCGGCCGATCTGCGCGAACATCTGGAAGAGGCGGTGATCGCGCGTACCGGCGATGTCGTCGCCGAGATGCAGGCCTCGGACGCGGCGCGCACCGAGGCCGAGGCCGCAAACCGCAGCAAGACCGAGTTTCTGGCCCGGATGAGCCATGAAATCCGCACCCCGCTGAACGGGATTATCGGGATGTTGGGGCTGCTGGAGGCCGAAGTGACGGACAAGGCCCGGCAAGATCGGGTGCGAACGGCACACCGCTCGGCCCGCGAATTGCTTGAGATCACCAATGACATTCTGGACTATGCGAGCAGTGAAGACCGCGGCAATCGCACCAACCCGGTGCATTTTCACCTGCGCGATCTGGTTGGCCAGCTTGGTCACCAGTTGCAGTCGCTGGCCGCTAAGACAGGGCTGCAGACCGTTGTTGAACTCGCAGAGCCTGCGCCGCCGGTGCTGTTTGGCGATGTTGTGAAAATCCGCCAGATTCTGGGCAACCTGATCTCGAACGCGGTCAAGTATACCAGACGCGGGACTGTCACGCTTACCGTGGATCATGCGGTGGCGGACGATACCGGACAGCCGGTTGTCAGTTTCACGGTGGCCGACACCGGAATAGGCATGACACGCGAGGCGATCGCTCAGGCGTTTGATGCCTATTCGCGGACAGCAGCCGTCAAGCGCGCGGGAATTGAGGGGCTGGGCCTGGGTCTTGCCATCTCGCGCAATCTGACCGAAGCGCTCGGCGGGGTGCTGAGCGTCGAAAGTGAACCCGGCGTCGGCACCCGGTTTACCCTGACCGTTCCGTTGATGCCCGGCGATGCAGACTGTGTGCCCGAAGACGAAACCCAACTGTCCGAGGCTGATCTGGACCGCAGTGTTCTGGTGATCGACGATCATGCTGTGAACCGTATGGTGGCACGGGGGTACTTGGAGCGGCTGGGCTGTCGGGTGCAGGAAGCCGAAACCGGAACGGCCGGATTGGAGTGTTACCGCGACAACCGTTTCGATCTGATCCTGATCGATCTTGATTTGCCGGACATGCGGGGCGAGGAGGTGGCTGCACGGATTGGCGCCGGGGAACACGCGCCGATGCTGGTCGCGCTGACGGCGCATCTGATCGATGACACCGAACAGAACCGCGCCCGGCTGGGTGTTGCCCGCATTCTGGCCAAGCCGATCTCGCCCAGAGCTTTGACGGAAGTTCTTTCGCCCGTCAGCCCGACCGAAACGCCCCGGCACGAAACGGCGGTTCTGGACAGTCTTCGCAGCGATATTTCAGATCTCGGCCCCGAAACAACCGGGCTGATCCTATCCGAGTTTCTGCGCGCATTGCCCGAGGCGGTAGAAACGATCAAGTCCACACGGGCCGACCAGCAACGCAAGGCCGCGCACCGGTTGAAAGGGGCCGCCTCGAATTTCCGGCTTGAGGCGCTGTGTGCGCTGCTTGCCGAGTTGGAGGCCCAAGACAGTGATGCCAGCGAGGCCCAGTTGGATCGGGTCTGCGCCAGTGCCAAGACTGCGGCGATCACCCTTGAAGCGGCGGCCGCAAAGGCGGGGCTTCAGGTCGAGGCCGGGTCGACGAAGTGATAGCCCTGACCATGTTGGGTCAGAATCCATTCGGGATTTGCCGGGTCCTTTTCCAGTTTCTTGCGCAGCCGTCCAACCACCACATCGATCATCCGGTCATTGGCGCGGCTTGAGCTGCGGCCGATCAGTTCGGACAGCCGCGCACGGCTGAGCGTCTGCCCAGGGTGATCCGCCAGCGCGGTCATAACCGCGAATTCCTGGGGTGTGAGCGTTTCTGTTCTTGCTGCCGAGATCAACCGGTGCCGAATCCGGTCAAAACACCAAACACCAAACAATTCGACCGGCGGAGCACCCTCAGGGGCCTGACCGATATCCGCAATCCGGGCCAGCAGATTTTTCACGCGGGCTGCCAACTCGCGTTTGTCGAAGGGTTTGGTCACATAGTCGTCGGCGCCCATTTCCAAGCCGACGATCTTGTCGACCTGATCATCGCGAGCCGTCAGCAGGATGATACCAACCCGTGATTTTGCCCGCTGTTCACGGGTGATCGTCAGGCCATCCTTTCCGTCCATGTTGATATCGACCAGCAACAGGTCCGGCGGATCGTATTCGATGATGCTTTCCATCCCGTCCGCATCCTCGGCCATGCTGACGCGATGCCCCTGCTCTTGCAGGTAAGCGGCAAGCCGCAACCGGGTTGTGCGGTCGTCTTCGACGATGAGGATATGCTGCGCCATAAGCCACTTTTACATTTCTTTACATATTCGGACAACCGCAGTTGTGCGCAATCAAGGTGTCAGCTTCGTCCAAAGAATAATGTGCGCCCAGAAGCCAGCCACAGGAGGCCCGATATGTCTTTCTCAACGCCAACCCGCCGCGCCTTTTTGCAAGGGGGTATCGCCACATTCGGCGCAACCGCTCTGATGAATTCCACCGCGCTCGCCGCGCTTGATCCCAACTCGTTCGGAGGACGCACATTCCACGCGACCCATTTCGGCCCGTTCGAGGCCGTGGTCCGCGATGGCAAACTGATCGGCATCAACAAGATCATGGAACTTGATGCTCGTCCCACCGAGATGCTGGCCTACGGCGTCATGGATCGGACCTATGACAAGAGCCGGATCAACTATCCGATGGTGCGTAAATCCTATCTGGAAGGCTGGGAAAGTGGCGACATCAAACCTGAACTGCGCGGCAAGGAAGAATATGTCCGCGTCGATTGGGATACCGCCTGGAGCCTGACCGCCAAGGCGCTGCTGGATACCGCCACCAACCACGGCAACGAAGCGATCTTCAGCTCGTCCTATGGCGGCTGGTCGAATGCCGGTGTGTTCCGTCCGAATGTTCTGCAGGGACGTCTGATCAACCTGATGGGCGGCTGCACGAACACCGCGGGCGACTGGTCGGCCGGTGCCGGTCAGGTCTGCCTGCCCCATATCATCGGCGACATGGAAGTCTATTCCGCGCAGTCCGCGTGGGAAACCATCCGCGACAATACCGAACTGTTCGTGCTTGTCGGCTGTGACCCGATCAAGAACAACCGGATCGAATACCGCGTGGCTGACCACGGCATGTACGCCCATTGGGAAGAAATCCGCGATGCGGGTGTCAAGTTCATCTCGATCAACCCGCAGCGCACCGCCAGCGACGACTATTTGAACGCAGAATGGAAGCGGATCATACCGAACACCGATACCGCCCTGTTCCTGTCGATGGCCTATCATGCGCTGGAAAACGGTCTGGAAGATCAGGCCTATATGGACAAGTACACAGTCGGCAGCGACAAGTGGATTGCCTATGTGAAAGGCGAAACAGACGGCACACCGAAAACACCCGCATGGGCCTCGGCAATCACCGGCATTGACGAGCAGGAGATCAAGGATCTCGCCGAACTCATTGCATCGTCGAAAACCAGCATTGCCGGTTCCTGGGCCATCCAGCGTGCCCAGCATGGTGAAATGGCCTATTGGTCGCTGATCAACTTTGCAGCCTTGCTTGGCAAGATCGGCAAACCGGGCGAGGGCGTAGGATTCTCGTGGCACTACGGTAACGGCGGTATGCCCCAAGGTGGTAACGCCACTCCGGTCGGCATGAGCCAGGGCCGGAACTTCGTCAAGAAGATCGTCCCGGCCTCGCGCATTACCGAGGCGCTGGAAAGTCCGGGCGTGGATTTCTTCTATAACGGGCAGACCAACACCTATCCCGACATCAAGATGATCTTCAACGCCGGCAACAACTTCATGTCGCACCAGCAGGATACCAACCGGCTGATCCGCGCGCTTGAGAAGGTCGACACCATCGTCTCGGTCGATGTGTGGTGGACCGCTGCAACCCGCTGGGCTGATATCGTCCTGCCTGCGGCATCGACACTGGAACAGGATGACATCACCTCGGGCGGCACCTATTCGAACGACCGCGTCTACGCGATGAAGAAGGTGATCGAACCCGTTGGCGAAAGCCTGCCCGACTATGAAATCTTCGAAGGTCTGGCCGACAAACTGGGTCTGTGGGCGCAGTTCACCGACAGCGAAGACAAGATGTATCACATCAAACTGGCCTATGAGGCATCGGGCGCGGCCAAGGAAACCCCGTTCGAAGAGTTCTGGGAAAAAGGGTACGCCCGGATGCCGGTTCCTGCAGAGGCCCGGAAATGGGTGCGCCACGGCGATTTCTACTCGGACCCGGACACAAACCCGCTGCACACCGCATCTGGCAAGATCGAAATGTTCTGCGAAAACATCGCGAACATGGAGATCGACGACTGCCCCGGTATGCCAACCTGGATGGAAAAACACGAATATCTCGGCAACGCCAAAGAAGGCCAGTTGCACGTCGTGTCCCCCCACCCGTGGTACCGTCTGCACAGCCAGATGGACCAGTCGGAAACGCTGCGGGGTATCTACAAGGTTCAGGGCCGCGAACCGGTTCGGATCAACGCCGATGACGCCGCAAAACGCGGCATCGCCGATGGCGATCTGGTCGAGCTTTACAACGACCGGGGCACCGTTATTGCCGGGGCCGTTGTCAGCGACGAGATCATGCCGGGCGTCGTTTCGATCTACGAAGGGTGCTGGCCGTCACTGGACAGCAAGGGACGTTGTAACTCGGGTCTGGTAAACTTCCTGACCTCCACGCAGCGCGCCTCGGGCCTCAGCGAGGCCACGACTGCCAACACGGTCCTGATCGAAATGCGCAAATGCGAAGACCCGGAAGGCCCGAACATGGCCTACGAAAAGCCCGCGATCATCGAGGACACAGAGCTTGCCGCGATTGACGATGACAAGCTTGGTCTGGAACGGCTCGAAGCTTTGACCGCGTCTCTTTATGCCGACATGACCCCAGGCGAAAAGATGTTCTTCCAGCGTTGCACCGTCTGTCACGCCCCGCGGGAAGTGACCCACTACACGCAACAACAATGGAAAGGCATCGTGCCGTCCATGTTCGAACGGGCTGGTCTTGATGACAGCGAACGCGAGCTCGTCATGGAATACCTGATGATGAACGCGGCCGACGCCAACTAAGGCACCAAAGAGCAGCGCGGCCGGGCCAAAGCCCGGCCGCGTACCCCCCCAGATTTTCACTATCACATGCAGGAGGGTCCGATGCTGGACAATACTAACAGCAGTGGTTTCGGCGAGAATACAGGCCCTTCTGACCTGACCCCCGTCAAAATTGCCCGCCTTGGCGCCTCTTTGGCCCCCGCAAGCAAAGCGCGCCAACCTTTGGCCCCGCTGGTCGATGGATTTGGCCGAACCGTCACCTATCTGCGTTTGTCCGTGACCGACCGCTGCGATCTGCGCTGCACCTATTGTATGGCCGAGAAGATGTCATTTCTTCCCAAGCGCGACCTTCTGAGCCTTGAAGAGATGGCCCGCCTCAGCGACATTTTCATACGGCGCGGTGTGCGCAAGCTGCGCATTACCGGGGGCGAGCCTCTGGTGCGCCGCGATGTGATGGACTTGTTTCGGGATGTGTCGCGGCATCTGCGGTCTGGCGCGCTGGATGAACTGACACTTACCTCCAACGGCACATTGCTGGCGCGCCATGCAGATGGTTTGGCCGCTTGCGGGGTAAAGCGGGTCAACGTCTCGCTCGACACGCTATGCCCGGATCGATACCGCAGCCTGACCCGGCTTGGTGATATTCGCATGGTTCTGGCCGGGCTGGATGCCGCGCAGGACGCGGGCCTGAAAGTCAAGCTGAACGCGGTTGCCAGCCGTGGCGCGTTCGAAGACGAAGTCGACGATCTGATCCGCTTTGCCCATGGGCGCGGCATGGGCCTGACGCTGATCGAGGAAATGCCGCTGGGCGATACCGGTCAGGATCGAAGTGACAGCGCGCTGTCCCTGCGTGATCTGCAATCGGACCTGGCGCGCCGCTGGACGCTGGCCCCGCTTAACCGCCGTTCCGGCGGTCCGGCGCGCTATGTGCAGGTCGCTGAGACCGGTGGCCAGCTTGGTTTCATTTCCCCGATGTCCTGCAACTTCTGCGCGCTCTGCAATCGGGTGCGGGTCAGTTGCACCGGACGCCTCTACACCTGCATGGGCGACGAAGGATCGGTTGATCTGCGCGCGCCCTTGCGCCGATCCGAGGATGAGGCCTCGTCCGCCATTCGAAGCGCGCTGTTGATGAAGCCCGAGCGTCACCGCTTCGACCTTTCACAAATGTCAAAACCCGCCGTGGCGCGCCATATGTCCGCGCTTGGTGGATGAAACGTTCAAGCCTGACAAGGAAACGTAAGATGAAACTCAAATCCCTGACTGCCGCCACCCTGCTGGCGCTTGCCCCGATCCCGGCGCTTGCCGAAACCATCGAGGTCCAGATGCTGAACCGCGGCGAAGCGGGCACTATGGTGTTCGAACCGCGATTTGTCTCGGCCCAGGTTGGTGATGTGGTGGTCTTCCGCGCGGCGGACAAAGGTCACAATGCCGAAACCGTCAAGGGCATGGTCCCCGAAGGACAAGAGCCTTTCGCCGGCAAGATCAATGAAGAGATCGAGGTCGAATTGACCACCGAAGGCATGATCGGCGTGAAATGCAAACCACATCTTGGCATGGGTATGGTAATGGTCATTCAGGTCGGCGCTGGTGACATGCCCGATGGGTTCCTCGACGCGAAAATGCCCAAGAAAGCCAAAAAGGCGTTTGAAGACATCGTTGCCACAGGGACAAACTAACAGGATGGAGAGACTGAGATGACCAAAGATCTGCCCGGCGCCGCAGGGGCGCTTGCCGCGAAACATCCGACGATTTGGGATGCATATGCCGCACTTGGATCAGCAACCGCACAGGCGGGTTCACTAACCGACCGGGAACGCCGCCTCGTCAAACTCGCGCTTGCAATTGGGGCCGCATCCGAAGGTGCCGTGCACTCGCATAGCCGCCGGGGACTGGCCGAGGGCATCTCGGCTGAAGACATGCAGCAGGTTGCGCTTCTGGCGATCGGCCCTCTGGGCTTGCCGCGCGCTGTCGCCGCCGGAACATGGATATCGGACGTGACCGACAAATAATTTCAACGTGGTGCCGGAATTCCGGCACCACACTTTCAAGCGGCCCAATGGGTTGCATCATAGCCCAGATTACTGAAGCGGTCGTTGCCAAGCGGATTTTGAAACTACATCAAGACCGCACGTTCGCCACACCAAGCCTAGATATGAAAGGCGCGGACGGAGCCGTCTCCTGTAATACGTGATTCAATGACTGCTTTCGCGGATATTCAGTGTCGGCACGAAGTTCAAATCGACATGAGCCACTTTTTGAACAGTCTCACCGTGACCCGTTCCTGATCATCAGGGCGGCAGACGAAGTAGAGCCCACGATCCAAGGGAACACAACTTTCATCGAGACGGATCAAGCGGCCAAGTTCCAAATCTCTTGCCGCCAAAAGATGTCTGGCCAATGCCACGCCTTGCCCGTCAATCGCGGCCTCCAAAAGAACAGCACTATCGACATACTTGATACTCTGAGATTTAAGTCGATCATCGCTCAACCCAACTTGCGCGGCCCAGCTTTCCCACCCGACGTTGAAGGCATCGTGCAACAGCGGGAGATCAGCCACGTCCTCGGCGCGCATTGGCAGGCGTGCTTTCTCAACAAGGGATGGGGCGGCCACTGCAACCAGTTCTTCTTGTCTTATCAGCTCATGATATAGCCCGCCCCAACCGGGTTCCCCAAACCGCAGGGCCACATCCACCTCACTTGCATTGAAATCTGCAAAGCTGTCATTTGTATCCAGCAACAATGCGATACCCGGATGCGCTTGCTGAAACGAACTGAGCAACGGTACAAGCCATTTGAGCGCCAGCGAGGTGGACAAGGACACTGTAATCGACTGGCGGCGATGTAATCGCTTCACCTCCAATACGCCCAATTGCAAAGCAGAAAACGCCCCGCGTGTTGATTGATGCAGGCGTTCCCCGGCCTTAGTCAGTTCAACCCCATTGGGGCGGCGATGAAAGAGTGTCACGCCAAGGTGCAGTTCCAGCAACTTGATTTGCCGACTGATTGCCCCGTGTGTGACGTTCAATGCATCCGCAGCCTTGGTCAGGCTGGAATGGGTTGCGGTTTCGTCAAAGGCTTGAAGGGCACGAAGGTGTCTGAGATTCTCTGCCATGTGAGAAAATCTAACAGCCTAACCTCAAAAAATCGATAGGTCCTTCTGCTTGTTCGAGGCTACATGGTTTCAGATCAAAAAAATCTCACACACAACTTGCCTGATGAAAGGAAAAGCAATGGCCGAAGTCAAAGTCGCGCTGATGACAGGTACAGGGCAAGGCATTGGCCGGGGCTGCGCCGTTGAAATGGCAAAGGCAGGCTACAAGGTCTCACTGATGTCACCATCAAACCGCTCTGTCGAACTGGCGGAGGACCTTGGGGGCATTGGCCGCCGCGGCTCTGTGCTGGACGTTGATGATTTACAGGCGATGATCGACGACACCATGAGTAAATATGGACGGATCGATGCGATCGTCAGCAATATGGGCCACGGTGGAACGGTGCCCGAAACCATCAAGACCGTCGGGTTCGATCCTGACTTTGACGGACCTCTATTGGAGCTCAGCGACGCATTGTGGCACGAAAGCCTGGACATGTATGTGCTGAACGTCGTCAAGATTGCCCGCATCGTCACGCCGATACTGATCGAACAAGGCGGGGGTGCTTTCGTAAACATCTCGTCCATGAACACAATCGAACCACGCGCACCCTATCCAATGAGCATGCTGCGCGGTGCACTGCACAGTTTTTCAAAGCTTTACGGAGATCGCTATGCGCGGCACAACATCCGCATGAACAACCTGCTTCCAGGGTTCTGCGAGAATGTGAACCTGTCCGAACAAGCCCGTCGGGAAATCCCTGCTCAGCGACCCGCAACGTTCGAGGAAATCGGACAAACCTGCGTATTTCTCGCCAGCGATGCAGCCCGGTATATTAATGGTCAGAGTATACTGTCAGACGGTGGGATGAACCGCGCGGTACGATAGCAATGAGGCGGTGAAATATGATTGTTACGGCGCTCAGAGATATCCTTGGCACAGATCAGGACGTATCCGGTCCGGGTTGGAACAGCAGAAGGTTACTACTTGCCTCTGATGGGATGGGGTTTTCGCTTACGGACACGGTCATCAAAAAGGGTGCCTTGCTTGAAATTGAATACACCCATCACTTAGAGGCATGCTATTGTGTCGAGGGTAACGGTCAGATCAAGACGTCTGACGACGAAACTTGGCATCCTGTTGAACCATTTACGCTCTACGCGCTGGATCAACATGACCGGCATATGGTGCGGGCCACAGACGCTGATCTGCGGCTTGTCTGCGTCTTCAATCCTCCACTCAGCGGCGGCGAGGTGCACCGCAAAGACGGAAGCTATGCACCATCCTCATAAGCGCGGCGATGTTCACGCAAACCGGCCATTCATGCACCGTGCGGCATCCGGCAGGCCGGGCTCGATTCAAACCATTGCTGCGGCGAGAAACTATGCCAGGACAGAGTCCCCTGTGGTTTCCGCGATTTCAAATTGAACGGGTCGCCTGGTTTTGCTCTGGACTACCTGGACGCGTTTCGTCAGCTCTGGTCGTTCGGTATGGTTGCGGCAAGAGGGAACCCACCTCTCGCACGGTTCGGCTTTGAAAAGGGAACGCGCCCACCGTTCTTTCGTCAGGGTACGAAAGGTCGTGAGATAAACCCCCCGAATTCCTGGCGTGCTTCGCTGCGTGGGATGTTATGGGTCACGGTAAAACCCACGACAGTGCATTCCACTGTATCGACCCAGCTTTCGTTGATGTTGTTCCAGATTTCGAACAACTGAACTGCCATATCATCATTTGGATTGCTGATATTCCATTCTGTCGATTCCCCTGTGGTCGTGCTGCCTGAGACGGTGGCCGCAGTTCCGTCACCCTCGCCGGTGACCGAGACGCTACCTGTCGCTGAAGCCGAGGTCGTCCATTTCCGGCTGCCTCCGGCCGGTATGACAGGACCCGGGACTTCGAACGTTTCAGTCTCGGATTCGACGCTTGAACGGCCCTGATAGGTACACGGCCAGGGTGTAGGAATATCGCCCAGACATACGCAGAAGGCATGCGGGCTGGAGCGACGCACGAGCGATGGCACTGCTCCCAATTGCATACAGGCGCCACAGGGCGATCCAAGCGGTCCAAAGGTCCACTGATAGACCGTGATTGACGAGTTATTGGGTGGAGGAGGCGGGGGCATGGCAGGTCTCCGGAATCAGATTGGCAGGGGGTCGCCCTGCATGAGGGTGAGGCGGGCTTCAAGGCTGGTTAGACCAGTGTCGGTGAGCGCACTGCCCGTCCAAAGCAGAAGCGCGCCGGGGTTGATCCCGGCCGGCAGGTCGTTTTGCGGCACCGATGTGATTTCGATCCGCCAGGTCAGTTTGAAACGTTTGCGAAAGAATACTGTGAGAACGCCATGGTTTTCGTGCATCCCCGAATATTCCAACAATGCGCCATCGGCCAGATCAGCCAGGTCGACTTGTGGGCGGCTGGCGGGTACAGCCATGGCGACGGGGCCGTCGACTGCCTCGTCATGCGTGATCCCATCTGGCGCGTCGCGATCAAGCACCAACATCAGTGACCGCGCTTGCGCAGTCAGCGCCATCGGCAGATAGGCGGAACGATCATCGGCAAAGGCGAGGATCGCGCTTTGTCCGGCGGCGACCATTTCAATCAGGGCATAACCGCGTTCATTGGTGCGATAGGTCCAGGCCACGGCTGTGCCGCTGCCGGGCGGGTCGATGATGAACACCTCGGCATCGGCTACCGGCTGCAAGTCCGGGTCGACAACACGCACCAGAAGCGTGCCTTTCTGATAGCGCTGTGCCGCACCGAGTTGAGCTTTCAGCAGATCTTGCATCGCAGCCGGATGTCCCGCACCGTTCAGCGTGGACATGAGGTCTTCGGTATCCGACAGCATCAGCGTGCCATAGTCGTGCCCCCGTTGGGCAAGATCGAGGGCCTGTGCCTCGCTAAGCCCATCGAGCCGCAAAAGCCGTGCTTGCGGGATGAATTCTGCCATCAGGTTTTCCACCGTCAGCCCGCCCAGATCGGCCAGGCTTTGCGCAAGGACGATATCAGGATGACCCAACAGCTGTTCGGAGTGGTGAATGCCAACGCCTGAGAGCGCTTCGGCCATTACGGGGCCGATACCGTTCAGCACTTGTGTGTCATGCCACGTCGTGTCGATCATTGTGTCCTCCTCTCATGGCCGGGTCGGTCAATCGATTGCGTCCCCCAAACCGCTGTCGATCAGAAGCGTAGTGAGTGAGGTCCAAGTCGTGCCGGAAACGGTTTCGACACCTTCAGTGGGATTCCCACCGGGTTCGGGCGGGACAAGCACGGTGCCGACAAAGCGATCAAAAGATCGCGCGCCTTTGCTCGTCCGTAACAGGATCTTGCGGCCCAATGCCCGGTCACGTGTCAGCGCGAAGGCTGCAACAGCCCGTTCGTGCGTGACCCCACTGGTGCCCCGCAATTCCGGCGTATCTACGCCCTTGAGACGAATTGGAACATAGTTGTAGGTGAGAAAGCCCAGATCAGCGACGACATCAATGGTGTCACCATCCACGACGTGTTCACAGACGCACCGAAAATAGTTCGCCTGCGACGCCTCTGCGAAGGAAAGGGGAAAATCTTCAAACTGGAATGGCTCGCGGCTCATGTTCTGGCCCGCCCACAGTATAGATTGAAATAAAAATAATACGTCGATTTTGCACCTCATGGCCGAGTCGATGCAATGAGGTTCTGTTTAAGCGGGTTGTTCGGCAGGAAATGGCCGTCAAGATTAGGGGTCGTGCGGGATCACCCTGAGAAGTGCTCCTTCAAAAACAGCAGCTCTGGCGGCGCATTTTGACGGGTTGCGTGCCGAGCTCGGCTGCGGAACCGGGCGATTTGCTTACTTAACTCCTTGTCGGAATCGTCAGGTCTCTGATCCGGTCATTCCCCAGCCTCTTTCCCATTAACGGACATTTGGCATCATGCCCCGAGTGACCGTATTGTCCGCAGCCTGACCCTTACCTGAGGAAACCACGCTGAGATGCAGAACGACACATAACCGATACCCAACCCAATACCCTGACGCTGCAATTGCAGCCCACTGTGCCGCCGTTCGCCGCTGGCGCGAAATCAGGTGATGGCCGAACTCACGGTCTGCGGGCGAAGCCAACACAAAAAGCGTGCGCGAGCCCCCACCGCGCCAATAGCTGCGTACGAAGCCATAGAGAAATTCCGGCGTCTATCCATGCACTGTCGCCGCAGCTTCCCTAAACCAAAGCGGTCGTTGCCAAAACGCCCTTCGGACTTCATTATGATCGCGCGTCACCTTCGCTTCGATCTATGTTGAAATCGCAGGCGGCAGAGTGGCCAGAGAACTAATAGAGGGGTGCATGACTGCCAGCGTGGAGACCCTTTTCACTGAAAACGACGGGCTCTCCATCGCCTATCAGGTATGGGGCGATGGACCGCGAAATCTCGTGTTGGTCCCCGGCATGATCTCGCATCTGGAAGCGTTCATGGAACATCCGGGCTATCTGCAGTGGATGACATCTCTCAGCTCGGCTGGAAGGCTCGTTACTTTCGACAAGCGCGGCAACGGCATGTCCGACCGTATTCAGGGAACACCAACCCTTGAAGAACGCATGATGGATATCGAGGCGGTGATGGATGTCGCCGACATGCCCTCGGCCACGATTATTGCTTTTTCCGAGGGTGCCTCACTTGCCTGTGTCTATGCCGCGATGCGCCCTCAACGGGTCGAACGTCTGGCCCTTTGCGGCGGGTACGCTCAAGGCCGTTTAACCCGTGGTTATCTGACACCTGAAAGCCTTGAACTTGCGTTGGCCCAGTTCCGCGAAAACTGGGGAAAGCCCTACAAACCTCACCCATTTTCCGAATTCGGCCCAAGTCAGGACGATGCCGAGGCTCAGGAAGCCTGGGCGCATTTCCAACGGATGAGCGCGACCCCGATCACAGTTGCCAACCTGTTCGAATTGGCCGCGTGGATCGATATCCGGGAATTGCTGCCTTCTATTTCCCAATCCACATTGGTCATTCATCGCGAAACCGAAGAAGCGAACGGGGCGGATTGCGCCCAGGATTTTCTGCGTTTGATGCCCAAGACCGAATACAAGACCATTCCCGGCCACGAACATGTGCCTTGGGAAGGTGACGTGGAAAGCTATGCAGCCGCAATCGTCGAGTTTGTCACCGGCGCGGCCCCGGTGACAACCCAACCCACGCGTACTCTTACCACCGTTCTGTTTTCTGATCTGGTCGAGTCCACATCGCAACAAGCACGGATCGGTGACGACCGTTGGCGCGACCTGATGAACCGCCACGACGACATCTGCGCAACCCAAATATCACGACACGGTGGTCACCTTGTAAAGTTCACGGGCGACGGTGTGGTGGCGACGTTCAGCTCTCCGACCAGCGCGCTGACCTGCGCTGGTTCTGTACGAGAAGCCTTGTCGGCAATCGACCTGAACGCACGCTTCGGCGCACATACCGGTGAGATTGAAATGCGCGGCGATGACATCAGCGGCCTTGGCGTGGTCGTGGCCGCGCGCGTGATGGGCCAAGCCAAGGACGGGCAGGTACTGACCTCGGATCTCACGCGTCAACTGATGCTTGGTGCGCCGTTTCAATTTCAGGACTGCGGTGAGCACGAGTTGAAGGGCGTTCCGAATAAGTGGCGCCTGCACGAGGTTAGCCCCGCTAGCTAAACAACTCGAAACACCGGCCTCGCCCTGCTTGTCTTCACCACGGAAATGGCGCGTCCACTTTGGGTTGAGGGTGTGTGGAAACTCGCTTGATTTCTCGACGAAGAGGATGCTCCGTTTGCTTTTTGTGGAGGCACCCGGATTTTTGACCATTGTGGCGCTTTATGCGCCGCAGGGGGCTGAATCTGCGCTCTTGCGGCGTTTCCCGTCGTGAAATTTGAACGGATCGCCCCAGTTTAAGCCGGATTGGCGGTCAGTAACCGACGTACCCCGATCAGGGCGACCCTCCGCTTGATGTTATAGGCGGGGACATGGAAGGCCATTTCGGTGCGGACGTTCTTCAGCCGCCGCATCCGGAAGTGCGTTGCCCCCATCCAGCCCTAGATCGTGCCGAACGGGTGCGCGACGGTCGAGCGACGCAGGCCCGTCAGGGCCGGGTCGCGGCTCAAGCGGTCGCGCATGTCGTCGACCAGATGCTCGTGCTCCCATCGGGTGATACGACGTTCCTTGCCGGTGGTGCAGCCCGCCTTGACAGGGCAGGTCTGACAGGCGTCGGTCCAGTAGCGCCGCACCACCAGGCCGCCTTCTTCAGTCGTGTAGCGGTATGTCAGCGTCTCGCCTGCCGGACATCGGTAAACATCCGCATCCGCGTCATAG